>NZ_JAFEUL010000004.1 GCF_016901225.1 Actibacterium sp. 188UL27-1 | reverse complement strand
GCCATCCAATACCATCCGTACAGCGCGTTCGCGGACTTCCGGTGAATACTTGTTCGTTGTCTTGCTCATGATGCTCCATCCTACTCAAGAGTTGGAGCCTCCGGCAAATCCGGCACGGTTCAGTTCTCCGTCATCGGCAAACGTAACAAGCCCTCGGTCAAAGGCAGCGTCCCAAAGCGCCGACAACAGAAGCCCGTTGTGCACGTCGAGTCGATCGGCATCGCTTTCGCATTCGCTCCAGGGAACGATGTGTGAAGCGCGAAGTAGTGCGGGGTCTGTTATTCCCGTCAAAGGACAACGGCCTTGCCAGTAGTCCATTAGGCTCTCTCGAAAGATATTCTGTCCGATGCGCTGAACGATAAGACGCTCCGCCTCTGTCGAGCTTGGAAGGTCTCTGACTTTTGCTTGAAAGGTGCGCAGCGGCCTATCCGGCAAACTCGCCGCCAGCCCGTAAACCTGCGGAAGAACCTCATATAGCTCGCGAAGATCCTCAAATCGGAAACGAGCGAGGCCCGGACCGTCCAGTGGCACGAGATTCAGGCGGATCTCCTCGATCACACCGCCATGGTCGAGCGCCAGAAACCAGGGACCTGACACCCCTCCTGAGGCTAACCAAATCGTACCCTGCGCTGTCGTCGACTGAAATGCCGCCCATCCGTTTCCCTCTCGAAGCCGACGCCGAAAGCCGTGGCGTTCAGCCGCCTTTTGGCATTCGGTTGAGACGATGAAGGATTGTGGACTTTCGATCATTTTCTCACAATGTCACAGGTCGCGCCGCAGAAGGCGCTCCGAGCCGGGCGCGCCCCGCAGTAGCACCCGACGCCAAGGTTCACGATTGAGTCCTTGCGGCGGTTTCGTCGTGGTCGTCACCACGTATTGAAAAACAGCACCCGACAGCTCTTCCTCAAGCTGTTTCAGAAGCTGGAAGTACTCATCATATATCGTTTGACCCAGGTCCGCTTCACGCGGACTGTCATGGATCAGAAACGCAGGAATGCGCGTTCGCCCCTCAATACTCAAACACAGGCAGGAAAGATCGAAGGCGAGCACCTTCAATGACTCGATAGCCGCGGTCCGTCGGTCTCCTCCGGCCTCGACGCTGATTTCAAGACCCTTGCCGGTTAAACGGATTGTGCCTTTGGCATCACCACCAAGAAGACGGCGAACAATTGCTGAGAACTTCTGCGAAATCGCACCAATGGTCTGCGCCTGCTTGTCCTCGAAGCCGCGCACCTGCTCCCGCACACGCTGCAGCTCACTATCAGCGGAGCTAATCGTCGTCTTCGCGGCAGCAAGCTCATCGACAAGTTCTGCGCAACGTTGTGCGTCTTCGACACTGCGGGTCGCGGTTCGCCAAGTCGTATTGCGGGCGTCCGCCGCCTCTTCCAGCCTGCGCACGCGTTCTTCTGCTTGCTGAACATTTTGGATGGCGAGCGCTATCTCAGGTTTTGTGCTTTCAATCTCAGTTCGCACGCCGGAGACAACTTGCTCTTGAGCCTCAACCTCTTGCTGCTTCGCATTCCACCGCGCTCGACATTGCGCAGCGTCGGGAAGCCGATGGGACAGCTTACAGCCTTCAGCCAAGGCTGCATCGAGCGGGACTTCGCAGATCGGACAGATTGGACTTGTGGCTGTTTGTGCGGCTGCAGACAGCCCTGGAATTTCGCTGTTCAGTTGACTTAGAATCTTTTCTTCCAGCGGCAGTTTTACCTCAAGACCTGTTACTTTGAGTTCTGCTTCGCGCAGCGTCGCTCTTGCCGCCTGAAGTGAGTTCCGTGCCGCCGATAGTTCGGAAGAATTGCCGGCAGGCAACTTGGCGGCGGCCGCGAGTCGCTGCCTCGCGGCAGACTTCAGGGAGTCGAGAAGAAGAGGCATCTCCGGGAGTGACGTATCGCTCAGGCCAAGATCGCTCACGAGCCGATCAACGCGGCGGGTCTGATCCCACTCAAGAAATGAGCGCTGCCGTTTCGCCTCGTCCAATTGCACTGAGATCTCCTGCTCCCGGCGTCGAGCGGCTTGCTCGTCCTCGGTGATCGCCATCAGAAAGGCGCGCATCGCAAGAAGGCGCGGTCCCTTCGCATCCCCACTCGCCGGCTGCGGCGCGTCGGACCCCGATGCGGGCGAGCGCCAATCCAGCACGTCGTCGAAGCGGCATTCCTGATCGCGAGACGCCCAGGCGAGCGCGATAGGCCAGGCGTGTTGGTCTGGGGATAACCTCGCTAACTGTGCCGTGCCTTCACCAAGTATTGCGGCGTCTATGGCGTCGATGAGCGGCTCAATGCCGGTTGCAGCACTTTCCATCGTCGCGACGGCATCAAGATCGCCGTCCTTGATTGCGAAGTGTTTGCGTTGGGCGCCTAGCGGCCGCACGACCGCCCAACAAGCCCCGTCTAGGATTACTTCGGCGCCGACGACTCCATTCAATAACGTCGTCGAGATCGCATCCCGCTGCACCTCGTCAGCAAAACGGACTTCGCCAAGGCAATACCTTAGTAGGCGGCAGAACAGCGTCTTGCCGCTGCCGTGCCCAATGGCGCGCACGTCGCTGTTTGGATCATCGTCTCCGTCCGGAGACCAAATGATGTTAAGGCCCGGCCGAAGCTCAATGTCGCGGATAACCTCACCACCCGGTGCCTCCCATATCTTAAGCCGACGCACCCAGAGTCGAGGCTCTTTGAGGCCTTGCGGTACCTCTACGCTCAAAGGCGGAACCGGGAAGAGGTCATCCTGTTGCGACATTGCCGATCCAGTCCCGAATTTCGTCGGGTGCTGCCTCTATGGTCGTATCGATGTCGAGATTTCGTAATACAGTGAGCGCGAATTTGGCCCGTCCCTCTGGCCAGCCGGCTGTGTCGAAAGCCTCAAGGCCTGTTCCAGGAGCCCAGGTTCCTTCAGCCAGATCTTCGATCAATCGACCATTCCCGCGATGGTTCGTGATCGCAGCATTCCATCCTGGTGTCGTGCGGGCAGCAAAGCCTACGACATTGCTGGAATGGGGTTTAGCCTCTGGACCCACCAGCCGCCGCCAGTCTTGCTGATCCTGACCAGTAAGAAGTGGTGTCAACAAATGCGGCTCAAGCATCATCACGGCGGCGAGACGCACGGTCCGGATCTCTGTTGGCTGATCCAGCGATTTAAGAATAGCCGCAAGCGCAGCTGTCGGATCATGCTGCGGTGACGGCGCTGCCCGAGCCCAGATCGAATCGGGCAGTTGTTCGAGCGGCGGGAGTTGGATGGGTTGTGCGATCGCGCGCAGTCCTGATTCATCCGCGCCATGACAAAGGCTTATATCGGCAGGCGGCGGTGATAGCGGCGTCTGGTAGGCTACACCTTCGGCTTTGGCTTTTGCCATTGCGTCGTAGGCTTCAAGAACAAGCCGTTTTGTTCGGAACTCGCCGTGATCGCGTTCTTCGTATTTTCGGAGAACGGTGAAGGAATCGAGGAGCCAATCGGCTTGATCGCGGGACAAGCCGTAAAGGTGCATCAAAGCGCCATCGACCTCAGCTTGCAAAACCTCCCGCCTCGCTGGAACCCACCGGTAAGGTAAGGAGTGATGCTGAAGATCTCTCGCGAGACCAATCATTTCTTCATTTGTGTAGCAAAGCTCCAGAACTCGCTTAGTAAGAAAGTCACCTGCGGAGCACCCAAGGAAATCGAAGTTCGAGCTAAGGACATCTGGCGCTATTGCCGGTATCTGCTCGACAACAAAATACTTCATTCGATTCGACTTTTGTCGAGCTGCGTAATCGCAAACGAGTGACCCAAGAATACCAACAAGAGCAACGTTCTCTTCAGCGCTTCGTCCCGGGCAAAGAAGATAAGCCGTATCGCCCGCCGCAGTCCGGGGAATCGCGGTGCCTACAAATGTTCGTTCTGAAGGCCCAACGTCACGCCACGAGAAACTCCATTCCCGTTCGGCATGTTCAGCCAGGGCATCGTGAGTAAGTCCCTTTTCAACCCAATATCTGGGTTGCACTTGATATGTTGGATCATAGTGCTGATCGAAACTTACCCTTGGTAGAACGCCCTTATTTGCTTGTTTGAGTGTTTGCTTCTCGTAAGTCCCGTATCGATGGTCGAATTGCCAAAGCATTTTACCTTCATATAGGGGATAAACCTCGCGACTGTCGCTCAATACAGCGAGTGCGCCCCGTCTCTCTAAAATCAATGGGGCGACTTCGTCGTGGTCAATAAAACTCTCTGAAGCACCCGACATGTGGAAGAGTGTTTTCGGCGTAACTCCCCAAGGATTGGCGGTGACCGTGTTTCCGTCTTTCTCAATGAGGATCGGTGCGGCTGTGTGGATAGCTGCCGTTACCTTGGCGTCTCTAGTCCACCGAAAGGCGGGCAGATTGAGCGTGTTCGGATTGATCGCCCGAATTTCATCGACAGTTAGCGCGTAACGCTTCTCGGGATCGGCGATTTCGGCAGGCTGGCGAATGTGCGCCGTAAACCAAGGCTGTTCAACTCGGACATCGCGCCCCGCGATTGTCAGCAGACCAAACTTCACCTTGTTCGTGATGTGAGGGAAAATGAGGTCTTCATTCTCGAAGCCATAGAATGCGACAAGCGATTTTGAACTCAACAACTCCCCAAGAAAAGCGATAGGTGAACCCACTAACCAGCCCGGTCGGAATAATCAGTCCTGCGTAGCCTTCCGGTTGGGTGAGTTGCCAGAATTGGTCAGTAAACACCGCATACGTGTTCACATCTCCAACCCCTCCGCGGGGGAAGCGACCGGATTCCCGCATGAAGTGGCTTTCGACTGCGGCGCTTCGCAATGCCTCCTGCCATTCTCTGGCGAGCGGAGGATTCGTTTCAGCCAACTTTTCAATCAGTTTCTTTCGCGCAGCAGCGTTCTTCGCCGTGGCGATGTCCTGATCCTTCAGGGCAAAGAATTCCTGCTCCTGTAGCTTCACCCGCTCCCAAGGCGGGTTGCCCAGCACCACATCGAACCCGCCGCTTTGCATGATGTCCGGGAATTCCAGCGGCCAATGGAAGGCGCGGGCTTTGCGGGCGGCATCGATGCTATTGGCAAAGAGCGGGCCGAAGAGTTGCACCCCGCGCAGCCATTCCCAGACCGCGCCAGAAGTCGGCACGGTTTCCGTGCCACGGCGCGGCAGGCCGTTCGGCCCGGCATTGGGATCGTCTTTTGTTTTGGGCAGGAGGAAGGCCGAGACATAGAGATCGCAGGCGGTCTCCAGCGTCCACGCGGCGGCACCTTCGGCTGTCAGGGCGCGAAGCTTTTCTGACTTCGCCTCGATCTGCCGCACCGTGTTTTCCGGCATGGCCCGCAGCCGCGCAAATTCGCGCATGAAATCCTGCTGGCGGTTGAACCCGAAGCCGCTGGCGATCTTTTCGCGCTCTTTGACTTCGCGCTTGTTCTTGTCGCGATAGTATTTGGCGATCGTCTTGTCATCGCCCGTCAGCGGTTTGTAGGCGGCATCCGGAATGCCGCCTTCCAGAACGGTGAGATCAAACACGCCGAGCAGCGCATCGCCACAGCGGATCTGCGCATCGAAGAACCCAAGCGGCAGGCCGGGATCGACGGTTTCGATCCAGAGCGCGACCTTGGTCAACTCCACCGCCATCGGGTTGCGATCCACCCCGTGGATGCACGACCTCGCCACATCCCGCAGGGCATGGCGGAAATCTTCCTGCGCAGGTGTGCCGTCGGCACGGATACGGGCAACGCGCGTCGCGATCCGTCTTGCTGCCGACAGCAGGAAGTGACCGGACCCGCAGGCAGGGTCGATGACGGACAGGTTCAGAAGGGCCGTTTCTGGATCGTCGGCTTCAGCTTCGGTCTTGTCGAGAACGGGATCGAGCGCGGTATCGAGCAGCGCCTGCACGAGGCTGTCGGGCGTGTAGTAGGAGCCGGTCGTCTTGCGCTGATTGCCCTTTTGCTCAGCCGCATCGGAGGCAAAGACGAGCGACTTGCCGTCATCGCCGAGCTGCGGCTGGAGTTCGAGCAGGGATTCATAAACGGACCCCAGTTCCTCCGCCTCCATGGCGCGCCAGTTGACCGGCGCCATTCCGGTTTTGCCTTGTAGCCATGACAGGCGATAGAGCGCCTCCATGAAAGCGCGGTTGCGCAGCTTCGCGGTTTCTAGGCTCGGCAACATGTTCGGCGCAAAGAGCCCGCCAAGCGCGGGCAGCGATAGCGCCTCCTGTCCGCCCGCCAGTGAGCGGAAGATGATCTTAATCCCCTCATAGCGGTCATGGTGGCGGTCCCACGTCGCCCCGCGAAAACACTGAGAGCGAAGATGGGCCAGGCTGTAGCCGTCCGCATAGAGCTTGCGCGCGTCAGCGCGAGAGGCTTTCGGGTGCAGAAGGTTTCTGTCCTCAGCGACCATGAGAAAGATCAGGCGGTAGACCAGACGCAACAGCTCGTTGAACCACTCGGTGAGATTTTGCTCGCCTGACTGAAGCTTGGCCGCGAGCGCCGGATTGGCCTCAAGGAAGCCCGAGCCAAGAATGTTGAGTGCTTGCTCGACCTGCGCCGCGAGCCGGTCACGCGCGACCTCACCCTCTTTTGTGCCCGTTTCCCGCCAGCGCTCCAGCGCACAGTCGGTGGCGGGGGCGCCTGCATTGTCGAAGCGGCTGCGGTGAACCAGCAGCCAGAGCAAACCGAAGGAGGCGGCATCCTCATTGGAGAATATCTGGGCAAGGTCGGCCTCGATAAAGGCTGGGCGCGTCAGAGAGGCGTTGTCCCGCATCAGGCGGATGACCATGCCATTGGTGGCAAGTCCCCAGAGGGCGTCATCCTCTTCGTTGAGATAGTCCTGCAACGCAAAGGCGGGCGAGCGGGAGCGCTCGCCCGAAAGCGTCGGGCTGCGCCGGTCGAGCCGGTCTTCATCCGGCGGCACGACGATGACAGGAATGCGATGACCGCCAGCAGAGTGCGCGATCAGCCCGCCGCCGTCCTCAATGTCATCAAACCCAAACGTCTCCTTGAGGAAGGCCCTCATGAAGCGGCGCGTTGCGTCGGCAGAGGGATTGCTCAGCTTACTGAAGGCATCAAAATGCGATTGGCCGACCCGGAAGGCGGTGGAGACTTCCTCGCGAAGCGTCAGACCCTTGCGGACACCATAGTCTTCCGGGCTCTGTTCAGGCGCAGCGCGTTCATCAATTCGCGCCAGCATGGCGGGCGCAATCAGATTGCCTTCGAGGCTGATCGACGGCCAGGCGGAAAGGTCGGTGACAGGACGACGGGCCATGTTCAGGCCTCGTCCGGGATGAGAACGAAGAGCCCGATCACATCCGGCGGCAGCACCGCTTCGACGCTGACCCTGGAGGCGGATCCCGCAGCCGCGCGCAGACGGGCATGATCTTCAACAAGTTCGTCCGCACGCTGCCTGATAAAGTCGGCCAGCGGACCCGCAACCATCATCGGCAAATCGGCTTTGGCCGCATCGGATAGTCTCTTGCGTGCAATGTCGGCTAGGTCGGCTGTCGCCGATGTGCCGAGCCACTCCCGGACTACGTTTCCGGACGCAATGATCTCATTGCCGTGTAGAGCAACAAGCGCTGCTTCTTCAGCGAGGAGCAGTCGTTCTTTTCTAGCATGAATGGTCAGCTTGTATCGCAGACGAAGCAAGGCAATGCGCGTCAGCACGGAGACCGCTGGCGTTGGCCAAGCGCCGACACGGCCAATACCAAGATCGGGCAACGACTCTGGCTCAAGGGAGGCTTCAAGAAGGCTTTCCGCCAGCGAGGACGTCAAGGGATGGGTCCGAGTCAGAAGGCTGGTTCCCGAAGGCGCAGGTTCGGCGGTGGCAAGCCTCACCGAGTCCCTTAGTCCGCGCTGATCCAGTTTCTCTTTCAGGCTCGGCTGCAATGCGTGGATATGGGCGAGATGAACGGTGCCCTTCTTCTCGAGCGGTACGCCGAATTTCCTCATGGTCAGATCAACAAATAACCTGGCGTCATCAGGCGAACCGAGCAGGTCTTTCACCTTATTCCATTCCGGTGCAACTTCACCCGGCTTCATTGCGTTCTGGGCAAATCGTGCGCGTGATTTCTTTTCATTCTCGCTGGCATCGCGCCACCGCGCCTCAATGGCGCGCGTGCCGTCATCGAGCCGTAAATCCAGAGCAAGCTGTTGCTGCCCGCCGCGACGCAGCATCATCGACGCCATCAATGCGTCTGTGACCGCTCCCCGTTCTTCCGGTAGCGGAACAGTGACGCCGGTGGCTTTCCTAATCTCTTCTGCTTTTCGCAAGATGACGTCCAGAACCGCGCCATCGATTGCGCTGTCGGGCGAGAACATCATGATTGACCGAACCAGTTCGGCAGGCTGACCAAAACGGTCAACGCGGCCCTCTCGCTGCTGATGTCGCGTCGGGTTCCACGAAAGATCGTAGTGAACCACGGTGTCGAAGAGTTGCTGAAGATTGATGCCTTCGGACAGACAATCGGTGGCAACAAGAATTCGCTGGGTTTGTTTTTTTGAGTCTTCGGACGCCATTTCGGCAACCCGGTCACGGCGCTCATCAGGTGTCAGTTCACCAGTTACCGCTTCAACAGTGAGTTTGCTAAACGCTTTGCGGAGCCGTGTCTTCACATATTCCGCAGTTGCCAGATACCGGCAAAACACGACCGGATTTGCCCCGTCTTTGATCAGAGGTCTCAAGGCACTGACGAGCGCGTCAATTTTCGGGTCTGTCTCGGTTGTAAGGTCTGATGCTCTATCAAGCAGCGCAAGCAGTTCAGGGTCCGATGTGAAGACCGTGCCCGGCTCGAGGTCAACGGCATCTTCGTCATCGCCGTCTTCATCGTATATCTGGGGTTCGAGGCGCTCAGTCTCATTGCTGGCGCGGTTCCTCAGGGCACTGAGCGCCGCAGCCGGTGACGACCCAACGCAGCGCATGAGCGCGAGCGTTCCCCAGAACGCCAACCTTTGATCGCGCCGCTGGCTCCCCGCGCGTGACACCACCCCAAGGCAGTAGTCGATTACCGCCTCCTGAAAGTCCAGGTGCAGTCCCGTCAGCCGATAGGAAAACTCCGTGGTCTCATGTTTTGGAAAGGAACGCGTCTCATCCCAGTCACCTTCAATCAGGTCCACACGTCTGCGCTGAACAAAATGCCGCGCGAGGCGCTCCCGATAACGCACATTGTCAAAGTCTGCGCTGGCGAACTCACCATTGATCAGTGATAGGAGCCTCGCGAAAGCCTCTTCATCGCCCGAATGCGGCGTTGCAGTCAGCATGATCAGGCGACGACTGACGTCTTTTGCAAGCCCCTGAAGGAGATCAAAGCGCTGCTGTTTGCCCTTGTGGGTGCCGACGCAGGCGTGAGCCTCATCCACAATAACGAAATCGGGGCAAGCCCTTGCGAATCCGTCCCGCCGTTTCTCTGCTTTAATGTAGTCAAGACTGACGACAGTGAACGGAAATGCGTCAAACAACGTCTGGGCGAGGGGCAGATTGCGTTCAAGACGGGCCGCTGTTCCCGAGGTCACCGGGACCGCATCAATCCCGAACCGGTCCTTGAGCTCAACGAGCCATTGATCCACGAGGTGCGGCGGGCACAGTACAGAAAAAGAGTCTACCTCGCCCCGGTCCATAAACTCTCGGAGGATCAGTCCGGCTTCGATGGTTTTCCCAATCCCCACATCATCAGCAATGAGTAGTCTCGGAACCTGAAGCCTCAGAGCCATTAGCAAGGGCACAAGTTGATAAGTACGAGGCTCGAAGGCCAGATGAGCCGCCGACCTGAACGGGCCGGCGCCGCGACGCAGTGTAAGTCTCAGCGCGTCGCTGAGCAGAGCCGCCTTCGATTGAACAGTTGGCACCGCATCAGTCGGCAGATCGAAACGAGCAGGCTCCACTGCCGTCAATTCGAGTTCAGGGTTGAGCAGAACGATGTCGTTTTCGTTCCCAGAAAGCGGACGTAATGCCAGCACGTCACTATCAGGTGCAGGAAGTGCGACCCACTCCCGTCCTCTTGCCCGGACAAGATCTCCCGGTGATACGTTGAAACTCATGCGTCGCCCCCCAACAGTGTCACCAGCTGAGATGGCAGTCCACCGTCAGGACTTGAGGGCAGAGAGACGATTTCCCAACCCTTTTCCAGGGCCTCGCCTGACAGCTCATTGGTAACCGGTTGCAGAGTTGCCGCGACACGATGTGTTTTCCAGCCAAACTCGATCGTCGAATCACCGAGTTCAAGATGCAACGTATCTGGTTCAGGCAAATTGGCTGCAGCAAAGGCATTGAGCCATAAATGCGCCCCTGCATCCGGCTTTATCCCTTGCAAAATAATTGTTTCGCCACGGGCAAGGTCAATCAGAAACTGCTTCACTTCATCGCTCGCCCGATCAATCTGCTCGTGATCGGGCTGATTGAAATATGAGAGCAGGCACCGATAACATCCTCTGACACAGGCCTCATGGTCTATGTCCGTGAGCAATGCAGCGTCACCTGCGTCAATCGCCTCGTCGATGTTTTGAAAGTGCATCAGCTCAAGCGCCGTCTTGGCCACCAGCGCGATTGCCTTTGGATCATCGATGAGGCGCGTCAGAACACCCGCGCCGCCTTCGGTCGCCTCATATGCAAGGATCGCCCGGCGATTGTCTTGTGCGGGCAAGGGCTCGCCCAAAACTTCACCTTCTTCCAGCTGGTAGACGACTTCAATGCCCCTGAGCAGTGCATGCTGCAGAGTAGTAATCGTTTCAGGCGCGTAGGCTTGCGGCTCCGTAATCCGGAACAAAAGCGCGTTCTTGTGGTCCCTGACGATCGGAACAATCCGCACAGGCCTCACAACGTCCGGCGCCGCGTCAGTCTCCACGTCTTCATCCTCGGACTTGGCCCAGTATCCTGTTCTTGGGTCAATATAAAAGCCGAAGACGGTTTGATCCCGTCGGCGCTTGAGCCCCTTGTTCAAACGACTGATCTCGGCGCTGTTGGCATACTGCAGCGCCAACAGACTTTTCTCACCACACCGGAAATCAGCATCGGTGACCTGAATCTGTCCTTCCTTGCGAGGCCAGGAGAAGACCGTCTGAATGTCAAAACCCTGACGCACCCGCTCTTCATCATTTGCCGAAATGCGCTCGGTCGGCATGGCCTCGACATTGTCGATCCGCAGTGTCTTCTTGATCGGCACTTCACCTGCCAAATGCGCGTTGCAGCCATGGCAACGTTCCACCTCATTTTCATGGCAAGCGCCACAATCCTGGCAGATAAAGATATCCTTTGTTGCAAGCTCCGAACCGTCGCCACCTCGCGCCTCCGGGGGCAGCTTCGCTTTCATGACGCGATAGGCGCGGCCCTCGTGATAAATCAGACTCCGTGGGCCGAACTCGGAAATCGCCAGGAACCGGGCTCGCGACAAAAACGATCCGGTTTTATCTTCACCCGGAATAAAAGCGTAAAGCGGAAGTCGCGGAAAATTATACCCCGGCAAAAAGCCCTCGGTTGCTAGATACCGATATGAATAGAAATCCGAACCATTCGATGCCTTGCCTTGCTCAAGGATGGCGATCTGATCACTCGCCTGAATCTGCGCCGACTTGATCTTCCGCCGATCAGCGCCTGAGAGTCCCGTGATCTCTGATCGAGCATTGGCCTCGGACAGTTGACTGCGTGCTGACTTATAGAGGTCCCGCCATCGACCAAACGCCTGGTCAAACGACTTCGGCGCCTCCATGGCTACGCTGAGGACGAAGTCATCGGCATCATCCATCCATGTTGGGAGCGCTCCGCCATCAGCCGTCAGAATAGCATGCAATACGCGCTTCATGGGTACCATTGCGGACGAAACCAGCGATGGTTTGCATATGGCGCTTACGACGTCATCTTTGAGCGGGAATTTCTCCGCTTGCAGATCCAGTATTTCTGGAATGTCCGGAGACAGGGCCAGCTTAGATTCTGCAAGCCAGACGGCATGAAGATGGGAGCGAACGAGTTCCTCATTTGTGATGTCGAGAGCTGGCGGCCTCACAACACCGGCAACCATATCATTGCGGCGATCAAAGAAATACTGATCGTGCGGCGACCCTGAAGCACAATACGCGACCACCACAGCAGCCTGACCAGAGCGCCCGGCACGTCCTGCGCGTTGCGCATAGTTGGCCGGCGTTGGCGGCACGTTGCGTAGGTAAACGGCGTTCAGTGCTGAGATATCAACACCGAGTTCCATTGTCGGGGAGCAAAAGAGCGCCGGAAGGAACTGGTCTGACTCACCTGTCGCCTTTATCTCGGTTCTGTATTCAGAACCTTGCAGATTGCTCTGGTCGTCGTTTTCGAACCGGAAGCGCCATTCGCGCCACTCGCGCTGTTTTTGGGATACCTGTGCGGTGTGCTCCCGGCCTTCCAGCCCCCAATATGCGCTCCGCCCCAACTCGAGATCATTCGCAATGGAGAGATACAGGTTATGAAAATACTCATTTCCCCGCGCAGCCACGTCCCGTAGCGCTGCCCCTGGCACGAGCCTGACAGCCGACGGCGTAAGCCGCCAGCCCATGACATTTGTGTCGATCTCGACGGGAACAACGAGACCTTCATCGGAAAGAAGTTCGAGAAGGCGCCCGAGGAAATCCAGGTAGTCATTTTTGCCCAGTTTTGTTCCGATGACGCTATTCTTGTTGATCAGTCTGGCTATACGAGAATTATGACCCGCGCGGAGTAGCGTTTGTTCTTCGCGCAGGCTGACCACGCCCTTGCCAGGTGCGCGCTGAACCAGCGCAGACCTTCCTCGAGGCTTTTCCTTACTGTCGATGGCCCAGGGCGAACGGAGCAGCGATCTGGATTTCTGCGCCACACCGTCGAGCACCGCGAGGTCGAGCGACTCTGTGTTGACAGCAAGACCGGCGAGCATTGCGCTGAGCAGTTCCTTGAGGAGTTGTTGCCGTTGGTCGGCGGAGACTTCTCCCAACTCCGGCAGCACAGCCATCATTCGTTCGCGGTCGTTGGCAACTTCCTCGAGACCAACAAATCGCACATCAATCAGATTGAGAACTGAGAGGCTGGGATTCGTGTAACGCCACCCGCGACGGAGATCTGTCCAGACTCGATGGGCAAGCACTTTGGCGAGGGCGCGCTGTGCATCCTCACGAATGACGGCGCCCGCAGATGGATCCAGCATCCAATGAACACGCGCGCCTGCATTGGATGAGACGAAGCCAAGCGCCTTGACGACCCTGAGGCCGAATTCATCCTCACTCAGGCCGTCATGGCCATCGTCAAGTATTGCCCGCAATATGGCGCCGCGCAAAAGACTGACAAAAAGAAAGTCATTGAAATGACCGGACTGAAGCGCCGCGTCTTGCCGGTTATCCGTAAATCCGAGAAGCTTTCGCTTCGTATCCGGAACGCCACTCTCGGCCGAATTCATCCATTCTAGGGCGCTCGACACCAATAGCGTCGTTGCTGAGCTACGGCCTTCACCCGATAACCCAGCAAGTTTGCTGCGCTCCCGCATGCCCTGATTAGGTTCATCCTGACAGCAAAGGCAGAACGCGAATTTGCCCGGCACAAAGAAGAACGCCCGGCCGCCTGAACTGTGACGTCCATCGGGTTCAACAAAAAACGAAATAGGAGCACGCGCTCTGCGATAGGACCGCAACCGCTCCACGCCATTGCGTTCCTCAAGCCAGCTTTCGGGAAACGTGCTCAGGTCTCCGTTGAATACAAAATCGGCGTCGCCTTCTGGCACGGGGCAGAGATAACCAGCAACTTCAGAACCGTCTTCTGACTCAAGCGGAGTATCGTCGATGCCTCGCGGCAGAAATCTCGTATGGCCGTCATCGTCAGTCTTCGTAACGACATGATACTCGTGACCGCAGTTTCTGCAGAAACGCGTTGGGTAGAGTCGGTTGCCGGGTGCGTTTGGATCCTCCAGCTGCCCTTCAAACAGGACGGTTCGCGGATGTTTTGTCAGCGTCGTGAAGACCTCACCAGCGCCGGAGATAAAGCGGTGAAGTTTGAACGCGAGAAATGCCCGCTCTCCGATTCCTCCTCTGTCACACTCCGGGAGGCTGACCTTGGTCAGGAAATCCTGGAGAACACTTTTGCAAACCTCAGAGCTTGAGCCGCTGTCTGCGGCTAGGCGATCAACCGCACTTTGGAAAGGTGCCGGCTTTTGTCGTTTGAGCTCGAGCCCATCATCAAGACCAAGAGCAAGCTCGGTCCAGACCGCTAATGGATGCGTTCTGAGTGTCTGATCATCCAAAACATCCGGAACGCCGTCAGCAAGAACCGATGACAAAGCAGAAATAGCTTCTGCCAAACTGATATTGTCATCCGTAGCACGCTGAAGGGACTCATCAATAACGGCATCGGGACCGATATCCGCGCCAAACAAACGGGAGGCGACTTTTGCCACGGCAACAGCTCTGCTTTCATCTGATCCCTCGGATGCCATCGTGGCCGAAGTACCGATGCATACAGGCGCCCTGTCGGGTGCGCATCTGTCTCGAAGTCGCCGGACAAGAACGGCAACGTCTGCACCTTGTCGTCCCCGGTAGGTATGCAGCTCATCCAGAATAATGAATTCCAAGCCGCTTGCATTCTCGACCACTTGTGCGTCAAGCTTATCCTGACGCGTCAGAAGGAGTTCAGCCATCATATAGTTTGTCAGAAGTATATCCGGTGGATTGGCCGCAATCTTCTGGCGCTCTTCCTGACTTTCCTGTCCGGTATATCGCTTGATCACTGGGCGCATATTTTCCGGAAGGCCCGACTGGCTGAGGAATTTGTCGATCTCCTTCAACTGGCTATTTGCAAGCGCGTTCATCGGATAAACGATGATCGCCCTTGTTCTTCTTGGTTTTCCTGCGCGCAAGGCCCGGATAATCGCGTCCACCACCGGCACAAAAAAGCACATGGACTTTCCCGATCCTGTGCCGGTCGTCACGACATAACTCTTGCCCGCTTTCGCTTTTGCGATTGCTTCGGCTTGATGCCGATAGAACGTCATAGGAGCGTCGCCGAAACGAAACACCTTGCCCGTGGCGTCATCCAAATCGCCCGACTCTACAAGTTCATCGATATCCTTGTCCGACCGATAGCGGGGATTGAGTGACAACAATGCCTCGGGCCAGAAACGCCCTTCGTCATACTGGCGATCAATTTCAGACCTCAAATCTTCCGATCGAATTGACGTGAAGGAGCGTGAGAACTGCTCATAGGTTGTTATAAGGTGCTGATCGAATTCAAAGGCTTTCATTTTTTACTGCGCCCCCATGAGAAAGAATTTCTTTTTGATATTTCCCTTTCTTTTGGCGGAGAATGGCAATGATTTTTTATACGGTCCGTTTTGACCTGTTCGCAGGGCACATTCATTTTGACGACCATAAGCACGAGAGTGGAACTGCGCGCATATTTTCTGCGAATGGAACGACTTGATCATGGTCATAGAGGACGATCCCCTGAACGAACCGATCTCCACATGCCTCTGCGAGTCTGCGAATTCCCGAAAAATCGCCTGCTGACACTGTGGCCGATGACTTCACTTCGACACCGACAACTTCTCCGCGCCTGTTTTCGATCACAACGTCGACTTCATTCTTATCCTTGTCTCTAAAATGGGAGAATGAAAACCTCTGTTCGTTCCAGGTGGCTATCTTCTGTAATTCGCTGAAGACGAATGTTTCCAAGATTGCACCGAATGACGTTTTGTCCTTGCGGACAACATCTGGGGAAATATCGCGCAGTGCAGCAAGTAAGCCCGCATCCAAGAAATGAAGCTTCGGTGATTTCGTTAGACGTTTCAGCTTATTGGTAAACCAAGGTTGCAGGGTTTGAACAATAAACAGGCTCTCGAAGACGCGGACATATTTCTGCGTCGTCACATGATTGAGACTTATTGCGCCACCAACGCCGGAATAGTTCACAAGTTGCCCGGAATGCTCGGCCAAAATGCTGAGTAGCTTTGGCATGATCGCGAGCTGTTCGATCTGTGCAATATCACGAACGTCGCGTTGAACGAGTGCGTCCACATAACCATGATACCAGTCTTGCCTACGAGTCCATCTTCGGCGATCAAGTGCCTCGGGATAACCGCCAGCTAGAACCATCTCGATAAGATCGTCACCAATTATTGTGGTCTCAACCGTTGGCGCAGCGCCATTGAATGCGTTGTCCAGAAACGTCGACTTCGCACCCTGTATCTCTGAGCGAGAAAGAGGAAGGAGCTTCACCACCTCCATTCTGCCGGCAAGAGAATCGGCTACCTTGGGGACTGTCATAAGGTTGGCAGAGCCAGTGAGAAGGAACCGGCCTGGGCTCTTGTCTTTGTCTACCTCTGCCTTGATAGACAACAGTAGCTCCGGGGCACGTTGGATCTCGTCTATGACCGCCCGTTCAAGGCCGCGCAGAAATCCCACAGGATCCTCGGTTGCGGCCGTCATGACAGTCGCATCGTCTAGGGTGAAGAATGGGATATCGTCGGCAGCTATGTCGGTCGCCAACGTCGTTTTACCGGACTGTCTGGGCCCTGATATCAGTACAACGCGTGTATCAGTCAGCGCCTCCTGAATTCTGTCCTTCACAAAACGATCGTACATTCACGGCCCTTTACTTTCGACCGGATGAAAGTACGCATGCGACCATCTGAAAGTCAACGGCTGACTAATTGAAAGTGATGAGCCGACCGTTTGAAACTCGCATGCAGGATCGCGCTAGGCTCCTAGAGGGGAAAGCCTTCCCCTGCGGTCGAGCCTTTAGTCTCGTCCGACCCCTTCTGCGGGGAGACCCCGCAACGCCCCCTTTGAGTACGAGGACTGCGGCTGTCGCCGTGACGGGTTTGGAGGTCGAGAGAGAGGCTCTCGGACCGCCCGTCCTGGAGATCAGCCATGACAGCGATTGAGATCATGAACGGCCGCCCCGAGAGCGGCGGCTACAAGGTGGATGTGTCCCGCGGTGGGCATAATGGGAGGGTGTCGTCAGAATGGTTTTCCCGGCCTGACGACGAGAAGTATCTCTCGCTTTCGGACCTCTACGCCTCGGTGCAGAGTCGCGCCGAGCGGAGCAAGACGCGCACGGTCGAGAGTGCGGCGATACGGGTGGAGGCCCATCGCGATGATCCGGAAAAGCTGGCGCTCGTCCTGCCCGACACCGAAACGCCAGTTGCGCCCACACATTGGAGCTTCGGCCAACTCGCGAGCCTGGTCAGCGCTCCGGCGGCCTATCTGCGCCAGCTTCCGGCACCGCTCGCAGGCATCAACCTGCAATACGGCCTCACCAATCACCGCGCCGAGCAGGTGAAGACGATGGAGGTCGCAAACGGCCGCACCGAACTGCGCGCCGTCACCGGCCCCGACTATGGCCGCATCTACGACCACGAGCTGGTCGCGGCCGTCCAACGCATCGCAGGCGACGGCGTCGGCGACACGCGCTGGAAGGTGCCGGGTGTGCTCGACTGGTCGACCGGCGTCTACAATCCGACAGTCGACGTCACCAAGGACACGACCACGCTCTACGCGTCGGATCGCGACGTCTTCCTCTTCCTGGTCGATGACCTGAACCCGATCGAGGCGGGCACACTGCCCGACGGGTCGCCTGATCTCTTCTTCCGGGGCTTCTATTGCTGGAACTCGGAGGTCGGTGCCAAAACGCTCGGCATTGCGAGCTTCTATCTCCGCGCCGTCTGCCAGAACCGCAATCTCTGGGGCGTCGAAGACTTCCAGGAGATCACGATCCGGCACTCGAAATACGCGGCCAATCGCTTCGCCCACGAAGCAGCGCCCGCACTCGCTAATTTCGCCGACTCTTCACCGCAGCCCTTCATCCAAGGCATCCGTTCCGCGCGCGAACGGATCGTCGCGCGCAGCGACGAGGACCGCACCGACTTCCTGCGCAAGCGCGGCTTCTCCAAGGCGGAGACCGGCAAGATCGTCGAGACAGTTCTCGCGGAGGAAGGCCGCCCGCCTGAGAGTGTCTTCGACTTCGTCCAGGGCATCACCGCCGTCGCGCGAACGAAGCAGCAGCAGGACGCGCGCCTTACCATGGAAACCCGCGCCAAGAAGCTGTTGGAGGCGGCCGTCTAGGCACTGCCGTCTCGCCTCAATCGTAAACGTCCGTCCCCGGTCCATCTCCCTTTAAAGGAAGAGGTGGGCCGGGATTTTCGTGACGGGTTTGGAGGTCAGAGAGAGTCTCGTGACCGCCCGTCGCGGAGAAATCCCATGACGAAGTCCAAGAAAATCACCCTCAGCGCCTCGCGCGACATCCCCTTCAACAAGCTGGTACTCAGCCAGTCCAACGTCCGCCAAATCAAGGCCGGCGTCTCGATCGAGGAGCTCGCCGAGGACATCGCCCGGCGCACGCTCCTCGCGAGCCTGACCGTCCGGCCCGTCCCCGACGACGATGGCGCGGAAACCGGCATGTTCGAGATCCCGGCGGGCGGGCGGCGCTACCGCGCGCTCGAACTGTTGGTGAAACAGCGGCGGCTGAACAAGACCGCGCCGGTGCCCTGCATCGTGCGCACCGAGGGCCTCGCCGAAGAGGACAGCCTCGCCGAGAACATCCAGCGCGCGCCGCTCCATCCTCTCGACCAGTTTCGCGCCTTCCAGGCGATGCGTGAGAAGGGCAAGTCGGAAGAAGAGATCGCCGCGGCCTTCTTCGTCTCGGTGGGTGTCGTCAAGCAGCGCCTCAAGCTGGCCGCCGTCTCGGCGACACTGCTCGACGCCTATGCCGAGGAGGAGATGACCCTCGACCAACTCATGGCCTTCACGGTCAATCCCGACCACGAGCGCCAGGAGCAGGTCTGGGAGGCGCTCAAGCAGCACTATTCCAAACAGCCCTATGAAATCCGCCGCATGCTTACCGAAGGTGCCGTGCGTGCCTCCGACCGGCGAGCGCAATTCGTCGGCCTCGACAACTACGTCGAAGCCGGAGGCGAAGTGCTGCGCGATCTCTTCCAGACCGACGATGGCGGCTGGCTGCAAGATGCGGCGCTCTTGGAGACGATGGTCACTGAGAAGTTGAACGAGGAAGCTGAGACCATCCGCGCCGAAGGCTGGCACTGGATCGAGGTCGGCACCGACTTCCCCTACGGCCACACTTTCGACCTGCGGCGTATTCGCGGCGAAGCCGAGCCGACGAGCGAGGAGGAAGAGAAGACATACGAAGCGCTCAAGGCCGAATACGAAAAACTCGAAGACGACTACGCCGAGGCGGATGAACTCCCCGAGGAAGTCGACGCGCGGCTTGGCGAGATCGAAACGGCGATGGAAGCGCTGCAGGATCGACCCATCCGGTTCGAAGCTGGGGACTATGCGATCGCGGGCGCCTTCGTCAGCATTGACACCGCAGGCGGTCTGCGCGTCGAACGCGGCTATGTCAGGGCCGAGGACGAACCGGTGGCGGAGACCGACGTCGACTCCGAGGGCGACGTGACTGATCCGGTGACCCATGACGACGCCGTCGACGGCACGGGCCAAGCCACCGATCCGGACGAAGAAGAGGACGACGACGGCACCAAGCCGCTGTCCGATCGTCTCGTCTGCGATCTGACGGTTCATCGCACGATGGCGCTGCGCAATGCGCTGGCGAGCGATCCCGAACTCGCGCGGCTCGCCTGTCTCCACGCGATGGTGCTGCAACTCTTCTACCATTATGGCCAGGACAGCTGCATCGAGATCACGCCCAAGAGCACACAGTTCGGCGCGCAGGCGGAAGGTCTCGCCGACATGCCCTATGTCCAGTCGGTCGATCTGGGCATCGAGACCTGGGCGGGCAATCTTCCAAGGCAACCGGAGGACCTGTGGGGTGCGCTGACCGAATGGGACAGCGACAGCCGCGACGCGCTCTTCGCCCATTGCGTGGCAATGACAGTGAACGCGGTGCAGGAACCGCATCATCGCAAGCCGCGCCAGATCGCGCATGCCGATGTCCTCGCATCGACGCTGGGTCTCGACATGGTGAAGGCGGGCTGGACGCCGACGGCGGACAGCTATCTCGGCCGCGTGACCAAGGCGCAGATCCTCGCCGCGGTCCGCGAGGCGAAGGGCGACAAGGACGCCGACCGTATCGCCGGGATCAAGAAGTCCGACATGGTCGAAGCTGCTGAAGAACTGCTGGCGGGCACGGGCTGGCTCCCGCAGCCGCTGCGCACGGCTGCACTCGCGGAAGACCCCGATGAGCTGGAGTTCGAGATCGTCGATGACGGCGATGTCGCGTCAGAGGAACCCGCCGTCGAGGACGACGAGGAAGCGGTCGCGCTCCAAGCCGCCGAGTGAGGGCACAAAGGCAGGCGTTCGGCGGCTCTTGGTCGATGGTTCGAACCACCCGATTGGGTGATGATCAACCTGTCGCCGAAGCCGCCTTCGCCCAATTCTTCGAGCAGTTGGCGACCACCAACCGAGGGAGACGCTCCCCCAACTCCCTCACCCTGGGGCCTGTCGGACGCGGCAGGCCCTTTTTTTGTGTATTTTTCAGGAGACCGACATGGACAGTCCCGCAACGGACCTATCGCAAAAGCTGAGCCGCGAGGCCGAGGCTGTGTGCCGCCAATACCTCTCCAATGGTCGAAAGCATGGCAATTACTGGGTCGTCGGCGACGTCGACAACACTCCCGGTCGCAGCCTCTACATCCGTCTCTCCGGGCCGACCCGCGGCAAGGGCGCAGCGGGCAAATGGACCGATGCCGCCACCGGCGAACATGGTGATCTGCTCGACCTCATAGCAGCCAATCTCAATCTCTCCACACTCCGCGACACGCTCGACGAGGCACGACGCTTTCTGAGCCTGCCACGTCCCGAACCGCCCGCAAGACAGCCCCAGACGCCAGTAGCGCGTGGATCGCCCGAGGCGGCACGGCGGCTTTGGGCGATGGGTCGGCCGATCGCGGGCACGTTGGCGGAGCGTTATCTCTCCGCACGCGGTCTGAAAGGCCTTCGAAGTGTGGGCGCACTCCGGTTTCATCCGAACTGCTACTACTGGCGAGAGGATGCAGATGTCGACGACGCACCCGACGCTTGGCCCGCACTACTCGCCAAGGTCACCGACACTGCCGGAACCCTGACCGGAGTTCATCGGATCTGGCTTGATCCGCAGACGGCCGAAAAGGCTCCGCTCGATCCCAACCGCAAGGCGATGGGCAATCTGCTCGGCCACGCCGCCAGGATCGGATCACCGACCGACATTCTCGCTGTCGGCGAAGGCCTGGAGACGATGCTCTCGTTAAGGCAAGCACTTTCCAGTCTTACGGTTGCCGCAGCGCTTTCCGGCAACCATCTCGCAGCGTTCGATCCGCCCGCAGATCGCCGCCGACTCTATGTCGCCATCGACAATGACGGGGCCGGTCAGGCGGCTTTCGATGCACTGGTCGAGCGCTTCGCGGACAGCGACCTGCACCTCTTGCCGTTGCGACCCATGCTGGATGACTTCAACGGCGATCTCCGGAAATGCGGCATCGACGAGATGCGCAGCCATTTGCGTCCCCAGCTCTCACCGGTCGATGTTCCGACCTTGCCGGCGGTTGAGACCGGCTGAAGTCGAGAACCTGTCTCGTCAGCGGGACAGGCTGAATGAGCCCTCGCCACGGAGCCGCGCCTGACGGCCTTCCCGAGAGGGGCGAGCCGGAGCGGAACCCGCCCGGTCCGGCAATGGCTGCGGCGACACCGTTTTCCGCCGCCGGGCCACCCACGCGTGCCGCGTGGGACACCAATCATGGATGCCCCGGCTTTGCATCGCGATCCAAAACGGCGCCGCCTCCGCCATTCTCCGCTGGCGCTCCGGTCCCTCTGGCGAGGGATGCAGGCCCGGTCGCGTCCCGCTTTCCGTCGCCCATGAAGGCCGCGCGAGGCGCGGTCAGCGACAAGGAGGCCTTTCGCCATGACCCAGCACGAACCCGAAACCCGCTCCGCCACAGCGCTCGTTCTCGACGAGTTGCAGCTCTTCGGACATCGACCATTTGCCGACGAACCCGATCCGCGGCCACTCCCAGACGCCAACACCGTCGAAGGCGCGATCGCCGACATCTTCGACGCGCTTGTCGTCGCCCTCGGCGACACGCGGCTCGAACCCGACCTCGAAGACCTGCTCTGGTCGACCACCAACGTCTTCCACCGGATGGCGACCCGCATCGACCGCAAGCTCGACGACAACGAACAGGCGCAGTGCCGGTCTCAGCGCAGCCAGGACGGCTCCGAGGTGCGCTCGGTCGAACTGGAACGCCTCATCGCCGAAGGGCTGACGCTCACCGAACAGCGCAACGCCTACGACAGCATGCGTGACCTCGCCGCCGAGCATTTCGAGGCGCATCTCGGACAGACCTGGCATCCGCGTTCCGGCAGCCACGTCAATCGTAAGCATATGACCGCCGCGATGATCGACAGCCGCGACTATCTCGACGCGAAGCGGAAGACCGAACTCGAACCGCTGCTTCCGACAGGCACCAAGATCGCCTTCACCGGCGGGCAGGACGTGAATGACACTGGAGCTATCTGGGCCGCGCTCGACAAGGTCCGCGCCAAACACGATGACATGGTGCTCCTGCATGGCGGCTCACCGAAGGGTGCCGAACGCATCGCGGCCTGCTGGGCCGACAATCGCAAGTGCCAACAGATCGTCTTCAAGCCCGACTGGAGTCGCCACGGCAAGGCCGCGCCGTTCAAGCGCAACGATCTGCTTTTGGAGACGCTACCGATCGGTCTGATCGTTTTCCCGGGCTCCGGCATCACCGACAATCTCGCCGACAAGGCCAAGGTTCTCGGCATCCCGCTCTACGATTTCCGCGCAGCGAAAGGCGGGTCGTTATGACCCGTGATGCGCATATAGCATCGCGATGCGCTGCACGGGAATATTCCGTGAACACCGCCGATGTGGTATGCTCGATCAGCGCCGTGGCGGTGGTGGAGGCGCAGCCCATGAGAGGAACCGCCCATGTTCGTATCAGCATTTCTAAGCGTTATTGGCCTCGGCTTCCTCGTCTGGGTGCTGTTCGCATTGGCCGTCTACGCGCTACCCGCCTTCGTCGGCGTAAGCGTCGGCATGCATGTCCATGACACCGAAGCGGGTGTGATCGCGGCTCTGGTCGCCGGGATGTTTGCAGCCGTCTTCACCTATCTTATCGGGCAGATCATCTTCGCCAAGGTCCAGTCCATCCCCATCCGTCTCGCCATCGGCGCGCTCTTCGCCGCCCCCGCAGGGGTTGCGGGCTTCTCCGCGATCAAGGGGCTGTCGCAGATCGGGGGCGCTTCCGAAGGCTGGACGCTCGCCTTCGCCATCATCGGTGGGATCGTCACCGCTGGAACCGCCTGGGTGCGGATCGCAAGCCTCGCCGGTCCCCCGGGCGAGGATGAAGTGCGGCACGCAGATGCTATTCAAGCGAGCCCCTTCGCGAACGATCGCTGAAACCACGCCGCCTACGACGACTCAGTATCACGGTATGGAGCGAGGCAGCATAAAGCTCGAATACGAGCTTCTGGCATGGCGGGTCTAATCTCGTTTGAGAGCCTGGACCTAGCTCAGCACATGTCACGTGCAGCCGCACGCTATGAGAAGAGCATTCTCGGCTTGCCGGGAATGTCCTGCGACAATCCGGCTCTGCGCCGTTCTGTACGCCAGAGCCTGTCTTTCTCCGATCGACATTGCCGGTGGATTGCCGGGTTCGAGGGTGGCGGTCATTTCTCATCCCATGCCCTCGTCACCCGCGTCCGTCACGGCCTCTCATTGGGCTGATCTGACCGGGATCGGCTGACGCCTCGACCGCCTCAGCCGCAACGCCGGGTTCGGACTTTCTTCCCCTGGGCTTTGCCCATTCCTCGCGGGACGACCCTGGCGGGTCCAAGAAAGTCCGCCCCCGGCGTCCTACGCGTGCGCTGCGGGCCAAGGGCTGCGTCGGCGGATCGTCCCGGTCCTGACGATCGCCATCGAGACCGCGACGGGCGCGGGATCCAAAGCCAATAGGAGAAATGACATGGCCACCATCGGAACCTTCAAGAAGACCGGCAACGAATACGTCGGAGAAATCGTCACTCTCAACGTACAGGCGCAGAACGTCCGCATCGTCCCCGAGGACAGCACCTCCGGCGAGAACGCTCCCTCACACCGGGTCTTCGTCGGCCGCGCCGAGATCGGCGCCGCATGGTCGAAACGCTCGAACGAGGACCGCGACTATCTGAGCCTCAAGCTGGACGATCCGAGCTTCACCCAGCCGATCTACGCCAACCTCTTCGATGACACCGTCGTCGAAGGCGGCGAGGAAACCTTCAGCCTCATCTGGTCCCGGGCCCGCCGGAAGAACGGCGACTGAGCCCAGCGACCTCAGCCCCGCCCGGGAGACCGGGCGGGGCTGCATTCCTGCTGGAGGCCAACGGCCGCTCCGAGCCCAGAGTCGCCGATCCTGCGCAGAGGCTGAACGGAAGCTTCGGCGATTTCAGATGGATCTAGACCAGCGATTTGTTCTGTTCCAAAGCGCAAGAACGCCCATGTTGAAAAGGTCTACATGTTCCGCGGCAAGGTCCCGCCACGGCGCACCCTTGTGTAACTAACGAACGTTCGTTAGTAATGAGGCATGACTAGTCCTCGATTCCTCCTTCGCCTCCACGGCGGCTTCCTGATCTTCCTCACCGTCGCCTTGACGATCGGAGGGTTCGTCGGGCTTGCCACAGGGGCGGGCCCGTTCTCTTGGATCACCGGCGCGCCCATCGCCGCGCCGGGCCTCGTTCAGGCCTACCTGCTGATGCTGCTCATCGGCCTCGTCCTGTGGTTCGGCTCCTACCGCGCCAAGGACACGACGCTCTTCCACTGGCTTGGCATCGGTGCGCACATGGTGCCGCTCAGCCTCCTGCCAGTGTTCTGGAGCATCCTAGGCACCGTCGGCGCCACCGAAACCGCACCCGCCAGCTTCATCATACATGGCGGCTGGATCGCAGTCGAGGCGTCCTCGCTCTGGCGCATGCGCCGGGCTCCGTCCCATGGCTGAGGGGGGCGGAACCCGGGCTGCCGCCATCGACGCCGCCGTCGATGTGATCGCGGCCCGGGGCTACCACGCCCTCTCGATGCGCGAGGTCGCGAAGGCCGCCGGCATCCGCGCGCCGAGCCTCTACAACCACTTCGCGGGCAAGGACGACCTCGTCGCCGCCGCTGTGCGCGAGCGACATCCGTTCGCCGCCCTCGCGCCCCGCCTCGCTGCGCTGGAGGGCGAGACGCCCGAGGCGCTGGTCCGTGAGGCGGCGGGTCTCGTGGTCGCGGCCGTGGACACACGCCCCGCCCTTCTTGACCTGCTCCTCGTGGAGTTGGTGGACCTGCGAGGGATCCACCTGTCGGACGTCCTGCCCGAGCTGATCGCCGCAGTCGCGCCCTTCCTCGACCGGGTGGAGGCCGTCGCCGCGGAGCGGATGCGGCTGGACCGCATGCGGTTCCTTCGGGCGTTCGGGGCGATGCTGATGTCGCATCTCGTCCTGAAGCACCGCGCGGGCCTTTCGCCGGACCTTGAAGCCGACATCGACGCGCTGCTGTTCGGCGCGCTGGAGGCCGCATGAACCGACGCCTTGTCCTGCGCTTCGACGCCGCATTTCTCGGCCTCACCGGCCTCACCGGCCTCGCGGGCGTAGCGGTGGACCTTCTCGGCTACGCGTTCGGCGTCGGCCCCTTGGGTACGTTTCTTGCGGGCGACCCCAAGGCGATCTGGGCGACGGAGGCGCACGGGCTTGCCGCGCTTCTCGCGCTCGTCTTCCTGCGCGAGGACCTCGCGCAGCCCTTCCGCCACGGCCTCGCGGCCGCAGCCCATGGCCTGCTGCTCGCCTGCAACCTGATCTTCTGGCCGGTCTTCGCGCTCTCGGGCCTCCACCTCATGGGGATCGTCACGACCGCGCTGCACGCCGCCTTCGTCGTCCTCAACCTCGCGGCCCTCCGCATGGGCCGCACCACGGAGTCCCCGACATGACCCGCCTGCGCCAGGCCCAGATCGGCCTCACCGCCCTCCTTTCTGTCGGCATCGCGGTCCACACCACGCGCCTGATCCTAGGGGTCGAGGCGGTGCAGGATCTCGTCCTAACCCGCGCCTTTGACTCGGCCTTCGCGGTCGTGATGCTCGTCGCGGCCGTCCTTCTCTGGCGTGCCAAGAACGCGATCGACTGGCGCGGCATGGGCGAACGGATCCTGTTCTGGGTCTCATTCGGCTACGTGGCGCTGAGCGTGGTGCTGCACGGCCGATCGTGGTTCTCGGAGGAGGCGACGGACGTCTTCGCCGCCTTTCCCTACTGGTACAGCGCCGCTTTCCTCGCCGTCATCGCCTTCGTGCTGACCCTCTGGTGGCGCCTTCGCCCGGCTGCGTGTGACTAAGGTACGTAGCGGTCCACCGTCTTGCCCAAAACTGCTGCGTCTCCGGGACTGAAACGTCGCGTTAGGTGTAGCCAGATGAAACCGGACCTTCGCCCATACCGCGACGAGAGGCAGCTGCGTTCCGCATTGCAGACATCTTGGCAGGTTGCTGCCTAAGGTTTACCCGCGGTCGGGTATGTCTTCTTTCAACAAGAGATCCGGTCGCACATCCAGCGCCAGCGCGGCGTGCCAGAGCGTGATGATCGTGACGTTCTGTTGGCCGCGCTCCATCGAACTCACATGGGCGCGATCCACGCCCATCTTCACGGCCAATGCCGCCTGGCTCATATCAGCTAAAGTTCTGTAGTGCTTGAGATTGTTCCCAAAAATCTGCCGGATATCCATCCGACGACAAAAGACCTATCGCGTATTTTAGTGCGACGTATTATAATGCTCGCTCTATGCCACTTCGTTCAGCGATCAGATACGGAAATGCAGCCTTTCAGCCGTGCGGCAGTTGCGCGAAGCCATGTAAATGAGGCATTAACCATATGGGCATCGACGGTGCTCGTGGGGGATAAGATGAGCAGTGAGATTAGTCGAAGACTTACCGATGCCCCGCCAAACAGCGACCACTTGACCGACTATGACCGGGCCCAACTCAAGCTTTACGCACGCCTCCTCGACGCGGAAGCCGATGGGGCGGCGCTTTCGGAAGTCGCGCACCACCTGTTCGGGATCGACGCCGAAGACGAACCGGAGCGCGCCAGACGCGTGCATGACAATCATCTCGTGCGCGCTCACTGGGTCGCTGAGCAAGGCTACCGCGACCTCCTGACCAACGCCTGAAGCCGCAATAAGCGAGCTTGCGCGTGATGCCTTTCGCGCATCGCCCTATGCCGTCCGTCTCCCTACGCTTTCCCGTTTAACGCGAGCATATTGCTGAGTCCAAAGCGTCTGACGCTCGGCGCGTAACAGTTGGAGAGCGGATATGCCGACGAACTGGCGAGACGAAACCGACTACGATTACATCGAAAAACTCGATGCCTCAGGTCTGGCGTGGGAATGCCTCAGGCGCAATCCAGACTACCGCGCCGCGTTTCCAAATATGACCGAGAACGAGGCGGTCGCTTGGGGGTTGCGATTTCCCAGTCGATCCTGAGCTAAAGGCAACGGATGCGAAACTCTACTGGCGACCTTCTGTTGCACCAGCCGTGACATGTTTGATGACGGCCAGAAGCCTCGGTGAGGCGGAAAACGCCGTTTTTGATCAGGTCATCGTCGAAACAAGGCGCGGCGCCCGTGGTCGCTACTGGTCGTGCGTTCGTACCGGATTGATCGTTGTTTCGGACGACGCCTTGACCGAAGACCGCCCCCGCGCCGTCATCGTTCCTTTGACGCCTGACTGGTCCATCAGAGTCGCCACGGCAGAGCGTCTAAGGCGTGTCTGGCGCGGTCAAACCTCGCGCGCTCTGTTCACCCTTCAACGGCGTAAACGCATCGGTCATGCGCTGCGCACGAACGATGCGCGGCAATCGGGGACGCGTCTGCGCGACATTGCGGTGACCTATTTCGGCGCACGACGGGTCGCCGCCGAACCTTGGAAGACGAGCGCTCTGAAAGCGCAGGTCGCGCGTCTCGCCGTATACGGACGCACTCTCGTCGGCGACGGCTATCGACAGCTATTGCGCGGAAAATCGGCAACCCGATTGCGTCGAAAGTAACCGTCCCACCGTCCCCCAAACAGATTCTATCGAGACACTTCTCGCCCTTATCGAGGGGGTGACGATTTCTCGCGAGAATCTTCGTCATCCCTCCTGGGCGCTCTTCTCCGCTTCTCTGACCATCAGCCGTCCCTCGCATCCCGCGACGGACCCGCGATGACCAGAGGAGCCCCCGATGCCCGATCCGAATGCCGGCCTGCCGCCGCGCTATCTCAGAACCCCCGAAGCCGCCCGTTTTCTCGGCCTGTCCGGCCGCACGCTCGAGAAACACCGCACCTACGGAACCGGCCCGAAGTATTCCAAGATCGGCGGACGGGTCGTTTACGCGGTCGAAGATCTGCAAGCCTGGGTCAGCCGCGGCGAGAAAAGCTCGACCTCGGACGACACGGGCGACACCGTCCTTCCCGCCAAGCGCCATGCCGCAATTTCGCCGGCCTATAGCGGCGAGAAGCGCTCATGAGCGGGCGCACGACCATCGAATTGACGTGGATCGAAGGCCGCATCGAGCGCTGGTTGCGCTTCGGCCGGATCGTTCAAGAAACGGTTCTCAACCGATCGGTTCGCGTTGTCGGGCTCGATCCCGGCAGTGTCTTTGCCTTCGTCCGCTGGGCCGCGAACGACTACGGCACTGTCGAGAGCCGGATCGACATCTTGAAAGCCGTCAGTCCCGACGAGCGCTATTCGACGGTGCCGTTCGTGACGCCCGGCGGGATGTCGCTCTTACGGCTTTCCGGTTGGCCGAAGGTCGAAGCGGTGTTGCTCTCAATCGACCAGATCGAGGCCGAAGACATCCCACCGGAGGATGCCTGCCCGGACCATTGGCGGCACCTCCACAACCGCCTCAGCTGCAATCTCGAGCCGCGCCGCTACACGCCTTTTCGGCATGAGGCCTGGCTCAAACGTCGGGCGCTGGCGGCATGAGACGCGCGCGCCCCTCGCTCATCATCGGCAGCGCCGGCATAGCCTTGATCGCACTTTCGGCGATTATCCGCGCCAACCCTATCCTGGTCTGGAATGCGTCGGCCAGCGTGCCAATCGGCTTTTATGCCGTGCAGCCGCTCGACGCGCCGAATGTCGGCGATCTCGTGGTTCTCGAACCACCATCGCCGCTCGGCGACTGGCTCCTGGAGCACGGCTATCTCGGCGCCGATGTCCCGCTCATCAAGCATGTCGCCGCGCTCCCCGGACAGCGCGTCTGCCGCGCGGGCGTCACCATCAGCATCGATGGCGAGACCGTCGCGATCGCCAAGACACGCGACCGTATCGATCGCCTGTTGCCCGTCTGGCAGGGCTGCCAGCGGCTCACCGACGATCAGATCTTCTTCCTCAATCCCAACACCGAGGCGAGCCTCGACGGTCGGTATTTCGGGCCTTTGCCGCGCGACACGATCCTCGGTCGTGCGGTGCCGATCTGGACACGGGAGGGCTGACACGATGACCTTCCTCCCTCCTTCCGGCCGTCGCTTCGCTGCCGCTTCCGCGATCTTGTTCGCGCTTTCCGGCTGCGCCAATCCGCCCGCCGCTGGCGCACAGGACAGGGTCTCGCGCTCCGCGGAGACTGCGACGCCAGCCTCCGATGGCGACGCTCATATTGCCGAAGCTGCGCAACGCTTCGGCATTCCCGAGCGCTGGATACGCGCCGTCATGGAGGCCGAGAGCGCGGGCAATGCACGCGCCGTCAGCAGTGCCGGTGCGATGGGCCTGATGCAGATCATGCCGGGCACTTGGGCCGAGCTTCGTGCAGCCCATGGCTTTGGCGCGAACCCGTTCGACCGCCGCGAGAACATCCTCGCGGGTACGGCCTATCTGCGCCAGATGTACGACCAATTCGGCGCGCCGGGGTTTCTCGCGGCCTATAATGCTGGCCCCGGACGGTATGCCGAGCATCTGCGAACCGGGCGCTCTCTGCCACGCGAGACACGCCGCTACGTTGCATCGCTTTCGCAAGAACTCGGTTTCTCGGATGCACTGCCGCTGCAGCCAATCCGCACCGTATCTGCCGACCGGTGGCAAGCCGCGCCGCTCTTTGCGCCCGTCTCAACTTCGCGTGAAACGCAACTCGGAGCCGAACCAGACCGCACATCAGCCGATGTTCAGACCGCCGAAGAACCGCCTCTGCCGCGTTCACAGCACAGCCAATCGAACCCGCTTTTCGTCTCCAGAACCGGGGAGCCAGAGCGATGAGCGCAGTGATCTGGCTCCGCCCCGTTCCGTCGTGCTGCCTCGTATGGAATGCGGTAGACGAAGGATTCCACCCGATATCAACGACGGGAGGGCAAGATAAAAGGCCGGACGCGCGGGGGCGCTACGGCGTTGTTGTTTTTGGGGTTTTTGCGTGCTGCGCACTTGGTCACAGTGCTGCACTCCCAGCTATCCCTCTGATTATATGCGCCTTTCATCGTGCCATGCCAGATTTTGGGAAGGTACGAGCGTGAGCCAGCGCGATAGCGACATCCGCATCAAGCCAGGGCGTATCCGCGACAAAGGACCGTCGGCCAAACGGGCCAAGAGCTTCGTCGGACAGGTCATGCGCGCCGCGAAGAAAGCCGGGCATACCGGCAATCATTTCAGGACGAGCGGCGTTCGCGCCGGTCGGTCGACATTCGGACGCGGGCGCTTCGTCAGAGTGTCTCGCGGGCTTGCGCGGACGCAGCGCCGGGTCGTGGTGAATGCGCGGATCGTCCGACATCGCGGCCAGAAATATCGGTCCGCACCGCTCGCCAAGCATCTCGATTATCTGAAACGCGAGGGCGTCACCAAGGACGGCCGAGATGCGGCGATGTTCGACAAGGAGCACGACCAGGCCGACGATCGCGCCTTCGCCGCGAGCACCGAAGATGACCGGCATCATTTCCGCTTCATCGTCTCGCCGGAAGACGCCGGACAGATGGAGGATCTGCGCGCCTTCACTCGCGACCTCATGGCCCAGGCCGAGCGCGATCTCGGCACCGAACTCGATTGGGTCGCCGTCGATCATTGGAACACCGACAATCCGCATGTCCATGTCCTGGTCTGCGGCAGGGCCGATGACGGCAAAGACCTGGTTATCTCCCGGGACTACATCAGCCGCGGTCTGCGGGGCCGGGCCGAAGAGCTTGTGGAGCTGGAGCTCGGTCCCCGCAGTGAGAAGGAGATCGCGGCCGGGCTGGATGCCGAAGTGAAAGCCGAGCGCTGGACCGGTCTGGACCGAGTGCTGCGGTCTTACGCCGATGACACCCTCGGCGTCGCTGACTTGCGGCCAGGCGCACCCGATCTCGACGACAAAGGCCTCAAGCGCCGAATGATCGGACGGGCACAGACGTTGGAACGGTTCGGCCTCGCCGAAAAGCTCGCGCCCGCGGTCTGGCAGCTCAAGCCCGGCATGGAAGAAATGCTGCGCGAGATGGCCGTGCGCGGCGACATCATCAAGACAATGCACCAGGCGATGGATGGTCAGTCCCGCGCACAAACCGACTTTGCAATCGAGGGGCAGCCGGACACACCGATTCTCGGAAAGCTGGTCGATCGCGGGTTGCACAACGAACTCTCCGGCGAAGCCTACGCCATCATCGACGGAGTCGACGGACGTCTTCATCACTTGCGGTTCCGCGATCTCGATCTCACCGGCGACACGCCGGTCGGCGGAATCGTCGAGACGCGGAGTTGGTCCGGAAAGGATGGAGGGGCGAAACGGTTGGCGCTGGTCGGCCGGTCGGACGTTGCGTTGGAAAAGCAGGTCGATGCCGATGGCGCGACCTGGGTCGATCGGCTGGCGCTCGCCAAGACTCGCGCGCCGCTCGCGCAGAGCGGGTTTGGCGCGGAGGTCCGCGACGCATTGGAGAAGCGGGCCGAGCATTTGGTTGGACAGGGTCTGGCGACGCGGCAAGGTCAGCGCTTCACCTTCAACCGCGATCTCCTGAAGACACTGCGCCGGCGCGATCTCGATCAAGCTGCAAGCAAGATCGCCGACGACACCGGTCTGTCCTTCCGCAAGTCCGGTGACGGCGAGACCGTGGCTGGCACGTATCGCCAACGCCTCGATCTCGCGTCGGGCCGTTTCGCCATGATCGATGACGGGATGGGCTTCGAGCTCGTCCCCTGGAAGCCCCAGCTGGAAAAGCATCTCGGCCAGACCGTCTCTGGCACCGTCGCGGCCGGCGGCGGCATCGACTGGTCGCTCGGCCGCAAGCGCGGCCTGTCGATCTGACCCGGAGAACTCTATGACCTCGAAGAAACATGCATCACCGGCCACCGCCATCCTCTGGGGCCAGATCCTCGTCGTCTCGACGGTCGCGCTGCTCTTCGTCTGGGCGGCGACGCAATGGGTGGCGTTCCGGCTCGGCTTCCAGTCCGAACTGGGCGACCCGGTGGCGACCATCTTCGGCCTGCCGATCTACCCGCCCTGGAACGTCTTTGTCTGGTGGTACTGGTACGACGCCTATGCGCCGCGCGTCTTCATGGAGGGCGCAATCATCGCGGGCGCGGGCGGCATCGCTTCTGTTTGCGTCGCGATCTTCCTCTCCGTTCTGCGCGCTCGCGAAGCGAGCAACGTGACGACTTACGGCTCCGCGCGATGGGGGACCGAGAAGGATATGCGCGAGGCGGGATTGTTCGTGGATGATGGCGTGGTCCTCGGACGCTACCGGTCCCGCTACCTCCGGCACGACGGACCAGAGCATGTGCTCTGCTTTGCACCGACGCGCTCCGGCAAGGGAGTTGGCCTGGTCGTGCCGTCGCTTCTGACCTGGCCGGGCTCGGCGATCGTCCACGACATCAAGGGTGAGAACTGGCAACTCACGGCAAACTATCGTTCCCGCTTTAGCCGGGTGCTGCTCTTCGATCCGACCGATCCAAACTCGGCAGCCTACAATCCGCTGCTCGAAGTGCGGCGCGGCGACAGTGAAGTGCGCGACGTCCAGAATGTCGCCGACATCCTGGTCGATCCCGAAGGATTGCTCGAACGCCGGAACCACTGGGAGAAAACGAGCCACTCGCTTCTCGTCGGCGCGATCCTGCATGTGCTATACGCCGAGGCCGACAAGACGCTGGCCGGGGTCGCGGCGTTCCTGTCCGATCCAAAGCGGCCGATCGAGTCGACCCTAGCCGCCATGATGCGGACGCCGCATCTCGGAGATCACCCGCATCCTGTCGTCGCGCAGGCCGCGCGCGAACTCCTGAACAAATCCGAGAACGAACGATCAGGCGTCCTCTCGACGGCGATGAGTTTCCTCGGGCTCTATCGCGATCCGGTCGTGGCCACAGTCACGCGCCGCTGCGACTGGCGGATCGACGATCTCGTGACCGGCGACAGGCCGGTGACGCTCTATCTCGTCGTGCCGCCCTCCGACATCTCGCGCACCAAGCCGCTGATCCGGCTCGTGCTCAACCAGATCGGTCGACGGCTAACCGAAGATCTGCACGCCAAGCGCAACCACCGCATGCTGCTGATGCTCGACGAATTCCCGGCGCTCGGGAGGCTCGACTTCTTCGAAAGCCAACTCGCCTTCATGGCAGGCTACGGCATCAAGGCGTTCCTGATCGCCCAGTCGCTCAATCAGATCGAGAAGGCCTACGGGCAAAACAACGCCATCCTCGACAATTGCCATGTGCGCGTCGCCTTCGCGACCAATGATGAGCGCACCGCGAAGCGCGTGTCCGACGCACTCGGCACCGCGACCGAGATGCGGGCGATGAAGAACTATGCCGGGCACAGGCTCTCACCCTGGCTTGGGCATTTGATGGTGTCCCGTCAGGAGACAGCGCGGCCGCTGCTGACGCCCGGCGAGATGATGCAGCTCCCGCCGACGGACGAGATTGTCCTGATTTCCGGTGCGCCTCCGGTGCGGGCAGAGAAGGCGCGCTACTACACCGATCCGCAGTTCAAGGCTCGGATCGCACCGCCACCGGATCGGACTGCCAGCGATGAGTTGGTTGGCAGCACGGCAGACGATTGGAGCAGTCGCGAACCGATCGCCGCGCCACCACCTAGGAAGCGGAAGAAATCATCGGACGACACCGATGGCGGCATTCGACGTGAGCCCGATCTCCCCGAGCACGAAGACATCTCTCCTCAGCCGACACCGACACGCAGCGAGTTCGCCGATCTCGATGACGAACCGGAAGATGACGCGCAACGAGCGAAAGCCATGCTGGACCGGTTCGGCACGGTCGCACGACAGGCCTCGCTCGATCCCGATGACGGGATCGAGCTTTAAGAGTTGGCCGTGAAGAAAGAGCGCCTGAATGTGTACTTCGATCCGGTTCTGTCGGGTGAGCTGGAAGCGCTGGCTGCCCGCCGGAAGGTCTCGAAATCGCAGATCGTGGAAGCGGCGCTCGCTGAATTCCTGTCGCCTGACGGAGCCGATCAGCGCGAGGCGGCGATTGTCCGGCGCCTAGATCGGCTCACCCGGGCTGTCGAGCGGCTGGAGCGTGACCATTCCATTGGAAACGAAGCCGTGGCGCTGTTCGTCAAGTTCTGGCTGACCACAACGCCGCCGCTGCCCGAAGAAATGCGCGATGCAGCACAGGCGTCCGGCAAAGAACGATATGACGGATTCGTCGAAGCGCTCGGGCGGCGATTGGTGAAAGGCAAAACGCTCACCAAGGAAGTCTCGGAGGATCTGCCCGCGGCGGATGTCAAATGACGGCTTCGAGCCCAAATTGCGTGATGCGCCGGAGTGGATGAACGGCAGCTTCCGGCGTTCCCACGCCTCTAGACGTGCCTATCCAGCTTTGCCGAAACCTGACGACGACCCTATTTTAACCTTGAAACCGTTTCTCGTCGGCGTCTTACGCGGGCGTACCTAACAAGACGGGTTCCTCACGATATCGAACGCGTCGAATCCCCACCATAGCTTGAGGCGCGGCGACCCTCATGTTCAGTTCACCGCGCCGAACTTCGCTAGAGATCGGCGGTCAGGTCAAGGCCGGCGGCCTTGGCGAACTTGAGCGGATTGAAGTACTCCACAAAGTCCTCGATCTGGTCGCCCCGGAACCTGAAGATGCCGAAGTTGCGGCTCTCGTAGCGCAGCCCGGTCGCCTTGATCTCGATCGAAACGTCCCAGACGGCGGCAAAGACGCCGGGGTCCGGTGCGGCATAGACGTCGATGCCGCCGATCTTGACCGTGCCGTAGCCTTCGAAGAGTTCGCGGAACATCGGCACGAACACGTCCCGGCCCTCGAACTTGTCGGGAAACGAGGACGGGCCGTAGGGCGCGCGAAACACGGCGTCCTCGGTCCACATCTCGGCCCAGGTGTCGATGTCGTGCGTCTCCTGCACGCCGAAGTAGCGCTTGATCAGCGCGGTGTGGTGGCGGACGGCCTCGGGGGATTGGCCGGCGGTCAGTGTCTCAATCTGCATGGGTCTCTCCATCTGGTTCGGACGATCGTCCGGGTTTCAATGAAGAAAGAATGACGGAGGTTGACACTTCGGAAAATTCCGCTTGGAATTAGCACAGAGATAAGTGGAGCTTATCAATGGCGCGTACAGACTGGGCCGGGCTGGAGGTCTTCCTTGCAGTCGTGCGTGCGGGCAGCCTGCGCGGCGCGGCGGCGGCGCTGAACGTCCAGCCGCCTGCCGTAAGCCAACGCCTCAAGCAATTTGAGGACTCACTTGGCGTCACGCTGATCCAGCGCACTACACGATCCTTGTCACTGACCGAGTATGGCGAGATCCTCCTGCGCGGAGGAACGCAGGCTACTGGCCGGCTTGACGCTGTGCTCGACGAGGTGCGCGGACGCGCCAACACGCCTAGTGGGCCTTTGCGGGTGACGCTGCCGCGGATCGTGCACGATCATATCCTCGGGCAGAGGCTATGGGCCTTCCAGCGGGCCTATCCCGCCATTTCGCTCGAACTGATCGTCGAAGACGCTTTCACCGACATCGTGGCCTTGGGCATCGACGCCGGCATCCGGATACAGGACGCAATACAAGAGGACATGGTGGCCGTCCGCCTTGGCCCGCCGCTGCCCGAGGCGGTCTTCGCTTCGCCAGATTACCTCGACCGGAATGGCCGTCCAGAGGCACCGGAGGACCTGCTGGATCACACCTGTATTCGATACCGCTTTGGCCGTTCCGGCACCCTCGCGCCATTTGCGTTCGAGACGCGCGCCGGGCGGCGAGTGGTCGATCCGCGCGGCGGACCGGTGGTGAACGACCCCAATGCGCTACGGGCGGCGGCCTTGGCAGGCGTAGGGATCGGCTATCTTCTCCGACCGCTGGTCGAGGCAGACATCGAGGACGGCGGTCTCGTCTCTCTCTTCGACGAACTCTGCCCATCTGTGCCGGGCTTGTTCCTTTACTACCCGACCGGCGCCGCGCGAGCGCAACGGCTCCGTGTCATCATCGACTTTCTAAAGGTGGCGGCTGTCCGGGCCGTCAAGTAGCGAGACGTTCGGCAACGCAAGCTCTTGGGCCCGGACATTCGTAAGCAGCGCCGCGAAAGTCCGAAAAGTCCCGTACGTCGGACATCTGCCGTCGACAAGATAATGGAGCCAAATACCCAGCCGCCTGCCTCTCTACGCTAACACACTACTACGCCCTCAAACCTGTTGCCGGTGACCTGATTCCGGTATTCTTGATCGACCCCGTAACCAGATGCGGGGCCGCGAATGACCGTCCACACTCTTAAATCAGCAGCGATCGAGCGCGGTTCCCGCATGCTCCGCACGGCGCTTGGCGCCGATATCGCAGAGTGGCTCGACGAGGACGCCGTCATCGAGGTGATGCTCAATCCCTGCGGTCGCCTGTGGGTCGACCGGCTCGGTGACGGCCTCTGCGATACGGGCGCGACGCTGACCGCCGACGATGGCGAGCGGATTGTCCGCTTGGTCGCCCATCATGTGGGAGCGGAGGTCCACGCCGAGGCGCCGCGCGTCTCGGCCGAGTTGCCTGGAACGGGTGAACGCTTCGAGGGATTGCTCCCTCCGGTCGTCGCGGCCCCAACCTTCGCCATCCGCAAGCCCGCCATCGCCGTCTTCACGCTCGACGATTATGTCCGCACCGGGATCATGGACGCCGCTGCCGCCGACGCACTTCGCGAAGCCGTTGTGTCCCGCTCCAACATCCTCGTCGCCGGCGGCACATCGACGGGCAAGACCACGCTCACCAACGCACTGCTCGCCGAAGTCGCCAAAACCGCCGACCGCGTGGTCCTCATCGAAGACATCCGCGAGCTACAATGCACGACGCCCAATCTGGTCGCGCTGCGCACCAAGGACGGCGTCGCGACGCTCTCCGATCTCGTTCGTTCTTCCCTGCGCCTGCGCCCGGATCGAATCCCAATCGGCGAGGTGCGCGGGTTTGAAGCCCTCGATCTGCTCAAAGCCTGGGGCACCGGCCATCCCGGCGGGATCGGCACCATCCACGCAGGCTCGGCCATCGGTGCGCTGCGACGCCTCGAACAGCTCATTCAGGAAGCCGTCGTCACCGTCCCGCGGGCACTGATCGCGGAGACCATCGACGTGCTCGCAATCCTGGAAGGACGCGGCAGCGATCGCCGCCTCGCGGACCTCACACGCGTTATAAGGCTCACCGACACCGGCGACTACGCGCTCCACTCCCTTCTCACTACCCCGAAAGGACCCGCCACATGACCCGAACCCTCCAACTCTATCCCCGCGCACCGCTTTACGCGTCCGCCCTCGCGTTCGGCTTCCTCCTCGCCGCAGGACAGGCCGAGGCCGCGGGGTCCGGCATGCCCTGGGAAGCGCCGCTGCAAGCGATCCTTGAATCGATCGAAGGGCCTGTCGCCAAGATCGTCGCGGTCATGATCATCATCATCACCGGCTTGACGCTCGCGTTTGGCGACACGTCCGGTGGTGCGCGCCGGCTTGTGCAGATCGTCTTCGGTCTGTCGATCGCATTCGCGGCGTCGAGCTTCTTCCTGTCATTCTTCTCCTTCGGAGGCGGCGTCCTCGTATGAGCGATCCGACCGACATCCCCGGCTTCACCGCGCCCGTGCATCGCGCGCTGACCGAGCCGATCCTTTTGGGTGGCGCGCCGCGCACCATCGCGATTGCCAACGGCACAATAGCGGCCGCCGTGGGTCTGGGCCTCCGGCTCTGGCTGGTCGGGCTCGCTCTCTGGGCCATCGGCCACATGCTCGCCGTCTATGCCGCCAAGCGCGACGCGCAGATCGCCGACGTCGCGCGCCGTCACCTCCGTTATCCGACTTGGATGGGGGTGTGACCCAATGATGCGCCTCGCCGAATACCGTTCCAAAGCCGCGCTGCTGTCGGATTTCCTGCCTTGGGCCGCGCTGATTGCTGACGGCGTCATCCTCAACAAGGATGGCAGTTTCCAGCGGACGGCAACCTTCCGGGGACCGGACCTCGACTCCGCGACGCCTTCTGAACTGGTCTCGACCGCAGCTCGGCTCAACAGTGCCTTGCGACGCCTGGGATCGCGATGGGCGGTGTTCATCGAAGCACAGCGCATCCCGGCGCGCGAGTATCCGCTGTCGGAATTTCCCGATCCGGTGTCTGCGCTGGTCGATGCCGAGCGCCGCGCGCAATTCGAGGAAGCGTCATCCCACTATGAGAGCCGCTATTTCCTGACGCTGACCTGGATGCCACCCGCCGATGACACGAGCCGCGCGAGCGGATGGCTCTTTGAGGACGCCCCAAGCAAGGGCGCGAACCCACGCGAGCATCTCGCCGCGTTCCGCTCTCGCACGGATCGACTGCTCGACCTCTTTGAAGGCTTCATGCCGGAAGCCGCCTGGCTCAACGACGCGGACAAGCTCACTTACCTGCATTCGACGATCTCGACGCGGCGGCAGACCGTCCGCGTGCCCGAGACGCCGATGCATCTCGACGCCTATCTCGCCGACGAAGCATTGGTCGGGGGTCTCGCGCCGCGCCTCGGCGACACGCATCTGCGCACGCTCTCCATCGTTGGCTTCCCAACTTCGACCTGGCCGGGTCTGCTCGATGAACTCAACGCGCAAGCGTTCGAGTATCGCTGGGCAACACGCGCCATCTGTCTCGACAAGACCGACGCGACCAAGCTTTTCACCCGCATCCGCCGCCAATGGTTCGCCAAGCGCAAATCGGTCGCAGCGATCCTCAAGGAGGTGATGACCAACGAAGCCTCGACGCTTCTGGATTCAGATGCGGACAACAAAGCGCTCGATGCGGACGAAGCCTTGCAAGAACTCGGGAGCGACATCGTCGGCGCGGCCTATGTCACCGCGACGATCACAGTTTGGGACGCGGACGAACGCGCGGCTGACGCCAAGATCAAGCTCGCCGAGAAGGTCGTGCAGGGCCGCGACTTCACCTGCATTCCCGAAACGCTGAACGCGATCGAAGCCTGGCTCGGCTCGCTGCCCGGGCACCTCTATGCCAATGTCCGGCAGCCACCGATCTCTACGCTCAATCTCGCGCATATGATCCCGATATCGGCGGTCTGGGCGGGGCCTCAGCGCAACGATCATCTGGACGGTCCGCCGCTCTTCTATGCCGAGACGCAGGGCGCGACACCGTTCCGCTTCTCCACCCATGTCGGCGATGTCGGCCACACACTCATGGTCGGGCCAACCGGCGCGGGCAAATCCGTCCTGCTGGCGCTCATGGCGCTGCAATTCCGGCGCTATGACGGCGCCCAGATCTTCGCCTTCGATTTCGGCGGCTCGATCCGCTGCGCGACACTGGCTTGCGGTGGGGATTGGGAAGATCTCGGCCTCGCCCTGTCCGACGAAGACGATGCGGTCCAACTCCAACCGCTCGCCCACATCGACGATCCGGCGGAACGCAGCTGGGCACAGGACTGGCTCGCTGGGCTGCTCGCCCGCGAAGGCGTCACCATCGACCCGGTGGCGCGAGACCATCTCTGGTCGGCGCTGACCTCGCTGGCTTCGGCCCCGATCGAAGAGCGCACGCTGACGGGCCTCTCGATCCTGCTGCAATCGAACGATTTGAAACGCGCGCTGGCCCCATTCTGCCTCAGCGGTCCGTTCGGCCGCTTGCTCGACGCGGAAAGCGAGGCGCTCGGCACGGCCGACTTCCAGGCCTTCGAGACCGAGGGGTTGATCGGATCCGCCGCCGCGCCTGCCGTTCTCGCTTACCTCTTCCACCGGATCGAAGCGCGGCTCGACGGGCGACCGAGCCTCATCATCGTCGACGAGGGCTGGCTCGCGCTCGACGACTCCACCTTCGGCTCGCAACTGCGCGAATGGCTGAAGACGCTCCGCAAGAAGAACGCCTCCGTCATCTTCGCCACCCAATCGCTCGCCGACATCGACGGGTCCGACATCGCACCCGCCATCGTCGAGAGCTGCCCGACACGCATCTTCTTGCCGAACGAACGCGCCTTCGAGCCCCAGATCGCCGCCACCTATCGCAGCTTTGGTCTCAACGACCGGCAGATCGAGATCGTCGCGCGGGCAACGCCCAAGCGCGACTATTACTGCCAGTCGCGCCGCGGCAACCGGCTGTTCGCGCTCGGGCTGGGCGAGGTCGCGCTCGCCTTTACCGCGGCCTCCTCGAAATCCGACCACGCCGCCATCGACGCGATCCTCGAAGAGCATGGGCGCGACGGCTTCGCCGCCGCCTGGCTCGCCCGGCGCGATCTTGGCTGGGCAACCGAGCTGCTTGGACCTTCGGACGAAGCGATCGAGGCCACCCCATCCGCAACCCCAGAAGCCAACGACGAGGAGACAACTGATGTTCAAGACTAACACACGTAAACTGGCGGGCCGCGCCGCTGCAGCCCTGTTGCTGTCGAGCGCGGTCGCGATGACCCCCGCGACTGCGCCGCCCGCCCACGCGTTCTTCGGCGGCGGGTTCGGCGGGATCGTCTATGACCCAACCAACCATGCCGAGAACCTGCTGACCGCCGCCCGAACGCTGGAGCAGATCAACAACCAGATCGCGCAGCTCCAGAACGAGGCGCAGATGCTGGTGAACCAAGCCCGCAATCTCGCGAGCCTGCCGTATTCTTCGCTGTCGCGGCTACAGTCTTCGGTGCAGCAGACCCAGCAACTTCTGGGTCAGGCGCAACGCATCGCCCATGATGTGGCGACGATCGACCAGGCCTTCACGCAGGATTACGGCGCCGCTGCCGCACGGGGCGATTTCGACGACATGATCGCGGGTGCGCAGGATCGCTGGCGCACGTCGGTCGCCGGGTTCGAGGATGCGCTCAAGGTCCAGGCCGGCGTCGTCGGCAATATCGAGACGGCCCGCGCCGAGATGCAGGCGCTCGTGGGTCGCAGCCAGGCCGCCACCGGCGCCTTGCAGGCGACCCAGGCCGGCAATCAGCTTCTCGCTCTACAGAGCCAACAGATCTCCGACCTGACCGCCGCCATCGCTGCGCAGAACCGCGCGCAATCGCTCGAAGCCGCGCGCGTCGCGACGGCCGAAGCGCAAGCGCGCGAGAACCTCACGCGCTTCCTCGATTACGGCTCCGGCTACGAGCCGACGACCGTGCGGATGTTCCGGTAGGCCGCGATGAAGCTGACCGCCGAGACCACGCTGAAGGGGATCGCGATCGCCATGGGCGCTGTAGCCGCACTCATGGCGGCGATGGAACTCCAGCGCGCGTTGGAAGTGGAACGGATGGAGCGACCCGCCGTGGTCTCGGACGATCCGTTGCGCGAAACCTTGCAGCGCTGCCGCACGCTCACTCCGGAAGCGCTGCAAGCCGACACCGAGTGTCAGGCCGCCTGGGAGGAGAACCGCCGCCGCTTCTTCGGCACATCCGCCAACGATCCGGAAACGGACTAGGCCATGGACGGCGTCGGCGTCATCGATCGGTTCTTGGAGGTCTTCACGACCTATATCGACAGCGGGTTCGGCCTGCTCGGCGGCGATGTCGCCTTCCTCGCCACGACGCTCATCGTGATCGACGTCACGCTCGCGGCGCTCTTCTGGGCCTGGGGCGCAGACGACGACATCATCGGGCGGCTCGTGAAGAAAACGCTCTTTGTGGGCGTGTTCGCCTACATCATCAGCAACTGGAACACGCTCGCGCGCATCGTCTTCGAGAGCTTCGCGGGCCTCGGGCTTGTCGCCACAGGCGGAGCAATCGGCGCGGGCGAGCTCCTGCAGCCGGGCCGCATCGCCGCCGTCGGGCTGGAAGCTGGGCAGCCCATTCTCGAATCCGTCGCCGACCTGATGGGGTTCGTTTCCTTCTTCGAGAACTTCATCCAGATCTCGATCCTGCTCTTCGCCTGGATCGTGGTTCTGCTGTCCTTCTTCATCCTCGCGATCCAACTCTTCGTCACGCTGATCGAGTTCAAGCTGGCCACGCTCGCGGGCTTCATCCTCGTGCCCTTCGGGCTCTTCAACAAGACCGCCTTCATGGCCGAGCGCGTGCTCGGACTCGTAATCTCCTCGGGTGTCAAAGTGCTGGTGCTCGCCGTTATCGTCGGGATCGGTTCGACCATCTTCGGCGAGTTCACCGCTGGGTTCACCGGCGAACCGACCATCGAGGATGCGATGGCCGTTGTCCTCGCTGCGCTGTCGCTGCTCGCGCTTGGCATCTTCGGCCCCGGCATCGCCAACGGCATCGTCTCGGGCGGACCGCAGCTTGGAGCAGGCGCGGCGGTCGGAGCCGGCCTCGCAGCGGGCGGCGTGGTCGCGGGCGGCCTTGCGGGTGCCAAGATGGCCGGGGCCGCCGGTGGAGCCGCGCTGCGCGGCGGGTCTGCCGTCGCCGGTGGCGCGTCGACCGCCTTCAAGATTGGCGCGGCCTCAGGCACATCGACCGCCGGGAAAGCCGCGAGTGGCATAGCCGCGGTCGGTCAGGCCGGGATGTCGACTGCCGTCAGCCCGCTGAAGCGCGCCGTCGGCGATAGCTATCGCTCGGGCTCGCGTGCCGCCTTCGAAGCTACGGGCGGCAAGTTCAGCAATTCCCCGTCTTCCATGCCGACGCCCGCCAATGACGGCCCGCCCGCCTGGGCGCGCCGCATGAAACGACAACAAAGCCTTCAGCACGGCACCGCCGTCGCTGCTCACGCCATCCGCTCCGGCGATGGCGGCGGCGCGGGTACGGCCATCAGCCTTTCGGAGAGATCATGAGATTCAAGCGACCCAGCGTGCGATACGCCAAGACTCCAGAACCGGTGACCCCCTACCAGAAAGCCGCACAGGTCTGGGATGAGCGCATGGGCTCGGCCCGCGTCCAGGCCCGCAACTGGCGGCTCATGGCCATCGGCTGTCTCGTGACGACGGCGACCTTCGGCCTCGCGCTGGTCTGGCAATCGACCCAGGGCACGATCGTGCCCTACGTGGTCGAAGTCGACCGGCTCGGCGCGGCCCAGGCCGTCGCGCCCGCGACCGCGAACTACCACCCGACCGATCCGCAGATCGCCTTCCACCTCGCGCGCTTCATCGAGAACGTCCGTCAGGTTCCCGCCGACCCGATCGTGCTCCGGCAGAACTGGCTGCGTGCATACGACTTCACCACCGATCGCGGCTCTGTCGCGCTCAACGATTTCGCGCGCGAGAACGACCCCTTCGCCCGCGTCGGCGAGGTTCAGGTCACCGCCGAGATTTCCAGCGTCATCCGGGCATCCGATTCCAGCTTCCGCGTCGCCTGGACCGAACGCCGCTACGTGAACGGCCAGCTCTCCGACACCGAACGCTGGACCGGCATCCTCAGCGTCGTCATCCAACCGCCCCGCGATGCCGACCGCCTCCGCAAGAACCCCCTCGGCGTCTTCGTTCACGCCATCAACTGGTCACGGGAGAACGCCCAATGACAAACTTCGTTTGCTCGACACGCTTATTGACAACGATGGCAGCGGCAGCAGCGCTCAGCGGCTGTGCTACCTTCAAACCACCCGAGATCAGCTATGACAATCCCGTTGTCGCGACACTCGTTGCCGAACCGCCAAGGCCAGTCAGGATCGTGGAAACACCAGAGCCTTTGCCGCTGCCGGGCCAGCTCATGCGGGTCGATGCCGACGATCGGCCGGCAGAAGCCGCGGAACCGACCGAGCGCGTGACCAACGCCAACGCCGCCGCCCGGATCGAACCCGTCCGCGACGGCTTCATCAACGCGGTCCAGCTCTACCCCTACAGCTCTGGCGCGCTTTATCAGGTCTACACCTCTCCCGGCCAGGTCACGGACATCGCGTTACAGGCAGGCGAGAGCCTTGTCGGGAGCGGTCCGATCGCCGCAGGCGACACGGCCCGTTGGATCATCGGCGACACCGAGAGCGGCTCCGGCGATAACCGCCGCATCCATGTGCTCGTGAAGCCGACACGGCCCGACCTTCTAACCAATCTGGTCATCAACACAGACCGGCGCACCTATCACCTCGAACTGCGCGCGACGCCGCAGGCCTATATGGCCTCGGTCTCGTGGCAATATCCCGAAGACGAGTTGATCGCGCTCCGCCGCCAAAACGATCGCGCGGAAGCGAGCCTTCCGATCGGGCGCAACGTCGATCTCGACGACCTAAACTTCCGCTACCGTATCACCGGCGACCGCGCGCCCTGGCGGCCGCGCCGCGCCTTCGACGATGGACGGCAAGTCTTCATCGAGTTCCCGCGCGGGATCGGCCAGGGCGAGATGCCGCCGCTCTTCGTGATCGGGCCGGAAGGGGACGGCCAACTCGTCAATTACCGCATCCGCCGCAACTACATGATCGTTGATCGGCTCTTCGCCGCCGCCGAGCTGCGTCTGGGCGATCGCCAGCGCGTGGTTAGGATCGTCCGAACGGATGGCGTCCGGCGCTCGGCACAACGCGAGGAACGGATCGTCTCCGCCTGGCGTCCCGATGAGGGCCGCTGAGTCATGACCGGGATCCATGATAAGCAACCGGACGAACGCCCCGACGACCCGCCGCGCTCAGAACAGGACATCGCCAAGGAACTGCGACTGCGGCCCGATCCTCCGCGGGTCATGCGTCTCTCGCGCAAAGCCATCACGGTGCTCGCAGTCGCAGGCGGGCTCGGCATCGGCGCGATCCTGATCGTGGCCTTGCAAGGCTCAGATCCAGGCGATGAGCCTTCTGAACTCTTCTCGACCGAACGAATCCAGGAGGCCGAGGGGCTTTTAGGGCTGCCGCGGGACTATGCGTCCATCCCACAACTCGGGCCACCGCTACCGGGTGAACTGGGGCGTCCGGTCCTGTCTGCTCAGAGGCGGGGTGAGCCCGTGCCTGTCGTCCCAGCGACGGGTCCAGCGATCAATCCGGAAGAGCAACTGCGCTTGCAAGAGGCCGAAGCCGCGCGGCTCGCAACGCTCTTTGCAGACGCGAGGACGAGCGGCGCGGGTGCTGCGCGCCCACAGTCAGTATCCGGAACATCTCCGGCGCCTGGGCTGCAAGGTCTTTTTCCAGCATCTGCCGGTACGTCTCCGCAACCCGACACGACTGAACGTCAGGAGGCATTTCTGGATCGCGAGGTCGACCGAAGGACAACCGCTGCGGACCGGCTGCAATCCCCACCAAGTCCCTACGTCCTGCAAGCAGGATCAGTCATCGAAGCCGCGCTCCTGACCGGGCTGCGCTCCGACCTTCCGGGGCAGATCACAGCGCAGGTCACAGCCAACGTCTATGACAGCCCAACAGGGCAGTTCCTGCTGATGCCGCAAGGATCGCGTCTGCTCGGCGAATATGACAGCCGCGTCGAGACCGGTCAGCGGCGCGTCCTTTTGGCATGGACGCGGCTGATCCTGCCCGACGGGCGCTCCATCGTCCTCGAACGCCAGCCCGGCACCGATCAAGCCGGATATGCAGGCCTCGAAGACAGTGTTGACAATCACTGGGGAAGGCTGTTTCGGGCCGCGGGTCTTGCGACCATCCTCAATATCGGATTGGAGACTGGTGAAGAAGGCGGCGATGAGATTGCCGAGGCCATTCGCGACGGCACGCAGAACACGATTGGGCGCGCGGGCGAAGCCATCGTCCAGCGCCAGCTCAATATCCCGCCGACGCTGACGATCCGACCAGGATTTCCCGTGCGGGTGATGGTTACGCACGATCTGATCCTCGAACCACAAGGAGTTGCCCAATGAGCAAGCTGAAACTGGGCGACATACGCGACGACAAGCCGATCAAGCTAACCGTAGAACTACCGGCGCAGGTACATCGCGATTTGACCGCTTATGCGGAGATCCTTGGCGCGGAGAATGGGCAGGAGCTTGAACCCGCAAAACTGGTCGCGCCGATGCTGGAGCGCTTCATGAAGACGGATCGGGGCTTTGCGAAGCTCAGGAGAGAACGCCGTTCCGCTTCGCCTCGATCCGCGCCAGAGAGATGAACCGGCGCAAGGCGGGGTTGTCATTCTCGGGACGCCACACGAGCGAAAACGGGATCGTCTCGTACGCCTCGCCGATAGGCACGAAGGTCACGTTTGGGTACTGTACCCCTCGCCAATGGTCGGCAACGAGGCTGACACCAAGACCGAGTCCAACGAGGTTCATAATACCCTCCCGACCGAGACGGTGACGTCTGACATTAGCGCTGCGACCGAGATCGCTAACCCGGCGCAAAATATAGTCGTGGATCTCCGGGCCAGGCTCGCGGGCGCTTACGACGTAGGTTGCTTTTCGAACGTCTTCCCACCGCAGCTGATCTAATTCGGCCCAACGGTGGTCGGAAGCGACCGCGAGGAAGATCCGTTCACGGGCAAAGAGCAAGCCATCGCCATCTTCTGGGCTCGGTTCACCCGATGCTAGCACCACGTCCATACGTCGGTGGCACAGCAATGAAAGGAGTTCGCCTCTGTCGGCCTCCGTGAGATGAAGATCCACGTCTCCGTGTTCCGCTCTGAACCGATTGATCAGCGCGCGAACCGGGCCGCGCGACAAGGAGGTGATCAATCCGACCGCTAGATCTCCATTGCCCGCTATGCCACCGGCCCGGGCGGTGTCCACTGCGCTCGCAAGATCGGCGAGGACCGCGCGGCCACGAGCTGAGAAGCGCTTTCCAGCAAAGGTCAATCGCACGCCGTTGGTGCGGCGCTCGAAGAGCGAGACTCCAAGATGATCTTCGAGACGTTGCATCCGGCGACTGACCGTCGATTGTCCAACTTCCAGCTTGAATGCACCTTGTCGGAAGCTCCCAGCCTCAGCGACAGTGAGGAAGCTGATAAGCTGCAAAACTTCCACGCGAGCGAGATCGATGTCCGACACAGGGAGCGTCAATCCCTCGTGGTTACCTTTCTCCCTCATTATGAAGACAGACGAGCCAAGCATTGAAGTTCGACTCCTGCCTGCGGAACCTGGCCTGTTTCGCTCGTTGCGCGTTGCAGCAAAACCAACACATTAATACTGTCCGGCGCGATCTGCTCTCCAGTTCGATAATCACTTCGAGGGGATTGCTGATTCATTGCGGCGAAGAAAGCGGGACGTTTCACTTGCCCTCCACGACCACGGCCCGCCGGATCACCCAATCGAGAGCCTCGGCATAAGCCTCCTCGACATGTTTCAACTTTGCTGGTTGAGCCGATATGGAAAGCGCGAAGCCATGGGCATGATCAATTAGCAGATCGAGCAATGGGCTATCCGCTTGATTGAGCGCGGCCAGTTCTTGTCGCAAGGCCGCAACGATGGGCGTCTGCGGCCCTCCCGCAAGGTCGGGATCAGCAAACGCCTCGCGTAGGAGCGGCGCATAGGCGACTGCTCGTGCACAATAGGCCGTCATCAGAGCGCGCAGGCGCTCGGCAGGCGGTCCGTCCGATAGCCCATCGACCGGGGCACCCATTGTATGAGCAAAGAGCAGGCGCAGCATCTCAGCGCGGCTGCCGACGCAATGGTGCACCGCCATCGGTGTGACGTCCAGAGCCGCCGCGAGAGCGCGAAAGCTCAGCCCTGCCGCGCCGCGGCGACGCAGCCCCGCGAGCGCCACGTCGAGTACGCGCTCTTGCGTCAGCGATCCACGTGCTTTGCGGAGGGACGTCATAGTTATCCGCCAGTCCCTTCGGCCGTTGTGTAAGTAAGTCGCACGATGCCGTTGTCGTAGCGCTGCACGGACTTCTGCTTCAGGTCGATATCCGCATTTATGTCGCCGAAGATGCGGATGCCGGAACCGATAAGGATTGGAACGATCGCGACATTGAACTCGTCGATCAGCCCCTCGGCCAGGAACGACTGAATCACCGCCCCCCCGTCGACGTAAACCCGCCGCACGCCCCGTTCGTGCAGTACCGCCATAAGATCCTGAGGGGAGTCCGTCCGGATCTCGACCTTCTCGCGCAGGGCCTCCGGTAGGTCATCCGTCGTCATTGAGCGCGACAGCACGATCACCGGTAGCTCGTAGGGCCAGGGCTCGAAGCCCATCACTGTCCGTAGAGAGCCTGACCCCATGACAATCACGTCCATGCGCGCGGAGAACTCGGCGAAAGACGGATCCTCGGCGTTGGGCTGCTTCATTAGCCAGTCGAGCGAATGATCGTCACGCGCGACGAACCCGTCGAGCGTCATCGCCATATTGATGTGGCCAGAGGGGCGGTTGGGGGTCGGCATTGGCACGATCTTTTAGCAAGTACGATCACTTACTATACGCCGTATAGTAGCGTTGCTCAAGCATCGGTTTGGCCGGACGGAACTGCAAGGGGACTTAAGCGCCCTCGGGTGGGGACAGCTGGGAGACATGAGATTCAAGTCCGAAAGCGCAACATGATTGAAAGGGCCGGTGGACGTTCAACGTGGTCGAGTAAGCCACTTGCTTCCGCGAAATGGCCACGTAAGCACGACGTAAGCACCATTTCCTGCTGAACAGAAATTTCTAAGGAACTGATCTTGTTGAAAAAAAGTGGCGCACCCGAGAGGATTCGAACCTCTGGCCTCCGCCTTCGGAGGGCGGCGCTCTATCCAGCTGAGCTACGGGTGCATACCGTTCGCGAGATGCTTACGCCATGCTTACGCGAGATTTTCGGCCTCTTGAAGAGCGAACCCGACATCCGCTCAAGCCGTTGTTTAGTCAAGTCTTTCTTCCAGCACCTTTCGCGATCGCCAGACTTGACATCCGCCTTCGGAGGGCGGCGCTCTATCCAGCTGAGCTACGGGTGCCTAACGCGTCGTATAGCGGGTGGTTATGCGGCCCGCAATCGACAATTGGCCTGGGGGTCACGAGAAGAGTTCGTGGCACAGTTCAAGTGCATCGATCAGCACGTCGACCTCGTCCCGAGTGTTATACATGGCGAATGACGCGCGGCAGGTCGCGGCAAGGCCCAGATGATCCATCAAGGGGCCTGCACAGTGTTGACCGGCGCGGACAGCCACTCCCTTTTTGTCGAGGACCGTGGAAATGTCATGGGCATGGGCCGCACCGTCCAGCGTAAAACTGAAGATCGCGCCCTTGGTCTTTGAATTGCCCTGAACCGTCAGCCAATTCAGCCCGTCCAGCCGTGTGCGCGCATACCCGCAGAGGTCGCGCTCATGGGCAGCGATCGCATCCATCCCGTGGGCCATCATGTAGTCAAGCGCAACACCAAGACCGATTTGTTGAACGATCCCAGGGGTTCCCGCCTCAAACTTCATCGGCGGATCGTTGTAGATCACGCTGTCCTTGTGAACCTCGCGGATCATGTCACCGCCGCCAATGAACGGCTGCATCTCGGCCATGCGGTCCTTGCGGATATGCACCGCACCGGACCCTGAGGGACCATAGAGTTTGTGACCGGTTACCGCGTAAAAATCCGCACCCAGCGTATCCAGATCTAGCGGCATATGGACCGCGGCCTGACTGCCATCAACCAGCACAGCGACCCCCTGCTCTTCCGCGCCCGCCGTGATCGCCGCGATATCAACCACGGTACCCAACACGTTGGACATATGGGTCACGGCTATCAGCTTCGTCTTTGGGGTGATCGCGTTCAGCACGGCTTGAGGGTCCAGATCGCCGTTCACGTCGACATCGACCCATTTCAGGACGACCCCCTGGCGCTCGCGCAGGAAGTGCCACGGCACAATGTTGGCGTGGTGCTCCATCACGCTCAGGATAATCTCGTCCCCGGCTTCAAACCGAGGCATGGCCCACCCATAGGCAACCATGTTGATGGCCTCGGTCGTGCCGCTGGTAAATACGATCTCATCCTCATCACGCACGCCGAGGAACCGCGCGATGGTGCTGCGCACGCCCTCATATTTCTCAGTTGCAAGGTTGCTTAGGTAATGTAACCCGCGGTGAACGTTCGAGTATTCCTGGGCGTAGGCCTGGGTGATCGCATCGATCACGACCTGGGGCTTTTGCGCGGACGCTCCGCTATCGAGATAGGTCAGCGGCTTGCCGTTGACCTCACGCGAGAGGATCGGAAAGTCGTTCCGGATCAGGGTCACATCATACATTGGGTACATCTCCGATCATGGTCACACCCAGGATCGCCAATACCAGGGACACGGCAATCAGAATGCCGATGGTGGAGACGATGATCATGGTCAGAACAGACAATGCGGAGTCGAAACTGTGGACTTCCATGACGAACTGGGTGAGCCAATAGAAAAACAAAATTACCGTCGCAAAGCTGACGAAGACGGTCAATGGCGGCAGGATGAGATCCGTGACCGCCTGGAGCGCCTGCATGATGATCAGCAGGACCTGGAACCAGACGATGACGCCAAGCGCGTCTTCCAACCGGCCAACACCGTCAAAGGCCCGCCCGATGACGTGGATTGCGAAGACCGTGATCCCAAGTAAACAGGCCTGTACTAGGGCATAGTAAAACGGGTTGTCATAGAACGTCTTGACCAGTTGATAGCCCGCTTCGGTGCGTGGATCATTGGCCTCAGGAAGGGTTGGGAAACCACCTCCCATGCTGACCGCGACATGCTCCAGCAGAACATTTGCGATCACGACCAGAACCAGTGCCTGGGCCAAGGCGGCGATGGGAAGGTTCAGATCGATGACCTGACGCGCGGCGCCGCGCGCATCCGTAAACGAACGGCGCACCAAATCAGGGACTGAAAACGTGGTTTCTGCCATGGATGTGTCCTGACGCGCGGGAATTCAGGTGCCGCGCTCTGCTTCGCTGAGCGATATGAACCAAAGCGTGAAGAATGCAAGGGTCACCGCGATATCGGTCGCTGTCAACTCCGGCCCTGCCCCGATGAACCCCGCGACCAATCCCCGCAACAGCATCAGCGGCGATATCACCAGCAATGTCCAAAACAGGGCCACCCGCGCGCGGTAGTAGCTGCCCTGCCCGCCCACTACCTTGGCGATCAGATGGCTGAGACCCGCCAGACCGTAAAAGAAAATCGGCATTGCAAAAACCCAAACCAAAAGCGCGCTGCTGAGACGGGCCTGCAATGGGATGTCGGGCTCTTCGAACGCCAAACGGCTGGCAAGGGGCCATTGGCCGATGAAGATCACGAAACAGGCCGCCATCACAAAGGCGATGGCGCGATCTTCGCGTGGCCCATCACTGAGCAGGCGCCGCATGACCGCACGCGGCGCCCGATATGTCCTTAGGATCTCTGTCGTGACAGCCATTGCTTACCCGCGCCGACGCGCCAGCCAGCTTTCCAGACGGTCGGTGATGTCGGCGGCGATCTCCTGATCATCGATCTCTTCGATCGCCTCAGCCAGGAAGGCGAGCACCATCAGATCTGTCGCCGGACCTTCGGGGATGCCGCGGGAGCGCAAGTAGAATAGCCCCTCCTCATCAATTGCGCCAGATGTTGAGCCATGGGAACACGCGACATCATCGGCATAGATTTCCAATTCCGGTTTGGCGAGGAACTGGCTGTCATCATCCAACAGCAGTGATTGACTGATCTGGTAGCCGTCGGTCTTTTGCGCGCCCTGTTTGACAAGGATCTTGCCCTGGAACACTCCGACAGCGCCATTGCGCAGCACTTTCTTGAACACCTGGCGGCTTTCGCATCCAACGGCATCATGGGTGATGAACACGGTGTCGTCATGCAAGAAGTCGCCATCACCCAATGCGGCGCCGGCGATATGGGCCACAGCATCATCGCCAGTTATGTCGATCACGGCCTCGTTCCGCGTCAGCACACCATTGGCTGTCATCGTGAATGACTTGAACACGGATTTTTCTGCCAACCGGGCGAAAATATGGGTGACGGCCCGGCGTTCATGGTCACGACCCTGGGCACGGATGTGGTGGAAAGTGCCACCGGCAGCCACGTCCACCTCCATGCATTTGTTGAACCGGGCCGCGGCTGGGCCTGTCTCCAGCATGGTCAATTCAGCGCCGCTTTCCACGCGGACAACATGGTGGAGGATCGCATCAGAACTCACTGATTTATGAAGGTAAACGAGGTTTACCGGCTTCTCCGCCTTGCCGGTTGCGCGGATGACGATGCCATCGCCGGCAAAGGCCGTGTTCATCGCAGCAAAGGGGCGATCCACATGGGACTGACCGTCTGTTTCAAGCACACCATACAAATCCTTGGACCAGTGAATGTCTGCCTGGCTTGCATCGCTCAGCCGTTCAATCTCCACCCCGCCGAGGGCCGGATCGTCGGAAAGGTCTGGGTCAAAGACGCCATCGACAAAAACCAGCTTGACGCGATCAATGGTGTCGAACAACGGCCCTTCATCATTGTGGAACAACGCTGCCTCGGGCGCCGATGGCTGCACCAAGGTATCCGGTCTAGTGTAACGCCAGTATTCGTCCCGACGCCCCGGCAAACCCATCGCCCGCAGGCGGGCCAACGCCCCCTCACGCGCTTCGGTCGCCCAACCGGCCCCCTGCGGCAGCGTCAGCCTGGCTAACCGCTCCTCGGTCGCGTTGGTTTTTGCCTGACTCACCTGTTTCAAGGCGCCCATCACGCAACCTCCGCAAGAATGTCGGCATACCCATTGTTTTCGACTTCCAGCGCCAGATCGGGCCCGCCCGATTTCACAATGCGGCCGTCAGCCATGATATGTACGACATCCGGTTTGATATGATCCAACAGGCGCTGGTAGTGGGTGATCACCAGGAAAGACCGCCCCTCGTCGCGCAAGGCATTCACGCCATCGCTGACCAGCTTCATTGCATCGACGTCCAGCCCCGAATCCGTCTCGTCCAGAATGCACATCTTAGGTTCCAACATGGCCATCTGCAGGATCTCGTTGCGCTTTTTCTCCCCGCCCGAGAAACCCACATTGACTGGACGCTTAAGCATATCGGCATCAATCTTTAGGTCCTTGGCCTTGGCACGGACCAGTTTCAGAAAATCAGCGGCGCTCATTTCATCTTCGCCGCGGGCCTTGCGTTGGGCATTCAATGCCGTGCGCAGGAAGGTCATATTGCCCACACCGGGGATCTCAACCGGATATTGAAACGCCAGAAACAGACCGGCCGCGGCGCGCTCTTCTGGATCCATATCCAGGATATCTTCGCCCCCCAAAGCGGCGGTTCCATCGGTCACCTCATACCCGTCCCGGCCGGACATCACATAGGACAGGGTCGATTTGCCAGAGCCATTGGGCCCCATGATCGCATGGACCTTGCCCGCCTCCACTGTCAGGTTTACCCCTTTCAGGATCGCCTTGTCTTCTTCTTCCAGCTTCACATGAAGGTTCTTGATCTCAAGCATGGTGCCCTCGTTGAGAATGGTGCGCTGCCACAGCCCGCATACGGGGATGGCTGAACGCGGTTCGTTGACAGATATGGTGAAAGGAGCGCGCGGCCCCCAAAGCAAGCCTTGCTACCGGGCCAGTGCTCCAAATGCCGATGTCATCGACAGCATGTAGCGGCGTGAGAACGCGTTTTCCCAAAGCCATGGGAACTGATCGGCCAGGCTCGCCTCGGCCAGGATGAAAAAGACCAACCCGGTCACCTGGACAATGATCGCCAGGAAACCGGTCATGCGAAAGATCGCGGCGAAAGCCAGTCCAAAGAAGAACGCGAGCGGGATGTCGGATGCAAACAGCGACACCTGACCGCTGCCCGCACCAAAGAAAATGCTTGGCGCGCCGTAGTGGAACCCGGCGCACCGTGTCGCAAATCCCGCCGCCATTCCAATCACAAAGGCAAACGGCAGCCGCAGGGCGTGTGCCAGCGTCCCAAGATAATCCAGCGGCCCTGCCCTGGTCCGTTTTGATGCGATGGCGGGCTTGAGCGCCTCTGTCCCGACGATCCGCTTGACGCGTTGTTGAAAGTCGAAATCCGGCTCGGGCACGGATCAGCCGCCAAGGGTGAAGAACAAAAATCCGTTGGGCTCGGTCGTCGCGATCACCTGGTAGACCCAATCGGGGCTGAACAACCGTTCGAACAGGTCTGGCATCCGGTGCACGGCCATATGCATGGTCAGCACACCTGCTGTGATCCCAAAACCCTTTGCCGACATATGTATCGGCGATTTCATATTGGTTACCATGCGGATCAGAAAGCCGATGCATGATGACATGGCCGCATCCATGAACAGGTGATCGGCCAAAACATCTCCGCCGCCGCCCGGCATGCCAAACATCTGGAACCGCACATAACGGGCGATCAAAACGGTCAGCATGCCCAGCACAAAGGCCAGCACGATGGACAGCGGATAGGCCGCGTTGCTGGCCACTTCGCCTTTTTTCGAGCGTTTTTTGCGATCTACCGACCGGTCGGGCAACAGCACGCCGTCGGGCTCCCACTGCGTCCCGCCTTCGATCCGTTTGATCCGTTCTGCAAACCGGTGATCCATATCCCGACGCGATCCCATCATTGTCCCCTAACGTCGAACAATCTGCCGCCGTAATGCGGCGACAAAACGGCAAGAGCGCGAAAACAGCGCGACCGCAACGCAAAGGATATATCACTTGCAGTATCACGGCTCAGCCGACCTTTACCGCCGTGCCCGAGGCCGAAACCATGAGTATGTTGTTGATCACTTCGTAATCCAGATCGACACCCACCACTGCATTGGCCCCCGCGGCGACGGCCCGCTCCTCCAACTCACGCAAAGCCGTCTCGCGCGCCTCACCGAGGCTGGCTTCATAGGCCGAGGATCGACCACCAATGATGTCGGTGATCCCCGCGAAGATATCCCGAAAGACATTCGCCCCAAGAATGGCCTCTCCCACGACCACCCCGTGGTAAGACCGGATGGCCTTTCCCTCAATCGTCGGTGTCGTCGTCACGATCATCTTCGAATTACCCCAAGGTGACACTGCTTTTTACTAACCCTCGATACTCGATGAACCGCGGTCCCTATCGTTGGTGCAAAATACCATCCCCGTTGAGCCAATGGAGGCCAGGACCATTTTTTGCCAAACGCTAGGTCCCACCATCTTGAGTTGTCGACTTGAAGGAGTGCCACATGCAGAGAGCCCATAGTCCAATCATAGCCCACGGAACCAATAGTAATCCTGCAATATTGCCACCAGTTGTCAACTGGAGAGACAGCAGGACTATCAGGCCTGGAAAGGTCCAGCTAGACGCTAACAGAACACCTGCAATAACCTCACTCCGTTTGGGCCAATTGATCATGTTAACCCACGCTGCCTTCTAATGAGATCGCGACAAGTTGTTGGGCTTCCATGGCGAACTCCATGGGCAGCGCTTGCAGCACCTCTTTGCAAAAGCCGTTGACGACGAGGGCAACCGCCTCTTCCTCGTCCATGCCGCGTTGGCGGCAGTAAAAGAGTTGATCGTCATCCACTTTGCTGGTCGTCGCCTCATGCTCCACGCGGGAGGAATTGTTCTTCACCTCAATATACGGCACCGTATGCGCCCCGCACTGATCACCGATCAGCAGGCTATCGCATTGCGTGTAGTTCCGGCTGTCTTTGGCCTTTGGGTGCATCGAAACCAGCCCGCGATAGGTGTTCTGGGCCTTGCCCGCGCTGATGCCTTTGCTGACGATCCGCGACTTGGTGTTTTTGCCCAGATGCACCATCTTGGTGCCCGTATCAGCCTGCTGATAGTTGTTGGCTATGGCGATGGAATAAAACTCACCCTGGCTCTCCTCGCCCCGCAAAATGCAGGACGGGTATTTCCAAGTCACGGCCGAGCCGGTCTCAACCTGCGTCCACATCACCTTGGCCCGGTCCCCCCGGCAATCGGCCCGTTTTGTCACAAAATTATAGATACCGCCCACCCCGTTCTCGTCGCCGGGGAACCAGTTTTGGACAGTGGAATACTTGATCTCGGCATCGTCCAGCAGCACCAGCTCAACCACCGCGGCGTGCAACTGGTTTGTGTCGCGCATCGGCGCCGTGCAGCCTTCCAGATAACTGACATAGGCCTCTTTGTCGGCGATGATCAACGTCCGCTCAAACTGCCCCGTATTTTCCGCATTGATCCGGAAATAGGTGCTCAACTCCATCGGGCAGCGCACGCCGGGCGGAATATAGACAAACGACCCATCGGAAAAGACCGCCGAATTGAGCGTGGCAAAGTAGTTGTCCGAGGCCGGCACGACCGTCCCCAGATATTGCTTCACCAGATCGGGATGCTCCTGAATGGCCTCCGAGATCGAACAAAAGATCACGCCCGCCTTTTTCAACTCCGCCTGAAATGTCGTGCCGACCGAAACACTGTCGAACACGGCATCCACAGCGACCTTGCGACCTTCAGCAGGCATATCCTCGGCCCCTTCGACACCGGCCAGGATCATCTGTTCTTTCAGAGGGATGCCAAGTTTCTTGTAGGTTTCCAGCAGCTTGGGGTCGACCTCATCCAACGATTTGGGCTTTTCTGCCATGCTCTTGGGCGAGGCATAGTAATACTGCTCCTGGTAGTCGATCTTGGGATAATCGACCATCGCCCATTCTGGTTCCTCCATCTCGGTCCAGCGCCTGTAGGCTGCCAGCCGCCAATCGAGCATCCATTGCGGCTCTTTGTTTTTCTCGCTGATCAGACGAACGATGTCTTCATTCAGGCCCTTGGGCGCGAACTCCATCTCGATCTCGGTTTCCCAGCCATACTTGTATGTGCCCATATTTTGGACGGTCTCGACCGTTTCGCGGTCCACACCTTCCCGGACTTCAAGATCGGCGTTCGTGTCCAAAGCAACCATGTCCGTCTCCCTTTATCTGAGCAAATCCGATAACTTGCACGTTTCTGTTCATGCGGCTCGCGCCTTGTGCCGTCTGTATGCCGCGATCCACGCATCGGCGAACCGCAGCACCTCATCTTCCGTCGTCGTCGGGCCAAGTGACACGCGAATGGCGCTTGCCGCAGTGACCTCGTCATATCCCATGGCCCGCAACACCCGGCTGGGTTTGACCTTACCGCTGGAACAGGCTGACCCTGCCGACACCGCAAAACCCGCCAGATCCATCTGCATTACTTGCGTCTCACCTTTCCATCCGGGAACCGCGAAACAGGAGGTGTTCGGGAGTCGTGCCGCATCTTTCCCGACAAAAATAATATCCTTTTCGGCGGCGTCCAGACTTATTTCTAGAATATTTCTAAGTTGGGCCACCCGTTCCCAGACACCATCGGCCAAGTCCCGCGCCGCCGCCTCTACCGCAGCTCCGAAACCTGCGATCCCGATTACATTCTCCGTACCTGAACGCCGCCCCATCTCCTGCCCACCGCCAGCGATCTGAGCGACAACATCCACCCCAGACCGCAACGCAAGCACGCCAACACCCTTTGGTCCGCCGACCTTATGGGCCGATGCCATCGCCAAATCAGCCTCTGACCACGCAAACGACCACGGCATCTTCCCGAAAATCTGCGTGGCATCACAAAGCAAGAAACTCTGCCCGCCGCCAAACGACCTCAGGATGCCGATATTCTCCAAAACATCCTGCAAAACCCCGGTTTCGCTATTCGCCGCCTGCATGGCAAAGACATGATCGCCTTGGGTACACGCGAATAGATCCGTTTCCGCCGCGGCAGAGGATGCCAAATCGCAAATCCCAGACCCATCCACCCGAATTTCCGGAGCGTCGCCTTTATGGGCATAGACCGCGTCATGCTCGACCGCGCTGACAATAAATTTTCTTGGTTCATCGCGAAAATCGATCTGCGGTCGTACCAATCCTCGGACCAATGCCGCCGCTTCGGTTGCACTCGCGACAAATACCAACTGGCTCGCATCGGCTCCAAGCGCTTCGGCAACCTGCCCCCGCGCCCGCTCGACAATTGCCTTAGCGGCCCGACCCTCGGCATGAACGCTCGACGGATTTCCCACAACATCCATGGCGGCAATCATCGCGTCGCGCGCCTCTGGTCGCAGCGGCGCTGTCGCGTTCCAGTCCAGATAAGCGCGTGCCAGGGTCAAAGGTCCAATCCCGCTTTCTTATTGATAAAAATACTCTCCGGGGGTCTGGGGGTGGAAAACCCCCAGCCTCTCCACGGGACCAACTCTCTCATTCGTCCACCATCTCGAACAGCGACGGTACAGCAGGGCACGGCGTCAACTCATTGCCGATCACATCCGATAATCGCGTCTGATGCAAAAACACGTAAACATGGGCGCTCAGCCCCTCCCACAATCGGTTGGTCATCGACTGCGCCCGGCTGCCTGAAACGGCACCCTTGGCCCCCGCCCCGGTATGCAGCGCGCTTACGGTCTCGTCCACGGCGGCCAGGATCTCGCTGACCCTGATCTCGCTCGGGGGGCGCGCCAGCTTGTAGCCGCCGCCGGGCCCGCGCACGCTTTCGACCAGGTTTGCCCGCCGCAGCTTGACAAAGAGCTGCTCCAGATAGGGCAACGAAATATCCTGACGCTTCGAGATTTCGGTCAAATTCACCAGACCATCCGCTTGAGCCAGGGCAATGTCAGAGAGCGCAACCATGGCATAGCGTCCCTTGGTGCTTAGTTTCATGGCAACCTCCCTGCAACGCCTGCCCAGAACCCGTGACAAACCATTGACGATACAGGCCGGAGCGCTTAACTGCCTGCCACTCTATCCGTCATATCAGCCGGATTTAGAATAGTTCTAGATTGCCCCGGGTCACCCGTCAACCGCCGCCAGGACCCGCCTGACCAAAAGAGAGGCAGATATGCCCGAAGTGATATTCCCAGGCCCCGACGGCCGGCTGGAAGGACGCTACCACCCGCAGAAAGAGAAAGACTCCCCCATCGCAATCGTGTTGCACCCGCATCCGCAATTCGGCGGCACGATGAACAATCGCGTCGTCTATGCGCTGCATTACGCCTTTTACAACATGGGGTTCACGGTGCTGCGGTTCAATTTCCGCGGTGTCGGGCGGTCCCAAGGCGAATACGACCAGGGGATCGGTGAGCTGTCGGATGCGGCCTCCGCCTTGGATTACCTGCAATCCATGAACCAGAATGCCAAACATTGCTGGGTGGCCGGTTTCAGCTTTGGCGCCTGGATCGGGATGCAACTGCTGATGCGGCGGCCCGAGATCACGGGGTTCATCTCGGCATCCCCGCCCGCCAACATGTATGACTTTTCGTTCCTTGCGCCCTGCCCATCCTCTGGTCTGATCATCAATGGCACGGCAGACCGTGTGGCGCCGCCGCGCGACACGCAATCGCTTGTCGGCAAACTGCATGAGCAAAAGGGCATCACCATCACCCATACGGAAATCGAGGGATCTGGCCATTTCTTTGAAGACCCCTTCATGGATACGATGGTGGAACATGTGACCGACTATGTGCAGCGACGGTTGACCGAGACCACACGATAGCCACATTGGTGTTGAACAAGCCCCCTGCGGGCTGTTTGACCACTAAAACACGGCTTCGGGCCATCCGTTTGGGTGGGTTCTGGTGACGGGATAACCATATGAGCGTTCTTGAAAACCTGGCCAATGATCTGGCCATCAATGCGATTGCGGCTGAGCGGGACAGTGACGACACCATCGTAGATGACGTCTCCAAAAGCATCGGCGACATGTCCCCAACCTTGCAGGAAGCCTATCAGACCATGGTCCGGCTTCACCGCGCAGCGGCCCGGGGTCAGGCCCTCGTGGCAGAACATATGGCCAAGCACGGCCTGCGCCCTGCCCCGGCCAGATCCTTTCATCCGACACCGCTGCCACCGCAACCCATGGCCCCCCAGCCCATTGACGAAACTGCCATTCTGCTCGCCGCCGCCGCTGAGGTCGAAGAGGATGACGAGGCGGATATCGCACCGATGCCGGAGCCTGATCCCGAGCAGGCCATGGATGCCCCGTCTGACGCGAAACCGAATGACACTGAACCGGCTGCAGAAGAGGAAACCGCATTTGATCCTGACGCACAGTCAAAGGATCCCGTTCGCGCCCTGATGCAGGCGCGACGCCTCGCTGCCGAAGCGGAGGAAGCCGAAAAACGTGCCGAAAAAGCCAAAGCCGAAGCGCGTGCCTTGCGCGGCGATCATCTGTCGATGATTGATGCCCTGATCGAAGGATCTGACGACGATTAGGGTCGCCCAACGCGCTTGAACACCATTCGCGCCAATGCCTGCGGATCAGGCCGGGCTTGTCTTCCTCCGATCAAACCACTACCACCACGTCCGCGCGGGTATGATGTAATGGTAGCCTGTCAGCTTCCCAAGCTGAACGCGCGGGTTCGATTCCCGCTACCCGCTCCACGCCCATCGCTGCCCAAAACAGCGGCGCACATATCATACACATCCGATGCACAAACCATGCATACGATTTGTGCGCAGGATCCACATTCCGTTAACCCCAGGGGTGGGATCACCTCGTGGTCTTGGGCAGGCGGCGACGCCGAACATAGCGGCCGGGCTTCCGCGAAATGCTCTACGGTAGACACAAAAATGACTTCCGAAACCGTCACGCTTATCGAAAGCTATTTTTCACCAATACGAGCGGGCCATGACCGACAAATCCATCGAGATATACTACAAGATTGCCGAGATCCCCGATTTTACTGACCGGAGCGCTTGGAGTCCGGGAGCATTGGACTTTCGCAATTCGGCCATGGCTCATATTGAACACGCTTTGAAGGCAGCCAATTTGGGTGAATGGGCGGGCGCCGAAATCGGATCTGGTGAGGTTAACTTTGGATTTACCGTCAACGATTTCGACCACGCGGAAAAGGCTGTATATCAGGCTGTGGCAGATACCCCATTTGCCAAGATCGAACGGATCGAGTTGACGGAAGAAGACTTTGCCGCCGCGGCTGAGGCAAATAACATAAAACCGATCGGTTTTTGGGGCTTCCTTTCGCTTGTGTTGTTTAAGCGCATACCAAGGCGGTATAGGCAGAATTGAGTTTCTGATCGTAGAGAGGATTTCCATCCCCTCACCAGCCGAACCAAAGCAATTCCCTTCAGCCCAACTATAGCGTTGGTAAAACCGGACCCGCACTTAGCATGCTAAATGTGGATGACGCGGTCATAGGCGTCCAGGACACTTTCGTGCATCATTTCGCTGAGCGTAGGATGCGGAAAGACGGTTTCCATCAGATCCTCTTCAGTCGTTTCCAGCTTTTGGCCCACGACGTAGCCTTGGATCAACTCGGTCACTTCGGCGCCGATCATATGAGCGCCCAGCAGTTCGCCTGTTTTGGCGTCGAAGACGGTTTTTATCATGCCGTCGGGTTCGCCCAGGGCGATTGCCTTGCCATTGCCCATGAAGGGGAAGCGACCGACCTTGATCTGACGACCCTGCTCTTTCGCTTTGGCTTCGGTCAGGCCCACACTGGCGACCTGCGGGTGGCAGTAGGTGCAACCCGCGATGGCTTCTGGCTTGACCGGATGGACGTTGTTTTTGCCTGCGATCAGTTCGGCCACCATGACGCCTTCATGGCTGGCCTTGTGAGCGAGCCAAGGGCCGTTTGTGGCGTCGCCGATGACATAGAGCCCTTCGATCCCGGTGCGGCAATATTCATCCGTCACCACAAAGGAACGGTCGATCCTGGCGCCCAGCTTTTCCAGCCCGAGGTTTTCTGTGTTGGCCACGATGCCGACGGCAGAGATGACAGTGTCAAACTCCATCTTCTCAACCTTACCGCCGGTCTCGATATGGGCGGTGACCTTGCCCTTGGCGCGGTCGAGTTTCTTGACCATGGATTTCTCCATGATCTTCATGCCTTGCTTGATGAAGCTCTTCTTGGCGAAGGCGCTGATCTCTGCATCTTCGACGGGCAGGATCCGGTCCATGACCTCCACCACAGTCGTGTCGGCACCCAGCGTGTTGTAGAAACTGGCAAATTCGATCCCGATGGCGCCCGAGCCGATGACCAGCAGCTTCTTGGGCATGTGTTTCGGTGTCAGGGCTGCCTTGTAAGTCCAGACCTGCTCCCCGTCGGCCTCCAGCCCCGGCAATTCGCGGGCCCGAGCCCCGGTGGCGACGATGATGTTGGGGGCGGTCAGTTCCTGGGTGCCCTTATCGGTCTTGACGCTGACCTTGCCCTTGGCGGGCAGTGTCGCCTCCCCCATGATGGCGGTCACCTTGTTTTTCTTGAGCAGATGGCCCACGCCACCGTTCAACTGTTTGGCGACTGAGCGGGAGCGAGCGACGACGGCATCAAGGTCATAGCCGATCCCCTCGGCCTTGAGTCCAAATTCCTTGGCGCGGTGCATGAGATGGAACACCTCTGATGAGCGCAACATGGCCTTGGTCGGGATGCAGCCCCAGTTGAGGCAGATGCCGCCCATATGCTCCCGTTCGACCACAGCGACATTGAGGCCCAGTTGTGCACCGCGGATGGCGGCCACATAGCCGCCCGGCCCTGCCCCGATGACGATCATATCGAATGATTGCGTAGCCATGCCAGCCTCCTGCACCAGAATTGGTTTGATGTTAAACTATCTGTGGGCAGGACCGAAAGAGCGGAATTGCGCGTGATCGTGACGCAAGGATTGGCCTAGGCCGCCAGTCCCTGTTTTGGTGCGAGTTCTTTCAACACTGTAGCATATCCGTGATTTTCGATGAATTCGATCTCTGCGGGGGAGCTGTTGCGGCCCAATGCGACATTGCGACCAGGGAACCGGCCGAACCGGCGGATGACATCCCGGTGGGCTCGGGCATGGAGCAGGGTCTGGGCCCCGTCTTCTGGCATCCGGGTCTGGATCAGCCGCACGGCGCGGGATTGGTGCTGCAGGCTTTCGGAATGTTCAAGCGGCAGATAGAAGAATTGCCGTTCAGGTTCCGGGAAACTGAGATCCCATCCTCGCCGGATGGCCTGGCCCACGGCGATGCGGGCGCGGGCATCGGTGGCAAAGGCCGCGGCCTGATTGCGGTGGATGTTCCTGGAGAGTTGATCGGCCAGCAAAATATAGGCCAACGCGCCGTCGGGCCGGGTGCGCCAATGTTCAAGCTGCCCGGCATTAAGGGCTGTCAGGCTGGCCCCGAATCTGTCTGCGCAAGTCCGGTCCAGCGCGTCGGTCGCTTGATACCAGTCCTTGGGTTCAAGCTCTTGCAGCCAAAAATGCAGGATCTCTGTCGGGTTCACCATAACGCCTCCTCCTTGGGGTTACGTCCCGGTTTCGGGTTGGTTCCCCTCTTCGTCTTCCTGTGCTGCTTCGATAAAGACTTCCTGCGCGACCTCTAGAGCGACCGGCGTGGCGCTTGCCAGGATCGGCGCGTAACTGCCGGTATCGCTGACAGAGGGCGCGGCACGCTGTGTCATCCGGTAGCCTGCATAAAGCACCATCGCCGACATCAGCAGCGTCAGGAAAAGGAAAAACCCCTGGGGCCCGATCAGCCCCATGATCCACCCGGTGATGATCGGCCCCGCAATGGCGCCCAGCCCGTTGATAAAGATCAGCCCACCGGACGCTGCCGCCATATCCTCGTATTCCAGGTAGTCGTTGGTATAGGCGATCAACAGGGCATAAAGCGGGTTGGTCATGCCACCGATCACAAAGGCCATGATCAACAGGGTCGTGAAATTGCTGCTCAGCACCATGGCGCCAAACGCCGCGACGGTGCTGACGGCAGAGACGAACAGGATCAGCAGGCGCCGATCGACCCGGTCAGACACCCAGCCGATCGGATATTGCAGCAGCAACCCACCCGTATAGATCGCTGCGATGAAGATGGAGATCTGAGGCACGCTCAGACCCGCCTCAGACCCATAGACCGAGGCCATTCCGAAAAGCGCCGAATAGACGCCACCCAACAGGGCCATGCCGACACAGCCCAAGGGGGAGAATGTCCAAAGTTCCCGGAAGGTCATCGGTTTCGTGGTGTCAAAAGCAGGCGTGGGGCTGATGCTGAGCAGGATCGGGGCAAAGGCGATCGAAACCAGCACGGACGGAATAATGAAAAGGATAAAACCCGATGGATCACCGATGCCCACCAGGCCTTGGGCGGCCACGATACCCGCCATCTGAACGATCATGTAAAGCGACAGCGCCTTGCCGCGGATAGAGTTATCGACCGAGTTGTTGAGCCAGCTTTCTGCCGTCACGTAGACGCCCGAAAAGCAAAAACCGATGATGATCCGGCCGAGGGTCCAGCTGATGGGGTCGGTCAGCGCCGGGTAGAGGATCAGGATGGCCGAGATCAACGACCCCAACGCCGCAAAGACCCGAACATGGCCGACGCGGCGGATCATCTCGGGGGTGAGACGGGAACCGCCAAGGAAGCCCAGAAAATAGGCCGACATGATGATCGACATCTGGAAGGTGGAGAACCCCTCGATCCCGCCACGGATCCCCAGAAGCGTGCCCTGCACGCCATTGCCAACCATCAAAAGAAGCATCCCCAACAACAGGGGCCACGTGCGGAAGAAAACTTGGATCATGGCTTGCTCGCGCGGTACTGTTTCCTGCGCTTTAGCGCAGCTTACCGGTCAAGGATCTCGCGAAAACGCCTCGCCGATGTCGAATTCCGTCTCTGGCGGGAAAAGCAGCGAAGCATCGCCGTAGGAAAAGAACCGAAATCCGTTTTTGATTGCGTGGTCATAGACTTGGCGCATGGTCTGGATTCCCATCAGGGCACTGACCAGCATCATGAGCGTGGATTTTGGCAGATGGAAATTGGTCATCAGTCCATCGGTGATGCGAAATGTATGGCCGGGCGTGATGAAGATGTCTGTTTCGCCGTGGAACGGCCCAATCTGGCCCGGTCCCGTGGCGGCACTTTCGAGCAGGCGAAGCGCCGTGGTGCCAACCGGAATGATCCGCCCACCAGCGGCTTTGGTAGCGTTGATCTGTGCCGCGGCCTCTTCGGTGATCTGCCCCCATTCCGCGTGCATCTGGTGATCGCTGACATCATCGACCTTGACGGGAAGGAACGTGCCCGCCCCGACATGGAGCGTGACCTCTGTCATGTCCACGCCCATACCGCGCAGATCCGCCAGCAAGCCGTCATCGAAATGCAAGCTCGCCGTGGGGGCCGCCACCGCGCCAGGGCTGCGGGCAAAGACGGTCTGATAATCATCCCTGTCGCGGGCATCGGCGGCACGCTTGGCCGCAATGTAAGGGGGCAGCGGCATCTGACCCGCAGCCTCCAGCGCCGCATCGAAAGCGGCACCTTCGACGGAAAAAGCCAGGTGGATCTGCCCGTCTGCCCGGCCGGTGGCGCGGGCAGAGAACCCCACTCCGAACGCGATCTCCTCTCCGTCTCGCACTTTCTTCAGGGGTTTGGCCAGCGCGGCCCAGGTGCCGTCGGCGCGCGGGCCCAGCAAGGTCACTTCGATCCGGGCGGCGGTGCGTCCCTCGGCCCCGTCGCGAAAACGTTGCCCGGTCAGCCGCGCCGGAATGACCTTTGTATTGTTCAGGACCAATCTGTCGCCTGCCCGCAAATAGCGCCCCAGATCGGCCACGCGCGCCTCATCCAATCTGTCGCCCTGGCAGATCAGCAGCCGTGCCGCGGTACGGGGCCGGGCGGGCCGGGTGGCGATTAGGCCCTCCGGCAGGTCAAAGTCGAAATCCGACAGCCTCATTGGCCAAGCGATGGCGGTGGACGGCGAAAGATCTCCCGAAACATGCCGGGCGTCAGAACGGAGAGCGGATTGACCGTCACGCGAGGGCGATCCATGGCGCCGCGCATTCGGTAGTTAAAGCCGAACAACCCCTCCCCCCGGCGGGAGAAGATCTGACCAATGCCGTTGAGCACATAGATCGGCGACAGCACGCCTTGCACATCCATCCGGTTGCCCTCGATATCAAACACGCCCGCCAAAGAGATCCCGACCGATGGCCCGACCCCGGACGCGCGGGTAATCTGAACGGCGTTGGGCGTCAATCGAAAGACAGCGTCGATGTCGTTGAACAACAGTCCGGGCCCGTTCAACTGTTCCAACAGACCAACTACCGAGATCGTGTTGAGGATCGCCGCCAGGCCCGGCGCGCTTTGTACTTTGGTGTTTTTTACCTTGAGTTGACCGTTATAGCTGCCGGCCTTGCCGGTGGGGTTAAGCACAAGGGTCATGTCACCGCCGCGCGCCTTTCGAAACAGGCCCGCCGCGCTAAAGACCGCGCCCGCATTGCCGGATGTCATGCGCACGGCCGTACCTCCGCCTTGTCCCGGTGCCACCTGACCCGTGACGGGAGCCGTCCCATTCACCTTGCCCTCGAATTCCCCGTTCAGACCGCCGCGCCGGTTCAGGGTCGCGCGAAAATCACCCAGGCTGATATTTTCGGAGATGATCAGACTATCGAGCGCCACAGTCATCGGGCCCCCGGCCCGGCTGCCGCCCGATCCCCCGCCGATATTGGCCCGGCGCAGATCCACCCAGCCGCCACGGATGGCCACGGCAGGTGAACTGTCGCCGCCGCGTCCCCGCAAGGTCACGGGCGCATCGATCCATCCATCCAGGGCGAACCGGCTGAAGGTTGCGGCCTCCAGATTGCCGCCAGGTGTGACAGAAACCCGGCCTTCCGCCGTCAAACCTCCCGCTTTCAGGGACAGTGTATCGATCCGGGGCGTATCGCCCAGTTGACCGGCCACTGCCAGGCTGCCCTTTTGCGCCGCATCCTTGCGCCAGCCCAGTTCGGCAATGCGCAACCCCACGCGGTTGAGGTCACTGGTGAGTTCAAAACGCGGCGGGCCGGTCTGTGGCAGGTTGACGGCGAATTGCCCCTGCCCGGCGCCGCTGATCATGCCGTCAGGCAAGCCGATATTGAACCGGTCGACAAAGGTTGGGCTCAACTCAACCGTGCCTTCGACGCGGGAGCCTTGATCTGCGGCCTCCTCCCCCAGTGCCTTGACCCATGTCGCCCGAAGCGGAACCGTATCCAGCGCCCCTGCCCCACCGATCGAGACCTCTTGGTTGGAGGCCTGCAGATCGAGCGTCTGGGCCGCGAGGATCCGGTTCGGCACGATGATATCCGATTGAACGTCAGACAAGGTGCCGGTTACGGCAAACTGCACGTCATCGATGGTGACCTTGCGCAGGGGCAGATCGATTTGGGACGTTGCAACCGCGCGCCCCTGGGCCAGATCGACCGGAAGCGACGCGCGGGACATGACGTTGAACGGCGGCAGATCCAGCAAAGACAGCGTGGCTGTGATCGTTGCATCGGTTTGCAAGGTGAGACTGCCGGGGGTCGGTTGTTCGCGCATATCGCGGATCCGAAAGACAGAGCCCGCCAGGTCAATCTGCCCCCCCTGATCGGGTAAAGTGCCCCCCTGATCCAGCGTCATCGTGTAAGCGTGATCGCGAATTGACGCATAACCACTTGCGCCGGTGATGGGCGGCAATGTGTCGATGGGGCGCAAAGTGGCATCGGCAAATTCATAAACGACAGAGCTTTCCAGCTTTTGCCCGGGCCTGGACCGAAACGCGGCGGTGGCGTCAAAGATCGTGCCAGCACTTAGATGTTCGATCAGCCATTGCCGCGTTCGGGGCCCTTCGGTCTGCGGCCAAAGGGCAAGAACAGTGCTGTAATCGGCCCGGTCCACGGTGGCGTCGAGTGCCACATCCCACCCATCGGAGGTCAGATGCCCTTTGCCCGTGGCGCGAATATGCGTTGGCGCGCCGGTCTTGGCATCAACGGTTTTCAGGTAAAGCTGACCCAGATCGACCTGCGACGGGTCAAAACGCGCGCGCAGGTCAAGGGCTCCTTCTTGAAAAACCGCGGCCTGTTCGAAAACACCGCTGGGATCGGCATTCACCTGGGACAACTGCAATTGCACGATGCTGCCCACGGCGCGATCATCGCTGTCACGCTCCAGATAGGCGTGGCCGGCAGCGACAACGGTGGCCTGGGGCGCGCGAACCTGCAGATCGTCGATATCGATCCGCCCCGTCTCTGGCGCGTAGCTGAGATAAATTTGTGCGGCGTCAAATGGCACGGGATCTGCATCGGATCGCGTGATCTGTCCGCCGTTTACGGTAATCTGACCATCCATCTGCCCTAGCCCGCCAGCCTCGTCCACCCGGCCCCGAACCGAAAACGAAAGGGGGGCGCTGACCGAGCGCAGCCAGCTCAGCAGGTCGGATTGTGCCGCGATATCGCGAATACGCACATTGTCCATGCGGGCCGAAAACTGCGCGGCCCGGTCACCTTTAGCGGAGGCCATTGAGCTTTCGATGCGCCCACCATCAATGTCAAAGCTTGCGCGCACCTCCAGCGTCTGGGCGCTGTTTTCTATGGTCAGACGGCCATCATCCGCCCGCCAGGTCCGCCCGGCGCGTTCGTCGCGGAAAAACAGCATCGCATCATCGATCACGATCCGGTCCAGGCTCGACAACCCATCGGTCAGTAGGGCTGCGTCAATGGTCTCGATTATATCGGGCAGATCGCGATTGGCGGTTGCCGGGCCACCCATGTCAAAGCCCAGATCGATATGCCCGTCCCGGTCGCGGCGGGCAACGATCGTGGCACCGGACACTTCCAACCGTTCAAGCTGCGGCACCTTGCGCAGAAAGCTGCCCTTGGCCAGACCCACCTGCAATTCCGGCACCCGCATCACCCGGATCCCGCTGGCATTGGTCAGACCAACATCGTGAAAGACAACCCGCGGCGTGCCCAGATCGCCAAAGATCAAACCGATGCGCGCGACATCCACCGTCGCTCCGGGCAAGCTGCCCGATAGCCAGGCCTCCGCGCGGGCGGTGACCCAGCGGGGGGCGCCCAATTCCCGCTCCGGCAAGGCAAAGACCGCAAGACCGAATAACAGCGCGACAATCACCACGACATCAAAGGTCCAGATGCACATGTATTTGGCAGCAGACCGGGTCCGCCGAGGCTGCTTTTTCGCCTTTGGATCTGCGTCTGATGGCTCGGTCACGTCTGTGTGCTGCTCTTATCGGGTCCTCAGACCTTTATCATTGCCCGCCCGGCACTAAAAATGAATAGCATAACGTTGATATAGGATAACGACCCCATGATCGAAACGGGCCAACCCGCACCAGATTTCACCTTGCCCCGCGATGGCGGCGACAGCGTCACACTTTCCAACCTGAAGCCAAAGGCGGTTGTCCTCTATTTCTATCCAAAGGATGACACGTCGGGCTGCACCAAGCAGGCTATCGGCTTTACCGAACATCTGGACGCGTTCGAGGCGGCGGGCGCTGTTATCCTGGGTGTCTCAAAAGACAGCGTGAAAAAACACGACAAGTTCCGGGACAAGCATGCGTTGAAGATCGCGTTGCTGTCGGATGAAGACAACGACGTGTGCGAGCAATATGGCGTCTGGGCCGAGAAGAGCATGTATGGAAAGACATATATGGGGATAGAGCGGTCGACCTTTATCATCGATGGCACCGGCACGGTGCGCGAGGCCTGGCGCAAGGTTAAGGTACCTGGCCATGTGGAAAAGGTGCTGGAGGCTGTCAAAGCGCTCTGACCCTTGCCATGGCGCGATCGCAATGGGATGGAGCGGGAACGCCCCATCCACGACGAGGATCCCATGCGCGCCCTGGCCGAACTGGCAACCGAGGTTCTGACCACTGCCGATGGGCGCGCGAAGACAGCTTTGTCACGCGCCCATGCCGCCGATTGGTTTGCGGCTCGCTCCAATGGTGAACTGCCAGAAACCGGCACAGCCACTCCGCCCCTGCGCCCTGCCCGGCCGGAAAAACCTGAATTGCTGAGCCCGCGTGACGTGCCCCGCCGCAAGCCTGGCACGGTTGAGGGGCGCATCGCAATCCTGCACGCCGTTGCCCATATCGAGCTGAACGCGGTGGATTTGCACTGGGACGTCATCGCACGGTTTGGCCATATCCCGATGCCGCCGGGATTCTACGACGATTGGGTGAAGGCCGCAGATGAAGAGAGCAAGCATTTCAACCTGGTCAGTGATTGTCTGGAGGCGATGGGCAGCCATTACGGCGCGCTGCCGGCCCATGCAGGGATGTGGCGGGCAGCCGAAAACACTGTGGATGATCTGATGGGTCGCCTTGCCGTCGTGCCCATGGTTTTGGAAGCCCGCGGGTTGGACGTGACCCCAAGCATGATCAAGATCTTTCAGAATGCCAAGGATGACCGCGCTGTTGCCGCACTTGAGACCATCTATGGCGAGGAGGTGAGCCATGTCGCCTATGGCTCCAAGTGGTTTCACTTTTTGTGTGGGCGCGAAGATGCCGACCCCAAGGAGGCGTTCCACCGACTGGTCCGGCACTACTTCCACGGTCAACTGAAGCCGCCTTTCAACGAGGAAAAGCGGGCCGAAGCAGGGATTCCCCCTGATTTCTACTGGCCCCTTTCAGAAGGGTTAACGCCCTAGGGTCATCGGCAAAAACTTGCGCATAACGCCAACAATACCTCGCAAGTCCTCAAAATATAGCCAATTTTCTTGCGCCCGACCGCCCCCAAAGCTAATTGGGGTCGAGCTTGCCCGTCCGGGGGGATACGAGAGGCAAGATCGAGGACAGGGTCAACAGGGACGAGTCATTGCGAGCTGGCTTTAAGCACCGTTTCCATACGTATCTAGAACGTCGCCTGCCTGAACAGCGGCTCTTCTTGCGTTCCGACACCGAAACACGATTCATTCGACTGCGATCTGCGACGCAGGCCATGGTTCTGGCCGGGGGTGCAATGCTGCTGGGCTGGACGATCATCGTCACAGCAGTTTTGCTGATGGATAGCATCGGATCGGGGAATGCCCGTGATCAGGCAAAGCGGAACCAGGCAACCTACGAAACGCGGCTGAACGAGTTGTCCGATACGCGTGACGCCCGTGCGGCAGAAGCGGTCGCAGCGCAGGAACGGTTCAACGCGGCCTTGCGCACCATTTCGGAGATGCAGTCCGAACTATTGGCATCCGAAGACCGCAGGCGCGAGTTGGAAACCGGCATCGGTGTCATCCAGTCGACCCTGCGCCGCACTACCAAAGAGCGTGACACAGCCCGCGATGAAGCGTCCCGGCTGGTGGCCAAAATCGCCGGTGAGAGTGAGGAAACGTCAACCGCTGTCGCCTCTGCCCAGGATATTGCAGGCACCTTGGATTTTCTGACAGCCGCATTGCAAACCACCGCGGTGGAGCGGGATGATCTGGCGGATGAGGCCGATTTCGCCCGGGAAGAGATGGAAGCCATCGCCTTCGAGCGCGAATTGATCCTGGACCGCAATGACAAGATCTTTGCCCAGTTGGAAGAGGCGGTCACCGTATCCGTGGCACCGCTGGATAAGATGTTCAGCGCGGCGGGTCTCCCCCCCGAACAGCTGATCGAAACCGTGCGCCGGGGATATTCCGGCCAAGGCGGGCCGCTGACACCCTTGATCGTGTCGACAAAGGGCGGGCCACTGGATCCGGACAGCCAGCGCGCCAACGATATCCTGAAAAGCCTGGACCGGGTGAACCTGTACCGGCTGGCAGCGCAAAAGGCGCCTTTCGATATTCCGGTGAAGTCAGCCTTTCGCTACACCTCCGGCTTTGGGCCGCGCTGGGGCCGCATGCATAACGGTACCGATTTTGCAGCAAGCCACGGTACGCCGATCACCGCCACCGCAGACGGGGTGGTCATCCATGCCGGTTGGCAATCAGGATACGGACGTCTAATAAAGATCCAGCACGAGTTCGGGATCGAAACGAGATACGCCCATCTTGCCCAGATTCGCGTCTCTGTCGGCCAAAGGGTCTCGCGCGGGGACAGGATCGGTGATATGGGAAATTCTGGCCGATCGACCGGCACCCACCTGCACTATGAAGTGCGCGTCGGAGGCAAACCCGTCAATCCGATGATCTACATCAAGGCAGCAAACGATGTTTTCTAAAAGCAGGACAAACGAGCCCGGCGCCGCAAAGCCCGGTGAAGGAGATAAGACCAGCATGTCAGACGCCCCGGCAGCGGCCGCAAAGCCCGCGATGGATAGTAAACCATCCGCCACAAAGGCAAAACCGCCTGCATCGGTCATCTCGTCCGATCTAACCATTACCGGCAACATCAAAACGTCGGGCGATATCCAGGTCGAAGGCACGGTCGAAGGTGATATCCGCGCCCATCTGCTGACTGTTGGCGAAGGCGCAACCGTAAAGGGAGAGATCGTGGCCGATGACGTCATCGTCAATGGTCGGATCGTGGGCCGGGTACGTGGCTTGAAGGTCCGCCTTACCTCGACCGCGCGGGTCGAAGGGGACATCATCCACAAGACCATCGCCATTGAAAGCGGTGCGCATTTCGAAGGATCGGTCCAACGGCAGGACGATCCGCTCAATGCCAATGCGAGCAAGCCAGTGGCTGGTGCACCAGCTGCGAAACCCGCCGCCGCTGGCGGGTAGGATCACCCAGCATATCCAACACCCGACACCGCCGCCTTCGGCGGTGTCTTCGTTTCCGATCTGTGCAACTGCCAATCGGAGATGGTTGTTGGTGACGGCCATCCTGGCCTCTGCCCTGGGGTTCATCGACGGATCTGTAGTGGCCATTGCACTGCCAGCCATGCGCGCTGATCTGGGCGCGACGCTGTCCCAGGCCCAATGGATTTCCAACGCCTATCTGCTGACATTGTCGGCTTTGATCCTGGTTGGCGGCGCGTTCGGCGACAGATTTGGGCTGGCCCGGGTCTTTGGCGGCGGGATTGCGCTGTTTGTCGTGGCCTCTGTCTTTTGTGCCGCGGCTCCCAATGCGCAGTCTCTAATCATCGCGCGTTTGGTCCAGGGAGTGGGTGCGGCCTTCATGGTCCCGGGATCCCTTGCGCTGATCGCCCGCGCCTATCCTGACGGTGAACGGGGCGCTGCCATCGGAACCTGGGCCGCCGCATCCGCCGTCACCACGGCTGCCGGCCCGATCATTGGTGGTCTCCTGCTGACCTTTGGCACGGATAGCATCTGGCGGTGGATCTTTGCGGTGAACCTGCCCCTGGGTGCCCTGGCATTGTGGCTGTTGATCCGCCATGTTGATCGGGATCCCAATACAGCAACAGCGGGGTTGGACTTGCCCGGCGCGGCCTTGGCGACCCTTGGGCTTGGTGCCTTGGCCTGGGCGTTGACGGGGGCCGAACATGGACAAAGCGCATCCCTTGGTCTGGCGACTTTCGGGATTGCAGCACTGGCACTGTTCCTATGGGTCGAAGCCCACTCCCCCTGCCCCATGTTGCCCCTTGGCCTGTTTGCAGACCGCGCCTTTTCAGCGGCCAATGCGATCACGTTTACCATTTATTTCGCGCTATCGACCCTGCTGTTTTACCTGCCAATGACCGTCATCTCCACCTGGGGTGTCACCGCGATCGAAGCGGCCGCAGCCTTTGCCCCCCTATCGGTCTTTATCGGGCTGTTTTCGGCCCGGATCGGCCGGTTAGAGCCGCGGTTTGGCGCAGGCCCCTTGATCGCCACGGGATGCGGCCTGTTGGCCATCGCCTACGTCGCTATCGCAATCACTGCTCCTGCCATGCAATTCTGGACCCGGACGTTTCCGGGCTGCGTGGTTCTTGGCGCTGGCATGGCCCTGATTGTCACGCCATTATCCACGACCATTATGGCCTCGGTGCCTGCCGCATCGACCGGCACGGCATCGGGCGTCAACAATGCGGTCAGTCGTCTGGCCGGGTTGATCGCGGTGGCGGCCATGGGCAGCCTCGCTGCGGTTGTTTATGGGGCCTATGGCGGCGCGCTCAGCTTTGGCGCCGCGGATCCGGATGCCGCGCATGCCATTGCGACAACGCGCGCCTTTACCCTGCTATGCGGGGTTGCGGCGGTTCTGGCCGGGCTGTCCTGTATTGGCGCATTGATCTACCTGCCGCGCGCCGCCACTCAACCCCAAAGTATGGGCGGACGCTGACCCGTCCAATCGGTGCGCTCATGGTAATGTTGTGCCAACTGCAACAGCGCCACATCAGACCCCGGCGGCCCAAAAAGCTGCACCCCCATGGGCAGCCCCGCCGGACCGAACCCGGCAGGCACAGCAATGCAGGGCAACCCGATCAGGCTGACCGGAATCACTACTTCCATCCAGCGGTGATAGGTGTTCATCTCGGTACCGTCGATCGATTTCGGCCAATGCCAGTCAGCCGGAAACGGCCAAACCTGTGCCGTGGGCAGGGCCAAAAAATCAAACTGGCCAAACAGTGTCATGGCGGTTCGAAACCAGTCGGACCGGTCAAGGCTGGCCCGTTGCAGATCCATGGCCGAAAGAGCGAGCCCGCGCTCGACCTCCCAGATCGCCTCCGGTTTCAATTGGGCGCGCTTGATCGGATCGGCGTAAAGCGGCTCCAGTTTTGCTGCGACGGAAAAGGCACGCAAGGTTGTCCAGCTTGTCCACAATCGGGCGGCATCGAAAGGGGCCAACATCCGCTCCACCGGCGTATCGAATATCGCCAGCGCATCGCGGCACAGGTCAAGAATGCCCGGCTCCATGGGATAGGCCCCATCCCAATCGTTCAACCATCCGATGCGTGATCGCCTTGCTGGGTGCGCCAGCGCGGCCGTGAAATCCTCGGGCTTGCGTCCGAAGGGGCGCAACGGCTCGGGCTCGGCAAGCACTTGTAACAGTCTTGCCAAGCCTGCGGGGCTGCGTGCCATGGGCCCGTCCGTGGCCAGCATGTGCAGATAGCTGTCGCCCACGGCATCCGCAGGAACCAGACCCCAGCTTGGCCGAAATCCATAGATATTGCACCAGCCCGCCGGGTTGCGCAGGCTGCCCATCATGTCAGACCCATCGGCCAGGTCGACCATACCACAGGCCAAAGCCGCCGCCGCGCCGCCCGATGATCCGCCTGCCGTCAATCGGGTATCATAGGGGTTTCGGGTCACCCCATGCACCGGGTTATAGGAATGGGAGCCAAGGCCAAATTCGGGCGTATTCGTCTTGCCGATCAGGATGGCCCCGGCCTGTCGCAATCGTCGTGCAACGGCATCATCAGCGCTTGGCACATGGGTGGCAAAGATGGGGGAACCAAGGGTCGTGCGGATCCCGGCGGTGGCGACCAGATCTTTAACGGCCATTGGGATACCGTGGAGCGGACCTATCAGATCTGATCTGTCAGCGCGGTCGGCGTCGGCCAACAGTGTATCGGGGTCGCGCAGTGAAACGATGGCATTGATTGTATCGTTGCACGTATCAATACGGGTCAGCGTTGCCTCCATCCGGCGGCGGGCTGGCCCCGTCATGCCACGGGGTGGCTCAATGCGCGTCGGTAAAGGTGCCAGGATGCGTGACCCAGGACCGGCAGCGCCACCAAGAGGCCAAGGAAGGCTGGGATCATTGCCAACAGCATCACCGCACCCAGGATAAAGGCCCATGTGAACATAACAGCCGGGTTCTGACGAACGACTCCGACGCTCAAAATCATTGCTGAGACAAAATCGATTTCCTTGTCCAGCACCAGCGGCAAGGAGATCACCGTCAACGCATAAAGCAGCAACCCCAGCACCGCCCCCACCAGCACTTGCACGGCGATCATGGTCAAGCCATTCGGCGTCAGAAACGCCTCCCACGAGGTTGAGACGTTGGTCATCGCCGATAATCCCATGAACAGCGCAAAGATCATATGTGCCAAGAAGCTGTAGAACAGAAAATAAAAGACGATCAGGCCGCCCAACCATGGGATTTCACGGTTCCGCTCGCGCCAAAGCACGCCCAGGATTTCTGACCCGTCGAGCCTGAGGCTGCGTTCCAACCGGCGACTGACTTCATAGAGCCCCACAGCGGCAAAAGGTGCGAAAAGCGGAAAGGCCAAGGCAAGCAGAATAATCTGCCACAAAAAGCCCGGTGACAGAAAGGTCAGGATCAAGCCACCCGCTACGTAAAAGCCCGCAAATATCAATCCAAAGGGCCAGGCGCGTCGCGCGTCATGCCATCCGCGAAAAAGCGACGTCACCAGATCCTGAAAGGTGAGCGTGCGGATGGAGGGGCGCGGCGATGCGTCCCGGGGCGGAATGTAATCTGTCAGCTGGTCCACATACGCAATCCTTAGGCAGGCCTCGGCCTCATAATGCCCGAGGGTCGAGCGGCCCGACAAGATCTTTCCGCAGGGTCAGGCGGTGGCCTGCGCCTCGTCCCGTCCCTTGCCCGCTGCGCCCTGGGCCAGGGTCGCCGCCATGAAGCCATCTAAGTCCCCATCCAGAACACCCTTTGTGTCCGACGTTTCATGATTCGTGCGCAGATCCTTCACCATCTGGTAAGGTTGCAGGACATAGGACCGTATCTGGTTGCCCCAGCCGGCATCGCCCTTGTTTTCGTGTGCCTCGTTGATGGCAGCGTTCCGACGGTCCAGCTCCATCTGGTAAAGCCGTGACTTCAGGGCCTTCATGGCGATGTCGCGATTCTGATGCTGGGACTTTTCAGATGATGTCACCACGATGCCGGTCGGGTTATGGGTGATCCGCACAGCTGAATCGGTCGTGTTCACGTGCTGCCCGCCTGCGCCCGAGCTGCGATAGGTGTCGATGCGGATATCGGCAGGGTTCACTTCGATCTCGATATTGTCGTCAACCACCGGATAAACCCAGACGGAACAAAAGCTGGTATGGCGCTTGGCCGCTGAGTCGAACGGAGAGATCCGCACCAGGCGGTGCACACCACTTTCTGATTTCAGCCAGCCATAAGCATTGGGTCCGCTGATCTTGTAGGCAGCGGATTTGATACCCGCCTCTTCACCTGCTGTCTCTGACTGCAGCTCGACCGTGTAGCCCTTCTTTTCGGCCCAGCGGACATACATCCGCGCCAGCATGCTGGCCCAGTCGCAGGATTCGGTGCCGCCTGCGCCTGAATTGATCTCAAGGAAGGTATCGTTGCCATCGGCCTCCCCGTCGAGCAGGGCTTCCAATTCCCGGGCCGCAGCCTTTTCGGCAAGCGCAGAAAGGGAGGTCTCGGCATCGGCCACCACCTCTGTATCCTCTTCCATCTCGCCCAGTTCGATCAGTTCCAACGTGTCGTTCAGGTCCCGCTCAATGCTGGTATAGGTTTCCATGGCATCGACCAGCATCTGGCGATCACGCATCAGCTTTTGCGCAGCTGTCGGATCGTTCCAAAGATCCGGATCCTCGACACGGGCATTGAATTCTTCAAGCCGATGGGGTGCGGTGTCCCAGTTCAGGCGCTGACCAAGAAGGGCAAGCGACTTGCGAATGGCATCAGCGGTGTTTTGGGCTTCGGCGCGCATGGGGCATCTCGGATCTTGGGGTCAGGCTGGTGTGATACAGCGCCGCTCGGCGCACCACAAGGGTGGCGAGCGGTGCCGGGATCAGCCGTCAGTACAAGCCGGAGCGGGAGCGGATCGACTGGATACTGGCCTTCGGCGCGATTTTCACCCGGCGGCCCGTCGATGTCGTGACCGTCTTAGTCGAGCCGCTCAAATCATCATCGCCGGCGGCAAAGAGCGGCAGATCGGAGCCCATGGCAAAGCCGCCATCAACAAAAGCGGCAAGGCCAAAGGTCGGCTCTTCACCATCGCGAAAATATTCCGCAACCACGTTTGCACCGCCCGCGCTGTCGCTCAGCCGAGCGCCGCTGAAGCGATCAATCTTGATGAAACGCCCACCGGGGGGGACATCAAAATCGCCGCCACCGTATTTGGCCGTCGCCTTTTTCATGAAGCTGTTAAACACAGGGCCACACATCCCGCCGCCCGATGCGCTGCGCCCCAAGCTGCGTGGCCGGTCATATCCAATATAGCAGCCAGCGGCGATGGAGTTCGTGAAACCCACGAACCACACGTCTTTGGAATCGTTCGTCGTGCCGGTTTTGCCCGCCACGGGAACATCACCAAGGTTTACGTTCTTTCGCGCCGTGCCCCGCTGCACCACGCCGCGCATCATAGAGGTCAACTGATACGCAGTGATCGCATTAATGACGCGATCACGATCTGATGTGATCCGCGGTGTTTCTCCCACGTTGAGGGATGCGGTCCGACAATCCTCGCAGGTGCGTTGATCATGGCGGAACACGGTCTTGCCCCAGCGATCCTGAACACGGTCGACAAGGGTGGGTTCCACCCGCTCCCCGCCATTGGCAAACATTGCATAGGCCGAGACCATCTTGAACAAGGTCGTTTCCTCGGCGCCGAGCGCGTTGGATAGGAACCGGTTCATACTGTTGTAAACGCCAAATTGTTCGGCATAGCGCGCAACAGTATCCATGCCGACCTCTTGGGCCAGACGGATTGTCATCAGGTTGCGCGACTGCTCAATCCCGGTGCGGACAGGGGTCGGGCCATAAAACCGGTTCGATGCATTCTTGGGTCGCCAGACTCCCTGGGGCGTGTTGATCTCGATCGGGGCGTCGACAACGATTGTTGCGGGTGTATAGCCGCTGTCCAACGCGGCAGCATAAACAAACGGCTTGAACGCCGATCCGGGCTGCCGGGTTGCCTGGGTCGCGCGATTGAACACCGAATGCTGATAGGAAAAGCCGCCTTGCATGGCCAGCACGCGCCCGGTGTTCACGTCCATGGCCATGAAGCCGCCCTGCACCTCGGGCACCTGGCGTAGTGTCCACCGAATAAAGGTGCCACTCCCATCTTCGACCATGCGGCGCACATGAACCACATCGCCGATCTCGAAATTCTCAAAGAAATCACCGCGCATCCAGGCGATGTCTTTGCGCGGAACCGTGAAGGGTTCCGCATCGGTTTCGGTCACACCTTCAATTCCGATGCTTAGGCTCTGTTCGTTCACCTCCAACACAACTGCCGGATGCCATTGGGAGACCAGGTCGATATCGCGGGCCACCTTGACTTTGGCCAATGCCGCGCGCCACGAGCCCTCATCCGTCAGCTGTTCGGGAGGGATGGTTTCGCCCGTGCCGCGCCACCGTTTGGTACCGCGGTCAAACTGCTCTAATCCGCGGCGCAATGCCGCGGCGGCCTCGGCCTGAAGCTCCGGATCAATCGTGGCGCGGATCGTAAGACCACCGCCAAAAAACTCATCCTGGCCAAAGTTGCGGCTCAGCTGACGGCGAATTTCATCGGTGAAATAATCGCGCGGCGGCAGACCTTTTCGGAAGCTGTCGAAATCGCCGTTTTGGACCGACCGAAGCGGCTCCTGCTTTTCTGCCTCGTAGATATCTCTGGTGATGTAGCCATTCTCGTACATCTCTTTCAGGACAAAGTTCCTCCGCCCTACCGCGGCATCCTGATTGCGCACGGGGTGCAAATCTGCCGGCTTCTTGGGCAAAGCGGCAAGATAGGCGGCTTCATGAATGTCCAACTGCGACAGTGTCTTGTTGAAATAGGTTTGGGCGGCAGCGGATACGCCGTAGGAATTTGCGCCCAGGTAGATTTCGTTCAAATACAGCTCAAGTATCTTTTCTTTATCAAGGGCTTGCTCCACACGCGCCGCCAGGATCAGTTCCCGGATCTTGCGCTCGGCCGACCGATCGCCTGACAGCAAAAAGTTCTTCATGACCTGTTGGGTGATCGTCGACGCCCCGCGCAGGCGCCCGCCTTGGGCCGCATCCACAGCCGCAGAGACCATGCCCATCGGATCGTAGCCCGCGTGCTGATAGAAATTCTTGTCTTCCGCGGAGATGAAGGCCTGCTTTACCATTTCCGGGATATCGGTGGCGGGCGTGAAAAGCCTGCGTTCCTGGGCAAATTCATCGATCAGGCGCCCCTCACCCGAATAGATCCGGCTGATTGTGGGAGGGCTATACTGGGCCAATTCTTCATGATTGGGCAAATCACGCCCGTACATCCAGAAGACGGCCACGATCATCAGCGCGGCAAACAAGGCCCCGGTGGTGATCATGGCGAAAATGCCGCCGAAGAAACTTGCGATAAAACGGGTCACGCCCTGCCTCTAACCTTTGTTTGTTAACCAGAAGTATATGGCGTTAGACCCCGGCGGTCAAAACACAGGTTGTGCAGTTTTCCCTCAGATCGGCGGATTGAGACCCAGTGCCGCGTCCGGGATCCTCTGCACGACACGCAGCGTACACAAAGCACGCATATAAGATACATATGAATGGTGGTTTGACCGCTTGAGCATGATCGCAGAATGCACGGTCCAGTTCGGACAAAGACCCTATCGCTGTGCCATGAACCTTTCCAACCGGAAAAGACCTTCGGCAATATCCTCTGTCGCGCGGGCATAGGAAAAGCGCAGCATTGTGCCGCCCCGGGCTGGGTCAAAGTCCAATCCCGGTGTGACGGCCACATCTGCTCCGGCCAGGATCTGGCTGGCGAATTCCCGGCTGTCATTGGTCAAGTCACTGACATCGGCATAGATGTAGAACGCCCCGTCAGGGGGCGCGAAATTGGTGATCCCGGCCTTGGGCAATCCGTCGATCATCAACTGACGGTTGGCGGCATAGACCGTGCGACTGGCCTCGCATTCCTCTATGCAGTCCAGGGCGGCGAGGGCCGCGATCTGACTGGCGTGGGGGGGACAGATGAAAAGGTTCTGGGCCAGCCGCTCGTAGGTGCGGATCTGGCTTTCGGGTACGACCATCCAACCGATGCGCCACCCCGTCATGCTAAAATATTTCGAGAAGGAATTCACCGCCACGACATCATCGGTGACCTCCAGCGCGCTGATCGCCCGGTTGTCGTAATGCAGACCATGGTAGATCTCGTCCGAGATGACGGCCGCCCCGATCTGCTCGGCACGCTCTACCAGCCCGCTCAGCGCGGTGCGGTCCAGCATGGTCCCGGACGGGTTGGCCGGGCTGGCAAGGATCAGGCCGCTCAGGTCGGCTGGTACATCTGACGGGACCGGCTGCAGACGGTTCTCAGGCGCGGCAGGCAGCCCAACGGCCTGAAGGCTCAGGGCCGTCAGGATATGCCGGTAGGACGGATAGCCGGGCAAGCCCAGCCCGACGCGGTCCCCCGCCTCGAACAGTGCGGTGAATGCCAGAATGAACGCGCCCGACGCCCCCGGCGTGACGATCACCCGGTCTGGGTTCAGGTCCAGCCCATACCAATCGCCATAAAGCCGGGCGATCCGCTGACGCAATGTGGGCAGGCCAAGCGCGACGGTGTATCCCAGCGCATCGGATTGGAGCGCGCGGGCCAAGGCATCGCGTGCCCCTTGCGGCGCGGGTGTGCCCGGTTGACCCACCTCCATATGGATCACGTGGCGCCCGGCCTCCTCGGCCTGGCGGGCGGCTTCCATGACATCCATCACGATGAAGGGATCGACCTCACTTCGCCTTGAACTCCGCATCCCACTCTCCCTACACTTACGCCTAAGCGTTGTTACAGGGGGCCAGGATGCGGTCAATGGCACGCCATCTTTGGTTTTTCCGCGCGGCCATGGCCGTTGCTTTCGCGCTCGCCTTGCCCAACAATGCCAAGGCCGCGTCGAAATGATACAGGTTTTAGCGGGCCAGGATATCCTGTCGCGTACACGGCCATGCTCCTATGCCAGCACCCATCCGCTGTCTTGGGACCGGTTGCGGCAGATCCCGGGATTTGCAGCCGCCTGTAAGGACGCATTGCCGACCGATCCGACAGCGGCCTACTGGTTTGCCCGGGTCCGGGACAAGCTGTCCGCCTATATCAGCGAGCCCAGCTATGCGCTGCGGCGGATGCGCAAAGGCAGCTCAAACTCGGCCCGGACCGCACGCGCGATGGCCTTCCAAAAGGACAGCAAAACGCAAAAAACCTTGGCCGAATTCGATGTGCTGCTTAGCCATCTTCCCAAAGATGCCTATGCCCATGAATTACGGGGCCAGATCCTTTTGGAGAGCGGGGGTTTCGGAGTAGCTGTCGGCAGCTATCAAAGCGCCGCACTCTTTGCCCCGAAAGAGCCGCTGATCCAAGCAAGACATGGCCAATCCCTGTTGGCCGCCGGACAGCCCAAAGTCGCCTTTGATGTGCTGGAAAAGGCCCGCGCCCGGGATCCGGTCAACCTGCGCCTCATGCGGTCCCTTGGGCTGGCTTATGCCCAGACCGGCCAAGATGACCAGGCTGCCTTGGCGACGGCGAAACGCTATGTCATGCGCGGACGACTGAAGGACGCGGCGTTCCATGCCCAACGTGCTTTTGATCAATTGCCGCGGGGCTCTATCGGATCGCGCAGCGCCCTGGATATTCTTGATGCTGCCAAACGGCAGAGCAAACAAAGGAAACCCTGATGAAAGCCCTGTTGCTAAGCACTGCCCTTGTCTTGGCGCCCCTGACCGCCATCGCGCTGGATCTGACGAACATGACCGCGGCGGAAAAGGAGGCGTTTGGTGCTCAGATCCGCGAGTATCTGCTGGAAAACCCGCAAGTACTGCGGGAGGCGATTGCCGTTTTGGAACAGCGGCAGGAGGCGGAACAGGCCGAAGCCGACCAAGCGCTGGTAGCGGCCAATACGGCGGACCTGTACGATGACGGCTATAGCTGGATCGGTGGTAATCCCGAAGGGGATGTGACCATCGTGGAATTCCTGGATTACAGTTGTGGGTTCTGCAAACGGGCCCATCCCGAGGTGACAGAGCTGGTTGAAAGCGACGGCAATATTCGCCTGATCATCAAGGAATTCCCCATACTGGGAGAGCAATCCCTGATCGCGTCACGCTTTGCCATTGCCGCGCTGCAAACCGAAGGGCCCGCGGCCTACAAGGTTGCCAATGACAAGCTGATCACGCTGGAGGGTGAGGTAAACGACGCCGCCCTGCGCGAGATCGCCGATGCGGCCGGTATGGAAACCGAAAAAGTGATGGACGCCATGGCCGCCCCAGAGATCGACGGCGTCATCGCCCAGAACCGCGCGCTGGCCCAGCGGTTGCAGATCAACGGCACACCGACCTTTGTCATGGGCGGTCAGATGATCCGAGGATACCTACCGTTGGATGGTATGCGCCAGATCGTGGCCGAGGCACGCGACACGGCCAACTGACCGAGGCTGTGCAGGCGACACGCTGCGATGCAGCATATCGCCTGATCATTGATTTGGGCTGGTTTGGCCCGATAGAAATCATTTTAAACTATGATTTGAACGCAAACCGGCTTTGCGCAGGATGGTCTTGCCGCGTTGCAGCATGCCGCCTAGATTTAGGACAACACAGTTAGACCAAGAGGAGCCATCGCCATGGCCACGACATTTGAACATGCTGGCAGCACTGCCGGACCTGCCTGGACCACACCATTTCGAACCGTTTTCAACATGTTGATCCGCATGGGCGAACGTCATCCGTTCAACCGCCAGATCGAAGCGCTATGCGCCCTCAGCGATGCTGAGCTTGCGGAACGCGGCATAACCCGCCAGCAAATCGCAAGTTATGTCATGGGTGCACGCGCGATGTTGTGAGCTCTCGCTGGATATTAGCCTTCCTATTTCCATGACTGGTGTTTCATGACACCCGTTCCATGGAAATTCGCAGGCTGATGACCTTCTGCTTTATCAGGCGCTCACTATTCAGCCGCGACTGCGCCCTCATCGGCGGCGGCATCGAGTTCAGCGGCCTTCCGTTCCACCTGCTCCACGATATGGTCGACCATTTGATCGTTGCTCAATTTGTGGCTTTGCGCACCGGCGAGATAAACCATACCGGACCCGGCCCCGCCGCCGGTGAAGCCGACATCGGTCATCAACGCCTCGCCCGGGCCGTTCACGACACAGCCGATGATGCTGAGCGACATGGGTGTCTTGATATGTTCCAACCGTTTTTCCAGGGCCTCGACAGTCTTGATCACGTCAAAACCTTGGCGGGCGCAGCTGGGGCAACTGATGATATTGACCCCGCGATGGCGCAGGCCAAGGCTTTTGAGAATCTCAAACCCGACCTTCACCTCCTCGACCGGATCAGCTGACAGGCTGACGCGCAGGGTGTCGCCGATGCCCATCCAAAGCAAATTGCCAAGTCCGATGGCCGATTTGATCGTGCCAGAGGTCAAGCCGCCTGCCTCGGTGATGCCCAGGTGGATCGGTGCATCCGTCGCCTCGGCCAGACCCTGATAGGCTGCGGCAGCCATGAAAACATCAGATGCTTTCACGCTGATCTTGAATTCATGAAAGTCGTTATCCTGCAGGATCCGCATGTGATCCAGTCCGCTTTCGATCATCGCATCAGGGCACGGCTCCCCATATTTCTCCAGCAGGTGCTTTTCCAGGGATCCGGCATTCACCCCGATCCGCATGGAACACCCATGGTCACGGGCGGCTGCGATCACGTCGCGCACGCGCGCCGCATCCCCGATATTGCCAGGGTTGATCCGCAGACAGGCAGCCCCGGCCTCGGCCGCCTCAATCCCGCGTTTGTAGTGAAAGTGAATATCCGCAACGATCGGAACACTCACCTCGGGGATGATTTGATGCAGCGCCTTGGATGACGCTTCATCCGGGACAGAGATCCGCACGATGTCCGCCCCCGCCTCGGCACAGGCCTGAACCTGTTCAATCGTGGCCTTAACGTCCGTGGTCAGGGTATTGGTCATGGTCTGGACGCTGATCGGCGCATCCCCCCCGACCTTGACCGGCCCCACATTGATCTGGCGGCTGTCCCGTCGATAAATGTTGCGCCACGGTCTTATGTGATTGATCGACATAGCTGACAGGCCCCTGTCACGGTGAAACGACACATTTGCAATGCAGGATAAGGATACGCTGTCAGACTGTCCACGGTATGCGACATTTCAGTCGCCCCCAAAACCTAGTCGGCCGGATTGGCCTGCAACGGGGCCAATGCGGCTTCCGCCACTTCGACAGCCCGTTGACCGGCCCCGCCGGCCGCCGGATCTACCTTGGCGTACGTATCTGCCAAGGTGCCAGATTCCAGCGCGATATTATCGATCACCTCACCCGACAACCCGGCGGGCCCGTGGGTTTCTCCGTTCACCATGAAGTAGATCGAGCCCCCCGCACCAGTGCGCAGGGTTGCGGGTTGCTCTGTCGGGGGAAGGGCAAAGGTATCGCCCGCCGCCATGGTCCGCTCATAAATTGTGGTGCCATCGGCGCTGCGGATGCGTACCCAGGCGTCATTCACCGCCACAAGCAAAACATCAGGCGCATTCTCAGCCAGCACCTGGGGCGAAGGCCGATCTGTCAGGCCAGGTTCGACAAATGCGGTATCAACAGCGGCTTCCGGTCCAATCGGGCGATCCGGCTTGGCAGGCGTTGCCGCAAGTCGATCCGCCGGGCGATCAATCTGCCCGCGCAACGCACCGCTCATCCCGGGATCAATGGTCACAATCGGTCCGTCGCGGGCCACCATCACAGGCACATCCAGCGCCTGCGGACGATAAAGCCGGTCCAACGCATCGGGGCGCGCCGGCGACATGCCCGGCAAATCCGAGGTCACTTCCACCATATCCGTGGCACCGTTGAGCGGATCAACCTCAGCCACAACGCCTGGCACCTGCTCGACCGGCGTCACCTGGACCTGTTGAATTTCGCGCAAAACCGCCCATCCACCATAGCCAATGGCCCCAATCAACGCCAACAGCACCAGGGATGATCCAATGGCACCCGGTTCAATCCGCGACAGGATCCCATCGCTGCGGGGTGCAAAGAACACCGCATTGTCAAAGATGGAATCGCTGACATGGGGCGGTGCCTTGGCGGTGGCCTTTGGATTGGCCGCCGCCTGCCCCTTCGGATCCAGACCGGTCCGGGGTGTATATTCCGCTTCCTGACAAAACGTCTCGTAGGCCCATTCGGGATCCATCTGCAGATAGCGTGCATAGGAGCGCACATAGCCCGCAATAAATCCCGGCGTTTCAAAGGCTGAAACGTCCGCATTCTCAATAGCAGCGATGTAAGTGGCTTTGATTTTGAGGTCGCGTTGCACGTCGAGCAAAGATTTGCCAAGAGTCGCACGCTCCCCCCGCATCATGTCTCCCAGACGCAGGTCGAAGTCGTCGAACCGCTTGGGTTCTGCCTTTTGCGGCGGTTGGGGCGGTTGTCTCCGCCCTAGCATGTACCCGACCTGTATTCTGCCACGTTTGCTGTCCCCAGATTGCCGATATGATTGTGCGACTCACCGGCATTTCAGGAATACTAACACGATGTGGCAGCAGGTGCAGGGGGGAATAGCGATGTTACCTTAGGGATGCGTTCATTCTCTGACGGTAATGTGCCCAAATATTGATCATGCTCCTGTCACAGGCGACACAATCGGCGCAGACATTACCGGTAGTTGAATGACAGATCTAACGGTCGGCAATCGCGATCTGGCAGTCCTGCCGACCGCGTTTGGCAGCCCGGTCATTGCAGGTGGCCAAGGCCCGGCTTCCATCCCCGCGACCGATGGCCCAGGCACCGCTGCTGGGTGAGATCGCCATCGCTTTGGGTGCCCTGGCCTTGCGATACTCCTTGCGGAAGGCCGCCGTGGCTTCCGCCGACAACTGAATGTTGCGCGGTTTCCAACCTTTTGGCCGGGTCACGGCGACAACAATGCACGGCCGTCCCGTTTGCCGCCGGGCATTGCAGGCCCCCAGGGCTGCGGTACGCGCCGCGGCCTCGCTGTGGAAATTCGCCAACCCGACCGCACTGCCGCTATCGGCGGGATCGCCGGGGCTGACGGCAAAAGCCGCATAGTATTCGAACTGCGCGGCATACCCTTTGACGGCCTTGGCCTCTGCCTCGCCCAGGAAATCGGTGGGAAACACCTCAACCGAGCTGCCCTTGGGGCTGAACAGCTGCCCCCGGGCCACCTTGGTTGTGACCGACTCACCCTGGGCGACTGTCGCCACCACCAACCCAATCGCGACTGCAACCCAACGCACCATGGCTTTTCCCGCTTATTACCCTAACTGCGCTGCTATATCGGCCAGCCGGGCCGCCGCTGGCAACCCCATTGAACCCCCCGAACACTCCGTTAGGGTCAAGCCACTACAAAATGGAGCGCCCGATGACCCTTGATGCCGTGCTGACCCGGATCGACATTGACCTTCCCGCCAGCCTCGACCGGTTACTCGACCTGCTGCGGATCCCCTCGATCTCAACCGATCCGGCTTACAAGGCGGATTGTGACCGGGCCGCCGACTGGTTGGTCGCGGATCTGGCGGGACTGGGTTTCACCGCCAGCAAGCGCCCCACATCAGGTCATCCCATGGTGGTGGCCCATATCGGCGATGCGGGGCCGCACCTGATGTTCTATGGTCACTATGATGTACAACCCGTTGACCCGGTTGACCTTTGGACACGCGACCCGTTCGCCCCGCAGATCGAGGAAACGGCAAAGGCCAAGGTCATCCGGGGGCGCGGTGCCGCTGATGACAAGGGCCAGCTGATGACCTTTCTGGAGGCGTGTCGCGCCTGGAAGGCGACCCATGGTGCCCTGCCGGGCCGCATCACCGTGTTTCTGGAAGGGGAAGAGGAAAGCGGCTCCCCCTCCCTCATCCCGTTCCTCAAGGACAACGCGGATGAGCTTAAGGCAGACATCGCGCTGATCTGCGATACGGGCCTGTTTGCGGATCGCGTGCCCGCTATCGTCACCCGGCTGCGCGGCCTGCTGGGTGAAGAGATCACGATCGAAGGCCCGACCAAGGACCTGCATTCCGGCATGTATGGCGGGGTCGCCATGAACCCGATCCGCGTTCTGACCCGGATCCTTGCCAGCCTGCATGACGATGACGGGCGCGTCACTATTCCGGGCTTCTATGATGGCGTGCCCGAGATCCCGGACACTCTCAAAGCCGCATGGGACGGGCTGAACTTTGACCATTGCGCCTTTCTGGGGGATGTGGGCCTGTCACATCTGGCAGGCGAAGCGGGGCGCACAGCCCTCGAACAGATCTGGTCCCGCCCAACATGCGAAATCAACGGGATCGAAGGGGGGTATACCGGCGATGGTTTCAAGACGGTGCTGCCGTCAAAGGCCCATGCCAAGGTGAGCTTTCGCCTTGTCGGCCAACAGGACCCCCACGCGATCCGCGAAAGCTTTCGCACCATGGTGCAATCGATGCTGCCCGCCGACTGCACGGCCAGTTTCACGCCCCACGGGGCCAGCCCCGCTGGCCAGATGGATACGTCGGGCCCGGCCTTTGAAAAGGCCCGCCAGGCTTTGTCCGAGGAATGGGGCGTAGACGCCGCTTATACGGGCTGCGGCGGTTCCATACCGATTGCCGGCTACTTCAAAACATATCTCGACATGGATGCCATGCTCATCGGCTTTGGCCGCGATGATGATCAGATCCACAGCCCAAATGAAAAATACGACGTCGAATGCTTTCACAAGGGCACCCGCAGCTGGGCCCGGATCCTCGCTGCGTTGACCTGAACCATACTCATGGGATGTCCTGGCTGCTCAAAAAAGAACAGCGGCAACGTAATGGCCGGTCCCCCCTATCGCGCATGCGCTGCCGGGCAACGGGGATCGGCCTGGCACGGCGCCAGTTTAACACAAGCGGAAGAATCATCCCCGGTCGCATCCGTCAGTTATGTCACCACGGCTCCAGACGATACCCGGGGTTGGCTCACTTTCCTCCATGGCGGTCGGCGCCTTCGCCCCGCCATTGGACATCTTTTGATGCGGGTGAAACTTCGCCGCTTGGTTCGGCTTGTGCGAATGCTGCATGCGTCAGGTGGAAAGGCGCGGCTCCGAAAGGTCAGGTCGACATTTGTCACCTGTACGGGTGGCAACGACAAAAGCCCAAATGATTGTCATTGGTCCGGTCACCAATAAAATCATAGCACGTGCGTAACCCGTCATGGCCACGTCCGGCGAGCCGATAAACATGCCGGGTGTATATATGAATTATGAATGACGACAGTAAGCCACGTCAAAACCTCAGTTGCGAACAGCAGCCGGGGCCTACAAATGGGCTGGTGAAACCCAAAGCCATTATCCCTCGAAAGAGCGCACGCTTCTGATGTTGACGTAGCAGTCACGCCAAGAGGAGGGCATGTAATGCGCCCAGCGGGCGCGCCGCCTGGTTAGTTTTCTTCGGGATGTGTGAAAACAGTGATGGCGCGGTTGACGGGGCTCGAACCCGCGACCCCCGGCGTGACAGGCCGGTACTCTAACCAACTGAGCTACAACCGCCCACTGTTCGCCGCATCGCGTCGGCGTGAGGGGGTGTTTAGGCCCGCCACCCGCGCGCGTCAAGCGGGCTTTTATCGGATTTCGTCAGATTGTCCCGGTGTCGTTGGGCCAGGCACATCGATTGCTGGATCTGTCGCGTGGCGTAGATCGAAAACGTACTGATACATACGCCTTATGTATGCTTTGTGCATCATTTCTGCATGGCCTGTGCCTCGGCCAAAACAGATCGCACGATGTCCCGCGGCACATCCGCCGTCAAAAAGGCGTCGCCGATCCCGCGCGCCAGAATAAAGCGCAACTGACCATCCATCACTTTCTTGTCCTGCCCCATCAGATCCAGCAGTCCATCGGCATCGGGCAGGTCACCGGAAATATCCGCCAGATCCACCTTCATGCCCATGTCTCGCAGATGCGCGCGGACGCGGCTCGGATCCTCTTGCGCGCATAGTCCCATCTTGGCGGAGACTTCAAAGGCAAGCGCACAACCGACCGCCACGCCCTCCCCGTGGAGCAATCGGTCTGAATACCCCGTCGCTGCTTCCAGCGCATGGCCGAATGTGTGCCCCAGGTTGAGCAAGGCACGGTCCCCTTGCTCGGTTTCATCCCGCACAACGATATCGGCCTTCATCTGGCAGGAGCGGCGCACCGCCTCGATCCGCGCGGCCATGTCGCCTGCTGCCAGATCCGGGCCAACCTTTTCTAACCAGGTGAAAAACGCCGCATCTCCCAAAAGGCCATATTTCACGACCTCGCCATAACCCGACAGGAAATCACGCGCGGTCAATGTCCCCAATACAGCCGTATCCGCCAAAACCAGACCGGGCTGGTGAAAGGCGCCGATCAGGTTCTTGCCGAGGGGAGAGTTGATTCCCGTCTTCCCACCAACCGAACTGTCGACCTGCGCCAGAAGCGTCGTGGGGATCTGCACGAACCGCACACCACGCCGCAAGATGGCCGCCGCAAATCCCGCCAGATCGCCGATCACACCACCCCCCAAGGCAATCACGACATCCCACCGTTCAACCCGGTTTTCCAACAGCCACTCCACGGCTTGGCCCAGGCATGCCCAGCTTTTGGTCGCCTCCCCTGGCGGCAAGGCCAGGGAGACCATGTCGATGCCGTCCGCCGCCAAACCGTCCCGCAACGTCGCCAGATGCAGCTTGGCGACGGTCTCGTCCGTGATCACCGCAACCCGCGATCGCGCAAGCAATGGCCGGATCTGTGCCCCGGCATGGTTCAGCAACCCCGGGCCGATCTTAATGTCATAGGCGCGTTCTCCTAGGGGCACATGAACCGTTGCGATAGCTGACATTTAACTCACCTCCAGGATATCGCGGTGATCGGCCAGCACATTGACCACCCGGGTCGCCATCTCTGCGATGCTTAACTCAGGTGCGGCGGTTACGCTCAATGCGGCCTCAGCATAGATCGGATCGCGCACCGCCTTGATCTCGGCCAGCGTCGCAAAGGGATTTGCAGTGCGCAGCAAGGGGCGGGTATCCTTGTGACGGACCCGTTGCCATAGCAGATCCAGATCTGCCTTCAGCCACACAGCTACACCGTATTGAGCAATCAAATCGCGGTTGCCCGCCGCCAGAAACGCGCCACCACCGGTGGACAGAATGCCTCGCTCCCCCTGGAGCAGGCGCGCGATGACCTGCGTCTCCTTGGTGCGAAAGAACGCCTCGCCATCGCGGTCAAAGATTTCCGCCACCGTGCGATCAGCGGCCCGTTCGATCTCTGCATCGCTGTCCAGAAACGGGACATCCAGCCGCTTGGCCAGCGCCGTGCCAATCGCTGTCTTGCCTGCTCCCATCATTCCGACCATGACCACAGTCTTTTTCAGTCGATACCCCAAACTGTGCGGCACCTTCCTGCCTAACAAAAAAATCATGAACTCAATGGCGTGAACTTCGATAGATTACCATATATGATCGGCAGAAATACGCTCGCCAAGAAGCGTATCCGATGAGGTACAGGCATGATACGACTGTTAAAGCTGTTGTTTTTTCTGCTTTTATTGGGATTTGTGGGGCTGGTTGGCTTTGCATATCTTGGTGATCTGTCCCCGCAGATCGAGAATGTGAAGGAACCTGTGACCCTGGATGTCGACTAGGCTTTTCCTCCCTTTGATCTGTTGCGTAGCATGGGCCAGCTCTGCTGTGGCAGAAGAGCCGCTATCGGCCATCGACTGGCTGTCGGATATTGCGGCTACCCCGCCTGCCCGACCCTTGCCATCCGCGACAGAGGCGCCCGTGGCGCAAAGCGCGGCTATCGAACAGGTGACCGTGCAGCCCTTGGGCGCGCCGTCGCCCGATGCAGTTGGCCTTCTGCCCCATGCGGTCACCGGGTTGCAGGCCGATCTGTGGGGCACGTCGAATGTGGTGGATCTGAGCCGCGCCATCAACGCGGTCCCCGCCGATGCGATCCCGCCGATTGGTGATCTGCTGGAAAAAATCCTGATCGCGGAACTGGATGCCCCGCTGGGAGAAGGTCGACCGGGACAGTTATTTTTGACGCGCGTGGACGCGCTGATGGCCCGCGGGGCCGTTGAAGAGGCGACCGGCCTGATCGAACGCGCAGGTATCACAGACACAGATGTCTTTCGCCGGTTCTTTGATCTGGCCCTGCTGACTGGCCGGGAAGATCGCGGATGCACCCGCCTGCAGGCCACGCCGGGTATCACACCATCACTGTCCGTGCGCATCTTTTGCTTGGCGCGCAACGGCGATTGGCCTGCAGCGGCGGTGACACTGCGCACGGCCGAAGCGCTCGGACAGGTCTCCCAGGCGGAGATCGATTTGTTGACCCGTTTTCTGGATCCCGAATTGTTCGAGGGGGAGCCCCCCCTGCCCCGGCCGGACCGACCCAGCCCGCTGACCTTTCGAATGTTGGAAGCCATAGGAGAACCGCTGCCCTTGGCTGGGTTGCCCCTAGCATTCTCCCACGGATTGATGCGACCCAATACGGGGTGGAAGACCCGGATCGCGGCGGCCGAACGGCTGGCGAAGTCCGGCGCCCTCGACCCGAACGCCTTGCTTGGCGTCTACACGGAGCGTCAGGCTGCTGCCTCGGGCGGGGCATGGGACCGGATCGATGCCGTTCAGACCCTCGACACCGCTATGAAACGCGGTGACCGGAACGCGGCCGCCGATGCCATGGCTCCGGCCTGGCAGATGATGAAGGCCGCTGACCTCGCTATTCCATTTGCCGAATTATATGGTGCGGAGCTGGCAGCTTTAATCGGTGCGGATCAACCCGTGGCCATGCGCATCGGTTTGCTTTCAATCCAGTCGGAAGAGGTCGCCCTGCAGGCGAAATCTGCCTCGGCCGAGGACCAGTTTTTAATCGATATTGCCCGCGGTCAGCCGGAGACGGCATTGCCTGGTAATCCGCTAAGCCAAGCCATCGTCGATGGCTTTGCGACCCCATCAGCCGCCCTCTCCTCTGCGCAGCAAGCCCGGCTGGATGACGGCCTCGTGGGCGAGACGCTAGTGTTGGCCCTGGCCGAGATGCCCACGGACATCAACGGTGATCTCGATAATCTGGTGGAGGGATTGAGCCTATTGCGACAGATTGGCCTGGAACATGTTGCACGCCAGACCGCACTTTACCTGATGCTTCTGGGCTGACGCCGTGGGACAGACCTGGATCAGCGCATTTCTTGAGGCGCAGGCAGCCGAACTAGACGCCGCCCGCAACACCCAGTTGGCCTATGGCCGTGACCTGAAGGATTTTCAAGACTGGCTGGCGACCCGCAAGCTGAATTTTGAGGCTGCCAGCCGTACGGATGTCGAAGCCTACCTGATCAATTGCGACGAACAGGGGCTGTCCCGTGCCACCCGCGCCCGGCGGCTGTCCGCGATCAAACAACTCTACCGTTTCGCGTTTGAGGAAGGGTTGCGCGCAGATAACCCTGCCTTGCAGATCAAGGGCCCCGGCCGGGACAAGAGCCTGCCCAAAACACTCTCTACCGCCCAGGTCAGCGCGCTTTTGGCGGCATCCGAACAGGCCGGACGCAATGCCCGCGACCGACAGCGCAATGCCTGCCTCATGCAGCTGCTTTACGCCACCGGAATGCGCGTAACTGAATTGGTTTCCTTGCCGGTAGCCGCAGCGCGGGGCGATCCCCGCATGCTTATGATCAACGGCAAAGGGGGCAAGGACCGGATGGTGCCCCTATCCCCCCCGGCCCGCGCGTCCCTGGCAGCCTGGTTGACCACATGGGACAAGACCGCCGACCTCGCCCAAAAAAAGGGGCGACCACCGTCGCGGTATCTGTTTCCGTCCGGGGGCAAGGCCGGCCATCTCACACGCCACCGGTTTTACATGCTGATCAAGGAAATCGCGGTCGCCGCCGGTGTGGATCCCGCCTTGGTCACCCCCCATACCTTGCGCCACGCCTTTGCCACTCATCTGTTGGAAGGTGGTGCCGATTTGCGGGTGATCCAAACACTTCTTGGCCATGCCGATATCTCCACGACCGAGATCTACACCCATGTTCTGGATGAGCGGCTGAAAGAACTGGTGTTGACCCATCATCCGCTTGCCCGGCAGAATTGATCACCCCATAACAACAGGCAGATCCAAAACATTTCGGGACAGCTCTGCGCGCCCCGAAATGTGACAAACGAGGAGTTCCATGGACACCGCTTTCTGGCTGACGGCCGCCGCTATCTTGACCTTGCTTGTCCTGTCCGGGTTCTTTTCCGGGTCGGAAACGGCCCTAACGGCGGCGTCGCGCGGCAAATTACGGTCCTTGGCCGATAAGGGCTCGAACGGGGCCAAGGCGGCCCTTGACGTGACAGAGGATAACGAGAGGCTGATCGGGGCGGTTCTGCTGGGCAACAACCTGGTCAATATCCTTGCCACATCGCTGGCAACCGCGTTGTTTACACGGGCTTTCGGCGAAAGCGGCGTGGCGCTTGCGACCTTGGTCATGACCCTCCTAGTCCTGATCTTTGCCGAGGTTCTGCCCAAGACTTACGCGATCACCAACTCTGAAACGGCAGCCTCCCGCGTGGCCCCGGTAATCCGGATTGTAATCGGGATCTTTTCACCCATCGTGCTGGCGGTTCGCGCTTTGGTGCGACAGGTGTTGCGGCTGTTCGGGGTGAATGCCGATCCCGACCTCAACATTATGAACGTGCGGGACGAGATTGCTGGCGCCCTCGCCCTTGGCCATTCCGAAGGCGTTGTCGAAAAGGAGGATCGCGACCGGTTGCTGGGCGCGCTCGACCTGTCCGAACGCATGGTCGAAGAGATCATGCTGCACAGATCGCAGATCGAAATGGTCGACGCCGACGCCACGCCCGAAGAGATCCTGAGCCAGGCCCTGGAAAGCCCCCATACCCGCCTGCCCGTCTACCGCGAAGATCCGGAAAACATCGTTGGCGTCATCCATGCCAAGGATTTGCTACGCGCCATGGACCGTCTCATGCGCGGCCCCGACGCGTCGGAAGCCGCGCTATCAGCCTTCAAGATCCTGGACGTGGCGATGAAGCCCTATTTCGTGCCGGAAACCACAACACTCGACGACCAGATGCGGGAATTTCTGCGCCGCCACACGCATTTCGCATTGGTTGTTGACGAATATGGCGCCCTGAAAGGGCTGATCACACTCGAAGACATCCTTGAGGAGATTGTGGGCGAGATCACGGATGAGTTTGATATCGATGCCGATCATCCCGTCCGCCGCACCGATACAGGGGATTACCTCGTCGACGGCGCGATGACGATTCGTGACTTGAACCGTGCCAATGACTGGAACCTGCCCGATGAGTGGGCCAACACGATTGCCGGCCTTGTCATTCACGAAGCGCAAACCATCCCGACCCAGGGACAGGTCTTCAGCTTCTACGGCTACCGGTTCGAGGTCCTGGCCCGCAAAGACAATCGCCTGACACGTCTGAAAATTCGGCCGCTTTAAAGATTTTGTGCCTCCGGCGGGGATATTTGTCAGACACATGATGACACCATGATCCGTAGATCAGTCTAAGCAAAAGCTTTCATCATGTGTCTTGAAATATCCCCGCCGGAGGCACGCGCGGTCCCGCTCCGGGACCGCAAAGCATCACGTGGCGCGCCAGCGCCTCGCTCTAATAGATATCAGCCGACCAGTTCGAGGCCGGAGAAGTAATAGGCAATCTCTTCCGCTGCCGTTTCCGGCGCGTCGGAGCCATGGACCGAGTTTTCTCCAACGGACTCGGCGAATTCGGCCCGGATCGTGCCCGGATTTGCATCGGCCGGGTTTGTCGCCCCCATGACTTCGCGGTTTTTGGCAATGGCGCCTTCACCTTCCAGCACCTGGACGACGACCGGGGCCGAGGCCATGAAGTCGCACAGTTCGTCATAAAACGGGCGTTCCGCATGGACCTTGTAGAATTCGCCCGCCTGCGCCTTGGTCAGGTGGATCCGCTTTTGTGCTACGATCCGCAGACCTGCATCCTCGAACTTGGCGTTGATCTTACCGGTGAGATTGCGCTTGGTCGCGTCGGGTTTGATGATCGAAAGGGTGCGTTCGGTCGCCATGTCAGCCTCTTACTTACGATTGGCAGACACTGCGCCTGCCATCAATCGCCGCGCCCGTAACATGCCCTTTACGCGCCCGCAATCCTGCGGCATGGGAGGATATGCTTCGTATTTCCGACATCTCCTATGCCGTTGAAGGCCGCCCGCTGCTGGTTGGCGCCTCCGCCACCATTCCCACGGGCCATAAGGTTGGCGTGGTCGGGCGCAATGGCACGGGCAAGACCACCCTCTTTCGTCTGATCCGGGGCGAGTTGATTCGGGAAGGCGGCAAGATCGAATTGCCGACCAAGGCGCGGATCGGCGGGGTGGCGCAGGAGGTGCCAGCCTCGGCCACATCACTGCTGGATACCGTCCTGGCCGCCGACACGGAACGCGCCGCCTTGATGGCCGAGGCCGAGACGGCGACCGATGGCACACGGATCGCCGAGATCCAGACCAGGTTGACAGATATCGATGCCTGGTCGGCAGAGGCGCGCGCCGCCTCGATCCTCAAGGGTCTTGGGTTTGACGACCCAGAGCAGGCCAAACCATGCTCTGATTTCTCGGGCGGGTGGCGGATGCGGGTGGCTTTGGCGGCTGTCCTTTTCTCAGCCCCCGATCTGCTGCTGCTGGACGAACCGACCAACTACCTTGACCTTGAAGGGGCGGTTTGGCTGGAAAGCTACCTGGCCAAATATCCCCATACCGTCCTGATCATCAGCCATGACCGCGGCCTGTTGAACCGGGCCGTGGGTGCGATCCTCCATCTGGAAGACCGCAAATTGCACCTGTACCAGGGTGCCTATGATACATTTGCTAAGACACGCGCCGCCCGGTTGGCCGCGGCTGAGGCGGAGGCCAAGAAACAGGAACAACGCCGAGCGCATCTGCAATCCTATGTCGACCGTTTTCGCTACAAGGCCGACAAGGCGCGTCAGGCCCAATCGCGGCTGAAAGCCATCGCCCGGATGGAGCCGATCAACTCCCCGCAAGAAGCGGCTTTGCGCGCTTTCACCTTCCCGACGCCAGAGGAGTTGAGCCCGCCCATCATCAACATGGAAAGCGCCAGTGTGGGCTATGGCGAGACCACGATCCTGAGCCGCCTAAACCTGCGGATCGATCAGGATGACCGGATCGCGCTTTTGGGCAAGAACGGTCAGGGCAAATCGACGCTCTCCAAATTGCTATCGGACCGGTTGGACAAACAGGGTGGCCGCGTCACGCGCGCTAACAAGCTGCGGATCGGCTATTTCGCCCAGCATCAGGTCGACGAGTTGCATATCGACGAAAGCCCCCTGGACCATGTCCGCCGCCATTTTCCGGCTGAAACCCCAGCCAAACTGCGCGCCCGGCTGGGTGGGTTCGGGATAGGCGCCGAACAGGCCGATACGGTGGTGGCGCGCCTGTCGGGTGGGCAAAAGGCACGCCTGTCGCTGATGCTGGCCACGCTGGATGCGCCGCATCTGCTGATCCTTGACGAACCCACCAATCACCTGGACATGGAAAGCCGCGAAGCGTTGGTCGATGCCCTCACCGACTATACCGGCGCGGTCATCCTGGTCAGTCATGACATGCATCTGCTGGAATTGGTCGCCGACCGGCTGTGGCTGGTCAAGGATGGGCGGGTCACTCCCTATGAGGAGGATCTTGAAACCTATCGAAAATCCTTGCTGTCCAGCGAAAGCCCGAAGGAGGCGACAAAACCAAAGCCCAAGAAGGTCAGTCAATCCGTGGTGCAGGATCTGAAGGCAGAGGTCCGCAAATGCGAGACGCGCATGACAAAGCTGGAAGAGATGCGCGATGAACTGGCCCGCCGCCTGGGCGACCCTTCGGTCTATGATGAGGATAATTCAGCCAAGCTCGAAGCCTGGCAGGCCAAGTATTCGGAGGTTATGAACGCGCTGGACCGAGCCGAGGATCTGTGGCTGCGGGCCCAGGACAAGCTGGAAAAAGCCACTACCTGATGGATCTGACCTTTTACATCAGCGCCTTTGTCACCTTGTTCGTGGTGATTGATCCTGTCGGCTTGGCCCCGATCTTTGTGGCGCTGACCGCGGGAGAAGACTATCGTCGCCGCCGCGCCATCGCCTTGCGCGCCTGCGGTTTGGCAGTTGGCCTGCTAATCCTGTTCGGGGTCTTGGGCGACGCGGTGTTGGAGTTTATCGGGATCTCCCTGCCCGCCTTTCGCATCGCAGGAGGGATCCTGTTATTCCTGACAGCGCTGGAGATGCTGTTCGAACGCCGCACCAAGCGGCGCGAGGATCAGGCCGAGGATGACCGCCCCGACCCGTCCGTTTTTCCCTTGGCGATCCCGCTGATCGCGGGACCGGGGGCCATTGCATCGATGATTCTTCTGACCTCTGGGGCAATATGGCAGGTTTCTCTTGGGGTGCATCTGGTGATGGTGGCGGTCATCGGAGTGGTACTGGTCTTTTTCCTGGCTGCACCCCTGTTGGAACGCGCCTTGGGCAAGACAGGCATCAATGTCGTCACCCGGCTTTTGGGCATGTTGCTGGCCGCCTTGTCGGTACAGTTCGTGCTGGACGGTCTGCGCAGCTTCAATCTGACGGGATAGCCGCTTCAATTCCAGCGGCCCCAACCTAAATATCCAAAGGGTGAGTTGAGGAGGTTTTATGTCTGGGGATAATTTTGCGTCACTGATTTACCTGGTTCTATTGGGCACGGTCATTGCGAGTTACTTTTTCATGTCAGGTCGGCAGAACCTGAGTAAAACCGCGCAACAGGCTGCAATCTGGGGGTTGATCTTTGTCGGTGTCATCGTTGGCTACGGGCTGTGGAATGATCTGTCGAATACGGTAAATCCGCGACAAGCCAGTTTTGACAACGGAGAGCGGATCGAAGTGCCCTTGGGCAATGATGGTCACTACCACCTGACCCTCAACATTAACGGACAACCCATTGATTTTGTGGTTGATACCGGGGCCACTGACCTTGTGCTGAGCAAACAGGATGCGCGCCGGGCCGGGCTGAACCCCGATACATTGCGGTATGACGGTGTGGCAGGCACGGCCAACGGTCGGGTCGAAACCGCACGGGTCCGGTTGGAAGAAGTGGAGCTGGGCGGCATTACCGAAACCGGCGTGTCCGCCGTGGTGAATGGCGGCGAATTGGACATATCGCTACTTGGCATGACCTATCTCAGCCGCTGGGCGCGGGTTGAATTTGGCGGAAACCGGATGGTTCTCACGCGTTGACAAGTCAGGGCTGCACAACAAGCCCTGCGCCGCCAAACATGGGCTGGCGCCGCATTTCAGCTGTGGGCAAATCCGTGGGGGGTCAGGCTCCGGATTCGGCTTTCATCTCCCACTTACCGCTATCTTCTGACCAGTATTGCGCGGCAATGCCAGCCCCTGTGAGCGCCGTCCACTGACCGCGCGCATGGTTCACGGCGCCTTCATCATGGCCGTCAAAAAGCAGGCAAACGCGCTCAAATGGTTGGGCGATCTCCGGCGTGACCTCTGCACCATCGATCGACATCAGGCATTGTGCGCCATTTACGGGTGCAGCCTCGATCGAAAGCAGGATCGGCTGGGCCGCATCATGGGGGCCACCTACAATACCGTGGGGCAGAAAGCCTTCATCACTGATCAGCCACAGCTTTTCGTCCAGCCAATCCAGTCGGGTCTGTTCGGCCCCGCGCACCAGAACGTTCCAGCCGCGCGCCAAGGAGCGCTCAAGCAGAACCGGCAGGGTCTGTTCAAGCGGTCGGCGGGTCAGATGATAGAACAGCGCCTGTCCCATCAGCCCTCATAGGTGTCGCGGATCATCCGATCCAGCGCCAGGACACCCCAACCTGTGGCACCTTTGGGCGCCAGCGTCGTTTCCCCCAGCGGTTTGGCGACGCCCGCAATATCCAGGTGGATCCAGGGCATATCTTCGGGCACGAACCGGTGCAGGAACTCCGCAGCGGTGACGGACCCGCCCCAGCGCCCGCCGATGTTTTTGACGTCCGCAATGTCGGATTTCAGCAGCTTCTTATAGCCCTCACCCAATGGCATCCGCCACGCACCCTCGTCTTCGGCTTCGGCTGCTTTCAGGAAGGCGGCGCAAAACGCATCATCGTTGGAAAAGACGCCCGCATTTTCATGACCCAGTGCCACGATGATCGCTCCGGTCAGCGTCGCAAGATCGATCATCCCCACGGGTTTGAACCGGTCGGCGGCGTACCACATGACATCGGCTAACACCAAACGCCCCTCGGCATCGGTGTTGATCACCTCGACCGTGTCACCCTTCATCGATGTCACCACGTCGCCCGGCCGTTGCGCGCGCCCATCGGGCATGTTCTCAACCAGACCGACCAGACCCACCACATTGGCCTTTGCCTTGCGAGCGGCCAGGGCCTGCATCACGCCGGACACCACGCCAGCGCCGCCCATATCCATGGTCATGTCTTCCATGCCCGCGCCGGGTTTCAGGCTGATCCCGCCTGTGTCAAAGACAACGCCCTTGCCAATCAGCGCCAGCGGCGGCTCATCCCCGCCGCCATTCCATTCCATGACAACCACCTTGGTCGGTGTCTCAGATCCCACGCCAACGCCCAAAAGCAGGTTCATCCCCAGCTTTTCCAGATCGGGCTCCTCCAAGACCTCAACCTTCAGGCCCAGCTTGGCATTCGCCTCCAGCAGGTCGGCAAAAGTCTGTGTGGTTAGGACATTTGCAGGTTTGTTCACAAGATCACGTGTGAAATAGACACCACCGGCCAGGGCCTCGATGCCGGATAATGCCGCGGTCAGGTCATCAGGTTTGGAGACCATGCAGGTGATATCCCCCTGTTCCGGGGCCTCTTCACTGCGCATCTCGGAATACCGGTAGGCGCGCAAAGCCGCCCCAAGGGCTACTTCGGCGGCATGGTTCAACGTGCCGGCCAGAACCAGCGCCCCCCCTTTGCCCAGGCCCTTGCCGATGGCGCCACCGGCCTTGCGTGCTTGGGCCACACTGGGCCTGCGTTCCAGACGGATCACCTGAACGCCCGTTGCCGCCACGCCGGTGGGATAGGCCAGACTGACACTGTCGCCCGGCTTCAGTTTACTAAAGGCATCCCCGGCCACGCACCGTTCCAGTGCGCCCTTGGTCAGACGATTCACCCGGCGCGCGGCTTGGTCCAGCTTGCCATCCTCCCCCACAAAGACAACGACCCGGCCCGTGAAGGTTGCAATCGCATCAAGATCAAGGGCAGCGGCGCTCAGCTGGGGCATGTCGGTCATGGGGGATCCTTTCATTTTGTGGCAATCTAGCCCGCCCCTTGAGCAGTGACCAGATTGCAGTTTTCCCTGCGGCAGGTTTCGTTTAACTTGGCGAAAATGGGTGGAACGGTAAAGCGAGGGTCGTGTCAGGGTGTCCAGATTTGACAGATACCTTTTGGCTCAGTTGACTGTCCTGTTCGGATTTTTTTCACTGGTTTTGGTGTCGGTCTACTGGATCAACCGCGCAGTCATCCTGTTTGACCAGTTGATCGCAGATGGGCAGTCGGCCAGCGTGTTCTTTGAGTTCACGGCCCTGTCCCTGCCCAACGTGATCCGGCTTGTGCTTCCCATGGCGGCCTTCATTGCGGCCGTTTACATGACCAACCGGCTGAGTAGCGAAAGCGAACTGGTGGTGGCGCGGGCCACCGGTGTCTCGGCCTTTCGCATGGCGCGACCCGTGGCCGTGTTCGGGATCATGGCCTCCCTCATGATGGCGGTGCTGGTCAACCTGCTGGTGCCGATCAGCCGAACCCAGTTGGCTGAGCGTGAGGTTGAAATTCAAACCAATATCACGGCCCGCATGTTGACCGAAGGGCAGTTTCTGCATCCCGCGAACGGCATCACCTTTTATCTTCGGGAAATCACGCCGCAGGGCGAACTGTTGGACGTATTCCTGTCAGATGATCGGGCGGAGGAAAGCCGCACGACCTATCTGGCGCGAAAAGCCTATCTGATCCGCGAAGAGGACGGACCAAAACTGGTGATGTTCGATGGGACGGCGCAGACCTTTAATTATGCCGACCAACGACTTTTCACGACGAACTTCGATGACTTCTCCTATGATATCGGACGGCTGATCGTTGGCGGTGACCGCGACAAGCGCGACGTGCGCGAGTACCTGACCCCGGCGCTTTTCTTTCCGACACCAGAGGCGCTTGCGGCGACCCGCAAGGATCGCGCGGTCTTTCTGTACGAGGGCCATCTGCGATTGGCGCAGCCTTTGTCACCGCTGGTTGCCGCCTTGATCGGGTTTGCCGCGTTGATGGTAGGCGGGTTCAGCCGATTTGGCGTTTGGAAGCAGATCATCCTGGCCATCTTCCTGCTGATCGGTGTGCAGGTCCTCGAAAACATGGCTGCCAACGCGGCACGCAAGGATGCCGAACTGTGGTATCTGGTCTATGTCCCACCGGCTGTCGGCCTGATGATGGCGGGCGTGTTGTTGGTTTTGGCGGAACGGCCAAACCTGTTCCGGCGACGCCCCCGCCTGCCGGAGGCACAGGCATGAGGCTGCATATCTATTTTGCAAAGAAGTTCGCCCTTAGTTTCGGGGGCGTGTTGCTGGTGTTTTTCGGCATGCTCACCCTGGTCGATACGGTCGAACAAATGCGCCGCTTTGACGGTGCCGATATCAGTTTTGCCGGTGCTTTGGGTCTGTCGGTCCTGTCCGTCCCCGAAACGCTTTACAAGATCCTGCCCCTGATCATGATCCTGGCGACGCTGGCCCTGTTTCTGGGATTGGCGCGCACATCCGAAATGGTCGTGACCCGCGCCTCTGGTCGATCGGCATTGCGGGCATTGGTGGCCCCTGTCGTGACGGCCATTCTGATCGGAGGTTTGGGTGTTGCCGTGCTCAACCCCATCGTGGCCGCGACCCAGCAGCAATATGAAATCCGATCACAGCAATACCGGCTGGATGGTGGACGGGTGATCTCGGTCAATGATGAAGGGTTGTGGTTGCGCCAGGGCAGCGCAGACGGTCAAAGCGTGATCCGGGCCGCGCGCACGTCGCTTGACGGAACCGAACTGTTTGGGGCGACCTTTCTGGAATTTGACACGAACGGCCAGCCCATCCGCCGGATCGAGGCGGAGCGGGCCGATCTGGGACGCCGGGTCTGGCAACTCACCAATGCCAAGATCTGGCCCCTTGTCGATACGGAAAACCCCGAACGTCAGGCCGAAACCCATGCAAGGTATGAGGTCGCCTCCAATCTGACCCGTGATCAGATCCGGGACAGTTTCGGAACCCCCTCCTCCATCCCCATATGGGAGTTGCCAGCCTTCATCGAAAACCTGGACCGAGCCGGGTTTTCCGCGCGGTCCCACCGGGTTTGGTTTCACACCGAAATGGCCATGCCCGCCTTTCTGGCCGCGATGGTCATGATCGGGGCAGGCTTTACCATGCGGCACACCCGATTTGGCCGGACAGGCCAGATGGTTTTGCTGGCATTACTCCTTGGCCTCGGCGTGTTTTTCATACGTAACTTTGCACAAATCCTCGGAGAGAACGGCCAGATCCCCATCCTGCTGGCCGCCTGGGCCCCGCCGATTGCGGCCATCCTGCTCTCGCTCGCGCTGCTGTTACACCTGGAGGATGGCTGACATGCGGCGGTTGATCTGGGTTTTGGCGTTGATATGGGCCGCGTCCGGTGCCACGGCGCAAGATCTCGCTACGCTGGTGGCCGACAGGCTCGAGATTGCGCAGGACAGCCGACTGATCGCTTCCGGCAATGTGGAAGTCTTGTATCAGGGGGACCGGGTCAAGGCGCAGACCATCACCTACGACAGTGAAAACGAAAGCCTGCAGATCGACGGGCCTTTGACCATCACCAGCGCCGATGGCAACACAGTCTTTTTCGCGTCATCCGCTGAACTGAGCCAGGATTTGCGCAACGGCATTCTGACATCGGCGCGCCTGGTGCTGGATCAGCAACTGCAACTCGCCGCGACCGAGATCAACCGCGTCGATGGCCGTTACACGCAACTTTACAAAACCGTCGCCAGCTCGTGCCATGTCTGCGAGGCGCATCCCACGCCACTTTGGCAAATCCGCGCGCGCCGCATCATCCATGATGAAGAAGAGCGGCAGATCTACTTTGAGAACGCCCGGTTCGAGGTTGTCGGGATACCGGTCCTTTATCTTCCGCGTTTGCGATTTCCCGATCCGTCCCTGGATCGAGCCACAGGTTTTCTAGCGCCAGCGATCCGAACGACCGATGAACTGGGATTTGGCATCAAGACCCCCTATTTCATCCGCCTTGGCGATCATGCCGACCTGACATTGACGCCTTATCTGTCGACCAGCCGGACCACGACGTTGGAGGCCCGCTACCGCCAAGCCTTCCGCACCGGTGAAATTGAACTTAACATGGCCGTCAGCAACGATGATATCCGGCCGGATGACACGCGGGCCTACCTGTTTGGAGAAGGCCGTTTTGACCTGCCCCGTGACTACAAACTGTCATTCGATATCGAGACTGTGTCGGACCGATCCTATCTGCTGGATTACGACTATTCCGGGAAAGATCGCCTTGATAGCGCGATCAATCTGGCGCGCACGAAGCGGGACAGCTTTTTTGAAGCCGATCTGCTGGTGCTGCGCTCTTTGCGCAATAATGAAGACAACAAAACCAGCCCGACGGTGATCGGTGATCTGGAATCCCGCCGCCGCTTCAAACCAGCTTATATCGGCGGCACGGGCAGTTTTGCGATCAAGGCTCATACGCATTACCGGCCATCTGATCTGGACGTGGATGGCCCCGATGATGACACGTTCGTTGACGGGCGCGACGTGACGAGATTGACCCTGCAAACCGATTGGCGCAGCGATTGGCTGACGACAAATGGCATGATCTGGGCTGCTATGACCGATCTGCGGTATGATTACACCACGATCAGCGATGATGCAGACTTTGAAGATCCGGTGGGTCATTTCACCGGCACCGGCGCGGTTGAGCTGCGCTGGCCGCTCGTGCGGTATACCGGCGGCGCGTCCCATGTGATCGAACCCATAATGCAACTGGTCTATAGCAGTGACACGTCACCGGACGTCCCCAATGAAGAAAGCACATTGCTGGAGCTGGACGAGGGCAACCTGTTTTCCTTCAACCGGTTCCCTGGTGGTGATAGATTCGAACGCGGTATTCGCGCCAATGTCGGGCTTAGCTATACCCGTTACGACCCGACTGGTTGGCAACTTGGCGTTACGGTTGGTCGCATCTTGCGCGACATGGATCTGGGCCAGTTCGACGGCTATCCCGCACTTGATGGGCAAACATCAGACTGGCTTGCCGCAGCCCATGTCAAACTCCCCGGCAGCCTGACATTGGTCAACCGAGCCGTATTCGACGATAATTTTGAATTTGACCGCAACGAATTACGCATGGATTACGATCAACAGATCTGGTCCGTGGGCAGTTCCTTTATCTGGTTGCGGGAAAATTTGGCGGAGAACCGTGCCGATGTCACATCCGAACTCACACTGGATGGTGACTACCGTATAAACGACTATTGGAAGACGGATCTGGATGTTCGGTATGATTTTGAGCAAGACCGTGCCGCCTCGGCCCGGTTTGGTCTGGCCTATCAGAACGAGTGCGTGACAGTTGGTCTTTCCCTCTCGCGTCGCTTCACGTCGTCAGATAGTGTGCGACCAACTACGAATTTCGACATGACAGTGGCGTTGGCGGGCTTTGGCAAGGGGGATGGCGACCGACCCAAAAGACGCCGGGCCTGCCGAGGATAGAGAATGAGCAGAACGACAAAGAGCAGACAGGGCATGACATGGTGAAGGTTCTACAAATGCTGGTGGCTGTATTGGCCATCATGGCGGGACCGCAGGTTGCGGTAGCCCAGAATAACCCCTTTGGTCCGGCCCTTTATGTCAACAACAAGGTCATCACCAATTACGAAGTGGCGCAGCGGCGCGCCCTTTTGGAGGCGTTTCGCACAGCGGGGGATCTGGATCAGCAGGCCGAGGATGGCCTGATCGATGACCGTCTGCGCCTGACCGCGGCCGAACAGCTTGATCTGCTTCCGGAGGAAGAGGCGATCACCGCCGGAATGGAAGAATTTGCCGGTCGGGCAAATCTGTCAACCGAACAATTCTTGCAGGCCATCGGACAGGCCGGTGTGTCCGAAGAGAGCTTTCGCGACTTTATCACCGCTGGTGTCGCCTGGCGCGCGGTGGTGCGCACCCGCTTTGGCCCCCGTGGCCGTGTGACGGAAGCCGAGGTTGATCGCGCCCTCGCCCTAAGTTCCCAACGCGGCGGGGCAGAGGTGCTGATCTCTGAAATCATCCTACCCGCGAATACCCCGGCAGCCGCGGCCCGCGCGGAACAGATTGCCGCACAGATCAAAAACACGGTTACCACAACCGCAGGTTTTTCTGGCTTTGCCCGCCGCTTTTCTGCCTCCCCTTCCCGGGGGGCGGGGGGGCGGGTGGCAAACCCGATCCCCATCGGCAACTTGCCACCGGCTGTCGCCAGCCAGATCGTCACGTTGCCCCCCGGTGGCGTGACCGATCCGATCCCGGTGCCCAATGCCATCGCGGTTTTTCAACTGCGGGAACTACGTGAAACCGGCATTCAAGAGACCGAGAATATCTCCCTCGAATATGCGCAATATTTCATTCCAGGCGGACGCACGGATAATACGCTGGCACAGGCGCAAAAGATCGCAATGCGCATCGACACCTGTGATGATCTCTATGGCATCGCCAAAGGACAGCCCGAAGAACGGCTTGTCGTGGAGACCCAGGCCATCACCGAGGTACCAACCGATGTCGCCATGGAATTGGCCAAGCTGGATGAAGGCGAAAGCTCAACCGCGTTGACCCGGGGCAATGCCTTGATGTTCCTTATGCTGTGCGGCCGTACTCCTATTTTGGAAGAAGAGGTCAGCCGGGGCCGCGTGCGGGATCGTCTGGTCAGCCAGCGTGTCGCATCCTTTGCAGATGGCTACCTGGCCGAGTTAAAGGCAAATGCCATCATCCGACGCCCATGATCGCGCCCTTGGCGCTGACTTGCGGGGAGCCTGCGGGGATCGGCCCCGAAATTGCCGTGGCCGCCTATCGGCAACTGCGCGGTGCGGTGCCGGCCTTTTATATTGGTGATCCAGACCACCTGCCCCCGGACACGGGTTGGCATGAGATCACAGATCCGAAGCAAGCAGCAACCAGGGGCGACAGCATGCCCGTTCTGCCGCATCCTTTTCCCCAATCCAATCGGCCCGGTCATCCCACCCCGGAAAACGCCGCCAGCGTGATCGAAGTGATCGAGCGCGCCGTGGCCTTGGCGCAATCAGGTGCCGCTGGCGGGGTCGTCACAGGGCCCATTCATAAAAAGGCGCTTCAGGATGGCGCGAACTTCGCCTATCCCGGCCATACGGAGTTTCTGGCCCATCTCGGAGGCGCGGGCCGCGTCGTGATGATGTTGGCAAGCGACGGTTTGCGCGTTGTGCCAGCCACGATCCATATCGCGCTTGCGGATGTGAAACAGGCCCTCACCGCCAGCCTTTTGTGCGACACGATCAGGATCACTGCGGACGGTTTGCAGCGCGATTTCGGGTTGTCCCATCCGCGGATCGCCATTGCCGGGTTAAACCCCCATGCTGGCGAAGGCGGCGCGATGGGCGATGATGAGATCACGCTCATCGCCCCCGTGATCGCCGAGATGCAGCAACAGGGCTATGTGCTCACCGGTCCACATTCTGCCGATACGCTCTTTCATGCTGCAGCCCGCCAGACCTATGATGCGGTCATCGCGATGTACCATGATCAGGCGCTTATACCGATCAAGACGCTGGCCTTTGACACGGGCGTGAATGTCACGCTGGGCCTGCCCTTTATCCGCACCTCGCCGGACCATGGCACGGCGTTGGATATTGCGGGCAAAGGCATCGCCAACCCGTCCAGCATGGTCGAAGCGATGCGGATGGCGGCCAGTATGGCCCGGGCGCGCCAAGCGTGATAGACGACCTGCCACCGCTGCGGGAGGTGATTGCGACCCACGGACTGGCTCCGAAAAAGGCACTTGGTCAGAACTTTTTGCGCGATCTGAACCTGACGGCCAAGATCGCCCGCATTCCCGGCGACCTCAGCCAATCGGACGTGTTGGAGGTTGGCCCCGGCCCCGGCGGCTTGACCCGCGGTTTGTTGGCCGAAGGCGCGCGCCGGGTTCTGGCGATCGAGAAAGACACGCGCTGTCTACCCGCATTGGCCGAGATCGGAGCGGCATATCCAGACCGGCTTGAGGTGCTCAACGGTGATGCGCTGGACATTGATCCGACGCAGCACCTGAGCGACCCCATCCATATCGTGGCCAATCTGCCCTATAACGTGGGGACAGAGCTATTGGTGCGCTGGCTCACCCCGACCCGCTGGCCCCCGTTCTGGAGCAGTCTGACACTGATGTTCCAGCGCGAGGTCGCGGACAGGATCGTGGCGCAACCAGGCGGCAAGGCCTACGGGCGGCTCGCGCTGTTGGCTCAATGGAAGGCAGATGTTCATATCGCAATGACATTGCCACCGGAAGCGTTCTCTCCACCGCCAAAGGTGCATTCGGCGGTTGTTCACCTCACACCGCTGGCTACCCCTCGATATCCGGCTGATCCGGCTGTCTTTAGCCGGGTCGTGGCGGCAGCGTTCAATCAACGCCGCAAGATGCTGCGCGCCAGCCTGAAAGGGATATCCCCCGACATCGAGAACCTGCTGCGGCTTGCCGGCATAGCACCCACGGACCGGGCTGAACAAATCGATCTGGAGCGGTTCGCCGCCTTGGCTCGGATCATTGCGGGTGCCCAAGCCAGAAACGGGTGAAAAGGGGCGTCTTGCAGTTAGTCTGAAAGTCTGGATCACTTAGCGCTGCCTGAAACCAAAGATTTCAACGCGTTAAGTGATACTGGATGTTTCAGATATTTCGTAAGACGCTACGGCCCGTTTGCCGTGCGACTGGGCCACTAAGTTTCTCGCGGTCAGCAATCTGGTCTGGTGCGTTCTGAGGCCGGACGAACGTTACAACACGATAGGCGTCGTATCTCTCATCCGCAGCGTTAACGTCCAGTGAAAACCCCTTCTGCGGTCCGAAAGACACTCGCCGCGGATCACAAAGCGGTCCGATAAAACCGATCCGCTCCCATAGGTTTGACAGGCGTGATCGCGGTTATTCTGCAGCTTCCGGAGCGTCTGATACGCGCGGCGGCGTTTCGGTTGATGTCGGCTCAGCAGAGCCCTCGGACGGTGCCTCATCTGCGGGCTTGTCAGCTTTCGGTTTCGGAGTGCGCGGTTTCCTGGCCCGGGGCGCCCGCTTGGGCTTTGGCTTGCTTTCCGGCGTTTCTACTAGGCCGCTATCGCTGTTGCTGTCATCCAGGTCGATCACATCGGGCTGTGGCGGCTGCGCCTGTGCGATATCGGGTTGGGGCGCGTCTTGTGGGTCCGTCGGCACCGGAGGCCGTTCGGTGTTTTGGGGCTCTTCGACCGTCACCTCGGGTTGCGGTGTTTCGGGGGTGGTCTGGTTTGATTGGCCATCATTACGGTTCTGACGATTCTGCCCGCCATCCCCCTCATTGCGTTCGCGGTGACGGTCCCGCTGCTGCTGTTGTTGCTGTTCCTGCTGCTCACGCCGGGCTTCTTGTTCCCGCTGCGCTTCTGCCAGCATGCGTGTGTAATGCTCCGCATGTTGCTGAAAGTTTTCAGCCGCAACCCGGTCATTGCCCAAGGTCGCATCGCGCGCCAGTTGGGTATATTTTTCAATGATCTGCTGGGGGGTCCCGCGTACTTTACCCTCGGGGCCAGAACTATCAAACACCCGATTGACAACATTGCCCATGGAGCGTGAGCGGTTCGATTTCGACCGCGACCGTGACTTGCTTGATCTCATACGTTTCTTATGTCCCGCCTTGTTGCGGTAGGGGGTGGACCTGATTGGGTTTAGCCTGTTGCGCCTGAAAGCTGCGCGTGAGGTCCAACCATGTTATGGCTATTCGACAGGGAGGATTACCATCCTGCATCCCGCCGTGCGAGTAAACACGACCCGTCCGGTTAAACAAGCCCAAATTTATGTGTTTGGGTGCTTTGCGCGGGGGATTGTGCATCAAATCAGACCGAACCGGTCGAATGTCGTGCTGCGACCACGCGATCTCTGCCATCGATATCGGTATGAACGGTCACATCCGCAAGGCCAGCAGCCGATAGAATTTCACTTACGGCTGCGCCCTGGCTGGGTCCGATCTCGCACAGAAAGCGCCCACCCGGGCTGAGATAGGTCAAAAGATCCGCAGCAATCCGGCGATAGGCTGTCAGACCATCTACGCCATCGGTCAGGGCTGTATGCGGCTCCCAGTCATGAACCTCGGGTTGCAACAGCTCCATTTCCTGCGCAGCGATATACGGGGGGTTGCTGACAATCAGATCGAACTGGCCTTCCACATATTGGAACCAGTCCGAGATGAAGATGTCTGCCTGCTCGACAACGCCGGTGGATTGGGCATTGGCATAGGCCACGGCACAGGCTTCCTCGGTCAGATCGACGCCTGTGCCCCGCGCCTGCCCGCGCCGGTCGGCCAGCAATGTCAGCAGGATCGCACCGGATCCAACACCAAGGTCCAACACATTGGTATAGGGTTCCGCCTTGGCGAGTTCGATCAATGTCTCTGTCTCTGGCCGCGGGTCCATCACATCCGGTGTGACCTTGAACGTGCGGGTCGCAAAACGGCGATACCCCACGATCTGTGCAACGGGTTGCCGCATACGGCGTTGTTCGATCAGGCTGCCGTAGGATTTAAGCTCTGCGTCCGTCAGCGTATCATGTATGCGCGGCGTCAGCGCAGCAGGAGAAATCCGCAGCGCATGGGCAAGCAAGATCCTGGCATCCCGCGGGGCGTCATCAACACCGGCATCACGCAACCAGCGCACAGCCGTCGCGATCACCTGATTGCCTTGTTGGCCGGGCATAAAAATTGGGTTCACGGGTTCAACTCCGCCAGTTTCTGGGCTTGCTCATCGGCTGTGAGGGCATCGACGATATCGGTCAAATCGCCCTGCATGACCTGTTCCAGCTTATAAAGCGTCAGGTTGATGCGGTGATCGGTCATCCGGCCCTGGGGGAAGTTATAGGTGCGGATCCGTTCAGACCGGTCACCGCTGCCCACCTGAGACTTGCGATCCGCCGCCCGCGCATCATCGGCCTTTTGTCGTTCCAGATCATATAGCTTGGCCCGCAGAACCTGCATCGCGATGGCCCGGTTCTGGTGCTGTGACTTTTCGGAACTGGTCACGACGATCCCGCTGGGCATATGGGTGATCCGAACGGCTGAATCGGTGGTGTTCACATGCTGACCGCCCGCCCCGCTGGCACGCATCGTGTCGATCCTGATATCCGTTGCGGGAATGTCGATATCGACCTCCTCGGCTTCGGGCAATACGGCCACGGTTGCGGCAGAGGTGTGGATGCGCCCGCCGCTTTCCGTGGTGGGTACACGCTGGACGCGGTGTACGCCGGATTCGTATTTCAACCGGGCGAAGACCCCCTGCCCCTTCACATGCGCTGTCACTTCCTTGACGCCGCCCAGTTCGGTCAGCGCTTCTTCCATGATCTCGAACCGCCAACCCTGCCCTTCGGCATAGCGTTGATACATCCGCAGCAGATCACCAGCGAATAGAGACGCCTCATCACCACCCGTTCCCGGCCGGATTTCGATCATGGCGGCGCGTTCATCTGCATCATCTTTAGGCAAAAGGGCAAGTTGCAACGAATGCTCAAGCTCCGGCAATGCCCGCTTGAGGCGAGGCAGCTCCTCTTCGGCCAAGCTGCGCATCTCTGGGTCGGCCAGCATCTCTTCGGCATCTTCCAGGTCGGCTAGGCATTGTTTGTAAGTGGTGATTTCAGCGACAACAGGTTTGAGCTGAGCATATTCCTGCGCCAGTTGGGCAATGTCCGCCCCTGCCGCGCCATCGGCCATCTTCGCCTCCAGAAACTGAAAGCGCGCCGTGATCTCATCCAATCTGTGTTTCGGAACCATGACGCGTGTCGTTACCCATTGCGCAGACTTGGTCAAGGGCACAGCTTGTGCTACGATTTCTCAATGCGCTGTTTGGTTGTTTTATCCCTGTTGTTGTGTCTGTCCGCTGGCAGCGGCATCGCACAACACGCTCAAAAGAAAACCGAAGATTGCTATTGCACCGATAGTTCCGGCAGTCGCGTCGAATTGGGGCAATTGATCTGTCTACAGGTTGACGGGCGGCTCTTTATGGCGCGATGCGAAATGTCACTGAATGTGCCGATGTGGCGCGAGCAGCAATCGGGATGTTCAACCTCATCCCTGCCCCAACTGAGCCAGCCAACGGTCGACGCGGGCTGAGTTGACGCCCATATCCGACTGCCCGTAGCGCAACCGCCCATGGATGATCAGCTGTGTGCCCGTCTCTGTCGGGACCGCCTCGACAGTCGTGTAATCGGGAAAGCCCATGACAAGCGAACGGCTCACATAGGTGATCCGCCCCTTGTCCGGACCACCGGCCAGTCGGGTGGTGCGCGGTTCCGCCATAGCAATCGCATCAAATTGCGTCAGAACCGCTTCCGGTGCCATGTCAAATTCTGGCCCTGCCCGATCCCCACCGTCGGCTTTCAAAACGACGCGGCCCGGCCCGGGTTCGGCCAATGCCGGGTCGGTGTGCCAGACGGTTGGATCAGACGGTGCGATGCGAAACCAGATCCCTGCCCCCACAAACACGACGGCTACAAAGAGAATGAAATATCCCAAAATTTTACCGACCTTTTTCATGATGTCTTATCCTGTCCCTGACCCATCGGATATGGGTTTGAAGATGGTTCAAGGCAACGCGCCCATCCGCAAAAGCGGCGTTTTTCGCCAAGGGGCCGCGTCCCCGCCCGACCAGCGCCAGAACGGCGGCCATCGATGTCCGTTCCGGAGCGTGAAACCTGTCATTCCCGGAAAGGTCAATTCAGCGCTTCAGCGGCGCGCTGGGCCAGGATTGCGTTCAGTCGGACCAAACACCCGGCAATATGCAAAGCAATTCATACATCAGGTTGGCGGCGACGAGGGCGGTGTTGCCGCTCGTGTCATAGGGCGGTGAAACCTCGACCAGATCGCATCCGACGATATCCAGGCCACGAAAGCTGCGGATCAATTCCATCGCCTGCGGTGTTGTCAGCCCGCCGATTTCGGGTGTGCCCGTCCCTGGGGCGAAAGCGGGGTCAAGGCTGTCGATGTCATAGGTGATATAGACCTTGTGCCCCAACAATTGGTGGCGGATCTGCATTCCCAGCGGCGTCAGCGACCGGTGCCAGATCTCGGGCGCAGTCACAAGATTAAAGCCCCAGCCGCGCGGCTCTTCAAAGTCATCGGCGCCATAGCCTGTGCCCCGCAGTCCCACCTGCCAGACCTTGTTGGGGATCAGCAGACCCTCATCATAGGCGCGGCGAAAGACGGTGCCATGGGCCTCGGCCTCACCAAACATCGTGTCGTTCACATCCGCATGGGCATCGATATGGATCAGGGCAAGCGGGCCATGGGCGGCGGCCATCGTCCGCAGGATCGGCAGCGTCAATGTGTGATCGCCGCCCAACGTCATGGGGATCGCACCGGCGGATAGCACCTTTGAAATAGCCGCCTTGATCCGCGTCAGACTGTCGGTCAGGTTGAAGGTGTTAATTGCAACGTCGCCGATATCGGCGCAATGCAGCTTATCGAACGGGGCCGCACCAGTCTGGATATTATGGGGGCGGATCATGGCGCTTTCGGCGCGGATCGCCTTTGGCCCAAATCGGGTGCCGGATCGCCAACTTGTGCCGATATCCATGGGAACGCCGATGAACGCCACGTCCAGACCCTCCGCCGTCTCTGCGGCGGGCAGGCGCATGAACGTGCCTGGACCGGCAAAGCGGGGCATATCATTACCGGAAAGCGGCTGATGGGTCATCGTCGGGTCCACCCCCACAGACAGATCAATTCGGTCACCACATGGGCTGCTGCCACGGCCGTGACGTTGCCCACGTCAAAGGGGGGTGACACCTCGACCACATCGCCGCCCACCAGGTTGATGCCGGCCAGATCCCGCAAAATCGCCGCCGCCTGGGCCGAACTGAGTCCGCCCCAGACAGGTGTGCCCGTCCCCGGGGCAAAGGCGGGGTCCAGGCAATCAATATCAAAGGTCAGGTAGACGGGGCGGTCACCCACGATCTGTTTGATCCGGGCCGCCACGTCACCCGGGGCCGCCTCATGCACCGCGCGTGCGTCGATCTGGGCAATGCCAAGCGGATCGGGATTGGTGGTGCGAATGCCGATCTGGACAGAGGCTTCGGGCAGGATCAGCCCATCCTCAACCGCCTTGTAAAACATGGTGCCATGGTCGATCCGGCTGCGATCTTCATCGGGCCAGGTGTCTGAATGGGCATCGAACTGAACCAGCGCCACCGGGCCAAAGCGGTCGGCGAATGCCCGCAAGATAGGGTAGCTCACAAAGTGATCCCCACCCAGGCTGATCACCCCCGGCCCCGCCGCAAGGATCCCAGCGATATGGGTCGTCAACGCCTGGGGGAAATTCGGCACCTTGGCATAGTCAAAAGCCAGATCGCCATAATCTGCAATCGCCAACTCCGACAGCGGATCAAACCCCCACCCATAGGGCGGATCATAGGGTTGCAGGGTGCTGGCTTCCCGGATCGCACGGGGGCCCAGCCGAGTGCCCGGACGGTTGGTCACCGCCTGGTCAAAGGGCACGCCGGTAATTGCCAGATCCACGCCGGTCAGATCCTTGGTATAGCGCCGCCGCAGGAAAGAGACCGCACCGCCAAATGTGTTCTCGCTGGCCGGACCTTTCAGGCCATCGCGGGTAAAGGCCAGATCGACCTGATTTTTAGCGTCTTCCAGCGCCATCTATCGCGCCACCGGTTGGGCCCGTTCGACTAGGCGGGCAAAAAAACTCGCCCCGGTTGGTGCCACCGCATCGTTGAAATCGTATTTCGGATGGTGCAGGCCCGCGCTCTCCCCCTGGCCCATGAATAGATAGGCACCAGGCCGTGCCTCCAGCATATAGGCGAAATCCTCGGCCCCCATTTCCATCGGGCCATCGGAGGTGACGGCGCTGGCCCCGGCAACCTCAGCCGCGACCTCTGCGGCAAACGCCGTTTGATTCGCGTGATTGACTGTGGCGGGATAACCGCGGGTATAGGCCAGACGTGCGTCAACACCATAGCTCGCCGCCTGCCCCGCAACGATCTCTTTCATGCGCCGTTCGACCATGTCCTGCACATCGGGGGAGAATGTCCGCACCGTCCCGCAGATATAAGAGGTTTCGGGGATCACATTGTCGGTCGTGCCTGCATGAACTTGCGTGATGCTGACCACCAGCTTGTCCAGGGCGCTGGCATTTCGGCTGACAATCGTCTGCAGCGCATTCGAAATCCCCAAAAGCGCGATAATCGGATCGCATGTCTCCTGTGGTCTGGCCCCGTGGCCGCCGCGCCCCGTGATGAACACCTCGAACGTGTCGACCGCTGCCATGATCGGCCCGGTGCGCGTTGTGAAACTGCCCTGGACCAGGCCGGGAACGTTGTGGATGGCATAAACCTCGGTAATGCCGAACCGGTCCATCACGCCATCATCAACCATGACACCCGCACCACCGCCGCCTTCTTCGGCCGGTTGAAAGATCAAGACGATGCGCCCCGCGAAATTGCGCGTTTCTGCCAGGTAGCGCCCGGCCCCCAACAGCATGGTTGTGTGACCATCATGGCCGCAGGCATGCATTTTGCCCGGCGCGGTGGAGGCATGGTCCAGACCCGTCTCTTCCGCGATGGGTAAGGCATCCATATCCGCACGCAATCCGGTGATCCGTTCGCTGGTCCCGCGCCCCTGGATGACCGCCACCACACCGCTTGTGGCAATGCCCTCGTGGATTTCGTCCACGCCAAACTCCCGCAAGCGCTCCACCACAAAATCCGCGGTCGTATGGCATTCGAAATTCAGTTCCGGATGGGCATGCAAATGCCGCCGCCAAGCTGTCATGTCCGCGGAATAGTCAGCAATTCGGTTGACGACGGGCATGGCATGGTCTCTCGCTTGGGATAACTCACCAAACCGCATCGAGGGACCGCACGCAATGACCGATCCAATATCCGACGCGCTCGTTCATGACCCAAGCGGCGGTCTTCCGCGCCTTTTGGAAATCATGCGGCGGCTGCGTGATCCCCAGACCGGATGCCCCTGGGATATCGAACAGACCTACACCACCATAGCCCCCTTCACGATCGAGGAAGCATATGAGGTGGCCGACGCTGTTGCGCGGCAGGCCTGGGACGAATTGCAAGGCGAATTGGGCGATCTGCTGTTGCAGGTCGTGTATTTCGCCCAGATGGGAGAGGAGGATGAGCGATTCACCTTCCACTCCATTGCAACCGCCATTGCTGACAAGATGGTGGCCCGCCATCCCCATGTCTTTGGCGATCAAAGCCGGGACAAGTCCGCAGATCAGCAGACCCGCGACTGGGAGGCGCAAAAGGCAAGCGAACGTGCTGCAAAGGGGGAGGTTCGGACCCTGGATGGCGTGGCTCTGGGGTTGCCCTCCATGACCCGCGCTCTGAAGCTGCAAAAGCGGGCGGCGCGCGTGGGCTTTGATTGGGGGGAGACCCGCGATGTTCTGGCAAAGATCGCCGAGGAGGCCGCCGAACTAACCGAAGCCGCGGAGACCGCGGATGCCCATCATATCGAGGATGAGATGGGGGATCTGCTTTTCGTGATGGTCAACCTCGCTCGCCACATGGATGTAGATCCCGAAGCCGCGCTCCGCCGGACCAACGCGAAGTTCACCCGCCGCTTTGGCAGCATCGAAGATGCGCTGGCCGCCGATGGTCGCACACCGAACGATGCCACCTTGCAGGAGATGGACGCGCTGTGGGATGCCGCAAAACGCGCGGAACGTTCCTGACCTTGTCGCGGGCATCGACGCCTGAAAGGATGCCTCTGAACTTGCCAAGAGGGGGCGCGTATGGACACGGATAAATATCTCGTCACGCGAGAGGAGATTGCCGCGATGGCTGGGTTGGACAAGACCCATTTCCTCAACCCGCAGGCCCGCCGGGTCAACAAATCCCTGGGCGATCTAACGGGGCTTACCGGCCTTGGTTTTCATATCATCGAAGTCGAACCTGGCGATGAGACAACCGAGCATCACATGCATTACTACGAAGATGAATGTGTCTACGTGCTGGACGGGACCGCAACCGCCTATACCGGCGAAACGGCACAGGAGATCAAGGCCGGTGATTTTCTGGGCTACCGCAAGGGCGGCCTGGCTCATTCGATCAGGAATACCGGGACAGATACGTTTCGTTGCATCGTCGTTGGCCAGCGCCTGGACCATGACATGGCCGATTACACCCGCTTGAACAAACGGATCTATCGCAATGCCGGCATGAAATGGAACCTCGTTGATATCGAGGCCATCGAAGAACCTGTTGCCGGCACCAAGAAGTAGGGGAGCGATATGACCCTGAAGACACGCAAATGGGATCGCCACGGGACCGGCGGTTTGACCTTTACCGAACTGGGCTTTGGCACCGCCCCTTTGGGTAATTTGTATAAGGCGATCAGCGATACGGAGGCCCGTGCGACACTCGACACCGCCTGGGACGGAGGCGTCCGGTATTATGACACCGCACCCCTTTATGGGTTGGGCCTGTCAGAAACACGGTTGAACGGCTTTCTGCGCGACAAGCCCCGGAATGACTACGTGCTCTCCACCAAGGTCGGGCGGTTGATGCAACCATGCCCGCCCGAGGGTCGGACCGGCCTGGGCAAGTGGTTCGAGGTCCCGCAACGCCGGGAAGTTTACGATTACAGCTATGACGGGGTCATGCGCTCGATCGAGTTTTCCATGGAACGATTGGGCGTCAGCCGGATCGATATCCTTTATGTGCATGACCTGTGTATCTTTACCCATGGATCAAAGGCGGCGTCAGATGCCCGGATCGACGAATTCTTCGATCAGCGCGGCTATGATGCGATGCTCAAGCTTCGGGAAGAGGGCGCAGTCGCCGCGATCGGCGGCGGCGTCAACGAATGGGAAGTATGCCAGACGCTTGCCGAACGCGGGGATTTCGACCTGTTCCTGCTGGCCGGTCGATACACCCTGCTGGAACAGGACGCACTGACCAGCTTTCTGCCGCTTTGCGAGGCGCGCGGGATCGGCATCGTGGCGGGTGGGGCCTACAATTCCGGCATCCTGGCCACGGGGCCGGTATCCGGCGCGTATTACAATTATGACCCCGCGCCGCAGGACATTCTGGACAGGGTGGCCCGGATCGAGGCGATCTGCCAATCCCATGGCGTGCCCTTGGTCGAGGCTGCGTTCCAGTTTCCCTTGCGCCACCCGGCCCATGTCAGCGTCATTCCCGGCGGCCAAGGCGCGGCAGAGACGCAGAGCAACCTGAAAGCCGCCCATGCCGAAATACCCGCCGACCTTTGGGCTGAGTTGAAAGCGGAGGGGTTGTTGCGACAGGATGCACCGGTGTGACCGGAATAGATGGTGGAGAAGGTTTTGTGCCTCCGGCGGGGATATTTTTGGACACATGATGGGATGATGGTGTTTTGCCGAAACCATCGGGCTGTCTGGAGTTTGGTTTATTTAGGTGGCGGCGCTTCTTTGATCTGACCGCCGACATCTTCGGGGGCGGTGGCCACGGTTTTGATGACCGCATGGCAAATCATCCCCTCGGTCAGGCCAAGCGCCTTGACCGATCGCTGGGTGACCCGGGCCAGAACAAGCCCCGCGCTGGTATTAAGGGAGACAATGGCGCCCGGTCCTTCCCCCGGTCGAATAGTTTCGATCCTGCCGCCCAATATGTTGAGCGCCGATAACCCGGTGGGTCGGTCGCGCGACAAAAGCACATCTTGGGCGGCGATGCGGATGCGCAGCCTTGTGCCTGCATGCGAGGCGATGCGGGGCAGGAACAGCGCATCCTGGCCCGCGGTCACTTCGGTCAATCCATCCGCATGGTGGCGGGCCACCACGACCTCGAGCACCGCACCGACGGCCCGAATGCCTGCAGGCGTGAAGCTCGGATCGCCCAAGACGGCGGCGGCCGGTCCGACCCGCGCCACCGCACCATCACGCAACGCCACGACGGTGGTGGCCAGGCGGGCAACCTCTGCCACGGCATGGGTGACGTAAAGGACAGGGATCGCCACCTCATCCCGCAGACGTTCGAAATAGGTCAAGATCTCGGCCTTGCGGGGGGCATCAAGGGCTGCCAGCGGTTCATCCGCAAGGATGAGCGTTGGTCGCGCGAGCACAGCACGGCCAATGGCAACCCGTTGCTTTTCTCCGCCCGACAGGACCACGGGGCGACGATCCAACAGATGGCCGATCCCCAACAATTCGACAATGCGCGCCATGTCATCTGAGGCACGGTCGCGCGGTGCGAACCAGCGGCCATAGGCCAGGTTCTGGCGCACCGTCAGGTGGGGAAAAAGCCGCCCTTCTTGAAAGATGTAGCCCAGCCTGCGCCTGTGGGGCGGCAACCAGACGCCTTTCGCCTGGTCGACCAGCACCAGGTCATCCACTGCAATTCGGCCCGTATCCGGCTTGAGGATCCCGGCCACCGCATTGGCGACGGTCGTCTTGCCTGCGCCGGACCGTCCGAACAGAACCGTCACCCCGGGCGGCGCTTCGAACGCCACATCCAATGTGAAATCGCCATGGCGGTGGGTGATGGCCACCGACAGACTCATGCGCCCGACACCCGTCGCGCGATGCGGCGCGACAGAACCTCGGACAACAAAAGCGCGCCCATCGCCAGAATGACAGAGACCGTCACCAGCCGAAGCGCAGCTCCTTCACCCCCCGGGACCTGCAGGAAGGCGTAGATCGCAGATGGTACGGTTTGGGTCTGTCCGGGGATGTTCGAGACAAAGGTGATGGTCGCCCCGAATTCCCCCATCGCCTTAGCAAAGGCCAAAATGCCGCCGGCCATGATACCCGGCAGGGCCAAGGGCAATGTGACAGTCGCAAAGACCCAAACGGGCCCCGCGCCCAGGGTGGCGCTGGCCTGTTCCAGTTTCGGGTCAATCGCATCCAGCGACAACCGCATCGCCCGCACCATCAGTGGAAATGCCATGATCGCAGCGGCCAAGGCGGCCCCCGTCCACCGAAATGCCAGAACGACACCCATCTGTTCCAGCACCCCGCCGACAACCCCCTGGGTGCCAAAGGTCATCAACAACAGGTACCCCGTTACGACCGGTGGCAGGATCAATGGCAAATGCACGATCCCGTTCAACAGCTGTCGCCCCGGAAACCGCCACCGTGACAGGGCGTAGGCCACCAACAAACCAACGGGCAAAGACAGCAGCGTCGCCCAGACCGAAACCTGAAGCGACAATCGAACGGCCTGCCATTCCTCTGGCCCGAGCCAATCCACCTTAACCACCCGCCGGCAGGAAACCCTGACGGGCAAAAACGGCCTGGGCGGCCTCCCCTTTCAGATGGTCAAGGAAAGACGCGGCCAACGGGTTGTCCCCGGTCGATGCGGCGGGATATCGGATAGCGGGATGACTGTCGGTGGGAAACGTCGCCACGACGTTCACCCTGTCATCGGCGACCGCGTCGGAGGCGTAGACGATGCCCAAAGGGGCTTCCCCCAGGGCGACAAGCGCCAGGGCAGCCCGCACATTGTCCGACTGGGCCACATAGGGCATCACATCTGCCCAGATCCCGAAATGATCCAATGCGGCCTTGCCGTAGATCCCTGCCGGGACAGCGTCGACCAAGGCCATCGCCAGCGGGCTGTCCCCCAGGCGTTCAGGGACATCTGTGAATTGCGCCAGGGGGTCAGCGTCGCTCTGGCCAATCAGAACCAACCTGTTGCCGACCAGATCGAACCGGCTTTCGGCGAGGATCCCACCGTCCTGTTGCACAACATCCATCCAGGCCGCGTTAGCAGAGATGAAAATGTCCGCCGGGGCACCTTGCTGGATCTGGCGGGCCAGGGTTGAGGATCCGGCAAAGACAAGCGTAATCTGGTGCCCCGTGGTGGTTTCATAGAATCCAGCCACCTCATCCAGGGCCGTTTTCAGGCTGGCCGCAGCAAAGACCGTCAGATCATCGGCATGGCACGGGACGGAAAAAAAACCGGCCAAAGCCAGAAGCCCCCCCATGATACCGCGATGCAAGCCCACTATATGTCTCCCAACGTCAACCTGACTTATCCGACAACACAGCGATAGACGCAAACCGTCAGTGCTCTTGAAATCACCTGTGCCCTGCCCGTCGGTCTAGGACCGGACAAAGGTCAGCCCGCACCATGACGCAGCGATGGAGCCGCCAATGGCCATAAATTTTTTGCTCAACGAACAGCCGGTTTCGGTGGATGTTGACCCGGCCATGCCGCTGCTTTGGGTGGTGCGGGAAAAGCTGGGGCTGACAGGCACGAAATTCGGCTGCGGCATTGCGGCATGCGGGGCCTGCACTATGCATGTCGATGGAACGGCAACGCGGACATGCATGTTGCCGGTTTCATCCGTAGCGGGGGCTCAAATCCGCACGATCGAAGCATTGGCAACCGATGGGGCGCTGAATGCGGTGCAGCAAGCCTGGCTGGAGCATCAGGTCCCGCAATGCGGCTATTGCCAGTCTGGCATGATCATGGCGGCGGAGGCGCTGCTGAACGAAACGCCTGACCCGACCGATGCCGATATCGACGCGGCAATCACGAATATCTGCCGCTGCGGCATCTATGACCGGGTCCGCGCCGCCGTGCACCGGGCCGCCCAACTGCGCAAGGAGGGGTAAGGGATGGCCCGGAAACGCACGACCTTGGGCAAATGGACCCGCCGTTCCTTCCTCGCAACGGCTGGTATTGTGGGCGGGGGTCTGGCCCTGGGGCTGACCCTTTCGCCCAACCGGTTAAAGATGGCCGATCCGGACACGGCGGAAAAGGGTGAGACGATCCTGAACACCTGGGTCAAGATCACGCCGGACAATCGCATCACGGTCCTGACCCCCCATGCGGAGATGGGCCAGGGCGCTGGCACCGGTCTGGCCCAGATGCTGGCCGAAGAGATGGATGCCGACTGGGATCAGATCCAGATCGTGCAGGCCCCCGCGACCGATGCCTACACCAACAGTGATCTCGGGCGCGGGTACATCGTGGGCGAAGGGGCCCGCATCCCCGCCTTTGCCTACCCGATGCTGGATTTCGCGTTTTTCAAGATATCTGAAAACCTGGTCGGTCAATTGACCGGCGGCAGTACCGCGATCCGGTTGACCGGACATCACGGGATGCGCCGGGCTGGTGCCGCGGCAAGGGAAATGCTGGTCAAGGCAGCCGCCGTCGAATGGGATGTCCCCGCGGGGACACTGGTCGCCAGCAAGGGCACGGTCAGTGATCCAAAGACCGGTCAAAGCGCATCCTATGGCGCGTTGGCTGCCCGCGCGGCGGACTTCACCCCATCTTTGAAACCGGTTCTAAAAAGCCCGGATGCGTACACAATCGTGGGCACCTCCCGACCTCGGCTTGACCTGCCGGGCAAGGTAACCGGGGCTGCCCAATTCGGCATGGATGTCACCTTGCCCGGTATGGTCTACGCTGCCGTGGCGCTGCCACCGGTGCTGGGTGCGCGGGCAACAGCCGTTGATCAAAGCGGTCTGCCCACCGGTGGCGGTGTGGGGGAGGTCGTGAACATCGGCCGGGCGGTTGCCGTGACCGCCGACAGCTATTGGACAGCCGCCCGCGCGTTGGAGGCGTTGCAGATCACTTGGGACGGGGGCCAACCCGACCTGTCATCGGATACCATCCGCGCCGCCCAAGACGCCGACCTGACCGACAAGGAGCGGGAGGTCATGGATCGCGACGGTGACGTGGACGCTGCATTAGAGCGTGGTACCCCCATAAGCCTGAATTTCTCGGTCCCATACCTCGCCCATGCCACGATGGAGCCGATGAATTGCACCATCTGGGTCCGGGATGGGGCCTGCGATGTCTGGGTCGGGCATCAAAACCAGATCATGGCGCGCAACTGGGCGGCAAGGCGGCTGGACCTGACGCCAGATCAAGTGACGATGCACCCCGTCTACCTGGGTGGCGGGTTCGGACGGCGCGCGGAGATGGACGTGATCTCCATCGCGGGCGCGATCGGGGACAAGATCCGCCAGCCGGTCAAGGTCATCTGGTCGCGGGAAGAGGACATGGCCAATGGTGCCTATCGCCCCGCCATCCTCAGCCGCATGACAGGCACCGTCGAAGATGGAAAAATCACTGCGATCCACCACACCTATATCGATGCGGATAGCGGTATGCCCGACAGCGAACGCCCCTTTGGCCTTCAATACGATATCCCCAATCGCAACATTGCCCGCATCAAATGCCCCAGCCCCCTACCGGTCGGAACCTGGCGGGCGGTGGACTTCACCCAGATGGGTTTTTTCCACGAAAGTTTCATGGATGCCCTTGCCGCGGAGGCCGGCGCGGACCCTCTTGCCTTTCGTCTGGATCACACAAGCGATCCGCGGATCCGTGCGGTTCTGGAACATGCACGCGAGGTTGCCGATTGGGAGACCACCCTGCCCGCAGGACATGGGCGGGGCATTGCCATGGTCAAAAGCTTTGAGACCATCGTGGCCCAGGTCGTGGAAGTCCGCATTGATGCGGGCCGCGCCGTGCATGTCCCGCGCGTGACCTCCGTTGTGGATTGCGGGAGGGTCATCAACCCCGACGCGGCTGAGGCGCAGATCACGGGCTCCGTCATCTTTGGCCTGACGGCGGCCCTGTATGGAGAGATCACGGTGGCAAATGGGCAGATCCAGCAGCGCAACTTCCCGGATTATGACATGTTGCGCCTCGCCAATGCTCCGGTACAGGCTGTCCACTTCATGGAAAGCGACCACCCACCCGGTGGGCTGGGTGAACCGGGCGTACCGCCTGTCGCGCCCGCCTTGGCCAACGCACTTTTTCAAGCCACCGGGGAACGCATCCAGACCTTGCCGATTACGAAACACGGGTTCGCTGTCGCATGATCGCGCGCAGGCGACTGGGCCAGGCGCGGTGGCGTCGGCCCGTCACGCCTTCACGAAAACCGCATATTGGGCGTAACGGCGATAAAGCATGGTTTGTTCAACCCGTGCGCCTTCGGCCAGGGCCAGCTCCTCAAGCACTGTCGGTAATGTGTCGCGCGGGGTGACATGGAATTTGGCCAACCATTGGCGCAGCCCGCGTTTGAACGGTGCGGGCAGGTCGCCTTGGTCACCGAAATCCACGATATGCAGCTCCCCACCCTCCGCCAGATGGCGCACTGCCTCGCGCAGGGCACCCTCCCAATCGGGGATCATGGACAGGCTGTATGACAGGATGATCCGGTGGAACCCATCCACACCAAACAGGGCGTGCGGGTCGAAGTTGCAGGCGTCGCCTTGGGCAAGTTGCGCCCGCCCATAAAGCCTGCGATCAGCAGATCGCAACATTTCGGTCGAGATATCAAGGCCGTAAAGGTCACACCCCAACCGTTTTCGCGCGACATGGGCCAGATTGCGCCCGGTGCCGCAGGCAACTTCCAAAACGTGTCCGCCCGATGGCGGATGCAAGTACTTGACCAGATGATCGCGGCCCAGCAGGAAATACTTCCGGCTCAGATCATAGATCAATCGCTGGCGCCGGTAGGTGGCGTTCATAAGTTCCGCGTGGTTCCCCGCCTGATCCGTCATGGCGGCTATCCCTGAAACCGGTAAAGGTGGAAACCACCGTAAATGGCCGAGCGATCGGCGGCAAAACCCGTGGCGGACGCTTCTGCATCATAGCTCCAGCGCCGGAGCGTCTCGTCGACCACGCGGCCCGGCAGGATATCGGCCGCCCCGCCAGTGCGGAAGATAACCCGGGCGCCCGGCGCGGCGGTGCGGGTGATCTGGCTCCAAAGAGCGTTCAACTGCGCATCTGTCATCCAGTCCTGGGCGTCCAACAAGACGTAGCAAGATTTCGATCCGCTGGGCGCATCGGCCAACATATCAGTGACAGACTGATTTGTGATGCTGGCGCGGGCTGCACTGGATTGGACAGCCTCGAACTGATCCGCCTCCAGATACGGCGGTACCGGCCCCTGCCCCCCCTTCCGATACCCACGATTGAACGCCTGCCAGGCAAAGTAATTCTCGCTCACCGGAAAATCGCAGGTCAGCTTTCTGACCCGTTCGCGCAGCACCTCAATCACGTCACCGCCACCATCGGCGGCCAGTTTGTCATATTGCGCCGGCGGAATGCCCAGGCCAAACAGAGACGCGCGCTGGCGGGCCATCCACCGCACGACCTTGCGGTCAAAAAGCGGGTTGATGCGTTTGTCAAAAAAGCGTTGCTGATCCTCCATCGTCTTGGCCCTGAGGAAAGGCGCATAACTGACCCCGGCAATGCCAGACACCACATGGGCCGCCCCGATGAAACGTCCCAGCACGCCATTGCGATAAAAGCCGCGCCGAAACATCTGCGCCCGGGGCCGAAAGGGCGCGCGCGGCGCAAGCCAGAAAAGCCGCGTCTGCGCGTCCAGATGCGGCGCAAGCTGGGCAATCAGTGCAGGATTGCCCGGCTGATCGGCATCACCGAAAAGCTGATAAAATTCCGCCTGTGACAGGTGCTGTGCGGCTGCGATCTTGAGCCGTCCCAGCGCCACATGGGCCGGTGACAGATCCACCGCCGTGACCGAGGACGGGCGCGCCGTCAGATAGGACATCATGTTGCACCCGCCGGACGCGATGCAAACCACGTTATCCTGCGGTCCGATTTGCAACGCCGCCATGTCCACCACTGGATCTTCCCAGATCTGCGCATAGACCAGCCCCCGGAATAGGCGTGAAAATGCGCGTTCCAACATGCCATCCTTGGACAGGGCCGTGTTCTGATGGACGGCGGCGCCCAGCCGCTCTTCGGTGGATTGTGTCGTCGTCATTCCTGGAATTCTCTTCTGCTCAGGCACTTTCGCGCATGTCGGGATCGACGCTTACGGTGCGTTTCTTGTTCTTGCGCTTGCCATTGGCCTTGCGGGCCATCTCGCGCAGCCGTTTCGAGGACGCCCAGTCGATCAAATGCAACTCACCGTCGTCGCGTTCGACAATGGCGGTGCAGCTTTCGACCCAATCCCCGGTATTCACATATTCGACGTCGCCGATATGGCGGATATTGGCGTGGTGGATATGGCCACAGATCACGCCATTATAATGGCCGCGCCGCGCCTCGTCCGTCAGGGCATCTTCATAATGGCTGATGAAACTGACAGCGTGCTTTACCTGATTTTTCAGCCACTTCGACAGGGACCAGTATTGCCCGCCCCACATCCAGCGCGCCTTGTTCAACCAGGTATTCAACCGCAGGATCGCGACATAGGCGCGGTCGCCGACATGGGCCAGCCATTTGGCATAAACCACGACCGAGTCGAATTGATCGCCATGGGTCACCAGATATTTACGGTCGTTAAGTGCGGTAAAGTTGGCGGTTTGCATGACCTCGATCCCGCCAAAATGGGTGCCCAGATAGGCGCGCATCACCTCGTCATGGTTGCCCGGGATATAGATGATCTTGGCCCCGTCATGGGCCTTGGCCAGAAAGGCCTGCATCACATCATTATGGCTTTGCGGCCAATGCCAGCCACGGCGCAGGCTCCATCCGTCGAATATGTCCCCGACCAGGTAAAAGACATCCGCGTCATGGCATGACAGGAAATCCAGCAGCAACCCTGCCTGACAGCCCCGCGTGCCCAGATGAATGTCAGACAAAAAGATGGTGCGGTATTTCACATCCAGCCCAACGTCGCCATGTTGTTTTGCACTCGGTTATGTCACCCGCATGACAGTAACATGACTGCCCAACCCACCGGGATCACGATATCTTTGCCCTAAGGTCAGTTGAGCCATTCGTCAACGTCTGCCCGGTGCGGCATGGACGGGGCGGTGCCGGTGCGCGTGACAGACAGCCCCGCTGCGGCACAGCCAAGCCGGGCTGCCTGCACAGGGGGTTGCCCTTCGGCCAAGGCCGCGGCGAATGCGCCGTTGAAGGCATCACCAGCCCCCGTCGTTTCAACCACGGGTCCTGCCGTGATCGCCGGAACCAGACCATGCCCTGCCAGATAGACCCCGCGTTCACCCAGGGTGATCAGGGGTGTCCCAACACCTTGGTCGCGCAAGGCGTCTGCTGCGCGTACCGCATCCTCGACCGTGGTGACGCACAGCCCGGTCAACTCCTGCGTTTCTGTCTCGTTCGGGGTGACATAATCGCATAAGGCCAGCATCCCGTCCGGCAAGTCGGTCGCCGGGGCCGGGTTCAGAATGGTCGTAACACCGGCTGCGCGGGCAATCTCCAACCCACGAAAGGCAGCCTCCACCGGTTGTTCCAATTGGGTGACAAAAACATCCGCCCCGGCGATCAGATCGGAGTGGGCCTCCATATCCTGCCCGGTCATCAAGGCCGCCGTCCCGGGAGAGATGATGATCGCATTGTCACCGGATCCCTGTTCCACAAAGATGAAGGCGGCCCCGGTGTAGCTGTCTGCATTGCGCGTGACATGTGGTGTGATCCCAGCCTTATCCCAAAGGCCAAGCGCCATGTCAGCGAAATCATCCTGCCCCAGATGGGTGATGAAATGGGTGTCAGCGCCGATACGCGCACTGGCCACGGCTTGGTTGGATCCCTTGCCACCTGGGCCCAAGGCAAATCCGTCACCCAGAAAGGTTTCACCAATCCTTGGCATGCGGGTTGCCCGGTATGTGGTATCCGCCACAAAGACCCCAAGAATGACGACCTGTCCCATCTATCCCCCGCACTTGGCTTGGCCCTGTCTAGCGAAAGACCGGACCAACGGGTAGAGGACTTACAGCTTGGCTCCGCCTAGCGAATGGGCCTAACAACTGGCACGGGTTGCCATGAATGCGCTAAAAACCGGTTTGCGATGCGAAAAGGGCACGCCCGTAAACCGTGGGACCGCCGCCCCATCTGTCTGATCATGGGGCAAAACCTGGTCGATCTGGCGCACCCGCGCCAAATCCGTTGCGGAGATCGCGAAATATCCACAGATCTCCTCATCGTTCAGACCCAAATCTTCGAACGTCTCCAATGTCTGCATCGGAAACGGACCAAGTTTTTCAAGCACGGACGAAATACTCTCAGATCGTGTCAGGTTACGCATGAACAGCCTCCCATGTGGCTCTGATCGTGAGATCGGTGTCAGGTGGTGGGGGCATGTGACAACCCCTGCCCACCGATGCGCTCCAGCGATACATACCAAAATACCGCGCTCAGGACAAACAAGAGTTTCAATATATTTCAAAAATGCACGCGATCCCGCCTTGTCCGGTCAAAGATCAAGGTGGTATCTTAACACCGTATGCATTGATGTGCGCCCCGAACCCCATGCCGAGGACAAATGAGGTCGGGTGATCTTCCCCGGTACGCGCAACTACCAGACCGGATGTGGATTAATCCGCTCCCTCCGGCGCGACCTTGTCCTGCGTCTTTGTGTCGAAATCGGCGGCTGCATGGCGTTCGTGAAGCTGCATTTCCGGCTCCCCGAAATTGCGGTTTACTTTGCGGCCGCGCAAAACCGCAGGCCGGGCGTCGATCGCGTCGGCCCATCTCTTGACATGGGTATAGCTCTCGACATCCAGAAAGGTCACCGCATCGTACAGCCGCCCCAGAACCAGTTGCCCATACCAGGACCAGATCGCGATATCGGCCACCGTATACTCATCGCCGACCATGAATTGGCTGTCCGCCAAATGGCGGTCCAGCACGTCCAGTTGCCGCTTGGTCTCCATCGTAAAGCGGTTGATCGGATATTCGAACTTTTCCGGTGCATAGGCGTAGAAATGGCCAAAGCCGCCGCCAAGGTAGGGCGCGCTGCCCATCTGCCAGAACAACCATGACAGGCATTCAGGGCGTTTTGCCGGATCAGCCGGCAGGAAGGCGCCGAATGTCTCTGCCAGGTGCAACAGGATCGCACCGGATTCGAACACCCGAACCGGTGTTTCGCCGCTGTAATCCATCAAGGCGGGGATCTTTAATCCATCAAGGCGGGGATCTTTGAGTTTGGATTGACCCCGACAAAGCCACTGCCGAACTGATCGCCATCGCCGATCTTGATTAGCCAGGCATCGTATTCCGCACCGACATGCCCGGCTGCCAACAGCTCCTCCAGCATCACCGTGACCTTCACGCCGTTGGGCGTGGCCAGGGAGTACAGCTGGAATGGATGCGCACCCCTCGGCAACTCCTTGTCATGGGTTGCGCCCGCGATGGGGCGGTTGATGCTGGCGAACTTGCCGCCGCTTTCACTGTCCCAGGTCCAGGTTTCGGGCGGGGTGTAGGGGGTGGTTTCAGCCATCGGATCTGCCTTCGTCAGGAATTTTCGTCCCAGGGGTATGGGTCAGGCGCCCCCGCTGCAAGGGCCGAACCCCGTGATCGGGATGGCAAGATCGTGATCGACGCACGACCCCACCCCGCGCAAAGCCCCGGCTCCTGCCGCGGGCAAGAGGCGAGTTGCTGCCGAACCGGACCCAGATCAGAGGTAATCCTGGCAGCTCCGTTAAGACACGCCATATTGAGGATCCAACCCGGCGCAACGCCCGATCGCAACCAGCAGGACCGGATATCTCTCCCCCGCATGTCAAACCCTATCTCTGCCACGCGCTGGCAGCTGATCCGTCACTTTTACCTCATCGCTCCGCTTCGGGGCCCCGTTGAGGCAACCCTTGACCATGCGCCATCAGCAGCCACGTTCGCAGTCCAAAGGCCCGACCATGACCAGATCATCTGTTCGCCCGCAGACCGACACCGCAGATATCCCGGATCTTTTCCGGTCCGTCCGGCAGCAGACCGATGCGTTGGTCGCCCCCCTCACGCCCGAAGACATGATGCTGCAATCGATGGAGGATGCGAGCCCCGCCAAATGGCATATCGCGCATACCACCTGGTTCTTTGAGGAGTTCATCCTCAAGCCCCGCGTGACCGATTACGCCTCCCCGGATGAGCGTTTTGCGTTTCTTTTCAACTCTTACTATGTCCAGGCCGGGCCGCGCCATGCGCGCGACAAGCGCGGCCTGATCTCTCGCCCCGGGCTTGATGACGTGCGCGCCTACCGCGCCCATGTCGAAGAGGCGTTACAAAATCTGATGGAACAGCGCGATGATGATCCGGGCCTGCTGGATCTTGTCGAACTGGGCTGCCATCACGAGATGCAGCACCAGGAACTGCTGGTGACCGATCTGCTGCACGGTCTGTCGCACAATCCGCTGCTGCCCACCTATCGCGACCCCGAACCGATGCCGGTCGTCACAGAACAGCCCCTGACTTTTACCCGCCACGATGGCGGCTTGGTTGAGATCGGCCATGGCGGCGACGGTTTTGCCTATGATTGCGAACAACCCCGCCATCAGACCTTCCTTCAGCCGTTCCAATTGGCCGACCGTCCGGTCACCAACCGCGACTGGGTCGCGTTCATGGACGATGGCGGGTATGCCCAGCAACCCCTGTGGCTCATGGATGGCTGGACCACCTGCCAACGCGAAGGCTGGGATGCTCCGCTTTACTGGTGGCAACAGGACGGCGCCTGGTGGTCTTACACCCTGCGCGGTGCGCAGCCTGTCAACCTTGACGCGCCAGTGGTCCATGTCAGCTATTACGAAGCCGATGCCTTTGCCCGCTGGGCCGGGACCCGCCTGCCGACAGAGGCGGAGTGGGAGGTTGCCAGCGCAGACAACCTGATCGCCGGCAATTTCATGGAAACCGCGGCCCTGCGCCCCCTGCCCGGTGGCCGCATGTGGGGCGATGTCTGGGAATGGACGCAAAGCCCATTCACCCCGTATCCCGGTTTCCGCCCACCCGCCGGTGCCATTGGCGAATACAATGGTAAATTCATGGTCAACCAAATGGTGCTACGCGGTGGGTCTTGTGCCACCCCCCGCCAACAAATGCGCCGCAGCTACCGTACTTTCTTTTTCCCCCATCAACGTTGGCAAATGCTGGGCCTGCGCCTTGCAAAGGATCTGTAAGTTATGAACAAGCATCTTCGTGAAAATACCGAGTTATGGGATTCAGCCGTGGACGGGTTGGGCGCCGCGCCCAAATGGCTGGCCAGCAAATGGTTCTACGACAAAACGGGCAGTGAGCTGTTCGAACAGATCACCGAATTGCCGGAATACTATCCGACCCGCACAGAGCTTTCGATCCTGCGCGGGGCAACCGCAACGTTGGCCGCCCACATGCCCGATGACACAGCCCTGGTTGAGCTTGGCAGCGGGGCCAGCGTCAAGACCAAGATTCTGTTGGACGCGATCCCCCAGATCACGACCTATACCCCCCTCGATATCTCTGAGGCCTTCCTGGCAGAGACGGCCAAGGGTCTCCAGACCGACTATCCCGACCTGCAGATCAGCCCCGTCGCCTGTGATTTTATGTCTGACGTGTCGTTCCCCGATGCCCTGAAAGGCCGCGCCAAGGTTGGCTTCTTTCCCGGCTCTACCTTGGGCAATCTGAACCCGCGAAACGCCATTGATCTGCTGCAGCGCGCCCGAAACTGGCCGGACGTCCGGTCCTTTGTCCTGGGCATCGATCTGGTCAAGGAAACGGACCGTTTGCTGCGCGCCTATGATGATGTCCAAGGGGTGACCGCAGCCTTCAACATGAACCTGCTTGCGCGCCTGAACTCAGAGCTGGGTGCCGATTTCGACCTTGACGCCTTTGCCCATGAGGCGCGGTGGAACGCCGAAGACGCCCGGATCGAGATGCATCTGGTCAGCCAAGCCGGCCAGACCGTCACACTGGGCCAACACAGCTTTGACTTTGCATCAGGCGAAAGCATCCACACCGAAAACAGCCATAAATACACACCTGACAGCATTGGCGCCATCATCGGCAAAGCAGGTTGGCACATGGCCGAATTCCTCACTGACGACGCCGACGACTTCGCCGTCTGCCTGCTGACCCCGCAGTAGGGTAGTAGGCTCCCGTCAGTCCCGGCTTTTGTCTGTGGCGCAGGTCCCGCTATCGCGCGCGTTTTTCTGCGGGTAGCCAGTGCCGGAAACACTGTGCTGCAGGGTACCGTCGTGCTTGTCCCCATGCCCCAGTGGAAGCGGAAACGGGTCCCGCCGCCCCAGCAGCAGGTTGCCCACCAGAAAATCAAGCAACTGCGCTTGGTACGCCAAATCCTCTGGGCTCTGATCATCTTTCTTCGCAACAAACGCGGCATCAACTCGGGCGCCACCGCCATCGGCGACAAGGTGGATCTGATAGATCCCCATGCCCGTCCAGGATCGGTGGAAATGCACAACATCATCGGCCCAATAGATGATCCATTTGTCTTCCATGGCCTTGGGAAGAAGGCCTTGCTTTACCCTGCGCAAGTCATCGCCGGCGAAGTTGGCCCGATACGGCACTTGAATTAGCGGACCGAAGGGTTTGACCGTCCCCTCCTTTGGCCGCGCGATAGGATCGTCCGTCATCCGCGTTTGTTTTCCAATAACTGCATGGTATAATTCAGTCTGAGTAGATCTTTTCGGCGGCGAAAGTCAGGGCACAATAGTCCCCGTTTCGATGAACTGCTCATCCAAGATCTCCTCCCATTCATGCTCATCCAGGTCCAGCATTCGCAGCGTCAATCGCTCGTTCATGGCGGGACGAATGATGCGCGTGAAATCCTCCTCCCCATCCGCGCCCATCGGCGCGGCATATCCGATCCCGGCTTCCATGCGGGCCGTCTCGCCCACAGCGACCCAGATATCGGATCCGATGAACAGTGGCGTCTCAAAAGCACCCCCGACGACCAGAGAGGAATCCGGGGCATTCGCAAAAACCCAATCCCGCACCGACAGATCACCAGAGATCAGGATCAGGCCCGCAGACGCGTTCACCATTGATGCGCAGTTCACATCACCAAGGACCGGTAGGGTCGCCACCCCAAGGTCGTCACCAATCACCTCTGTCGAGATCCGCCCCCCGACCCCAAGGTCGCCAAAGACCGCCGTCATCTCCGAAGGCAACATGAAATCACCCTCGACACGCAGCGACCCGCGATGGATCGCCGCTTTATCCTCGATCCGTCATTGAATATCGAACCGGGCAATGCCCGGACCGGCGGGCGGATCCAGCCGCGCGACCGCCTCTGCAACTGTCGCTGACCACTGATCCGGGGGCAAATCCGTCCACGACATCTCACACTCCCTCCCACCGATCTGCGCCGCAGTTTCACACCGTATCCATAAAACCGCAGCGCCGCCTGCACCATAAATACGCCGATCCAGACTGCACCAGTCAAAATCGGCCCGACATTCCCGCTCAGGTAAACTTGCGGAACAGGCCTGTGCGGTCAAAGGAGGCTTCCAGCGTGTCGGTGCGGGATTTGACCGCTTCCCAGTTCCCTTCCTGCACCGCGGCGATGGCACATTCGATCAGCAGCATCGTCGCCATGGCGGAGTCCCATGCGGACGGCACCGAAATGCGCGCGGCAAAGGTATGGCTCGCCACCCGGTGAATGGGAGAACGCCATTGGTCCGTGAACAACACGATCTCAGCGCCCCGTTCATGGGCCATCTCCGCCATCAGGAGGGTCGAGTTTTCATAGCGCCGTACATCGAACGCGATCAGTGTGTCACCCGCCCCGATATCCAGCATGTAATGCGGCCAGACATTGGAATGGGTCGGCACCAGCGCGACGCCCGGCCGGATCATCTGCAAATGCAGGAACAGGTACTGCGCCAGCGTGCCGGAAATGCGCCCGCCCGCGATGTGCAACCGCCGCGCCGGGTCGATGATGATCCCGCACAGCGCATCGAATTCCACCGGGTCGATCTGGTCGAGCGTGCGGTACATATTCTCGGACGCGGCCTGGGCAAACCGGTGCAACACATGGGTTTCCGGGATGTCCTGGCCCCACCTTTCCCTTTTGTGCACGGGGTTTGAGACCATGGCCTGCAACTCCACCCGCAAAGCCGCCTGGAACTCCGGATAACCGGAATAGCCGATCTTTTGCACCATTCGGGCCACGGTGGGGGTCGAAACCCCCGCTTGCTCTGCCAATTCCGTAATGCTGCCCAGTCCTGAGATTGGATAGTTGTCCAGGATCGTGTCGGCCAATTGCCGTTCCGCCCGGGTCAGGTCACCGTGTAATGCCTGCACCTGATCAAAGACCGTATTTTCGCCTTTGCCCATTTTCTACTCTCCCGGCGAAACGATGTCTTCTTTTTAGCAGATCCAGAAGAGGTTTCTTCTGAAAAAATCTTGACAGGCGCGATGCAGCTAAAGAGATTATTTCCTATGTGTGGGGCAGGATCAATCGAAAAGAGATACGGACCGGTGGTCGAGGTGGCATTTGGCGATCGCACCGGCCCCTTTTTGTTGGTGTGTGAACATGCATCACAACATATCCCGGCGCATCTGAACAACTTGGGGCTGGCGCCTGCGGCGCTGGACAGCCACATCGCCTGGGATCCGGGTGCGGGTGCACTCACCCGGCAGATGGCCCGGCGGTTGGATGCACCTGTCGTGGCGGGCACGATCTCGCGCCTTGTCTATGACTGCAACCGCCCGCCCGACGCCACCGATGCCATCCCCGACCGCAGCGAGAGCTATGCCATCCCCGGCAACACCAACCTGTCTGCGGCGGACAAGGCCGAGCGGATTGCAGAGGTTTACACGCCTTTCCGCGACCGCCTCGCCACAGAGATTGCAAAACGCGCGCCAAAGGCCCTGATCACCGTCCATTCCTTTACGCCCATCTATGATGGCACGCGACGGGAGGTTCAGATCGGTGTGCTCCACGGCACGGACCCGGCCTTGGCGCAAGCGATGATGGATCAGGCGCAGGATCATTCAGCGCATATCATCCGCCTCAACCAGCCCTACAGCCAGGCCGATGGCGTGACGCACACGCTGGACCTGTACGGCGCAGCCAATGACCTGCCCAATGTCATGATCGAGGTGCGCAACGACCTGTTGCAGACCGCAGACGCGCAGGCCCAGATCGCGGATCTGCTATGCCCATGGCTGATCGATGCCATGGCCAGCCTCCCGGCGGAGGCACAGCAATGACCCGGGCGATGGGCACCTATATCCGGACCATTGACGCCGTGAATTACGGGTTGGGCCGCGCCGTGATGTACGGCCTGTTCGCGATGATGGCCGTGCTGCTGTGGTCCTCCATCTCGAAAACCTTCCTTCTGCCCTCGCTCTGGACGCTGGAAACCGCGCAATTCGCCATGATGGCCTATTTCATCCTCGGCGGGCCCTATGCAATTCAACTGGGCGCCAATGTGCGCATGGACCTGTTCTACGGCAACTGGAGCGACCGACGCAAAGCCTGGGTCGACTGTGTCACGGTGCTGTTCCTGATCTTCTACCTGGGCGTTCTGCTTTACGGCGCGCTCGGTTCGACCGCCTATTCGCTCGGCAATTTCACCGCTCCACCGCTGGAGTTCTTCGCGGGCTTCCTGACCGGTGAAAGCGAGGTCGGCCGGCTGGAACGCAGCCCAACCGCCTGGCGCCCTTACCTGTGGCCCATCAAATCGGTCATCGTGCTGGGCCTGACCTTGATGCTGCTCCAGGCCATATCCGAGCTTTTCAAGGACATCCTGCGCCTGACGGAGGCACCCGCCTGATGTCCTATGAAATGATCGCGCTTTTCATGTTTGCCACGATGATGCTGATGCTGCTGACCGGCCAGCGCGTCTTTGGCGCCATCGGGGTGGTCGCCGCGATCTCGGCCATCGCGCTTTACGGCACGGGTGGGCAGGATATCCCGTTCTCCGCGGCCATGAAGCTGATGAAATGGTATCCGCTACTGACCCTGCCGATGTTCATCTTCATGGGCTATATTCTCAGCGAAAGCCGCATCGCCGATGACCTCTACCGCATGTTTCACGTCTGGATGGGCTCGGTCAGTGGCGGGCTGGCCATCGGCACAATCGGGCTGATGGTCCTGGTCTCGGCCATGAACGGATTGTCCGTGGCGGGCATGGCCATCGGTGCCACCATCGCCCTGCCCGAGCTGCTGCGCCGCGGCTATGACAAAATCATGGTCACAGGCGTCATACAGGCCGGGTCCAGCCTTGGCATCCTTGTCCCGCCTTCGGTCGTCCTGGTGCTTTACGCGATGATCGCGCGCCAACCCGTGGGGCAGCTTTGGTTGGCAGGTATCCTGCCGGGGTTGATGATGGCTGCACTTTTCATCCTTTACATCTACCTGCGCTGTCGGGCCCAACCCTCCCTCGGACCCGCGCTGGACCCCTCCGAACGGCAGGTCAGCCGGGCCGAGAAATTCCGCCTTCTGCGCGCGGGCCTCCTGCCCATCGGCATCTTCGCGGCGATGATGATCCCTTTCGTCAATGGCTGGACCTCGCTGGTCGAAAGCTCTGCCGTGGGCGCGCTCACGGCCTTCCTCGCCGCCGTCTTGAAGGGCCGGATGTCGTGGCAAGTGTTCGAAACCTCGACCCGCCAGACCCTCGCCATCACCTGCATGTTCATGTGGATCATCCTGGCCGCCCTGGGCTTTGGCGCGGTGTTCGACGGGCTTGGCGCCGTCCGCGCCATCGACACGCTCTTTACCGATCAACTGGGACTGAACCCCTGGGTCATCCTGATCCTGATGCAGCTCAGCTTTATCATCATGGGCACGTTCCTCGATGACACGGCGATGCTGGTCATCGTCGCCCCGCTTTACGTACCGTTGGTCAAGGCGTTGGGGTTCGATCTGATCTGGTACGGTGTCCTTTACACCATCACCACTCAGATCGCCTACATGACCCCGCCCTTTGGCTATAACCTGTTCCTGATGCGTGCCATGGCCCCGCCCGAGATCGGGCTGCGCGACATCTATATCTCGATCCTGCCCTTCGTTGGCGTGATGATCCTGGCCCTCGCGGTCATCATGGCCTTTCCGCAAATCGCGCTGTGGCTGCCGGGGGTTGTCTATGGGAACTGACACCATGACCGACTTTCGCGTGACCTTGCGCCCTCCGAAGGCGGCGGATGCCGACTGGCACGCCGCCTTACCTATCTCGGACCAGATCCACCGAATGTTCGGGGGCGATCCCGACAGCCCCTCGACCCGCTCCCGGGTCGTGTCCGAAGGTTGGTGCACCTGGCTGCGTGACCAACCCTTTGGTCGGATCATCGAAGCCGATGGTCGCCCCGTGGGCGAGATCCGTCTGCACAGCGTCTCAATGGCGGACCAGTCCGCCAGCCTTGCCGTGGGGCTGTTGACCGAAGAGGTCCTTGGTCGCGGTATCGGACGGCGCGCCATTCGGCAAACCCTGGCCCATGCCTTTGGTACGATGGGCCTTTACCGGGTTTCGCTGCGGGTTCTGGCCTTTAACACTCGGGCGATCCGCTGCTACCGCGCCTGTGGGTTTCGCCATGAAGGGACGCTGCGCGCAGCAGTTCGCCTTGGCGCCACCCGCCACGACGACTGGATCATGGCGATCCTTGCACCAGAATTCGCACAAATAACGAAAAGAAGCCCGGATCACGGGGCCACCCCAACCGACAAGGAGAGTAACAATGACGACAAGACGTAAGTTTCTGGCGGGTGCCGCAACGGTCCCGGCGGCCACGCTCGCCACACCGGCCCTGGCGCAATCGACCATCACCTGGCGGATGCAGACCTATGCCGGTGCGGCCTTGGCCGAACATGTGATCGACCCGGCGATCAAGATGTTCAACACCATCGCCGGCGACCGGATGCAGATCGAGCTGTTCTATGCCGACCAGCTTGTCCCCACGGGTGAGCTGTTCCAGGCCATGCAGCGCGGCACGATCGACGCGGTGCAATCGGATGATGACAGCATGGCCTCCCCGACCGAGGTGACCGTGTTCGGCGGCTACTTCCCCTTCGCTTCGCGCTATTCGCTCGACGTGCCGGTTCTGTTCAACCAATACGGCCTGAACGAGATCTGGGCCGAAGAATATGAGAAAGTCGGCGTCAAACACATCTCCGCCGGGTCGTGGGATCCGTGCCATTTCGCCACCAAGGACCCGATCCGCTCCCTCGCCGACCTGCAGGGCAAGCGGGTCTTCACCTTCCCCACCGCGGGTCGCTTCCTCAGCCAGTTCGGCGTCGTGCCCGTGACGCTCCCGTGGGAAGATATCGAGGTTGCGGTCCAGACGGGCGAACTGGACGGCATCGCCTGGTCCGGCATTACCGAGGATTACACCGTGGGTTGGGCCGACGTGACCAACTATTTCCTCACCAACAACATCTCGGGCGCCTGGATCGGCCATTTCTTTGCCAATATGGACCGCTGGAATGAACTGCCCGAAGATCTGCAAATGCTGATGCGGGTCTGCATGGAGCAGTCCCATTATTACCGCCAGTGGTGGTATTGGGGCGGGGAAGCCAGCCTGCGCGTCGGCGGCGACAAGATGGAGCTGACCTCCATCCCCGACGAGGAATGGGGCCAGGTCGAAGCTGCCGCCCGCACCTTCTGGGACGAGATCGCCGCCGAGTCCGAAACCAAGGCCAAAGTCGTGGAGATTTTCAAAAAATACAACGCCGACATGGAAAAGGCCGGCCGTCCCTACCGCTATACCTGAACACGCGCGGGCCGGGTTCTGACACCCGGCCCCACACGGAGAACGCCCATGTCCCTGACATTCGAAACACTGAAACAGCAGGTCGCCGATGGCACGGTCGACACGGTGCTGGCCTGTATCGTCGACATGCAGGGGCGGCTGATGGGCAAGCGATTCCACGCGGCCAACTTCGTGGACCACAGCCATGCGGAGACCCATTGCTGCAACTATCTGCTGGCCACAGACCTTGAGATGGCCACGCCCGACGGCTACGCCGCTTCCTCCTGGCAGCAGGGCTATGGCGATTACGTCATGGCGCCAGACCTTTCGACCCTGCGCCCCCTGCCCTGGCTTGAGGGCACGGTCATGGTGCTGTGCGATATCCTGGATCACCACACCCACGCGCCTGTCCCGCACAGCCCCCGCCAGATGCTAAAGGCGCAAGTCGCCCGGGCCGACACGATGGGCCTGACCCCGATGATGGCCACGGAACTGGAGTTTTTCCTCTTCGAAGGCACCGCTGATCAGATCCGAAAATCCGGCTACCGTAACCTCACCCCGATTTCTGGCTATAACGAAGATTACAACATCTTCCAAACAACCAAGGAAGAGGCGGTGATGCGCCCCATCCGCAATCACCTTTATGCCGCCGGTATTCCGATTGAGAACAGCAAAGGGGAGGCCGAAACCGGCCAGGAGGAGCTGAACATCCGCTACGCCAACGCGCTGGCCTGCGCCGATCACCACACCATCGCGAAACACGCTATCAAGGAAATCGCCTGGGCCGGGGGCCTCGCCGCGTCGTTTCTGCCGAAATGGCACGCCGACAAGGTTGGCTCCTCCAGCCATGTCCATCAATCGCTGTGGCACGGCGACACCCCCGTTTTCCACGATCCCGACGGGCCCCATGCCATGTCCCAGATGATGGAACATTACGTGGCGGGCCTCATCGCCTATGCCCCGGAATACACGTGCTTTCTGGCGCCTTACGTCAACAGCTACAAACGCTTCCGCAAAGGCACCTTCGCCCCTACCAAAACCGCTTGGTCCGTGGATAATCGTACCGCCGGTTTCCGGCTTTGTGGCGATGGGACAAAGGGCGTGCGGATCGAATGCCGCATCGGCGGGTCGGACCTGAACCCCTACCTTGCCCAAGCGGCACTGCTGGCCGCGGGCCTCAAGGGGATCGAAGACACCCTCCCCCTCGCCCCGCCCAATGACGGTGACCTCTATGATGACACGACCACGCCGGAAATTCCGAACACCCTGCGCGCCGCGACCGAAACCTTGCGCGGCTCGAAAATGCTGCGCGCTGCCATGGGGGATGATGTGATCGACCATTACACCCGCGCGGCAGAGGTCGAACAGGAAGCGTTCGACCAAGCCGTTACCGACTGGGAAATCGCCCGGGGGTTCGAACGCGCATGATCCGCTGCATCTCTCCCATCGACGGCTCGGTCTATGCCGAGCGTCCGACAATGTCCCACGACGACGCGCTGACGGCCATCACCCGGGCCCAAGCGGCGCAGATGGCTTGGGCGCTCACACCGCTAGAGACCCGCATCGACCTGGTCCTGAAAGGCATCGAAAACCTGGGCGCCACGAATGACGAGATCGTGCCCGAACTCGCGTGGCAGATGGGCCGCCCTATCCGCTATGGCGGCGAATTCGGCGGGGTGAACGAACGCGCCAGCTACATGGCCAAAGTCGCGTCAGAGGCGCTGGCGCCCATGCAGATCGAAAACTCCAACAATTTTCACCGCATGATCAAACGGGTGCCCAAAGGTGTGGTTCTGGTGATCGCCCCGTGGAATTACCCCTACATGACCGCGATCAACACGGTCGCCCCGGCACTGATTGCCGGAAACAGCGTCATCCTGAAACACGCGTCCCAAACGCCCCTGGTGGGGGAACGCATCGCCCGCGCCTTCCACGAGGCCGGGATTGGCGAAGATATCTTTCGCAACGTGTTCTGGGACCATGACCTGACCCGCGACATGATCCGCGCCCGCCCGTTGGACGATCAGGTGATCCGCCATGTGAACTTCACAGGCTCCGTCGCCGGAGGTCAGGCAATGGAACAGGCTGCCGCCGGGACCTTCGCCTCCCTCGGGCTGGAACTTGGCGGCAAGGATCCGGGCTATGTCATGCAGGATGCCGACCTTGATGCCGCCGTCGACAGCCTGATCGACGGGGCGATGTTCAATTCCGGCCAGTGCTGCTGCGGGATCGAACGGATCTATGTGACCGAACCGCTGTTTGACGACTTTGTCGCCAAGGCCGTCGAGATCGTGAACGGCTACATACTGGGCAACCCGCTGGACGCGGAAACCACACTGGGCCCGATGGCGCAGCCGCGTTTCGCCGATCTGGTCCGCCAACAAACGGCAGATGCCATCGCGGCGGGAGCCAAGTCCCATATCGACCCGGCGCGCTTTCCCAATGACGGTGGCGCCTATCTGATGCCGCAGATCCTGACCGGCGTGACCCATGACATGGATCTGATGCGGGTGGAAAACTTCGGCCCTGTCGTCGGCATCATGCCCGTCAAGACCGAGGGGGAGGCCATCGACCTGATGAATGACAGCCCCTATGGCCTCACCGCCTCCCTCTGGACGCAGGATCCGGGGCGGGCCGAACGGATCGGGGACCAATTGGACACCGGCACCGTGTTCATGAACCGCTGCGATTACCTGGACCCGGCGCTCTGCTGGACAGGCTGTAAAGATACCGGCAAAGGCGAAGGCCTGTCCGTCCTGGGCTACCACGCCGTGACCCGCCCCAAATCCTATCACCTGAAGAAGGGCTGAGCCCATGACCCTGACCGGCACCTGGTCCTACCCAACCGCGATCCGCTTTGGCGCGGGCCGCATCGCCGAACTGGCCGACGCCTGTAAAACCGCTGGGATCACTAGGCCCCTGCTGGTCACGGATCGGGGGCTGGCCGGGATGGAAATCACCCAGACCGCGATCGGCCTGCTGGACGCAGCCGGATTAGGCCGCGCGATGTTCAGCGAAGTCGACCCCAACCCGAACGAGGTGAACGTGACCGCTGGCCTCAAAACCTACCGCGACGGCGGCCATGACGGGGTTGTGGCATTCGGCGGTGGCTCCGGCCTGGACCTGGGCAAGGTGCTGGCCTTCATGGCCGGTCAGACGCGCCCCCTGTGGGATTTCGAGGATATCGGCGACTGGTGGACCCGCGCCGACCCTGCAGGCATCCACCCCATCGTGGCCGTCCCCACCACCGCTGGCACCGGATCAGAGGTCGGGCGCGCAGGTGTCATCACCAATTCCGAGACGGCCGAGAAGAAGATCATCTTCCACCCCAAGATGCTGCCTACTCAGGTTATCTGCGACCCCGAACTGACCATGGGCATGCCGCCGGCAATCACCGCGGGCACGGGCCTTGATGCCTTCGCCCATTGTGTGGAGGCATTCTCCTCCCCCCATTACCACCCCATGAGCCAGGGCATGGCGCTGGAAGGAATGCGGTTGGTCAAAGACTATCTGCCCCGCGCCTATGCCGATGGCGCGGATCTGGAGGCGCGCGCGCATCTCATGTCCGCCGCCGCGATGGGCGCCACGGCCTTCCAGAAAGGGCTAGGGGCGATCCACGCCATTTCGCACCCGGTCGGCGCGATCTATCACACCCACCACGGCACCACGAATGCCGTCTGCATGCCCGCCGTCCTGCAATTCAACCGCCCCGCCATCGAACACCGCTTTGACCAGGCCGCGGCCTATCTGGGGCTGACCGGCGGCTATACGGGCTTCTGCACCTTCGTGGATGACCTCAACGCCAGCCTCAACATCCCGCCGACCCTCACCGCGCTCGGCATCAAAACCTTCGACATCGACCGCGTCCTGGCAGGTGCCCTCAAGGATCCCAGCACCGGTGGCAATCCCATCCCGATGACCGCGGAGAACACCCGCCCCCTCATCGAAAGCCTGATTTAGACCCGGCAGGCCCAAACCGCTCCTTCCATTTGTGGAACTTGCATTGCAAGGACGGGTCTGGCGCGACATATACATCGGAAAATATCGCCGTCCCAAAGCAATGACCACGGGGCGACACAATGGTCCGGAATCTGACACGCCCCCCATCGGGATGGGCTGTTGGGCCATCGGGGACCCCTTTTGGAATGGCAATATCTGCAGGGGATATTCCGGCACCAATGATGAGGCTTCTCGCATGGCCATCGACGCGGCCTGGGAGGCGGGCGTCAGGGTTTTTGACACATCCGCCCTCTATGGCGCAGGTCATTCCGAAACACTGTTGGGTCAGACCCTGGCAACCCGAAGCGACATGATCGTCGTCGCAAAGCTCGGTCATTTCTTCGACGCGGCGACCCAGCAGATGACCGGCGGGCGCACTTTGGCCCGGGGTGCGTTGTGCTGACTGATATGGCCAAGTCACCGCGCGTTCTGCCAATCCCCGGGGCCAAGATTGCCAAACAGGCACAGGAAAATGCCGCCGCGATCGAGTTTGGCCGCCCTCCCCTGACATCATGACCCAGTTCAGCCAACGGATCTCCCAGGCCGATGAAGGCATTCCAACAGAACGCTAGACCGATCCCTACGTCGAATGGTGGCGAACGAGACTAACTGTCCCTATAACGCTCTCAACTGCGCATAATACAGCGCAGAACACAAAGAGGGTGACAGGGTTATGGACTGGCTCGAAGAGCACAAGATCCCCATCGGGGCCTGGGCCAAGGCGGCCGTCGATTGGCTGACCCAAAACATGGTCTGGTTCTTTGATGGCCTCTCCGCGGCGCTTGAAGGGATCATTGACGGGCTGCTCTGGGTCCTGCAGACCCCGCATGCCTTCATCGTCATCCTGGCCATTACCGCGATCTCCTGGTGGCGCCGCTCCCCGGGTTTCACGATCTTCACGGCAATGGGTCTGCTCCTGATCGTCAATCTGGGCTATTGGGAGGAAACGACCGAAACCCTCGCCCTGGTCCTCGCTGCCGCCACCGTCTGCATGGGCGTCGGCGTCCCCTTGGGCATCGCCGCCGCCCGCAGTCCGGTGCTCTACCGCATCATGCAACCGGTCTTGGACCTGATGCAGACGATCCCGACCTTCGTCTACCTGATCCCGGCGCTGATCCTCTTTGGCCTCGGCATGGTGCCTGGCCTGATCGCCACAGTGATCTTTGCCATCCCGGCCCCCATCCGCCTGACCCATCTGGGCATCACCTCCACCCCCACCGCGTTGATCGAGGCGGGCACGGCCTTCGGCTCCACCAAATCACAGCTGTTATGGAAGGTTGAACTGCCCTACGCCTTGCCCCAGATCATGGCCGGTCTGACCCAAACCATCATGCTGTCGCTCTCGATGGTGGTGATCGCGGCCCTTGTGGGGGCAGACGGCCTGGGTGTGCCAACAGTCCGCGCGCTCAACACTGTCAACATCGCACAGGGGTTCGAGGTCGGCGTCGCCATCGTCCTCATCGCCATCATATTCGACCGCATGTTCAAACCGCGCCGGGTCAAATCATGAACGATATCATGGTGCGCTTCGATGCGGTGAACATTGTCTTTGGCAAGACGCCCAAACGCGCCCTGCCGCTCATGGATCAAGGCCTGTCGCGGTCCGAAATTCAGGCCCAAACCGATCAGGTGCTTGGGGTCCATGATTGCACCCTCGATGTGCATAACGGCGAAATCCTGGTGCTGATGGGCCTGTCCGGGTCGGGCAAATCCACATTGCTGCGGGCGGTGAACGGCTTGAACCCCGTCATTCGCGGCAAGGTTGACGTGACCATGGAAAACGGCGTGATCGATGTCGTGACCGCCAGCGCGCGCGACCTGCGCAAATTGCGGACGGAACGGGTCGCCATGGTGTTTCAGCAGTTTGGCCTGCTGCCATGGCGCACCGTGCTGGACAACGTGGCCTACGGTCTGGAGGTCGCGGGCCTCCGAAAGGAAGAACGCAACCGCCGCGCCCGCGAACAGCTGGACCTCGTCAACCTCACCGAATGGGCCGACCGGCAGGTGCAAGAGCTTTCGGGCGGCATGCAACAGCGCGTCGGCCTCGCCCGCGCCTTTGCCACCGATGCGCCGATCCTGCTGATGGATGAGCCCTTCTCGGCCCTCGACCCGCTGATCCGCACCAAACTGCAGGACGAGTTGCTACAACTGCAACAGCGCCTGGGCCGCACGATCATCTTTGTCAGCCACGACCTGGACGAGGCCCTGAAAATCGGCAACCGCATCGCCATCATGGAAGGCGGACGGATCGTTCAATGCGCCGAACCGCAGGACATCGTGCTGAACCCCGCAACGCCCTATGTCGCCGAATTCGTGGCCCATATGAACCCGCTCAACGTTCTGCGCGCGACCGAGATCATGTCAAAGGTCGCGGGCCCCATGGGCTCAGATGCTCGCATGATCCCGTCGAAAACGCCCCTGCGCGACATCATCCAAATGCTGGTGGACAGCCCTCGGGATATTGTGGTTACCGATCCCTCGGGGCCTATCGGCGTTATCGACACCAAGGCGGCCCTATCCTGCCTGCTACGCGCACAGGATGTGGAAGGCGACCTCGGCACATAATCGAAACGGGCCCCGGCCCACAGGGACAGGACCAGACATGATCGCGCAACCCCCAGGCAGCCATTTCGTAGGCGGCGCTTACATCGATTGCCACGAGGGCGCGCCGCTCCCCGTGCAGTACCCCGCAACCGGTGAGGTCATCGCGACCCTGCATGACGCCACACCCGACCTGATCGACCAGACCATCACTGCCGCACGCGCGGCACAAGTGGGTTGGTCTGAGATGACCGGCACCGAACGGGGTCGCATCCTGCGCCGCGCCGCCGATATCATGCGCGACCGCAACCACGACCTGTCGGTGCTGGAAACCTACGATACCGGCAAACCCCTGTCCGAGACGCTGGTTGCCGATGCGACCAGCGGGGCCGACGCTTTGGAATATTTCGGCGGGCTGGCGGGCTCGCTCACGGGGGAGCATATCCAACTGGGGGAGGATTGGGTCTATACCCGTCGCGAACCCCTGGGCCTGTGCGTAGGCATCGGCGCCTGGAACTACCCGACCCAGATCGCCTGTTGGAAAGCCGCACCCGCCCTGGCCTGCGGCAATGCCGTCATCTTCAAACCGTCTGAAGAAACGCCGCTATGTGCTTTGAAAGTAGCGGAAATCCTGGTTGAGGCGGGCCTGCCCGCGGGCCTCTTCAACGTCCTGCAAGGCCGCGGCGATGTTGGCGCCGCCCTAGTCACCGACCCGCGTGTAAACAAGGTCTCCCTCACCGGCTCGGTCCCCACGGGGCGCAAGGTCTATGCCGCCGCCGCCGCGGGGCTGAAACACGTCACGATGGAACTGGGTGGCAAATCCCCCCTCATCGTCTTTGATGACGCCGATATCGACGATGCCGTAGGCGGCGCGATCCTGGGCAATTTCTATTCCTCGGGCCAGGTCTGCTCCAATGGCACCCGCGTTTTCGTGCACAAGGTGATCAAAGAGGCGTTCCTGACCCGCCTCACAGAACGCCTGGCCACCGCCATCCTCGGCGATCCCCATAACGAGGCCACCAATTTCGGCCCCCTCGTCAGCGCCCGGCAATTAGAAATCGTGCAAGGCTACATCGCCAAGGGGCAGGCCGAAGGTGCGCGCCTCGTCACGGGCGGCGAAACACTCGACCAGCCCGGTCACTGGATCACGCCCGCCGTCTTCGCCGATGTCACCGACGACATGACCATCGCGCGCGAAGAGATCTTTGGCCCGGTCATGGCCGTCCTCGATTTCGAGGATGAAGAAGACGTCATAACCCGCGCCAACGCCACGGAATTTGGCCTCTCCGCCGGGGTCTTCACCCGCGACCTCAAGCGCGGCCACCGGGTCATCGCCCAACTCCAGGCCGGATCCTGCTTCATCAACTCTTACAATGACGCCCCGGTAGAGGCCCCCTTCGGCGGCGTCAAATCCTCTGGCGTCGGGCGCGAAAACTCAAAGGCCGCGATCGACCATTACAGCCAGCTCAAATCCGTCTATGTCCGCATGGGTCATGTAGAGGCGCCGTTTTAAATGCAGGCCGATTACGTCATCATCGGTGCGGGCTCCGCGGGCTGCGCCCTGGCCTATCGGTTATCCGAAGCCGGATCCTCCGTCCTCGTTATCGAATATGGCGGCTCCGACATTGGCCCCTTCATCCAGATGCCCGGCGCGCTGTCCTTTCCCATGAACATGGCGCGCTATGACTGGGGCTACATGTCCGAGCCCGAGCCGCACCTGAACAACCGCCGCCTCGTCTGCCCGCGCGGCAAGGTCATCGGCGGCTCATCCTCCATCAACGGTATGGTCTATGTCCGTGGCCATGCCCGCGACTTCGACCATTGGGAGGCAAGCGGCGCCCGCGGCTGGTCCTACTCCGATGTCTTGCCCTACTACAAACGCATGGAATCCTGGCACGATGGCGGCCATGGCGGCGATCCCACCTGGCGCGGCACCGATGGCCCCCTGCACGTCACCCGCGGCCCCCGCGCCAACCCGCTGTATCAAGCATTTGTCGAGGCCGGGCGCCAAGCCGGCTACCAGATGACCGGTGACTATAACGGCCAACAGCAAGAGGGCTTTGGCCCCATGGAGCAGACGGTCTGGAATGGCCGCCGCTGGTCCGCCGCCAATGCCTATCTCCGCCCCGCGCTCAAACGCGATAATTGCGATGTGATCCGCGGCCTCGCCACCCGGATCGTCATCCAGGACGGCCGCGCCACGGGGGTCGAACTGCAAACCGGCGGCACAACCCAGACAATCACCGCCAATCGGGAGGTGATCGTCGCCGCCTCCAGCATCAACTCGCCCAAGCTCCTGATGCTGTCGGGCATCGGCCCCGCCGCCCACCTGACCCAGCACAACATAGACGTCATCGCCGACCGCCCGGGCGTCGGCCAGAACCTGCAAGACCACCTTGAGGTCTATTTCCAGATCGCCGCCGCCCAGCCGATCACGCTTTATAAATACTGGAACATGATCTCCAAAGGGATCATTGGGGCCCGCTGGCTGCTGACCCGCACGGGCCTCGGCGCCTCGAACCAGTTCGAAAGTGCGGCTTTCATCCGCAGCCGGGCAGGCATTGATTACCCCGATATCCAATACCATTTCCTGCCGCTCGCCGTCCGCTACGATGGCCAGGCCGCTGCCGAAGGGCACGGGTTCCAGGCCCATACCGGCCCCATGCGCAGCCCCTCCCGCGGGGCCATAACCCTGCGCTCCGCCAACCCGGCAGAGGCGCCAAAGATCGTCTTCAACTACATGTCGACCGATCAGGATTGGCAGGATTTCCGCACCTGCCTGCGCTTGACCCGCGAGATTTTCCACCAGGATGCGTTCAAACCGCATCTCCGCCACGAAATCCAACCGGGCGCTGATCTGCAAACCGACGACGAACTCGACAGCTTTATCCGGGACCATGCCGAAAGCGCCTACCACCCCTGCGGCACCTGCAAGATGGGCGCGCCGGATGACCCGATGGCGGTCGTTGGCCCTGACACGAAAGTCATCGGCGTGGACAACCTGCGCGTCACCGACAGTTCCATCTTTCCGCGCATCACCAACGGCAACCTCAACGGCCCCAGCATCATGGTGGGGGAGAAGGCTGCCGACCACATCCTCGGCAAATCCCCCCTGCCCCGCGCCAATGCCGAACCCTGGATCCACCCCAACTGGCAGACAGAGCAGCGCTAGAAAACCAGAGCATCTCTCGAAATCGCCGCCGCTCTTCACGCACAAAAAGGCCCCCGCAAAACATCCGCGAGGGCCAGCTGACTGCGGCGACGTCTTACCGCGTCGCGATCTTGCTGATCACAAAGGTATTGCCCGAAAACTGGACCTGCCCGGTCACGCCCATATGTTCCAGCGTCAGGCGCAGATTGCGGTTCAGGCGGGCACTGTCCGACCGTGTCTCGTACCAGTATTCGGCAGACCGGGACGAGGCGCGCACCGGACGCGCACTTTGCACACAGCTATAGGCGTTCATATATTCTTCCAGCGCGGTGATCTCGGTCGTGTCAAACCCGTCCATCTTGATCACATAAGCCGTTGGCAAACCACCACATTCCGTACCGACTGCACCACTGGACGCACCGGTATCTCCGGTCCCGGATGGTGCCACCACGGTCAAGGCAGGCTCCCCCGGAGTGCCCACAAAACCCTCCAGCTTCACCGCCAGCGCATCGGCCAGTTCGGTCGCCAGAACCCGCGCATTGTCGCCCACCGTCTCCAACAGGCATTCCCGCTCGCAATCCACCGGCAAAGGCGGCAGTTCCAGGCCCGAAACCTCGAACGAGCCAATCATCTGCCCCGTCTTCACATTCAACATCCGACCGGGGATGCGCACCGCCGGGCGGACGACATCTGAATACGACGAATCCCGCGCAGAGGCATAGATCTGAAAGACCACAACAACATCCAGGGGTGGGTTTTGCACGGCGCGCGAAACGTCGATCAGCTCGGCATCCCGGCGGCGCACCCGGTTGGGTTGGGTGATGTTCAGCGCAACGGCAGTCTCGTCAAAAACGTTGAAGCCGCGCACATTCATCTCTTCGCCCAAGGCCAGGATCACACGGTTGAAAATCCGGTTCCCGCGGGCGACCGAATCCTCGTCGGCATCTTCCCCCATCACCAGCATGTTCAACCCCTGGGCCTGGGCGCTGTCCGTTGCACTGACGCTAAAGCCGACGCCGATCAGCACAGCCAGAAGAAGCATTCTAAGACGTGTCATTTTCAAAACCTTTCAATGATATCAATGGTATATGTGAGATTTACAGGGTTGGCCGCGTGGGCAACGCATGGAAGTCATCCAGCGCATCCGATGCCAGACGGTGACGCGGGTCATACAGATGCCCGGGGGCGGTCGGATAGATCGGCGGCTCGATGAACCGGTGCTCTGCCGCCAGGATACGATGGCCAAGCGGTGATTTTTCGGTCCGCAACAGCGATGTCTTGCGGGGCAGCAACAGCGCGATCTCCACCCGGCGGTTCACACCCGAATGCGGGTCCGACGGCAGCCGCAATTGACGCTCTCCCCATCCATGGGCGATCAGACGGTCCGGGCTGATCCCGTGGACCCGCACCAGATAATCGCGCACGCTCAGGGCACGGCGCAGCGACAGGTCCAGGTTATAGGCATCCGATCCCTTGGCATCGGTATGGCCCGCGATCAGGTAGCTTGAGCTGCGCAGTTCCGGTGAGTGTAGCGCGGCCGCCAGAGCATCCAGTTGCGGGCGCGCCTCCGGTAACAACTGGGCACTGTCATAGACAAAAAAGACCGTCAGATCGATGCTGCGCGAGGTGTCGATCCGCACCTTGCCCTTGGGCAGTTGCACGACCCGTGGCGCTCCGGGATTGCCATTCTCGAACGGCGCAAGCGACCGGATGATGTCGCTGGCCGGTTGGTTGGTCCGGCCGTCCGAGACCTGTTCGGTCTGGACTGGTTCCTGCGGGGTCGCCGCTGTTTGTTCGTTGCTGGCCCCGGGGGCCGGATCGGTCAAGGCCGACTGTCCGTTCACGGCCGGGGCGGCAGCGACAAAGCCCATCAGCGCCAACAGAGGCAAGGCTGTGCGGGAGGTGCATGTCATTGTCTGTGTCCTTTTGTTGCGGGGCTGTCTCCCCTCACCGGGATCAGGGACCGGGCAGAGGCTGTTTTGTGCATCATGCCCTATTCCCCCCGCAAAATATCGTTCATCTGATTTGTCGAAAGGCCGGTTTGACCCGTATCCCTTGCGGCTGGCGTGGTGGGATCCGCAGGGTCAGCCGGTGCCGCGGGTGCCGCATCCTGGGCGGCGATGGATTCTGCCAGGATCGGACTGATCTCAAGAATGCGGGCGATATCAACGGCGGTATTAAAGCTTGATGGATCATCCGGGGTCAGCCCACCGGCCCGGTGCAGCGCAACCGCGATGCCGCGGTCATCGAACAGCAGCGATCCCGATGAGCCCGGCAAGGTATCACAGCGATGTGCCACGAACGGATCAAAGCTGCGATCGGCCAGGTGCATGCAGCGAAAGCGGCTCATGACCTTGGGTTTGCCCAGCGGATGGTGGATCACCACCCGGGCCGTCCCCACTCCTTCGGGTGATGCACTGATCGTGACATGGCCAAAACTGTCAGACGGTGTCCCCGCAGGGACACGGGCCACCGCGAAATCCAGATCGGCATTCCAGTCAAGCGGTTTGGGATCCAATTCGTACCGTTGGGAGGCGCGACCGTCGAGCGTCAGGTAATCCATCAGGATCGAGGCCTGGAGCACCTCGATCTCACCCTCCTGGGGCAGACAATGGTGGTTCGTCAAAACCAGACCACCGCCCAGCAAGGCACCGGTGCAGGCGCTGGTCCCCTCCTCCCCCGTGCGGCGATTGCGGATCAGCATGTCGATGCGCCCGATGGGACGGGCCTGCTGGGCCAGACGATCTGCCGGGGCAAGTTCGGCGATAGATTCAAAAGCCCCGCCCTCGCGCGCCGCAATATAGCGCGCGGCATCACCGGTGCTTTCGCGGGCTGGAAACTGCGCCTTGCCGTAATCGGCCGCATCAAACAGAGCCATCTGCGCCGCGGCGCCACCGGACCCAAAAAGGGTAAGGGTCAGCGCCAAGGCGGAACAGGTCGATGTGACGGTCATGGTCTCTCCTATCACTCAGTAATCTGGGTTTCGGGCGTAATGAAACTGTGGCGCAAGGTGACCACACCGCCCTTGCCGGTCACAGGGATGTCGTAGACCAGCTTTTGCGGCATGGTATCCTTGAGAAAGTACATACTGGACGGTCCCGGAACCGCCATCAGGGCATCCGGCGGATCGGTCGTGACAGTGCCAATCACATGGTCGGGGCCGGTCGGATCCAATGCGACACCACACAGGGAGGGGCGCAGGACCGACGGGGCAAAAGATCCGTCGGCACTGTCGATCCGGGTCAGCACCCGGCGCCCCGCATCAAAAAGGGCGGCCCGGCAGGAGGAGCCCGGCGCGGCATGAATCTCTGCCAAAATTACGGGCGGGGATGCGGCGGGTTCGTCTGGTGCGCGGTCTGTCCCCGCGGGGACAGGTTGCGAGGAGGCTCCTGCCGTTTCGGTTTCTGCCGGGACGGGGTCTGTTTTTGGCGTATCCGGATTTGGCCGTTCCCCCGTCCCCGCGGGGACAGATGTTTGGGAGGATATGGCGGCCTGATCCGTATCGTCCGGCACGATATCGGGTTGTAGCGCCCAGATCCCGGCACCCGCGGCAAGCACGGCAACGGCTGCTGCCAAGCTGAGATGGGACGTTTTGATGCCTTGCTGTGAAGCGCCGTTATCGAGACTCTCTGCCTCAATAATCCCGCTCAAAGCCGCGTTCAGATTGTCTGCTGTTATGACCCTGATAACCCCTTCGTCCAACGCGGTACGGGCGTCGGAGAGGCCGGAATCAGGCGGTAGGACGACCACGACCCGCTTGCCATCAAGTAGATCGCGGGACAATTCGAGCTTGCGCCGCAGGGCATAATCGCCCGGGATCACATTTAGGTCCAGGTCGACCGCGCCGGTTGCCCAGAGGATCATATCCGCCTCCTCCGGTTGATCGGTCAGGGTCCAGCCGCGGGTCAGGAGGATATGCGCCAGGGCCACCGGTGCCTCCCAGCTGCGCCCGCTTTGCGGTGCACCGGACAAGCGCAGTTCGTGCGGCGGCGGCGCGGCACCGAGCGCACGGGCCACCGGACCTTCCGGCCCTGACAACGCGCGGTAATCCGGCGACAGGTCCAGCGGGCGGTAATCCCCTTCGGCAAAGGCTGCGCCATGGGGCAGACCGGGCCGCGGGGCGAGTTTGCGAATGACGAGGGCCGCACCCGTGGTGGGCACCACGATCAGAACGCGTTGTCGGGCGGCGGGTACGGTCACGGCAGCAGGAAAATGGCTGTGCCGGGATCCTGCAACATGCCCAAAGCTGCATCGCTGTCGGGACCGTCGGCAACGAGAGAGACGATAATCGCCCCGCCATCAAAAGGGGGCAAGGCCAAGCGCAAGGCGGTGCCGGATTCGCCCACCAGTTCAACGGCCTGGGGCGATGGGTCGGCCACGTTGCTGATGACCAGCAAGGGGATCTGATCGGGTTCGCAAAGCAGTTCAACTACCATGTCCCCCACCGTGCGGCGGATGCGGCCATCGGAGGCCGCCAGGGCCACCGGAGAATGCGCCATGGACAGAGCCTGCAACATAGCGCGGTAGCGCCGGGCCAAGGCCGGGTCATCCCGGAGCCCGCGCTGGATCGCAAGCGATACCGGCTGCCCCGGCTGCCGCCGGACGTGGCCCCAAAGGTCAGCGTGGCTGATCCCGTCCCGCGCATCGGGTCGGGCGAGGATCAGGTGACGGGCCGCATGAAGCTCGGCCAGAAGCTGATCATCGACGTCAGAGGGGGTCATGCCGAATGTCCTTCCAGATACAACGCGGTGAAAGTAGCCGCGAAGCTGGCGCGATCCCGCTCCACCAGATCGCCAAGGGGCGTGCGTTCGGCCAGTCGTTCAACCGCCGCGCAATGGGCCGCCAGTTCGGTAGTGGCGGTGGCCAGGGCCGCATCGATGGCGGCGACAGCCCGGGCCAGTTGATCGCGCGGGGCGTCGAACCCGGCGCGGCGCATACGGGCCAGGTTGCGCTCTCCCGCCTGTGCCACCTCGCCGGTGGCGCCGCGCAGGGTCAAGGCGATGGTGATGCAGGTTTTCAGATGATCTGTCAGCGACCGGGCCCTGGCCAGGAGGGCGGAGTAATCCGCGTCTGCACAGGTCACCCGTTCGGGCAGGTCCGCCCCGCCGGACCCACGGCGCAGGCGGTTGCCGATCCCCGATTGAATGCGCCCAAAGGCCAAGGCGCGCAGGACCGTGAGCGGGCGGTTGGCATGGAACGGATCAAGGGAGAGAAGCGCCAGGAGCGTGTCCCGCTCTGCCCCCGTCAGCACCTTGGGCGTGCCCGGGGCCAGGTCGGACAGGGTCGCCATGGCCTGTTCGACAGCGCCGGATTGGGTGTCAGGGAGGGTGATGGCCTCTAACCGATCCTCCCAGTTTTCGATACCGCTGAGGTAGTCGGCCCCCTGCAACGCGGTCAGCGCGCCCAGTTCGGCGGCCACCCGGTCATAGGTAACGAAATGGGCCACGATGGTAGTGAAAAGCGCGTCTTCCCCCCCTTGCCAAAAGGTCAGGATGTCATCGTCATTATAGCTGTCGGTGCGGCCCAACTGGCGCAGGAAACCGCGAATGGCGGTAAAGCGACGCTCGAACGGGGCCAGGGGCATATGGTCCGCGCGGTAGGCTGTCATCATCGCGGCCAGGCGGCGGGCGGTGTCTGGTGCGGCAGCCGGGTCTGCAAGGCCGGACAGGAGGGCGGTGATATCGGCAAAGCGGGCCAGTTCATCCGCCGTCAGCAGAAATTCCAGCAAGGCAAAGCTACGGGCCAGGCCCGTCCAGGAGCCGTGCCAGGGCGCGGCCCCGCCCAGGGCCAGCCCCTTGTCATCGGATTGGGCACGGCCCGTCGACAGGATATGGGCGCGCAGGGCCGAGGCGGAGGTGCGCTGCGGGTTCAGGACCAGGTCGATGATATCCGCCGGGTCACCGCCGATCGCTGCGATGGCATGGGCCATGTCCCAAAGCGGGCGATCGCGGCTGGGCCGGATGGCACCGGCCACGGCACGGGCGAGCCAGGCCGCATCGGAGGGTGGCAGGTTGCGCGCCTCGACCACCGCGGCGAGGTCGGCGGCGCAGGCTTCATCGAACCCGTGGGAGGCGGCGTGGGTCATGTCAGCGGACCACGATCCGGGCCGTCGCCTCTGTCAGGCCAGGCTGGGCGCGCATTTGCGCCAGGATCTGTTCGATCTGGGCGCGATCCAGAAGCCGGGGATTGCCACCTGCCGGGCCAAGGTCGCGCCACTGGGCATCAAGCGCCTGGGGGATCGGGGCCGGTGCGGCAAAGCAGTGAAACAGGTTTTCAAAGGCACCGTCGAGCACGATCTGGCGCAGGCCAAAGCTGGTGGGATAGATCAGCGCGCCCTGCGCCTCTGGGTTACTGGCGGTGGCGGGCAAGGCGATGAAGGCGGTCTCATCCGGGGCCAGGACCCAGCAATAGAGGGCCGCGGGTGCGCCCAGATCAATGCGCACCTCCAGTCGTTGGCCAGGCCGGAACGGTGTGGCGGCGGCGGCGATATCAAGCTGGGTGCGATCACGCCGGGTGGAGGCCGCGATGTAATCCGGCAAAGAACGCAAGGTGGGATCGCATGCGAGTGCGCCAAGATCGACCCGGGTGCGCGGCATGGCCGACAGGATCTGCGGGCCTTGGGCAAATTCCAGTTCCAGCCAGGCGCCGTTGCGGGGGTCATGGCCGAGCCGGGTGCGCAGGGTGGCGTTGCCATCATCCCCCTGGCACTGGGCGGTGGCGGTGCTGACATGGAAACGGTTGCCGGTCAGGATACGGGTCGCACCGCCTGCCCGTTTGGTTGCAAGGGCGGTCAACCGGTTGCCCAGCACGTCGGCGCAGGCGCTATAGCCGCCGGTGGTTTGAACGGGGCAGATGGTCAGGCCGGAGGTTTGGGTTGTCGCCGCCTCGAACTGTTTCAGGGCAGCCTCAACCACGCGGTCGACATTGGCAGCACCTGATCCCGCCACGGCAGCCTCGAACGCGGCGCTGGTCGCCTTGCAGGCCGCATCGGAAGTTATGGCCTGCAACCGGTAGCCCACGGTTTGATCCTGCCGGTTGGGGGCCACGATGAAGATCGCCGCATCGCCGTCATGGGCGCGGGTGATCAGCGCCTGTGCCTCTGCCCCCGTCAGGCCGGTCGTGCCGTCCTGCAACGCCCGCAACTGGCTGACATCCCGGGCCGGGATCAGGCGGACGCGGCCCGTGGCGGACAATGCCTCCTCAACCGACAGGCGCAGGGAGGCCGCCTGGGCCGCTGACAGCGCGGTCTGGTCGTTGGGCAGACCGGCGATGACAAGATCCAGCGGCGCGGTCCCCAGGCAGGCGGCAATGTCATCGACGAACCGGTCCACCTTGGGATCCGCCAGAAGCGGTGCCGCCATGGCGATGGCAGCACCAAAGGCCCAGAAAAGCTGGTGCATGGCCCCTAGCCGTCCTGTTTCTGGCTGGCGCGGGACCGGGCATAGGCATCGAGCGACCGGATGAAGAGCGGGTTGAACCTGCCATCGAGATCGCCGGTATAGAACTGCGCCTGGGCAAGCTCTTGCTGCACCGCGCGGATCGTGTCGGATGCGAGGTTCATGCTGCCATTCGTGGTTGCAACAACAAAAGCCGATCCCGTCTCCCCTTCGGACAAGGCGCCCAGCAGCGCATCCTTGGCCGTCAGGTCGGGGAAATAGGAGCCAAAGCCGTTATCGATCAGCACGGCCACCGTGGCCATGGCCATGGCATCGCCCCGCGCGATGGCCTGACGATAGAGGTCAAAGCCTTTCTCGGTGTCCTGTGGAATGCCACCGCGCCCTTCAAGGTAGAAGGGCACCAGCTTGCTGAGCGCGAAACTGTCGCCTTTGTCCACGGCGGCCTGGTACCAGCGTGCGGCGGCGGTGACATCCTGTGGCGTGCCACGGCCATATTCCAGCATGCGGGCCGCGTTGGTCATGGCGAGCACGTCGCCTCCTTCTGCCGCTTCGACATAGAGCGGGAAGGCCGTTTCGGGCGATGGTGGGACGCCTTCCCCATTTTCATGCAACGTCGCGATGTTGTTGAGAGCCGCCATGGATCCCATATCGCGCGCGGTTGCGTAGGCCTGCATCGATGCGCCGAAATCACCAAGCCGATCATGGGCGCGGCCCAGCTGGTAGGCCAGGCGACGTTCCTGTGGAAAGGCCTGGACGGCGGCCATGCAAGCCTCCCGCGCGCCGTGGCCATCCATGCGTGAGAATGAGACACCTTTGACCGTGTCGGGCCGGTCTGCATCACCCGGAGCGGCCGCCAGGGCATCACAGCGAGCAACGCGCGGGTCGCGGGACGGCTCCCCAGCAAAGACGTAGGTTTCCGCAACAGAGCGGTAGGCACAGACCGCCCCGCAACTGTCGAGATACCCTTTGTAATCGCCCGCGGCGGAGAAACGATCCCAGGACTGGCGGTCCAGTTCGGCGGCGGCCCCCTGAGTATGGGCGGTCAGGCGGGCCAAGGCCTCGTCCTGGAAGCGGCAGCCCTGGCAATTGGCGATATACTGTTCCAGGGCGGCGCGATCCTCCTTTGCGCGGGACCAGGCGGCTTCGTCCAAAGCAACCTCGACCGCTTCTTTCACGGGTGCGACGGGTGCCGAGGCAGGCAATGTGATCGGGGCCTCATCAATCTCTGGCACCTGGCTGCGCCCGGTTTCCCGCAACGCGGTGGCGGACACGGTATCCGTCAACCAGGTGCGCATGGCGGGCCAACCGACCGGGCCTTTGCCCGACCCGGCCAACCCGGCTGCCCCCATCAGGAAACGGCTGGTGAAAAGGCCCAGTTCCGCCTCCTCGTCCCAGTTGGCGGGGGTGGCCCCTGACGTTGCGACCAGTTTGACGATGCCGTTGCCGGTATCCGGCGTGGATGGCATGAAGCCCGGCGCGGAGACGGCCAGAAGCGGCTCCCCCCGGCCGGATTCACCGGTAAAGCAGGCATCGAGCATCACGACGACCTGGCGGTCCGCCCCGATCTTGTCTTTGACAATGTCGAGGTTGCGGTAGAGCGTTTCCAGGGGATAGCCGCTTTCGATGGAATTCGGATCCCCATCGGCGGGCAGCAAGAACGGCTCTTTCGAAGTCAGATCGGGGACGCCGTGACCGGAATAGTAGACAAAGACATTGGACGCCTCCGGTGTCACGGCCCGCCAAAGCCGCCCGGCCTGCGGGCGCGCCTGGGAGCCGAACATCTGGGTCATCTCGCTGAGGGTGCCGTCGCGCAGGACAAAGACGTTTTCCGGGCGGTAACCCAGGGATTGCACCATGTAGGCTTCCATCGCGTCGACGTCGTTGTGGGCATAATCCACTGGCACGGTCTGCCGGTAATTCCGGTTGCCGATCAGCACGGCAATCGACTGGCTGTTATCGGTGAAAAGACCCGCTTGGTCCGCCCGCGTCACGGATGCGGGCATGAGCCAGAGGACAAAGGATATGAGGCTGCACAGGAACAGCATGGGTGGAACGGTCGTTTGGACCATCCATATGCGATGTCGTAAAATCATATTCATGGAAATCCCCATCGGCTTATGTTTCCGGCGTGGAGGTGCTTTGGTCCCCACACCAGAAGCTGGGGTTGAGCAGAGCCAATTTCGCAAGGCGGTGTCAAGCAATTGGGCCAGATCGCCGATTTCCGGCGTTTGGCAGCCCGGCCTGGCGGATTGTCCAGACGGGGTGTTTACCATGGTCGGGTTCGGCGATGGATTGCGTAGTTGGCCGAATCACCTGGCGGAAACTGGCGGTTTTCAGGGGAATCGGGGGTGAACATTCGCTAGACGGTCTCAATAACCGCCAACACAACGCCTAGTTGTTAGCTCAAATTCTTTCACATTGAATACATTAATTGGTTAACGCGGGGGGCGGGCGGCTCTCCTCCCAAAGAATTACGACTTTAGTTCAAGACGTCGCGGCAAAACCGGGGGGCGATTGGCCTTTGCCACTTGAGCTCAAGGGCCGAAAGGGTATGTTTTAGCCGTCGTTTGGTGTGTGCTGCGAGCGACATGTACGAGTTAAGGCTAATGCTGTAACGAGTGAGTATTGGGGAAGGGCCGGGTGTATGCACCCGGCCTTTTTTATGGGCCGCACCCCTCCGATACGGCACGACCGTCACCCTGAAATGCGGTTTTCTGTTGGCATGTCCGGCGGGCATGCGCATCTATGATCGGCGCGGCCCCCGATTTATGGTGCCGGTGGTGGGTGAAGGGTTGGTATGACGGTTCCCTCTCATGTGATTGCGATGCTGCGCCGGGTGCGGGAGCGGTTCAACGAGGACAATCTGCGGAACCGGATGGCGCCGCGATCCCAGGCACCCCACGGTCTGCGGCCCATGCGCAAGGCGAGCCAGGCCAGTGTCTTACGCTACTGGGACAAGTTGATCGGCCATGGTCCTGCCAGTGATGCTGATCGCGCCGCCTTGGCCGATGACGCCACGCTGGAGATCGCGGAGCGCTATAGCGGCAATATCGAGAATTTCATCGGCACGGTGAAAGTCCCGGTGGGGATCATAGGACCGCTGCGGGTCAATGGGTTGAATGCGCTTGGGGATTACCATGTGCCGCTCGCCACGACCGAGGCCGCTTTGGTCGCCTCTTACGGGCGGGGGGCGGCGGTGGCGACCAAGGCGGGTGGGATCAGTACAGCGGTCCTTTACGAAGGTGTGATGCGCACGCCGGCCTTCTGCTTTGACGGGTTGCTGGAGGCGGGGATGTTCGTGGAATGGGTGGTCGCCCAGGTGGAGACGCTGCGCGCCGCGGCAGAAGCCACGACGCGCCATGGCAAGCTCATCTCCATCGAGCCGATCGTGGACAACGAGGTCGTGTTCCTGATCACGCGGTTTACCACCGGTGATGCGTCGGGCCAGAACATGGTGACGATTGCGACCCATGCCATGTGCGAGGCGATCCAGGCCGCCTGCCCCGTCCCGATCCGACGCTGGTATATCGAGGGGAATTTTTCGGGCGACAAGAAAGCGTCGTTCCTGGGTATGGTGACGGGGCGCGGGCGCAAGGTCAGCGCCTCTGTCACGGTGCCCGGCGCAGTTGTAGAGCGGTATCTGGGCACCAGCGTAGAGGCAATGCTGGAGTATGGCCGGGTCGCGCAGATGGGCGCGTTGCTGTCGGGTCAGATGGGCGCGCAGGCCCATTACGCCAACGGTCTGGCCGCGTTTTACATCGCGACCGGTCAGGACGCGGCCTGCGTGTCGGAAAGCGCTGTGGGATTTACCCGGATGGAGGCGCGTGGGGCTGATCTGTTCTGTTCGGTCACGATGCCCAATATCCTTGTGGGATCCGTGGGTGGCGGAACCGGGCTGCCCAGCCAGTCAGCCGGGTTGAATATTCTTGGGCTACGCGGTGCGGGCCATGGCGCGGCCTTGGCCGAAGTCACCGCAGCGATCTGTCTGTGTGGCGAGATCTCGATCGTGGCGGCCATTGCAGCGGGGCATTTCACCCGGGCCCATGAAAATCTGGCGCGCCTTAGATGAGCGGATCGCTGGTGGCGCGGCTATGGATCTATCAGGCCGAACGCTTTCCCCTGAAAAAGACAGTGCCCCTGCTGGCGATCTTCTCGGCCGCCAGCATAACGGTATCTGCCGTGTTGGCCGACCGGCCGTTGCCGGGCATCGGCGCATATCTGGTGGGCTTTGGCCTGGCATTCCTGCTGTTTTTCCAGATGCGGGTCTGTGACGAGGTCAAGGATCTGGAGGATGACCGCCGCTATCGGCCAGAACGGCCCATTCCCCGTGGATTGGTGTCCCTGCGCCTGATCGTGGGGCTGGGCCTGGCAACGGTGCCGCTGGCCGCGGCACTTGCCGTGATCTGGGGTGCGGGTCTGATCTGGCTGCTGGGTCTGGTCTGGTTGTGGCTGGCCGCGATGACCGCCGAATTCGGTATGCCCCGGTGGTTAAAGGCGCGGCCCGTCCTGTATCTGCTGAGCCATATGGCGATCATGCCCCTGATCGATCTGATGCTGACGGGTATCGAATGGCGCCCCGCTGGCGCGCCGCATCCCGGCCTGTGGTGGTTCATCGGGCTGTCCTTTGCCAATGGATGCGTGCTGGAACTGGGGCGCAAACTATGGGTGCCCGAAAGCGAACTGGCGGGGGTTGAGACCTATTCAGGCCTTTGGGGGCCACGTCAGGCCACGGCCGTTTGGCTGGGCTTTGTCGCGCTGGCCTTTGCCCTGCTGGTGGGTTTCGGCATGGCCGTTGGCAGCCCTGTTGCACTGGCATTGGTCGGGTTTACCGGGCTTGTCGCCTGCCTTTGGGCGGGCCTAGCGTATGTGCGGGATCAAACGGTGGCGCGGGAGCAGCGGGTGGATATGGTGGCTGGTCTGTGGGTTTTTCTGTGCTATGCGGCTGCCGGGTTCGTGCCCCTGATTTTGGGGGCGATCTGATGGTGCATATCGTCGGGTTAGACGGTGACACCGCGGTCAGCCGGGTGGGCGGCAAGGCGGCGAGCCTGTGTCGGTTGAACATTGCCGGGTTCCGCCCACCCGCCTTTTTCGTGGTGCTGGCGCAGTCCTTTGAGGATGGCAAAGCCAAACCGGGATTGGCGAAAAAGGTGCAGACGGCCCTGTCCGGCATAGGATCTGGCCCCTATGCCGTCCGGTCCTCTGGCCTGGCGGAGGACGGGGCTGAGCACAGCCATGCGGGACAGTTCGACACGGTTCTGAACGTGGCGGCAGACGACGTTCTGGCCGCTGCGGAGCAGGTCTGGCAATCGGGATTTTCCGAGACCGTGGCGACCTACCGCGCCGTCAAAGCCGGGGGGGAGGCCATACCGCCATCTATCATCGTGCAGCAGATGATCGCGGCAACGGTGTCTGGCGTGGCCTTCTCTGCCGATCCGGTCAGCGGGGTGCGGGGGCGCTGCGTGATCTCTGCCATTGCGGGGCTGGGTGACCGGTTGGTGTCGGGTGAGGAAGACGGGCAAACCTGGACGGTCGTGGGCGATCAGATCACCGAACACCCCACCAGCACAGCCGTGCTGACCGCGGCGCAGGTGTTGGAAATCGCCACTCTCGCCCGCCGGGCCGAAGCCGCGCTGCACGGCCCGCAGGACATCGAATGGGCCATTGATGCCGGTGGGCTGCACATTCTGCAGGCCCGTCCGATCACGACGCCCCTGAAGGATCCGCCAAACCCCGATCAGACTCTGACCATCTTTGACAATTCGAATATCGTTGAGAGCTATCCGGGGATGGTCAGCCCCCTGACCTATTCCTTTGCGGTGCATGTCTATGCCCGCGTCTATCGCGCCTTTGTCCGCCTGCTGGGGGTGCACGATGCGGAGATCGCCCGGAATGCCGCCATTTTTGACAATATGCTGGGGCGGCTGGATGGGCGGGTCTATTACAATTTGGTCAATTGGTATCGCGCCTTGGCGCTGCTGCCGGGGTTTACCCTGAACCGATCGTATATGGAGACGATGATGGGCGTGTCGGAGCCCATGCCCGCCGAGGTGACCGAGGCCATCGGACCACCCCCCGTGGCGGGCTGGCGCCGGGGCCTGGAATATCTGCGGCTGGCCCGGGTTGCCGGGCGGCTGGTTTTTGAGGCAATCCGCCTGCCCCGCACCCGGCGCGCCTTTTACGCCCGGCTGAATGCGGCGCTGGGTAGCGGGCTGGATCTGAAGACCGCCGGACCGTCAGAGCTGGTGGCGGAATACCGGCGGATCGAACGGGATTTGCTGGATCGCTGGGACGCGCCGCTGATCAATGATTTCCTGTGCATGATCGCCTTTGGTGCGTCGCGCAATCTGTTGGAAAAGTGGCTTGGGCCGCAGGGATTGACGCTGCATAACGACGTGATGATCGGGCAAGGCGACATCATCTCGGCTGAGCCCGCCCAACGGATTGCCCGCATGGGGCGGCTGGCGGCTGAGGCCGATGTCGTGGAGGATGTGATCGCCCAGGATTGGCGCAAACTGGCCCAACATCCCGCATTGCAGGCGGAGATTGACGGGTATCTGGCCAAGTTCGGAGATCGCTGCACCGAAGAGCTGAAACTGGAAAGCCTGCCGCTGACCGAAGCTCCGGCGCCATTGATGTTTGCCATTGCCGCAGCTGCCGGGCGACCGGAGGTGCCGCCTGCAGCACATCAGGATCCGGACTGGGCTGCCTTGTTTCGTGGCAGGCCGTTGCGCCGGGGCGTGGCGCGCTGGTTTGTCGGTTGGGCCAAGGCGCGGGTCCGAGACCGGGAAAACCTGCGGTTCGAGCGCACCCGCATCTTTGGCCATGCCAGGCGGGTCTTTGTGGCGTTGGGGCGCGAATTTGCCGCCCGGGATATGTTGGTCGATCAGCGCGATATCTTTTATCTGACCACGGCGGACGTTCTGGGCGCGGTGGAAGGCTTTGGTTTGTCCGCGGATATGAAAGGGATCGTGGCTCTTCGCAAGGCGGAGGATGCGGCCTCTGCCGCCCGGCCCGACCCCGAGGAACGGATCGAGATGCGCGGCCCGGCCCTGTGGCAAGGTGCCCCGGCGCAGGGCCGTGCGGCAGAGACCGGTGCGGAACGCAACGGCACGGGCTGTTCGGCGGGCCAGGTCACCGCCACGGCGCGGGTGATCCGCGATCCGCGCACCGAACGCCTGAACCCGGGCGAGATCCTGGTGGCGCGCCATACCGATCCGGGTTGGATCGCGGTCTTTTCGAACGCGGCGGCGATTGTGGTGGAACGCGGGTCCCTGCTGTCGCATTCGGCCATCGTCGCGCGGGAGCTTGGCATTCCCTGTGTTGTCGGGCTGAAAGGGGCGACCGGCTGGATCCGGGATGGGGAACAGGTGGAGGTCGATGGCGCCACCGGACGGGTCAGGCGGATTGATGAACACGGCTGAGATTGCGGGCAAGGCGCGGTTCGATCAGATCCGCTATGCCCAGCTTTGGGAGGATGCCGATGTGCTGACCGGGGCGCTGGGCACACGGCCCGGGGCGACGCTGGTCTCGATCTGCTCGGCCGGGGACAATGCGCTGGCCCTGCTGACGCTGGACCCGGCACGCGTTGTGGTGATGGATCTGTCGCCTGCACAGATCGCCTGCCTGCGCCTGCGGATCGGGGCGTTTCGCGCCCTGACGCACCCGGAATTCCTGGAACTGATGGGGGCCCGCCCCAGCCCCCGCCGCGGCGCTTTGCTGGATCGTGCGCTGACGGGCCTGGACGAGGACACCCGCAGTTTCTGGCGCGCGTTGCGACCAGAGGTGGAACGTTACGGCGCAGGCGGCGTTGGCAAATTCGAGCGTTACTTTCGCATCTTTCGCACCCGGCTGTTGCCCCTTGTCCATGGCAAGCGGGTCATCGATGACACCTTCGTCTCTCGCCCACCGCAGGAGCGGGCCGCCTTTCTGGACCAGCGGTTCAATACATGGCGGTGGCGGCTTTTGCTGAACCTCTTTTTCTCGCGCTTTGTCATGGGGCGGATGGGGCGGGACAAGGCGTTCTTTGACCATGTGGAGGGCAGTGTGGCCGACCATGTAGCCCGCCGCATCCGCCATGCCGCCGTTGCGTGTGACCCGGCGGACAACCCTTATTTGCACTGGATCCTCAAAGGGGATCATGGCGCGGCCCTGCCCATGACCTGGCGGGCCGAACATTACAACACGATCCGCAACCGTCTGGACCGTTTGGATATTCAACTGGGCGCGTTGGAAGCCTTTGTCGATACCGGTGAAAAGGCGGATGGGTTCAACCTGTCGGATATCTTTGAATACATGTCGCCGGACGTGTTTTCGGCGGTCTATGGCCAGATCCTGGAGGCGGCCAATCCCGGCGCGCGGTTTGTGTATTGGAACATGATGGCGCCCCGCCGGGTGCCCCCGGCCTGGGCCCACCGAATAGAGACGCAGACCGCGTTGGAAGATGAGCTAAAGGCCCGGGACAAGGCCTTTTTCTATTCCGACTTCGTCATCGAAGATCACCACCCATGACGCCCGCCATGCAGGTCGCGATCGCGTTCGGGTCCGTGGCCATTCTGTTGGGACTGATGGCGCTGGTGCGGCGACAAGCCCGTGCCAGCGGTTGGTCGGCAGAGGTGCAGCGCAAGCTGGTCCATATTGGTACGGGACTTTATGCCTTGGGGCTGCCTTGGCTTTTTACCGATCAATGGCCCGTCTACATGCTGATCGGCATCACGATTGTGGTGATGCTGATCCTGCGCCTGCCACGATTTGCCAAAGGGGGATTGGGCGAGACCCTCCACGGTGTTGAGCGGCAATCCTGGGGCGATCTGCTGTTGGCCCTGGCGATCGGTGTGGTCTTTGCCCTGTCGGAGGGCCGGGCCATCCTTTACATCCTGCCCATTGCCACTTTGACATTGGCCGATGCTGCCGCCGCCTTGACCGGGACGCGCTATGGCAAGCAGTTCTTTCAGATCGAGGACGGGCAGAAAAGCGTCGAAGGGTCGGCCGTCTTTTTCATGGTGACGCTGATCCTGTCGATGGTCTGCCTGTTGCTGTTGACCGAGGTGCCGCGCGCCAATGTAATCCTGTTGGCGGTGATCCTTGCGGCTTTCGGCACGCTGGTTGAGGCTGACAGTTGGCGCGGCTTTGACAACTTCTTTTTGCCCACCGGTTTGATGCTGTTCTTGAACATGAACCTGACGGCACCGGCCCTGGATCTGGGATTGCTGATCCTGATCTATGCGTTGGCGATCTGGATCTTTTTGCGCGTTGCCCCGTCTGTCGGGCTTACGCCCCATGCCGTGCGCGTCTATGTGGTGGCGATGTTCCTGATCCTGTCGGTCACGCAGGTACAGAATGCCGTCCTGCCCGCGCTGGTCTTTGCGGCCCATGCGCTGACCTGCCGGGCGGCACCGTGCCAGGCGCAGTATCCCGAACTGGATATCGTGGCGGCGATTTGCCTGGTCAGTTTTGCCTGGCTCACCGCTGGCCTGGTGACCGACATGAATGCGCTGGCCTTTTACGGATTGACCATGACCGGTTTGGTCATCGCGTTCCTGACCCTGTCCTTGGGCGCATTTACGGTCGCCATCCAGGTTGCCGCGATGGCGGTTCTGATCGCAGGCGGCGTGGCGCTTTATACCTGGCTGATGACCTTTAATGTCGCGACCAAGATGTGGGCGGGCAGTCCGACAGCACTTGCCCTTGTGACGGCTGCGATCACCGCCACGATTCCGGCAGTTTGGCCAGCGCAGTTTGCAAACCAGCGCGCGGTCAAGCTGACCGTTCTGGCCATGGCCTGCCCGGTGCTGGGATATGTGGGCTTGATGGGAGGGCATCTGGGATGGCTGTAGAAACCTTTAGCTCCGCGGGAGCGCAGGCGACGCTGTATCTGGACGGCCCCGATTGGGAGGGCCAGCCCACCATGACTGTGGGCAAGTTCAAATGCACCGATGCGTCATCGGGTGCTGACTTGCTGGAACAGATCGCCAGGGTCGCGCGGATCCATGGGGCAACGGCCCTGCTCGGACCGATGGACGGCGACACATGGCACACTTACCGGCTGATCTGTGACACCGATGGGCGCAAACCGTTTTTGATGGAGCCAAGCGGCGGGACCGAGGATCAGGCCGCATTTGAACGCGCCGGATTTATTGCGATCAGCCACTATTTTTCGGCCAGCGTGCCGCTGGATCAGGTGCCGCATGGCGCACCGGGCGCGACCGACACCCTGATCATAAGCTGCTGGGACGGCACCGATCCGGAGGGCCTTTTCGCGCAGGTCCATGACCTGTCCTGCCGGGCCTTTTCCAACAATCCGTTCTATAAGCCCATCGCGTTGGAGGATTTCCTGGCGCTTTACATGCCGTTTGTGCCGCTGTTGAAACGGGAATTGATCCTGTTTGCCCATGACCCCGATCAGAACCTGGCCGGGTTCCTGTTCGGCATCCCGAATTACGCGGAGGGCCCCCAGAGCGACACGGCGATCCTGAAAACCTATGCCAGTTTGCAGCGCGGGGCGGGCTACGCGCTGAGCAGTCGGTTTTATACCGCCGCGCGCGATCTGGGATACCGGACCGCGATCCATGCCCTGATCCATGACAACAACCTGTCTGCTTTGCGCAGTCAGATGAACGGGGCGGCGGTGTTTCGGCGCTATGCATTGATGGGGCGGCGGCTTGACGGATAGTTTGCTGGTATCCTTCGCGCGCGCTGTTGACCGTTACGGTGAGCGGACAGCGATTATCGAGGGCACAGGGGACCACGTCACATTTGCAGAACTGGACCGCCGGGCCAAGGCGCTGGCGGCGGGCTGGGCGGCGCGCGGTTTGGGCCATGGCGACCGGGTGTTGATCGCGATGCCCGTCGGTGCGGATCTTTATGCTGCCTTGGCTGCGCTCTGGTCCGTTGGCGCGGTTGCGGTGCTGCCAGAGCCAGCCATGGGCCTTTCCGGGCTGCGCCATGCCGTGCGGGTCGGCGGGATCAAGGGCTTATGCGCTGCGGGACCCTATCGGTGGTTGCGCCTGCTGTTGCCGGATTTGTGGACCAAGCCGACTTTTGCGCCAGGCCAGGCACAGCGCGGGCCTGTTGATGCGCGTCCCGGTGCCGGGGGCGATCTGGCGCTGATCTCGTTCACGTCCGGTTCGACCGGTTTGCCCAAGGCTATCCCCCGCAGCCATGATTTTCTGATGGCACAACAAAGGGCGGTGGTGCCGCTCTTGGACAGCGACGGACCCGAGGTTGACCTGGTCGCCTTTCCCGTCTTTGTGCTGATCAATCTGGCGGCAGGCCGGACATCGGTCTTGCCGAACTGGCCGATGCGGCGGATGGACCGTGTGACACCGGACAGCCTGATCGGGTGGATCAGGGCACAGGATGTGACACGCGCCTTGCTGCCCCCTGCCCTATGCGAAACAGCGGCCCAGGCGGATCTGCCATCGGACCTGACCACCATATTCACCGGGGGCGGGCCGGTCTTTCCCGATCTGGTTCAGCGGCTGCAGGCGCGCTGCCCTGATTTACGGATCGTGTCGGTCTATGGCTCGACCGAAGCCGAGCCGATTGCCGAGCTTGAGGCAAGCACAGTCACGGATGCGGACCGGCAGGCCATGACGAAGGGGCATGGATTGCTGGCCGGTGCGCCGGTGTCAACCGTCCAGGTGCGCATCATCGATGGGGAGATCGTGGTGGCCGGCCCCCATGTGAATGACGGCTATCTGGACCCGACGCAGGACCGGGAGACCAAGATCCGCGAGCGGGCCACGATCTGGCACCGGACCGGTGATGCGGGACGGTTGGATGATCAGGGCCGCCTCTGGCTGTTGGGGCGCACGGGGGCAGTGGTGCGCACAGATCGGGGGCCGCTCCACCCCTTTGCGGTTGAGACGGCGGCGCGTCTTTGGCCCGGTGTGCGCCGCGCAGCCCTGTCGGCGAGCCATGGCGCCCCGGTTCTGGTGCTTGAGGGGGATGGCATCGACCTGCAAGCCTGCCATGGTCGGGCCGCAGCCTTTGGGCTCACCGATATTCGTATCATTGCGGCCATTCCGCTGGATCGTCGCCATCGGTCCAAGGTGGATTACCCTGCCCTGGCCAAACGCATCGGCTGACCCGATCAAATCAGGAAATAGCCGTTGCGTGAGATCCATATTTCCGACATTCATGAAATATGGAAACACAGATCATTACCCAGATGTCGACGCTAGGTCATCCCCAGCGCATGGCAATCTACCGGCTGCTGATGCGCCGCTACCCCGACCATGTGCCTGCGGGTGAAATTGCGCGCGCGCTGGATCTGAAGGCCAATACAGCATCGACCTATCTATCGGCCCTCGGCGCGGCGCATCTGATCGAAAGCAAGCGTACCGGCACTTCCATCGGATACCGGGCCAACCTGTCTGCCACGCGGTCCATGCTGGGCTATCTGGCGAATGACTGCTGTCGGGGACGGCCGGACCTATGCGCCTTTGCCCTGCGTACGGCCCCGGGCGGCCCGCCCAAAATGACCTGTGATAAATTCAACGTCCTGTTCATCTGCACCGGCAATTCCGCCCGCTCGATCTTGGCCGAGGCCATCCTGCGCCATGTCGCGGGCGACCGGTTCAATGCCTTCTCTGCGGGGACACAGCCAACATCGACGCCGAATACGCACGCCTTGGAAATGCTGCGCCAGAAGGGGCTGGATACCGGCCCGCTTCGGTCAAAGAATATCGACGCGTTCCGGGCGGAGGGCGCGCCAGCCCTCCATTTCGTCTTTACCGTGTGCAACCAGGCCGCGAATGAGGAATGCCCAAGCTGGCCCGGGCACCCCGTCTCCGCCCATTGGGGGATGCCAGACCCCGGGAAGGTCGATCGCAATGACGCAGAACGGGCCTATGCGTTCCAAAGCGCCTATGGCACATTGGTCAACAGGATCGTGGCCTTTACGAGTTTGCCCGTGAGCACCCTGGAACGCAGCGCGCTTCAACATGCCCTTGACGATATCGGCACCCAACAGACCCATTGAATTCTGATCAAAGGATTTTTGAATGAATGTACTGGTTCTCTGCACCGGCAATTCCGCGCGTTCGATCTTGCTGGAAACCATCTTGAACAGCACCAGCGACGGTCGCGTGACGGCCTATTCCGCAGGGTCGCAGCCTGCAGGTCAGGTGCATCCCCAGTCGATCACCCTGCTGACGGCGCAGGGCCATGATGTCAGCGGCGCCCGGTCCAAAAGCTGGGATGAATTCGCAGCTGACGATGCCCCGGCCATGGATGCGGTAATCACCGTCTGCGGGTCGGCCGCGGGCGAGGTTTGCCCGGTTTGGCCCGGCGCCCCTGTGCGCGCCCATTGGGGCGTGGAAGACCCGGCCAAGGCGGAAAAACCCGACTGGGACACGGCCTTTACCCAAGCCTATGATATTCTGGGCCGCCGTGCCGCGGCATTCCTGGCCGAACCGGTTGAGGCGATGGATCCCGCCGCCTTGAAATCCACGCTCGACCGCGTGGGAACCTTGCCATGACCCGCCGTTTGCTGGCCGAATTCGTCGGCACCGCCATGCTGTTGATCGGCGTCGTGGGATCGGGCATCATGGGAGAGACATTGGCAGACGGCAACGTCGCCATCGCGCTTTTGGCCAATGCCATCGCCACGGGCTGTATCCTTTATGTGATCATCACGACGTTGGGCCCGGTTTCGGGCGCGCATTTCAACCCGGCCGTGACCCTGGCCTTTATCCTGCGGGGGGAGATCGAGCTGCCCCTGGCGGCCAAATACGTGGCGGTCCAAGTCGCCGGCGGTATCGTCGGGGTCTGGCTGACCCATCTGATGTTTGACCAGTCGATCCTTCAGATCTCGACCACGGACCGCACAGGGATCGCCCTGTGGTCATCCGAGGTGCTGGCCACGTTCGGCCTGCTGTTCGTGATCTTTGGCGGGCTTTATTCGCGGCCCGAAGCCGTGCCAACGCTGGTGGCGCTTTATATCACGGGGGCGTATTGGTACACATCCTCCACCAGCTTTGCGAACCCGGCGGTGACCATCGCGCGCAGCCTCAGCGACACGTTCGCAGGCATCAACCCGGTACATATGCCGCTTTTCATCGTCATGCAGGTGATCGGGGTCGGGTTGGCCGCCGTGATCTTGCCACTGCTATTCCTGGATCAGGACGATTAACTGTGCATCGGGGGAAGGCTTTGACCCACCCCCGGCGACGGGTGTCAGTTGGTCTGGACCGCTTGGAATTCGACGCGCCGGTTTTCCACGGCGCGCGGATCGGCCTGGTTCACCGGGATTTCCTCACCCTTGCCGATGGCCAAAAGGCGGGATGCGTCCAGCCCGCAGCTGGAGATCAGATAGCCACGCACCGCTTCGGCACGGCGCATAGACAGCTCCATGTTATACTCCGCTCCGCCTGATGCATCGGTGTGCCCGACGACCCGGAATTGCTCCACCGCGACATTGGTCATGGCCTGACATAGGGTGGTGAGCTTGGGTTTCTGGTCATCGCGCAACTCATCGGAGTTAAAATCAAACGACACACTGACAAAGACCTGTTCGTTGATCGGCAATTCGACATAATCGTTGCTGACGGGCTTTACATTCTCGATCGCGCCGGTCTGACTTTCGCCATCCTCACCAATGATGGTGATGCCGCGTGTGCTTTGCTTGAGGAACCGCTCCTGCAACTCCTCCGCCGATAATGCGCTGCTATCGGTGATGGGGTTTGCGTCATTGCCTTGGGCCGTGGCCGTCGCAAGGGTAACCGCCAGCGCCATAGGGAACGCGGCGAATGTCAAATACGGGACCTTCATAAGAACCTCCATGATAAGAATGCATGTTATATAAGGGATCTCCACGCCGCTTACTACGCTGTCAGAGCTGTGGATGTGCATGTTTCGATCAGACAGACGACTCAGCAGTGGCGTAATCGACCGTGATCCAATTCAAAATAATGTCCAAAATCTGCGCAGACTGTTGTCAAAATGCAGATAAACAAACCGTTTCCAGTTGCGCAAATCCAACGGCATTATTGCGGTTTCGCAACACAATCCCTCATTTACCCGGTCATTTCCTCACCAAAGCCCAGGTTTCGGCAATTTTTCACGTAATTTGAACAGTATGTCACTTTCCTAACACCTATGTGTCTCACGCGTCAGGAGGCAATGTGCTATCGTTAGGTTGACGCAAATCAAGTCTTGGCGTCTCAATTTTTTAAGAGTTCAGGAAACGTAGTAATGACCCATCAAGAGCAGAAAACACCAGCTGACGATCAAAAACAAATGTCGGATACAACACCGGCACAGCAGCCCCATTATAACTTTGGTCAACTTGGCCAAGGATCCGAAACGGATATGCCGCCAATCATCACCGATTGGGCCAGTATCTGATCATACCGCCGTCACACGGTGGATATATGCGCAGCGGGTCGGTGGCGTAGGCCAGTCGTGCGGGGTATGCTTGGCGAATGACCGAGCCTGTCTCAGCCATTCGCAATCTTGGCCCCGCCATGGAAGAGGCCTTTGCCCGTGTTGGCATAACCTCTGCACAGATGTTGAGAGATCTTGGCACAGATGACGCCTATCGCAGGCTTTTGGCTGGCGGCACGCGGCCTCATTTCATCGGATATTACGTGATCGAAATGGGATTGCAGGGCCGACCGTGGAACGATTGCAAGGGGGCTGAAAAGGCCGCCTTGCGCAAACGGTTCGACAGATTGGTGGCAGAGGCACATGACCCGCATCAATCGGCGTTTGAAAAGCTAATGAATGAGATTGGCGTGGTTGCGCGGCCCTGATCCGCACCCAGAACATCTGACGAGATACCTGACACATGAGACATCGTTTGACGCGCTGAAATCTTTGATGTCAGACAGCGCTTGGTGATCTAGTTTATCGCGTGATGTTTTAGCGGCCCTTGAAAAGGCCGCCCAGCACACCGCGCACCACGGCCCGGCCCGCCTTGGACCCCAATTGGCGGGCAAAGGATTTGGCAAAGGCCGTACCGATACTGTCGGACCGTCCACCTGACCGGCGCCGCACAGATGTAGAGCGGCTGACCCGCCCCCCCGTAAAGCGCCGCCCGGCCCGGTATTCGCGTTCGGCGGCAGATGCGTCTTCTTCCGCGGCCTCCGCTTCGGCGGCAGCCGCGGCTGCCTCTTGCGCGCGACGCCCCAGCATTTCAAAGGCACTGTCACGGTCCAGTGCCATTTCATATTTGCCCGCCAGGGGGGACGCCTTGATGACCCCGGCCCGCGCCGTTTTCGAGATCGGGCCAAGCTGAGATGAAGGCGGGCGGATCAACGTGCGTTCGACGACGCCTGGCATCCCCTTTTTGATCAGGAAAGAGGTCACGGCCTCCCCTACACCCACCTCGGATATGGCCTCCGCGGTATCGAATCGGGGATTGTCGCGATAGGTGTCCGCAGCCTGACGCAGCTCGCGTTTGTCCTTGGCGGTGAAGGCACGCAGGGCATGTTGCACGCGATTGCCAAGCTGGCCCAGGATATCTTCGGGGACATCGGCCGGGTTCTGGGTAATGAAATAAACCCCGACCCCTTTTGACCGGATCAGGCGAGCCACCTGTTCGACCTTGTCCACCAGCGCCTTGGGCGCGTCATCGAACAGCAGATGCGCCTCATCAAAGAAGAACACGAATTTGGGTTTATCCGGATCGCCGACCTCCGGCAGCGTCTCGAACAATTCACTGAGCAGCCACAGCAAGAAAGTGGCGTAAAGGCGCGGCGCTCCCATCAACCTTTCCGCGGCAAGGATGTTGATCTGCCCCCTGCCCGCGGCATCGGTCTGGAACAAATCGTCCAATGCCAGGGCAGGCTCCCCGAAAAAACCCGTGGCGCCCTGGTTTTCCAAAACCAGCAAGCGGCGCTGTATGGCGCCGACCGACGCGGTGGAGACATTACCGAACCTGAGGCTGAGATCTGCGCGGTTCTGGCCCACCCAGACCAAAAGGGATTGCAGATCTTTGAGGTCCAGGAGCGGCAATCCCTGTTCGTCGGCCACCCGAAAGGCGATATTCAGGATGCCTTCCTGCGCCTCGCTCAATTCTAGAAGCCGGGACAACAGCAACGGGCCCATTTCGGCGATGGTCGCACGAACGGGGTGGCCCAGCTCCCCGTAAAGATCCCAAAAGACCACGGGGAATGTGTCATAGGACAAGTCCAACCCAATGGTTTGGGCCCGTTCGGTAAAGGCACCATGCAACTTTCCCTCAGGCGATCCGCTGGCCGCCAGACCGCTGAGGTCCCCTTTGACATCCGACAGAAAGACGGGGACCCCCGCCGTTGAAAAGGCCTCGGCAAGTATTTGAAGCGTCACGGTTTTGCCAGTGCCCGTGGCACCGGCGATCAGTCCGTGACGATTGCCGTATTTCAACAAAAGCTGCTGCGGCTCTGCATAATCGTCACCGCCGCCGCCTACGAAAATTGCCTGATCCATTGCGCCTGCCCCCCGGAATTGATCGTTTATGGGGCGAACATACTCCGTTAATGAATATGTGCCAGTATGTAGCCATCCGATACGAAGGTTCGCTTTCGTATTCAGGAATGACTTCCTCCCTGTCAGACTGGCCGCGCCCCCCGGCGCGGTCCTTTTCGTTTTCATACAAACGATCTCCGACAATTCCTCCGCAAGATCAAATTCTTGACAGCCACTGACTTCGTTGTTGACGCACCGTCGCGGGCATAATAGCGTCTTGCGCACAACGTCGGCCCGTCCGACAGGGAGATAAAAACAAATGAAAAGGGTCCTTTCGGAAGGGCCCTTTTTTAATGCGGTTTCAATGCGCCCGCGAACTCCGCCGATCCTTGTTTTTCTGCCCTGACACTGTGCGCAGTGCATGGTACAGCAGGCAGTATCTCAAGAATAAGCAGGCGTTGAGGACACATGCAGACCTATTGGAAGACCACGATCGCGGCGCTGGTTTTGACAGCCGGCACGGCATTGGCGCAGGACACGGCAACCCCCGAGGCCGGAGCTGCCACCGATCAACCCCCCAGCCGACCCATCGAGGGGCTGCAACTGGGCGAGGATGTCAATACTGGCGACAGTGACGCACAGGCCCCCGAAACGGGACCGGGCTCCGTTTACCAAAAAGAGATCTCTGGCGATTGGGAGGTGCGCTGTGTGCGCGTCGAGGAAGGCCAGATCGAGCCCTGCAACCTTTACCAGTTGCTCAAGGACGAGAGTGGCAACAACGTCGCCGAGATCACGATGTTTGCGTTGCCCCCCGGCAATGAAGCCGCCGCAGGTGCGCAGATCATCACCCCGCTGGAAACCTTGCTGACCCGGCAAATCACGTTGCGGGTCGATGGCGGATCGGCCAAGCGCTACCAGTTTTCGTTCTGTACGCGGATCGGGTGTTTCGCGCAGGTCGGTTTCACACCGCAGGATGTGGCCTCTTTCCGGGCGGGCAACAAGGCGACGTTAACAATTGTGCCAGTCGGCGCACCCGACGACGTGACGGTTGATCTGGGCGTGTCCCTGTCCGGCTTCACCGCCGGGTTCAAATCGATCCAGGACACGGCAAATTCCATCGCGGCCGCCCGCGAAACGCAGAACTGAACACACAAGTCGCGGTTGCCCCCGGTCAATCAGCCGGGTGCAACCCACCATCAAACCTTTTTCAGGGCAAGAACCGCATTCAGCCCGCCAAAGGCGAATGCGTTTGACAGCGCCACATCGACGGCGGCGTCGCGCGCGGTATTGGGTACGACATCCAAGGCGCATTCCGGATCGGGCTCCTGATAGCCGATCGTCGGGGCCACCACGCCGTCGCGCAAGGCCATGATGCAGGCCAGCAGCTCCACAGCGCCCGTGCCACCGATGAGATGCCCGTGCATGGACTTGGTGGATGAGATCATGAGGTTATCGGCATGGGGGCCAAAGACATCGGCCACCGCCGCGCATTCCGTCTTGTCATTGGCGGCCGTACCCGTCCCGTGGGCGTTGATGTAGCCCACGGCATCCGGTGCGATCTTGGCATCCTTGAGCGCCGCGGCGATGGTGCGAGCTGCACCTTTCATGGATGGCATCACGATATCGGAGGCGTCGGAGGTCATGGCGAACCCTACCACTTCGGCCAGGATGGTGGCCCCGCGCGCCTTGGCATGGGCCATGTCTTCGAATACGAACACCGCCGCGCCTTCGCCCTGCACCATCCCGTTTCGGTTGGCGCTGAACGGGCGGCACGCATCCTTGGACATCACGCGCAGCCCTTCCCAGGCCTTGATCCCGCCCAGGCATAACATCGCCTCGGACCCGCCGGTGATCATAATGGGGCTTGCCCCACCGCGGATCAGGTGAAAGGCCTGCCCCATGGCGTGGTTCGAGCTGGCACAGGCCGTGGCGACGGTATAGCTGGGCCCCTTCAGATTGTATTCCATCGAGACATGGCTGGCGCTGGCATTGTTCATCAGCTTGGGCACGACAAAGGGATGGACCCGGTTTTTGCCATCCTCATAGACGGTCCGGTAGTTTTCATCCCAGGTATTGACGCCGCCGCCCGCGGTACCCAGCACAACGCCGGTATTCGCAGCTAGATCGCCTGAAAAGCTCAGCCCCGATTGCTCAATGGCCTCGCGCGCGGCCAGCAGGGTAAATTGCGTGAACCGGTCATAAAGGGCGATTTGCTGGCGATTGAAATGTGCCTCAGGGTCATATCCCTTGATCTGGCCACCGATCTGAACGGTCAGCCGGTCGACATCGCGCATTTCGACCGGGCCGATACCGCACTTGCCCTCGCGCATGGCCTCCAGCGTCTGGGGGACATCTTCACCCAACGCGTTGATCGTGCCGGCCCCCGTGATTGCCACACGGTTCATGTGATGGACGCGTGCTGCTCGCGCACCAACCCTTCGACGGCGGTGATGATCGACCTGACCGACGAGATGTCGAAATCGCTCTCCTGCGGGTCATTGGCATTGAACGGGATTGATATATCAAAGGCTTCCTCAATCGCGAAGATGCTTTCGACAAGGCCAAGGCTATCGATGCCCAGATCCTCCAGCGTCGATGCCATGGTGACATCGGACACGTCCAGCACGGCCTGTTCTGCGATGATCTCGATGACCCTGTCCTGCACGCTGCCCGTCATTTTATGTCCGCCCTCACTTCAGTGTGAAGGAGATTTAGTCGCTCCCATCAGGCTTTGAAAGAACCTTCTTAAGTGCCGCGATGTCACGCATGAGCCGCGGCAGGCGTCGCAGACCTTTATAGGCATCGATGCTGGCCTGCATCGGCATGGCCGGATTGCCCAGCATGACACGACCCGCGGGCTGATTGGTGCGCAGCAAGGTGCCCGCGCCCGCAATGACATCATCGCCAATCTGCAGATGATCCGTCACACCGCATTGCCCGCCCAAAACCACCCGGTCCCCCAGAACGGTTGAGCCTGCGATACCGACCTGACCGCATAGCAGGCAATCCTGCCCGACCACGGCATTGTGGCCGACCTGAACCAGGCTGTCGATCTTGGTCCCGGTGCCGATCTGGGTGTCACGGATCGTGCCACGGTCGATGGAACTGTTGGCGCCGATCTCCACATCATCGCCGATGCGGACCGCGCCCAGCGAGTGGATGCGGGCGTATTTCTGTTGGTAAAGACCTTGGGTTTGGCCCAGGCTTTCGCGCACGGCCTCTATCGCGCCCTTTTCAGGAGTGACAAATGAAAAGCCATCACCGCCGATTACCGCGCCGGGTTGGGCAATGAAGCGGTCACCAATCCGGACCCGGGCGCCGATACGGACCCCATCAAGGATCAGCGCATCCTCCCCGATCCGTGCCGCGGGACCGATGCAGACATGGGCCCCGATACAGGCATTGCTGCCAATGACCGCGCCTGGGCCGATCACCGCAAAAGGCGCAATAGCAGCACCATGGCCAATCTGGGCGGATGCATCGATCACCGCTGTCGGATGCTGTCCACCGGCAATCTGCGGCCCCAGGTCCAGCATCCGCGTGACGCCCGACATTGCGAACCGGCCCCGAGGTGTCAGGATGGCCGCTTTCAGACCAAGGGAAGCCCAGTCCGCCTTCTCCCACAGCAGCGCTGCCGCGGCGCTGCCACGGCTCAGCTCCATGGCGTATTTCGGATCGATCGCTATGGCCAGGTCGGTCGGACCGGCCAAAGCGGGCTCAGCCGCACCGGACACGACAAGGCCGAGGTCCCCCTCGGCCTGCGCGCCCAATGCCTGGGCGATCTGTGCAATTGTGTGGCCCATTATCAGCCCTCCGGGATCTGCTCCGGCGGGCTTAACTCCCGGTGGCGTTGACCGCCACCCCAGCACTGACCAACGCGTCGAAAATACGACCGTCACGGCCATAGATATCGCGCCGGAAATTGATCCGCCCCTTGGCCGGGGTAAAGGCCGTGCGATAGATCAGGTGGACCGGCACCGGCTGCTCCAGCTTTACCAATGTTTCGCGCCCGGTGCCCAGTTTCGATTGGAAAAGGCCCACCGGATCATCACTTTGCTTGGCCAGCAGCGCATAGGCAAAGTCGAACGGATCGTTCAAGCGCACGCATCCATGACTGTAGGCCCGGCTTTCATGGGCGAAAAGCTTCTTGGCGGGCGTGTCATGCAGATAAATGTTGTACTTGTTCGGGAACATGAACTTCACCAGCCCCAGTGCATTCCTGCGGCTCGGCGGCTGCTTCACGGCGTAGGGAAAGTTCCGTGCGGTGTAGCGGGAAAAGTTGATGTTGGCTCGGCTCACTGCCCGTCCGCGACGATCAATCAGCCGCAGATGGGACGCGGCATTCGGGTTGCGCTTGAACATCGGCAGATATTCCTTGGTCGCGATGGACCGCGGCACATGCCAAGTTGGGTTGATGACCATATGCTCCATCACATCGGAAAACTCCGGCGTCCGACGGTCCCCCTGATTGGCTCCAACAACCGACCGCGTGCGAAAGGTGACCTTGTTGTCATCCATGATTGCAGCCGAGAAATCAGTGATGTTGACCAGGATATGCCGTTGACCCCTGGGAAAGTTGATCCACCGTTCCCGCTCCATCGCCACCATGACCTGCTCAAGCCGGGTTGATGCGTTGATGTTGACCATCGCAATCGTACTTGCCCCGGCAACACCATCGCTTTCCAACCCATGATCCAACTGAAATTGCTGAACCGCCTTCTGCAAGGACGCGTCATAGGTCTGGCTGGCAGAGCGCCTCATGTAGCCGATCGAGGTCAGCCGATTGCGAAGGTCGACCACGGCCGGACCCGTCTCGCCGGGTTTGAGCGCCTTGGCATTCACCTTGGCCCCCCAATCACCGCGTGACACAACCTGTTGCAGCCGGATCTTTTCTTTCATCAGACGCGCATATTCAGGAGTTTGCGGAGCGAGGCTGCGCAGGAATGCATCAGGGGAGGCCTTGGCAAAATCCGTCAGCAGCTTGGTCGGATCACGGCGCGGTATCTCCCGCACGATACCGGCATCGACTTTGCGCGGCTCCAAGACGCCGGTCTGCAAATCGCGGGCATAGCTGGCAAACATCTTGGCGGCCACAACCTCTGCATAGCCGCGGGAACGCGGTGTGTCGGCATCGGTGAAGGCTGTTGTGAGCGCATCGATGCTGTAGCGTTGCGCGGGCAGGCCATGTATCTCAGCCGCGTTGAGCGCCTTGATGAGGGCCGCGCGGCGGATCTGATCATCTTGTCCGGTGAAAATCGGCTGATAGCCGTTGGATCGATAGAACTCGGCTACGCCACGGTCATCCGCCGCCGCCTCTGCCACCGCCTGTTTGAACGCCGTAACCTCAGCCGCCGCCATCAGGGGCAAAAAAAGCGCCGCCAGAATGGCCATCCATCGCGCTGCAACGTGGGGGAGACCTGTTGACTGGGTAATCACGCTCATGTCCCGATCCTTTTGAGTTCTAATAACTTTTTATCTTGGTTCGATGGTCACAAAGGTCTGTAATTGTGTCTATTCACAATCCCGACAGAACAGGGTCATCCCGCAGTTTTGTCGTATCGTCAATGCATGGAATTCCTTGATGGAGCCTAAATCCGACAGGCGAAAGACGCCAATGTGGCACAACCGCAACGACGTGTGTCAAAAATGCCATTCACTACCGTAACGCGATTTTAAGCAGTTTTCTGCTTATTAGGGGCCGCGAATGCGGGCTGTTGAAATGCGCCCTTGGACCGAGAATCGGTTTGTGGCATAGGGTTAGCCAACATCTGGGGATAGATGGCGACAAGCTCCGCACGATCACGGAGTGTGACGATGGGACAGGCACCTATGACAAACAGCACCGCAAAGACGGGCATGACAAGGCGTGGTATTTTAGCGGCATTCGCCGCAACAGTCATAACAGCAGCACCAACATCAGGGACCGCATTCGGGATTTTAAGGGGCGCTGGCGATATTCGGCGCATCCGCATGTATTCCGGCCGCACCGGTGAATCGATCAACATGATTTACTGGCTGGAAGGCAATTACATCAAGGATGCCGTAAACGAAGTGAACCACTTCATGCGGGATTGGCGACGCGGCACATCCATGCGGATGGACCTTCGCACTGTTGATATCATGGCGGCAGCCCATAACCTAATGGATATCTCTGAGCCATACATGCTGCTATCGGGATATCGGTCTCCCCAGACCAACGCGATGCTGCGGGCCCGGTCCGGTGGTGTGGCAAAGAATTCCCTGCACATGAAGGGTCAGGCAGCTGATCTGCGCATCAGCGGTCGCTCGGTTAGTCAGATGGCCCGTGCTGCTGCGGCGTGTCGTGCTGGCGGTGTCGGACGCTATTCCGGGTCGAACTTCGTGCATATGGATTGCGGCCCGGTACGCACCTGGGGTCGTTAAGCCAAGCTCCTGATTATTCGCTGTCGAACCGCGGGTGACCGTGGCATATCCCGCCCAACCAGAAGCGGGAGCTAATAATTTGGACCTGTCCCCCCTACCCCAAGACCGGATTGACGCATTGATCGATGCAGTGCGGCACGCCGCCAAGGCAGAGATCCTGCCACGCTTTCGCGCCATGCCCCCGGAAACGGTCCACGCCAAAACGGCCCCAGACGACCTTGTGACCGAGGCGGACTTGCGGACAGAGGCGCGCTTGACCAAAGCCATCGCCGACATCCTGCCCGACGCCAAGGTTCTGGGCGAGGAAGCCGTATCCGATAATCCCGCCGTGATGCAGAATGTCGCCGCACCGGGTCTGTGCGTGATAATAGATCCCGTGGACGGCACCTGGAATTTCGCCAGCGGAATTGCCGCGTTCGGCACGATCCTCGCCGTGACCCGCGATGGCCATACGATTTTCGGGCTGCTTTACGATCCCCTGCTGGATGACTGGATCATGGCCAGTGCGGGTGGTGGTGCGTGGTATTGCCGTCAGGGCCAACCGGCAGATCGGCTTCAAACCTCTGCCGTCGAACCGCGTCTTGAGGACCTCACCGGATATATCTCGCTGTTCTTGTTCCGCAAGGATCGCCAGGCCAAGATTGCGGCCAGCTTCCCCGCCTTCCGCCGTATCCTGGCTTTGCGCTGCTCCTGCCACGAATACCGCACATTGGCGTCAGGTCGGGTCGATTTCAATCTGAACGGAATGTTGATGCCGTGGGACCATGCGGCGGGCGCCCTTATCACGACCGAAGCGGGTGGTGTCGTCCGCATGATGGACGGTCGCCCCTACACGCCCCTGATCCAAGATGGCTATATGATGGCCGCAAATGACGAAGCAACGTGGGATGCTGTCCACGCACACTTCGCTGACAAAATCGGTATGTGAACCGGGCGACTGACGACAGCCGCCCGCCTCTGTTTACTCTGCGGCGATCCGTTGGGCCGCGACGGTATCGCTGAGTACATCGACAGCAGCACCAACGCCCGCACCGGAGGTAAAGGCGATGCCAGCATCCCGCATGGCAAGTTCGACACCACCCAGATATTGCATCACCATGATCTCGTTCAGATCACCCAGGTGCCCGATGCGGAAGACCTTGCCCGCGACCTTTGACAGGCCGGCCCCGAGGGAGAGGTTGTAGCGGTGATAGGCGATCTGGATCACCTCGTTGGCATCAAATCTGTCGGGCACCATAATCGCGCTGACCGTGTCGGAATACCATTGCGGCTCCTGCGCACAGAGCGACAGGCCCCAGCCCGAAACAGCCGCGCGGACGCCGCGGGCCAGCCGATTGTGACGGGCCCACACATTCTCGATCCCTTCCTCCAACAGCAGGTCGACCGAGGCGCGCAAACCGCGCAGCAGGGTTGTGGCTGGTGTATAGGGGAAATACCCTTGAGCATTCATCTTGACCATATCGCGGTAGTCGAAAAAACAGCGCGGCAATTGCGCCGTGTCTGCCATCGACAGCGCTTTTTGGCTGACACCAACGATGGTCAGGCCGGTCGGCAACATGAACCCTTTCTGAGAGCCTGACACGGCAACATCGACGCCCCATTCTTCCATCCGGAATTCGATGGACGCGATGGAGCTTACCCCATCCACAAACAACAAGGCGGGATGACCGGTATCGTCCAGAATGCGGCGCACGGCAGCCACATCGCTGGTGACACCGGTGGCCGTTTCGTTGTGACAGACCAGAACGGCCTTGATCTGGTGGGTTGTGTCGGCGCGCAATGCGGCCTCATAGGCGTCCAGCGGGATGCCCTGCCCCCAAGGCGTCTCGATGGCGTGTACGTTCAGGCCAAAGCGCCGGCACATATCGACCCACAGGTGGGAAAACTGCCCAAACACCGCCGCCAGGACCGTATCACCGGGGGACAAGGTGTTGGCCAACGCACTCTCCCAGCCGCCCGTCCCGGATCCAGGGAACAAAAATACCTGACCTGTTTCCGTCAGAAACACCTTTTTCAGGTCCGCCAGCAGCGGCACAACAAGGTCTGGAAAGCCTGGCGCACGGTGATCTTCCAATGGAAGATCCATGGCCTGACGTACGGCGAAGGGCATGTTTGTGGGGCCTGGTACGGCTAATCCCTTTTGTCCTGGCATGTGTCTCTCCTCCCTAGATTACGTGTGTCACGCGGCGATTTTACCGGCATTTATCTCTAGACGCGCATCGACCGTGGCGACGGTCTGGTCGATCTCGGCCAGTGGCATGTCGAGGCTATGGGACAACAGCTGCACCAACCGATCCACCCGCTCCACATGGGCGGTGCCGCTATCGATGGCGCGGGCCACGGATGACGGTTTCAGCAAGTTCTCGGCCGCCTTTGCATATTTGGCGAACGGCACCTGGTCGGCGGGATCGGCCCCCAACTTGGCCGCGATCGCATCGACATGGGCGTAAATCCCGGCCGAGGCGTCAAGGTCGGAATGCACGGCTTCCCGGATGGGACGCACCCCCTGGGACTGGACGCAGCGATAGTTGCCGGTCAGCAGCATGGACCACTTGGCCAAGGGTACGAACAAGCTGTCAAAGACGCGCAATTTCACGGGCACATCCGTGCCGTCAAGCGTTACGGCGGCGATATCGTCCTGCATTTGGGTCAGCATCGCGTTGTAGGACGGGTCGGAGAAGCCAGCCGCCTTGAAGTTGGTCGGCAGCCCGACATGGAGCACATTGGCGCCCTCTTCCGGCGGGCGGAAGGCCTGCGGGTCGGGGCTGCACAGCGTCACCAGTTCGGGATCAAAAGCATCCCAAACCTCCGGGCAGACAAAGGCGGAGCGCAGAGCGGTCGTGTCCAGGCCCGGAATGCGCTTGAGGTAAGGCAGGGGCGGCATGTTCATGATCGACAAGCATGGGATGCGGGCCGTGGCAACCCGTTCCAGCAAGGTGCGGATTTCATCATTGCGGTATTGGGGTTCCTGCATGGCCAGCCCGACCAGATCATAGCCGGAGACGTCAACATCCGCCGGCGTCGCCGCATCGACCTTACCCGGCAAATCGGCAGATCGGATGGCGCGGTGGCTCTCTTCACCGCGCAGCTTGATACGGACTTCGGTGCCCTGGCCGTTGATCAGATCGGCGGTCACCTGACGGCAAATGAGTGTCACATCGTGACCTGCCATCGCCAGTTTGGTGCCCAGCAGGGAGCCGTAGGACGCCCCCAAAATAAGAATGCGAAATCCCATCGCCTCAGTCCTCTTTCCATCGCCTTGGCCATCACGGCTTCGGTCTACCCGTCGGCTGGCTTAACGGATCCGCCACAGGACGCCACTGATTTCGGGTCACTGTGTTATCTGTCGACAAAACATGTTACTCATTTTGTAATGTTGTAAAATCATTGAGGCGAGGCATGGGGAAGACACTGATTGGCCCCCGGCTGCGGCAGTTGCGACGGGACCGAAGGCAAACACAGCTTGAGATGGCCCAGGCCCTTGGCGTCAGCGCGTCCTACGTGAACCTGCTAGAGAACAACCAGCGCTCCCTGTCAGTCCAGATGCTGATGGCGCTGAGTGACGCCTATGATGTGGACTGGCGCGACCTCACACAGGACGACACGGCCAGTCAGATCGCGGATTTGCGGGCCGCCCTGTCGGACCCAATCTTTGCAGGTCGCCCCGATATCGCTGAATTGCGCGGCGCCGTGGAACATGCGCCGGGTCTGGTGGGCAGTTTTTTGCATCTGTATCGCGGCCACCGGGCCGCGCTGGACAAAATGATGCGGTTGGATGGCACGGGCAAAGCCACCGATATTATGCGCACCTCGCCCGAGACCTTGATCCATGACTATTTCCGCGACCATTCGAATTACTTCCCGCAATTGGAAGACGCAGCAGAAAGCCTGGGTGAAGGCCGCGCCATTGAGCCGGAGGCCCTTTACGGCGCGCTCAAGGCCCGGCTGACCAAGCGCCACGGCCTGGATGTGCGACCCCAACCCATCGATGCCATGGGGGATACGCTGCGATATTACGACGAAGAGACCGGGACCATCCTGCTGAGCCAGGCCCTGAACCACGAAAACCGGGTGTTTCAACTGGCCCATATGCTGTGTCTGATCGAGTTTTCAGACCTGCTGGACGATCTGCTGAGCGCTAGCGGGATCGAGAGTGAGGCGGGCCGGTCGCGCATCCGGGTCGAGCTGGCCAACTATTTCGCCGCAGCCACCATGATGCCCTATGCCCCCTTCTTGGCCGCAGCAGAGCGCAACACATACGATCTGGACCGGATTGCCAGCGTGTTCGATGTCAGTTTCGAGCAGGTCTGCCACCGGTTGACCACATTGGGGCGCGAGGGGGCCAAGGGCATTCCGTTCTTCTTTCTGCGCGTTGACCGGGCGGGGAATGTGACCAAGCGGTTCAATTCAACCTCATTCCAATTGGCTGAATATGGAGGGGCCTGCCCGGTCTGGAACATCCATACGGCGTTTTCCAATCCCGGCGTCGTGGTGCCGCAATTCGTGGAACTGCCTGATGGCGGGCGGTTCTTTACGATCAGCCGGACAGCGCACCGGCCTGTTTTCAGCCAGGAGACCCAGGACCGGCGCTTGATCCTGGCCCTGGGATGCGCGTTGAAATACGCCCCCGGTATCAGCTACGCGCGCGGCTTCGAGACCGAGGATACCGGGATTTTCGGCAAGATCGGGATCAACTGTCACCTTTGCCCGCGCCAGGATTGCTCTCAACGGGCCCATCAACCGCTGCTCTTCGACTTGCCGATTGACGCCAACCGCCGGGGCAATTCCCGCTATGATGTGACGTCGTGAAGTGATCTGGCAGACGCCGCGCAAGGCGCGGCGACGATTGTCATTTCAGCCTCCGGCGGGAGTATTTTCGCCAACAAGAAAGAGTTACTCCGCGGGGCTTGGACCACGGATCTTGTTTCGGATCATCTTGAAGAGCGGCAGCAGGATCAGGATGATCGCGATCACGGTGATCGGGCCTGCGATGGGCCGCGTGAAGAAAATGCTGAAATCGCCGTCCGAGAACAGAAGCGATTGGCGCAGTTTCGGTTCGGCAATGGGGCCCAGCACGATGGCGAGGACCGCGGGGGCCAGCGGATAGTCAAGGATGCGGATGAAGAACGCCCCGAACCCCACGAGTACCATCAGCCGCACATCATAAATGTTCTGGTAAGCGGCATAAACCCCGACCAGGCTTAAGACGAAGATCAGTGGCGCCAGGATGGTGAACGGCATCCGCAGCATCCACAGAAAGAGCGGGATAAAGGCCAAATTCACCAGCACCGCCACAACGTTTGAGATGTAGAAACTGCCGATCAGGGGCCAGACGAAATCCGGCTGTTCACTGAACAAAAGCGGCCCCGGCTGCAAGCCCCAGATGACCATGCCCGCCAGCAGGACCGCCGTGGTGGGCGAACCGGGGATACCGAGTGTCATCATCGGCAGCATCGCTCCGGTGGAAGCGGAGTTGTTGGCGGCCTCAGGTGCGGCGATCCCATCGACCGAGCCCTTGCCGTATTGACCAGGATCCCTTGCCGTCATCTTGGCCACGCCGTAGCTCATCAGCGAGCCGGGCGTTGCGCCGGCGGCAGGCAAAATACCCACGAAGAACCCCAGAAAGGAGCCGATCGCAGTACCTTTCCAGGCTTCGGGAAAGTTACGGATACTGGCCATGATGCGCGAGAAGCTGACATCGACATTGGCCATGGATGTGCCGTAGCGGGAGGAGTTGATCGTCCAGATCATCTCTCCGATACCGTAAACACCGATGGCAAGGACCAGAAACTGGATGCCACGGCTGAACCATTCGACGCTGTCAAAGAAGATCAGGCGTGGCTCGCCGGACACGATGTCAAAGCCGACCGTTGCAAGGACGAGGCCAAAACAGATCGAAAAGATCGTCTTGGGAATGTCATCGCCGCCAAGGCCCACGAAGGTCGCGAAAGCAAGCAACATCAGCGCGAAAATCTCGGGATCGCCGAATTGCAAGGCAACGCTGGCCAAAGGGGGCGCAAATGCCGTGAACAGCACGTTGGAGATCGTGCCGCCAACAAAAGACGCCACGGCAGCGGTGACCAATGCCCGGTCCGCCATGCCTTTCAGCGCCATCGGGCGCCCATCAAACGTGGTCGCCACCGCCGTCGACGCGCCCGGAATCCCCAGCGTGATCGAGGAGATCGCCCCGCCATACATCGCGCCATAATAAATTGCGGCCAAAAAGATCATCGGCGATGTCGCCGACCCGGTCGCCTGCTGGATCACGAACGTGAACGGCAACAGGATCGCGACCCCATTGACCGATCCCAGGCCCGGCATCGCGCCGACGAACAAACCCACGACAACACCAAGCACAGCCAAACCCAGATTCATGGGTTCCAGTGCGACCAGGATCCCAGATCCCAGTTGAATAAGAACATCCATCAGACAGCTCCAATAGTCTCAGATGGTTGTGCGCCGCAGCTCACAAAAACATCTCGTATAGTGGGATGAATAACGGCTCCAGATACCCCTTGGGCAGCACGATCCGCATCGCGACATCAAAGAAAAAGAAGCACACAACGGGCAAAGCGGTCGAGATCGACAGGGTCACCCCCACCGAATGTCGGCCCAGCACCAACAGATAGTACATCATGAACACAAAGATCGCGCCGTAAAACCCTGCAAACTCGATCAAAATCAGGAAACCGATCAGACCACCACCGACCAAGGCAAGCATCCGGCGGCCATAGGCATCCAAGAAGGGCTCCGTCGATTGCGACGGCGGTGAAGTGCGCCGCACACCGTTGATAAAGATCCAAATACAACAAACCAGCATCACAGCTGACAGCCAGAACGGCCAGAAACCGCTGCCGGGCCCCTCGCCTTCGATCATACCGATATTGGCGAACCGCCCCACATCGGGGTTCCACGAGGGCGGCTCCCCGGCTTTCCACATAAAATACAGCGACATAAGTCCTAATAAAACAGCCGTAACAAGTTCGGCCTTGCGCATCGCGTATCTCCTATTGGGCCTGTCCCAGGCCGTCTTCTGCCCGGTGTGGGCCTAGTGCGCCAGCAGAACCGGCAGTGTTGATGTATCGACAACCGATTGGGTGTTTCCCCCAAAGACCGTCTCGCGTTCATGGCTGTCGCCATAGGCACCCATGATCAGCATATCTGCGCCCAAAGCAGCGGTTTCCGACAGCAGCAATGGACCGACCGTGCCCGTTGCATCGATTTTGTGCAGACTGGCGTCGACCCCGTGCTGATCCAGATAGATCAGCAGGGATGTGGCGTCTGTGCCCGGCCCTGCATCGCCCCCTGTGCTCAGCACAACCACCTCACCGGCCTGGTGCAAAAGCGGCAGACTGCTGGCCAGGGCGCGGGCAGCTTCGGCACTGCCATTCCAAGCCAGCGTCACGCGTGCGCCCATTGCAGCGGGTTTGGTCGCCGTCGGCGGGCACATCAAAACAGGTCGGCCGGAATGAAACAGCGCGGCCTTCAGGGTATTGGTGCCGATGTTGCGGTCACGATCCGGTTTCGGTACCGCAATCACGTCCGCCAAGCGGCCATGGCGCTTGATGACATCGACCTGCCGACCGACCTCTTCCACAAAGGTGATGCGGTCGTCTGGCACATCAAGATCGCGCGCCAAGGCTGTCAATTCATTGCGCAAATTGGCCTCCTCCAGATCGGCGACCTTGTAGGATTGCTCCACGATCTGTTTGCGCAGGAAATCGGGGATTGGCACACCAAAGGGCAATAGATCCTCGGGCCGGGCACGGCAATGAATGACCTCGATCATCGCCTGCGTCCGCTCTGCCAAGACGGCAACATGGCGCAGGACACTGTCGCCCTTGCCGTCGCCGCGGACGGGGACCACGATTTTGCGGATCATGCGCCCAACCTGTCGCCCACCTTTAGACCGACGCTGGCCGCCCATTCGGCGGCGGGCTGTTTGCCGCCATCCTCGGGCCGGACCCGTTTCAGAAGGATGCGCCCACCCTCGCCTTGCACGGTGATCCCATCGGCATCCATCGCGACCACCTCGCCCGGCGTACCGGTGCCAGCCGCATGGGCACTGTCGTAGATCTTGAGCGTCTTGCCCTGGTGCAGGGTCCAGGCACCAGGTGCCGGGTTGGCCGCACGGATCGTATTGTATGTTTGGGCAGAAGGGTTGGCCCAGTCGATGGCGGCAGCCTTCTTTTTGAACCAGCTCTCATAGGATCCATCGTCAAGCCGTTGGTCGTGCTTGATAACGACGCCAGCCTTGACCAGGTCGAGCCCTTCGAGCATCGCATCGACCCCCATGGGGAAGAGCTTGCCAAAGTAGACATCGCCCAATGTTTCGTCCGGGCCGATCTCACAGCTTTTCTGCAACATGATCGGCCCCTCATCCAAGCCGTCATCGGGCCAGAAAATCGTCAAACCCGTACGCGTCTTGCCCATGGCAATCGGCCAGTTGATCGAGGATGGCCCCCGATGATCCGGGCACAAAGACGGATGATACTGGAACGTGCCATGGGTCGGAGCGTCGCGCACAGCCTCGGGCACGAAAAGCAGAACATAGGCCATCATGCAGACATCCGCGTTAAAGCTTTGCATCAGCTCCAATGCTTCGGGTGTCTTCCAGCTGTCAGGCTGGTGCAGGGGCAGGCCCTTCTCACGCGCAAGCTCGGCCAGCGGATCTGGGCGCCCCTCGGGCTCTGGCGCGCAGCAGACAGCCACGACATCCTCACCCCGGTCCAGCAGCTTTTCCAGAACAGCCCGGCCAAAGGCCTGCTGCCCGTGCACAACGATGCGCATATCATGTCCTTCCCTGTTCCGGATGCGCTGATCTGACGTCAACGCTGCCCCGTAAGTCGTTATTCAGCAGCCATTTTCTTGACATCACCCACGGCACCGGAGGCGACGATCCGGTCCAGATCCTCCCCGCCAAAGCCCAGAACCTGTTCTAGGATCTCGGTCGTATGCTCACCCAGCAAGGGGGAGCGCACGACCTCAACCCGGCTATCGCTTAGCTTGATCGGACAGCCAACGCTGACATAGGTGCCGCGCTCCGGATGTTCCACGTCCACAATGGTGCCGGTCTTGCGCAGGCCCTCATCCTCCATGATCTCCTTGGTCGACAGGATCGGACCGACCGGAATATTCATGGGATTGCAAATCTCCATGACCTCGAACTTGGTCTTGGTCATGGTCCACTCTTCGATGGCACCGAAGATTTCGTTCAATTTATCAAGGCGTTCTGGCGGGGTCTTGTACCCCTCCGCCTCTTTCCAGTCGGGCTTGCCGATCACGTCGCAGATTTTTTCCCAAACGGCGGCCTGGGTGATGAAATAGGTGTAGGCGTTGGGATCCGTCTCCCAGCCCTTGCATTTCAGGATCCGCCCGGGTTGTCCGCCGCCACTGTCATTGCCCGCACGTGGGGTCGCCTCGCCAAATTCGATGCCTTCGCCGAACTGGCTGTATTCCTTCAGCGGCCCGGCATCCAGGCGCTGCTGGTCGCGCAGCTTCACCCGGCACAGGTTCAGCACCCCGTCCTGCATCGCCGCACTTACCTTCTGGCCGCGTCCCGTGGTCTCCCGCTGGAACAGGGCCGTGACGATCCCCAGGCACAGGTGCAAACCCGTCCCGCTATCGCCAATCTGCGCGCCCGTCACCAGTGGCGGCCCATCCAGAAACCCCGTGGTCGAGGCCGAGCCACCGGCACATTGCGCCACGTTCTCGTAAACCTTGCAGTCCTCGTATTTGCCGGGCCCAAATCCCTTGATCGAGGCGAGGATCATCTTGGGATTGATCTCCTGGATCCGCTCCCAGCTAAACCCCATCCGGTCCAACGCACCGGGGGCAAAGTTTTCGACCATGACATCGCAGGTCTCGATCAGGCGGGTCAGAACCTCTTTACCGGTCTCGTTTTTTGAGTTCAGCTCAATCGACCGTTTGTTGTGGTTCAGCATGGTGAAATACAAACTGTCGGCACCGGGCACATCGACCAGCTGCTTACGGGTCGCATCGCCCACGCCAGGCCGCTCCACCTTGATTACATCGGCCCCGAACCACGCCAAAAGCTGTGTGCAGGTCGGGCCGGATTGCACGTGGGTGAAGTCGAGGATCTTGACGCCGTCTAGCGCTTTCATGGCAGGGCTCCTGTTACTGACAGGGTGAAAAGATGGCGGGGTTTCACGGCTTCGAAACCACGCTTTGTGGGTTGAGGTTACCGATCCGCCCGCTTTCCGTCCCCGCCTCGGGGTCGATCACGGCATTGATCAGCGTGGGTTTGCCACTATCCATGGCCTGGGCCACGGCGCGGTGCAATTCATCGGGGTTGGTCGCGGTCACGCCCTCCCCGCCAAAGGCCTGCATCATCAGATCATAGCGGCTATCCTTGACAAAGACCGTAGTGCCCGGGTCCCGGCCCGTCGGATCTACATCCGTTCCGCGGTATATCCCGTTGTTATTAAACACAACAATGCAAACAGGCAGGTCATAACGGCAGATCGTTTCGATCTCCATCCCGGAAAACCCGAACGCGCTGTCCCCTTCCACCGCCAGCACCGGCTTGCCGGTTTCAACGGCGGCGGCGATGGCAAAGCCCATGCCAATCCCCATGACCCCCCATGTGCCCACGTCCAACCGTTTGCGCGGCTGGTGCATGTCGATGATGGAGCGGGCAAAATCCAGCGTATTTGCCCCTTCATTGACCAAAATCGCCTCGGGCCGGTCGGCGATGATCTTTTTCAGCGCGCCAAGTGCCCCGTGGTAATCCATCGGGTCGTTGTTGTTCTGCAGCTTCGGCGCCATGCGGGCGACATTCGCCTCAACCTTGGCGCGGATCGCATCGGTCCAATCCGCGGGTGGCGACGTCCAGTCGCCCATCCCGTCCAACAATGCCGTCACGCAGGACCCGATATCGCCCACCAACGGCGCCGCGATCTCGACATTGCTGTCCATCTCCTTCGGCTCGATGTCGATCTGGATGAACTTCTTGGCCGCACGCCCCCAGGTCTTCCCCTTCCCGTGGGACAGCAACCAGTTCAGCCGCGCCCCGATCATCACGACCACATCCGCCTCTTTCAGCGCCAGGGACCGCGCCGCCCCCGCCGATTGCGCATGCGTATCAGGCAACAGACCTTTCGCCATGCTCATGGGCAGGTACGGGATGCCGCTTTTCTCGACAAAGGCTCGGATCGTGTCATCAACCTGTGCGTAGGCCGCCCCCTTGCCCAGGATGATCAGCGGCCGCTTGGCCCCGCGCAGCACGTCCAGGGCCCGCGCCACCGCATCGGGGGCGGGCAATTGCGCCGGATCCGGGTCGATCACCTTGACCAGCGACGCGGCCCCTTCTGCCGCATCCATCGCCTGTCCCAACAGGCTGGCGGGCACATCCAGGTACACCCCGCCAGGCCGCCCCGACACCGCAGCCCGAATGGCCCGCGCCACGGCAATGCCGATATCTTGCGCCCGCAACACGCGATAGGCCGCCTTGCATAACGGCTTGGCGATGGCCAACTGGTCCATCTCCTCGTAATCGCCCTGCTGCAGATCCACGATCTCCCGCTCAGACGAGCCAGAGATCAGGATCATCGGAAAGCAATTCGTATTCGCATTGGCCAGCGCCGTCAGCCCGTTCAGAAATCCCGGCGCCGAGACGGTTAGGCAAACCCCCGGTCGCTTCGTCAGGTATCCCGCAATCGCCGCCGCATTCCCCGCATGTTGCTCATGCCGGAACGAGATCACGCGCATCCCGGCCGCCTGTGCCATCCGCCCCAAATCGGTGACCGGAATGCCGGGCACGCCATAAATCGTGTTTATCCCATTCATCTGCAACGCATCGATCAACAGGTGAAACCCGTCGGTTAACGGGCCGGTTTGGGCAACGGGCGCGGCGCTTGTGATATTCATGGTGATCCTCCCTGACGTGGCCGGTTTCCCCGGCCTTCGCAATTACGGCTGAGCGGCCATCTTGGTTTCCAACTCGGTCCAGGTGCGGCGCACATGGGCGTGCAGCCGCATCGTATGGTCGCGCACCAGGCGCGAAGCCAAGGCCGCGTCCCTGGCCTCCAACGCCTCGATGATACTCATATGGTCCACGACAGAACGGGTGGCACGGTCATCCTCCTCCATAGCACGGCGGCGCACCGCATGCATATGAACGAACAGGCCATCCGCCATGGTCTTGAGCAACGCACAGCCCGACATCTCCAGGATCAACTGATGAAACTTGATATTGGCCTCGGAATATTCCGACAGATCGGCGCGCGCACTGTCCGCACTGTGGCGCATCGCATGCTTGCGCAGCCGCGCCAGGGCCGCCTCCGACGCCTCGCTCGCGGCCAATTCGGCTGCCATGCTCTCCAACGCGGCCCAGGCCACGATCATCTCCAGGATTTCATCCAGCGACTTGCGCCGCACGAACACGCCCTTGCGCGCCTGGATATCCAGAAACCCGTCCTGTTCCAGCCGGGCCAACGCCTCCCGCAACGGGGTCCGAGAGATCCCCAACTGATCCGCCAGTTGCCGCTCGTCCAGCCGCAGGTCGGCGCCATCCTCATAAATGTTCATGTTCGTGATCGCCTCCCGCAGAACACCGTAAAGGTGATCCTTCAGCGTGAAATTGGCGGCGATAGGCTTTAACTTCATGGGATCGAACAACGACTCATCTGGTTGTCTGGTATACCATAGACCAGTTCACCCCGGGGGCAAGACCCCGCCCGCCAAACCGTGCACCATCCGCAGGCGCGCGCAAGAGACCGGCCCGCCACAGGCGCAACGCCCGGGCGCGCGCTACCCCCAACCAAAGGGACAGCCCGCCAGGGCAAGCCCTTTGGGCGGGAGGATCACCGTCATCAAACAGTCGCAACAGATACGCTAGGCCTCCCCAAAACAAAGATACCGGAGTTCCCCATGTCCCTGCCCCTCATCGGCGCCGCCCTCGACATCAAGGACCTAGAGGTCTACCGCAATTGGATCCTCGACCACCAACGCGACGTGGAGCTTCAGGATTTCCATCACCCCGATATGCTGACCGGTGACTGGGAGGACCTCGCCGCCCGCGCCAAAACACTGCTGGCGGGCCATACCGGTCGGCTCGGGCTCCACGGGCCGTTCCGCGGCTTCCTGCTCCACAGCCAGGATCCGGATATACGCCGGATCATCGCAAAGCGGCTCGACCAGATTCTGGATGTCTGCATGGTGACCGGGGCCACCCAGGTGGTCATCCATTCGCCGTTCACCGCATGGGACCACCATAACTTTCTGAATTTCCTCGGTTCCTTCGACAACGTCGTCGAAGACACCCACAAAAACATCGGCGCCGCCGTCAAACGCGCTGCCAATCAAGGCGTCACACTGGTTCTCGAAAACGTCGATGATGTCGATCCCAACTCCCGCAAGACCCTGGCTGAAAGCTTCGCATCCGATGCCATCCGCGTCTCGGTCGATACAGGACATGCGGCCTATGCCCATGGCTCAAACGGCGCGCCACCGGTCGATTATTTCATCCGGTCCGCCGGGGCGCTGCTGGATCACGTTCACCTGCAAGATGCCGACGGCTATGCGGATCGCCACTGGTCCATCGGGGCGGGTTCCCTCCCCTGGGGCGCGGTCTTCAAGGCCATCGCCGATCTTCCGACGCAGCCGCGCCTGCTGCTCGAACTGCGCAACAAGGCTGATATTCCCGCCTCCATGGCCTTTCTGACGAATGCGGGACTGGCCGCATGAGCCATATCGATGACTCCCGCGCATTCCTGACCGGTGCCGCCCAGAACAGCCCCCATCCCACAGCCGTGGGCCAAAAGTTCACACCAGACGGCGCGGTCCTGCCCTGCCCCGGCAATACCACGCTGGCCCATATCGACCCCGCTTCGCCAGCCCATGCCGCACTCGTCCGGGCGCAACGGGCGCTGCAGGCCGGGCCCCATGCCAATGCCTTCACCTTCCTACCGCCTGCCAGCTTTCACATGACCGTTTTTGAAGGCGTGATTGAAACCACGCGCCTACCAGATGCCTGGCCCCGGCACCTGCCAACAGACACGGCTATCCCTGACGTGACCAACGATATGCTGCCACGGCTCCAGGCGGTGACGGTGCCGCAACGGCTGATCCTTCGCCCAACACAGATCTTTGGCGGCTTCGGTGTCACGCTGACCGGGGCCACCGAAGGAGATGAGGCGATCCTGCGCGCCACCCGCGACATTATCGCAGATGCCGTGGCGATCCACCGACCCAGCCACGGGACCTACCGGTTTCACATCACGCTCGGCTACCTGCTGCGCTGGCTGACACCGGAAGAAGCCGCCGCCGTCATCGCCTTGTCCGCCGATACATTCCTGGCCCTCCAGGCCGATATATCAACACTGACCCTGGGCCCCATCGAGTTTTGCACCTTCAAGGACATGCACCACTTTGAACCCCTGGCGTATCTCACACCGGGTTAACGGTTGTTGAGATCCGCGTCATACAACCGGTAAATCGTCGGATCAAAGATGGAGTTCACGGCCAACCCCTCAGGCTGCGCAATGTCCCGTGGAAAGACCTGGGCCGCTGCAAAGATCTGCGGATCCATCGATTTCAGACCATCCGGGAACGGGCGCATACCTGCATCCTCCTCTTTGGTGGCGATGTGAAATCCCCATAGCCCAAAGGACGGGATGCTGATCTGGAAACTCGTCCGCCCGGCAAAGACCTCATCCAACGTCTCGGCAATGGTCCAATAGCTGCGGGGCGCAAAGAACGGTGAGGAGCTTTGGGTGATCAGCGCCGCATCCTCCGCCATGATCCGCCCGACCATGGTGTAGAACTCGACCGAATACAGCTTTGACAGCGCCTCGTTATGGGGATCGGGGAAATCGATGATCACCGTATCATAGGCGATATCCACCTGCCGGACATAGTTGAACGCATCATCATTGATGATCGTCACCCGCTCATCCAGCATCGCCCCTTCATTCAACCGCACCACCGGGGCAAATTCCGTCCCCAGCTCGGTCATGGCCGGGTCCAGATCCACCACATCGATGCGCGTCACTGACGGATGGCGCAGGATCTCCCGCACGGCCAACCCGTCACCACCGCCCAGAACCAGAACCGTGGCAGGCGCATTCCCCATGGACATGACGGGATGCACCAGCGCCTCGTGATACCGGTATTCATCGGTTTCCGAAAACTGCAAATGCCCGTCAATGAACAGCCGGATATCGCCCTTGCGCCAGTTGTTCGTCACCACCAGCGACTGGTACGGCGACTGCTCCTTCCACACGACCTGATCAAAAAACAGATGGTGCTGCGCAAACGACGTCACCCGGGAGGATTGCAGGGTCAGCACGAACAAGGCCAGCACCGTCAGCCCCACAGCCACCATCGCCCCGCGCGGATTGGACAAATGCTGGCGCAACCAGATCACGTTGACCGCCGCCACGCAGGCATTGACCAACCCAATGGCAAAGGACGAGGCGATCAACCCCAATGACGGCAATAGCAGGATCGGAAACGCAACCGACCCGAACAGCGCGCCGATATAATCCAGGCTCAGCACATCGGCGATGCTTTCGCGCGTGGTCGACTTTTGCGCCAAAACCCGGGTCAGCAACGGGATCTCAAGCCCCACCAGGAACCCGATGGTGCAGATAAAAAAGAACTTGCCGAACATGTACAGCCACGGGGCCGCCGGAAACAGCATGAACAACGCGATCGAACAGATCCCGCCGATGATCGCCAGCAGCAATTCCACATAGATGAACGACTGGATCAACCGACCCATGATGAATCGCGACGCGTAGGAGCCAACGCCCATCGCGAACATGAAAAACCCGATTGTCAGCGAGAATTGATAGACCGAATTGCCCAGCAGATAGCTCGACACGGCCCCGATGATCAGCTCGTACACGATCCCGCACATCGCCACGATGAGAATCGATGACAACAGGATGATCTTCTGCGCCGATGGCAGATCGACATATTCGGTGTCCGATGATGTATCAGCGCTGTGCATGGTTCATCCGTAAAACATTTCGCCCGAAACCTGGAACACAAACCGCACCGGATCGGACAGTCGGGGGTTTGACATGAAAAGGCCCGGCGCCTTGGCAGGTACCGGGCCCATCGTAGCGTAAAACGCGCTTACTTACCGGCGCGCAAACCACCGGAGCGAGCGCCCGAACGGGCGCTCGACGGTGCCTTGTAGGCGCTGCGCGGCGTCACGTTACGATTGTTAAACGCGCCTTTCTGGACACCGGCACCGCGCTGACGGTTCAGCAGCGTGCCCAGCAACGCACCGGCCAGAAAGCCAGCACCCGAGAAACGCAGGCCCGACGAATTCCCAGCCTCGTCCGTGGCGATCAAACGGTTGTTTTCCTCGTCGATCTCAACGGTAAAGACCTTGCCTTCGCCATCATCCTGCGTCCCGTTGCCATTGCTGTCGGCAAAGCCCAGGAACGACGCATCCTGCTGGACGCTCAGGCCCAGCGGCTGGTCATAGAACCGCGGATCGGCGTTCAGAACGCTGGTATAGAACGCGGTGAATTCGGACAGCTCGCTGTCGCCCGCTGCCTCGACCTTGTTGTCCGTCAGATAGCCCTGATACTCGTTCAGCGCGTATTCCGTCCGGTCCAGCACCTGGCCCAGATCGGCCGTCTGCTCCCCGCCACTATCGGCGAAAAACGAGTATCCCACAAAGCCGACCACCGCGATGATGGCCACCAATTTGATTTGATTGAACATCAGATTGTCCTCATATTTAACATGTCACAATGAATTGATCATTGCTTTAGATGACGGCTCCACCAGACCTGGTGCAACCCCGTTTGATAGAAATCGGCCAGTTTGCCGCAATTGGCGTAACCTTCCGCCGACAAGGTCTCCTGGGCCAGGTCGCTCAAGTCGCTGGGTAGGGCGAGAACGGCCATATGACCCTTTTTCTTGGCGGCCGAGGCCGTGGCCTCCGCCAACCCACTGACCCCGTCATCGGCTTCCTGCCAGTCGATCCCCATCGTGCCTTCGGCTTCCGGTGCCAGATAGGCCCCGGTGAACCGAACGCCCTTGGGGGGATCGCGCTGGATCGGCGCCTCCTCCGGGTATTCGGGGTTATTCAGCCCATAGACGATCTTCGTCTCCCCCGGGCTGTGGTAATCGGGAACCTTCAGCTCAATATCGGCCCCGAATTCTTCATATAGCTTAAATGCATCCGCATAAATCGGTACGCCGTCTTCGGCGTAATCGCTTGTCGCCATGAATATCTTGCGCACGCTCATCTCGTTCAGCCTGCCCAGAAGGTCATTCATCATCTGACCGCCCAAACCCTCGCCGCGCCGCGCCTCTGTCAGGTAGGTCCAGGACAGCCAGGCCGACCCGTCCGTATCCTCGTCAACCGCATAGCCGGTGACGCCCAGAACATCTTGTTTTTGCATCAGAACGAACATGCCATCCATGCCACGCTTCAAAAGCGTTTCTTCGGCATCCAGCGCATCATCCTCGTCAGTTTCGTTGATGATTGCGACCACCTTGGACAGATGCGTCATCTGCATCGGCTTCAGGGTCGGCTCCGAACTGCCAAAAAGGTTACCAAACACCGCCAAGGCTCCCACAAACATCGAAATCACATGGGTCCAGACGGCAATCCGGTCGCCGAGGGTCAGCACTTCGGCGACCGCGATGACAAACAGCAAAATCCCGATCCAGACCCGAAATTCCGGTCGCGCATGCTGCACCACCGCAAAGGTCGCCAACCCATAGGCCGGTCCCGAAATCCCCACAAAATTGGGGCCCACCAGCGCGTTTTGAACCACGCCGCCCAGTACCGCGCAGGCAAAAACCAGGATCAGCGTGTTGGTAAACCCGATCTCGCGTTCCACCCGCAGGCCCGCGAACAGCAAAATGCCGATATTGCCCGCCAGATGTATTTGCGTGCCGTGGCGAAACTGGTTCACACCCATATCCAACAGGCTCGGATCGGCATCGCCGACCATGCTGACGCCCTCGATCGCGAAAACGATCAGGCAGATGGCGCAAAGGGTCAGCGTCGCCCAGCCTTGGCGCGCTAGATCCACAGGTCATTCGACAATCTTGGCATCGGCAGCCAACAGGTTGGTCAGCCGGTCAGGGCTGCCCCGTTTCAGGATCGTGACATCGGCATCACCCGGTTGAAAATGGGCTTTCAACGCGTCCACCGCCCGGGTGATATCAACGGGGCCGCACATAAAGATGTCGATGGCCGCATATCCATGTTCCGGCCACGTATGGACCGAAATATGGCTTTCCGCCAGCAATGCCACAGCGGTAAATCCAGCGCGCTCGCCAAAATCGTGGCCGCGAACATCCAACACATGGGCGCCAACAGCCTCCGCTGCGCTGCGCAGCGCCGTCTCACCTGCGCCAACCTCTTCCAGGTTACGGGCGTGGTAGAATTCGGCGATAACATGCTGGCCCAAAGGGTGCGGGCACAGGTCTGGGTTAAAACTATTGTTGGCTAAACTGTTCATGACTCGGACCAAATAACATCAATGTGACCACTTAATGACCTCAACCAACCCGCTGCAAGTATGGGACTCCCCCATGCGGCGACCCGCCGCTTACGACCAATTCAGGATTGTAAGTGCCAAACCAAATTCAGGTCAGGCAAACCTTCCTCATTGTCACCCGCGCTGCGCGCCACGTCGCGGAAACCGTGCCGGGTGTAAAATGTCACAGCCCCCATATTGGCCTGAAAGACCCACAGCGACAGCCGCGGCACCTTGGCCTTGGCCCGATCCATCAGCATCGCGCCAAGCCCTGCCCCCCGGTGGTCTGGCGCTAGGTAAAGCGCGGTCAACGTCTCTCCGTCCAAAACCGAAAAACCACAGACCGTGTCGTCCCACATGGCGCAGGTCCCCTCCGCCTCTGACAGTCGATTTCGCCAAAACCGGATCATGTCGGCCCGGTCATGGAGCATAGGCATCCACGGGGTCTCATCGATCCAGCCGCGTAAGATATCGACCACCACATCGGCATCCGCCGGGACCGCTTTGCGCAAAATGTAGTGTTTAGCCATAGATGTCCCCGCGGGGACAGCGTCATCCCGGCTCCGTCTCAAAAAATCCCGGATCGTCATGACCCCGTTACAGTTCGGAGTGCAAGCCCTGTCTTCGGCAGATAACAGGGAACAGTCCATGGCCGCAGTTATTTTTGATGTCGGCAATGTCATCATCCATTGGCAACCCGAACGGCAGTTCGGGGGACGTTTCGCGGACCAGGCAGCCCTTGATGCCGCACTTGCGGAGCATGACTTTGCCGGATGGTATGGCAAGCGCACCGATCCGCGGCCTTGGGAAGCCCGGTTGGAGGACTGTCCCCGCGGGGACAGGTTTGACATTTTCAACGATTACCTGACCAGCTTCACCGCGGCGACCCGTGATCCGATGGAAGGCAGCGCGGATCTGGTGACGGATCTGATCGCGGCGGGCATTCGGGTCTTTGCTATCACCAACGCCCCGCCCGAGGCGGACGAGGTCGTCCCCCGCCAGCATCCGATCATGGCCCGGTTCGAAGATGTTGCCGTCTCGGGCTTGGAAGGGGTCAAAAAACCCGACCCACAGATTTTTGAGCGGGTCCTGGCCCGCAATGGCCTGGTGGCCGCCGATTGCCTGTTCACCGATGATAGTGCGGCCTATCTGAAAGGAGCTGCCAGCGTCGGGTTGCGGACCCACCTGTTTGAGGGCGCTGCGGGCTTGCGGTCCAGGCTCCGGGCGGACGGTTTTTTGTAACTTACGGATCAGCACAAGGGTCAAGACCATGTTCGACACCACCACCGCACCGAATTTTCGGTTAACCAATGCCCGGATCGTCACGCCGGACGGGATCCACACAGGTGCGCTCTCGGTCGAAAACAGCCAGATTGGCGACTTGAACTTCGCCGCTGAGGGCACTGACCTTGAAAAAGATTTTCTGATACCAGGCATAGTCGATCTACATACCGATCATGTTGAGACCCATGTCTTTCCCCGCGCCGGCGTGATCTGGGATTTCGACGCCGCCTTGGCCGCCCATGACGCGGTTGTCATCTCGGGTGGCACCACCACAGTGTTCGACAGTCTGAGCGTTGGGGCCAGCATGCAAAAGCCCGAGCGACGCAAATTGCTGCTCCCTTTGATCAAGACGTTGGGCATGGCGGCGGCGGAGGGTCGGTTTCGGGCGGAGCATCTGCTGCATTTGCGGTGCGAGATCTGCGACCCTGACACGATGGAACTGGTCGACCAGACGATGGACCATCCGTTGACGCGCCTCGCCTCGGTCATGGACCACACGCCCGGCGACCGGCAATCCGTCGATGTCGACAAATGGCTCCACCACACCGCGGTCGAGATGCAGATCGACAATGCGGAGGCCCGCGAGAAACTGACCGAATTGCTGGACCGCTCCGCCCGGGTTGGGGCAACCGTCAGGGCCCATGTCATCGCCGCAGCGCAGAAGGCCGGTCAGCCCTTGATGAGCCATGATGACCGTACCGTGGCCCATATCCATGAAGCGCGGGATGAAGGTATCGCAATCTCTGAATTTCCGACGACACTGGACGCCGCGCGGGAGGCGCGCAACTGCAAACAGCAGGTGGTGGTGGGTGCGCCCAACTACCTGCGCGGCGGGTCGCAATCCGGCAATGTTGCGGTGGCTGATCTGCTGGCTGCGGGCGTGGTCGATGCGCTGGCCTCTGACTACATCCCGCGCAGCCCGCTGGATGCCGCCTTCCGCATCGCCGAAGATCCCGCATTGCCGTATGACCTGCCCCAGGCCATCGCCTTGGTCAGCGATGCACCGGCCAAGATGACCGGGCTGACGGATCGCGGCCGGATCGCCCCGGGCCTGCGTGCCGATCTGGTGCGGGTGCGGCGGCGGAACGGACAGAACCATGTCGTGTCTGTCTGGCGCGCTGGACTGCGGGTGTATTGAGGGCCAGCCTGCCTGCCCGCTGATCCGCTTTCAGGCAGTGATGTCAACACCGGCGGTAGGTGTTGTTAAGCGCGCGGTTGATGCTCCGGTTGGATCATGGTCGGCCAACCATCACTCGTTTCCAGCAAACTGCCGATATGACCAATAGCCCACGTCCCGCCACGCCCTGCGCGAAGCTGGCACGAGGTTTTTGGCGCTTGTTTAAGCGTGTGAATGTGGGTCCGCGCCCGGAGCGGCAAGGCCCAGGGCGCATTGCAGGAGCATCGCCTTGAGATCATCGGTGATCGGGGGCACGGGGCGCCCTTTGAGGCTGGGTTTTGCGTGCGACTCCGCCGGTTCGGTCAGGCGGTGCTGGGCGAGGAAATCAATCTCTGCGCTGTGGGCCTGCTGGAAATCGGCAATCTCCTCTGCGCTGTCCCATAGGTCGAACGGGCCGGGATCGAGCTGGCTTTCGATGGCGGTCAATACGTCGGGGGAGGACAGCCAGGTGTTCAGGCGTTGGCAATGCACCGGGTCGAACTGACAGGAATTGACGAATATCTTGAGCTGCGTGGCCAGGGGCGGCACGCTTTGGCGGACGACATCGACATCCTCAAGACCAGAGCAATCCTGCCCGATCCGGGCGAAAAAGTTGCGGATGAGGCCATCGCCACCGCGCAGATCCTCGTAAACCAGGATGTGCAGATCGGGGAAGTAGCCTTGCATCATCGCCACATGGGCGCGGTAATGCAGCGGGTTGAGGTCGCGGCTGTCCAGATCATCGCGGAAGGATTTGAAATTCTGCCACCGCGGGCGATGTTCGACGGCCACCATCTCCTGAAACAGGGATTGGATGAAGGCGACGGGATCACGAAATACCAAGACGAACTGAATGGGCATGTCGGCCGTGGCCAGCACGGCCTGTAACCGGCCCAGATATTCGCGACGGGCAGCCAGGCCGAACGGTGGCGCGCCCCGCCGCACCGCATGGCGATAGATCGATTCAGCGCTGAGCAGGATATCGGCGTCCAACGCATGGGCCACCTCAACCCATTGGTGCAGGATCGCCGTCGCCTGGGGGATGTCGGCATCGGGATGCGTCAGCAGATCGGCAAAAGCGTGGTGCGACAGGCCCATGCCGCCATCGATCACTGTCTCCTCATGCGGGTAGAGCAACCCGCGGCATAACAGGCCGCCACGGTGCCGGGCAGCAAAGGTCTGAATGGCGGTTGTGCCGGTCTTATGGGTCCCTGCATGGACGATCAGCCTGGTCATATCCCTCTCCCCTCCCCCGCCTGCAAAGGCTTGCAGCCCCTTGGGATGCGGTGCCGTGGTCGGGCGGGTGGACGGATCGTTAGGGGCCGAATGCATCCATTTGGTTAAAGGTCGTATTCGAGTCGTCTTTGACCGATTGCATGGACACATGGGTGGAGGTGCTCGCGACATGCGGGAGGGCGGAAATGACCTCTCCCAGCACCTGGCGGTAGCTTTTGATATCGGTCGTGCGCACCTTGAGCAGATAATCGAAGGCGCCGGCGATCATGTGGCATTGCTCGATTTCGGGCACGGCGCTGACGGCGCCATTGAACGCGGTCAGCGCCTGTTCTGTGGTGTCCTGCAAGCGAACCTCGACAAAGGCGATATGGTCCCGCCCCAACTTGCCCAGGTTGAGCTGCGCGCGAAACCCCAGGATATAGCCCTGACCCTGAAGCCGCTTGAGCCGGATCTGGCACGGGGTTTTCGTCAGGCCGACCTGTTTGGCCAGATCGGTGATCGACATGCGGCCATCCCGCGACAGGGCGGCGAGAATGCGCAGATCAAACGGGTCAAGTGTGCTGGGTTCGGCGGCAGTATCGTTCATTTCGACTGAAACTCGCGCATAAATTAGGAAAACGGCATGTTTATCTGCGATCTTTAGCCAGATCGCCCAGAAAAATCCATATAGGTTGAAAACAGACCCCAACGGGAGGCATTGCCATGGTCGATCTGCTGTCTCGCCGCACCCGCATTCGCGGCGCCCATCTGGAAGAGGACCAGGCCGTATTGGCCCGCCTACAGGCCGAAGCGGCGATTTCGACCGATGACCGGGCGCGCGCCGTCGCCCGGGCGACCGACCTGGTCCGCAAGATCCGCACCCATGCCGATCCGGGATTGATGGAGGTGTTTCTTGCCGAATACGGGCTGTCGACCAAGGAAGGCGTGGCGCTGATGTGCCTGGCCGAGGCTTTGTTGCGGGTGCCCGATGCCGACACGATGGATGCGCTGATCGAGGACAAGATCGCGCCATCGGCCTGGGGCAGCCATTTGGGCAAATCAAGCTCGTCGCTGGTCAATGCGTCCACCTGGGCGCTGATGTTGACGGGCAAGGTGTTGCAGGACGGCGACGGGGTCGCCTCTGTCCTGCGGGGGGCGGTCAAACGGTTGGGCGAGCCGGTGATCCGGGTCGCCGTCAGCCGCGCCATGAAGGAGCTGGGGGCGCAGTTCGTGTTGGGAGAGACGATCGACAGCGCGGTCAAACGCGGGGCCAAGCGTGCTGCGCAGGGTTACACATTCTCCTATGACATGCTGGGCGAAGCTGCGTTGACGGCCTGTGATGCCACGGGCTTTTTCGACGCCTATGCCGATGCCATTTCGCGGTTGGCGCCCCATGCGACCAGCGATGACATCCGCAACAATCCCGGCATCTCGATCAAGCTATCGGCATTGCATCCCCGCTATGAAACCGCCCAGTGGGACCGGGTCATGGCAGAGCTGGTGCCGCGTGTCCGAACACTGGTTCAGCAGGCCAAGACCGCCCATATGGGCCTGAACATCGATGCGGAGGAGGCGGACCGGCTGGATCTCTCACTCGATGTGATCGAGGCGGTTCTGCGCGATCCGGATCTGGCGGGATGGGACGGGTTCGGGGTTGTGGTCCAGGCCTATGGCAAGCGGGCCGGGCCGATGCTGGATTGGCTTTATGACCTGGCCACGGATCTGGACCGCAAGATCATGGTGCGGCTGGTCAAGGGCGCCTATTGGGATACCGAGATCAAGCAGGCGCAGGTCATGGGGCTGACAGGGTTTCCGGTTTTCTCGCGCAAGGCCGCGACCGACATGTCGTATCTGTGCTGCGCCCGCAAGCTGCTGGCCATGTCCGACCGGATCTACCCGCAATTTGCCACCCATAATGCCCACAGCGTGGCTGCGATCCTGGAATTGGCCGAGGATCCGACCGCGTTCGAATTTCAGCGCCTGCATGGCATGGGCGAGGCGCTGCATGACGTGGTGTTGGCGGGCAATGCCACACGGTGCCGGATCTATGCGCCCGTGGGCGCCCATCGCGACCTGCTGGCCTATCTGGTGCGGCGCTTGCTTGAGAACGGGGCCAACAGCTCTTTTGTGAACCAGATCGTGGATCCGGAGGTTCCGGCGGAGGTTGTGGCCGCCGATCCGTTTCCAGCCGCGATGGCGACAGAGGCAGCGACCGTCGTGACGCTGCCCGCGCAGATTTATGGAAACGCGCGGCGAAATTCCCATGGCTGGAATCTGCAGGACCCGGCAGATCAGGCCGCCATCGACGCCGCGCGCGCAGGCTGGGCCGGTCACACCTGGCGCGCCACCCCGATGCTGAGCACTGCGGTAGAAGAAGGCGATACGACGCCTGTGAACAACCCCGGCTTGCCCCGGGACCATGTGGGCAAGGTTCAGTGGACACGCCCGGCAGAGGCACAGCAGGCCATCGCAGCGGCCCGCCCCTGGACCGATACCGCCCGGGGGCGCGCCCGGATCCTGACCAAGGCGGCAGACCTGTATCAGGACCACCATGGCGAATTGTTCGCGCTGCTGACCCGAGAGGCCGGAAAGACGCCCCTGGATGCCGTGGCCGAATTGCGGGAAGCTGTTGATTTCCTGCGGTATTACGCGGCGCAGGCCGTGGTGCTGACAGACCCGCCGCGCGGTGTTTTCACCTGCATTTCGCCGTGGAATTTCCCGTTGGCGATTTTTACGGGGCAGATCGCGGCGGCCCTGGCGGCGGGCAATGGGGTGCTGGCCAAACCGGCGGAACCCACCAACCTGATCGCCTGCCGGGCCGTGGCGCTGCTGCACGAGGCTGGCGTGCCCCGCACCGCGCTGCAGCTGCTGCCTGGCACGGGGGCGGAAATTGGCGCCGCACTCACCTCGGATCCGCGGATCGATGGGGTGTGTTTCACAGGATCGACCGCCACGGCCCATGCGATCCACCGCGCGATGGCGGCGCATCTGCCGCCAACCGCACCGCTGATCGCGGAAACCGGCGGGCTGAACGCCATGATCGTGGACAGCACCGCCCTGCCCGAGCAGGCGGTGCGCGATATCGTGACCTCGGCCTTTCAATCTGCGGGACAGCGCTGTTCGGCTTTGCGGATGCTATACCTGCAGGAGGATATCGCCACGCCGTTTCTGGCGATGCTCTACGGTGCGATGGACGAACTGACCGTGGGCGATCCGTGGGCCTTTGCCACCGATCTGGGGCCGCTGATCACGCAGACGGCGCTGGATGAAATCAGCGCGCATATCGACGGGGCCGCAGCGGAGGGACGGGTTTTGAAACACTGCCCCGCCCGCAGCGGCGGCTTTGCCTTGGGGCCCGCGGCGATCAAGGTGGGCGGTATCCGCGATCTGGGCGGCGAGGTTTTTGGCCCGGTCCTGCATATCGCCACCTACCGGGCGGAGGATCTGGACGCGGTCATCGATGACATCAATGCCACCGGATATGGCCTGACCTTTGGGCTGCATTCGCGGATCGACGACCGGATCGCCCATGTGACGGACCGGATCGAGGTGGGCAATGCCTATATCAACCGCAACCAAATCGGCGCGGTCGTGGGCTCGCAACCCTTTGGCGGTGAGGGGCTTTCGGGAACGGGGCCCAAGGCGGGCGGGCCGGATTATGTGGCACGCTTCACGCGGCCCAAGCGGGTGGTGCATGGCGCGGCACCCGGGACGGTGGCCGATGCCGATCAGGTGCAGCGGTTGCTGGACGCCGCGGGACCGGGCCGCGATGTGCAACGGACCGTTTCGCTGCCGGGACCCACTGGCGAATCCAACCGCCTGTCCTGGCTGGGGCGCGGGGTGATCCTGTGCCTGGGGCCAACGGCGCAGGATGCCGCCGACCAGGCCGCCCGTGTCACAGCCCGCGGATGTGCAGCGGTGATCGTGGCACCGGGGGCCATCGGCAGCCATGCGGTGGATGGCACCCTGGCCCGCGATGCGCTGGCCCGCTTGAACGGCTTTGACGGGGTGGCACTGTGGAGCGATGACGATGACCTGCGCCAGGTGCGCCGGGCCCTGGCGGAACGAGATGGCGCGATCCTGCCCCTGATGGCCGAGGAGGACCTGGAGGAGCGCTGTATGCTGGAGCGTCATATCTGCATCGACACCACCGCAGCGGGCGGCAATGCCAGCCTGTTGGCGGCCGCAAGTTAGCCACGGCTCTGGAAGCTACCCCAGCGGCGACAGGGCGGATTTGGTCAGCAGCTTGGAGCGGCGCAGGTCGTTGACGGGATAGGCGTCATCCTCGACCAGTTGGCTGACCGCGAAATCCGGTTCCATCATCTTGAGCTGTTTGACGATGTCACGGGCCTGGTCCATCCGCCCCGAATGGACGTAAAGCGCAATCAGGTAGCGCAGCGGTGGGTGGAAAAACGGCGACGTCGCTGCGGACCGGCGGGCCCAGACCAGTGCTTCATCCACCAGGCCGTTGGTGGTGGCGGTCATGGCGCAGCCCATGTCGAACCAATGGCCAAACGGTGTGTTGCCTGCGATGTGGCGGGCGCGGACCTGGTTGCGATGCGCCTTGTTCAGGCGACCATTGTAAAGGGCGGCCATGCTCAGGCAGTCCCATGCAAAGGGATTTGCCGGGTTGGCCTGAACGGAGCGTTCCGCATATTCCAAACCGCCATCATCGTCGCCTTGCAGGATCAGAGCGGCATTTGAACAAGCGGCGAGCACCATGGAATTCATGGGTTCCAGTTCAAAAGCCCGGCGCGCCATGTCGCAGGCTTCCTGCTCGTAATCATCCGGCAGCCCGTCATGGCGTTCGATCAGCATGACGATCCGCAAGAGCACCCGCCACGCCAGATACACCCCGCGGGGATGCAGATCGAAGGCGGTGGAAAGCATGCCATCGGCGACGAGCTGTTCGGATTTCTTCATGGAAAAGAGCTTGCGCAGACCGATCCGGGCAAGCACGGCGGCGTCGAACCCTTCATTGCCCAGGCGCGCGGCGGTATAAAGTGCCTCTGACACGCCTTCGGTCGCTTCATGCACGAGGCGCAGCACATCTTCGCTGTCGACGGGGGGCGCGCCGGCGGCTTGGACCAGCTTGGAGCCGGACCACAGCTGAACGCCCTTTGCCCCCTGCTCCATCGAGACGCGCAACCCCGCCATGCCGGACTGGATACTGGCCCGAGTGCGCAGCACGAAATCGGGTTCCACCGGTTTGCACGCATCGCCCCGCATCACATGAACGCTGATCTGTTCAGACAGGGACCGTGCCACGGCATCGGCGAAGTGATCTGCGAAAAACCCTTCCATCCCAGGTGATTGCGCGGTTTCGTTCACCATGAGCAGCCGCCGTTTTTTCAACCGGGTCGGGGCGGTGACCTCCCGCGCGGCGGCTTCGCTCACCTCGACGGATTGATGGGCGCGCATGCGGCTGCGCTGGACCCGGAGCCATTCCTCGAACTCCTCATCGCGCACATCGATCCCTTCCAGGAATTCGGGCTGCGTCTCTGACGGGGCGGTATGGGTGATCAAGACACGTACAGGATCAAAGGCCACGGTCTTGCGATTGGCGATCAGGCAATCCTTGTGCGGCCCCAGAACGCGCCGCATCTCTGTCAGGACCTGGCGCAGGCTGGCAGATCCCTGGGGGCGGCCCCGGTCGCTCCACAGCTTGTCCTGCAGCCATGTGCGCGACCGCGACATCCGCATGCCCGTTGCCAAAAGTGCGGTCAGCCCCTGCGCCTTGGCCGAGCGGGGGGTCAGATCGGCCCCGTCCGGCGCCAAGACCCGCAGCGGACCGTAAAGCTCAATGCGCACGACATCAATCACGGGGCGGCCCCCAAGGCAGCAAGACAGGTCATGTGCGCGGTATTGATCGTTTGACGGTCAAGGTCCGTATTCCCCCAGTCACCCCACGTCCCGTGAATTTATCGTCAATAACAGCGCTTTGTCTATCAAGGACTGGTGCGCGCGCGGCCCTTGAACAAGCGTTTCCCCCACGAAAACTGACAGCGCAGCACGGGGGAATCGTCATGGCGACCAGCGGTAAGATGGGCAAGATGGGAAAAATGGGGAAGATGGGCAAAATGGGAAAGATGGGCAAAATGGGAAAGATGGGCAAAATGGGGGGCGATGATGGCCCTGATCATGCTGGCAGCCCCTCTTCCACACTGCTGAACGATGCCCTGAATACCACCCGTGACGGCACGTTGGGCTATTGGGATGGCACGCCCAGTTTTGACCCGGCATTCCCATTCAGCGACACGCCGGATGATATTTTGTACCTCGAAGCGGATATCCGGGCGCGTCTTCTGGAATATGCGCTGATGTCCAATGTCACGGTCACGGGCACCTCGACCGCCAAAAAGAGCGACGGTTCGGTCACATGGGGCGTTGCGACATTGAACGGCAATGGCAGCCCCATTGTGACGATCAACCAGCCCAAGCCCAGCCATTTCAAGACGCAACTGGCCTGGCTGCGGACCTATGCCGACCTGCGCGATGACCGGATGGCGGAAATCTCGATCCAGTTGGAGGACGGCATCTCGTTCTTTGGGGCGCTGGCCCATATGGACAACCAGCGCCGGGCCCGCACCGCGGATCTGCTGGATGTGGTGGAACGCCTTGCGGTTTTTGCCGAAATGCAGGTCAAGCATATGTGCCGCACCCCGCGGCCCATCGATTTTGCCATCGAAGTGCAACCGATGATCCAGACGCCCGACCATAGCAGCTTTCCCAGTGGTCATTCCTGCGAAAGCTTTGCCGTGGCCACCGTGCTGCACCGGCTGATGACAGGCGAAAGCGCCAAGGACGGGGTGACCAAGCAGGCCCATCCGTTCCGCGTGGCCGAACGCATGGCCGCCAACCGGACCGTGGCGGGTGTACATTTTCCGTCAGACAGCGCGGCGGGGGCCGTGCTGGGATGTGCCATCGGCGAATATGTCCATGCACTGGCCCAGGGGAAAACCTTTAAAAGCCCCCTGCCCGGTTTTGCGGCCGGATCTGGCAAGGGTGACTTTGGCGATGCGGATGACTTTTCGCTTGACTGGCTGGCAGGTTTGGTGGCCGAACCCAAGCTGAAGAAAGACGGATCGGCGGATAACACGATCCTGGCCACGGCCTGGAAATTGGCCGAAGACGAACGCCGCAGCACTGCGACGCGATAAGTGGATGGCTCTCCGGCGCGGAGACCCTGCACCACGGCCCGCTCGGATCGGCCACGGCATCCCCTGATCCAAACAGCGCGTTGTTCTGGATCTTGCGTCACCAAACCATGGAAGACGGCCCGGTATGGGCCAGCTTCCTCGTTTCGTGCGAGCGCCAGCCCAGAAACGCGTCAGCTGCGTTTGCGGGGCACACGCCCGGCGGTAGACGGGGCGCTGGCGGCAACGCCTGCCCCCAATCGGCGGCGCGAGGATGAGACCGGATCGGGCCTGAGGATCTGATCGATGATCTGCGCCTTGCTGACCTGTGGCGTCGCGGTGAGCACGTCGACCACGGCACGCGTGGCTTGAGGTGCCGCGGCGCTGGTGCCCGACAAGGTAGCCGCCCCGCCGGAAAACGTGCCCGCCGCCAGGACCCCTTCAAGCATCCGGCCCTCCTCCGACACATAGGCAAGGTCGGGGTCACGCCCGTTGCCGCCGCTGGACGTATAGCGGGCCGGCTGCCGCGCAGTGGTGCTGTCACGGCCAAACCGGGTGTCATCCGCATGGGCACCGCCGATGACAAACATGTTGTCACTGGCGCCTGTGGTAAAGGCCGACAGCGTGCCCCGCCGCGTCACGGCAGAGCGGGCGCGGGGTCTGGTGTAGCTTTGGGTGACACGGTCCCGCGCGCCCATCTGGGCATCGTCGATAAAGGATTGGCGCCCATAGATCGGGTATCCCGACGGCGTGTCATCGCGTTGCACATCGACCGCCACATCCATGGTGGCGCCGCGCTTGCCGCGATTGGCGACTGTTACGCGGTAGGTCCCGGCAGGTGCGCTGCGCCCCGGCAAACCGGGCGTGGCTGTCGGCGCCAAAGCGATGGTGACGCGCATCAACCCCGCATTGGCCGGAGCAGGCTGCACATAGACCGCGCCGCGCGGTGCTGCGCCGCCCGCCCATTGCCACAGCTGCGACGTTGCGCTGCCATCCAGTTTGACCGTTGCCGCTGGCCCCGATTGCGGCGTCAGCGTTATCGTGCAGGGCGCGCCTTTGGGCACGCGAAGCTCCAGGTAGCTGATGCTTTGATCGCCGGCCTGCACCTGCCAGTCGAACCCTTTGGCCTTACCGCCCCGCACCCGGAACGCCCCGGTGAGTTGTGCGCGAAAGGCATTGCCCGAAGGCAGGACCACCTTTGTCGGCACCCCTTCGGCAGAGCGGGCATCGATCAGCCGGGCCATCTCGCGTTCCAGAAAGCCTGACCCGTTTTTAGGGCCAGCCGTCACGCCGTAACTGAGATTGATGACCACCGGCACGCGGATCGGGCCGTTGGCACCGGGCCAATGGTCCACCCAGTCGAGGATACGCTGCAAGGCTTGCAGGATATAGGTGTCCAGCCGCCCGCCCGTCGTTTCAATCGTCGCCAAAGGTGGCAGTTCCACCGCGACCAGAGGGTGGTCTTGAGCGTTCAAAGTGTCACACGGGGCGCCGCCTGCCAGATCCATCACATGGGTTCCGTGGGTTTGCATCATGGCAAAGGGGCGCCGGTATCCGCGGCGCATCACGGGTTGATCCCCGTCGATGCGCACCGGACGCAGGGCGCGGTAAAAGGCATCTTCCGTGGGCGATGCTGCAAGCATATTGTTGATCTGAGCCGCGTCATATTCACGGCCCAGCATGACACCGGCCCCCGGGGCGGATGTATTGACCTCTTCCAGCGTCTGTAGCCAGTATTTTTGGATACGGGTGGTCGTGCGATCTGCGCGAAACCGTTCATTGGCGATGCCGATTGCATCATCGATGACAGCCGTCACGACCGGAGCGTCCGCCACAGGATGCGCGGATGCCTCTGGCAAAGCCCCAGCTTGTGCTGAAACATCACTGCCGGGGACGGCGATGCCCACATGGATCACCTCATAAACCGGGGCGTCGCCTGGCAGGGAGAGCGGCGTGTAGCTGTCCATCTCGGGCCGGTAGACAAACAAATGATCATAGGGGGCGGCGGAGGTGTCCGCCGCCTCCCGCGCGATCACGGTTTTGAGGCGCCGCACCGCATCGCCTGCCATGGCAACGGTTTGCCCGACCCCTTTCGCCATATGATCAAGCAGGGCCAGTGCCGCGGGGGTAAAGGCGCCGGATCCGTCAGGGCACAGCCTGATATAGACCGGCTGCCACAGGGTGGCCGCATCCGCCATCGGGGGGCGTGTGGCGTAATCCCAATCTTCATAGGGTTCGACAATGTCCGTCGCAGTGCCCTTGAATGCCGTCTTCCGTTTGGTCCATTTCTGCATGCCATCCCCCAATTCGCGCCATATGCCTTGGCCAACCCTGCCTGCAAGCAGCCGCACCCGACAAGGCGCAGGCAAAGTTTTACGATTATTTAACGGAGCGGCACAGAGGGTCAGGCCTTTTGACAACGGCCATCACATTGCGACATGGGCGGCCGTTGATCCGTTCATCTCATCTATGCGCGACCTGCCAGCAAAGTCAGGCAAATGGTCAGGTGTCTACCTGCGGAGCTGAACACCTAGTTGATGACCATCAGCCGCAATTGTTCTGCTGCATCCTGCAGGAGCGGCAGATACGCCTTGAGTTCGGCCAGGCCGTTGCGCTGGATCGGAGCGTGGACAGCGAGCGTGGACAAAAGCCGCCCCATATCGTCCCAGACCGGCACGGCGATAGCGGCCATGCCATCCATGAATTCTTCATCATCGGTGGAATAGCCCTGGCTGCGGATGCGTCTGATCTCTTCGGTCAAGAGATCGGTATCGGTCTTTGAATTGCGCGTATAGGGCTTCAATTCCGCCGCCGCGAGATATGATTTCAAGTATCGCGGTTGCAGGGTCGACAGATACATCTTGCCGCTGGCCGTGCAGTGGAACGGCACATGGGACCCGACGGGCAACTGGATCCGCAAGGGCCACTTGGTTTCGACCCGATCCAGATAGACCATGTCATCCCGGTCGGGCACGGCGATGTTGCAAGTCTCCCCGATGCTGTCCGCCAGCATCTTGAGGATGGCCAAGCGGGCCATCCGGATATGGCGCGCCGACAGGGTGTTGATCGACAGGCGCCGCAGCCTGCGACCGGGGCTGTAGGACCGTCCATCCAGGTCGCGCTGCAGAAACCCCTCATCCTCCAACCGCCGGAACAGACGGTGGATGGTGGGTTTGGGCAGCCCCAGATTGGCATTCACCTCAGTCGGAGTGACCGGCTCCCCTGCCCTTACGACTTCTTCCAAGAGCAGAAGAAGCCGCAAGTTGGTCGGTATCTGGTCGGTCTTCGCAGCTGAGCCGTCTTCGGCCATAGAAAACTCCCTATCTGTTTGGCAGCAGCGCCAGGGCCAGTTGGGGCGTCAGCGAAACCAGGATCCAGATGCTGATCAAAGCCACCAGGTACGGAACCGTGTAGCGCAACAACCGGAAATACGGCACACCGGTCACACCACTGGCCACATAGAGGTTCAGACCATAGGGCGGTGTGATGAAACCGATAGACGCTCCAACCAGGAAGATCACCGAGAAGTGGATGGGATCGATCCCGACAGAGGCCGCAATGGGCGCAAGGATGGGGGCGAGAATAATCGTGACCGGCAGACTTTCCAAGATCATGCCAGAGACGAACACGATGATCATCGCGGTGAACAGCACGGCATAGTAGCCGCCCATGGAGGTGACGAAATCGCCGATGACCTGCTGGGCCCCGAGCAGCGACAGAATCTGCTGCATGACAACCGACACGGCGATCAACGGCGCAAGAATGCCAGTGATCTGGGCCGAACGGACAACGATGGACGGGATCTCAAGCGGGGTAAAACCACCGACGACGAACATGGAGGCAAAGCTCTTTTCCGAGACCGGTTGATCAGGATCGGCCCCCATCACCTTGTTCAGGGGCCAACAGATCATGCCGACGATAACGCAGAACCCGACGGTCACGCCCGCCGCCTCTGTCGGGGAGAATTTGCCGGTGTAGATGCCCCACAGGACCAGACCGATGGCGAAAAAGCCCAGCCAGGCACCAAAGCCGGTTTTCAGCACCCGCGTCAGCTGCAATGGGATCAGATATCCCCAGCCATTCATCGTGCAGATGATCCAACAGGCCACCTGCATGGCGATGACCATCAACGCGCCCGGAATGATCCCGGCCACGAACAGGTCCGAGATCGGAAGGTTCATCAGGAAGCCATAGACGATAAAGATGATCGATGGCGGAATGATGATCCCGACCGTTCCACCTGCCGCCGCCGTGGCCGCAGAAAAGCGTTCGTCATAGCCGCCCTTCACCATTTCCGGGTGCAGCATGGAGCCGATCGTGGCCGTGGTGGCAGAGTTCGACCCGGAGATCGCCGCAAACAGACCGCACGCCCCCAGGCTCGCCATGGCGAGACCGCCGCGGAGCCAACCGAGGCAGGCATAGGCGAAGTCCGATAATCGCCGAGCGATCCCGGACTTGTTGATCAAGTCACCGGTCAGGATAAAGAGCGGCATCGCCAAAAGGGCAAACCCCTTATTGAACACGTTCAGCAGCTCCGCCCCCATATTGTCGAGCGTCAGCCCCATGACAAAGCTGCAACCGATCACCCAGTAGATGATCACCAGCAGAACGGGGACGCCCAGCATGAACAGGAACGTCACGGTGATAGAGATAATGGTGACCCAGGTGCCCTGATCCATCACGCATCCCCCCCGATGACGGTTTGTTTGATCAGCGGTTCGCCGGTTCGAAAATTGTGCAGATCCTCGATCAAATTCTCCAGCACGCGCCCGGCCATCAGGACAAAGGCGACGGGCACCGTGATGATGAAGTACCACTGCAGCAAATTGTCGGTCCCCAGGACGATCTGGAAGTTGGCGGCGGAGTTTGCCGTGACCCGCGCCGTGGTGGTGACCACGATGACGCAAAACCCGAACCAAAGAACGGCATCCAGGATCAGACAGCCCATCTGCAACGGCCGGGGCATGTTGGTGCGGAATTCGCTAAAGCTGAGATGCGTGCGCAGCCGCACGTTATAAGAACAACCGAACCACGCCATGACCATGAACAACAGGGGCGGGATCGTTGTGGACCAGGGGGGCTGACCATTCAGGTAGAACCGCTGGATGACACCGGCAAAGATGATGCCCGCGATCACAAGATACGTGTAGACGATAATAGACCGTTCCAGATTTCGGTCCAGCCACGGGATGAGACGGTACAGACCTATCGTCGCGACCGCACCAAGCGCCGTGACAACGCCAAAGACAATCCAGACGCCGCTGCTTCGAAATGCGGTTTGCATCTCAAAGGAATCAAACGTCGTGATTGATGCAATCACCGCACCTGCTTCTGCCCAGATGGACATCGCAACTCCCCCGTTTTTGTTCTAATGCCGCGTTTGACGCGGTCTGTTGGTCAGAAGGCCGGTCTTTTTGCGGACCGGCCCCTTTCTTGTTAGATCCGGTCGGATCAGCCTTTCCACCAGCGGCGCGGCTCGACATTTTCGGGCAGCATATCCGCATCAACTTCACGCGCGATATCGTAGATTTCCTGGTAGGTGTCGATGCCACCGGCCCATCCGTTCAGACGCTCGCGCCACTGCTCCCACAGTTGCGGCTGGAATTCGGGTGAACACATCTCTTCGGCCACTTTTATCTCCGCGTCCTCTAGGAAGGCGATCCGGACGTTGTTTTTGGCAAAGATCGTGTCAGGCAGTTGCGGGTCAGAATATCCCACTGTCTTGACCAGCGCGGCCTCGTTGGCGGCCTGAACATGGACCTGCGCCCAGTAGGCACTTTCCATGACAGCGTCCTGCAAATAACCCTCAAGGCCGTCAAAGACGGATGCATTCATGGCGGTATGCTCGGTGCCGCAGAAGAACTTGAGGTCGACCGACTGCGACACAACCGGCGACATGTTGGCGTAAGCCACGGCCGAGGCCCAGGTCTCTGCCCCGTCGATCAGGCCCTGCTTCAGACCATCAAGCGTTTCCTCCCATGCAACAGGCACGGGGTTCAGGTTCAAGGCCTGCATCGCGATCCGGCCCAACTGGGTGCCGGTGACGCGGTTCTTGGTGCCGAACATCTCTTCGACTTTGGTGATGGTCGGCTTGTCCTGCCAGGCGAGACCCATCTGGATGCCGCGCAATTCGCAGTGGCTGAACAGGAATTTAAGGCCATGGCGCTGCTCAAACGGATCGCGCAGGATCTTGACGGAATCCGGGTGGTACAAAAAGTGGTACTGCGACGCACGGCCCGGGAACATGTAGGCGTAGTCCAGCACGTTCAGGTAAGGGGCACCACCGGCAGAGTTTTGGGTAGAGGCCGCATAGATATCGACGATGCCCTGCTGGGCTTTCTCCACACAAGAAGGCTGGTTGCAGATCTGGTTGTCGCCAATGAATTCGATCCGGATCTCGCCATCGGTGCGGCTTTCCAGGTCGCGGGCAAATTCCAGGGCGCCGGCCCGCTCGATCAACAGGTTGCGCGCGTTGAAACCGGCGGCGCCGAACTTCAGCGTGTGCTTGGCTTCTTTGGAAAAGCGACGCTCATAGGTCGACTCCGCAGCACTTGCCAGATTGGCCAGGCTCATCGCGCCCCCGAAGCTGCCCGCAGCCAGTAATGTCGAGCTCAGCCCGTACTGCCCCGACAGTTTCATAAGGTCACGCCGCGTAATACGGCCCAGTTTATCACCTACACCCATAGTCGTTCCTCCCGATTGGTGTCGTGTTATTGAGACTTTTGGTTTCAAAAAATACTAGTCGGCAAAAGCGGTTTTGTATACAGTTTTTTGAAATGTGAAAAATAACGAATGGGGGGATGTCCAATGGATGCAGATTTCGTGGTGGTCGGCGCTGGGTCGGCCGGATGCGTTCTGGCCAACCGTCTGAGCGCGGACCCATCCGTCAAGGTGATCCTGCTGGAGGCCGGCGGACGCGACCTCAACCCGTGGATCCATGTCCCCGTGGGTTACTTCAAGACCATGCATAATCCCTCCGTCGACTGGTGCTACAAGACCGAGCCCGATCCCGGCCTGAACGGTCGCTCCATCGACTGGCCCCGTGGCAAGGTGCTGGGCGGATCGTCGTCGTTGAACGGGCTGCTCTACGTCCGGGGGCAAGCGGAAGACTACAACCGCTGGCGGCAGATGGGCAATGTCGGCTGGGGATGGGATGATGTGCTCCCCCTTTTTATCCGGGCCGAAAACAACGAACGCGGCGCCGATGCCTATCACGGCGATGACGGGCCGCTCTCGGTCTCAAACATGCGGATCCAACGCCCGATTTGCGATGCCTGGGTGGCCGCGGCGCAGGCTGCCGGTTATCCGTTCAATCCCGACTATAACGGAGCAGAGCAAGAAGGGGTGGGATATTTTCAGCTGACCACGCGAAACGGTCGGCGCTGCTCTGCCGCGGTCGCCTATCTGAACCCGGTGCGCAGTCGGCCCAACCTCAAGATCATCACCCGCGCCCATGTGCAAAAACTGCTGATGGATGACAGCAAAAAGATCACCGGGCTGACCTATGCGGGCCGTGACGGGCTGACCAAAACGATCCATGTCCGGCGCGAGGTTGTGCTGTCTTCGGGCGCCATCGGTTCGCCGCAGATCCTGATGCAGTCGGGCATTGGTCCGGCAGATCACCTCAATCAGAACGGGATCGAGGTGCGGCACGATCTGTCCGGGGTGGGTCAGGGATTGCAGGATCACCTTCAGGCCCGGCTGGTCTATAAATGCAACGAGCCAACCCTGAATGACGAGGTCCGCAGCTTGGTCAACCAGATGAAGATCGGCCTGAAATACGCGTTGTTCCGCGCAGGTCCCATGACGATGGCCGCGAGCCTGGCGACCGGTTTCATGAAAACCCGGCCCGAGGTCGAAACCCCCGACATCCAGTTCCATGTGCAACCCTGGTCGGCTGACAGCCCCGGTGAGGGCGTTCATCCGTTTTCGGCGTTCACCATGTCGGTCTGTCAGTTGCGCCCGGAAAGCCGTGGGGAGATCCGGCTGAACGGGCCTGACCCAAAGACATATCCCAAAATAATACCGAACTATCTGTCGACCACGACGGATTGCCAGACGATCGTAGAAGGGGTCAAGATCGCGCGGCGGATCGCGCAGCATGCCCCCCTCGCCTCGAAAGTGTCGACTGAGTTCCGGCCCGATGCGAGCCTGGGCATGGATGATTACGACGGCACGCTGGATTGGGCGCGCAGCAACAGCTCCTCCATCTATCATCCGGCTGGAACATGCCGGATGGGGTCCGGCGATCAGGCCGTGGTGGATCCGACCCTGCGGGTGATCGGCATTGACGGGCTGCGCGTGGCCGATTGTTCGATCATGCCAGAGATCGTGTCGGGCAATACCAATGCGCCCGCGATCATGATCGGCGAAAAGGCAAGTGACCTAATGATGGCCTCCTGACACGCGGAGGGTCAATCGGGGTGACATCGCGGCCCATGTAAAAAGAGCCGGGCATCAGCCCGGCCCTTCCCCTAACACCCAACCACCACGGTTACTCGTCATAATCCGCCACCAGCACGTGGCGCTGATCCTGTCGTACCGTGCAGGTGATAACACGGTCACAACACCTCACGGTTGAATGCAAAGATCTTTGCTAAAATTGGCGCCATTTCGGCCAGGGGTTGCAAGCGGCTCGCCGCGCCGTCGGCAAGTTCACGCCACGGCAAGCTGGACAGGGGGGCCACCAGGCGCCTTTGTAACCCTCGAAAGGCTGACTAAATACAGCAAGTCAGACAGAACAGGCCGATCCATGCCCGCCAAAACCAAAACCGCCTTGCTCGACTCCGCCGAACGCTCTGCCCGATCCCGGGGCTTTGATGGGTTCAGCTATGCCGATCTGGCGGCTGAAGTGGGCATCCGCAAAGCCAGCATTCACCACCATTTCCCGACAAAGGCCGATCTATCCGTCGCCTTGATGGAGCGCTACACCCAAGAGTTGAAAGAGCTTTGCCATCGGATTGAAACAACCGAAGTAACAGCCAGCGGCCGGTTGCAGGCGTTGATCCACCAATATCGGGAGGCCCATAACAATGGTAAGAGCCTGTGCCTGTGCGTGTCGTTTTCCGCCAGCCGCGACAGCCTGAACCAAGATGTGATTGCTCAGCTCAGGCGGTTTCGCGGGATGGTTCTGGCCTGGATGGAGGCAACGTTTGCCTTGGGTCAGACCGATGGCACCATTCAGGCTGTGGAGGAACCGCGGCTGGAAGCATCGGCCATGTTGGCCACCCTCGAAGGCGGTCAGTTGGCGGCCCGGGCAGAGGAAGACCCCGACCGGTTCAAGGCGGCCATAGCGCTTTTGCTTCGTCGGCTGAGCTAAGGGCCTATGCCGTCAGGTTGTCCAGATCGGGCCGTGGCAACGCCTTTAGCCAGCGATGTACCAGGTCGCGGCACATCGTCCCGCTCCAATCCGTTCCCATCAGGCTCGCGGCCTCCGGTAGGTGCTGCAATGCGGTGCGGCGCCAATGGTGAAGGACAAGGATCCGCAGCCCGAGCCGCTCCAAAGGCGGCAGATCCGGCCTTGGTATGGGATGACCCGACAGAACGCTGTGCAATGCCGCATATCTTTGCGTGATCTCCGCCGCCATCACCCGCCCGGTCACCCAGCGCGGCAGGGTCTGGGCGTTCACGCGCGCCAACAGGGTGTCCTGATCGGCGGGCGGGCGGCTGGCCAGAAGGATCCCGGGCGCGACAGGCAAGCTATCCGGGTCAGGATCGGCAAAGCTGGCCGGGTTCGGAATGGTCAGCCACCATTCTGTCCCCGCGGGGACAGTCGCGCGATAGATATGGCCGGACACGTCCAGCGTTTCGGCCCGCCCCCGGTCGCTGAGCCGGTATTGGCTGGTCCGCCCGACCTTGTCCGCCGTCAGCCACCCATCCTTGCGCAGACGGTGAAGGGCGACGCGCAGCGCCTCGGGCCGAAGACCGATCTCTGACCCGATCAAGGTCAGGGTTGGCCCGGGGATATGGGCGCCATCCGTTGCGGCCATATCGCCAAACAGCGTCACCAGGACCGACCAGACCTTGAGATCGCCAAACGTGGTCAGGTCTTCCTTGATCGACGTGGCGGTGACAACACTCATGCCACCAGTCTAAGGCAAAGCCCCGGTGACGTCAGTAGCGGTTCATGGTCAGCAATTGATATTCCGCAACGGAATCGTCGTCCTGGTTGGTCAGGATGACGTGCCAGCGCACTTCACCGTAGTCTTCCGTGCGCTTTGTCTTTTTCTTTACGGTCAGTTGAACCTTGATCGCATCACCCGGCGCCACCGGTTTCATAAAACGCAACTCATCCAGCCCGGTATTGGCCAGGACCGGCCCTTCTGCCGGTTCGACGAAAAGCCCCGCCGCAAAGGATAACAGCAGATAGCCATGGGCCACCTGTCCGGGAAAGAACGGGTTCCGCTCCGCGGCCGCGGCATCCATGTGCGCGTAAAACGTGTCGCCCGTGAATTCGGCAAAATGGGTGATGTCCTGCAGGGTGACGGTGCGGCTGGCGGTTCGTATCGTCTCCCCGATCTCAAGGTCGTGGAAACCCCGCGTGAACGGGTGGTGGGGTTTGCTCACCGGTGCCGTGCCCGGAACCCAACTGCCGCCGATGGCGGTTAGGATGTCGGGGCTGCCCTGGATCGCGGTCCGCTGCATGTAATGCATGACACCGCGGATGCCGCCCATCTCTTCTCCTCCGCCGGCGCGACCGGGACCGCCATGGACCATGTGCGGCAGGGGTGCGCCATGGCCCGTCGCCTCTGCCATCGTGTCCCGGTTGTCAAAGTAGAGCCGCCCGTGGAAGGCCCCTGCCCCCAGCGCGACGGCACGGGCCACCTGGCTGTCATGGGTGATGACCGAGGCGACCAGACTGCCCTGCCCCCGATTCACCAGCGCAACCGCATGGTCCAGATCGCGGTATCCCATGACGGTCGCGACGGGGCCAAAAGCCTCCACCTCATGGATCTGTTGCGCGGCGTCGGGATCAGGGCAGTGATAGAGCATTGGCGGAACAAACGCGCCGCGGGTGGCATCGGCCCCCTGCACCGCGAAGTTGCCCGGATCTCCGTACAGTGCTGTGGCCTCCCCGGCGATCAGGGCGGCCTTGTCCAGCACATCGCGGCGCTGCGCCTGGGACACCAGCGCGCCCATCTGCGTCTCGGCGGCGCGGGGATCTCCGATCACCGTCTGGCGCAACCGATCCGTGACGGCGGCGCCAAGCGCCTCCACCCGCGCATCGGGCACGATGATCCGGCGGATTGCGGTGCATTTCTGACCGGCCTTGGCCGTCATCTCCCGGTGGATCCCGGTGACGAACAGATCGAATTCGGGTGAACCCGGATCGGCATCGGGGCCAAGGATCGTGGCGTTCAAACTGTCCTGCTCTGCAATGAACCGGACCGAATTACGCATCAAGTGGGGCTGGGATCGCAGCTTGAACGCGGTATTGGCGGACCCGGTGAAACTGACCACATCCTGGCATGTGAGGTGATCCAGCATGTCGCCCAACCCGCCCGAAACAAGTTGCACCGCCCCGTCGGGCAACAGGCCACTGTCCAGCATGATCCGCATCGCATGTTCGGCGACATAACTGGTTGCGGTGGCGGGTTTGACGATGGCGGGCATACCGGCCAGCAGGGTCGGCGCCAGCTTTTCAAGCATGCCCCAGACGGGGAAGTTGAACGCGTTGATATGAACCGCAACCCCCTGGAGCGGGGTGCAGATATGCTGACCCAGAAAGGTGCCACTACGGCTGAGTTGCTCAACCGCGCCGTCCAGATAGACATGGCCATCCGGCATCTCGCGCCGCCCCTTGGAGGCAAAGACCAGCATCGTGCCGATGCCGCCATCGATATCGATCAGGTGGTCGGCCTGGGTGGCACCCGTCGCAAAGGACAGGTCGTAAAGCACCGGCTTGTGTTGCGCCAGATCCAGGGCCAGCGCCTTGAGCATCCGGGCCCGGTCATGGAAGGTCAGCGCGCGCAAGGCCGGGCCGCCAACCCGCCGCGCATGATCAAGCATTCCCGCGACCTCCAAGGCGCCATCGCCCGCGCGGGCGATGATGTTGCCGGTCACGGCATCCTCGATCTCCCGTGCACCCGATCCCGGCGGGACCCAATGCCCGGCTGCAAAACTCGCGATATCCCGAATGCCCATACTGTCCTCCATCCCGTTCCTGCAATTAATTGACCAAGCGGTCGGCTTATGCAACGGTTCTGGAAAACAAGGTTGCGTCAGACATGACACCAAAAGAACGCGCTCAATCCGTGGCCGACCATATGTGGGCGGCGGATCAGGCCAGCCCCTGGTTTGGGATGGAGCTGGCAGAGATCGATGAAGGCCGCGCCGTGCTGACCCTGACCGTGGCGGCGCATCACCTGAACGGCCACGGGATCTGCCATGGCGGCGTGATCTTTGCCCTAGCCGACAGCGCCTTTGCCTTTGCGTGCAACAGCCGCAATCAATCGACCGTCGCCCAGCACAACACGATCACCTATATCAGCCCCGCCCAGCCCGGCGACCGACTGACCGCCAGCGCGCGCGAAATCACCCTGACCGGCCGCAGCGGGTTGACGGATGTCACCGTGACCAACCAGACGGGTGCTGTGATTGCCGAGTTTCGGGGCGCCTCGCGCACCCTGAAGGGACAGGTTTGTTCGCAGGAGATTGAGACGTGAAAGAGTTAGGTGCCCGCAGGGAAGAGCTTGATCCGATTGAATATGCGTCACGGGACGAGATCGAGGCGCTGCAATTGGACCGGCTGAAATGGTCGCTGCACCATGCCTATCAGAATGTGCCGTTCTACAAGGCCCGCTTTGACGCGGCGGGCGTGCATCCCGGTGACCTGACATCGCTCAAAGATCTGGCGCGATTTCCGTTCACCATGAAAAGCGACCTGCGCGATCACTATCCGTTCGGGCTGTTTGCCGTGCCCCGCAGCCAGATCCGGCGCATCCATGCCTCATCCGGTACAACCGGGCGGGCGACGGTGGTGGGTTACACCGCGCAGGATTGCGAGAATTTTGCCGATCTTGTGGCCCGGTCCCTGCGCGCCGCCGGTGTGCGGCCAGGGGATATGGTGCATAACGCCTATGGCTATGGCCTGTTCACCGGGGGACTGGGTGCGCATCATGGGATCGAGCGGTTGGGCGCCACGGTCATCCCCATGAGCGGGGGCCAGACCACCAAACAGGTCACCCTGATCAACGATTTTCAACCCCAGGCGATCACGGTCACGCCGTCCTACATCCTGAATATTCTGGAGGAGTTCCACAGCCAAGGCCTGGACCCCAGGGCAAGTTCCCTTCAAGTCGGCATTTTCGGGGCCGAGCCCTGGACCAATGCCATGCGGGCCGAGATCGAGCAGGCCTTTGATATGCACGCCGTCGATATCTATGGCCTCTCTGAAATCATGGGGCCCGGCGTCGCCAATGAATGTGTGGAGACCAAGGACGGGCTGCATATCTGGGAAGATCATTTCTACCCAGAGATCATCAGCCCCGAAACCGGAGAGCCCGTGGCTGATGGCGCACGCGGAGAGCTGGTCTTCACCACCTTGACCAAGGAAGGGATGCCGATGATCCGCTACCGGACCCGCGACCTGACCCAGTTGATGCCCGGGACGGCGCGGTCGATGCGGCGGATGGCCAAGATCACCGGGCGCTCCGATGACATGATGATCTTGCGTGGGGTCAATGTGTTCCCAACCCAGATCGAGGAACAGCTGGTCGCCATGGACGGGTTGGCACCGCATTTCCAGATCGAGCTGTTTCACCAGGATCGCAGGGATGCGATGCGCGTCCATGTGGAGGCCACGCCGGAATGTGCGGATGAGGCCAGCCGCCAAACCCTCGCTATCGCCCTGGAGCGCCGGATCAAGGACAGTGTGGGTCTGTCAACGGAGGTCCATGTGGATCTGCCGGGTCAGGTGGCACGGTCCCAGGGCAAGGCCGTGCGTGTGATCGACCGCCGCAAGGCGTAACGGGTGGCCCGGCCCATTGCAAAGGACCACGACGCCAAACGACAGGCGATCCTGGACCATGCCGCCCGGCTGTTTGCGGAGGACGGGTTCGATGGCACCCCCGTCAATCGGGTGGCCGAGGCGTGCCAGATCTCCAAGGCGAGCATCTATCACTATTACGGCGGCAAGGATGACATCCTGTTCGCCATTCTGGATCAGCGGCTCTGCGGATTACGAAACCGTGTGTGCCAGCCAGATCCGACCAGCCCGTCCGCCGAGGATCGGTTTCGCCGCACGCTGGTGGACATTCTGCTGGATTATCAAGGTGCCGACCATGCCCACCGTCTTCAGGCCACCAGCCTGCGCCGTCTGTCGGCAGAACGCCAAGTCGTGCTGCTGGGGTATCAGCGTGATGTCGTGGCCCATGTCAGCGATCTGATCGCCGCGGTGGCACCCGACGTCTTTGACGGCGATACCGCCAAATTACGTGCGACGACGATGTCTGTCTTCGGCATGCTCAACTGGTTTTACATGTGGAACCCCACCGCGGATGAAGAAGCCCGCCGCAGCTATGCCGCCCTGGTCGCCAGACTATGCCTGACCGGCATCCCCGGCTTGTAACCCACCATGCGATGGTATTGTTGCACAAAGCCTGTCCTGACCGAGTTTTTCCTTTCCACGGATGGACTTATCACGCGACTCCGGCGGTGGTATCCGCTCTGTCGTCGCCAGCTCGACCACCTCAGACTTGCTCTGAGCGATCCCCGTCGCCGAACCTGCCGACAGCAAGTCACAAGGGGCCAGGTCTTCGATTGACCACAGGTCACCCCCAGATCTGCCGACAGGCTTGCACAGGTCACGCCAGCCGCGCCACCGCTTGCTCTTTGTCCTGCGGCGCAAACCGCCGCCTGGTCTTCCTGGTCATGTCCGTCTCACGGTTCTGAGGCCACCTAAGTCCACGGTCCGGCATCACGCGACAAAGGCAGGCCCCATCGCTGATGGCACGCAACGCGACGCCGGAGTTGTACGCCTCGCCCGGGCTCAGCATCTGTTCATGACGCGGCTATTCGGACGGCAGCGGCTTGCGCCTTGGCCAGTTCGATCAAACCTTCCGCCATGACGCGTAACTCACCAGGATCGATGGCGGGGATATGGGCGCGTCGACCATGCTGTGGCTTATCGCCGAGCGCCTAGGAAATGCGAATTCTAAAGTATCGGATTTGCTTTCAAATTACCAACTTTCAAAGGCCGACAGGTGCGCTGTGACTTCCGCCAGTCAATCCGCTCCAGCAGCATGGACAATTGCGCAGGACTGATCGCGACCGCGGAATACAAACAGATGCTCCGATTGCGGGTCCTCTTTCAAAACGCTTTCGGCCAGAGCTGACACCTCCCTCTCAGCAAATTTGCCTCTCAAATCGCCTGCCGGGCAATGATCAAACTGCTTGCGCATGTCCGTGACGCCTACGGCTACGGCTAGCCAAGTCTTCGTCTGCGCGCCAATCCTCCACTTCTCTTCGTCAGACCGATTCCGAAGACGCCGCTTCTTGCCCAATCATCCCTCACGAACTGTCCATTATCTTTTAAATGAGCAGTATCTGGTCATAGCCATCGGCGACAGAACGGGGAGACCCGACGATTACGGTCGTGGTATCTACGATGGCGGGAACTGTCCGGCATTGCTCCAAGGACAATGGACGCGAAGACCGCGGTTGATCTTGCTGGCAAAGGCAGGCAGCGCGATATTCAATCCGGTTCAAGGCGATAGCCAACCACGACGTGTTTGAGCCGCCGCCATTGGTTGCACGAACCGATGGCACCTTCGATGGCTTTATTGAACACATCAACGAATATCACCGACGTGCCTGATCGTATTCGAGCAAAATCGCTGTAGCGTGCCTGCCAGTTTTGCCAACCGTCGTGTCAGCTTGCATGTCTATTCCCAATAGCTGGTAGACCTAGCCGTAGCCGAAACGCAAACAGCCTGTGAACATGTGCGGATCGACGCATCGCTACCACATTCTCGCAATAGGCAACGACAGCTACCGCTTCGAGGCGGCAACGAAAATAGAAAATAAGACAGCGATTGATAACTGGAGGCCGATTGAATCTCGGCGAAATTACCGGGTCTGTTCTCGGTCACAATCAACAGCGTTTACCAGACTTCGCTGTTTCTTCCTAAAACCGTTGCAGACGGAGCTCCAGGGACAACCTACGCTTGACGTCATAACGGGCTCAGCGAGGGACTTGAGATCACGATGGGTGCGGATGTCTCTGAGATCACAGACCTACTTCGAGACAGCTAATCCTCTGATGCAAAAATATTTTTTGCTTCGTAGGGATTATGGAGGTCTAAAGCAACGGCTGTTTCCTGACCCAAAAGGTCATGTCGGGTAACACGTTTCACCACATTATACGGTTCCTCGTCTCAACTGCATTTCGAATTGCCACAGCTCCCGCAGGTCATGCATCCTTCAACCATACGCAGATCGTAGCTACCGCAATTCGGACAAGCCGGTCCACGGGGGCGTTCGCCGACCGCAACGACCTCGGCCTGGGGATCGGTTTTCAGGCCCATCCCTTCGCCTTCGATGAAGCCGATCGCGATCAGATGGCGCTCGATCACGCCACCGATAGCCGCAAGGATCGAAGGCACGTATTTTCCCCCCATCCAAGCCCCGCCGCGCGGGTCGAACACGGCCTTCAATTCCTCGACCACAAAACTCACGTCGCCGCCCCGCCGGAAAACGGCGCTGATCATGCGTGTCAAGGCCACGGTCCAGGCAAAATGCTCCATGTTCTTGGAGTTGATGAAAACCTCAAACGGCCGCCTGTGCCCGCCAATCACAATATCGTTGATGGTGATGTAAATCGCATGCTCGCTATCGGGCCATTTCAGCTTGTAGGTATGCCCCTCTAGGGATTGGGGCCTGTCCAATGGCTCGGAAATATAGACAACATCGGCCCCCGTATCGGTCTCGGGCACAGTTTCGGTCTTTTCGGTGACGCTCAGCACGGATCCGGTCACCGCGTTGGGCCGATAGGTTGTGCAGCCCTTGCAGCCCTGATCCCAGGCCTGCATGTAGACATCCTTGAACGCATCAAAGCTGATATCGGCCGGGCAATTGATCGTCTTCGAAATACTCGAATCCACCCATTCCTGCGCAGCTGCCTGCATCCGCACATGGTCCGCCGGATCCAATGTCTGGGCGCTCACGAAATGGTCCGGCAAAGGGGTGTCGCCAAACATCTCGCGCCAGAGAGTCACGGCGTAATCAACGACTTCTTCCTCGGTCCGGCTGCCATCCTTCTGCAACACCTTGCGGGTATAGGCATGGGCAAAGACCGGCTCGATCCCGGAACTGACATTCCCGGCATAAAGGCTGATCGTCCCCGTTGGCGCGATCGAGGTGAGCAAAGCATTCCGAATGCCATCCGCGGCAACGGCATCGCGCACATCCGCATCCATCGCCTGCATTGTGCCGCTGTCCAGATAGGGCGCGGCCTCAAACAATGGAAACGCCCCCTTTTCCTTGGCCAATTGCACCGACGCCAGATATGCGGCGCGGGCGACCGCGCGCAACCAGCGTGACGTCAGACGCGCCGCTTCCTCATCACCGTATCGCGCGCCGACCATGGCCAATGCATCGGCCAAGCCGGTCACACCCAACCCGATCCGTCGCTTGGCCTGTGCTTCGGCTTGCTGCTCGGGCAGGGGAAAGCGCGACACATCCACGACATTGTCCATCATCCGCACCGACACGGCGACCAGATCGTCCAACGCCGCCTCGTCCAATGCCGCCGCCTCCCCAAACGGATCTCGCACCAGCCGCGCAAGGTTGATCGACCCCAGCAAACAGGCCCCATAGGGAGGCAAGGGTTGCTCTCCGCAGGGATTGGTCGCGGCAATCGCCTCGCAATAATTCAGGTTATTGGCCGCATTGATCCGGTCGATGAAAATCACCCCCGGCTCGGCATACTCAAATGTCGCCCGCATGATCCCATTCCACAGATCCCGCGCCCGTACAGTGCGATAGACCTTGCTGTCAAAGATCAGATCCCACGCGTCATCCGCCTTGACCGCCGCCATGAACGCATCCGTGACCAAGACACTGACATTGAACATTCGCAGGCGCGCCGGATCTGACTTGGCGGCAATGAAATCCTCGATATCGGGGTGGTCGCACCGCATGCAGGCCATCATCGCTCCGCGGCGCGAGCCTGCGGACATGATCGTGCGGCACATCGCATCCCACACATCCATGAACGATAACGGACCCGACGCATCCGCCGCGACGCCTTTCACATCCGCGCCCTTGGGCCGGATGGTCGAGAAATCATAGCCGATGCCGCCACCCTGCTGCATGGTCAGCGCGGCCTCTTTGAGCATCTCAAAGATGCCGCCCATTGAATCCGGGATGGTTCCCATCACAAAGCAGTTGAACAACGTCACCGACCGCGCCGTTCCTGCGCCTGCAATGATCCGGCCAGCAGGCAAAAACTTGAAATCTTCCAAAGCGCTGTAAAACCTGTCTTCCCAGACCGACGGCTCCGCCTCGGCCTCCGCCAGGGCCCGCGCAATCCGCCGCCAGGTCTCTTCGACAGAGCCATCGATGGGCGTTCCATCCGCCTCCTTGAAACGATACTTCATGTCCCAGATCTGCGCGGCAATGGGGGCGGCAAAGCGGCTCATCGGTGATTCCTCTACTCTTAGCAGGCGACTACAATAGCTTGAAGGCAGACGTAATTCCACTACGATATATAGCAATGGTGTGGAGGAATCTGTGGACAAAATCAACTTGCTCAAACTCTGCGTCGGCGCCGAAACCGTCCAGGACCTTGTCGATTGGCAGGCCAATCCCCGCGCCAGGGGCCCGGACGGCGCCCCCCGCCATGTCACCCGCATGTGGCCTAAGCAATCCGATGCGCTCCTGAATGGCGGGTCCATCTACTGGGTCATCAAGGGCCTGATCCTGTGCCGCCAACGCATTACGCGCCTCGACGAGGTCACGCGCGACGATGGCATCCGGTGCTGCGCGCTCGTCCTCGACCCCCAGATCCACCGCACGGCACCTGCCCCCAAACGCCCGTTCCAGGGCTGGCGCTACCTGCAACCCGCCGACGCGCCCGCCGACCTGACCGGAACAAAAGCAGACGAAACGCCTCTGCCCCCCAATCTCCAGGCCGCGCTCGCCGATATCGGTGTCCTGTGATCCGCAAAGATCGGTTGGACCCGGCTCTTACGCGATTGGAAGACGCAGTGGGACAGCACCAAAGCTCCGCACGCGACCTTCCGTTGACGCGACTTTATCGGTCAGACAGGAGCATCATCAATGACAGGCCCCGGTCTCCCCATTGATCCGGTACATCAGGTGACGGGGCAAAGGCCCATCTTGAAATACGCGGCCCAGGTTTTGGCCCGCTCACGGTCCCGCGCCTCATAGGTCGCAATTGTCTGGTGCAGGTCGCTGATCTCCTGGCGCTCGCGGTCCTCCCCAATTTCGGTTAGGCGCATCGTATACCATGCGGTGATGCCACCTTCCGGCGGATCTGTAAATTTCGGGAAGGGTAAAGCAATATCCGCCCGCTGCCATTTTACCGGGAAATCAGGCTGCAGGACAAAGGCACGGGCCAGGCCAACCAGATCGACCACACCGGAGGCGACAGCGGCAATCGCGTGATCCCGCGTCTTGAACCCGCCGGTCACCATCAGCGGTTTGGTCGTGATCGGCCGCGCGCGCTCGGCAAAGCGCAGAAAATAGGGGCCGGTACCGCCACTGTCCGAGGACGAGGTGGCACCGGGGAAATACGTCCCGCCGCTGATATCCAGCAGGTCAATCCCCGTCCCTTCCAGCGCGCGGATAACCTCAAGCGCGTCATCCTCCACCAATCCGCCATCCAGCTGATCCGTGGCGTTCAGTTTCACGGCGACCACAAAACCCGGCACGACGGCAGCACGTATGGCGACAATCACCTCCAGCAGCAGCCGCATCCGACGGTCAATCGACCCGCCATAAGCGTCCGTCCGTTTGTTGAAAAGCGGCGACAGAAACTGGCTCAGCAAAAACCCATGGGCCGCATGAACCTGCACACCGCCGAACCCGGCCTCCTGCGCCAACATGGCGGTGCGCGCAAACATGGCGGGCAAGGCTGCGATGTCCTCCGCCGTCATCTGGGCACAGGTCAGGCCTGGCATATCAAGCGCACTTGGTCCCTTTGGCGTGCTGATCGGCGGGTAAGCCATCGCGCCCGCATGGCCCAGTTGCAACCAAAGCTGGGCGCCGTTGCGGGCACCCGCCTCCGCCAGTTGCCGAAACCGGTCCAGATCGGCATCGCCATTCAACACCAGATTTCCAGGCTTCTCGGCAAAATACGGACTGCCTTGAACCTCCCCCACAATCGCCACGGCCAGACCACCTTCCGCCCAGCGGTCATACAACCGGATCTGGGTGTCCGTCGGATGGCCTGTCCCGTCGCCCAAAGAATCCGACATCGCGGATTTCGCGATCCGGTTCTTCAACACCACCCCACATGGAAGCTGCATCGGCTCGAACAGAATGTCAGGTTTGGCCACGGCAGTGCTCCCGGATCTGCGCTTTACATCGATCCAGAGCGTGGGCTGACGGCGTGACCCCTGTCAATTTCGCAAACAGCAAACCTGCCCTGCACTGTCACCACCGCCTTAACGGACCGTGCGATGCATATGTATGGGATGTGTATGGTTTCTGCATGGGTTCTGCATCACCCATGCAGCGGATCAGACCGGTAGCCCAAGACGCGCGGCCAGCACCTCCAGCACAGACTTAGCCGTGGTCCAGTCGGCGGTTCTTGAACGGAACAAGGTCGCCTGGCTGGAATGGATCAACCCGTCACTCAGGACCTTCAGATGATTGGCCCGCAAGGTTTCACCGGTCGAAGTAATATCCGCCACGCATTCCGCCGTGCCGTTCTTGACCACACCTTCGGTCGCGCCCTGGCTGTCCATCAGCTGGTAATTCGCGACCCCGAAGTCACGTAAGAACTCGCGCACAAGCCTATGATATTTCGTAGCAATTCTCAGTCGAAACCCATGCTTCGCGCGAAAAGAAGCAGCCACCGCATCCAGATCATCTAGGGAGTCCACATCGATCCAACAGCCCGGAACGGCCAGCACCAGATCAGCGCGGCCAAAGCCCATTCCAGTGACATCCTCCACAGTGCTGGGCCAGTCAGGGATCCGCTCCCGGACCATATCGCTGCCGGTCACACCAAGATGGATCCGCCCCGCAGCCAGCTCTCGCGGGATCTCTCCTGCAGATAGCAGCACCGGCTGAACACCGCGCAACCCATTGGTCTGGAACGCATATTCACGGTTTGATCCCTCACGCTCGAACCGCAGACCAGCTTTACCAAACCAGTCAAAGCTCTTTTCCATCAGCCGCCCCTTCGACGGCAGGCCCAACAGCAGCGTCATCCCTGCACCTCCAGCACCAGCGCCGGACGGATGACCCCGCCCACCGCGGCAACCTCCTGCCCCAGCGCGCGGGTCAACGCATCATAGCGTCCACCGGTGGCGACCGGCGACAGGTCAGGCCGATTTTCTGCATAGAAACCAAAGACAAAGCCATCGTAATACTCCAGGCTGGTGCGTCCATAACTGCCCTCGAACAGGGCCGCGCTGACATCTATATCCAACGCGTCAAGCGCGGCGAACCGCGCTGACACACAGGCCACGGCAGGCTCAATCGCCGGCATGTCCACAGCCAAATCCCGCAACCGTTCCAAGGCATCTGCGGGCGCCGCCTGTATCGCCAAAAGGTCATCGATCAAGGCGACTTCCTCGGGCGAAATGGGCGGTGTCTGGGCATCCTGTTTCAGCGCTGTGATCCGGTTTTCAATCTCTGCCCCTGACCGTATCCCGATCATCGGTGCCGCTTCTGCCATGACATCGGATACGCTAGCAGTTTCCAACTTTTTCAGAAGCTTAACACGATGTTCTAATGTGTCCGTCCGGCCCGAAAACCGCTCAAGCAAGGCCCGAAACCGGCGGGGTCGCCACAGATGACGCAACAAGGCCGCCCGCCGCGCGGGGCTGGTGGACAGCCCCGACACTGCCGCTTGCAGCAGCCCGATATCCCCCATCGCTGCCCGCAGGTTCAGACCCTGCAACGCGCGCGATATGGTGGCAAAAACCTCCGCCTCCGCCGCCGCCGGATCATCGGTCGGGAACAGTTCCAACCCGACCTGCAGGTACTCGATCGGCCGCCCCGACCCACCGCCATCCTGCATCCGAAAGACTTCACCGACATAGGTATAGCGGGTGATGCCCCCCCGACCCGCAAGATGTGCTTGCACCAGCGGGGCCGTAAAATCCGGGCGCAGCATCATCTCACCCGCCGACGGATCGCGAGTAACATAGGCGCGGGCGCGAATATCCTCACCATAAAGGTCCAGCAGGGTTTCGGCAGGCTGCAGAATGCTGGTCCGGAACGGCACCGCGCCGGTCTCCTCGAACAATGCCGTCAGGCGCTCCGCCTCGGCCCGCACGCGCGTTCTGTCTTGCATCAGTCGCGGTCCAGGATCGCGCGCACTTGGGCGACCAACTGGTCCCGCGGCACTTCCGTTTGGGCAGGCTGGGCTTTCCATTCCTCAAGGCTGGCGCTTTCGGCTATCTTGGCGCCCAGGATCAGGTCCTTGAGCTGCACAACCCCGCGACCCGCCTCGTCCCCGCCTTGGATCACCGCGACGGGGGAGCCGCGTTTGTCGGCATATTTCAACTGGTTACCGAAGTTCTTTGGATTGCCAAGATAAACCTCAGCTCGGATCCCGGCCTGACGCAATTCGCCGACCATGGCCTGGTAATCCGCCATCCGATCCCGGTCCATGACCGTCACCACGACTGGCCCTGCAGCCTCCTGTGACAGCCGCCCCTTCGCCCGCAGGGCAGCCAACAAGCGGTCCACCCCAATCGAAACGCCCGTTGCCGGAACCACTTGCCCGGTGAACCGCTTGACCAGATCGTCATAGCGCCCCCCGCCCGCGACCGAGCCAAACTGCCGGGGCCGCCCCTTCTCGTCCTGGATCTCAAAGGTCAGCTCAGCCTCGTAAACCGGCCCGGTGTAATACCCCAAACCCCGCACGACGGAGGGATCGATCAAGATCCGATCCGAACGATAACCTTGGACATTAAGCAAATCCGAAATATTAGTGAGTTCGTCAATGCCGGATAGACCGGCTTCGGACTCTCCTACCAACGAACTGAGGTATGTGAGCATTTCCTCATTCAAGCGCCGCCGGTCATGTTGAGTAAAGACCGACCCGTCCCAGCGACGATCATGCGAAGTCTTCACCGCTAGTGTCGAGTAGGTCAGGGCAGGATTATCGGATAAATTGTTGCCTATCCGATTTGCTAACAACTCCTGCACTGCATCAGGTGCTCCGACAAAAGCCATAACTTTGTCGATCTGCCAATCATCAAGTCTCGCACCCTTAGTGAAATCACCACTCTCATCTTGACGGCCTTCACCCAGTAACGCGCGCACACCGTCGGAGCCAAGTCGGTCCAGCTTGTCGATCGCGCGCAGGACGATACCGCGCTCGGCCGCCTTGTCGTCACCCGATAGGCCAGCCACCTCCAAAACGCCGTTCAGTACTTTGCGGTTATTCACCCGGATCACGTAGTCCCCACGGGGGATGCCCACAGCCTCCAGCGTGTCGGCCAGCATGGCGCAGATCTCGGCATCGGCGGCCACGGACGGTGCGCCCACCGTATCGGCATCGCATTGATAGAATTGGCGAAACCGCCCCGGCCCCGGCTTCTCATTCCGCCAGACCGGCCCCATCGCATAGCGCCTGTAGGGGCTCGGCAGATCATTGCGATACTGCGCCGCAACCCGCGCCAGGGGGGCCGTCAGATCATAACGCAAGGCGACCCAACCGGCATCGTCATCCTCCCAGGCGAACACGCCCTCATTCGGGCGATCCACATCGGGCAGGAATTTCCCCAGGGCCTCCACCGTCTCCACCGCCGATGTCTCAAGCGGATCAAAGCCATAGCGATGGTAAACCTCGGCGATCTTGGCCAGCATCGCGGTGCGTTCCATCACGTCCTGGCCGAAATAATCCGGAAAACCTTTCGGTGCTTCCGCCTTGGGGCGAGGCTGCTTTTTCTGCTTGGCCATTGCGGCTAGGTCCTTGGCAAATGGTTCGCGCGCGGTCTATCCCAAGCCCCAGACCGCTGCAACCGAGGGGTGCCACATGAACCACCAGATTGAGGAACGTTTGGCCCATCTGACCCGCATGGTCGAGGATCTGTCAGACGTGGTTGCCCGCCAGGATACGGAAATCGCCCGCCTCACCCAACGGGTCGCCCTCCTGCTGGAACGCGCCGCCGAAACCGAACAAGAGGCCTCAGGCGGCGTCATCATAGGCTCTGAACGCCCACCCCATTACTGACCAGCCCTGTTTCTTATTGGTAAAAATACTCCGGGGGTCTGGGGGCAGCGCCCCCAGCCGGTCGGATCAGCGTCAGCGATCCGAAACCCTTGACCGCCCGACACACACTCTATTTTGTGCCAAACATCCGGTCCCCTGCATCCCCCAAACCCGGCACGATATAGCCAATGTCATTCAGCTTGTGATCCAAGGCGGCGGTCACGATCGGCACATCCGGATGGGCCTCGGCCATGCGCGCCACGCCTTCGGGTGCCGCCAGCAGACACAGGAACCGGATGTTGCGCGCGCCTGCCTCTTTCAACCGGGTGACCGCCGCAGCAGAGGAATTGCCCGTCGCCAGCATCGGATCCAATGCGATGACCAGGCGATCCTCCAACTCGGTCGGCACTTTGAAGTAATATTCCACCGGTTGCAGCGTTTCCTCATCCCGGTAGAGGCCCACAAAGCCCACACGGGCTGAAGGGATCAGTTCCAACACGCCATCCAGCAACCCGTTACCGGCGCGCAAGATGCTGATCAGGGCCAGCTTCTTGCCATCCAGCACAGGCGCATCCATCGCCTGCATCGGCGTTTCGATCGCGCGGGTCGTCATGTCCAGCTCGCGGGTGATTTCATAGGCCAGCAACTGGCTGATCTCACGCAGCAACTGCCGGAACACTGCCGTCGGCGTCTCCCTGTCGCGCATCAGGCTGAGTTTGTGCTGTACCAAAGGGTGGTCGACGATGGTCAGGTGATCGGTCATGTCGCGTCCAGTCGTTTCAGAAGCGCTTCTCTGGTGGCCTCGTCGCAAAAGGCGGCGCGGGCTGCAACCCGGTTCACCGCGGTAAACACGTCCTCGTCCCAGCCAAAGGTTTCGCTAAGGCGCTCATATTCCCGGGTCATCGTGGTGTCGAAAAACGGCGGATCGTCGGTTGAGACGGTGACGAGCACCCCGGCTGCCCGCAGGGTCTCAATCGGGTGATCGGACCATTGCGGATAGACCCCGAGGGAGATGTTCGACCCCGGACACACTTCAAGCACGACGCTTTCAGCGGCCAGACGCTCGACCAGGGCCGGATCCTCGATGGCGCGCACCCCATGCCCGATCCGTTCGACCTTCAGGTGATCCAGGCTGTCGCGCACCGAAGCCGGCCCGCCCCATTCTCCGGCATGGGTGGTCAGCCGCAAACCCGCTTCGCGCGCACAATCAAAAGCCCAGGCGTAGTCGCTGGGATGACCCACATCTTCGGCCCCGCCCATACCAAACCCAGTGATAAAGTCACCCGCCGTTTCTGCAGCACAGGTCGCGATGGGCTTGGCCTTTTCCGGGCCGAAATGGCGGATGCAGGTGACGATGCCGCGCAGTTGGATAATGTCGACCATACCATCTGCTGCTTCCTGCATCGCCGCCAGATAATCGCGCCACGCCGACAGATCCCCACCCCCGCAAAAGTCCGGCGACAGGAAGGTTTCGGCATAGATCACGCCATGTTCGGCACAGTTTTCCAAGACTTCGGTCGTAAGCCGCGCAAAATCCCGTGGGGTCTGCAGCACCCCCGTCGCGGCCTCATAAACCTGCAGGAAATGGGCGAAATCGCGATGAGCATACCGTCCGTCCTCGGTAAAGACGCCATCCAGGCCTATCCCCTTTTCAGCCGCGAGGCCCCGAATAAACGCCGGAGGAGCCGCGCCTTCCAGGTGCAAATGCAGCTCGATCTTGGGGATATCGGTCATAGAAAACTCCGTCCGGGCCCGCATGGCGTGACATTCAGATGCGTGGCAATGCTGGCGGCCACATCGGAAAAGGCGACCTGCCCGATCTGACCCGCGCCCCGGCCAGCCACCAGAACCGGCACACGCTCCCGCGTATGGTCATTGCCACGCCATGTCGGGTCATTGCCGTGATCTGCCGTCAGGATCATCAGGTCATCGTGGCGCAGCCGGGCGATCAGCGGGGCGATGGCCCGATCAAACCATTCGAGCGCACGGGCATATCCGGCAACATCACGGCGGTGGCCATATAGACTGTCGAATTCCACGAAATTGGCGAAAGTCAGGCTGCCTTCATCGGCGCTGTGAATGAGGTCGCTAAGATGCTCCATCAGCGTGAGGTCGTCGCCTTTGACCACGGTATCGATCCCCCGGCCCGAGAATATGTCGCCGATCTTGCCCACCGCATGCACCGTCCGGCCCGCTGCTTGCACCCAGTCACACAAGGTCGGCGACGGCGGCGCAATGGCGTAGTCGCGCCGGTTTGCGGTGCGGGTAAAGCCATCCCCTACGGTGCCAATGAACGGACGCGCAATAACGCGCCCGACTTTCATCGCATGGAGCGCAGGTGCGATATCAGCGCATAGCGCGAGCAACCGGTCGAGGCCGAAATGATCCTCATGCGCGGCGATCTGAAACACGCTGTCGGCAGACGTATAGCAGATGGGCCAGCCGGAGCGGATCTGCGCAGCGCCATGTTCCGCAATGATCGCAGTACCCGACGCGTGACAATTGCCGAGAATGCCGCCTGTTCCGACAGCCTTTGTCACCAGATCCACAATATCGCGCGGAAAGGCCGGGACCGTTTGTGGGAAATAATGCCAATCCCAAGGGACCGGCACGCCAGCCAATTCCCAATGGCCCGACGGGGTATCCTTGCCGTTGGAAACTTCGGTCGCGGCCCCCCAGAGGCCAGTGGGAACAGCCGTCAAGCCCGGCGCGGCCTTGCCAGACGCCAAGCGGATCGCGGCACCCAGACCCAGCGCATCCAGGGTAGGCAGGCTTAGCGGCCCGCTGCGCCCTTCCTCCGCCTGCCCAGCGGCGCAGGCCTCGGCGATATGGGCCAGCGTGTTCGCCCCTTCGTCGCCAAAGGCCGCCGCATCAGGTGCACCACCGCAACCGACCGAATCCATCACCACCAGAAAGGCGCGGCTCATGGGTAGACGCTCCCCAGAATCAGGGTTGGCGGATCTAGCGGGACATCACCGATGCGGTAGGCACGAAGCACGGCATTTTCGGCACGATCAGCCTCCGCTTCGGATGCGGCATGAAGCTGGGCCAGAGGGCGATCCTGACTAACCTCTTCCCCCAGGCCCGCGATCTGGGACAACCCGACTGCGGGGTTGATCCGGTCACCCTCCCGCAACCGCCCGCCCCCCAATCCCACGACCACTTCCCCGATGGCCCGAGTATCGAGCCCAGCCACAAACCCGGCGCGTGGCGGCCTGATCTGACGGATCACCGGGGCGGCTGGCAGGCGATCCCGCCACCGGTCGACGAAATCGGCGGGCCCACCCAGCGCGCTGACCATACGGCCAAAGGTTTCGGCGGCGGCACCGCTCGACAATGCGGTGGAGACCTCATCCGCCCCCTGTTCAGGTGTCAGAACAAGGTCAGCGGCGTGCAGGACCTGACCGCCCAAGGCGCAGGTCAACTCCCACAGCGCATGGGTGACGCCGCTGCGTGTGAGCGTCTCCATCACCTCGATCACCTCAAGCGCATTGCCCGCAGCAGTGGCCAAGGGTTGCGACATGTCGGTGATCAACGCTGTGGCCCGGCACCCTGCCGCATTTGCCGTCTCGACCAGCGAACGGGCCAGCATCTGCGCCTCCTCCCGGGTGGTCATGAAGGCACCATTGCCAAGCTTGACGTCCAGAACCAAGGCCTCCAGCCCAGCCGCCAGCTTTTTCGACAGGATCGAGGCCGTGATCAGATCGACGCTTTCGACAGTGCCGGTCACGTCACGCACCGCGTAAAGACGCTTATCCGCCGGGGCAATATCGGCGTTGGGGCCGACGATTGCACAGCCGACGTCTTGGGTGACCTGCCGCAGGCGATCCGCCGAAACCTCGACCCGGTAGCCTGGAATGGCCTCCAGCTTGTCCAGCGTTCCGCCCGTATGACCCAACCCGCGACCCGAGATCATGGGGACATAGGCGCCACACGCTGCCAAGGCCGGGGCGAGGATCAGTGAGATACAATCGCCCACCCCACCGGTCGAATGCTTGTCCAATACGGGGCCAGGCAGATCCCATGTCAAAACGTCGCCGCTATCCCGCATGGCGCGGGTCAGGGCCGTGCGCGCCTCCATCGACAGGGGGGTGTGGCAGATGCCCATGGCAAAGGCTCCGGCTTGGGCATCGCTCAGATCACCGGCGCTCAGCGCCTCTACCATCCACCTGGCATCGTCCGAAGTTAGGGGTTGACCCATGCGCAGATGGCTGAGGACACGACGCGCCTGCATCCGAGCCTCACTCCATATGGACAGTTGAAAACGCGCCGGGCAGCAGATCGGCAACGCTGATCTGGCGCTGTTCACCGCCCGTCGTAGCCAGGGTGACCGTGGTCGACCCCTCGGCGAATTCCGCCAACTTTTGCCGGCAACCGCCACATGGGGGGACTGGTGCGGGACTGTCGGCGATCACGGCCACGGCTGCAATCTTTTGCTCCCCGGCAGCCACCATCGCCGCAATGGCCCCCGCCTCTGCACACGTGCCTTCGGGATAAGCCACATTCTCAACATTGCATCCAACAAAGATCGCTCCAGACACGGTGCGGACCGCCGCGCCAACCTTGAACCCGGAATAGGGCGCGTAAGCATGGTCGCGCACCGCGCGGGCGGCCTGCAGCAACGGGTCATCTGTTGGCATCGGCGCCTCCTGAAGTGACGCCAGTCTGGACAGAGAGGCAGGGGGTTGCAAGGGGCGCTAGGGCGTGTCGTCTGCCGGTTGCCAGGAATGCAGCTCAGCCGGTTGAATCGCGTGACGGTCAAAGAAGGTTTCGTGATGCACAACGACCGTATCGTCCGTCGCCAGGACAAGGCCGATCTGCCCGGGCCCCTCGCGGCGTGGCACATCCGAAAAATCACCGCCCAGCTTGGGTAAGATATTGTAATGGTTCCCAGAAATTGTGGTGAACGGAAGCCCGCAAAAGCTGCCTGCCACAGAGGTGTGGACATGGCCGCTGATGATCTGGCGGATGTCGCTATGCGTTTTCAGCACATCTACAAAGGCATCGCTGTGCTGCAATCGAATGAAATCCATGGGCACACCCAATGCGGCAGGTCCGTGGTGCATGACGATGATCACGGGGCGGCCCGCGGCACCGGCCAGTTGCTGGCGCAGCCAGTCCAGCTGCAGATCGTCCAGGGCACCCGCACCCTGCCCTTCCTGCAGCGTATCAAGGATGATCACGCGGTAATCGCCCATATCGATCTTTCGGTCGATGTAACCGGTGGCGCAGGCCTGATCGGCTCCGAAATGCTTAAGAAACACAGTACGACTGTCATGGTTGCCCAAGGTCATATGGGCCGGGATCGACAGATCGGCCAGCACATCCGCCATCCGGTGATAGGACGGTGCGTCGCCGTTATCCGTCAAATCGCCCGCAAGCACGCAAAACGCGGCATCACTGTGGTTTTCATTGATATGGCTTACGGCGCAGCGCAATCGGTCGGTCGTGTCGATGGCGTGGCTCAGCGTGCCGGGTGCAACGATATGCAGATCGGACATGACAACGAACTTAAACACGAATACCTCCGGCAAACTGATCCCGACAACAGCCGGGGGCGTGAAACTTGTCAAGCGCGGACCGCAAGGCGTCGGCGATCCTGTGTCTATGCGTGCCGGTCCAGCACTTGAGAGACGGGCAAGCGGGCCCGTCCGGGCCGCGCCACGCGCGGTATGGGCCCCACGCGCAGGGCGGTGATGAGGCGATCCTGGTCCGGCAGGTTGAAATGGCGTCCCAGATCGGCCCGGCAGGCCGGATCATCCGCAAGCACGGCCATGGGCCAGGTGGCAAATCCCACCGCAGCCAGGGCCAGGAGAAGCACGTAATAGGCCGCACCGCTGTCGAGCGGATCTTCAGCCTGCGGGCGGTGAAACAGCACGATACCGGTCGCGGTCAAGGTCTTGTCTTTCTCCGAGGTCAGCCCCCCCGCTAGGCGCGCGCGATCCAGAAGGCCAAAAACCGGTTTGCGTAAGGCGATGTTCGCGCCCCAGGCCTCGATCCGCGACAGGGCCAGCGCCTGGGCATTTAGGCCATCGGTCGCCCAGTGCGGGTTGGAACGGGCCAGCCGCATCCAGGATAAAAGTTCGCTCCGATAGGCCGGATCACGAAAGAAGGCGAGGCTAACAACATCGTTTCGATCCGCAATATGGGCGATATCGGTGGCTTGGGTCAGCAAGGTCGCCCAGTCAGCTGCATCAGTGATCTGGCGCAAGTGCCGCAATGCGGGATCGGAGGCGTCAGCAAAACCGCCGCGCCATGTCAGACGCGCGCCAATGTCAAAGCGTGGCAAGGCGGCCTTCACCTCTGGCAGAACCTCACCAGTGATGCACCGTCCGTGTTCACCCGTAGGCTCCCGCCCTGCCTCAACCAGATCAAATCCGTTGGCCTGCAACGCCAGCTGCGTGCCCTGCCAAGCGGCACCCAGGCTGAACCGGGCATCGCGCCCGGTCGGATCACCGATGGCAAGCAGCCTGCCGGGATCAAGGGACAGGTGAACCAGACCATCCTCAATCCGCCACCGTGTGGGTTGGGTATTGTGGACCGATGGCGAAAGGTTCGCCTGACCCACGACCACTTCCCAATCAGGAGTAACGATCATAAGCTTTTTCCGAACAGATGAAGCCGGTGCTGCAATATCCCGCCTGCCTTTTCCTTTTGCGCCAGGCTCGCAGCGTTCACATCGGCGATCCATGTATTGGCGATATGGTGATAACCCGCCGCCTTGGCCGCCTGCGCCACATGCCGCAGCACATATGGCCCGATACCCTGCCCCTGCAGATGTGGGACAACGCCCGAGAATATCAGCACCGCCTGCCGGCATGTCATTCGGTGGCGGAGATAGTGAACCGGGGTGGTCAGGCCGATCCGGGACCGCATCGCCTTGAGCAGTGGGTTGAGGTCAGGCACGCAAATGATCGCAGCGGCGGGTTGCCCGCGATGGTGCAAAACGGCTGAGATGCGGGGATCCATCACCCATTTCATGTCTTTGGCCTGGAAATGGAACTCCTCTGCCGTGACCGGGACGAACATCGGGTTCTCCGCGAAGGAGGCGTTGAGGATCTGCCGCGCCTCTTCCATCCGCTGATCCACGAGGCGGCGGGTGACGGGGGCAAAGGTAAAGTCATGATCCCCGGCGATGGCCTGCTGTTTGGGGCCAAGCGCGGGGGGCGGGGTCGTGCGCAGATCCGTGCGAAAGGTCGCCATGGGAAAGGTGGCCGCATATCCATGCGCCGCCAACAGGCGCGCGACATGGGGGGGTGACCAGACCTGATCGGTGAATGGTGCTTCCTCGAACCCGTCGGTCAGGACACCGATCTGCTGCATCGCGGTGAGGTTGAAATTTCCCGCAATCTCCGACAGGCCCCGCGCACGGCACCAGCTCTCTGCTGCGTTCAGCAGCGCGACTGCCGCATCGGAATCATCAGCCACATCGAAATAGCCGAAATATCCACGATTACAGTCATGAAGCCTATTGGACTCACCATGGAGATGGGCCGTGATCCGCCCCACAATCCGCCCGTCACGATGGGCCGTGAAATAGGTCAATGCGCTGTCATCGCGAAACAGGGGATTGTCCTTGATCGACAGGAAACGGGCCAGATCCGCCTTGAGCGGGGACACATATGGCGTGTTTGCGCCGTACGCCTGTAAGGGCGCCTCAAAGAACGCCTCGAAATTCTCGACCTGCACAGTCACTGTCATGCGGTTGCGTCCTTTGTTGGCGGGCCATGCCTCGCAATCAGACGGGCCATGGCAAATGCAGCGCATAATTCTGGTGAGGGACCGCGCCCGCCCATCCCGTCCCCCCGTGCGACCGCCAGCAAGACAGGCTCGTCCGACAACAAGAACACCTGATCCGCCTGGTAGCGACGCATCAACATGCGGATCTGGCTTTGCGCCAGCGTGTCATCGCCGGGACGGGGCGGCAGGTCATCGCGCCCATATCCGCCGGTCCGGTGCAGCAGGCCCGTCAGGGCATCGGTGCTGAATTCCAGCAGTTCGTTTCGGTGCAGGATCAACACACCCTCGGCCGTGGCGCTGTTGCTAATATGGGTGAGGTAATCATCGAACGGTTGGTGCGCCGCCCCGGCCAGCCGGGTCAGCAGCGCGGCCTGTCGTATGTCTTGCTGCAAGACGGCAACCCGGCGGAAGAGGTCAAAAACAAGGATCAGCGCCATGGACAGAACGCCCACCTGCACGGCCTCGACCGGGGTCAAGTCCAGGTGGATCCACAAAACAGCAGACGAGATCACACTGGCGCAAGTGATCCATCCGAGCGTCCAGACCGGCGTGACCGGATTGCGCGGCCCCCAAAGGCTCAACCAACAGGTCACCAGAATGGCAAGGCCCGACAGACGCACCGGCACGGGAGCCCAATCCTGCCGGTAGTCTGAGGCGAGGAATGGCAGGATGAAAACCAGCGACAGGCCCAGCCATGCGATACGCTGGTTTTCGACCCGCGACAGGCTGCCTCGATCGCGCCGCCAGACCAGCCAACCCACGACGCCAAACCCCCATAGCTGCGCAAAGAGCAGCGCCGCGATAAAGCCCGACATGGCCGTGACGCCGGGCCAGGCGGCCAGGCAGATCAGGGTCACTGCCGGGCCACCTACCGTGACCTTCGCCCAGATCGGGGCGTGGCGACGGAGTAGAACCTCACACAAAAGCAGCGCCATCAACGGGATCAGGGCCGCGCTTGCATAGGTGGCAAAACGGAAGAACCAGGTGAACTCCAACCAGGTCATGATCCGCGCCGATTGAAAGACGATCACCGTGATCAGGATCATCTGGAACTGGCGGGCGACAGCGCCCTGCCCCGGTGACCGCCCTAGGTGCCACAGGACCGTCGCCATCCCGGCAATCGCCGCGACGGATAATGCGATATCCGGGATCAGAAATGTCATGCCATCATGCGTGCCAGCACGCGCCGGATGACAGGCCGCAAAAGGGCCGCCAGCCAGGCCGGACGCGGATGTTCGACTCGGGCGCGATGGGGGTTAAAAAACCAGCCTCGCGCATCGGTGGCCGTCTGTTTGTCCAGGATGGCGGCGATCACTTCATAGGCCATCAACATGCCTGTGCTGAGCACCATGGGGGCGAATGACATTCGGCTGCGCCGCCCGGCCGCGACCTGTCCGGCCATATCAAGATCGATGTGATGGCGCGATGACGAATGGATCAGAACATATTCGGCCTCCCGCTGGAACGCGGCCTGCCGCTGAAGGCCGGTGAGCTTGTCCCAGTCGGTGCCGATTGTTGGATAACCCAGCCGCGTTTCATGGTCTGTTCCGTCGGGCGGCGTGACATAGACCGACGGCAACGGGGAGGCATAGGCATCAACCACCGCTTTCCCGCCGGCCCGCGCCGTGCGGTACAGCAGCAAGGACGCACCCAGATCATCGGTGCCGTTGACCACGATCACCGATTGGGCAACCAACTCCGTCACGTGATCGGCCCAGTCCCCGTGATATACCTCGATCTGCATCTCGGGATTGATCTTGAGGCAGGCATCACGGGTCGCCTCCGCCTTGTGCCGACCGACCGTTTCGATGGTGCAAAAGACCTGGCGGTTCAGATTCGACACTTCGAATTCATCGATATCGGCGATCAAAAGACGCCCCAGACCGGCGCGCGCCAGGGCCATGATCACGGCCCCGCCCATACCCCCGGTGCCGCAAACAAACACGGTTGCGTCGCGCAGCTTGGCTTGTTCCTCCTCGGTAACGAAACCGATATTGCGGGTGGTCAAGGCCTCATAGGTAAACATCACTTCTCCCGCGCCCGCAGAACACCAAAAGACCGGCGCGGCGACAACCACTGGATCAGCGGCAGCCCGACCCGCTGCAACAGAACAACGACCGTCAGGGCCAGCAAGGCAGCCAGGGACCCCCGTGGGACGGAACGAGAGATGTAGCGACTGGCCGCAAACAGGTCGAGCTGACCGATCTGCAAGAAATCATCGCCGCGTTGATAATCCAGTTGGGCCGCGCAAAAGTCGTTATAGACGTGATCCCTGTGTTTGGGCGCCTCTTCAAAGGTCTTTTTCAGGTCATCGGATCCGCCGGTATAGGCATTCTCGATCACACCGCGCACTTCATCAAAGCGCGCCTCGGGCCCGACGCCAAAGACATGGCGATGATCGGCCATGATGGACCGCATGAGCAGAACCTTGGTGAAATCCCGGGGGCCCTCCAGATCGGGGCGCGGGGCGACATCGCTGAACGTCTCGGACACCATACCAACCACCGCGGGGACCTGGGTCACATTCGAAATCCAAACCGGCCGCAGCCCATTGCGCAGCCACAAAAGAATACAGGTCAGGCCATACAGGATCCAGGCCAGGCCCTTGCTGCGCACATCGGGATCGACCATGACCAAGCCCAGATGCAGGATATCGATCTGCGCCTGGTTCAGGTCCGTCTCAATCACGGCCAGGGCGTTGAAGGCGACAGGCGCACCTGTTTTGCCGTCGGTGATCAGGGTGATGATCGAATGACCCATGCGGTGCGCATCGCCAGAGAAAACGCCATAGGTCAGTCCACCCGCCGGCAGCGTCTTGGCCGCAATCCCGCGCAATTGCGCCGAAAGCTCTTGCAGTTCATCGGCGGACATCCAGGCGCCCGGTCGCTCCACAATGCGGGTCACATATCCGGCGCCGGTCGACAGGGTCACGTCCAGAAAGGGACGGCGCAGACCTTGCAGAATGTCAGTTGCCAACCGGGCCATGTCACTCTTTCCGTGAAACTCAACCGCAGAAGTCCTTGCAACTGGTGGCAATTTCAAGGCCGGAGCCGGTTTACCCCAGAAATTTCCGCTGAATTCTCTGGAATACCCGACCTTTTGGCGCCGTTTTCTAAGGGTGTGGACAAAGCAGCGGTGCGGCGCCGCGGGTGGCGATCACTTTGCGCGCATTCGCAAACCAACCGTCAGGCCCCATAGACGGCTGTCCACCGGGCGATCAGCTGACCATGCAGACGGCGTGCGCGGCGGGTCCAGCTTTTGCCGCCTTCAGGACGCTCCCGTTCCGCCTTGGTGAGTTTGGCGCGGCGGTCAAGATCAGCACAGAAAATGGCAAAGACCAGATCAGTGCCATCCGGCGCCTCGATGTAGCCGGCCAAAGCGCTGACAAAATTCAATGTGCCTGTCTTGGCCCGAATCTTTGCTGGGTGATTGTCAACCCGGTTGCCCTTTTGATCGAGCATCGGAACCTGTTTCAACAGCGGTCGCAGCCCAGCATCCGGCCCCAGCCGCACCAGCGCCCCCACCATTTCAGAGGCGGAGATCCGCGATTGATCCCCCAACCCGGAATGATCGACAAAGCGCACCTTGTTGATCCGGGTCTTCTCAGACAGCCAATCGGTCATCTGTCCACCGCTCGCACGCAGACTGTCTTGCGGCGCACCACGGGCGAGGGAAGCCGCAAGGCCAACAACCTCTGCCGTGAGGTTGGTGGAATATTTCAACATTCCGCGCAGGATCTCTTCGAGGCGTGGGCTGGTCCATTCGGCCAACATCTCTCCGCTTGGCGCATCGCTGGCAGGATCGGCCTTGGTCAGCGTAATGCCGTGGGAGCGCGCCAGGGTGCGAAACACATCAGCGCAATAGGCATCGGGATAGCGCACCGGTAACCAGCGGCTGCCCCCCTGCCCCAACGCGCTGCGGGCCACGGTCCAATCATCGGTTCCGCCGAGGTCGTTATAGGTGTAAACTGGCCCTTTGCGATCCGCGACAGAGATCCGCGCCACGCTGACCGCCGGGCGATACTTGGCTGTGCGGGCATCCATCGCCATGGAATATCCTTCGCCTGCGCGCTTCCATTCGAAATGAACCCGGTTGAAATTCAGGTTCAGGCCCGAAATCGACGGGTTATATCCGACATGGTCGGGTTGGTCGGGATCGATCAGGCGCAGGTGCGGCAACCGCGACCCATAGGTCAGGAACCGCCCTTGGACCGCGTGGATGCCATTGGCCTTCATCTGACTGGCAAGATCGGCAAGCCCGTCCGTATCCAGCGTGGGATCCCCCGTACCCACCAGAACCAGATCGCCTTTCAGCGTGCCGTCTTCGATGGGTCCGGTTGCGATCAGACAGGTCCGGAACCGGTGATCCGCCCCCAAGGCAGACAGACCGTAAAGCGCCGTCAACGATTTGGTCACACTGGCAGGCGGCATCGGGTAAAGCGGTTTATGGGCTTCCAGAACCTCTCCGGTCTTGGCATCGGCCACCACAAAGGTAACCTTGCCGCCCAGATTGGCATCGGCGATCAACTGCGTGACAGAGGGGGCACGCCGGGCCTTTGAGACCTCGGTCGATGCGCCGCCCGGACGGGGGAGCGGATAAAGCGACCGCGTGGGCGCATTGGCAAGCGCGCAATCGGCGACGCCCGTCATCAAACCTGCAAGAACCCACCGCCGCGAAGGCGAAAAATCGTTACGCTTCATGGGGTAATCCAATCAAAGCTGCGCGCCGGGGGCAAGCGCTACGATGGCCTTTTCACCGTTTTGTCACGATTGCAAGCTTCTGACCTTTCACCTCTCGCCTGCGCAGCCTAAGAGCGGCTCCATGTCCCAGACCCCACTTCGCGCCGTGTTCCTGATGCTGCTGGCCATGACCTGCATTCCCGCTGGCGATGCGGCGGGCAAGGTCCTGATGCAGGATTACGGCGCCTCGCCCTTTTTCGTGGGTTTCAGCCGCTTCGGATTGGGGGCAATCGTCGTGTTGGCTGGCCTTCTGGTGCTGGGTCGCCGACCCCGCTGGCGGGCCTTTGCCGATTGGCGGCTGTGGCTGCGGGGGGTGCTGATCGGCGGGGGCGTTGCCTGCATCGTCTCCGCCTTGCGGACCGAGCCGTTGGCAAACACGTTCGGTGCCTTCTTTATTGGGCCGATCCTATCCTACCTGCTGTCAGCCTGGCTGTTGAAGGAGCCTGTGACACTCGCCCGCACGATCCTGCTGTTTTGCGGGTTTATCAGTGTGTTACTGGTGGTTCAGCCGGGTTTCGGCATGACACCCGGATTGGCCCTGGCGGTTTTGGCCGGCCTGTTCTACGGGGCCTATCTGACAGCTAGCCGATGGGCACGGGATGCGGCACCGGCAGAGGAACTGCTCTTGACCCAGCTGGTGGTGGCCACCTTGGTTCTGGCCCCGCTCGGTGCAGCCTGGTGGCCACCCTTCACCGGCGCGAGCCTACTTCTCATCACGGCCAGCGCCCTGCTGTCGATGCTGGGCAACCTGCTGTTGATCCTCGCCTATGCCCAAGCGCCCGCATCCCGCATGGCCCCGCTGGTTTATTTCCAGCTTGTCGCGGCCACCGTGCTGGGATGGAGCCTGTTCGGCACATTCCCAGACACGTTGGCACTGGTGGGTTTGGTGGGCCTATGCCTGAGCGGTTTCGCCACAGTGCTGCTTCGGCGCTGAACCGTCAGGCGACGGCCTTTTTCAGCGCCTCAGTCAGATCGGTCTTTTCCCAGCTAAAGCCACCATCGGCATCGGGTGCGCGTCCGAAATGGCCATAGGCTGCGGTACGCTGATAAATCGGCCGGTTCAGATGCAGATGTTCGCGAATTCCGCGCGGGGTCAGATCCATCACCTGGGCGATGGCGCGCTCGATCCCGACCTCGTCCACCTGACCGGTGCCATAGGTATCCGCGTAGATCGACAGCGGCTTTGCCACGCCAATTGCATAGCTCAACTGGATCGTACAGCGGGAGGCCATGCCAGAGGCAACGACGTTCTTTGCAAGATAACGCGCGGCATAGGCGGCGGACCGGTCCACCTTGGTTGGATCCTTGCCCGAGAACGCGCCACCGCCATGGGGCGCCGCACCGCCATAGGTGTCGACGATAATCTTGCGCCCGGTCAGGCCCGCATCGCCATCCGGCCCACCGATCACAAAGGTGCCGGTCGGGTTGACCCACCACTCGGTCGCACCGGTGATCCAGCCATCGGGCAGAACCTCCCGAATATAAGGCTCGACAATGGCACGGATATCGTCGCTGGTCTGGCTTTCATCGGCATGTTGGGTCGACAGCACGACCGAAGTGACCTCAACCGGCTTGCCATCTTCGTATCGCAGGGAGATCTGGCTTTTCGCATCCGGGCGCAAGGTGGGTTCCTGCCCGGATTTGCGGACCTCAGCCAGGCGGCGCAGAATCGCATGGGAGTAATGGATGGGCGCTGGCATCAACTGCTCAGTCTCTTCGACAGCATAGCCGAACATGATACCTTGGTCACCTGCGCCGTCACGGTCAACACCCATGGCGATATGCGCTGATTGCGGATGCAGCATGTTCTGCACCTGGCAGGTTTCCCAATGGAACTTGTCCTGCTCATACCCGATGTCGCGGATGCAATCGCGGGCGATCTGATCGATCCGGCCCATGTAGTCCTTGAGCTTGGCGGCATCGCTGAGGCCGACCTCGCCCCCGATCACCACCGCATTGGTGGTGGCAAAAGTCTCGCACGCGACGCGGGCCTGCGCCTCTTCGCTTAGAAATGCGTCCAGGACGGCGTCCGAGATGCGGTCGCAGACCTTGTCGGGATGCCCCTCCGAAACAGATTCGGAGGTGAAGATATAATTCTGTCGTGCCATGGGGATGCTCCACTGGTGTTTCACCTGCCACGCCAGGAAGCCGTTGTGGCAGAGTTCCGTCGGCCTTAGGTGCCTTGAGAGGTACCGTCAACCGCTTTCCGCCGGGTCAACAAAGCGAGCACACTGGCAAGCACCGCCAAAAACATTGCCATAGGCAGATCGCCAATCCGGCTATACAGCGTCGGCGGCAAGCCGGCAGGCAGGTTGGCATCCAGCGATCCTGCCGTATTGAGCGGCAAGGCATCGATGACCCGCCCCCGCGCATCAATCACCGCCGAAATGCCGGTATTGGCGGATCGCAGAAATGGGAGGCCCTGCTCAACCGCACGCACCTGGGCCTGGGCCAGGTGCTGATGGGGCCCCGCAATATTGCCAAACCAGGCATCGTTTGTGATCTGCAGGATCCAATCCGCCCGTTCCGGCGCGGCCAGCAGATCTTGGGGGAAAATCGCCTCGTAACAGATCAGCGGCAGCATCTTTCCCAAGGGCCCCAGATCAAGCACCTGCGCGCCCGGACCGGGCGTGTAGCCAAACTCCGCCACCTCTGCCAGACCGCGCAGACCAAAGCGTCCAAAGATATGGGCCATCGGGAAATATTCACCAAAGGGCACCAAGTGATGCTTATCATAAAGATGGGTCACGGTGGCGTCTGGTCCGATTACGGCAAGGCTGTTATGAGCGGCATATCCGTCCCGCCTTTGTGCACCGAACACGAGGGGTGTACCGCCTGCGGCATGGGACATGACTTGTAACGCCTGGCCTGCATTTTCCAGCATATAGGGCACAGCCGTTTCGGGCCAGATGATCAGATCCGGCTCAGCAGCACCACGTTCCGCGGTCAGATCCAACTGCCGTTGGAAAAATTCTGGGATATGATCCGGATCCCATTTCAAGTGCTGCGGCGCATTGGGCTGGATCAGGCGCATGGTCAGGGGCACCTCCCGCACGGGCATCGGCTGCGACAACTGCCACAGACCGTAGGCGGCGGGCGCAGACAGCGCTGCACCCGCGATAAAAGCGCCCAAGAGGATCCGTGCCTGCCCCAAGATCGCAGGAAGCGCCGCGGCAGCGATTGTCAGAAATGTCAGACCGTAAGGCCCGACCAGCGCCACGACCTGTAACTGGGGCGTATCGACCCAGATATAGCCGATCAATGCCCAGGGGAAACCGGTCAGAACATAGCCCCGCGCCAGTTCGGCACCTGTTAGGGTCAGAACGATCCAGATCACCCGATGCCGACGCCCCAGCCAAGCCGCCAGCGCACAACCCGCGGACCAGAACAGCGCCATCCCGCCCGCCAGCAGGAACAATGCAAACGGCGCCATCCATCCATGGCGTGCGGCATCCACGAAAAACGGTTCAACGATCCAGAAAAGCGCACCTGCGAAATATCCCAAGCCAAGCAACCAGCCACGAAAAGCCATGCTGCGGACGGTATCGGCGCGCGTGACCAGAAACAGCCCGACCGCCAGCCCCAAAAAAGCGGGCCAGGCCCAACCCAGCGGTGCCTGTCCCGTCGCCATGACCAGACCGGTCACAATCAGCGCCAAGCGCATGTGCCCTGAACGAGCCGCGCTACTCTGCTGCTTTGGCACTGGGCAGCCGCACGCGCAATCGCTTGATGCGCCTGGGATCGGCGTCCACGACCTCAAATTCCGCCCCGGTCGCATGCGGCACCACTTCGCCGCGGGCTGGCACCCGCCCCGTCAGCATGAAGACCAGGCCCCCCAACGTATCGATCTCTTCCTGATCTTCAGGATCCGCCAATCGAAAGCCGATCACCTGTTCGAACTCATCCAAGGGAGTGCGCGCCAGGGCCTGATAACAACCTGGTTTCTCCTCAGACCAAGTGGACCCTTCGGCCGGGTCATGTTCATCCTCGATCTCGCCAATGACCTGTTCAATCAGATCCTCGATTGTAACCAGTCCGTCGACACCGCCATATTCGTCGATGACCAGCGCCATATGCATGCGTTCAGTTTGCATCTTCTGCAGCAGAACACCGATCGGCATCGAAGGTGGCGCATAAAGCAGCGGGCGCACCATCGGCTTCAACTCAAACGGTGTCTCGTTGCAGTCAAAGCCGTGGCGCAGCGCAAGGTCCTTCAGGTGCACCATCCCCTGCGGACTATCGAGCGTGCCATCGTAGACGGGTAAGCGGGTCAATCCGCTGTCGCGAAACACCTGGATCAGGGAATTCTGGTCGATATCCGACGGGATCGCCACGATCTCCACTTTCGGGATGGCGACGTCTTCCACCCGCATGGATCGCAGATTGCCGATCCCGATCGGCATAATGTCAACAGAGGATCCGTTCGCTGATACCACGGTCTGTTCCACGTATTCAGGGTCCTGCTGCGGGCCAAACGCCGATAGAAGGCGACCAAAGAGGCCTTTTTTGTCGGGGGCGTGATCAATATCCGGCGCGCGTTGCGCTGCGTTAGAAGATCCGTCCGGTGTGTCGCCCATATGTCCTGTCCAAAGTTCCGCCGCGGTCCCTAACCATAGGGGTTTGGCACGTCTAATAGCGCAAGTATCTCAACCTCGCGCGCTTCCATCAAGTCCGCATCTTTATCGCGAATATGGTCATACCCCAAGAGATGTAAAAGACCATGAACCACCAAATGGGTGATATGCGCCTCAAATGGGATGCCGGCCGCCCGCGCCTCGATGCGGCAGGTCTCAAAAGCAAGCGCGATATCACCCAGGGCAATTCCGTCTTCCATCGGGTCGGAGGCAGGCACACGCGGCACATCGCCCGCCGCGTCTGCGGCCAGGGAGTGCTGCGGCCAAGACAGCACATTGGTCGCCTGATGCCTTGCCCGGAATTGACCATTAAGCTCTGCAATCCGCGCATCGGAGCCGCCCAGAACCACAGCCTCGCAGCCAACAGGTAAAACCAGGTGCCGCGCAACCGCCGCTCCGGCGCGACGGCAAATCCCTGGCAGATCCGCGACACCCCAAGATGCATCTTCAGCGATCACATCAATCTCCAAAGACACCGCCCGCACTTTCTTATTGGTAAAAATACTCCCGCCGGAGGCACAAAACCAAATGTCGCGTCCTCAAACGTCCTGCGCCTCATAGGCCTTGATGATCGCCGCCACCAGCGGATGCCGCACCACATCATCGGCAGTGAAGTAGTTGAAAGAGATCTTATCGATCCCCGTCAACAACTGCTCGGCCTCTCGCAATCCCGATTGCACGCCGCGCGGCAAGTCGACCTGGCTGCGGTCTCCCGTGATCACCATGCGAGAGCCTTCACCCAACCGGGTCAGGAACATCTTCATCTGCATCGTGGTGGCGTTCTGCGCCTCATCCAGCACCACAAACGCGTTCGACAGAGTCCGCCCGCGCATGAAGGCCAGGGGCGCAATCTCGATCCGTTTTTCTTCCTTCAGCTTGGTCACCTGTTTGCCAGGCAAAAAATCCCCCAACGCATCATAAAGCGGCTGCATATAGGGATCGACCTTGTCCTCTTGCGTGCCGGGCAAGAAACCCAACCGCTCCCCAGCCTCGACGGCGGGGCGGCTCAGGATGATCTTGTCAACATGGCCCCCAAGGAACATGTTCACGGCCACAGCTACGGCCAGATAGGTCTTGCCGGTGCCCGCCGGGCCAATGCCAAAGGTCAGGTCATGGTCGAACAAAGCTCGCACATAGGCCTTTTGCGCCTCGGTCCGGGGCTCAACGATCTTTTTGCGGGTCTTGATCTCGACCCGACCACCCTTGAACATCTCAAGCTGATCAAACCCACGCTCATCGGGGGCTTCTGGGGCAGGCTCAAACCGCAATGCCGCATCGACATCGCCGATCTCAACACTGCGCCCGGCCTCAAGCCGCTCGTAAAGACCCTGCAATACTTGCTGGGCCTGCGATTGGGCCGCGGCCTCCCCATGCAGGACAAGCTGGTTGCCCCGGCGAATGATCTGCACCTGGGTGACCTGCTCAATCTGCGCCAAGTTGCGGTCAAATTCACCACAAAGCTCAATTAACAGGCGGTTATCGGGAAATTCGATCAGGCTTTCCAAGGGCGAACCTTGATCAGGGGGCACAGTAAGGTCTGAAATGGCCAAATATAGCTCCGGTTTTGAGCGCAACACCTAAATTTATGGTGCAACCGCCGTGCCTGTCTGGCAAGGGGCCACCCTGAAATTTTACCGCGCTGACACGAAAATCAGATCGGTACCGCCACATTGCGTAAGACGGCGTCACAGACCAGTCATCGTCTCACCCGCCAGCGAATTCGCGCTTGAGGCTGCGATCCGCACGGGCAGCAGGGTCCCGCGTGGTTGATCTGTCGTCACATGGACCGCGTGCAGGTAATCCGATTTGCCGATCATCTGGCCAGGCAGCCGCCCAGGCTTTTCCAACAGCACGGTCACATTGCGGCCCACCATGGCCTCCTGCGCCGCAATCTGCTGCCGCTTCAACAGCGCCTGCAACCGTTGCAGCCGGTCATCTGCCACATCTGGATCCACTGTGGCGCGTTCTGCAGCGGGTGTACCGGGACGTGCGGAGTATTTGAACGAATAGGCCTGACCATATCCCACAGCCTCGACCAGATCGAGCGTGGCCTGAAAATCCGCCTCCGTCTCCTCGGGAAAGCCGACAATGAAATCGCCTGACAGCAGCAGGTCAGGGCGCGCCACCCGGATCCGTTCAATCAGCCTGAGATACTGCTCGGCCGTGTGTTTGCGGTTCATCCGTTTCAGGATCCGGTCACTGCCCGATTGCACGGGCAAATGCAGATACGGCATCAGCTTGGGGCAATCACCATGGGCTGCGATCAGGTCGTCTTCCATGTCATTGGGGTGGCTGGTGGTAAAGCGGATGCGCGCCAGCCCGTCAATCTTGGCCAAGCGCCGGATCAGCCGTGCCAGGCCCCAGGGCCCGACCTCGCCCTCCCCGTGATAGGCGTTCACATTCTGGCCCAGCAAGGTGATCTCCCGCACGCCGCGCGTCACCAGATCCTCGGCCTCCGCCAGGATCCGTGCGACCGGGCGGCTGACCTCTGCCCCCCGCGTGTAAGGCACCACGCAAAACGCGCAGAACTTGTCGCAGCCCTCCTGCACCGTCAAAAACGCCGTAGGCGCCCGGTCCGGCAAAGGGCGGGCGGGCAGATGGGCAAATTTATCTTCCTCGGGAAAATCAGTGTCCACAGCGCGGCCACCATCCCGCACCTTGGCCTCCATCGCAGGGAGCCTGTGATAACTTTGCGGCCCCACGACCAGATCGACCAGGGGCTGACGGCGAATGATCTCTTCCCCCTCGGCCTGGGCGACACATCCTGCCACCCCGATCTTCAGATCCGGGTTCGCCGCCTTGAGCCCCTTAAAGCGCCCCAATTCGGAATAGACCTTTTCCGCCGCCTTCTCCCGGATATGACACGTGTTGAGCAGGATCATATCAGCCTCTTCCGCTGTAGCAGTCTGTTCATACCCCGCCGCGCCCATGGCCTCGGCCATGCGCTCACTGTCGTAGACATTCATTTGACAGCCATAGGTCTTGATAAAAAGCTTGCGCGGCATCATTGCGGTCCTGTTCGGAAGTCCATCGGCTATACCCAAACGACCCCGGCTTCGCAACGCCCGACAGGCCGCATGCAGCGCCCCCATCCCAACGCGTCCCGGAAAGACCGCAGGCGGACCGGAAAAGCGATTTACCGAAGTCCGCCTGCGCCGCCGGCCGGCCAGACCCGGCCAGCTATCCCGTTCGCATACTCCACCGCAGGAGCAGCACCGCCCCTCCGATGCCTTGCGAACCGGATGTGATCCATACGTCAATTGCGGCTTGTCCTTCACGACCCGGCTGTCCAGCAGCTCAGGTCCTGTACAAGCGGCGCAGATCGACCGAAGAAAATCCTTCGACAGATCCGCAGCCGCAGGCAGGGCGTAACCTGCCCTGTGCAACGCAACGTATTTCCAACCAGTTACGGGACGTGGCGGAGACCAAGTCCCGTAACCACGACTATACCCCCGGCAGCGTGACCCTGCCTTGACCGAAAGCTGGCAATATTCTGTTTACCTAAAAACAGTCGGAAGGGATTGTTCACCAGTTGGGATCGGAGACGGCTATTTTAGGATCGGCGCCGTGTCGTTAACGGCGGCAATCGTCATCCCCGCCACGGATTTGTAATGATCAGCAAGGGCCTGCCGCTCTGCCAGTGGCATGATATCCTCGATATCGGAAAAACCGTTGGGCGCGCGGTCTGCCACGATATCCAGGATCTTGTCGGGGCCATCGCCGCGGTTCGCCACGACGACGGCGTTCACCGCCTCCCGCCGCTGGCTTTCATAGGATTGCAACGCATCACGGGTCTGTCCGTACTCTTTCAGCGCGCGGGCCAGGATGCGCGCATCCAGAATACCCTGGGACGCACCGTTGGAGCCGATCGGATACATCGCATGAGCCGCGTCGCCCAGCAGCGTGACCGGACCATGGGTCCATTGCGGCAGGGGGTCCCGGTCCACCATTGGATATTCCCAGATCCCATCAGCGGCCCGCATCACGGCGGGAATATCCAGCCAGTCGAATGACCAATCGGCGAAATGCGGCAGCACGTCATCCAATGCACCGTCGCAATTCCAATCCTGTTTGCGCCAGTCATAATCGGGCGGCATCGTCAGATCGGCGATCCAATTCAGCACGCTGCCTTCACTGTCATCGGCGATGGGATAGCAGACGAACTTGCGGTCCTTCTCTCCCGTCATAGCGACGGAGCGTCCGGTCAAAAACCGCGGGCCGCGCGTGGTGCCGCGCCACATCATCGTGCCGCCCCATTTCGCCGGGCCTTCATCGGGGTAAAGCAGGGCGCGCAAGATGGAATTGATGCCATCGCAGGCGATCAGAACCGCGCCCTCTTCCTGCCCTAGATCCTTGCCTGTACCACGATTTGTCAGGGTGATCCGCACGCCCTGCCCGTCCTCCACCCATCCGGTGACGGCAGCGCCAGTTGTCACGACCGGCCCGGCGCGCGCCACCAAGGTATCGTGAAGCAGCATCTGCAGCTTGCCACGGTGGAGCGAGAATTGGGGCCACGTATAGCCAGCCGACTGCCCTCGCGGCTCCGACCAAATGGGTTGACCGTGGACCGAGAAATAGGCGACCTCTTCAGTCCGCAAGCCGATCCCGTCCAGACCATCCTCCAGCCCCAGGGTAAAGAGTTCTCGCACCGCTTGCGGCTGTAGGTTGATGCCCACCCCGAGGGGTTTGAGCGTCTCAACCGCCTCGAAAATGCGAAACGGAATGCCCAACTGGTACAGGCTCAACCCAAGGCTGAGCCCGCCAATGCCTGCCCCGGCAATCAGAACAGTCATGGTATCAGGGCGCGCACCTGAGCGGTGCGCCTCCTCCTAGTTGGTCTGATCACTGTATTTCGCGACCAGCGCCTTGGCATCATCGACCATGGCCTGACCATCCAGCCCCTTGCCAGAAACCTCGGCAATCCAAGCCTCGGTTTGGGCCGCGCCGATTGTTTTCAACTCTTCCACAACACCGTCATCCAGGGTGTGGATCGCATTGCCCTTGTCGGCCACGACTTTCTCACCCAGATCGTCGCCCTGATCCATGGCAGATCCTGCCCAGGCAGAGGTTTCGATCCCCGAATTGGCGTCGATCACGGCCTTGAGGTCATCGGGCAGGCTGTCATACTTGGCCTTGTTCATGCCCCAGATGAAAAACGTGTTGTAAAGCGCGCGGTCACCGCTGAGTTGCGTGTGGCTGTCGGCCAGTTCGTGCACTTTGAGCGGTGGCACAATCTCCCACGGGATAACGCCGCCATCGACGATGCCTTTGCTCAACGCTTCGGGGAAGGCCGGCACAGGCATGCCAACTGGCGTGGCACCCAGCGTTTCAAGCAGGGCGTTGGCCTGCCGCGACGGGCCGCGCAGCTTCAAGCCATCAAAGTCTGCGGTCGTCGTCACGGGCTCACCCTTTTTGTGGATGACACCGGGGCCGTGGACGTGAACGGCCAGGACCTGGATCTCCGACAGACGCTCCTGCATGTATTTTTCGGTGAAGTCCCAGGCGGCCCTCGACGATGCCTCGGCACTCATTGACGTCATGAAGGGCAGTTCAAACACTTCACTCTCGGGGAATCGCCCCGGCGTATAGGCGGGCAACGCCCAGCCACAATCGATCACGCCGTCGCGGATCTGATCAAACAACGCCGGAGGCTTCCCGCCCAGTTGCATCGCCGGATAGATCTCGACCTTGATCCGCCCATCGCTGTCCTTCTCAACCTTCTCGGCCCATGGCGTGATGAAGAATGCGGGGACTGACCCCTTGGGCGACAAAAAGTGCTGGCAGCGCAGCGTGACATCTTGTGCCAGACCGGCCCCCGCCGTCAGCGCCAGAAGTGAGGCGCCAACAAGCACCTTGAAAACATGTGTCATACGGTATCCTCCCAAAACATGGCCTTTCGGCCTTGCGCATATCAGAGACAGACTGTGCCGCGCATTTCAACCCTCGCCTGCCTTGCAACAGTTCGTCACTTGACCCTCACGCAACGGCATGGTGGGAGACATGCAGTTTCTGATGAGGTTTTTGATGCTGCGTCGATTGTACGATTGGACCCTGTCCCTGGCCGCGGGTCCCTATGCTTTGGTTGCCCTAGCGATTGTTTCATTTATCGAAAGTTCGATCTTTCCGATCCCGCCCGATGTGCTGATGATCCCGATGATCCTGGCAGCACCGCGCAAGGCATTCCTGATTGCAGGCGTTTGCACCGTAGCCTCCGTCCTGGGTGGGCTCTTGGGCTATGTGATCGGTGCCTTCGCCTTTGAACAGATCGGCCAGCCGATCCTCGAAAGCCTGGGCAAAGGTGAAGAGATCGAGGCATTCAACGAACGTTTCAATGATTTCGGGTTCTGGGCCGTGCTGATCGCGGGGCTAACTCCCTTTCCTTACAAAGTGATCACCATCATGTCGGGCTGGACCGCGATGCCACTGGGCACCTTTATCGTAACCTCGATCATCGCGCGGGGCCTGCGATTCTTTATCGTGGCCGGGCTTTTATGGAAGTTTGGGGAACCCATTCGTGATTTCATCGAAAAGCGGTTGGGCCTTATGTTTATCGTGTTTGTGGCTGTTCTGATCGGAGGCTTTTTCCTGGTGCGCTATCTGTGACGCGAAACGGCTTGATATGGTTGGCCGCTGGCGGATCATTGGTCCTGCTTCTGGGCGCCTGGGGGTTTGAGTTCCTGGGCGGTCTGGCCCCGTGCAAGCTGTGCTACTGGCAGCGCTGGCCCCATATGGCGGCGATAATCGTGGGTGTGCTGGCAACAGCGACCGCATTGCGGTGGTTTCCCCTGGTCGGGGCCGCGGCCGCTGCCACAACAGCAAGCATCGGGATCTACCATACCGGGGTCGAGCGTGCCTGGTGGCCGGGCCCCAGTTCATGCTCGGGTGGCGGCGATCTGGGTGGCCTCAGCGGCGCTGATTTGCTCAGCTTGGACGGCCCCAGCGGTGTGGTCATGTGCGATCAGGTCGCCTGGTCGATGCTGGGGCTGTCGATGGCCAGCTGGAACGCTATTGCCTCGCTCCTCTTCATGGCTCTGTGGATCATGGCGACCTTGCGTCCCGCCCGCCATCCCCAAACCGCATAACCGGTTTTCCCCAGGGAACGCCCCTGCTACACGGTCGCCAAACAACTTTCGGCGAGGGACCCACCATGAGCACCATTATCGACGTTTTCGCCCGCGAGATCTTGGATAGCCGCGGCAACCCAACGGTTGAGGTTGATGTCACGCTGGAGGACGGTACGATGGGACGGGCCGCCGTGCCCTCGGGCGCCTCCACCGGCGCGTTCGAGGCCGTGGAAAAGCGCGACAGCGATATGGACCGCTACAAGGGCAAGGGCGTGCGCGAGGCCGTGATGGCTGTGAATGGCGAATTGGCCGAGGCCGTCGTGGGCTTTGACGCCACCGAGCAGGTTGCCATTGACGAAACCATGATCGAACTGGACGGGACCGAAAACAAAGGTCGTCTGGGTGCCAATGCCATCCTCGGTGTCAGCCTGGCCACTGCAAAGGCGGCCGCAGATTACTGCGAACAGCCGCTTTTTCGCTATGTGGGCGGCACCTCGGCCCGTATCCTGCCAGTGCCGATGATGAACATCATCAATGGCGGCGAACATGCCGACAACCCGATCGATATCCAGGAATTCATGATCATGCCGGTCGCCGCGACCTCCATTGCGGAAGCCGTCCGCACCGGGTCCGAGATTTTTCACACGCTCAAGAAAGAGTTGACCGCCGCGGGTCACAATACCGGGATCGGGGATGAAGGTGGATTTGCACCCAACCTGAGTTCGACCCGGGACGCTTTGGATTTCGTTCTGAAATCCATCGAACAGGCTGGCTACACCCCGGGCAAGGACGTGTACCTGGCCCTCGATTGCGCCGCCACCGAATACTTCAAGGACGGCAAGTATGTCCTTGCCGGTGAAGGCAAAACACTCACCGCTGACGAGAATGTCGATTATCTGACAGCCCTTGTGAACGATTATCCCATTATCTCGATCGAAGACGGCATGTCCGAGGATGATTGGGACGGTTGGGCCAGCCTGACCCAGGCACTGGGGGATCGCTGCCAGCTTGTGGGCGACGATCTGTTCGTCACCAACCCGACCCGCCTGGCCGATGGCATCGCCAAAGGCTGCGCTAACTCCATGCTAGTGAAAGTCAACCAGATCGGCACCCTGACAGAGACGCTCAAGGCCGTCGATATGGCCCACCGCGCGAGCTATACAAATGTGATGTCACATCGATCCGGCGAAACCGAAGATACCACCATCGCAGACCTTGCAGTCGCAACCAATTGCGGTCAGATAAAAACGGGGAGTGTGGCGCGAACAGACCGACTGGCGAAATATAACCAGTTACTGCGTATTGGAGAAGCACTTGGCGAAACAGCAACCTATGCGGGGACATCAATCCTCCGCTCGTGAAGCGCCGCAAAAAGTAGCCATCAGATTAGTCGACAGCGACCTGGACCTGACCCGGGTAAAAAGCCTGTGCTGGGCCTATCGAAGCTATTTGATGGGGATCAGCCCCGAGGACCGTGCTGCAATCAGCGCCATCTACCCGGCCCCCTATTATGCGGCCTTGATGCACCGTCTGGACAAGGAGCATGCGCGACCGAAAGGCGCCATCATGGTGGCAGAAATCGGAGATCGAATGGTGGGATGTGCCATGAGCCGCCCTCTGACCGATGATGTGGTCGAATCCAAACGCCTGTTCGTGAGCGATGTCGCCCGCGGTCTAGGCGCGGGGGAGGCACTATGTCTGGCCCTGATGGACCAGGCACGGGCCGACGGCTATAGATCCTTCTGCTTTGAAACGTCGAAATCCCTTACAACGGCACGCCGCCTCTATGATCGGCTGGGATTTCAAGAACGGGGGCCTTATCAGTCGCTGCCCGACGCCGCGGCGAAGCAGTTTATGTATTATCACATCGACCTGTGACCGCTGATCAGATTATAGCCCATCTTGGCCTTGCCCCCCATCCCGAAGGTGGATGGTACCGTCAAACCTGGATGGCCGATGGGGATGGGCGTTCCGCGGGGACGGCGATCTATTTCCTGCTGAAAGCAGAGGAGTACAGCCATTGGCACCGGGTCGATGCGGCCGAGATCTGGCACTATTACGCAGGGTCCCCGCTGACCCTGCGGATCAGCGCAACGGATGACGGCCCAGCTCATACCCATTGTCTGGGCCCTGATCTAGAGGCGGGTCAGTTTCCGCAAGTGGTTGTGCCGCGGCACCATTGGCAAGCCGCTCGGACAACCGGTGATTGGACACTGGTCGGATGCACTGTCTCGCCCGGTTTTCAGTTTTCGGGGTTTCACTTGGCACCCCTCGGGTTCGACATCCCGTAAACGCGCCCGTGATCTAAAATTTCAAAACGTTTGTATAGAGGCTTCAGCCTGCTTTGCGGACACATCCCACAGGTATCTTCCCCGATAAGAAAGCCGGGATAATGGTTTGGGGCGTCACCGCGCAACCTGCGCCCCGCGACCCCGTCGCGGACATCCGCGCGACGGCGGCAGCGCCGCCCAAGCAAGGATGTTCCCCCTTGACCTCGCGACCGGGCCTGTCAAAACGACCGCCATGGCTACGGGAATTCTCACAATCGACCTTGATGCACTCGCCGAAAACTGGCGAGCGCTGGATGCAATTTCCGCCGCAACGACGGAAACCGGGGCCGTCGTCAAGGCCAGCGGTTACGGGTTGGGCGCATCGCGTGTTGCACTCACGCTGGCCAAGGCGGGGGCGCGTCGGTTCTTCGTCGCCGTGGCCGAGGAAGGCGCAGAGATCCGACAAGCCCTGGGGCGCGGACCGGAGATTTACGTCTTCGGCGGTCACATGCCCGGCGATACCGATATGATCCACGATCTGGACCTGATCCCGCTTCTCAACTCGGTCGATCAACTCACCCGCCATTTCGAGGCGCTGCCAAGTGGCGCATTCGGCATCCAGCTTGATACCGGAATGAACCGCCTGGGGCTGGAGCCAAGTGAATGGCAGGCCGTCGGCGCCTTGGCCCTGGCCCAGAAACCGCGCCTGATCCTGAGCCATCTCGCCAGCGCCGACACGCCGGACGATCCGCTGAACGCCGCCCAGTTAAAAGCGTTTCGCGACATGACGGATGGTGTACAGGTCCCCCGCTCCCTCGCGGCCACAGGCGGCACACTTTTGGGCGCGGATTACCATTTCGACCTGACCCGCCCCGGCATCGGGATTTATGGCGGCCTGCCTTTCGCCGATGCGCGCCCGGTTGTACGCCTTGCCCTGCCCGTCATCCAGATCCGCGACGTGGCGGAAGGAGAGACCGTGGGCTATGGCGGCTCCTGGACGGCGCAGGCCCCCTCCCGCATCGCAACCGTATCTGCGGGCTACGCCGATGGCCTGATCCGCGCCATTTCCAACAAGGGCCAGCTTTATGCCGATGGCACACCCTGCCCGGTCGTGGGCCGCGTCTCCATGGATCTGATCACAGTCGATGTGACGGAGCTGCCGGACGCGCCCAAAACCCTCAACATTCTCTGCCCCGAACAAACCATTGATGCCCTGGCTGGTCATGCGGGCACGATCGGCTATGAGATCCTGACCGCCCTCGGCCCCCGATACAGCCGCCTTTACACAGGCGGCGCGGTTTAATCCGATGGGCGCCATCGCCCATTTCCTTGGCGCATTGGGGCGGCAGATCATCGGGCTGCTGGCCGCAACGGGGCGCATCGCGCTCTTCACCGGACAAACACTGGGCCATGTGGTCAGGCCACCATTCTACATTAAAGAGTTCTTGCAGGCCGTTCTGAACATTGGATACTTTTCCCTTCCTGTGGTTGGTCTCACTGCGATTTTCACCGGTGGCGCCCTCGCTTTGCAAATTTATGCTGGCGGTGCGCGCTTCAATGCCGAAGCCGTCGTCCCACAGATCGTTGCCATCGGCATCGTGCGTGAGCTGGGCCCGGTTCTGGTCGGCCTCATGATCGCTGCCCGCGTCACCTCCTCCATTGCTGCCGAAATCGCCACGATGAAAGTGACGGAACAAATCGACGCGCTCGTTACCCTGTCGACCCATCCGATGAAATACCTGACCGTGCCCCGCGTGGTGGCTGCCACACTCGTGGTGCCCCTGCTGGTCGCCATCGGGGATGTCATTGGTGTCCTAGGTGGGTATGCGGTGGCTACCGGAACGCTAGACTTCAATCCGGCGACCTACATCCGCAATACGGTGGACTTCCTGGAAATGCGTGACATTACGTCATCATTGATCAAGGGGGCGGTCTTTGGCTGTCTTGCCGCATTGATGGGATGCTATTTCGGGATGAATTCGACCCGCGGCGCCCAAGGTGTGGGTCGCGCCACCAAAAGCAGTGTCGAGGCGACGGCCGTCCTTATCCTTGCCGCGAATTTTGCGCTCACGGGGATATTCTTTTCGATATGATCCGTCTCGCAGATGTCCATAAATCCTTTGGCTCCAAACGTGTTCTGCGCGGCGTGGATCTGTTTGTCGAACGTGGCACCTCAATGGTGATCATCGGCGGATCGGGCACGGGGAAATCCGTGGCGATCAAGACCATCTTGGGCCTCGTGGCCCCCGATGCGGGCACGATCACGGTGGACGGGCAGGAAACCGGCACTGGTGATCGCGATGCCTTTCTCGCCCGGTTCGGGATGCTGTTTCAGGGGGCGGCCTTGTTTGACAGCCTGCCCGTTTGGCAAAACGTGGCATTCCGGCTGTTGCGCGGCGCCCTGAAACAGCCCAAGGACACCGCCCGACAGATAGCCATCGACAAGTTGCGCCGCGTGGGTCTGGGCGCAGATGTGGCCGATCTGTATCCCGCCGAGTTATCCGGTGGCATGCAAAAACGCGTGGGCCTGGCCCGCGCAATCGCGGCTGAGCCAGAGATCATCTTTTTCGACGAACCCACCACTGGCCTTGACCCGATCATGGCCGGGGTTATCAACGACCTGATCCGGGAAATCGTGGTGGAGATGGGCGCGACCGCGGTCACCATCACCCATGACATGACATCGGTGCGCGCCATTGGCGATGCCGTCGCCATGCTCCATGACGGGGTAATCCAATGGACCGGTCCGGTCAGCCAGATGGACAGCTGCGGTGATCCGTATGTTGACCAGTTCATCAATGGTCGCGCCGAGGGGCCGATTGCCGCCGTGCGATAACCCCAGATTTCTACATGTGACGTTCACCCGGGCCCGTGTCTCGCAATCAGCCCGACCCGAACGTTATTGATAAAGGCTGCCTCGCAGACCGGTTTCCTCCAGCAGGCCAAGTCGCTTGGCCTCGAAATAGTACCCGCGCGCGTACCACATGACGGCCTTGCCCTCATCCCCACCCGAAACAAGCCACGCCCCGCGCAAATAGCGTCCCGCATAGCGCAGGTTGGTTTCGGCATCCAGAAGGTCGGACGGGCTACCGCGGAACCCCATCGACCGCGCCGTCGCGGGCAGGATCTGCATCAACCCGTAATAGGGCCCGTTGCGTGCACCCGGGCGATGGGTGCTTTCGCGAATGATCACGCGGTGCAGCAATGTGACCGGGATCTGATTTTCGACCGCCGCCGCGTTGATCAAGTTCCGCAATTGCGGGGTTTCATTCGGATAAAGCGGCGGTTCGGGGCGGCGCGGCGGCGGGTCTTCGGGGCCGGCCCCGCAAGCGGCAGGCAAGGCCAGCAAAGAGGTAGCAAACAAGCGGCGGGTCAATTTGATCATCTCAAAACCCTATCCTCTGCCCGCCCCAAGGCAACTCTGAAAGACCAGATCGGCAAGCGCCTGCGCAATCAGACCGGGATGACCGTGACCCGGCTACCGTTGGCAGCAAGGGCGATCTTGCCGTCGCACAGACGAAGGGCATCGTCACCGAACACTTCCTTGCGCCAACCGCGCAAGGCCGCCGCGTCCCGCTCCCCCGCTGCGATGGCATCCAGATCATGGGCACTGGCGATCAGCTTTTGCGCCACACCGGCCACTTCGGACTTGGCCTTCAACAACACACGCAGCAAATCGGCCAGGGCCGGATTGACGGTAAGGTTCTCACGCGACCTGTCGGAGCGCGGGAAATCGGCAGGATCCATGTCCTGCCCGCGCCGGACAGCATTCAGGATCCCTTCGGCGATGACACCCTTGCGCGCCTCCCGCAATAAAAGACGTGATTTACCCAGATCCCCCACCGTCTTGGGCCGGGTCGAGGCGACCTCAAGCAAGGCATCGTCCTTCAAGACCCGGCTGCGCGGTATATTGTTGGTCTGGGCATAGTCTTCGCGAAACGCAGCCAGGCATTTGACCAGCGCCAGAAAACGCCCGGAATGGGTCCGTGTCTTGACCCGGCGCCAGGCTTCCTCCGGTTCGATCATGTAAGTCTGTGAGTCCACTAGCACCGCAAGCTCTTCTTCCACCCAATGCTGGCGTCCGGTCTTGGCGATCTCAGCCGCGAGGTGTTCATAAATCACACGCAAGTGGGTCACGTCGGCCAAGGCATAGTTTTTTTGGGCATCGGATAGCGGCCTGCGCGACCAGTCGGTAAACCGGCTGGTCTTGTCGATGCTTGCCTTGGCGATCTTTTTCACCAGTGTTTCGTAGCCGACCTGTTCACCAAAACCACAGACCATGGCCGCCACCTGGGTATCGAAAAGCGGTTTGGGAAACACGTTGCCTTCGAAGAAAAAGATCTCAAGATCCTGCCGGGCCGCGTGAAAGACCTTTACGCAGGTCTCGACCTTGAAAAGCTCGCATAGTGGCGCCAACGACAACCCCTCTGCCAGGGGGTCGACAAGCACCGCCTCCCCCTCACCTGGAAGGGCCATCTGCACCAGACAGAGTTTCGAGTAATACGTTCGCTCGCGCAGAAACTCGGTATCCAAGGTGACGTAGGGGCCTTTTGCGGCCTCGTCACAAAAAGTGGCAAGATCTTCGGTGGTTGTAATCGTTCTCATTGAGTCGGCTCGGGTTCTTTTTCTTCTGCCCAGTTTCAGGGGCCGATGCGGCAATTTCTCCGATGGTATGGAAGTTCCGAATAAATGGAAAGCACTACGGCAAATAGATCGGATCGGTGATACCCTGGGCAAATCGCTCAAGCACGCGGGGATACAGTTGATGCTCCATGGCCAGAACCCGGTCCGCCAGCGTATCGGCAGTATCCCCTGGTAGGACCTGCACCTTGGCCTGCCCCAGGATCGGGCCGTCATCCAAGGCCGCCGTCACTTCATGCACGGTGCAACCATGGACGGTATCGCCCCCCTCCAACACGCGGGCATGTGTCTTTAAACCACGGTATTTCGGCAAGAGCGAGGGATGGATGTTCAGAATGCGCCCGGCCCATTGATCAACGAAATCTGGCGAAAGCACATACATGAAACCCGCCAGACAAATGAGATCTGTTTGTGCCTCGACCAGCTCCGCCTGGATCTTGGCCTCAAACCCTTCACGGTGTGACCGATATTGCGGCCGGCTGATGACCCGTGTCTTTAGGCCCAATGCTTCGGCGCGGTGAATACCAGCCGCATGCGGCATGTCTGATATCACCAGGCACGGCTCGACCCAGCCCGGTCTGTCGGCCATGCGTTCCACCAGCTTGACCATGTTTGAGCCGCCGCCCGAAATCAGGATCGCCACCTTTTTCATGCAGATGATCCGACATAGCTGACACCGGTACCGGACTGCACATGGCCCAGGTCATGGACGGTTTCACCCGCCGCGCGCAAACCGTCCGCGATGACGTCGGCCTGGTCGGGTGCGACCACCATCACCAGACCAACCCCCATATTAAAGGTCTTCAACATCTCGTCGCCATTAATGCCGCCGGTCTCGGACAGCCAGTCAAAGATGGGCGGGGGAGTCCAGGCACCCAGATCGATCTCTGCCCCCAACCCATCGGGCAACATACGGGGCACATTCTCTGTCAGGCCGCCGCCAGTAATGTGAGCCAGTCCACGCACCCCACCGCCGCGCATGACCTGCAAGGCCGGTTTCACGTAGATCCGCGTCGGCGTCAAAAGCGCCTCCGCCAATGACGCATCGGCAAAGGGTGCTGCGTTCTTCCAATCCAACCCAGACAGGTCAACCACCCGGCGCACCAGGGAATACCCGTTCGAATGCACCCCGTCTGAGGCCAGGCCCAACAAAATATCCCCCTCGGCAACGCCATTGGGCAAAGTGGCGCCACGTTCCATGGCGCCCACGGCAAAGCCCGCCAGATCGAAGTCATCCCCCCGGTACATGCCCGGCATCTCTGCCGTTTCACCGCCGATCAGCGCAGCACCCGCCAGTTGACACCCTTGTGCGATCCCTTCGACCACGGTCGCGGCTTGATCCACGTCCAGCGTCCCACAGGCAAAATAATCCAGAAAAAACAGCGGCTCCGCTCCCTGACAGATCAGGTCGTTCACACACATCGCCACCAGATCGATGCCCACATGTTGAACCTGGCCGGTCTCCACCGCGATCTTCAGCTTGGTGCCCACACCATCGGTTGCCGCAACCAGAACCGGATCCTGAAAGCCCGCAGCTCTTAGGTCGAACAATCCACCAAAACCACCCAGCCCTGCCATCACCCCAGCCCGGTTGGTGGCGGCGGCCGCGGGCTTTATCCGATCGACCAAGGCATTGCCCGCATCGATGTCAACGCCCGCGGCGGCGTAAGTCAGTCCGTTCTTTTGAGTGTCAGACATCGTTGCTCCGTCTGCAGTTTTCGCTGCGATACCGCATGGGTGAGAGTGCCGCAATCCGATAGGACGATTGATCGAAGCCAGGCCCGCACGCTAGGGTCAAGCGTCGGTTTCCAAGGTGAGATGTTGCCAATGCTGTTTCGGGTCCTGAGTGCCGCTTTCCTCGCCCTGCCGCTTCACGCCGCCGCCCAGCGGCAGGCTGCCGTTGTCCCAGCGGAGATCCAAGCATTCGGCGGGGCCCAATACGGTGATCTTTATACCGGTGCGACGGTCTATGAAGGTGACTTTACAGGTGACGGTGCGCCCGATGCCCTGGCCTTTATCTTCCGCTTGATGGGTGCGGGGGGAAATGGCGTGATCACCGAGGCACAGTTGTTCACCCGGGTCGAGGGACGGTTGGTTCACTCCGGAACGGTGGAGGGGATGGAGGCTGGATTTCCCCAGCGCATCCACAGTTGGCAGATCGGGCGGATCGAGATTGAGATGCTGGTCTACCTGCAAGGTGATGCAAAATGCTGCCCCATGGGGCGTCAGATCTATTCCATCATTCCGCCGGGCTGATGCAGATCTTGACCCGACCGAGCAGTCTGTTACTCAACGCGAATGGCGGGCCTGTAGCTCAATTGGTTAGAGCAGAGCGCTCATAACGCTTTGGTTGCGGGTTCAAGTCCTGCCGGGCCTACCACCATCCCGCAATAGCGCTGTGTTTGTTTATAGCAGACCCTGTGACCGGCGCGGCGGGCTTTCTGGGCCACCGATACGCACAAATCGGGTTCCGCATTCCCACCTGTAACACCCCATCGCAGATCGGGCTGACGGAGAAAGCACCATGAACGCCGTCGGACTGCGGGCAAACACCGCCAGACATGCATTGCGCAATGCCAGATGGGGATCGCGTGTATTCAAAATAGTTCGGTGAACATACTCCGTCGTCAACACGACAGGCTCCTGGCAGAGCTTTGAAAACCCACCGGACGCCTCAACCATCGTGATAACCCAATCCGTCGCGGGATTGTTGCACAGCGCCTCAAAGGCCTGTGCGTCACAATTACCCTGGCCAATGGTCACGGTAAGAAGCGGCGCCCGTCGCCCGACGGTTTCGCCATCTCCCCGCAGGGTCGGGATGTGAGCGGCGCATGACAGATCCAACACTGCATCAACGGTCAAACCAGCCGAAAGCAAAGCCGTCAGGCCATCTAGTCCTACCGTCACCGGGCGCGTCACGCGGCGCGGCAACACACGGTCCCAACGAAATGTCATGGGCGGGGCGGATTGCGGAAACGGGATCACGCTCATCGCATTACCCCATGCCCGCAGACTTTCGAAAAAACGATCGATATGGCTGCATCTTTCGTGGGGCGCACACAAAACTACTCGTCACAGGAACACGTCCTTTCGGGTCAGCATATGCATAGTAGGGTAGCAAAGGCCGCCGGATCTGCCGTTGGGATTTGCCAAGGTCCGCGATTGAGGCCAGTTAACGCGCCAAAACCAGATCTGCCTGCAGGCCGCCGAAGGTTGCACTTTCCCCCAATTGCAGCGCCCCGCCATGGCCACGGGCGATATCAGCAGCAATCGACAGGCCAAGCCCCACACCGGTGCCCTTGTCCTGGTTGCGGGCCGCGTCCAGACGGGCAAAAGGACGCGTGGCTTCCTCCCGCCGTTCCGGGGGGATGCCCGGCCCGTCATCCTCCACCCGGAAATACACGGATTTGTCCGTCACATGGACAGACACCTCGGCCCGCCCGGCATACCGCAACGCATTGCCAATCAGGTTGGCCAATGCCCGTTTGACCGCCCTTGGGCGCAAGGACACATTCACCGCCTCACCCTGGAGGGGATGAAGCGTCACCGATCCTCCGCCGCGCCTGCCCGCCTCAACCGCCGCCCGGGCCAAGGAAAACGGTGCGATCTGTTCCAGATCGTCCAAGGTCTCCACCCGGGCGAAATCCAGAAAAGCGTCAATCAGATCCTCCATATCGGCCACATCGCGCTCCATCTCGGCGATGTCCTGCGACGGCTCCACCATGGACAGACCCAACTTCAGTCGCGTCAGGGGGGTGCGCAGATCATGGCTGACGCCGGAGAGCATGAGGGTCCGCTGAGCCGTTTGCCGTTCGATCCGACGGCGCATGTCAAGGAATGCGGCACCTGCGGCCCGCACTTCCGTGGCCCCAGACGGTTTATAGGGCCCCGCGCGGCCTTTGCCAAAGGCCTCAGCCGCGCGCGCAAGCCGCGTGATCGGACGCAGTTGATTGCGCATGTAAAGAAAGGCGACAGCGGTCATGACCACCCCGGTGAACACCATCAGCACAAGCAACTGGTGCGGGTTCGACGCGGACACCTTGCGCCGGTCAAATTTCAGCATCATCGGCCCGTGTCTGGTATCGACCTGAATGGCCACCCGGCGCAAGGATGTCGCCAAATCGATCGCCTGTAGCCCGCTTAGCTCCTCCCGCAGGGTTGCCGCCACCGTGCGACCCGACACATCGTAAAACACCCGCTCGAACCCACTGCGCGGCGCGGATGGCAGATCAAGCTGATACCGCAATGCACCGCTCACCTCGGCCGTGGCCATCAACGCGGCGTCGGAATCCGGTGCCCGCTCCACCAGATCCACGATATGCTGCAATTCCAGCAGCACCGTATTGGTCATCTGGCGGGTCACATCCTCAAAATGGCGCTGGATGAACACAACCAGAATGACCAGTTGCATGACGATGACCGGCAGGACAAGGATCAACGCAGCACGACCATAAAGCCCCCGGGGCATCACGTGTTTCAGCCATTTGAATTCCATAAAAAAAGTGTATCGTGGTCGGGAACGAAGGGGAAGTGACGCCAGTGCCGAACTATAATCCGCCTGTCGGCTTGGCCGAATGGCTGAGCCCCGATCTGGCCCGGATCACCGCGCCCAACCCGTCGCCCATGACATTCAGGGGGACGAATACCTATCTGCTGGGCGCTCAGTATATCGCCGTCATCGACCCCGGACCGATGGATGCCGCCCACCTTCAGGCGATCAAAGAGGCGCTGAAACCCAGCCAGCAGATCACCCATATTCTGGTCACCCACAGCCATCTGGACCATTCTCCACTCGCGACATTGCTGGCTCAGGAAACCGGCGCGCAGATCCATGCATTCGGTACGCATCTGGACGGGCGCACATCGATCATGACGCAACTTGCGCAGACCGGCCGCGCCCATGGCGGCGAAGGGATCGACAGCCATTTTCGCCCCGATATCCGTCTGCCTGACGGCGCCACCATCACCAGCCCGGAATGGCAGGTCACTGCGATCTGGACACCGGGCCACACGGCAAATCACATGTGTTTTCAGTGGGGCGATGTGATCTTTTCCGGTGACCATGTGATGGGCTGGGCCACATCACTGGTCTCGCCTCCCGATGGTGATCTGACCGCGTTCATGGCATCGTGCCGCAAGCTGCAGGCATATCCCGCACGCACCTATTATCCGGGTCATGGCGAGGTGATCGACGATCCCAAGGCCAGACTGGCCGAACTGATCGACCATCGTCTCATGCGCGAAACCCAGATCCTCAATACCGTGTCGGACCGGCCGACGAACATTCCCAGCCTGACACGCCAGATCTATGTCGACACGGATACCGCCTTGCTGCGTGCCGCCGAACGCAATGTTTTTGCCCATCTGATCGACTTGGCAGGCCGCGGCCTTGTCGAACCGGACGGTGAGTTGAGCGTCCAAAGCCATTTTCGCAGCACGCGAAAAAAGTCCGCATAACGGTTCGAAAGCCACTGGACGCACCCAAACCCGGTTGCTATACGGCACGCCAGTTCCGGCGTAGCTCAGCGGTAGAGCAGTTGACTGTTAATCAATTGGTCGTAGGTTCGATCCCTACCGCCGGAGCCAAAAATCTGACATCGTACACCCGCCTCCTGAATAGCTTGTGCTTTAAAGGTAATGTTGGCGTTTTGCTGTCTGGCTAGCTGCCGGTTTCGCGAAGACGGGCATAAAGTGTTCTTGAAACTGGACGGTCTGCATGACGAGAAGAGTGTTCAGACCCGCGTTCAAGCAGGACGCAGCGGAATTGACTACCAAGTATACCACTTTTTCATGCCGGGTGCAGCACTCAATAAAAAGCGTGGCCCTCGGGAGGCGAGGGCCACGCTCACTGCTATCCGCGCTGCTGGGGGGTGCGGATCTCAGCTACCTCTAAGGGCATAACTCTTAGCTGGCTGGCAAAACGCCGGCTTCCTGGGCCGCGGCCAGCTCTTCGGGATCGACCATGCCGTCAGCATTGGCATCAAGCGATGCATATGTCTCGGCCGTCAGATCAGGGTAAGCGACCTGAAGCTCGGTCAGCGAAAACATCCCGTCGCCATCGGTGTCCATTTCGGTGGCGGCGCTGACAGCCAGAGCTGTAAGAATGCTTGCGCTCAGAATACCCAGACCCAAAACAGTCGTTTTCATGGGGTGTCTCCTTTGGTTGCTCTTTTATAGGCGGCCAGGATTGTCCCGAGCCGCCAACAGAACATGGCACCGTGCCCCAAGCCGAACTAGACATGGAACAGAACTGGGGTATTTCACGCGTTGGATCGCCAAATGATGTGGTTCGCGGTGGCGGTAAGCTGCAGGGAGGAGAGGGCCCGGACTTGGTGGGCAACAGATGGAACATGACCGGCGCCAAAACTGGCAACACATCGCCACAAAATATGGCGATGTGTGAAAAATTCCGGATCAGGCTTCCAATTCGGCGTCCCAGTACAGGAAGTCGAGCCAACTTTCGTGCAGATAATTGGGGGGGAATCGCCGCCCCATGTTTCGCAATTCCTCTGCTGCCGGCTGGCGTGGTGGGCGACGCAGGCTCATCCCGGATTGCCGCAAGGATCGCGACCCTTTGCGCAGGTTGCATTTCGAACAGGCGGCCACGACATTTTCCCAGCTCGTCACACCGCCCCGCGCCCGCGGCACGACATGGTCAAAGGTCAGATCGCCTCGCGCACCACAATACTGGCAGCAAAACTCATCCCGCAAAAACAGGTTGAAACGGGTAAACGCCACCCGCTTTTGCGGCTTTACATAGTCCTTGAGGACAACCACCGACGGAATCTTGATCGAGGTCGACGGACTGCGCACCACCTCATCATATTCAGCCAGGATAGTCACACGATCCAGCCAAGCGGCCTTGACCGCTTCCTGCCAGGGCCAAAGAGACAGCGGATAATAGGAAAGCGGCCGATAATCAGCATTCAGAACCAAAGCAGGATGGTGCCTCAGATTGTTCGGCTCTCGCACGAATTGCGTTCGAAACTCTGCAGTCATTGGCCTGTCTCCGCCCTCGTATGCCCTGCCCTATGCCTTACTCAGTACCCTGCCGTCACAAAGAGCGTCGGTTCCGGCTGCACCTGACTATATATGGCGTTTCCTGACGGACAACCCCCGCTAGATACGGTATTTGTCACATCTGCTACAAAGCAGGTGTTACAGGGATGTGACGGTTATCCACAGGATCGGGCCGACATCTGCCTGTGCGTCGTTTTTGAACCGACGAACGGCCGGTTCAGATGGCCGCTTTGCGCAAGGCATCTGCCATGAAAGCATAGGCCTGTTGCAACCCGTCCGGGGAAATCGTGTGCGGCGCCCCAGCCATGGTGTGCGTATAAACGTCAAAGTCATTGTCCGCCAACGGCTCGGCCGCCTCTTGCATGCTCTCATAGGGCACGACCGGGTCCCGATCGCCGTGTAGCAGCATCACCGGCGGCTTTGATGTGACCTCCGCCGCCAGCCGTTCGGGCTGCAACAACCGGCCCGAAAAACCGACCACACCGGCAAAGGGTGCAGACCGCCGGGCAGCCACATGCAGGCTCATCATAGTGCCCTGGCTAAAGCCCAGTAGGATAACCTGTTTGTGCTCCAGCCGTTCCTGCAACAGCATGTGATCAAGAAACGCGTTCAAATCATCCACCGATTGCGCGAATGAGGCCCCCGCCGCCTGCGGGTCGGATCCGTCCATGTGGGGGATCGGAAACCATTGATATCCCATTGGGTTATTGACGCAGGTCTCGGGTGCGTCGACGGCCAGGAACAGCGTATCGGGCATATGCTCGGCCAATGGGTCGGCCAACCCCATCAGGTCGGCTCCGTTCGCGCCGTAGCCGTGCAAAAACACAACGGCAGAGGCCACATTGCCGGATTTTGGCTCCCGGCGCGCGACAGTTAATTCTCGGGTCATGTGATGCCTTCCCTGTCTTTGGCGACCTTGAAATACGCCCATAACAGCCGGGCCGCCACCCCTCGCCACGGGGACCAATCCGCGGCCATGACCCGCAGGGCTTTTTCCGATGGGCGATCCTCCATGTCCCACAGGATCCGGACGGCTTCCTGCAATGCCAGATCGCCCGGGGCAAAGATATCCGCCCGACCAAGGGAGAACATGGCGTAGATCTCCGCGGTCCACCGCCCAATGCCGGGCACGGCGGTCAGCGTCTCCAGGATCACCGGCTCCGGCGCCTGACGCAAATCGACATAGTTGATCCGCGCCTCCGCCAACGCCTTGGCGTAACGAATCTTTTGGCGGCTCAGCCCGCAGGCGCGCAGGTCATCGTCACTGGCCCGGAGCACCTTGCGCGGTCCGGTCAACTTTGCCGCCCGCAGCCTGCCCCAGATCGCCCGGGCCGAAGCAACCGACACCTGCTGGCTGACAATTGCATTCAGAAGCGCTTCAAACCCGTCCTTCCTTAACCGCAGGGGCAGCGGCCCGGTCTGATCCAGCGCCTTGGCAAAACGTGGCTCGACCTTGGCCAGCCAGGCCGCGCCTTCGGCGACGCAGTCATGGGAGTGGATGAGGCGCCCGACGCTCATAACGCGTTAAGCCAGCGCATGGCCTCCGTCGATGTGGCGACGGTTGGGGCATCGGATGGCGCAGGGCGATCAATCATGGCGACAGGCAGCCCCAACCGGGCGGCGGCGTCAAGCTTGGTGCGACTGGCCGCGCCACCGGCATTTTTGACGACCAACCAATCCACCCCCAGCTCAGCGAATAAGGCAAGTTCCTCCTCAACGGAAAATGGCGGACGCCCCACCAGAAACCGCCCGTTGGGAAAGGGGAACGGCCTGTCTGGCGGATCGATCTGGCGACAGATCAGGGTACGGGTCTGCAGGTCGGCAAAGCGGTGCAGTGTTTGCCGCCCCGTCGCCAGAAAAACGGTGGCGCTGTCGGGGATCAATGCCGCGGCCCCTTCTTCCACGGCGATGTGATGCCATGTGTCCGTGGTGCCGGCCTCCCATGCCGGACGCAGCACTTGCATGTAAGGCAGTCCCAACGCCGCAGCGACAGCAGCCGACCGGGCAGAGATCCGGGTCGCAAAAGGATGTGTGGCATCAATGATTGCCGCGATCTGATGCGCGACAAGCCATTGTGCAAAGGGTTCCGCCCCGCCAAATCCACCCACGCGCATGGGGATCGGCATCTGCGCGGGGTTCCGTGTGGCCCCGGCCATCGACAGGGTCGCCTCGTGGCCGCTATCGGCCAGCAAATGCGCAAGGTCGCGGCCTTCACCGGTGCCGCCCAACAGCAAAACCTTCACGGGGCAGACAGGCCCGGCACAGCGCCGGACCGGGCCAGGATGGTGCCTGCCCGGTCGATCACCACGGTGTCGACGGTAACGCCCGCCTCCCCCAACGCGGCCTCCACGGTCTGGCGTGCGCTCGCGGCGACCAGGTCCGCCATCTCGGCTCCTGCCCGGGCCAGCGCATCAAGCGCCGTATTGGCGGTGGCGAGATCCGGTTGGGACAAATCGGCGGCCAGCCGATCAAAATCCACCTGGCTGCGGGCAGAATGCAAATCCAGCGCGCCTTGGGCCAGTTTGGTCATCTTGCCGATACCTCCGCCGATGGTGATATGGGCGACGGGATGGCGCCTGAGATATTTCAGCAAGCCCCCCGCAAAATCCCCCATATCCAGCATCGCGTGGTCCGGCAGGGCATGCAACGCCTGAACGACCGCTTCGGATGTGGCTCCTGTGCATCCGGCCACATGGGCCAGCCCATCGGCGCGTGCCACATCGATCCCGCGATGGATCGATGCGATCCAGGCGGCACAACTGAAAGGCCGCACCACGCCCGTAGTGCCCAATACAGACAGACCGCCCGCAATACCCAGACGGGGATTCCAGGTTTTGGCCGCCAGTTCCACGCCGCCTGGAATGCTGATCGTGATCTCGATATCTGCACCGGGCGCATCGGCCTCGACCACGCCTGCCATCATCTGCCGGGGCACGGGGTTGATGGCGGGCTCTCCCACGGCGATGGGCAGACCGGGTTTCGTCACATGACCCACGCCCCCCCCGGCCCGAAAGGTCACGCCGCTGCCCGGCGCACCCGGTGCCACCCGCGCAATCACAAGGCACCCATGGGTCACATCTGGATCATCTCCGGCATCCTTGGTCACACCGGCCTCGGCCCAGCCATCGCCCGCACCCCTGTGGGCCAAGGGGAAAACCGGTGTCTCCCCCTTGGGTAAGGTGATGGTCACCGGATCCAAAAAAAACCCTGCCCGCAACCGGGCCAAGGCCGCCCGCACCGCCGCCGTGGCACAGGTCCCGGTCGTCCAGCCACGCCGCAATTCGGTTTTCGGCAGATCCTTCATGGGCCGGATTATAGGCAGCCCCCCGTCACCCCGCCATCCCCCACCTGTGGCCGGGTCGCTTTGCGATATGGGCGTGTCGTCTCACCCCCTTTTCATGGCTCGGTCTTCGGGCAATAACGGGCCATGACAGAAACAGATGTGACATTCCCGGGCGACAACTGGCCCATTCTGGATCCCGGTTGGGTGTGGCTGGTGGGCGCGGGCCCTGGCGATCCCGGCCTGCTGACTCTGCATGGCATGAACGCCCTGCGCCAGGCGGATGTGATCGTCTATGATGCCCTCGTCTCGGAGGAATTGCTGGCCTGGGCGCCGCAGGCCGAGGTGATCTACGCGGGCAAACGCGGTGGCAAACCATCGGCCCAACAACGCGACATTTCCCTGCGGCTCATCGATCTAGCGCGCGACGGGCGCAAGGTTGTGCGCCTGAAAGGCGGCGATCCCTTCGTGTTTGGCCGCGGCGGGGAAGAGGCGCAAACACTGGTGCAACACGGCATTCCCATTCGCATCGTTCCCGGTATCACGGCCGGTATCGGCGGGTTGGCCTATGCTGGCATCCCCGTAACGCACCGCGATGTGAACCAATCCGTCACCTTCGTTACCGGGCATGATCAGGCCGGGGAGGCCCCTGACACATTGGATTGGGCCGCGATTGCGCGGGGCAGCCATGTGATTGTCATCTATATGGGCATGAAACATATCGGTCGGATTTCCAAGGCATTGATCGACGCCGGGCGCCCGGCGTCGGATCCCGTTGCCATCGTGACGACCGCGACAACCACCGATCAACGGGTGCTGGAGACCACCCTCGACATGGCCGAAAAAGATATTGCGCGGATCGGTATGGAACCTCCGGCCATCATCTGTATCGGCAAGGCCGTTCAGATGCGTGACGTGCTGGACTGGCAAGCCATGGCGGCGGGCCAAATGCCAACCAACCTTGATCCACTGGGTCGCGGCCTTCCCGCCGAACAGGTATGACCCCCACAAAAGGGGGGCTGGTGATCGGCGCCCCGGCCTCGGGCAGCGGCAAGACTACGGTGTCGCTCGCCCTGATGCGAGCCCTCGCACGGCGCGGACCGGTGCGCGCCGCAAAATCCGGACCAGACTATATCGATCCCCGGTTTCACGAAGCGGCCTGCGGGCATCCATCCATCAACCTTGATGCCTGGGCCATGACGCCCGATCGCATCCGCCTGCTGGCCGCCGGCGACACGCCCCTGATTGTCGAAGGGGCCATGGGCCTGTTCGACGGCGCACCGCCCCAGGGTCAGGGATCTACCGCCGATCTGGCGGTTCTGCTAGACCTGCCCGTCTTGCTGGTTATTGACGCGGTGCGCATGGCGCATTCGGTTGCGGCATTGGTCGGGGGATATGTCCATCACCGGCCCGATGTTCGATTTTGCGGGATCATTCTGAACCGTGTCGGCAGTGCCCGGCACGAGGCGATGCTGCGGGGCGCATTGGACAGGACCGATCTGCCGCCCGTTCTAGGGGCGATCCCCCGGCAAGATCAGATCAACCACCCATCCCGCCACCTTGGTCTGGTACAGGCCGCCGAACGGAGTGACTTGTCAGACTGGCTTGACCGGTTGGCGGATCTGGCAGAGGCCCATATCGATCTCGATCTTTTGCCCGATGCCACCCCGCGCCCCATCGAATGTGGCCCGCGCACACCTCCTCCAGCACAACATATCGCCATGGCCCAGGATCAGGCCTTTGCGTTTGCCTATCCCCATCTTCTTGCGGATTGGCGGGAGAGAGGCGCGCAGATCTCATACTTTTCCCCCTTGGCCGACGATCCTGTCCCAGACGCCGATTTGGTGATTCTTCCCGGCGGATACCCAGAGCTTCACGCCGGGCGATTGGCCCGCACCCAGACTTTCCTGAAAAGCTTGAGAAATGCGTCGAAACTATCTGATATTTATGGGGAATGCGGCGGTTACATGGTGCTCGGCCAGACCTTGACTGACGCCCAGGGCCAGACCCACCCCATGGCAGGCCTGCTGGATCTGGATACCAGCTTCGCCAGACGCAAGCTGCACTTGGGCTACCGACAGCTTGAGGCGCGCCATGGCCCCTTTGCCGGGCAATGGCGCGGTCATGAATTTCACTATGCCACCACGACCCGCGCTCAGGGAGAAACACTGTTTGCCGCACGGGACGCTGCGGGCGATAATCTGGCGCCGATGGGCTTGCGCACAGGCCGCGTCTGCGGCAGCTTTGCCCACGTGATCGACCGTGCCGTGTGACCTGACCGGCCAGAAGGATATCCCATGACCGCCATTGCTGACCCGGCCCTGACCGACGAGCGTCGCGCCAAACGCAACGTGGCTGTCCTTGTTGCGGCCCAGGCGGTCCTCGGCAGTCAGATGCCCATGATCTTTACCGTCGGCGGCCTGGCAGGCGGGATGCTGGCGCCCAATCCCTGTCTGGCGACGCTACCGATCTCCCTGATCGTCTTTGGCTCCATGACCACCGCGCCCTGGTTATCGCCCTTGATGCAACGCCACGGCAGGCGGACCGGCTTTGTCATCGGCGCCATGGGCGGCGCATTGGGCGCCCTGGTCTCGGCCTACGGGCTGTTCGCGGGGTCGTTTGTGATCTTTTTGATCGGCAGCTACCTGACCGGTGTCTACATGTCCGCGCAGGGCTTTTTCCGCTTTGCCGCCGCCGATACGGCCTCCGAAAGCTACCGGCCCAAGGCGATTTCCTATGTCATGGCGGGCGGTCTTCTGTCGGCATTGATCGGCCCGCCCCTCGGCACGGCCTTGGCGGACAGTTACGTGATCCCGTTTTTCGGCACCTATCTTGCAGTTGCCGCCATCAACGTGCTGGGCGCGTTCCTATTTGTCTTTCTGGATATCCCCCGCCCAAAGACCACGGCCAAAGGGGCTGCGGGCGGTCGCACCATCCGGCAATTGCTGGCCGATCCCAAGATCAGCGTCGCGATCATCTGCGCCATGGTCAGCTATGCGCTGATGAACCTGGTGATGACCTCCACACCACTTGCTGTCGTAGGCTGCGGTTTCTCAACAGAAACCGCAGGTTGGGTCGTTTCGGCCCATGTCATCGCGATGTTCGCGCCCTCCTTCTTTACCGGTCACCTGATCGTGCGTTTCGGTGTGCGTAACATCGTTTCGCTGGGTCTGCTGATCCTGGCCGCCGCTGGCGTTGTGGCGCTCGAAGGAGTTGAGATCGGCAACTTCTTCGGCGCTCTCATCCTGCTTGGCATTGGCTGGAACTTCGGCTTTATCGGCGCGACCACAATGCTCGCCCAGGCCCACGGGGTCGAAGAACGCGGCCGCGTCCAGGGCTTGAATGATGCGATCGTTTTTGGATGCGTCACCGTGGCCTCCCTGGCCTCCGGTGGCTTGATGAACTGCTCAGGCGGCGACGTGGTGCAGGGATGGACAGCCGTGAACCTTGCCATGGTGCCTTTCCTTACCCTGGCCGGTGCGGCGCTGATCTGGTTGAACATCCGCAACCGTGCGCCGGCCTAAAGCAGGGCAATCGCCGCACGCAAAAGGCGCCAGTGCCGCCGAAACGGGCTGAATGATGGCCCGCCCCGTCCCAACAGGTCAGGGTCTCGCCGCACCGCATCCAGGATCGGCGCCGCCATCCACCCTTCCAACAGGGGCGCGCCGATGACCGAACCTACCCTGCGCCGCAAAGCCCGCTTCCGAGAAAGCCGGTCCAGGCCCTGCTGCGCCAGGTCTGCGATCGATTGCCCCTGCACCAGCGGATGCCGCCCGCGCGCCTGCAACTCCGGCACCGCCATCAGAAACCGGGCTAGACCAATCGCCCACCCGCAATCCAGCGCCGCCGGGCGCATCTCCTCTGCGGCGCCAAGCGTGGCCATCCCCGCCCAGACCGGCACCGCGGCCGTCTTATGCAGGTAATCCTCAAAATGCGCCGCATCCTCGAACGGTTCGCGATAGATATCCCACCGTCGGGCCGCAACCGCACCGTCCAGCAACCGCGCAACATCCGGCGACAAAATCTCGGCCAATGGCGTGACGACCTCATGGCGCCGAATGACACCACCGTCAGCAATCTCTCCCAACGCATCGCGCCACCATTGCAACCGCATCTCGGCAATCATAGGCTCTGCCGTGACCCAGGGCGCCCGCGACACTTCCAACGCAAAGGCATAGATCGGAAACAATACCGCTCGCGCGGCCACCGGCACCGCCATCGTCGCTGCAAATCGGTCCGGATCACCCCGCTGCACCAGTGCCGCACAGGCCGCAACACTCATGCCAGATCTGCCTTGGTGAGCCAAAGCTGAAATCCCAGCAACAACATGGCCCAATAGGCTATGTCGACCCAAAAGCATAGAAATGCAGCGCAGCTGCTCCGTTGGATCACGCCCGGGCTCCATCCCGCACAAGCTTCCACTGTATCGCATCCAGCAAGGCCTCAAAGGACGCATCCACGATATTGGGAGAAACCCCAACAGTCGACCAGCGCCGCCCTGCGCTATCCTCGCTGTCGATGATGACACGCGTTACCGCTTCGGTCCCGCCATCCGTGATACGCACCTTGAAATCCACTAGCCGCACATCGTCGATATAGCCCTGATAGGGCCCCAGATCCTTACCCAACGCCTTGGCCAACGCGTTCACGGGCCCCCGGTCCAAGCCGCTCTCATCCAGCGACTCGCTGACCGACAGAACCTTTTGATCTCCGATCTTCACCACAACGACCGCCTCGCTCAGGCTGATCATGCGATTATACTTGTTCTTGCGCCGTTCGACCGTGACCTTGTAACGCTTCACCTCAAAAAACGCAGGCAGCCGCCCCAGCTCCGCCAGCGCCACCAGCTCGAAACTGGCCTGGGCCGTGTCATAGGCATAGCCCGCCGCCTCGCGCTCTTTTACGATGTCCAGGATGCGCCCCAAAGCCGGATCATCGCGCGCCACATCCAGCCCCGCCTCAACCAATCGCTTGCGCAGGTTCGACTGCCCCGCCTGGTTCGACATCGGCACGATCCGAGCATTGCCCACCGCCGCCGGGTCGATATGCTCATAGGTCGTCGGATCCTTCAGGATCGCGCTGGCATGCAGCCCTGCCTTATGGGCAAAGGCCGAGGCACCCACATAGGGCGCGGCCTTCACTGGCACCCGGTTCAGGATGTCATCCATCAAGCGCGAGGCGCGCACCAATCCACCCAAAGCCGCCTCGCTCACGCCTGTCTCAAACCGGCTGGCATAGGGCTCCTTCAACAGCAGCGTCGGGATGATGGAGGTCAGGTTGGCATTCCCACACCGTTCGCCCAGCCCGTTCAACGTGCCCTGGATATGCAGGGCCCCGGCATCCACGGCTGCCAGGGTATTGGCCACCGCATTCTCGGTATCGTTATGGGTGTGAATGCCCAGCTTCTCCCCCGGTATACCCGCCGCGATCACGGCATCCGTGATCCGCGCCACCTCCGCCGGAAGACTGCCGCCATTGGTGTCGCACAAAACAACCCACCGCACGCCACCCTCCAGGGCCGCTCGCAAGGCTGCCAAGGCATAGCCCGGATCTGTCTTATAACCGTCAAAGAAGTGCTCCGCATCGAACAACGCCTCCCGCCCCTGCCCCACCACATGGGCAAAACTGTCCCGCAGATTGCCCAGGTTCTCCTCCAGCGAGATCCCCAACGCCGTCTCCACATGGAATGCGTTGGCCTTCCCCACCAGACAAACCGCAGGCGTCCCCGCATTCAACACAGCGGCCAGCACATCGTCATTCTCGGCCGAGCGTCCGGCCCGCTTGGTCATCCCAAACGCCGTGAATGTCGCCCGCTTCAGATTTGGAGCCGTGTCGAAAAACGCGCTATCTGTCGGATTGGCCCCCGGCCAGCCGCCCTCGACATAGTCCAGCCCCAACCCGTCGAGCAGCCCGGCAATCCGCCGCTTCTCCTCCAGCGAGAACTGGACCCCCTGCGTCTGCTGCCCGTCCCGCAGCGTAGTATCAAAAAGGCTCAGCCGCTCCCGCACCACTTACGCCCCTGAACCAACACAACCGAAACTCACTGGAAACCCTCCAGTTTTGAGGCATCGAAGCCAGGCTTCAGCACCCATTGCGACGGGGCACCCTCCTTGTCCTGCACCTCAATACCGGCACCATCCAGCGCGCCCCGAATAGCGTCGGCGCGTGCAAAGTCCTTGCGCTCCCGCGCCGCGCGCCGCTCCTCCAGCAATTCATCAATGCGCGCCGCCAAAACCGCCTTCACATCATTCGACATTCAAATCCACCTATCTGTCGGTGTGTTCCTGGTTTCAAAGTGATCTACCAAACGGGATCAATTCAAAAGGTCCAACTTTTCCGGATCGAAATGTTCGGTAAAATCCATCTCCACTCTTTCCGGTGACACCCGAACTGCCAGTCCTGCTCCCAAAAAAAGTTGTGTGATCCGGTCTACCTCCCCAAAGTCTTTGGTTTCTTTGGCCTTTTTTCTGGCCTCAAACAACATGTCCTCATAGGGCCCCAAATCAATCGGTGCGCCCAAGATCCGATCTAGCGAAGAGCCAAATGCCACCGACCAATCATTTCGGTAGTCAAACCCGAAAAACGCCAATCCCTCGGCCAAGGCAATTTTTGCTTCCAGATCTTGTTTGGCGCTTTTCGCAAGCTTGTGCAGTTCGGCGATAGCCTGGGGCGTATTTAGATCCTCGGAAAGCGCGCGGATGATTTCATCGGGTGGAGCTTTTCCGGTGAAAGCCGCCGAAACCGCATCCCGCTCCTCATCGATGATCTTCTTCCAGGCAAGCAAGCATTTCTCCACCTCCTCCCGCTTCTTCTCGGTCCAGTCCATCGGCTTGCGGTAGTGGGTCGAGAGCATGACAAAGCGGATGACCTCACCCGACACGCCCTGGTCCAGCAGGTCGCGGACGGTGAAGAAGTTGCCGAGGGATTTCGACATCTTCTTGCCCTCGACCTGGAGCATTTCGTTATGCATCCAGATCTGCGCAAAGCCATGGCCCGCGCAACGGGATTGCGCGATCTCATTCTCATGGTGGGGGAATTGCAGGTCGATCCCACCCCCGTGGATGTCAAAGCTATCGCCCAGCAGCTCCGCCGCCATCGCCGAGCATTCGATATGCCAGCCCGGACGCCCCCGCCCCCACGGACTGTCCCAGCCCGGCAATTCATCATCCGAAGGCTTCCACAGCACGAAATCCATCGGGTTACGCTTATACGGCGCCACCTCGACGCGGGCACCCGCGATCATGTCATCCACGGACCGGCCCGACAGCTTGCCATATTCGGAATAGCTCTCCACCGCGAACAGAACATGCCCTTCGGCGGCATAGGCATGGCCCTTGGCAATCAGATCCTCACACATCGCAATCATCTGCGCGATATACTCGGTCGCGCGCGGCTCATGCGTCGGGCGCAACGCCCCCAACGCATCCATATCCTCGTGGTACCATTGGATTGTCTCGTTCGACCGCTCCCGGATCAACGTCTCCAGCGCCCCCTCGGCCCCAGCCTCCCGCCGCTTCAACGCCGTCTCGTTGATCCGGTCGTCGACATCCGTGAAATTCCGCACATAGGTGACGTTTGCTTGAGGATAGCGATGCCGCAGCAATCGGTAGAGCACATCGAACACCAGCACAGGCCGCGCATTGCCCAGATGCGCGCGGTCATAAACCGTCGGCCCACACAGGTACATCCGCACGTTTTGCGGGTCCAAAGGCTCCAAAGCCTCCTTCCGGCGGGTGGCGGTGTTATAAAGCTGGATCGCGTCCATGGCGTCGGTCCTCGCGGTTTTGCGCGGCGGGCCTAGCAGCAAATGTCACAGGGAGGAAACGAAAAGGTCTACCCAAAGCATGCAGCCCACCGACAGAGTGTCAGTGGCAGATACAAGTAATTGGGCAAACCATCGTCATGGCAGATCAATACCTTGGCCAATGCCTTTTGCCAAGGCCCCACAGGCATGGCATCTTTCGGGGATGGATCGCGATATTGCAAACCGAACCGCCGCCGCCCGACCCGGCGCAACGCTGGAGCATCCCTTTGGCGATGATCTGGATACATGGAAAGTGGGAGGAAAGATCTTTGCCATAGTTGGTGCGAAGGGTCGTGGTACAACGCTGAAATGTGCCAATCCTGATACGGCTGCTTTGCTGATTGATATGGGGCGCGCCGAACCAGCCCCATATCTCAAACGCGGTGGTTGGGTTCTGATCCCGTGGGACAGGATGGAGGGAGAAGAACTGGCCGAACGGGTCGAGACCTCTTACCAGACCGTTCGCGCAACCTTGACCAAGAAGGTGCGCGATGCGCTTTAACGCCGATGAGCCGCCCTGGCTTGGCCGAAACCGAGGCCTCCGGCGGGGATATTTTTGAACACATAATGGAATGGGTCACGGGATCTTGAAGCTGTGGCGCGCGCCCGCAGGCGGGCGGGGGTGGGTGGGTGGGACGACCGTCTGCGGGGGCGCCCCCTCAACCTGTCGATCCATTTGACAAGCCCGTACACCCATGGCCACCTACACCGATGAAACTCTCACGACACATCACCTTGCTGACGGATGACGGCGACGATGGCTGGGGTCTGTTCTACAAGGCACGCGCACTCAAAGATGCAGGCCACCCGATCGTGGAACTCACGATCGGCGAGCATGACATCCGGACCGACCCCTCGATCCTGTCCGCCATGCACCGGGCGGCGACCGGCGGGCATACCGGCTATGCCATCGTGCCCGGCACCGACACCTTGCGCGATACCGTTGCCGCACGGATTGCCCAGCGGACAGGCCAGCACACGACGCGTGACAATGTCCTGATCACCCCGGGTGGCCAAGCGGCCCTTTTCGCGGCCCATGTCGCCGTCCTTGATCCCGGTGCTAATGGAGCCTTTATCGATCCGTATTATGCCACTTATCCAGGTACGATCCGCGGCGCAGGCGGGGTCGCAAAATCCATCATCACCCAGGCCGAACAGGCATTTCAACCCACGCGTGCGGCCCTTGATGCCGGTCTACCCGGCTGCGCCTCACTTTTGATCAATTCGCCGAACAACCCGACCGGTGTCGTGTATTCCCCCGCAACCCTGGACACAATTGCCGCGGCTTGCCAGGACCACGACGTTTGCCTGATCTCGGACGAGGTTTATGACACGCAAGTATGGTCCGGCACCCATATCAGCCCGCGCAGTCTGCCGGGCATGGCAGAACGCACCCTGGTCGTGGGATCCATGTCTAAAAGCCACGCCATGACTGGCAGCCGTGTCGGTTGGCTTGTCGGCCCGGCGGAGGCCATCGCAGCGTTGATCGATCTGGCCACCGTCACCAACTATGGCGTTCCGGGCTATATCCAGGATGCCAGCGTCTTTGCCCTCGAACAGGGCCAAGACCTCGAAGCAAAGATCGCCGCCCCTTTTCGCCGCCGCCGCGACCTGGCCCAAAGCCTGATCGCGCGCCAGAACGCGGTGCGCGCCCTGCCTGCCGATGGCGCGATGTACCTGATGCTCGACATCCGCGCGACCGGGCTCAGCGGCAAAGCCTTTGCGGGCGCGCTGCTTGACGCACACCAGATCGCCGTGATGCCGGGGGAGAGCTTCGGCGCGGCCGCCGCCGGTCACATTCGCATCGCCATGACCATTGATGACACCGCGTTCCGGACCGCCCTTCAGACCATATTGACCTTCGCGCAATCGCAGATCACCCACAAAGCAAGGATGCACCATGCCCGCTGATCCCGTCGCCGAGTTCCGGGCGCTGCACCTGCCACGCCAGCCGTTCATTCTGGCCAATATCTGGGATATCGGGTCCGCCCGCATGATGGCCGCGCTCGGGGCACGGGCGCTGGCCACATCCTCCTCCGCCTATGGCTTTACGATCGGGCGTCCGGATATGGGCCAACTCAGCCGGGATGAGGCACTCGCCCATGCCCAGGACATCGTCGCCGCGACCGCCCTGCCAGTCCAGGGTGATTTCGAAAATGGCTTTGGCGATGCACCGGAAACGGTTGCCGAAACCGTTCGATTGGCTGCCGAGGCAGGATTGGCCGGGATCTGCATCGAAGACACCGTCCTGCCGGGCGACGCACCATATCCGTTCGACCTGGCCGTTGACCGGATCCGCGCCGCCGCCGATGCCGCCCATGCCTTGCCACGCGATTTCGTTCTGACAGCCCGCGCCGACGGATGTCTCACTGGGCACTATGACCACGCAGAGGCCCTGCGCCGCATCCAGGCATTCGACGCGGCGGGGGCCTGCTGTCTTTATGTTCCGCGGGTGGCCACCATGGCAGAGCTTGCCCAGATCTGCACGGCCACCTCGAAACCGGTCAATGTGCTGTCGGTCGGCCCTATGACGGTGGCAACGCTGGCGGATTTCGCAGCCATCGGGGTCGCGCGCGTCTCCCTTGGCGGTGGGCTGGCCCGCGCAACCCATAAAATTATACACGATGCCGCCACGGCCATGTTCACCGACGGCGACTTCAGCGCCCTTAGCCAGATATTGAGCGCCGAACTGACGGATCAATTGCTTGAGAAAGGCGCGAGATGAACCTCCCTGAAACAAAGGCAATCGTCACGGGTGGCGCTTCTGGCCTTGGCCGCGCAACCGCCGAAGGATTGCTGGCCGCAGGCGCCAAGGTCACAGTGTTCGATCTCTCCGGCGCCCCGCCCGATGGGGCGCACTTTCACAAGGTCGATGTCACGGAAGAGGCTGACGTGGCGGCTGGGATCGATGCCGCCGCCGACGCCATGGGAGGTCTGACCACCCTCGTGAATTGCGCCGGGGTCGCGCGTGCCGAAAAGGTGCTGGGCCGCGACGGCACACACACGCTCAACAGCTTTGAACGCACCGTCAGCATCAATCTGATCGGCAGCTTCAACTGCCTGCGCCTGGCCGCCGCCCGGATGGCGGACAATCCTGCAGACGCCCTGGGGCAGCGCGGCGTGATCATTAACACCGCCTCCATCGCGGCCTTTGACGGGCAAAAGGGCCAGACGGCCTATGCCGCATCGAAGGCAGGGATCGCCGGGCTCAGCCTGCCCGCCGCGCGCGATCTGTCCCGCACAGGGATCCGCGTGATGGCCATCGCTCCGGGCATTTTCCGCACGCCCATGCTGGAAGGTCTGGGCGAAGAGGTGATGGACACCCTGGCAGCCGACGTCACCTTTCCCAAGCGCCTGGGCGACCCGGCAGAGTTCGCCGCCCTCGCCCGCTTCATTATCGAATGCGACTACCTGAACGGTGAAACCATACGCCTCGACGGCGCCCTGCGTATGCCGTGATAGGTGCCATAAAGACTGCCAGTGATTGAAATGTAAAAGTGAGCGCTGCTGGGTCTGTCACCCGTCTTAATATCCTTCAATCTCACCTCCATACCTACCGGGCCTACCGGGGAACATTAAGCAGGTAAGATAACTCATCTGGAGTTTAGGGCACTGGTTAACGAGCTTCTGAGCAGGTTCAACGACACCATTCCATAGCGTCCGACGATATACCTGAAACATCAACCATCACTTGACGCGCGGAAATCTTTGATTTCAGACGGCGTTAAGTGATCGGTGTTTTTCGCATGACGCTTTAGGCCACATGGAAGTCACGCAAGAGTTCCATTGATGTGTCCCGGGCCTGCTCCACCCACGCGCCACAATCATGTCCGTTCGCCGAAACATTACGCTGAACTGCAGAACGCGGGTATCACCCCGCCGCGGCGGCCTTTTCCTCCAGTGCCATCCATTCTTCTTCGAGGGTGCCCAACACGTCGTGGCGTTCGACCAAGGCATCGGTAGCTTTCTGAAATTTGACAGGCGCGGTGGTGAAAAGATCGGGGTCAGACAAGTAAACCTCCAGCTTGGCGATCTCGGCCTCGACGCGCATGATTTCGTCGGGCAGCGCCTTCAGCCGGTGTTGTTCGGTGAAGCTAAGGCCGGCCTGAGCCGCCTCTTTTTGAGTGAGCTTCGCCGCCTTACCCCTTGATTTATTGTTATTTTCTTCAGGTGCATCCTGCTTGCGCTGCGCTCGGTAATCACTCCAACCGCCGGCATAGACCACCGCGTTTCCGCCGCCTTCCATGGCAATCGTCGTGGTGGCCACGCGGTCGATGAAATCGCGGTCGTGGCTCACCAGCAGAACCGTGCCATCATACTCGCCCAGCAGGTCCTGCAACAGATCCAGCGTCTCGATATCCAGGTCGTTCGTCGGCTCGTCCAGCACCAACAGGTTCGACGGCTGCGCCATGATCCGCGCCAGCAGCAACCGCGCCTTTTCGCCCCCCGACAACGACCGCACCGGGGCGCGCACCTGCGCCTCGCTGAACAGAAAATCCTTGAGATACCCGACCACATTGCGCGGTGTGCCCCGCACCATCACCTGATCCGCACTGCCCGAAATCCGCATCGCCTTGTCACCGGTCAGGCTCTCCCACAACGTCGCCTCGGGATCCAGCTGCGCGCGGGTCTGGTCGAACACCGCGATATCCAGATTGGTGCCCAGCTTAACGGTGCCCGCATCCGGTTCGGTCTTGCCGATCAGCATGTTCAACACGGTTGTCTTGCCCACCCCATTGGGCCCAACAAAGGCGACCCGATCACCCCGCTGGACCCGCAAACTCAGGGTGTTCAAGATCACTTTCTCATCGTAACGCTTTGAGATATCGCGGACTTCCAGAACCAGCTTGCCCGACTTGCCGCTGCTCTCCAACTCCATCGCGGCCGTGCCCTGCCGCCGGATCTGACTGGCCCGCTCGGCCCGCAATTCCGCCAGCGCGCGGACGCGGCCCTGGTTGCGCTTGCGGCGGGCACTGATCCCTTCGACGGCCCACCGCGCCTCTGCCTTGATCTTGCGATCCAGCTTGTGGCGCGCCTCATCCTCTTCGGCCCAGGTCTTTTCGCGCCACGCCTCAAACGAAGCAAAACCGGCCTCCTGCCGCCGCACCTGCCCCCGGTCAATCCACAATGTCGCCTTGGTCAATGCCGTCAGAAACGCCCGGTCATGGGAAATCAGCACAAACGCCGCGCGCGTGCTGGACAGTTGCGCCTCCAGCCAGGCAATCGCCTGGATATCCAGGTGGTTTGTCGGTTCGTCCAGCAGCATCAGATCGGGCTCTTCGGCCAGCAGCTTGGCCAGGGCGGCCCGCCGCCGTTCCCCGCCCGACGCGGTCGCCACGTCCGCTTCAGGGCGCAGTTTCAGCCCCTCGGCCACCATCTCCACGCGGTAGGCCTCGGATGGGTCCAACTCACTCGCCGCAAAATCGCCCAGTGTCGCGAACCCGTCCATCGTGGGTTCCTGCTCCATATAACCCACCGATTTGCCGGGCGGCACAATCCGTTCGCCCATATCCGGCTCTACCAGCGTCGCCATGACCTTCATCAAGGTTGACTTGCCCGATCCGTTGCGCCCGACCAAGGCGACCCGATCGCCCGGCTGAACCACCAGACCAAGATTGTCGAAAACCGGATTGCCGCCGAAAGTCAGCGAGATATCCGAAAGCTGTAACAGAGGTGCGCGTGCCATGGCCGCGAGCTAAGGGACCGCGCCGCCAAGCGCAATCCCCTTCGCCACATGCTATCGCCCCACGTCCTCGATCACCGTCTGCGTCGCCGCACCGGATTTGAAATGCTTGCTCAGTTTCAGGCCCTGGCCCTGGTAGTTGGATTTCAGACCCGCGCCATACAACTGTTCGGGGCGTTCGGACATGCGTTCATAGACCAGGCGCCCCACGATCTGACCGTGCTCCAGGACAAAGGGCGCTTCGTGGCAGCGGACCTCCAGCACCCCGCGGGAGCCTGTGCCTCCTGCCGCGGAATGGCCGAAACCGGGATCGAAAAAACCGGCATAATGAACCCGGAATTCGCCGACCATGGCCAGATAAGGCGCCATCTCCGCGGCATAGTCGGGGGGGATATGCACAGCTTCACGGCTCACCAGGATGTAAAATGCGGATGGGTCCAGGATGATGCGGCCCGCATCTGTCTCGATCCGCTCCCAGAACTCCGCAGGGTCGTAATGGCCGATCCGGTCCAGATCGATCACCCCGGTATGGGGTTTGGCGCGGTAACCGACCAACGCGCCAGCGCCGGGTGTCAGATCCACCGAAAAACCCAAACCATCATCGATCACGGCCTCGCCCGACACCAGGTTGACCGCGTCATGCAGTGCCGTCAGCGCAGTATCGTCCAGCACAGCCTGCCCCCGGCGAAACCGGATCTGGTTCAGCCGCATCCCCGGCCGCACCTTGACCGAGAAGGAGCGCGGGCAGATCTCCGCATAAAGAGGTCCGGTATACCCCCCGGCGATCCGGTCAAACTCCATGCCACCATCGGTGATGGTCCGGGTCAGCAGATCCAGCCGCCCGGTAGAGCTTTTGGCATTGGCTACGGCCGTGATGTCGGCGGGCAAGGCCAACACCTCCATCAGGGGCACGACATAGACGCAGCCTTTCTCCAGAACGGCCCCGTCCGACAGATCGATCTTGTGCATCTCGAACTCGGTCAGCCGGTCGGCCACGCGGTGTCCCTGCCCCGTCAGAAACGATGCGCGCACACGGTAGGCCACGGCACCAAGGCGCAGATCAAGGCTGGCCGGCTGGATCTGCTCCGGTAATACGGCAGGCGTCGCGGTGATGTGACCAGCCGACATCATCGCCGCGATCCCCTGGCTGGGCAGAACACCCGTCGATCCTGTCATGCACCACCCCCCGTAAACACAAACCGCCCGCGCCCCGGTCGGGCGGCGGGCGGTGTGATATTGGTCGGGCTAGCAGGACTCGAACCTGCGACCTTCCGTCCCCCAGACGGACGCGCTACCAGGCTGCGCCATAGCCCGACATTCGGGTTGTGTAGCAAATCCTGCGCCTGGCGCAAGCGGTTATCCCGCTGCTGCCGCACCATCCATCCGGGCGCGCAACAGAACCATCTGTTGGTGGATCGCCTGCAACTGAAGTGCCGGAACCTGGCCAGGTTTCAGCTGATGCAGTGCCTCCAGAACAGGCGTGTCAGCGGAGGGCAATGCGACAGGCTCTGGCTGCTCGGGCAATGTCGCCTCGACCTCCGCCAACGGCTCATTCACCTCCGCCACGGGGGCCTCCGGTTCGGCAAGCTCCGCTGCCTCGGGCACCGGTTCAACAGATGGCGCCTTGAGAAAGGCAGGAACCGTGTCGACCGCATCAACCGGCGCATCATCCGTGTCCACAACGGGATCCGGCTGGTCGAACATCTCGATCTGGGCCGAAGGTTTCGGCTCGGGCCGCATCGGCACGACCTTGGGCGCGGGTTCCGGGGTCGGCTCAGCCTCTGGCGCTCCGTCCAACGGTCGGGACATGGCCGATACCGCCGACACGCCCTGATCCTTCAAAACCTTCTGGGCGCCCTTGATCGTCATACCATCTTCATGGAGCAGCTTCTTGATGCCGCCCAATAGCGCCATATCCGAGGGGCGGTAGTAGCGCCGACCGCCTGCCCGCTTGACCGGTTTGATCTGGCTGAACTTGCTTTCCCAGAACCGCAGGACATGGGTCTGCACGCCCAGCCAGTCGGCCACCTCGCTGATGGTACGGAATGCGTCCGGCGCTTTCGACATCGGGCTGACCCTAACCCTTGTTGCCCAAGGCAACCCGATCTTTCATCAAATGGGAGGGGCGAAATGTCAGCACACGGCGGGGATGGATCGGAACTTCTTCACCCGTCTTGGGATTGCGCCCGACCCGGGCGGCCTTTTCGCGCACGCTGAACGTGCCAAAGGAGGAAATCTTGACTTGTTCACCGCGCACAAGGGCGTCGGACATGTGGCCCAACACACTTTCCACCAGCGAGGCAGATTCGTTGCGGCTCAATCCCACTTCGCGAAAAACGGCTTCGCTCAGATCCATGCGGGTCAATGTTCTTTCACCCATTTCAACTCCCCGGTGTTTTCAGCAACCTAGGGGGCGGGGCGTTTTCGAGTCAATAACAATGGCTTGCAGTTGCGCGTTAAACCGTTGGTCTACCAGCGTAAAACCACCGATCCCCAGGCCAGGCCGCCACCGATGGCCTCCATCACCAGAACCTGACCCTGGGTAAAGCGCCCAGCATCCTGCCCGACGGATAGGGCCAGGGGAATCGATGCGGCAGAGGTGTTGCCATGATCCTGAACCGTCAGGATCACCCGCTCCATGGCCACATCCATCCGCTGGGCGGTGGCCTTGATGATCCGCAGATTGGCCTGATGGGGCACGATCCAGTCCACATCCGCACCGGTCAACCCGCATTTGCCAAGGCTGGTATGCGCCGTCTCTGCCAGCTTTTCCACCGCATGGCGAAACACTTCCTTGCCCTGCATCCGCAGATGGCCGGTCGTCCGGGTCGACACGCCGCCATCCACATAAAGCAGATCGCGAAAGGTACCATCCGAATGCAGATCCGTGGCCAGGATCCCGCGATCCGCCGCCGTGCCCGTGGCCTCCTCGGCCTCCAGAACCAAGGCACCCGCGCCATCCCCGAACAACACACAGGTCGCCCGGTCGGTCATGTCAAGGATCCGGCTGAATGTCTCTGCCCCGATGACCAACACCCGCCGGGCCTGGCCCGACACGATCAGCGCATTGGCATTGGCCAGCGCATAGATGAACCCGGCACAAACGGCCTGAACGTCAAAAGCATAACCGCCGGTCATGCCAATCTGGTGCTGCACCATCGTCGCCGCAGACGGAAAGGTCAGATCCGCCGTAGAGGTCGCCAGGACTAACGCGTCGATGTCGCTCGCTGCCATCCCGGCCTGTCCCAAGGCGGCATTTGCGGCATTGGCCGCGAGCTTCGAGGTTGTCTCATCCTCAGCGGCGAAATGGCGACGCTCGATCCCAGTGCGGGCCCGGATCCATTCATCATTCGTGTCGACCAGGTCTTCGAAATAGCTGTTCGGCACCACCCGGGACGGCAGATAGTGGCCCACACCACGAACGACGGCGCGTATTGTCATGCAGTCTTACCGCTCTCTGCCCCGTGATCGGCGGGGTCTGATGTTGTTTGAGGTCGCATCGCAACCTTGGCGGCCAACTTATCGGAAAACTTGGAGTTCGCCAGTTGAAATGCCAACTTGATCGCGGCAGAGACCCCGGTTGCATCTGCGGCCCCGTGGGATTTAACCACCGTTCCGTTCAAGCCAAGGAAGACGCCGCCATTCACCCGGCGTGGATCGATTCGCTTGCCCAACCGACCGAGTGACGTATAGGCCAGCAGCGCCGCAAACCGGGAAAGCGGCGAATATTGAAACGCCTTGCGCAGCAATTCACTGATCAGCTTGGCCGTGCCTTCCGCGGTTTTCAGCGCGATATTGCCGGTAAACCCATCGGTCACGATCACATCGATATCGCCCGATGGCAGATCGCCGCCTTCGACAAACCCGACATAGACAAACCGGTGCTCTGCCGCGGCATCCTCGATCAATTCGCTGGCGGCCTTCAACTCGGCCCGGCCCTTGTGATCTTCGGTGCCGACATTCAGCAAGCCGACGCGTGGCGCTTCAATGTCCAGGCCGTTCCGGGCATAAGAGACCCCCATCAGCGCATATTGCAGCAGGTCATGTTCGTCCGCGCGAATGTCGGCCCCCACATCCAGCATCACGGCATATTCATTGCGCGAGCGAGACGGCCAAAGACAGGCAATCGCGGGCCGGTTGACCCCGGGCAACTTGCGCAACCGCACCATGGACAACGCCATGAGGGCACCGGTATTGCCGCAACTGACCGCGACAGAGGCCTCCTTGTCGCGCACGCTCTCAATGGCCGACCACATGGAAGTGCCCTTGCCGTGGCGCATCACCTGGGCAGGCTTTTCATCCATCGTCACGATGCCCGCCGCATCCCGGATCACGCAGCAATCATCCAGGCGACGCTTTGCGATCAGCGGCGTCAGCTCAGCCTCGGGTCCATGCAGGATAAAGGCGATGTCGGGGTTCTTGTCACGCGATTTGGCCAGCCCGCTCACCACGGCACTGGCCCCAAGGTCACCGCCCATGGCGTCGACCGAAATCACAACCTTTCCGCGCAGAACGTCCGGCACCTCGGGGGTGGGATCAGCGGGAGAGGTCATGCGAGCGCGATCGCGCCGGGCTGCCGTGGTTAAGCCGCGTCTTCGTCCAGATCGATCTCGTCGATCTGAGCAACGACCTCACGGTCATCATAATGGCCACAGGCGCCACAGACGTGATGAGGACGCTTCAGCTCACCACAATTGGAACATTCCGCCGGGTTGCCTGCGACCAGCGCATCATGGGCACGGCGCATGTTGCGGCGCGAGCGGGTAATTTTATTCTGAGGGACAGCCATGTCACAACCTCGATTTGGTCGGGGACCGGGGCCACCCGTATTGTCATTGAATCTGCTGGCGTGCTTACGCCGCATGACCACACCATTCAAGGGTATGTGGTCGAAAGGAAGCGAGAAAATACGCGATTTAGCCCAAAGGGCAAGGATAATATCGCGACAGTTCCAGCCAGAACGCAACGTTTCAGGGCGCTATCCCTTTTCCAGCCGGTTTTTCAGATCTGCCAAACCGGCAAAGGGTTTCAGATCCTCGTCACGCAACGGCTCAGCTCCCGGTTCGGTAAAGATAGCGGTGCCCAGATCGGCATCGGCGGCGCGCGGATAATCCGGCAAGGCCAGGGCCAGTGCTTCCGCCATGAGATCCGCGAGGTTCACGATCTCCGGCAGCGGCTCTTCCCGGTCATCTTCCGGCATCTCGGCCTCCGCCTCGGTCGGCGCTGTCAGATCAGCCAGATAAAGTCGTTCGACCACCGTATCGACCCGCGTCGTCACCGGCTGCAGCGTTACACTGCAAGGTTGTATCGCCGTCGCGCCCAGCGTGGCCGTCAGGGCCCAATCGCGCTGTCCCCGCGGGGACAACTGCCCCTCCAGCACCACCTTGCGCAGATCCAGCAAATCAAGCTGCGCCATCAAGCTGTCCCGCAGATCCTGATCCGGCACCAGCCGAAAATCGAACGGTTTGCCATGGGGGATCTTCGCCAAGGCGACTGTGTCTGGATCGTCCGCCGCATTTGGATAACGCATAGGTCAGACCTTCCTTCCTTGAATAGGGGGCGCACCTTGATGTAAGTGCCGATAGAAGGTGAAAAAGAGTAACACAAGAGGGCGGGTATGGCATTCATCGGAACGCGGATTTTACGATCCGTTGTACTGATCCTCTGTGTTGCGGCGGTGACGGCATGCACGCCCCTGTATCGCACCCATGGTTACACGCCGACCGATCAGGACCTGGCCAAGATCACGGTGGGCGTCGACACCAAGGATACCGTGGATGAGGTCATCGGTGCGCCTTCCTCCTCCGGTGTGCTGCGTGACAGCGGATATTACTACGTCGAGCAGCGGATCAAGAAATTCGCCTATCAGGAACCGGAGGTTGTGGACCGACAGGTCGTGGCCATCACGTTCCAACCCAATGGCGTGGTCCGCAATGTCGAACGGTTCGGCCTGCAGGACGGCAATATCGTGGCCCTGTCCCGCCGGGTGACCGACAGCAATGTCGAGGGGCTCAGCTTCTTGCGGCAGCTCTTTGGCAATATCGGACGGTTCAACACCGGATCGATTTTCGACGACTAAGAGACCATCTGTTCACTAGGGTCAGGACCCATTGATTTCCTTTGAGCGGGATGATTCACCGGTCGAAAATCGAGTGGTGATATGATCGATCTATATTGGCTGGATGACGCGCAAATGGCGCGTCTTGAACCCTACTTT
>NZ_JAFEUL010000039.1 GCF_016901225.1 Actibacterium sp. 188UL27-1 | reverse complement strand
GCAGGTTCGCCCGTGCTTCATGGGAAACCTTCCACTGGACGCTTTTCTGACCCTCACACCCTTGTCGCCCTTCAAAGCCGCCAACGCGACTTTCGCCTTGAATGCAGGGCTGTGGTTCCGTCTCGGTCGTCTTGCCATCTTCACTTCGTCGTCCCGGCACGCTGCCGGATCACGAGCGGAAAATCCACCTAACTCATCTGTTCAGATTTCTCAGGCAACCTCTCGCTGACAGCAGCCACAAACTTTAGACGAAGCCAATGTTGAATGAAATGCAATGAACATCTACCTGCACTATTCTGCATGGGCATGTTCAATGTTTCAATCGTCCGGAAACAAGACTAGGCACTGTCCAGAAGGATGATGCTCATTCGCCATCTGCAACTCCCTTGATCCGAGCCTTCGCTCGCCTCGCGCGGTAGCTTGGCAGCACAACCAAAATTGCAGCAATAGCCAGGAGCGCTAGTGTCATCGGACGTTCCCAGATGAAAGCAATGCCATCATAGAGTTGCATGGAGCGGGCGAAATTGTCTTCCATCATACCGCCCAGAATGAAGCCAATCAGCAGTGGGGCGAGCGGGTAGTCCGCAAACTTCAACGCCGTGGCGCAGACGCCGAAGCCGACCAGCAGCAGTAGTTCTGTTGCGTTGTTTTGTCCAATATAGGCACCCATCAGCGTGAAAAACAGAATGAAGGGGATGAGGTAGTTGCGCGGCACTGCGAGCACTTTGGCGATGTAGGGGATCAGTGGAAGATTCAGGATCAAAAGCACCAGGTTGCCGATGAACATCGACATGATGACAGCCCAGAAAATCTGAGGTTCGTCCAGCATCAGGCGGGGCCCCGGCGTGACGTTCAAAGCGATGAGCGCGCCTAAGAGGATGGCTGTTGTGCCCGAGCCGGGTATGCCAAGCGTGAGAAGCGGCACGAATGAACCTGTGCAGGCGGCGTTGTTGGCGGATTCCGGGGCAGCAAGGCCCTTGATCGATCCCTTGCCGAAATCCTCCTGCTCGTCCTTCGGTGCGATATTACGTTCGACTGCGTAGCCAAGGAAACTGGCGATCGTCGCGCCTGCCCCTGGCAGAACCCCGATGAAGAATCCTTGCAATGACTGGCGCCCGATAACTGGCGCAATCGCCTTGGCTTCAGCACGCGAGATGCGCAGGTCTTTGATCTCGCCGTCGCCGCCCTGGAGGTTTTTCGGCTTAAGCACCAGAAACAAGGCTTCTGGCAGAGCGAACATGGCCATGGCGAGTGTGATGAAACCAAACCCCGATTGCAGGTCCATGATCCCCATTGTGAAACGCGGTAGGTTGAACAGCGCCCCCTCGCCAACGGTGGCCATAATCAGCCCGAGGATGGTCATGATCATGGCTTTGGCGACTTGTCCCGTGCCCGCGAAAGCCGCGATGGCCGACAGGCCCACGACCATTAAGGCGAAATACTCGGCGGAATGGAACAGAAGCGCAACCGAGGACAACGCTGGCGCAAAGATCATGAGAAGCAGCGCGCCTATGGTGCCGCCAGCAAAGCTTGCGATGGCGGCGATGGTCAGCGCCTTGCCCGCTTTGCCCTGTCGCGCCATTGGATAGCCATCAAAACTTGAGGCAACAGTGCCCGCGACACCTGGTGCGTTCAACAGGATCGACGACGTCGAGCCCCCAAAAATGGCGCCGTAGTAAACGCCCGCCAACAGGATCAGTGCAGTTGATGGATCGCCCATGGAAATTGCGACAGGGATCATAATTGCAATGATCGACATCGGCCCAAGCCCTGGCAGCATTCCAATGAATGTGCCGATCAAGCAGCCCGCGATCACCATCAGCAAGTTTTGGATGGAGAGGGCCGTGTTGAGACCGATTAGAAGTCCTTCAAGCATGTCAGCCTCCCAGAAAGCCCGGCAGCGGGCGCATGTAGATACCGAGAACTTCCTGCACGAGATACCAGACAGACACCGTGGCGATCAGTGCAACAGGCAGCATGATCTGCCACTTTCGCTCGCCCAGAATGAACGAGCCAAGGATCAGAAATGCCGATGTCGAGATGAGAAACCCCAAGGAACGTAGGCAAAGCGCGTAGGCCACCATCAATCCCAAAAGCAACAGCGCCTGTCCCAGATGGTATTCGGTCAGGCGGCGGTAATCGATGTCGGCTTCTTTGGGTTCTGCCTTTTCGAAGCCGAATAGAATGATAAGGGTCGCGAAGATTCCGAGGATCGACAGCACTTTCGGAAATGTGCTGGGCCAGATGGGGTTTCGCTTGATAAAGGGGGCAAGGTTGCCATCCATCGTGAACCATGCCGCATAGCCGTATGCTAGGCAAACGCCCAGCAAAATCAGCGCTATCCACCGATCTAAAGCCATGTTTCTCCCTCCCGAAATTGGTTGGATCAGAGCGGGCCCCGCTCTGACCCCTATGTGATCAAAGGAAGCCGAGCTTCTTCATCAGGTCGCCGATGACCTTTTCCTGCGCCTCAAGGAAGGTCAGGAAATCGTCACCCGAGTTGTGGATATTGACCCAACCGTTGCGCGCACGCACGGCTTCCCATTCGGGGGTTTCGTACATCTTGCCAATGGCATCCTGGTACATGGCCACTTTGTCTTCGGGCAAGCCTGGTGCACCGAAGAACCCACGCCAATTGACGAAAGTGGTGTCGATGCCCTGTTCCTTCATTGTCATGGCATCAGGCGCAGCGTCGATACGCTCGTCCGCTGTCATGCCGATGATTTTCACTTCACCGGCACTTGCCAAATCAACAGCTTCTGAAAATCCGGTCGACAGAGCTGCTATTTCGCCGGACAGCAGCGCTGCCATGGCTTTACCACCTGCGTCGTAAGGAATGTACTTCACGTCAAGCGCATCCTTGCCCGCCGCTTCCATCACCATAGCGGCAACCAGATGATCCATGCCGCCAGGAACCGAGCCGCCGCCGATGGCCGTAGCGCTTGGATCGGCATCAAAAGCCACAAGCAGATCCTCCATCGAGTTGATCGCGCTATCCTTGCCAACAACCATCGCTGCATAGTCACCGATAGTTCCCGAAACCAGCGTTAGGTCACGGAAGTTGTGCGGGAATACACCTGTAAGCGAGCGGATCACGATGGGGGTCGAATTGACCATCAACGTGCCATGATTGCTGTCGGCGTTCTCGATCAAGAAACCGATGGCTTTGCCGCCGCCGCCGCCCGACATGTTTTCGTAAGACGCTGTGCCAACGAGACCCGCACCCGTCAGCGCTTCGCCCGTACCACGTGCCGTGCCGTCCCAACCACCGCCGGCACCGCCGGGGATCAGAAAGTGAATGCTGTCCAGAACCTGATGGTCATTAGCGGCCGCAGGGCCCGCCAGACCAAATGCGGCAACAGCCGCAAGAAGGGCCCAACGGCCCAGTTTGAAATTCGACATAATGTCCTCCCATTTGACAACTGTCCGCTCCACGGATCAGTTGATGCAGGAGAAATCACGCCAACCTGACACAGACCTGTCACGAGAAAAAATCGCCGCGAGATCCAATGAAGTTCCTTCTGGTTGAAGACAATCAAGACCTTGCCAACGCAATCGCTTCGCGCATGCGGCTGGATGGGCATGTCATTGATCACGCAGAGAAATTAGAAGATGCGTCAGCCTTTGTCGCGACCGGGGAATACGATCTGATCCTCTTGGATATTATGCTGCCGGATGGCGATGGCCGCACGTTTCTGGAACAGCATCGCGCCAGTGATCTGAATACGCCGGTGATCATTCTGACCGCTCGCAGTCAGGTGTCGGATCGAATCGGGTCGCTCGATCTGGGTGCCGACGACTATGTCACGAAACCCTTTGACCACGCCGAGCTCGAAGCTCGTTGCCGCGCCGTCCTGCGTCGCAATTCCGGCAACGCTAGGACAACAATCGAGGTCGGGGGCGTCGTATTCGACCCCCTCGCAGGCCACCTGACAGTCGGGGGTGAAGCCGTCAAAATGCGGAATCGAGAGTTGCGCCTTCTTGAACTGTTCCTTAACGCTCCTGGGAAGATTTTTTCCAAAAGCAAGCTGGCTGATCGACTGTTTTCCTATGACGAGGATGTCTCGGAAAACGCGATAGAAGTATATATAGGACGCCTTCGAAAACACTTGTCAGCCTCGGAGGCGAAGATCACGACCTTACGCGGTCTAGGCTATCGGCTGGACATCGATGGATAGCGTTGCCGTATCAGGATCGCTCAGGAACCGGTTGGTGCTAACCTTGATCAGCGGCGCTGCCGTTCTGGCATTGCTCTTGTTCTTCGCCGTTCGCAACTTTGCGGTGCAAGTGGCGCAACAAGGGCAGGACAACATTCTCGACGCATCAGCCACGTCGATGCTCGACGCTGCCACAATCCGGGATGGCGTGATTGAGCTAGACCTTCCGTACTCGGCCTTTTCGATGCTCACCACCTCTGCGGACGACCGCGTGTTCTATGCAATCCTACAGGACGGTGAATTCCTGTCTGGCTATGAGGAGCTAAAATTTTCAGACAGTCCGACCTTTCAAACCGATCTGATACGCGGCTCGGGTGTTCGAAAAATCAGCGCAAGCCGCACTTTGATCGGAGTAAACCGCCGCGCTGAACTTCAGATCGTTCTTGCCCAAACCCAAGACGCTCTTTCCAAAACGCTTGACCAGATTTCACGCAATGCAGCCCTGTTGGGGCTCGGTTTTTTCGCGCTAGCGGTGGCTTTGTCTTTTTGGGCTTCGTCGGCGACCATCGGCCAACTTGGCAAGCTGACGACGTCGGTCACGCGGAGGGGACCACAAGATTTGAGCCCATTCACCAAGCCGGTCCCTCGGGAGATGGGCCCCTTGGTCGGTTCACTGAACTCCCTGATGGGACGGCTCGACCAATCGTTAAGCCAGTCGGAAGACTTCATCGCAGAGGCTGCGCATCGGGTTCGAACTCCGCTGGCGACCGTTCGATCCTATGCCGAAGCCACGCTGCAGCGTGTCGAAAAGGAAGAAAACCGCGAGGCTATGCGATCCATGGTGAAAGCTATCGATGAAAGCTCGCGGGCGGCTGGCCAGTTGCTGGATCATGCAATGATCACTTTCCGGGCAGACCATCTGGTGCGCGAAAAGATCGACCTAGTCGATCTGGTGAACGACCTGGTTCAGCGGATGACACCGATTGCGGAAATGAAAGACCTTTCGCTGTTGTTGCGGGGTGATCCACGCGTTCCTTATTCAGGCGATCCTGTCCTGATCCAGAATGCCGTGCGCAACCTGATCGACAATGCGATGAAGTATGGGCCCGCAGAAAGCTCTATCGAGATCACTGTTTCCGCAAGCCCCACATTGCACATTTCGGTTTGCGATCAAGGTTCCGGCTTTCCGATGGACGAAATCGAAACACTGACAAGCCGCTTTAAGCGTGGGGCAAATGCAGCGGATACAATTGGGTCGGGTCTGGGTCTGACGATTGCACAGGATGTCGCCATGGCCCATGGCGGTAAGATCCAACTGGAAAACCAGCCGGAGGGCGGCGCGTGCGTAGCTTTATCGCTATAGTTCTGGTCTGCGTGTGTCACGCTGGATGGGCACAGGATTGGGAAGACCGGCGGGTCTTCAAAGATGCAAAAGCAACAACGACGCTGCGCATCATCTCTAGTACGGATACAGACTTGTTTGCACCGCTGATCGAGGCATTCGTTGGCCAAAACTCGGATATCGCCATCGAGTATCTGGTCACCGGTACGGCAGATATCGACCGACGAATTCGGAAAGCGCCCGACGCTTTCGACATTTCGGTCTCCAGCGCAATGGACTTGCAGTTCAAACTTACAAATGACGGATACGCCCTGGAGTTGGAAAGCGTTTCGCATCCCGCTTGGGCACAATGGCGCCAAAGCCTGTTCGCATTCACATCCGAACCAGCCGCAATTGTCATCAACCGTGCAGCTTTCGCAGGCCAGCCCATCCCGCGTTCACGCCAAGAGTTGATAGAGGCGATGCGTGCGCGCCCGGACGTGTTTCGGGGTCGCATCGGCACCTATGACGTTCGCCAATCCGGCCTGGGCTATTTGTTTGCCACCCAGGACTCGCGGTCGTCCGAGACCTTCTGGCGGCTGATGGAGGTGATGGGCGGGCTTGATGCCCGGCTGTACTGCTGCTCGGGCGAGATGATCGACGATCTCACCAACGGAACCATTGTGGTCGCGTACAATGTGCTTGGCAGCTATGCGGAGGCGCGCGCCGAAAGCCAGACTATCCTTGAAACCGTACTGCCCTCGGACTTTCCGACAACGATGATGCGTACAGCACTGGTCTCAAAGGAAACGGATGAACCGGCAGCCGCACAGCGCTTCATTCAGTTTCTCGTCACATATCAATCCAATCTAACAGATGACGCACGTACGCTGCCACCACTCCACGATAGAGTGAATGGCACCGAAAACGCCACGATTGCCTTGGAACCAGCCCTGATGACATTTCTTGATACTCTGAAGCGCACCAAGTTTCTTTCAGAATGGGAAGACGCACTCGTTCAAAATTAGTGCCGGTGAGCGCTTTTTGATGTTATCGTTTCCGAACATAAGTAGATTTCGCAGCATTGGTCGAATGTAGCCGCAAAGCTAAAATGTCACCCATGAGCAATTCAGGAATGTCACTCTGCCCTCAAAAATCATTGATGGTGAGCGGACATGGGATGGGTGGTTATGAGCGAGCGCGAGTTGAACCGCGTG
>NZ_JAFEUL010000038.1 GCF_016901225.1 Actibacterium sp. 188UL27-1 | reverse complement strand
ATCCTCTTGCGAAACCACTTCCGTGTCTCGGTGCGCCGTAATCCATTTGTGCAGCGTCGACATGCCAACACCCAGATCGTCGGCCACTTGCTTACGCGTAAGCCCACTGGTCAGCGCGATACGTACCGCATCCTGGCGGAATGCGTCCGTCCGTTTCAGTCCCATAGTCCGTCTCCTTTGTTGCAGTAAATGCTATCAAAGGAGCGGCATCAAATCGCGACAAGTCCAGTTGGTTGTACGAAAAATTGGAACATCTCAATGCTGCGGGCCGTCTTCCCGGTGTAAACGTTCGTTACTGCTATGGGTCGAAGGGGCAAAAAGGTATGGAATTACCCCGGTTTCGTGAGGTACGGGTTCCTCGTTCTCGGCATGAAACAGACTCTCCTTCATCAGTGAAAAAGTGTCCATAAAACCGGGGGAGAAGTCTCAATTCCGTTCAACGGGCACTTCCGGATTTTGCCTCTGGCATGCAACGTGATCTTGATTTTCTTTGCGCCGCGCTGGATGCACGCTTGGATAAACACATGACATGGATCACGACGGCCTTTGAAACGTCGCGGAGCGTGAAGGCTGCCGGACAATGGTTTGCAGCTAAGACACGTGCCGCTGGCATCCATGGCAGGACCGCATACGGCTTAAGGAAGAGCCGGTCCAGAGCCTTGGCCGAGGCGGGCGGAACATCTGTTCAAATTGGCGCATGGACAGGCCATGAAAGTCTGTCCGAGATCGAGCGCTGTATTCGCGGTCTTAACAAAAGAAAGGTGCTCAGCGGCACGGAAACGGAACAAAAAGTTCCAACTTCCGCGACCAAAGTTCCAACTCAACCAAAAAATACGGTAGAATCAAACGCTTGAAAAAGCGCTGGTGACCCCGACAGGATTTGAACCTGTGACCTACCGCTTAGGAGGCGGTCGCTCTATCCAGCTGAGCTACGAGGCCATGCGGATGTTCATATCCTGATCGGGACGTGGAACCAAGCCGGAATGACAGTGGGGCTGCCCGGCGTTTTACGTATCGCCCTTTGCCCCCCGGCCACGGGTCACATCTGGTTTGATATCTCGATCAGGTTCCCATCTGGATCCCGGATGTAGAGAGAGGTGAGCGGCCCCGCCGCGCCGGTTCGTGGGACCGGACCCTCTTCGACCGTGATGCCGCATTCAGATAGATGGGCCTGCCAGGCAGCCAGCAACGTATCGGATAGAAAACAAAGATCAGCAGATCCGGGCAATGGTGCAGCGGCTTTTGGCTCAAACGGCGCGCTCGCAGGATGCAAATTGATCTTCTGTTTGCCAAATCCCAGAGCCAGACGTTCTGGGCCCGTCGCGGGTTGAAATTGGATCACTCGCATCCCCAGCACAGTGCGATAGAAGGTGACGGTCCGGTCCAGATCCGTCACAGTAAGGACGAGATGATCAAGGCTTTGGACGCTGATCGATATGGCGGAGCCTTTCGAAAACATGAGGACATAATATGTATGACGCGGTGGGCCGAACACAAACCGTGACCTGTGCGCTGGATCCTGCGCGGGCCATTGCGCTGCACCATATCTTGGGTTGCGACGGGCCAGCACCAGAAGCGGGCACGCCATTGCCGCCTTTTTTCCATCAGGTCTATTTCTGGAATGTTCAACCAGCAGCGGCTCTGGGTCGTGACGGTCATCCGGCGACAGGCGGGTTCATCCCCGATCTTGGCTTGCCCCGCCGTATGTGGGCCGGGGGGCGCCTGACGTTTGAGGCACCGCTTCGCACGGGACGCCCTGCGCAGAAAACCACTGTGATTGAGGATGTGCATCACAAGCAGGGTCGTGTCGGGCCGCTGGCCTTTGTCACACTTCGCCATGAGATCCGACAAGACGATACCCTTTGTGTGACGGAATGGCAGGACCTCGTTTACCTCGCGGATCAGGGACCGAGCCCCACGCAAACCGCCGCTCCGCAGGCACCGGAACCAGCAACATCGCAGAGCTTGGACCAGCTGACCTCCACACTTTTGTTTCGCTACTCCGCCTTGACGATGAACGGTCACCGGATCCACTACGACGCCGATTACGCCCGCAATGTCGAACGGTATACCGGGCTTGTGGTACACGGACCGCTGCTTGCGCAACTTTTGATGCTCAAGGCGGCGGAACAGGGGCCGCTATCCAGTTTTTCATTCCGTGGGACATCGCCCTTAACCTTGGGTGAACAGGCAATCCTGGCCCGAGATGGCGACCGCTACTGGATTGCTGGGGCGGATAACCGGTTATGCATGCGCGGTACCACAGCCATGTAAGCCACCACTCACCCGAAGTCATGGGGCGCTGCACGTCAACTTGGAACGGCAAAGGTGAGCGAGGCCCAGAGCGTGTGCCAAACCGGACCAGCCTTGGGATCGTCATTTCCGGTGGACCGCAAGACGACGGCATCTGCGAGGTATTCATGCCCCGGTTTCACCGGCAGTACGGCGCGACCGTCATCATCTGTGCGGTGCAGCGTCACCACGACAGCGCCATCGGGCGCTTTTTCGAACAACTCGACCTGCACATTCGGGCGCGGCTTACCCTCATACAAGACGTCGATTGCCATGCCGCCCGCGATGTCATCCGTGTAGGGATTGGTAACGGCTATGATTTCGGTCTCCATCCCCACGGGTGCATCCTGCCCGGTACCATTGCCAACGGCGATCAGGCTTTTGGCATGACGGCGATAGCTTTCGACAAAACCGCTCTCCGGCAGTCCGCGGGCCTTGTGGGTGTCCAACGCGCCACGGAAATCCTTGTGCGCGACAAATTTTTGAAACTTTGCCCATTCCTTGTACGTCAATGTGCTGTCGGAGGTCTGATGCACGATCACCATCAGGCCTTCGCCGGGGGCCGCCATATTCAGGGCGGGGCGGTCTCCCATGCGCGCGGGCACGGGTTCTGTGCCGCTTGATGTGACGTACTCAAACCGCTCGGCGCGGAAATCGATATAGGCATAGGCAGCACCTTTGAGATTTTCACCCACGCGCAGTTCGGCAGTTATGGCCTCTCCGACTGGAACCACGTATCTGCCGGGCGAGATCCAGAATTCGTGGGACAGGGCCGGGTTGGATAAGGCCAGTCCCAGCATCATCACGGGGGAAAACATGGTGCGCATCGCGACACTCCTTCAACTATGGGTCAAGCTGACCTATGTTTTGATACTGTCAACCGTTTTGGGGGTCGCGGCGGCGTCAGCCCATGAAGTGCGGCCTTCGGTGGCTGATATCACCATTTCCCCGGACCGGGTCGAGATGACGGTCCAATTGACGGCAGAAGCGCTTTTGGCCGGCGTCGATCTTTCAACGGTTGACGACACGAATGACGCACCCGAGGCCGAGGAATATGATGCCTTGCGTGCCGTGTCGGCAGAGGATCTGGCAGAGCGGTTTCGCATCGCCTGGCCCGAACTGTCGATGCGTTTCGATCTGCGCACCGGTGACACCCGTCTGGATCTGGAGCTTGAGACGGTCACGGTTTCCGAAGAGCCGGATTTGGACGTGCCGCGCGACAGCACTGTGATCTTGAGCACTCCGTTACCTGCGGGCGATGATCCGGTCACCGTGGCTTGGGACGCGACCCTTGGTGCGCTCGTCCTGCGCCAGACGGGCGGTGGAGAGGACGCATATACCGGGTACCTAGAGCAGGGTGCCCGAAGCGAACCGTTGCCCCGTGACGGCGCGTTGACCGAGGGGATCGGGTCCGTTGTCGCGCGCTACATCATCCTGGGATTTGAGCATATTGTGCCCAAGGGGCTGGACCATATCCTGTTCGTACTAGGGCTCTTTTTCTTTTCGCTCAGGCTCGGTCCCATCCTTTGGCAGGTCTCGGCCTTCACCCTGGCCCATACGGTCACCCTGGCATTGGCCAGCCTTGGCTATGTCTCGATCCCCGGCAGCATCGTGGAGCCATTGATTGCAGCTTCCATCGTCTATGTTGCAGTCGAAAATATTCTGCGGCCGCAATTGGGTTGGTGGCGCACGGCCCTGGTTTTTGGCTTTGGGCTGCTGCATGGCCTGGGCTTTGCTAGTGTGCTGGGCGATATCGGTTTGGATCCGGCGCGGTTCATCACTGGCCTCATTGCGTTCAATATCGGTGTGGAACTGGGGCAACTGGCGGTGATCGCCGCAGCCTTCCTGGCCGTTGCCGCCGCTCAGGCCGTTTTGCGGCGCGAGGCGATGCCCGGGGTCGGCATCACAATGGGTGTGCAGGATACCGTCTATCGCTCCATCTCGGTCGTCGGGTCGATCCTGATTGCGCTGGCCGGTGCCCGGTGGGTGGTCGAGCGCACCCTGCTTTGAACGGTTGCAATCCTGGCACGGGCCAGCATTAACTCTGCGCAATAAAAGAAGGGGAGAACGATGATAACGATGAAGACAACGACCTCGGCGCTTGCGCTGACCTTGCTTGCCGGTACTGCGCTGGCAGATTGCGGGACGGTGACCTTTTCCGATGTAGGCTGGACGGACATCACCGCCACGACGGCAGCGACCACCGTTATGCTGGACGCACTCGGCTATGAAACAGACATCAAGGTGCTATCAGTCCCGGTCACCTATACCTCGATGGCGTCTGGCGATATCGACGTGTTTCTGGGCAACTGGATGCCCACGATGGAGGCGGATATCGCCCCTTACCGTGAGGCTGGTACGGTTGACACCCTGCGCGCCAACCTGGAAGGCGCGAAATACACACTCGCCACCAATGCCGCCGGTGCCGCCCTCGGGATCAAGGATTTTGCCGATATCGCGGCCCATGCCGATGCGTTGGACCAGACGATTTATGGCATTGAACCCGGCAACGATGGCAACCGTCTTATCATGGATATGATCGCCGCAGATGCGTTCGGCCTGACGGAGTTCGAGGTCAAGGAAAGTTCGGAACAGGGGATGCTGTCACAGGTTGCGCGCGCCGATGGCCGCGATGAACCGGTCGTCTTTCTGGGATGGGAGCCACATCCCATGAATGCCAGTTTTGACCTGACTTACCTGACCGGGGGCGATGATTTCTTTGGTCCCAACCTCGGTGGTGCCACTGTCTATACCAATACGCGCGCCGGATTTGCCGCCGAATGCCCGAATGTCGGCAGGCTGCTGCAAAACCTTGAATTCACGCTGGCCATGGAAAACGAGATCATGGGGGCCATTCTGAATGATGGCACCGATCCCGACAAAGCCGCTACAGCCTGGATCAAGGCGAACCCGGAACAGGCGATGGCCTGGCTTGAGGGAGTGACCACCGAAGATGGCGGTAACGCGGCAGAGGCTGTGATAGCAGCCTTGGGTTTGTAATTGAAAGGGTCGCGCGCAGATCTGCGCGCGACCACCACGGGTGCCTTGCGCTAGATGTGGGGTACCACGACCATGGTTTTATCGGCCGCCTGATCTGGCTCCTCAATTTTTTCCATCATGTTGATCGAGATATGGGGCCACCGGACCAGGCCAGGCTTGCCATCGCGCCTGTCAAAGAAATCCAGGAAAATGAATTGCGAATAGGCCATGACGAGTTTTGGCTGGCCGTGCTGGTCTGTCTCCTCCAGTTCCATGATCCAGAAGGTCGAGCGCATGACAGCCGCATCCGCCTGCCGCTCAATGAAGGGGATGTTAACGATCCCGGCTTCCATATCATCTGTATCCATCTGCAAGATCGTCGTCCGGACCACGTTGTTCGGCAGCCCGATCTGCAACAGTTGGTTGGAATTGCCCGGCCCAAAGCCCGGGAAACCCGGTGCAGTCACGACGCCAGTGAACGGGTGCTTCAGGAAGTGATGATAGGGCAATAGATAATTGGTGGGGTCCTGAACGGGATCCACATTCTCAACCGCCAGCTTCACGTCATCGGTCAGACCTTCGGGAAAGGCGCTTAGGTCGCCTATTGTGGGCGGTCCGTCGATCACCTGTGACCTGCCGATTGCATTGGCGGCATTCCCGTGGGGGATCGTGGCAAGCCGGCAGATATCAAACCCTTCAACTCGCTGTTCTTTCATGTGCAAAAACAGGCCAGGCTCATGGTGAATGGGCAAACCGGAACCACCCGCCTGACTGCTGATGGCGAAATCCTCGGCCGCGATCTGGGCGATCATCTGTTCGTAATCCAGCGCGGCGATCCGTTGATCGGCATTCTGGGCGGGACGCCCATGGGTGATGCCACGATTGGGCACGTTGTCATCGACTTTTGAGAATTTCAGAACCTCGTTATACTGGTTCATCAATACGCGGTAGTTGCGGAACTGGCCCTCCTGGGCAAAGGGCAGGGCGATGATGTTCCAGCCGCGCCCGTCAAACGGGCTTTGCCCGGCACCTGTCAGCGTACCCTCGCCTTGGAAGGCATTCGTGCCGCCATCGGGATCTTCCAGCCGATGGTCGGGGCGGATATTGGCCCACGTCCCAGGCAGCAATTTGAGCGGGCCCAGCCCGTCATCACCCGATTTCGCGATTTTGATTTCACGGCTACTGTCAACCGTATTCGGTTCATATTCGTTCATGTTAAATCCAGCTCTAATAATAAGCGTCGTAAATGATCGGTGCTTAAAAATGATGCATCGATGCGCGAAACATAACATAAAATAGCCGGCTTGAAAACCGTAGCCGCAAAGCTAAAATGTCACCCATGAGCAATTCAGGAATGTCACTCTGCCCTCAAAAATCATTGATGGTGAGCGGACATGGGATGGGTGGTTATGAGCGAGCGCGAGTTGAACCGCGTG
>NZ_JAFEUL010000037.1 GCF_016901225.1 Actibacterium sp. 188UL27-1 | reverse complement strand
CGAACCGGCAAAACGACAGACCGACAGGCCGCCCGGTACAACCAGCGGAACAATAAGCCCGCGAACAGCCCAGCGAGGCTGCCAGAACCTCAAATCACTGCGACCTCTTCAACAAAATAAGCTTTATTCTCTCTTTCGCTGCGCGATAAGGGAACGGCTGACTTGGGCCGAACCGACCTTCGCTGTGCGGCGGACGAACTGTTAGGATGCAGTGCAAAGCGGGCTATTGCACCGCTTGTAAGAAGATATGCTATCGCGAAGCCAATTCTCGATGTTGCGTCATTCCGATTTTTCGCCCCGCTTCGATAAGCCATTTGCCACAGCTCCCATCACTTCACGTATACGGGGAACATGGCGTAACTCCTCGTGCGTCACGACCCATGCTGGGTAAGAAGGCCCGCTGCCAACACGGTTTAGGTCAGCAAATTCGGCGTGGGCGGCAACGTAGCGATCTGGCAGCACAGCGCATCCCATGCCTGCCAGACACAGCCGCGCCTGCGCCATGAAGCTGTTGACCCGCGTAACGATCCTCGCGTCCAGGTCGTGCTGTAAGATCATCTCGTCAATCTCATTAACGCCGCGCGGGAAAGTCCACGACAACCAGGGCTTCCCTGATCCCGCCTTCACCAAGTCGGGAGGCACGTAGATGCCGAGAGGGATTTCCGGCAACCGCCGGCCCACCAACCCGTCATGCGGGCTTTCAGCTTGCCGAATGGCAACATCGGTCTCGCGGCGGTCGAGGCTCAAGTAGTCATTTGTCGGTTTAAGGTCTAGCGTCAGGCTTGGAAAACGCCTTTGCAGTTCGACCAGCGGCTCCATCAGCAAGTCCAGCATGAAGTCGGTCCCCGACAGTTTGACCGTTCCAGTGACAGGCGGGGCTTCCAGCGGCGCGGACAACGCGTCATCAATCCCCGTCTCAACTTCGCGCGCGATGCGGACCAGATCATCGGCGGCGGAGGTCAAGACAACACCGCCCTTGATCCGTTCGATGAGCTTCAAGTCCAGCCGGTCCTCCAACCGCCTGATGCGGCGGGGGATCGTCGTCTGGTCAACATGCAACTTTTCAGCAGCCCGGGACACATAGCCGCCTTCTGCAAGGGCGAGGATGAGTTTCAGGTCGTTCCAGTCCAGCCGTTCGCTTGGTCGCATACTTCACCGCTTCCTGCATTCGCGCAGGTTGACCTGCAAGTTCCTGCATTGAGGCAATACTGCAGAGCGCGCATCTTGTCGACATCACCAATCCAAAACAGGAGAACCGCTATGCCAACCATTCGTGTCACTGTCTCGCAATCGGCCTGGTCGAAGGATGAGAAGGCGCAGCTTGTGGCCAAGCTCACCGACGGTCTTAACGACGTCGCTGGCGCTTCCGGCAAGGGAGACATCAAGCGATACATCAACGTGCACACCGAAGAGACCGCCGAAGGCGGCTACGCGATGGGCGGTCAGATGGTGGGCTAAACCATGGAACTTACTCTCTCACGCCAGATAGATGCGCCGCTGGACAAGGTCTGGGACATTGTTGGGCCGAACTATACTTCCGCCGGGGACTGGGCCAGCTCGGTCTATGTCTCTGGTGCCCGGTCCGGCACGCCGAAGGTAACGGGTGCGCCTGCCGCGGGCCACGTCTGCGAAACTTCGCTCGGCCCCTTCACTGAAACTATCGAAGCCTACGACGAGGCGCGCCACATGGTGTCCTACTCGGCTACCGGCGAAAAGATGCCCGGCTTCATGAAAGGCCTGCGCAACACGTGGCATCTGACCCCAAGCGGCACTGGCACCAAGGCCAGCATGACCCTGAAAGCAGACATCACCTTCCCAATGAACATCCTCATGGGCTGGATGATGAAGATGCAATTCAAAGAGGCGCTTACCGAGACCATCGACGATCTGAAAGTCTACGCCGAGACAGGCCGCGCCTCGCCGCGAAAGGTCAAGGTCGACGCTTCCAAGAAAGCCACCGCCGCACGGCAGGCCATGACCTGAATGGTGTGGCCTGTCGGCCATGCCTCCCCCTCAACTTTCCCTAGGGAGAATCCTATGAAACCCATTCTATCTGTTGTCTTCGCACTGGCCATGACCACCGCCGCCAGCGCTCAACAGATGCCCAATGTCGAAGCGGAACGCACGGCCATGTACGGCGAGAGCGCAGCGGTCACATCGTCCGACCCGGTAACGAACTACACTTATGACAGCGGCTATCTGGGCGCCTATATCGACGCGCCCTTGCAGTCGATCCAGACGCTTCTGTTGCCAATGACGCCTGCGGAGGCGTTCCCGTTGGTCCATTCCGGCAATGCAGACTGGTCGCTCCAGATCGAAGAGCTGACATGGGATCATTCCGCTTCCGCAACGCCGGGAGAACTAGGCATGGGTTCCGTCCGGCGGTGCGACTTTGTGGGCGGCGCAGGCACAGCCTATGAGCGCGTCTTCGCAGTCGAGGAGAACCGCATCTTCGCCTATGACCTCGACATGGAACGCAGTACCGTGCCGCTCCCGATCAAGGACTTCTTCGTGATCTGGACGCTGGAAGACAAAGGCGCAGACGGTACGCTGATTACCACGCGCATCTACTACGATGAGGCGCAGGAAATGGGCGGAAACGCCGCTGCAGCCGTCGCTCAAGCGCTGGCGGTCGACTTCCGCAACTTCGCCAACATTCACGGCGGCACCTACGTCGAAATGTGATGACCCCTGCCGGGGGCGGAAAGATCTCCGCCCCCGCACTCATTCTAGGGAGCAAGCCTTGTGCGCCTCTTCGCCTTTCTCTTCTCTTTCATGGTCGCCTCTCCAGTCACTGCGATGGAAATTCTGATCGAGGACAGCACTCTTGGCTTCGAGATCTCGGTCGGAGAGCGTCAAGTCCGAGGCACATTCGATGATTGGTTTGCAGACATCGACTTTGATCGTCGAGAAATTTCCATTGTCGTTCAGATGGCCTCCACGACAACAGGCGGCCCTCTTCTGGATGCAGTTACCTTCGTGACGACGGAGACGTTCCTCGTGACCTTCGATCTGCAGAGCCTTCGGGAGCTTCCGGAGCTTGAGTTTCAAGGTGGAGAAGATTGATGCCTCGCTTGCGAGCAGCTTTACAACCCAAGCATAAGTACGTATATACGTATCTGTATATACGTACTGGAGGTCTGCATGACACAGGTCGCAAAAGTATTCAAATCGGGGAATTCCCAGGCGGTCCGTTTGCCAAAGGAATTTCGCTTCAGCGTAGAAGAAGTTGAGGTCACTCGAGAAGGGGATGCAATCATACTGCGACCGCATTCAGAGAGTAAACGTGGTTGGAGCTCACTCCGGAGCGCTTTGAAGCGTGGTGTGAGTGAAGACTTCCTGAGCGCAGGTCGCGAGCAACCCGAAGGGCAAGATCGAGCCGGTTTGGACGAAATATTCAACTGATGCGATTCTTGTTCGATACCAATGCTGTCATATCGTTGCTTGGACAAAAGTCAGAAGCGTTGCTTGATCGTGTCTTTGACTGCTCAGAAGGAGACATCGGCCTACCAGCAATCGTCTCACATGAACTCTACTTTGGAGCTTACAAAAGCCAAAAAGTCTCGTTCAACCTGGAAACGATCAGATTGTTGGTAAAAGACTTTGTCCTCTTGCCCTTTGACGACGAAGACGCCCGTCAGGCGGGAGAAATTCGGGCAGACCTCAAAAGAGCGGGAACACCAATTGGACCCTATGATATCCTGATCGCCGGGCAGGCAAGAGCGAGAGATCTCATTCTGGTCAGCAACAACGTTCGGGAGTTCGAGCGTGTCCGGGACCTTCAGCTCGAAGACTGGACAGCGACGTGAAAAAGGTACCGTTCAAAGGGCATCGTCAAGTTATCGTCATTCATGGCAGTGAAATCCCGGATACCCCATTTCAGGCGGCCGTTAGCTCACGCGTAATGTCTTCCCAGATCCAATTGGCATCAGCTCTGGATTGGCGGTAGCAAGCGGTTGAAAGCATGTGGCGGCGTGGGCGAAAGACATTTTGGACTTGATCATGAACGGATAGAAATCGTTGTGCTTGGCCGGGCGACTTGAACCGGCCCATACATTTTTCTCGCCTTCGCGTTGGCCTACGCGACCCTTCGGATCGGTTGTTGAGACCCTTGTGGCTGCGGTGCTCGATGCCCGGAGCGAGATCTTTCGGGGCTGCCCCGTAGCTGCGAAGTTTGTCCCTTGCCCGGCAGGGCATTGCAAAGCAATGCCTGAGAGGGGGTCACGATCACCCGTGGTTCGCCAAATGCCTTGAATAGCTTGCGGAAAAATCGAATTGCCGCACGTTTGTCACGGCGGGCTTGTACGAGGATGTCCAACACATCGCCACGACTGTCGACGGCGCGCCACAGCCAATATTTCTTCCCGTTAATCGGAATGACGACTTCGTCCAAGTGCCATTTGTCCGCTGCAGCCGGACGATCCCGGCGGATCACTTTGGCATATTGTGACCCAAATTTAGCGACCCAACCGCGGACCGTTTCATAGCTGACCACAATTCCGCGCGCTGCCAAAAGGTCCTCGACATCACGCAAGCTCATAGGAAATCTGAAATACGCCCAAACGGCATGGGCGATGACTTCACGAGGGAAACGATGGCCCTTGAAAGCGCCAGATTGCTTGGGTTTGGTCATGAGGATACCTACCCCCGGGTGAGTTGCAACGCAAATTAACGATGCCAGTCGGCGGCATGTCCGTGGTGCTCTTTGGATTGGGGCTGATACTGCCAACAGCGACCGTGCTCGCGTTGGAGCATTTCAACACAGCCTCTGGGCTCGCGTCATCTCTGATTGGCGCGTTTCACATGCTGATTGGAGGCAGTGCCGCTGGCCTCCTCAGTCTGATGTTTGACGGCTCATACCTGATGATGATTGCAGCCATTGCGATCGCGGCACTGGTCGCAAGCGCCATCACAGTCGCAAATGACCCAAAAGATCCTGCGACCGAAAGGAATACGCAATGATTGGATATGTAACCTTGGGAACAAATGACCTGTCCAAGGGGGCGCCGTTTTATGATGCTCTTGCCGCAGAGATGGGGACCGAGCGCATCGCCGGGTCCGAAGAGGCGGGTTTTATCGCATGGGGTCCGCCCGATGGCGTCGGCGGAATCAGCATCATCAAACCCTACAATGGAGATGCCGCAACAGTTGGCAACGGGGTCATGGTCGCTTTTCATGCCAAAAGCCGGGAAGAGGTCGACCGTCTTTACAAAAAAGCATTGTCGCTCGGCGGAGCCGACGAAGGCGCGCCCGGCATGCGCGAAGGTGAGCCTTACTACGTCTGCTACTTCCGGGATCTTGATGGCAACAAGCTGAACGCGTTCACCATGGCGGAATGATTGGCAGCATTGGGGGCGGCTATTTTTGAGATCATCTTGGATGAACGTCATGGTCACCGCATTTGCACCGGTTCGCCGAAATCAATCATCTGAAGAGGTTGGCGTCACCCAACTGACATCATTTGTCAGATGCCGCAGAATAGCGTGGTATCATCATAAGCTAGGAGATAATGATGAGAACCCTATTTGCAGCCACACTTTCAGTTACGCTGAGCTCAGGAGCTGCTGCTGCGTGTAGCGCCTCTGACACCCAGACCGCGCAGGTGGTCGAAGTCGTGGAGTTCAGGTTGGCGGAAGGCGCGGACCAGGACAAATTCATGGATGCGGTCGATACACTAGAGGCGTCTTTTCTTTGTAATGCGCCTGGCTATGTCTCTCGGACGTTGACGCAATCCGAGAACGGGCTTTGGCTCGATATGGTCTATTGGACCTCATTAGATGAGGCGCTCGCGGCCGCTGATGCGATTATTTTGGACGAGAGTGCCATTCCATTCATGCAGGCCATCGATCCCGCAAGCATCAACATGGCGCATTGGTCGATTGTCAGCCACGCCAACTGATTTGAGAGCCGATTTTTCAAATGGTCATGGCGATAATTTCTGCGAAAGCCTCCCTCAACTGACAGGTATTGTCAGTTGAGGGAATGTACCGACATCATAGAACGCAAACAGCCACTCGGAGAACTTCCATGAGCAAAAACATCATCGAAACCGTCACCTTCAAACTCAATGACGGTGTGTCGCGCGAGGATTTCATTGCCGCCGCGCGGGCGATGAGCCCTTGGGTTGAAGCCCGTCCCGGCTTCTTGCACCGTCGCCTGTCTTGCACCGAAGACGGCACCTGGATTGAACACATCCAGTGGAAGGACATGGATGCTGCCAAGTCCGCCGCAGCCGAGATCGGCAAAGCGCCGGGCAATTCGGAGTTTCTGTCTGCGATCAACGGCCCGACCGTTCAGCTCATGCATTCTGAGTTGGAAGTGGTCATCAACTAGACATCATGCTGCGGAGCGCGCGTCTTGCTGAAATTGTGGAGATCGTCCGTGACGGGCGTCTCCACCTTGCGCGGGACATCGCAGACGCATTGGAAGTATCCGTCCGTACCATTTATCGGGATATCGATACCTTGGTCGCCAATGGCGTTCCGATAGATGGCGAGCGCGGCGTGGGATACCTGTTGCGCGAGCCCGTATTTCTGCCCCCCATGGCGCTCTCTCTGACGGAGCTGGAGGCTTTGAGCCTTGGCATGGCCATTGTCCAAGAGGCGGCAGATGAGGAGATGCAGGCGGCCGCCCGCGCAGTAATGAACAAGGTCGGCGAGCATGCATCAAACAGAAGGCGTGCGCCTAAATCCTGGGGTTTTGGTGTTTATGAATTTGAACGCGCACGCGAAGGGTTCAGGCATATGCCACTCCTGCGACGCGCCATCCGCGAGCGCTTGAAGCTTCGGATTGACTACTTTTCGCTGTCAGGTGAACGGTCAACGCGGATCCTTCGACCACTTCAGACGGACTATTGGGGGCGGGTTTGGACCTGTTCGGCGTGGTGTGAACTCCGTGACAGCTTCCGGGCTTTTCGCATTGACCGCATTCAAAAATGTGAGCCAACCGGAGAAACCTTCCGTCCGGAAGTCGGAAAAACAATTGAGGACTATTTAAGGCATGTCGCAGAACAAATGGATCAAGATCGAGACCGTTCATAATCATATCACGTCTAACCTCGATGGGGTCATGCCAAAGGAAGCGTGGGGCGAGACGTCCTACTTTTACAATCCGGGGCGATTGTTTGATCGCGGCACTTACTTCGCAACGATCAAGCAAAAAAATGGAGTGAATGACAAGGCCTCGGACTTGCACAGGACTGGCATTTGGCGGCTAAACATGGGCGTGAGCAAAGGGGCTTATCTGGAACTCTTCGGTCCGCCGCCACCCCGACCGGGCAAGGGAGGCATCATCGAAGGTGGCTGGGATTTTACAACGCCAGATGTCCTCACACCGCACCCGATTTACGGCTGGATGTCTCGGGTCGCAATTCTGAACCCCTCTAGTACGATGTGGAGTCGCTGCGTGTCTCTGTTGGAGGACGCGCATGGCAAAGCGCGAAGCACATTCGAAAAACGTGCCAGGAAGTCGAAATTAGATCTCTCCAATTGAAGCGGTGACGAAAAGGGTCTTCTGCGATGTGCATCGGGCCAAGTACGGCTCTGTTGCGTTAGCCCATCTGGCAAGCCAGACTTGGTCCAAGCATTAAGGAGGTGGGTATGCCACGTCGAAATCCGTTCAAACAGCATCGATTTCCGAAGGATGTGCTTCTCATGGCGGTTCGTTGGTATTGTCGATGCCCGCTATCCTACCGTGATGTTCGTGATCTATTGGCCGAGCGTGGGATCACGGTCGACGCCGCCACCATTTACCGCTGGGTACAGAAGTTTGGGCCGGAGATCCGTAAGCGCGCTTATGGCCAACATCGGTCTTGGCGCGGCCTTCAGTGGCATGTGGGTGAAACCTACGTTCGAGTGAGCGGTCGGTGGTGTTACCTGTGGCGCGCCGTGGACCAGCGCGGACAACTCATCGATTTCCAGCTAACGGCACGCCGAAACGCCAGCGCTGCAAGGGCGTTCATGCGCCAGGCCAGCGAAACAGTCCGATGTTACCAACCGATGACTATCGTCACTCCCTCACGCGCGGCGGCGCGCTGTTCCCGGCGCTCGATGGCATTGGCGGCGGGGCCAAGCTTGACCTCTGGATCCCGATCCAGCGCCTTCGCCTGGACCATGTCCCCGCGCGCGACAGCGTCTTCGCGCTGCGCCTCGAGGGACCGATGATCGACCCGCTCCACCTCCCCTGCGGGTGTTGTCACGTTAACTTTGGCGCTTTGAGTATGGGTTTTATCAGTCGGATTCAGGCGATCCTTGCCGCCGATCTCCACGCGTCGAATGCTTCCATGCGGTGATATCTGATCTGG
>NZ_JAFEUL010000036.1 GCF_016901225.1 Actibacterium sp. 188UL27-1 | reverse complement strand
ACGGGCAACCCCCCGATCAGGCATATCTCAACCCGTCGAAACCAATCCCGGTGGCGGCATAAACGAGCGGGAAATCCACCTAAGAAACGGCTCCAAACTGTTCAAACGAACCGAACCACCTCTTGTCCTGTGTGGTCGCGTTGGTTGCTGGGTTCACGGGGCTGTCTTTGACGCGGGACTTGGCGGCGAAACCCGTCCTACCGAAGAAAGTTTCCATCGCGCTGGCAGCTATCGCCCTGGGTGGCGGTACACCGTCGGTGCAGCGACGATTTACCGTTGGGTCCAGAAGTTTGGGCCGGAGATCCGGAAGCGCGCTTATGGCATGTGGATGAAACCTACGTTCGAGTGAACGGCAAGTGGCGTTACCTGTGGCGCGCCGTGGACCAGTGGGGACAACTCATTGATTTCCGGCTAACGGCACGCCGAAACGCCAATGCCGCAAGGGCGTTCATGCGCCAGGCCAGCGAGACCGTCCGATGTTACCAGCCGATGACCATCGCCACTCCCTCTCGAGCATCGCAAGCAATGCCCTGCCGGGCAAAGGACAAGGCACACAGCTATGCCACGGTGATCGAGGAGATGAATTTCGGGAATGGTCCCGACGACCGCATCCGACATGTCGACCGCAAGTATCTCGACAACCGGATCGAAGCCGCCCACGCTGCTTTGAAGCAGCTTCTGCGACCAAAACGGGACTTCCGAAAGATGACCTTGGCCAAAAACACTCTGAAAGGCATCGGCAAATCTAGTTTCTTGCCCAAAGGGTTGTGCAGGCAGGAGGGATGCGCGCCTCAACGGCCTGCATCGCGTCTACGATCAGATCTTCGCGCCATCTGCGCCCGGCGATTTGAACGCCGAAGGGACGCGGGCCGCCGTCAATCTCTGCGATATGCGTTGGGAGGTTGCCAGCCGGTAAGCCAAGGAAGTTCATGATGAACGACCAATGCGAACATCCGAGGGCGTCCCGTACGCCTTCTGGGCCTTCGACATCGCGTCCGGGCGAAAAGAACGGTTTCAACAGGAATGGCGTCAGAACCAGGGGATAGTCATCGAGGAAGAGCGCCCATTGCCGTGCATAGTAAGTCCGCTTTGCCAGCATCCTGAGAAACTCCGTTCCCTCGTAAGGTGGGAACTGGCTGTAATACTCATCAAAGATCGTGTTGATTTCAGACGAACCAAATTTCCGGATGTCGGGTCCAAGCAATTCGCGAACTTCGCTCAATAATGTTCGATAACCGACCTCACCGGTTTCCTGCGTGAGCGGCGGCTCGATTTCTTCAACCGCATATCCGGCGTCGGATAATGCCGAGGCCGCGTTGTCGAGCGCCGTGGCCATCACGGGATGCATGCCAAAGCCGAAGTCATCGCGCGCCACGGCGACCCGGATTGGGGACGCAAGCGGCGTGCCACGCCACGGCATTGGAACGTGAAACGGGTCGCGCGGGTCCGGTGCAATCAAGATCGGCATAGAGAAGTGCAGATCAGACGCGTTTCGTGCTATCAAACCCTGAACCGACATCAACTGTGCCAATAGCCCACGTTCCGCAGTTTGGCTGGGGTTGAACGCGGGCACCCGCCCCAAGCCAGGTTTGACCGTAACCGCCCCATTTGCGGATGCCGGAAACCGAAGCGAGCCACCGATGTCGTTGCCATGCGCGAGCGCACCGATCCCGGCCATAACAGCCGCGCCCGCTCCGCCGGATGACCCACCCGCCGAGATATGCGGCCCCCAAGGATTGTGCGTCCGACCGTAGAGCGGGTTGTCGGTATCCGCTCGGAATGAGAATTCAGGTGTATTTGTGCGACCGATGACAACTGCACCCGCCGCCTTCAGATGGCGCACCACTGGCGCGTCTTCCGGGGCAATCACGTCTTTGAAGGCGACCACACCGTTAGATGTCGCATGGCCTTTCTGGTCGACATTGATCTTGATCGTGACCGGCACGCCATGCAACGGACCCTTGGGTGCAGTGCTGCGGTCGAGAGCCGCCGCTTCCGCCAGCGCCTCATCCGCCAGGCTTTCGACCACGGCATTCAGTGCCGGATTGGCGGCTTCCATCTGTGCAATCGCGGCTTCGGTCACGTCAAGAACACCGAGTGACCCGCGCCGCGTCGCCATTGCGATGTCGGATGCCGTCCATTGCCATAAAGGAAGTTGGTCCATCATGCAGCCGGGCACATGTCGTAGTTGCCCCCAATCGGGCCAAGATTTCGAAGGAGAGCGATACTGCGCAACATTACAAGTCTTTTCCCAAAGGTTTACCGCCATCGACTTCAACAAGCGTTGTACACGACAGTCGATCTATCACGGTAGCTTCGACTTCATTCAAGATTTTGTTCACCTGTGCTTCCAAATGCCGCTCAACCTGGCAGGAATGCGGTTCAAGGTCCAAACGGGACGCGACCAGGCTTTCTCCAAGCGCACGTAAATATCGGCGAGAGTGATGTCGTGCGATCGCCATACGAGCCGCCAGCCGCCGGACGGACCACGCTCCGAGGTCAGCAACCCGGCTTTGCACAACTCTCCCAAACCCCGCCGGACAACGACAGGATTGGTTCCAGCATGGTCCGCTATGTCTGAATGGCTCTGTTGCGTTAGCACGGTTTTCAGCCGCGACTGGTGGGCAATGGCTTTAGGAGGTGGGCATGTCGCGACGGGCCCCTTTCAAACAGCACCGATTTCCGACGGATGTGATCTCCATGGCGGTCCGTTGGTATTGCCGATATCCACTGTCGTATCGTGATGTACGCGATCTATTGGCCAAGCGTGGGGTCACGGTCGACGCCGCCACCATTTACCGTTGGGTCCAGAAGTTTGGGCCGGAGATCCGGAAGCGCGCTTATGGCATGTGGATGAAACCTACGTTCGAGTGAACGGCAGGTGGCGTTACCTGTGGCGCGCCGTGGACCAGCGGGGACAACTGATCGATTTCCGATTAACGGCACGCCGAAACGCCAATGCCGCAAGGGCGTTCATGCGCCAGGCCAGCGAGACCGTCCGATGTTACCAGCCGATGACCATCGCCACTCCCTCTCGAGCATCGCAAGCAATGCCCTGCCGGGCAAAGGACAAGGCACACAGCTATGCCACGGTGATCGAGGAGATGAATTTCGGGAATGGTCCCGACGACCGCATCCGACATGTCGACCGCAAGTATCTCGACAACCGGATCGAAGCCGCCCACGCCGCCCTGAAACAGCTTCTGCGACCAAAACGGGACTTCCGAAAGATGACCTTGGCCAAAAACACTCTGAAATGGATCGAAACCCACCGGGCCATCAAAAAGGGCCATTTCGCGAACAACGAGCCCGGCGTCTTGACCGAAGTGGCATTCGTTGCAAACCTGTTCAAGGCGACTGCCTAGGCTGTGTTGACAAAAGGGGTTCACACTGACGTACAGGCATGATTCAAGCTGGTATCTGCTATGGAGACCAGCTTGCCCCGAGACCTTATGAGCGATGACGAGTGGTCGCTGTTTGAACACTTTATTCTCGCGATCCGCGCCCCGAATGGCCGCAAACCAACCAATCACCACCTTGTTTTGGATGGGATATTCTGGATCGCACGCACTGGATCGCCGTGGCGAGATTTGCCCGAAGAGTTCGGGAAATAGTCGAGCGTGTATCGTCAATTCCGACGCTGGACTTTGGCGGGCTTGTGGGAAGACCTCCTTGAGGCGTTGAACCAAAGCGGAGCCGTCCCCGACGCTCTGCAGATGATCGATAGCACTGTGATCCGCGCGCATCATCAGGCTGCGGGCGCAAAAGGGGGACTCCGAGACAGGGTTTTGGCCGTTCAAGAGGTGGGTTCACGACCAAGATCCACCTCCGCGTCAATGCGCACGGGTTGCCTATGAGAACGGATATTACGCCAGGACAAATGTCGGATTATCTGGGCTTTGATTTGGTCATGGATAGAAATCTGCCAGAGCCGCGTGTGCTGCTGGCGGATCGAGGCTATGATGCTGATCGCATTCGGAAAACCATGTCTGACCGCGATGTCATGACCCAAATTCCGATGCGCAAGATGCGCAAGATGCGCGTGGGCGTGGATCGCGGGCTTTATCGATTGCGGAACATGGTCGAGCGCTGCTTCAACAAGCTCAAAAACGCCCGCCGCGTCGCCACTCCATACGACAAAACTGCTGAAAGCTACCTCCGCTTCATAGACATCACGTCAATCCGGCTTTGGCTGCGCCATTGGTCAACATGACCTAGTCTTAACAACCAAAGGGGCACATGGCGGCCTCGGCGCTAACGCAACAGAGCCGGTCACCGAGCTCTTCAAAGCTTGAGTATCTGAAACCGCATGCACCTGCCCAAATACACAGAACTCAGGACGCTTCCCCCTGGTGGACTGCAACAATACGTGTCCGGCTGCTCCGCTGCACGGAATCGCTTCTTCGCTCCAGCCCAACACCGTTTCGCAAGCCAAATCAGATATCATCGGATGGAAGCCATCGACGCTTGAAAATCTGCGGCGGATATCGCCTGAATTTGCCACACACACCCGCATCACCCGAGTTAACACGACATTATCGCCCAGCCCCTTACTCTACCTCGCAACTTTATCATCAAAATGTCCTTCATCGGGCGCCGCACTTTTAAGCCGAATATAACCCAGAATACGATTGTTGCGATCTGGATCTACGATCAACGCCTCGCCCTCATAAACATTGAATTCCGTTAATTCAGCAATGTTGGTGAAATGAGAAATGATCATAAGGGGACCGTCTTTGTCCCCATGCCATGATGAAATCATTTCTCTCAATTCAGTCACATTCGGTGCGCCCTGCAATGAAAGGAGCAGGTTAGCCGCTGAGTTTACTTCAATTTCCGTTCGGTCGCGAAATTCGGGGTCGAGTAAGGAGATACCATCGATGAGAGCATCGAGGGTTTGATGATTGCGACACCATTCACTGACAACAATGCGGCCGGGAATGATACCGTTCCCAGCCAACAGGATCCCCATTTTGCGAATTTGTTCCTGACCTTCACCGGTCATTACACGTTGATTCGAACAGTCCGTAGGTGCCACATTGACCATGTCTCGCCGCGACCAATCGGTTGGGCCATGGCGCATCAAGAAGACAACATCGTCGCGAAACAGATCGTCTAACATCTGCCAAGGCTCAAATCGAAGCGTCTCTTGTACCGGCTGAGACTCATTGTTCGTCTCGTCAGACAGGTCCATCTGCATCGACATCTCACCCATATGGCGAGACACCTGCTCAATACGCCCTGTACCCATCTCTTGAGCTACTGCGTTGTTTAGCGTCAGGGTACATGCTACTATTTTTGCAAAATTTTTCAATAACATGCGTTGTCCTCCATCAAGTATGCCCACCGCCTCTCCCTTGAAAGGCGGTGGGTCGTAGTATTACTCGGTGGGGGGACGCCATCGCGTGAGTGCCGCTTCAATTCCCTGTTTGACGGGTCCTGAGCGGTCATCGTCGCTTGCCACGCCAATGATTTCGACAATCGTGTTGAGGCTCAGACTGGTTGGATCAACCTCATCAAAACCATTAGCGTCCAGAATTCGGTCAACATTCGTTTCAAGCATACTAAGACCGGCTTGCATGCCTTCGTAATCGACTTGCTGAGCGTTGACCGCAAATGAGGAGAGCGTGAGGAACGCGAACGGGAGTAGTCTGCGCATATTGAATACCTCTCTAGCTAAAACAGCTGCGCGTGAGTTATTTCACTCGGCATCGGTATCAATTTTATCCTTCTGCTTATTTCATAATCCGCTGGTTGCTTTACATGTATCTGTTGGGCTCTGTTGCGTTGGCTCATCTTGCAAGCCACGTTTAGGTCAAAGCGTGCAAGGTGACCGTACGATGCGTCGAAATCCTTTCCAACAGCACCGATTTCCGACGGATGTGATCTCCATGGCGGTCCGTTGGTAGTGCCGATATCCACTGTCGTATCGTGATGTACGCGATCTATTGGCCGAGCGTGGGGTCACGGTCGACGCCGTCACCATTTACCGTTGGGTCCAGAAGTTTGGGCCGGAGATCCGGAAGCGCGCTTATGGCATGTGGATGAGACCTACGTTCGAGTGAACGGCAGGTGGCGTTACCTGTGGCGAGCCGTGGACCAGCGGGGACAGCTCATCGATTTCCGATTAACGGCACGCCGAAACGCCAATGCCGCAAGGGCGTTCATGCGCCAGGCCAGCGAGACTGTCCGATGTTACCAGCCGATGACCATCGCCACTCCCTCTCGAACATCGCAAGCAATGCCCTGCCGGGCAAAGGACAAGGCACCCAGTTATGCCAAGGTGATCGAGGAGATGAATTTCGGGAATGGTCCCGACGACCGCATCCGGCATGTCGACCGCAAGTATCTCGACAACCGGATCGAAGCCGCCCACACCGCCCTGAAACAGCTTCTGCGACCAAAACGGGACTTCCGAAAGATGACCTCCGCCAAGAACACTCTGAAAGGCATCGAAACCCACCGGGCCATCAAAAAGGGCCATTTCGCAAACAACGAGCCCGGTGTCTTGACCGAAGTGGCATTCGTCGCAAACCTGTTCAAGGCGACTGCCTAGTCTTAACAACCAAAGGAGCACATGGCGGCCTCGGCGCTAACGCAACAGATCCCTTATTTTTGTCAATACAGACCCGAGCCACAAACATACTGCACAGGCATGACCGCACTGTCGCGAGTCTTAGCCTTCTCCCGAAATTTTACTGAAAAATACGCGTGTTTCTTCTGGGTTGTCTCAATACCGAGACAACAACGCCGCAACCATTTCTACTGAACGTATAGGCGCGAGTGGCACTATGACCAGCTAATCAACTTCGAAAGGAAACCTAACGCCTGAACGGTAAGTGGTGTCTGAGCCCCACGCGACTATGCGCTTGACGGTTTGAAGTTCCACGGCAGGAGTTCTTGCAGACTGTCCTTGGGGAGGCCCTGGGCAATAAGTTCAAGGGTGGTTTTAAGATAGGCCAAAGGCTCAACGCCGTTGAGTTTGCAGGTTTCGATCAGGGAGGCGATGACGGACCGGTTGTGTGCGCCGGCATTATAGGAGCCGTGGTATCCCAGCTTCACGAGATCAGCATGCATCTGCTTCACAGAGCGCCGCTCTTTGCGTGGCTTCCGTGTCTAGATCAAAAGCCAAGCAGACAAACGATCCGCATACGGGTCCAATTTTCTCGGCCGCGGTGGCATCTTGAACTTCGGCTCGACAGCGCCTTCGCGCAGGTACTTCTTTATCGTATTGCGAGACAGAGCACGCCACAATCGACATTTTGTTTTCCGTCGGTGCAGTTTGTCGGGCCATTTTGCTCAATCACGCATGAGGTTTTGCCGTGTTTCTTTGGCAAGATCTGCACCCAGCGAAGAAACGCGATGAGCGGTGTTGTCTAGAATTGATAGGATTCTGAAAGAAATGGGCGGCTCGCTGAAGCAAGCTATCAGTCAAAGAGATTAGGGGGGCGCAGCAATGCCGGACGACTACGCAACCATCATCGACGAGCAGCTGAGTTGTAACTTCGTTTTATCTGCGTCGCTCTACTTTCGACTGACCGTCATCGACGTTCGTGCCCAAGATCCACGTTTCTTCGGCTGGCATGGATTGCTTCATGATACTGCACGCCATCTGGTAGCTTTGTCGGAACCAGTGGCGAGTACCATAAATGTGGAAAACCAAATTCGCAGCGGTGCGTCAGATCTGCTGCATGGCCTGCGCCATACCCTCGATCTGACAAAAAAACGCGCCGACCCGGCCTTGCATACTGAGATCCAGAGCCATGCAGATCGGCTCGAAGCCCAGATCGACGTCTCCAACGGCTAACCAGGATATTTCGAGATTCAAACTAGTATCAACAAGATCTGTAAAGCCGGGCGGATTGCTCGTCTGGGGCGAACGCAACTGAAATCAAGCGCGTGATTTTGCAACGACACCTACAGATAGGATGTAGGCATTGACCTTCACGGAGATGAACTCAGGTAACTGATGATGACGTATGTGATCCGAAATGCCCATAAGGCCAGGCCAGACAATCGCGTCCCACCGATGGCCCATGAAACCGATCTTGGCGGGATGCGCCTGATGCTTCTCCCGCCGGGTAAATGTGACCTGAAGCACAAGATTGGGTTCAACACGTTCGACATCAATCTGGGCAGTGCCGCTCATGATCTCGCACTAAATTCCGACAAGCTTGAAACCTTACGAGCCACACCTGAGTCCATTTTTTATGCTCCGAAGGGCACTGAGCTTCGTTTACATGTGGACAATCCTCTTCCCGGCTGCGTCCTTGAGGTCAGGGATGACGTGATGGCAGCGTGGATGGAGGCTGCAGAAATCCCCTACGCGACTCGAGACAGGCCTATTGTATGGCGGAAAGACGATGTTGCTGCCGACATTGGCCGATCCGCGATCCGGCACCTGATGCGGGCGGCCAGATCCGTTGCCTCGACCGATAAACTGACGGTCGAGGCGCTGGCCTTGGGCATCGCCACCCGCGGGATAGCACAGCTTGCAGCACTCAATGGCGATATCGACGGTGAGATTGAACGCTGGAACCGCACAGGGCGTAAGCTCAATATCGACCTCGCCATAGATCTCATCGAGACACGGCTCTGCGATTCCGACCTGTCGATTAGCCATCTGGCCGATGCGGCATGCCTGTCGTCGTCCCGCTTCTCCTCTGTTTTCCGGGCTATGGTCGGTGAAACGCCCTACGCTTTCATCCTGCGCCGTCGCGCCGAATACGCCCGAGATCTGATCATCGGCACGCGCGAGCCTCTGAGCCAGATCGCCTATGACGCAGGCTTTTCAAGCCAAGCGCATATGACGGTGGTGATACGCAAGGTCTTCGGCGTGACCCCCGCCGCTATGAGAAACTGACACCCGCATATCTTCGTCTCGAAAAACCAAAAATGATCACACGACGTCACATAAGGGAATTTGCCTTGGCCCCCTAAAACTGTGCCAAAGTTGGCCTAGCTTTGGAGATGGGATGGATCGCACGGAGCCGGTATTCGCATGAGGATATTCTGCGGCTTTTGCCTGAGGTTGAGCTGAGTCTGGCGTCTGGTTCGGATGTTGCGACAGCGTGCAGAACGGCTGGTGTCAGTGATGCGACCTACTACGCATGGGGCAAGCGGTTTGGTGGGATGGGGCGATCGGAGATGGCCAACCTAAAGGCGTTGCAGAAAGAGAATGATCGGCAGGATGACTGTTAAATCGTAACCTGAAGCTTCCGGCAAAATGTAAAGGCTTCCGATGCCTTTGGCTGAGAAACAGCTGAAAGTTGGTGATGGCCCTGAGGGGCGGCATATCATGGCAGTGTTCAAGTCGCCGTCAATTCTCTGCAGAGAAAGGGATATGCCACATGAGAGAAGATACCATCACCGCATTGCCTGATCCAAACGGATTTTCGGCTGATCCGCTGACAGATTTGGTCCTGTTGAATGTCACTGAGAACTGACCCGGTATTTTCACCGAGATTTGACCCACCCTCAGTTATGCGTCGTTGTCTATGACGCGGTCAATGTTTTGGTCTCCTTTTCTGTTTTCTTTGCGGCCTCAGCGCTGGCCTTGAAGCGGTAGCTGTCATTGCCGGTTTCGAGGATGCGGCAGCGGTGTGTGAGCCGATCGAGGAGCGCTGTGGTCATCTTTGCGTCACCGAAGACCTGTGCCCATTCTGAGAAGCTGAGGTTGGTGGTGATGATGATGCTGGTGCGTTCATAGAGCTTGCTG
>NZ_JAFEUL010000035.1 GCF_016901225.1 Actibacterium sp. 188UL27-1 | reverse complement strand
AGACGCACCGGATGATGAGCCGCCGGGCCCGAGGGCGGGCGCAAGCGAAGCCGGGATCCTCACGGACTGGCGAGAGGCGGAGGCCGGTTTGGCCGCGGCGCTTGCGCGTGTGGCGGGTCGGCTGCGGGGCATGGCCGGGATCACAGAGCCGCCCGGCACCGGGGCAGGGCGGCCCCCCGCCCAGACCGCACCCCATACTAACCTCACACATATCCTTTGAATTTATCTCAAGACCGCAGGCTGTATTTCAAACTCATCTGTAAGTACCGTAGATGTAGCGCTAGAGCGGTAGTCGCAGCTTGACGAATTGGTGTATGCCCTGCACCCGCAAAGGAGAGCCTATCGCCATGGTCACTGTCTACGGCGTCAAAAAAATTCTCACAATGGATGGTAACTGCCCCTTCGCCACGCATGTTGCCGTGAAGGACGGAATTATCGTCGGCGTTGGCGGGCCCGATTGCGGTGACGGTTGGGGGAAGGTCTTGCGCGACGACCGTTTTGCTGCCCATGTGATGATGCCCGGCCTGATTGAAGCACACGCCCATGTGATGGCGGGCGGGGTCTGGCGCTTTACCTATTGCGGCCATTATGACCGGGTCGATCCCGCGGGGGCTACTTGGTCAGGTGTGCGAAACTACGCTGCGCTCATCGCTCGGATGCGGGACTTGGCTGCCAAAACGCCGCCAAGCGTCCCCATTGTCGGATGGGGATTCGATCCAAATTTTCTGGAGGGGGACCGCCTTGACAAAGACTGCCTTGACCAGGTTTCGACTGACCGTCCCGTGGTTATTATACACTCCAACTTTCATCTGCTGACGGCCAATTCCGTGGCTCTTGCGCAGGCCGGTATCGATGCGCAGTCCAATATCGAAGGTGTCGTACGGGGAGGCGATGGTGCTCCCAATGGTGAGTTGCAGGAATTCGCGGCAATGGCTCCGGTCATGTCGGAAGCGCGGCTGAATTTTGCGGATCTCGCCGATGCTGACGCAGTACGTGCCTATGGTCAGGTCGCCCGTAATTGCGGCGTCACGACGGTTGCTGATCTGCTGTCGGACCTTGAAGATGCCGAGGTGGATATGCTGACGCGCGAGACAAGCAATGATACTTGTGCTGCGCGCTATGTACCCGTTATGAACGCAATGCGTGGAGATCCGGCGACCGAAGCGCAGCGCGCGCTTGAGCTTAGGCAGCGCTCTACCGAAAAGCTCCACCTGGGGCGCGCAAAGTTGTTTACCGACGGTGCCATTCAAGGCGGAACAGCCAAGCTGAAGGCACCGGGCTATTTTAGAATGGACGATAACGGTATCTGGAACATGGAGTTGGACCATTTTCGCGCGGCTGTTGGTGCCTTGCACCGCGCCGGTGTCAAAACCCATGTGCACACCAATGGCGATGCGGCATCCGAACTGGCCATTGACGCGTTTCGGGACGCGATGATGCGTACGCCCAACGCGGATCACCGTCATACACTCGAACATGTGCAGCTTGCTGGCCTGGATCAGTTCAAACGGATGCGTGCGCTTGGACTGACGGTGAACATTTTTTCAAACCACGTATATTACTTTGGCGACCTGCATCGCACAAAGACGATCGGTCCGAACCGCGCAGCGCGAATGGACGCCGCTCGCGATGCCTGGGATGTGTTCCAGGGTGACTTTGCGATCCACTCCGACGCGCCGGTGACGCCAATGGCTCCTTTGCATACCGCGTGGATCGCGGTGAACCGCCTGACTGAGGCAGGCCACCAGCTTGGGACCCACCAAAAGATTACTGTCTCTCAAGCGCTCCACAATATCACTTTGGGTGCTGCATATGTCCTGAAGATGGATGATCAGGTCGGCTCGATCCAAACTGGCAAGCGTGCCGATTTTACCATTCTAGACGGCGATCCGCTGGAGACCGACCCCGCGCGCCTGCGCGACATTCCCATCGTGGGCACGGTACTCGGCGGGACCGTCACGGGGTAGCGAAGCTTACACTGCTGGCAAGCCATCCAGATATTTCACGAAGTGGCCAATCGGCCCGCGCGCCTCGTCCTGCGGCCAGATTGCACAGGTGATTAGTCGCTCGGACACATCCGGGATCGGGACCATCCGCAGACCCGGCCCCAGTGTCCGGGCCACGCCTTCTGTCAGAACGGTAACCCCCATGCCGCAGGCGACAAGGCCAAGAATCCCGGCGGTATTGAACGCTTCTTGCGTAATGCGCGGCATGAACCCCGCGCGCCGGCAAAGGGGATTGAGGTAATCATAGAAGTACTGCCAGTCGGTGGCGCCGCCATGGACAAAATCCTCCTCTGCCAGATCCGCAAGCTGGATGCTATCGCGCCGGGCAAAGGTATGGCTGTCCGGGCAAACACACACGAGTTGTTCGGCATATACTGGCCGTTGTGCATATCCCGGTACGCTGATCGGACCCGTCACAAAGCCGATATCCAGCTTGCCCTCCGCGAGGCGCTTGAGCTGCGCGAGCGTGACGCCATGTTGGGGCTGAAGTGTGATCTGCGGCTGTGAGACCTGAAATTCCTTGAGCAAATTTGGTAAGGGCCCGGCGATAGCAAAGTCGGTATAGCCGATCCGCAATGTGCCCACGCGGCCCTCGTCGGCATTGCGTACATCCCGCCTTGCGCGTTCGACAAGGCTGAGGATCTCGTAGGCCCGCTCCAGAAAAACTTGCCCGGCAGGTGCCAGTTTCACCGCGCGGTTGGTGCGGGAAAAGAGCACCGCTCCCATCTCTTCCTCAATCGAACGAATGGCGCGGCTCAGCGCAGGCTGGGCGATGCCCAACCGGTCTGCTGCGCGGCGGAAATGCAGCTCTTCGGCGACAGCGACAAAGTACTGAAGCCTGCGGAAATCAGATCGCATGATGCCCTTTTGGTATCAAAAATGATACAAATGATATTATCCCTGTGTGCGTTCCCGTGCAACGCTAGAGAAAAACGGTAAAGCAACAAGGAGATTGGTAATGAAACTGCACGGTAAAACACTAGCCGCATTGGCCGCGCTTTCACTCTCTGTCGGAACGGCGATGGCCCAAGAGATCACGATGAACGTAGGTTTCGGCGCGCCGGAAGAATCGTTGTATGGTCGCTTTGGCGCGATTTTTGAGGAATTGGTCGAAGAATATACGGACGGCTCTGTCGATGTGCGCCTGCGCTGCTGCAACCAGGTGGCGACCGAAGATGAGGGTTTCCGCGCGATGCAATTGGGCACTGTTGATGGGTTCTTCATCACTGCCAACAATGTCTCGCCGCATTGGCCACTGATGGATGTGACGGTACTGCCGTACATTTTTCAGAACACCGATCACCTGGCACGCGTGGTTGATGGCGAGGTCGGTGATTTCATCAAGGGGCAGTTGCTGGAAGACACAGGTGTGCATCTTTTAGCCTTTGGCCCGGCGCTTTACCGCGACTTTTACAATTCGGTGCGTCCAGTCGAGACGATGGCGGATATGGCAGGCCTAAAGATCCGGACACCGAATAATGCCGTGATGTTGCAAACTTTTGAGGCCTTTGGTGCAAATCCTGTGCCGCTGGCCTGGTCGGAAACACCGACCGCGCTGCAGACTGGCACAGTAGATGGGGGCGATAATGGCACGTCGTTCATCCGCGACATGAGCTTTTACGAATTTATGCCGAATCTTGTCATTCTCGAACACTTCGTCTCAATGGCACCGCTTTTCGCCTCATCAAGCTTCATGGACCGTCTGAATGATGAGCAGAAAGAGCAAGTGATGCGCGCTGCCACCGATGCGAGCACCCAGTTCAGTGCCCAGGTGCGCACTGAAACCGAAGAGGTTCGCGATTGGCTCGCCAGCGAAGGCGGCATGACACGGACCGATCCAGACCGGGCAGACTTTATTTCAGCGGCCCAGGACGTTCAGCAAGCCATCGCAGCCGAGCGTGGTCAGGAATTTGTGGATCTCGTCGAAATGATCAACGCGGCAGCCGAGTAAGCTGCCAAGTGGGGGCCTAATCGGCCCCCGCACCCTTCCGAAGGCAATGTCATGATCATCCTGTGTTGGCTTGAAAAGCATTTTGAAGAGGCGATCTGCTGCATCGCGCTCTCGATTATCGCCGTCGCAGTGATGAGCCAGGTGCTGGCGCGCTATGTATTCGAGATTGCTTTGCACTGGACTGAAGAGACCGCGGCAATCTGCATGGTCTGGGCGGTGTATATGGGGGCGTCGCTGTGCGTGCGCGAACGTTTCCACATCCGAATTCTTGTTGCGGTACAGGCCCTGCCCATGCGCGTGGGCCGCTACGCCATATATATGGCCGACCTCGCCTGGGCCGCTTTCAGCGTCCTGATGATCCGCGTGAGCTGGGAATACCTGAGCGTCCTATGGAGCTTCCCCTCGCGCAGCCCAAGCTTGGGCATAAATGAATTCTATCCCCAGACTATTCTGGTCATCGGCTACGGTCTTATGCTCGCTCGTCTGCTTCAGACCTACGTGCGGTGGTATCGCGATGGGGCCAAGGGATTGCCGGGAATGCTGCTTGAAGACGGGGATGTTCCCCCGGACGAGGAACACCTCTTTTGAACGAACTGCTCCTTCTGTCCATCTGCTTTGTCTTTCTGACACTCATCGGTGTGCCGTTATTCGCCTCAGTCGGTCTTACAACCGCGCTTGCCCTCTTTCTGATCGACATCCCGTACACGCTGCTCGCCCAGACCGGATACAACAGCTTAACCCCATTTCCGCTGCTCACCATCCCACTCTTCGTGCTGGCGGGACGCCTGATGGAAACGGGTGGCATGGCGAACCGCATGATCGGCATCGCGACAAAGCTTGTGGGTGCCTATCGCGGCTCCATGGGTCTGGTCACCGTCTTTGCCTGCATGCTGTTTGGCGCGCTTTCGGGCTCCGGTCCTGCGACCACGGCCGCAATTGGCTCAGCCACTGTACCGGCGATGAAGAAGGAGGGGTATGACGTCCCCTTTGCCGCTGCCATTACCGCCAGCGCCGGCGCCTTGGGCAGTTTGATACCGCCGTCCAACCTGATGATCATCTATGGGCTGGTATCCGAAACTTCGATTCCCCGTCTGTTCCTTGCCGGCATCGTGCCCGGCTTTATCGTGACCACGCTTTTGATGATGACCACCTACATCATCGCGCGACGGCGCGGCTATGGCGGCGGCGGCGAGCGGTTTACCTGGGCCCCCTTCCTGAGCGCTGCATGGGACGGCAAATGGTCCATCGGCGCGCCTGTGCTGATCCTCGGTGGCATCTATGGCGGGATCTTCACCCCGACCGAGGCGGCAGGTGTGGCGGTGTTCTATGCCCTTTTCGTAGGTCTTTTCGTCTATCGCGAACTGAGTGTGAAAAAGGTGTTGGAGGCGCTGCGCTTTACCGCTTTGTTGACCGGCATCCTTATACTGCTCACGCCGACTTTGGCCTTTGGGCAACTCACTGCCTTTTATGACGTACCGTCCGCCGTGCAATCCGGTATCACCGCGATCACGACCAGCCCTTTTTTGGTCCTGCTGTTGATCGGCATGTTCTACATCTTCATCGGCACTTTCATGGAAAGCCTTGCACAGATCGTGCTCTTTACGGCCGTGTTCCTGCCGCTTGTTGTCTCGCTTGGCGTGGATCCTGTGCTCTTTGGCATCTTCACCGTCATCACCTGCGAAATCGGCTTCTTGACCCCGCCATTGGGTGCAAATCTCACCATCGCGTCCCGCATCTCAAAAATCTCACTTGAACGAATATCGGTGGCGGTGCTGCCGTTTATCGGCGCCTATATCGTCGGCATGATCATAATCATCCTCTTCCCTGATCTGACGCTCTTTTTGCCCAACTGGGTTTATGGCCCCGCATCCGTGAGGTAACAGCATGTTCGACATCGTCCTCAAAGGCGGCGAGGTGCACGACGGCACCGGTGCCCCGGCCCGCATCAGCGATGTTGGCATCAAGGATGGCCTGATCGCCGAAGTGGGTGAAATCACAGCCCAGGCCGAGGAGGTGATCGACGTCGCGGGCCTCACCGTCTCGCCCGGTTTTATCGACATGCATACCCATTCTGATTTCACGCTCATCGCCGATGGCCGCGCTGAAAGCCAGGTGCATCAGGGCGTCACGACCGAGGTGATCGGACAATGCGGCATCTCCTGTGCGCCGGTGTGCTCCTATTCCGCGATCCGACAAGTCGCGCCCTGGTTCACCGACAAGGCGGAACACAAAAAATGGCTCAGCTTCGGCGATTATCTCGATGTGCTAGACGACACCCCCCTCGGCGTGAATGTCGTGGCCTTTGTCGGGCATGGCACCATCCACCGGACGGTCCTGGGCGATGAGCTGCACGCGGGAGAGCCTGACGACGTCGCCAAAATGGCTAAGCTTGTCGATCAATGCATGGAAGAAGGTGCGGGTGGTTTTTCATCCGGCCTTGAATATTTCCCTGGCATCCTCGCCGCCCCGGATCACCTCGTCCCCATGGTTGAGGTGGCCGCGAAACATGGGCGCCTCTATGCCACCCACGTGCGCAACCGCGACACCGAATATGATCTTGGCTTTACGGAGGCGATGAGCACGGCCCGGCAAGCGGGTGCCAAGCTACAGATCAGCCACATCCAGCCCAAATTCGGTGCGCCGTCCCATGCGATGGAGCACACGCTAGAGATGATCGACCTGGCGCGCCGCCATGATGGCGACGTCGCCTTTGACGTGATCCCGCATGACTGGAATCACACTTTGATGGCCGCGATCCTACCCAAGTGGGCGCAGGCCGGGTCCATCGACGAGGTTCTCAAACGTCTTGCCGATCCCGAGACTCGCGCTCAGATCAAAGCCAACCCGAAACCAATGTGGCTGATCGTCAAGGCGCAGCAGTGGAACGACATCATCCTGCTCAACGCCACAGCCAACAAGGATCTCGTTGGCGCGACGTTCGAAGAAATCGGACGCATTCGGGAAGTCGATCCTTATGATGCCGTCCTCGATATTCTGCTGGAGGAAGGCGAAAACATGATGGCGGCAATGTGGTCGTCCAAAAGTTTTCAGAACAAGGATATCGAGCTTTGTCTGGAACAAGGCGAATGCGCGGTGATTTCCGACACGGTTGCCATAGCCAATGACGGGGTCCTCAGCGACCATATTGGCTCACTCAGCGGATATGGCTGGGCCGCGCGGTTCTTGCAATATTATATCCGTGACCGCGGCATACTCACCCTTGGCCAAGCACTCGCCAAGATCACGTCTGTACCCGCAGAGCGCATTGGGCTGCGGCAGCGGGGAAAACTGATCAAAGGCTACCACGCCGACATTTGCGTCTTTGATCCCCTGGCAATTACCAGCAACGCGACAGCCCGTCACCCGCGTCGCTACGCCAGCGGCATCGCCCATGTGCTTGTCAATGGTGCGCTTTCCATGCGGGACGGGCGCAGGACAGCTGTTAACAACGGTTCTGTCTTGCGTGATTTTGCCACCGCTGCACCATAACCGATTGGGGAGCAGATTGCTCTTTGCCAAAGCGACATTTCGGATCTGATCCAACGTGAATGATGTTTGTGAGCTACCGCTCCGAACGTCCGTTCTGTTGCAAAACCAAGCTCTGATACAGTGCAAGACTTAGCGATTTGAGACCTTGGTGCGGGGATCGAGTTTGAGCGATAGCGGTTTGCTTCCGGTGGGCGAAGCGTTCTAAAACCCAACAGTACCGCCGTTTGATGGGTTGAGACGGTTGGATCAAAGTTTCCACATGGGCTCAGCTGGTCGAGACTATAACCACAATCAGGCACTGCCAATTATCGAGGTTTAGCTGTTCCAACGATTTGCGCCGAACATGCTGGTTCGCAGTCGTCAGATGAGCTTCGACAAGTGTCGATTCGATCGAGTCGCGCATTGATGTCCATGTCATGAATCTGTCGGAGAATGATCCTAGCTATGATCACGTCAAACTCTGGAGTTTCTCATGAAATCTATTCGCCGATCCGGTTTCTTAGCGATTAGTTTTGCGGCTTGGACTGCCGCAGTGACGGCGAGCGCGGATCCGATCGCTGACACAGCAGAAGCGATTAAGGACCGTTTCTTGCAAACCCTTGCCCCCGAAGAGATCACCGATGCCAATCCCGGCGATTTCGAAGCCCTCCTGACCGAGGACGAGCGCGCCCTTTTCGCAACCGGCTACATCACCTTCACGGTGGATGCCCCAGTCACGGTCTACATCTTCCGCGATACCCGCCTCGATGAGGTGAATGAACCCTTCTGGCTCGCCGACCAGGGCTTCGACCGGACCGATTTCTTGGCTGAAGCTTACCAACGCGACTTCGACGTTTGGCGCCGCGACTACCCGGCGGGCGAGATCGGGCTTGGCATCCACGCCCTGCGCGTGGTCCGCGAACACTACTTCATCGGCGTCACCCCCCAAGGTCAGATCGCCCAGGCCGAGGTCGCGAATCTCGCTCCGGACACTCTCGATACTGGCCCGCTGGAACGCGGTGCGCTAACCTATGTCGACCGCTCCGTCACGCTCGACGCCGTCTCGCCCGAACTTGAAGGCATGACGCTCATCCGTACCCCGTCCGACCGGCGCCCCGCCGCCGCGATCTACGGTGCGTTTCATGAAACCGACCACCGGGCGACTGCCCAGCCCGACCAGATCTTTCTAACCATCGCCAAAGACCCGCGCGAACAGATGGCGGTGAACTGGCGCACCGACATTTCCGTCACCGGCCAATCCGTCGCCCTTTGGCTGGCTGAGCAATACAACGCCCCGAACCGTCCCGAACCGCAGATCTTCCCAGCCGACACCGTACTTGTCGAAAGCCTCCGCGTCGTGAACCAGACGGCAATTCATCGCCATAGCGTGCTCCTCCACGGGCTGGAACCCGGCACGGAATATACCTACGCCGTCGGCTCCGACGCGACCGGCTGGTCCTCCGCCGCCACGTTCGAGACCGCGCGCAGCGGCGAACACCCGATGTCTTTGGCCTTTATCGGCGACGTCCAGGAAGGCTTTGACCGGTTTGAAAGCGTTATGGACACGCTGATGCGGATGCGTCCCGATGTCGACCTTTTGATCTTCGGCGGCGATCTCGTCAGCCGCGGCAACGATGCCGATCAATGGGACGATTTCTTCGCCGCCCTGGGCGATGCGGGCCGGTCGATACCCATTGCACCGATCGCGGGCAATCACGAATACCTGCCCGACGACGATCCTGCCTATTACCGCGCCACCTTCCGCCTGCCTGACAATGGGCCCGACGATATCCCGGCCGGGCTCGCCTACCATTTCGAGTTCGGCGGCAACACTTTCATCATGCTCGACAGCAATGCCTGGAATGGCGAACAGCGTGACTGGCTGCCGACGGCGCTGCAAGAGGCAGACGACGACTTCTCGTTCGTCTTCACCCACCACGCCGCCTACACGTCGCGCCCGGGCCGCTATTATGGTCGCATCACCGAAAACTGGATGCCTATCTGGGAACAGAACGATGTCATCTCGATGGTCTTTCAAGGCCACGACCATGGCTATATGCGAACCTATCCGATGCTAAACGGCGAGGTTTCCACGGTCGATGACGGCGGCATCTACTATGTCGTGTCCAGCGCGGGAGAGAAGTTCTACGAGATCGACAGCCACGACTATATCGAGCTGTCCGTGGAAGAGCGGCAGATGTTCCAGATCATCGACGTCATGCGCGACGACGACCGTATGATCTACCGCGCCTACGACGTCGACGGGGTGGAGCACGACCGCGTTGAAATCGAAGACTGAGTTCCGGCTGCGTCATCTGCCCTGCGGGTGTTGTCACGTTAACTTTGGCGCTTTGAGTATGGGTTTTATCAGTCGGATTCAGGCGATCCTTGCCGCCGATCTCCACGCGTCGAATGCTTCCATGCGGTGATATCTGATCTGGATAGCGGAGTGGCAGGACACATAACGCTGTAATCCGCCAGGAGACCGGAACCCTTGCATAGATCGCTCTCGCTTACGGAACGGCAGATGACTGTTTTCGGCGCGGTTATTCAGCCCTTTGTGCGAGCGGTGCTCGAGGCCGGGCGTCAGCCCCCGCTTTGCTGCGCCGTAAGATCGGAGCTTATCCGCTGCCCGGCAGGGCATTGTCTGCAATGCCCGAGAGGGAGTCACAATCCTTTGGGGCAGACCGTGGCGCTTGATCAGTTTCCTCAACAGGCGCCTCGCGGCCCTTTTGTCCCGTCTGCGCTGCAGGATTTCGTCCAGAACGAGGCCCTCCTGGTCGACCGCCCGCCAGAGCCAGAATGCCCGACCTGAGATCTCAACACGCACCTCATCCAAATGCCAAATATGGCCCGCACGCCCCTGGCGCCGTCGTAAGTTGCCCGCAATCTTCGGCCTAAATTTCGCCATCCACCGCCGCACCGTTTCATAAGACACATCGACGCCGCGCTCGAGCAGCATCTCCTCAACTTCACGCAGGCTCAGATTGAACCGGGCATAGAGCCAGACGGCGTGGGAAATGATTTGGGGCGGAAAGCGGTGCCGCTTGTAGCTGATCTTCGTCCGGTTCATAGGTGTCCGCTACGCTGCCTCTGGTGAAGGAGCAATCCGCAGAGCGTTAACGTGACAACACCCTGCGGCCCGCAAAGGGCCTGCAATCTTCAGCTATTCGAACAATTATCCGATCGACACGGATCATTCCGTTATCGTGGATGTTGAGGCGACACGCTCAATCAGACAGGCTGAAGTAGGTGCTGCGCAAACCATGATTG
>NZ_JAFEUL010000034.1 GCF_016901225.1 Actibacterium sp. 188UL27-1 | reverse complement strand
GTTCGAAAGCTGATCGTTTGGAGCTGCACAAGCTCATTGACCACTTGCGCCCAGAGGACGTCGTGATCGTTACGAAATACGACAGGCTAAGTCGGTCCCTTCAAGATTTGCTGACCATTGTTGAGTTAATACGGAAGAAAGGTGCGGGTTTTCGGTCCTTGGCGGAAGACATCGACACCACGACCCCGGCGGGACGGCTGGTTTTCCACGTTTTCGCATCCATCGCTCAGTTCGAGCGCGAACGGATTTCCGAGCGGACTCGTGAGGGACTGGCTGCCGCCCGGCAGCGGGGCAGGGTAGGGGGGCGCCCACCCGCTCTAACCGACGACCAACGTGATGAAGTGCGAAAAATGCGCGACGAAGACGGCCGGGGAATTGCGGAGCTGGCGCGCCTCTTCAAGGTCAGCCCTAACACCATCAGGCGAGCCTGATCTATGACCGACGACAATGCGACGTTGCAGCCGATCCATATTCCGCCGACCACGCTCCGGCGGTACGTGTCCTTCAACCGTGCCCTGAATCTTCGCGAACCTGGCGAAGATACCGGCGACTGGCATTTCAAGGTTATGTTCTTCTGCGCCGCCGATGAGCCGCAGAAGGTGGCAAGCCTTGCTGGCGAGGGAACGAAGATCGACACCACGCCTTCGCTAGGCGAGCTGGGCGTGCGCGACATGTCAGATGAGCTGGCCCGCAAGAACGTGAAGGCCATGAGCGGCCCGATCTACGTCGCCAACCACTACAGGGCCATAGCCGATCTCGCGCTTGCGGAACTCATGAAAGGGCGCGGGCCGTGAACCAATGGTTCGATACCGAGGACCAGATCGCGACGTTGGTTCGGGATTACCTAGTGCCTCTTGGAGACCAGCTCGTGGGCGAGGCATGGGAGGCTTACGACGCATGGCTGCCGACAATCCAGTACGAAAGCTAGATACCAGTCATCTCCAGAACGATAGCCAATCGACCAATTTTTCCCATCTCGACCGCTGGTCGATCATAAAACCGAACGTTTCTGCGAAGCCGATCTGGCCAAGGGGAAGCCGGTAGCTTCTATCGTTGGCAATAATTTGGATCACAGGACAAAATGTGGCTATGGCGTTGTCCACCGGCGCACAAGGCCGCTCTACGATACCGGTTTCGACGACCCTGCGAACATCGCCGTCCCGGTCAGAACCTCCAGACAGAATTGTCAGGGCTTGATGCGTGCCCAGCCCAAAACTCTCCTCAATGTATGAATACTGTAATCCGGCAGAGTCGCGCAGAGGAGCCTCAAGAACATGTATACCTCGACGGCCTGAGATAATCTCATGGCGCTCTGGTTCGACCATGTGCCACGGTACCATAATACGTCCATCGGAAACGAGTGATTGAAGATTTTCGCGAACGCGCGGCGGGAGGGGTCTGCGATAGACATACGAGAAAGGAAGTGTTCCGACTGGTGCGAGCGTTAAGGCACCTCCATTCCAGGAATCTCCTTCGAATGTGATCTCTTCGAAGAATTCCCATTTCGTCATGATTGGAGACCAATTTTGTAGCCCTCCGGGCCAACGTGTAAAAAACTCGTCGCTCATCGGTCTGGCATCATCTTGCGCTCTAAAATCGGTCATAAGTAGAGCTTGCCCCGAGAGATTTCTAATCTCGCCTGAGACTTCGATTCGAATTGAATGCGAAGAAAGATCGACCTCTACATTCGTTGCCCCAACTTCCAGAACAGGAACAGGGTCGGGCGGTGTCGGTAGCACCAATACGAGATAGAACAAAACTATCCCTGCTAGAACACCAGCTCCAACCCCTACAACCCATGGATTGTTAATCGAACGATTTCCGCCTTCTGTACCGCCGTTTGAACCTCTTTCTGTCACACGCAACTCCCATTACACCCATCATCTAGCTGCGATTATGCCAGCTGTTTTGGGATCTCCTAGGGCTTCAATGACGACGATGGGCTGCCGCGCGGTGGCGTCGGTGAAGCGTCTGGCTTCACTGACCCGCTGTCTGCTTTGTCTGGCGGTGGAGCTGGCCGGTTTTGCGCATCAAGGCGCTCTTGACGCAGTATGCTGGCGAGAGCTGTGACCGCGCGTTTGATCGTTTCGGCGACATGTCCAACGACCCACTGGACGAGGCTCTTTTCGACCTTGGCCCACGGTTGCGTTCTGTTTTCGGCGAGAGTGCTGCCGAAATCGCGTAACGCCACACGGTCGTCGTGAAGATCGTCCCAATCGGAGTATTGCTCGATTTCATCATCAAGCCGTCTGGCAGCGCGATGGTCTGTGGTGAGCAGAGCGCTGACCTCGCGCACATCCTGCACATTGGTTAGCTCGGGCAGCATCTTCTTAAAGATCGTCTCCACCTGCCACTCGGGATGATGAACCATGAGCGCCATGGCCGCGCTGTTGCGAGCATCGAGAGGCTTCTGTGGATCGAACATGGCCGCGATGATGTCGAACGCCTCCTGCTGCTCAGCAGAAGTACCATCTTCCGCATCAGCCTGATCAGATGCCGGGCTCTTCTCGGCTAGAGCCGCGATCTCTGCTTCGAGCTGTTGCTCCATCTCGTCTGCCCGCTTGCGGGCTTCATCCCGGCTCTTCCTCGCGGCTTTCCATGCCGCCACGTCTTGTCGCCATTTGTCGGGCATGGGTACGCCGTCCACCGTGCCCTTGTAGTCCGGGATCGGCTGGGCGGCCTCCATCGCAAGGTAGGGCGTTCTCGGCAGATGCGGCCGTGGTGTGTAGTTCAGCCGCTCGGCTTCGATCAGGTGCCGCCGTTCCTCGATCCAGTCTGTCGCCGCCCCAGCGGCCGATAGAGCCGCCTCGCGACGTTCCTCGATGCTCCGCCGGTCAAGGCGGACATCCACGCTGTTCCGTTCAAGCGCAGCGTTGCAGAGGGCGATCCATGCGTCTTTCCACTCATCCAGCAGCGCGTTGTCGTTCCACTCGCGGACCTTCTTGCCGAACCCATCCTCCCCCAACTCGCGCATCGTCAGCAGTGCATGAAAATGAAAGTTCAGCCCTTCGCCTTCGGCGGGGCCATGGATCGCGACATCGGCGATCATCCCCCGTTGCACGAACTGCTCTTCACAGAACTGCCAGACCAGCTCTTCGCGTGTCGTCTGATCCAGCTCGGCTGGTATCGACACCTCCAACTCACGGGCGAGCTGAGCGTCCTTTCGGCGCTCTGTTTCCTCGACCAGATTCCAGAGAAGGTTCCTGCTGGTGATCCATTCCGAGGCACCCTCCGGGGCGATGAGGCGGGTAGCCAAAACCTGCTGGCGGCGCGAGTAATCGAAGGATCGGAAATCGCGTCGGTCAGTAAGGTTCTCACCCGAGCGATAGGCTGCGGCCGCGATCACGTTTCGACCCTCGGATCGCTTGACCAGTTTGGCCTGAACATGTGCGCTTCGAACTTCTGTCATAGCGAGGCGCGTGAGCGCCGGTCCTCTCAAACTTCACGAGCGCAGCGTAGCCGTCAGGCGGAGCGAAGTAAAGTGTCCACATATACATTGCTTCGCAATGTGTGGACGAGGGGGCCGCTGTGCTCTTCCCTCGACCCTTCCGCTGCTCCGATCTTGCAACCCTTCGGGCCAGCGATCTGCGCGGCTTGCAACCCGTTGGGCCGCGCCTTGCCAAGCCTCCTCACGGAGGCTGCGAAGCCCCCATCCCCTGCCTCTAGGCGGGCGATGGATGGGAGCTTCGCGCGATGGACTCGATGGCTGGATTTGTCCTGTTAGCTCAGTTAGAGGGCCTGTTCCTGCCCTCTTTCCAAGGGGTGGGTTCTCGCCATGCTCGCTTCCTCCACCTGCGGTTCCGTGCAGCTCCGCGTGGCTCCGATCCCGGCTGCGCCGCCCTTGGAAATTCACCGACCCCGCTCGCCACGTGGCAGGGTTTGAAGCGAGGCTTCAACCCTGCTGCTCATTATGCTGTCAGCATCGCGTTGTTCACTGTTGGAAAGCCCGAAGAGTCCACGTGAGCGAGACAGCATGTATCGAGCGATTGTGGGATCTTCGGGCGGCGTGGAGCAGTCGAACACGATCTGGGTTCTGGACGACCTATTGTCCCGTCAGGATCAGACCGGACAACACGCTGGCTCGCGACCTCATAGACGCAGCCATGTTCGACCCGTTGCGCGCCGATCCGATAGCAGCGAGACCATACTGGATTGCGGCATCGCGAGCGTCCGAAGATGCCATGTTCGCCGTGGTCTGGGGATTGGCGGCGAGGGCCACGCCGAACTGGGTGACTCCGCCCATGCTGTTATGTCCGCCGTTGGAGGAAACCATCCCTCCATCGAGAAAATCCGCGCCCGGTGCACATGTCGGTTCCAGCGTCAGCCCGTCCGGCCGCGAGAAGCCTTGCCGCGCATATTGCTCGGCCGAGAGGATCGACGCCGTGAAGGGCACGCGGCGATGCAGGTACGTCTCCGGGTTCACGATATAGAAGGGAGCGGGAGCTGCACCCTCTAGGCTGGCACCAGCAAGTCCACTGCTGCCCTTTGCTCCGAAGAAGGTCTCACGATCCTGCAAGGGCCACACACGGCCCATGGCTTCACCGAATGAGGCCATGATCTCGCCAGCGACGTGAACCTCCAAGTGCAGGTGTGTGGCCCCCGGAGAGCCAGCATCGCCTTGCGTGATGACCACGGTGTCTGGCTGCACGCTGTTGCCCTGTGCGACCCGCCGTGCCTGCCCGTGAAGGTAACCGACGCGCTGTCGGCCGTCCGGGGTCTCCACGAAGACGCTGTTCGTCCGGTTCGCGGCCGAGAGAACAACTGTACCCGGCACCCCGGCATAGACATGTGCCCCCTCCCCCTCGGCGTTGGTGAGATCGAGCCCGAGATGATAACCGGCAGATGCCCGTCCGGTGCGATCCACACCGAAGGGCGACGTGGCACGCAGCCCGGCGGCGCTCATCAAGTCACGGTCGAAGCAGGTACCGACGCCGCCTGCGAGAACCGGCCCCGGCTCGATGTCGCCGGTGATACCTGAAACGTCATAGCCTGCTCCCCGGATCAGGTAGGTGCAGACAGAAACTCCATTGCCGTCCCGCGCCTGATCGCAGTCACCAGTCCGATGGTAGCGGCCAAGAGCGCCACCGTAAGCGCAGCCAAACTGGCAACCCTTGATGATCGAGCTTTGCGTAATGGTTCGGCACTGCCCACCCCAGCAGACCTGCGACCCGATCAGCTCATCGAAGCCGTTCCGTCTGGCGAGCTGCCATTCATCGGCCATGTAGCGACGATACGCGGATACCTGCGCCGTTGGGCTTGCGAGGAACGAAGCCAGCGAGCTTGGGTGATAGCGAATACGGGTGTCAGGGCAGAACTGGAACGCGCCCGCGCAGCCGAACTGGTTCACGCTGTCCCAATCACCTTCGGACGAGCTGACGGCCGACGCGAATTCCGCCAGTCCGGGCGGCATGCCCGCGTTGATCAGCTCGACCGTTGAGACCTGAGCTGTAGCAGCTCCGGGCAAAGCTCCGAGGATAAGTGCGAAAGCGCGAGCGAATGATGTTCGGGGAAATCTCATATTTGTCACCACGCCTGCTTCAGGTCGATCTCATTGCCGCATGCGGTCAGCACAAGCTCGACAGGATCGACGGTCATTGAGGAACGATCTTGGCAGACCATCCCGTGCGCACGGCCGAAGTGGCTGCGCAGCTCCGTGCCGTCTTCGGTTTCGATGCGGAATCGGAATGGACACTCTGAAAGGCCACACCACCGATCCACGAGAATCGACAGCGTGATCTCGCCACCATCGACGGGAAAGGTTGAATACCAAACAGACGGCTGCACGACCGAGCCGCCCTGTTCGACTTCTTCATCGGTGAAAAGGCCGGTAGGATCGGTCAGCGCGCCGATCTCCGTCATCTCGAATGAGATCGGAGCATCTTCAGCTATGACTGGCCCACATAGAACGGCGACAACGCAGACGATTGCAGTAGTACGTCGATAGATCATGTCGCCGCCCCCGATAAAGGATCGCGGAGCTGTGGCGGATTGCGACCATAAATCCAGCGGGAATTGACGCCGATCCACTCTTCGTTGCCATAATGGTCTGTGTCATGTCGGGTCATTTCGAACAAAATCAGACCGTTAGGATCGCGTTTGAGATCGAAGAAGGGTGGCAGGTCTAGCCGACCGAAAACACTTTGATGGAGGCGACCCTGTAGCCCGCCCCAAACCTTTTCCATTCCGACGCGGACAAGAAACACCGGTTGTTCAGGAAAGTCCGCTTGCCGCCAGTGCTCTTCGAGATACCGGGCTATCCGTGTTCGCTCCTGCTCGATCAGCTCAGCCGTTGGCCACGGGGTTTTCCAGTCCTTGGCGTCGAGCAATTCCTGTGTGAGGCCGGGCTGATAGTCGCCCACGATGCGATCCAGATTCAGGTGCTTCAGCGCCCCCTCAAAGCGAGCTTGTTGCTTTTTGAGTTTCTCGGCGCGTAGGCGCATCGCGCGGCCCGGTGCCATCAGAGCATTCCAAAGACGTCTCATTTCGGCGACCCCGGCAGACTGCGAATGCTGCTATCCTGCCCTTGCTTGCGCAGTTTCCCGAGCTGATTGTGAGCGCTACCGACGCGCATACCAGCGCTGCGAGCACCCATGTAGCCGAGACCACCCGCCATGACGGTCTTATCCGCAATGGCTCCGGGCTGCGTATAACGGCCCATACCAGCGCCGATCAGGTTCATGGCGGTTTCACCGAACTCGACAATGATCTGTGACCCGAAGAGGACCGTCAGGAACGCCAGCAGGACGTACACGATCAGCAGGAACACCATCACGACGATGCCGATGGTGCTGTTCACGGCCGTCGCCGCGAACCCTGCGAGATCAGGCACTGTGTCTGCGCCTGAAATCCCGTCGAAGAACATCAGACGGCCGAAGAAGGTGTGGAGGATGTAGAGCATGACCGAGATCACCATCATCGCGATCACGAGTCCGACGACAATGAAGAACGGGCGGAGGAAAATGCTCAGGGTCGCTAAAAGCACCCGCGATATGCCCGACCCAAACAACGTTGCTTCGCGTGCCGGTGTGAACATCTGCAAAAGCATAAGTGGCCACGCGAACATGATTTCGAGGATCTGAAGCAACCAGCTCATGATCGCCGTGAAGAAATAGACCATCGGCACAAGCGGCAGGATAATCATCATAATAAGCCCGACGATCAGCAGGGTGATGCCCACTCCGGTCAGGCCGGAGGACGCCATGCCCACGACCTCGCCACTTCCGAAGATAAAGTCGGCACCGCGGCCGAGGATGCTTTGGTTGGCGACCTCAAGGCCAACACCAGCGGTCAGGGCCGTGCCGCCTGCCCCGGCGAGGATCGTGCCCTGACGCTGGATCTGAAGCATAGGGTCCACGAAACCGAAGTTACCTTCGGCGGTGTGCGTTGCGACCGGACTGAAGACGTTCAGGATGCCGCGATAGAGGCCGTTTATAGCCCTCTGGTCGATGGCGCTCTGGGGCACCTCGCCCATGGCTGCATTCATCGGTGTTTCCACATCGGGCAGCGTCAGGTTCACCACGTTCGACGCGATCTCATCCCATGTATCCTGATCCGCGTCGGCCTTGGCGACCAGCTCGCGCGTGACACTGCTATTACGGACGCCGCGATTGTATCCCTGACCGCGCAGAAACTCGGAAATCTGGTTATTGCGCGCAGCCTGCATGGCCAGCGTGTCACCGGGAAACTCGATGGAGGTCACGGTCGAAGCCACACCACGCTGCCAGACTGGCGCGAGCATCCAGCCCTCGGTCGTGACCATGTTGAGTAATCCGTCATGTACGTCCTCGACAACATCCGACGAGATCGTCGTGGAGATCGCCGGGCCGCTCAGGTACGAGGCGACCGCTGCATAAACGGCCGCGCGGGAAGGTTCGAGCAGGGCTTCGCTATCGCGTTCACCGTTGTAGATCACCAATGCGACGGCCTGAGCTGCATCTGACAGCTCTGGCAGAACGTCTTCAGCCAGATGCGCGAATTGCTGTTGCGCTCGCCCTGCCATTAGGCCGACTTCAAGACCGCCACCATCCTCAATCGCAGAATAGCTGTCGGTCGCACCGACAGAACCGCAGTAGTTGGTCCGGCCGCTGAAAGCGGCTCCACCAGCCTCTTCGGCGAAGAACATCTGGTAGCTCATGCCGACGACCTGTCGGCCCCCTACCCCATCCCAGAAGCCGGACGTATCTTCGAGCTGAAGTGGCGACTGGCGGACCCGAATTGCACCGGTTGTTCCTGTGGTACTGATCTCTGCGGTCGTGATCTCATCATCGCCTGCAAGAATACGCTCGATCCGGTTCGCGTTCAGACCACAGAGATGCCCCGTGACCAGCGCGTCGAAGGCACCGCCAAACTGCTGCACAAGTCGGTCGGAGTCCGGCGGTATTCGCGCGAACGACCCCGAGGTCAGAGGTGTCCCGCTGAGCATGTCGTCGGCGATGTTGCGCCATGTCACGTCCGCGAAGGCGCTTCCTTGCAGCACCAGCCAGAGAACACCGACCTGGATCAGAGAGAAGCCGCCGACGATGGGGACGAACCCTGCCACCCCGAGGACAGTTCGCAGCACGGTGTATTTTGTGTCGGCCGACTGACCAAAGGTCTTCCCGTCCGCCGCCGTGTCGAAGATCATCGAATAGATCGTGTAGGTCAGCACGATTAGCATCGCCAACAGGCAGAAGGCGTTGAAGACCGTGAGGATCGTCTCCATCCAGTTGGCGACGACGATGGTGTCGTCGCCGTCGCCGTGCAGGCGAGGAATAATGCCTCCGAAGAGACGGGTGAGAATGTCTGCCGAGAAATCGTTGCCGATATCCGGCGGTACGAAAAGTTCATCGAACTCCATTGCCTATACCCTCCTGAAATCGTGCTTGAGCAGCACGCGGCCGTTGGCGGCAATAGCTGGCAAGATGATCTCGCCCGAACTCAGCTCATAGGCTGTCCCGGCGGCTTCTGCGCGACCATCGCGCTCTATGAACACAGTCCAAAACATGGCCGCACCGTTCTCGCGTTGGTATTGATCCGCACTGTCGAATAGCGATTTGGGTTGGCGGATCAGCGTGGAATCGTCTTCTATTGTCGTAGCCATCTTAACCTCCTTGCAGGTTGGGTTGGTCAGCGGCGGAGGCGCGGGGCTACGCGCCGCCGTCGCGCAGCAAGGCTGCCACAAACCCCCGTTAATGGCTAGGTGTTTTTTGAAAGTATTGGCTTGTAAGTCGTTGTTTTTCGGGTGTTTCGGTCTAATCTAGCTCTGGGATTAGACCGGCTTGATACATCTCAGTTGGGACGTGAAGATCGCACCGCTTGCGAGGTGCGGTGACGGAGCCAGCGCCGTTCCATGGCACGGCGAGCGTCCTTTATGGTCCGCCCTAAACGCTCATCATCAGCGCCGCTTCGGCTTTCAAGATAGACACCGAATGGCTCGATAACGACAGTGCGCCCGAGGCGCCGGGCGAACTCATGAAGCATCTCTGTATCGTCATCGGTCGATGCCATCTCTCCACCCCGACTACGAACGTCGAATGGGCGTCGGCTTTGACTCTCTGCGAACTTCTCCGGCCCGCACAATGCGTGTGGTGCGGACAAGATCGACGCCCTTCATGGCAGCCTCGAAGTAGACTTGGTTCAGTTCGTCATCATTACCGCCGAAGCAGCGATGCATGGCCTCCAGAATCCCGACGTTTCCGATAGCGTGTGGCTGCGGGTTAGGGTTATTTCGAGGGCTGGGTATCGTGCCGGGGAAGAGGTAGATACACGGCGGCGGCAGGCGGAAAGGACCAACTTCCGTGATGCGATCATTCCGTCCGGCAATCTTAGGGCACACCCGAGCTGCCGTGCCGCATAGCCAGTCCCAAACAACCAATCCATCCACGCGCTTCTCTTCTGCGATGATATCGGCCGAGAACCGGGTGTGAATGCCAGACCAGACGTTGTGCCGAGGATCGGCGCCCTTGTTTTGGCACACGCTCCAGACGATGAACTCATTGGCGTGCGGCGGACGCGCGGAAATGTTGGTATTGTTCCCGTCGAGACACCCCTTCAACTCAATAGCCGCGATCTTCCCGTCATTCAGTGTGACCGAATAATCGTGCCGGTTTGATCCACCCGCTTCGATCCATTCCTGAATGAAGCCTCCATCCTGCATGTGGTTCAGGATGTGCTTTACGAAGGTTTTCTTCTCGCCCATGGACGCAGAAATTTGCCCTCTCACGCGCTGGATCGAACCTTCGAAAATACCGCTTTCGTAGAAGTCCTTTTCCGTCATACCGAACGGATCGAGACGATGGGCTTGGGTCTTCAAGACCTCCGAGAATTGCTCAATTCGTTGCGTGAGCTTTGGGTCTTTTTTGCACGGTACTTCGTCGCTCATTTCACTTTCGCTACAGGCGCCTTTTCTGGCGGACGGGAGGCATCTGCACTCTTAACCACCGGTTCTAAAATGTGTTTTGCTATGTATCGCACAACCGGCACGGCAACGCCATCGCCGGTCAGATGGTACGCCTCGTTATATGCTTGCGGTAGCTCGTAGGTATCCGGCAGGCCCATCAAACGGGCTGTCTCCCGTGTAGAAATTAATCTTGAGCGTATGCGCTCACCATCCACCACGAGGATGAGCTGGCGCGAAGATCCACCTGCTGGTGTCCGAAGGCAGCCTGCTACGTCATCGAAGCGAACTTCTGCACGTTGCACCTTGATGCCATAGTGATAGCGCGTGCGCTTGTAAACACCACCGACCATGACCACGCCAGCAACCTTTGCTGTTTCGACCTTGGCGAGGTTCACGTCGCTCATCATCGACAGCAACGCTCGTGTCTCAGCAGCTGTATGCCACTTCACCGATGCAGGCTTCGCCTCGATTACATCCGCAAACCGCATCTGACGCTTTGAAGGCTTCGGCATTTGCCACCAGAGCCATGACGCCTTCAGGTGATCTGGCAGTTGGCTGTGCGCCTTCTTCAGAGCTGCTGTGTGCCATGGAGCCATTGGCCCTGTCCCGGTCTTCACCGCTTCAACACCCTTCGCGATGGCAATGATAAACAACCTTGGTCGAGACTGCGGTACAAAGTGCGAAGCGTCAGCGATAAAGGCACCATAGCGATAGCCGAGATTGTCTAGTGCCTCGCAAATGGCCGTGAAATCCGCACCCTTATGTGAGGTCAGAGTCCCAGCAACGTTTTCGAGTGCGATCACGGTTGGAGCACGACCTGCTTTTTTCAGTTCTTCGATCTGTGCGATGAAGGGCCAGAATGTACCCGAACGATCACCTTTAAGCCCTGCCCCGCCGCCCGCCAGTGAAAGGTCTTGGCATGGAAATGAACCCCATACGAGGTCAGCTCGGCCGGGCAGATCATCGAGGCTTATGTTGCGGATATCGTCCACGACCATCTCGCCCTCGCCCCAGTTCTTCTGGTAGGTCACACCCTTCTTGCGGTCAAAGTCATTGGCGAAGACACACTTCCAGCCTTGGCCCAATCCTGCGCGCGCCATTCCTCCACCGGCGAAGAATTCGTAGAACGTGTTCATGGGCGCCTCCTGTAATGTTCTTTTTTTGTTCCGTAAACTCTTAAGTAAGCGTTTACGCGTAGATGCGGATTTACGTAATTACGCATTTATGCTGTCCAAATAAATGGAAAGTGCTTCTTCTAGAATGGCTTGATGGGTTTTGTCGGTTTGCGCCGCATGCATCCTGAGCCGACGATATGTGTCTCCATCGAGGGCGAGTGTAAGCCGCTTTTCGCCTTCCCGCTTCACCTTCTTTGCCGCCGAAGCAGAGGTCGCACCACGTTGCGGGATACCGGTGTCGGTCGGGCTGCTTCTCGTGTTTAAGAGGCCATCGAGCGCAATTGGTTTCTTAGCCATTGAGAAGTCCTTTCACGTAACTCCAGACTGCTGCGATCTCGGCCGCGGCCTTGTCGTCTGTGGTCTCGGAAACGCCCTGCCCTGTGGCACCAGTCTCAGCATAGGCAACACGCTGAGCGATGTTTACGGGTGCAACCCGACCGTGCTGGGCAAGGACTCGCGCCGCTTCTTCCGTGATCCGCGCCCGAGGGGTTTGCGAGAGAGCAAAGGCAAACGGCACGTTGGCTGCATCGACGGCTGCTATGGTCGCTCCGACAGCGCGCAGATCATCAGGTGACGGTTTCACTGGTATCAGCACAAGATCGGCCACGCTCAGGGCTTCTGAAAGCCATCCCGGTGCGGCTGGTGGGGTATCAATGATACAAAGATCGAACTGTGCCTTAGCCGCTTCCAGTGTCGCCCTCAGCGCTTCTGGCACTGGATCACGATCAAGCATCGCAGGCGTGTCAGCATCGCGGCTTTCCCACCAGCCGCGCAGCGACCCTTGAGGATCGAGGTCCAAACATAGGACTGAGCGTCCGTCGCCGGTAGCCGCGACTGACAGATTGCGAACCAGTGTGGTCTTGCCCGAACCACCTTTCTGAGATGAAACAAGTATTGTTTGCATAACTGCTCAATCGCACATTTACGTAAATATGCAAGCGCGGATTTCCGAACTTGCTATGAAACGCTTAGATCGGAACCGAACGCCTGCAAAACTGTAGGGGGACGGCCTTGGCTTATCGCCACGTCGATGAGGCCCTCGATGCCTGATACAATAGTTCGTGCAGTCACTTCCTGCCCTTCAAGAGTTGCCCCGACTTCGAGCACGAGGTTTGTAATAGGTTGGTTTAGCAGTACGCTCATGACGAAGAACTCACCCTCTTCGCGAACCCGCGAGACGAACTCCACGCCATCGCGCACCTTGCCTGTGGTCCATTCTTCGCGGACGCCGCGTACAGCAACTACTCCCAGATTTTGCGATGACATCACGCCATTGGCATCTGTGATGTAAGTCCAGCTCGTGCCCAAGAAATGAACTGTTCTTCGATAGGTTCGAGGGGCTTCGCCAGCGTTAAACGGACTCATGACGATATCGACAGTCGCTTCCTTTACACGGCCATCAACGGCTCTCAGGGCGTAGTTCTTTGTTCTACCTTCGTCATCGAATACCCGAACAACTTCGATACCCAGTTGAATCGTTGATGTCGCCTTCATGAGAAGTACCTCCGTCTTCTATGTTTACGTAATTACGCAAATGAGCAAATATGTAAGTGCGTATTTATAATGTCTCGATTACTCCATCCGCAAGCTCTTCGACCGAGCCGGTAATGCGGGCTTTGCGACCCACACGTGGCCGTTGCAGCTCAGCGTATGCTTCCTTCCGGCCCTCGATGTCCTTAGCGCCCCAGCCAATAAGCACACCGGTGACCCGGCGGCCTGTCTTCTGGGGCATAACAGTCACGGTGAAGTCGGATAGTGCGTTCACCTCTAAGAGAGCAGGTTTGATCGCGTACTGGTTCAGATTGCCGTATGTCTTCAATTTCCCGGGTTCGACACCCAACAGTTCCCGGAAGTCTTCCAGCTCGAAATGCTCGGTGAAGACGTGCTGAAGGCGGACCCGGCGCGCGACCGCTTCATACAACGCCATGGCATACTTCGATGTGAACGAACGCAAGACTTCGAGTTCGAGCTTCGCAAAAACAGTTGAGTCCCTCAGTAACATGGCTAGTTCCGGCGGGATCGCGTACTTCAGCGTTCCTCGTCGTCGCTTCGGGTCGGACAAGTTGTTCCAACCGAGTAGCTGAACACGATCAGTAGAGCCATCTGGGCGCTCGATCGTGACCACGGTGGTCATGAGCGCTTCAATGGACTGGACGAGACGGTCGTTGCTGTCGTGCGTGTCTCGCAGCTCAGCCGTCTCTATCTCGAAGCGCCGATTTTCAGAGGCGAGGTCGGGGCCAAAAGCATGTCGTAGGAGCTGGTTGAAGAGGCGGCGGTCCGCCAGCGTCAGCTTCGAGGCCCCCTTAACTTCAATCAGTTCCGCAGGCTTCACCATCTCGCCCATGTTGGGCGCGATATCGAGAGTCCGCTTAAAATTAGTTTTCGGGCGGTTGGGTTCCGGCACGGTTTTACTCTTAGCTCTACTCCGAATCAGAAGCTAAGATATTAGGTGGCGTTCGGCAACAAACTAATTCACCAGCCCAGAAAGGCTTGCGAAAGAGCTTGCGAAGGGGCTTGCGGTTTAGGCTTGCGAAAAGGCTTGCGGTTTTCGAGGACGTAGCGGGCAGAAGGCATCGGGAACCGCCCCGAACCTAAGCGTTTACCGCCCCAAACCTAATAGATAACCGCCCCAAACCTAAGCGCTCATTGCCCGATTCCTAATACTTCGCGTGATTTTGTGTGTTACATCATATACTTAGAGGCTCTGAAGTAAGAAGATTCTAGAAGAAAAAGAAGAAGGATGATGGGCAGGTGCAAAGTTATCCACAGTCGGTCAGAAAGGATCGTTTGTGGAATATGCTGAGAAAGGTGATATTGACCGAACCACAAACCCCGTTCAAAACGTGGTGCGTTTTGGGAGGTTTTTGGAATGCTGGTTGGCTATGCTCGGGTATCCACACAGGACCAGCATCTTGATGCTCAGATCGAGACCCTAAAGGAGGCTGGTGCCGAACGGATATGGTCTGAGAAGGTGTCCGGTTCGAAAGCTGATCGTTTGGAGCTGCACAAGCTCATTGACCACTTGCGCCCAGAGGACGTCGTGATCGTTACGAAATACGACAGGCTAAGTCGGTCCCTTCAAGATTTGCTGACCATTGTTG
>NZ_JAFEUL010000033.1 GCF_016901225.1 Actibacterium sp. 188UL27-1 | reverse complement strand
TGGAACCCATCGGGAATATCCCGCCAGCAGAGGCCGAGGCAAACTTCTACGCAGCTCGGCAAAGATCAGACATGGCCGCGTAAATAAGACAAATCAGCCTCCGGCAAACCCGGCACGGTTCAATCTGGATCTTTCGTCCGATCTTACCGGAGGCGTAAACACCTGCGTAGAATATGTCCTTCAGCACGCTGATCACATTGCGATCGCGGATAGGCCGCCACTCGAAGGATGTCAGCCGAACTCCATCGGAGGGCCGCGGAAAGTGGATGCCTTCCTCTGCAATGGCGGGCAGGATCTGCCGCGCGCTACCAAGATCCTGGATCCGAAGATCGGGGTCGAGGAGAACGCCGGCATTGCGGTCCCACAGAGAGCCAATGGGTGGCGTATACCACAAGTCGCCTCGCCTCGCTTTCGATCTTGCAGCCTCGACCAGGTCGTACTGGCGACGCTGGCTTTCTAGGTTCATCATGACCTGGGTCTGGGTCGACTGACGCACATAGATGATGGCCCGGCGCTGCAGCAGTATGGGCGTAAGAACGGGGCCATGATCAATGCTCATCGCTCATCTCCTTCGTTCTCGCAGCCGAAAGCAGAAGCTGCGCCAGGGCGCTCAATGTAGACGCCCGTTCCTCCTGCGTCATGTGCACAATCGGATTGGGCAGGAAGGGCAGTGGTAGCTGTGCTGGGGGCGTTCGTTCCGGGATCATGCTCGGCCTCCTGTGTCGGTTCTTCACCGACAAAGGTTCGCCGGAGTCCCAACGACCCGAGAACCCTATGAAGATCGTCAAGTGCGGCAGTAGACACTAGAGGATCGCCCAGGCTCAAAGTTGAACATATCGCAGCAGCGAGAACCCAGGCTGGCGCCATGATCGCTACACCATGATCACGCTCCAAAGCCACATATCGCCCGTCACCCCGTTGATACGCGAGAAATACCCGCGCATCCGATCCGAAATAAGCGTGTCACCGGTAATGAAGGCGAGAAACCTGCCCGACATGACCAGAATGAACCGGAACTGGCCCTCAATCGCAAAAACCCACTCTGCGCCGGGCATGATGCCGGCGCACAGAACCGCGCCATCCAGATCGATCCGAACACTTTCGGCTGTGCCATCTTCGGACACGATCTCAAGCGAGAGGTCGTTCAGATCCAGACCGCTTGTATTGATAACATCGCCTCCCTGATCAAAACCTGCAAACTCAACGGCGTTGAGCTTTCTGCCTGGCTGGCCGCGTCGCTGACCGCCATCGCGCAAAGCCATAAACAATCCGATATCGACGCTCTCCTGCCTTGAAATTACAACGGCCCGGCAGGGGGACCAGCGAAACGCTTACCGAATATGGGACGCGGGCGACCCGCGACGCCGCTCTGGGTGGTGCCATGAATAGCGTGGTATTCTATGGCTGCACAGCGGGCGAAGAAGTGATCGAATTGAATTTATGCGGGGGATGCCTGCCCGGGGGGGGTCCGACAGCATGACGTATGCCAAGCCGGTTTTAGATATCCGCTGTTTGGAAGTCATGATCTTCGGTTCATCGGCGTAGTCTTTGATCGGACATGTGCCAGGCTTCAGAATGTGGCCTTGATGACGCCGCGAGCCGATATGCTGTTCGGATGGCGGGATTCACATCAGTTCAGAGAACTGCACGCGCGCGAGCCCCGGATCCGGATATTCCTGCCTGTCTTGCATAGGCCCCGTAAAGGCAGATCAGACGCCACCTGCTACTGCCCCATTCTAACCCCAGCAACACGATCGGCCGGAAGCGTTAGCCATAAAAGTAATCCACAAGGAAGAGCGGGATCGACGGGATGTAGGTGCACATCAAAAGCACCGTCAGCAGAACCGCAATGAAATAGATATTCACTTTAGTCACATCCCAGATGTTCGCCCGGGCCACAGCACAGGCCGTAATAAGCACGCTTGCGACAGGCGGTGTCTGTTGGCCGATGGCCAGATTCAGCGTGACAACAAGGCCGAAGTGGACCGGGTTGATCCCCACTGCGTTGATCAGCGGGATCACAATGGGAACCACAAGGATAATCGCGGCAGCCGAGTGCAGGAAGAAACCGATGATCAGGAAGAAGAAGTTCAGGATCAACAGGACCAGCCACTTGTTTTCTGTGATGCTGAGGATGCCTGCGGCTAGCTCTTGCGGATATTGCGCTCGGGTCAGGAAGCCTCCCATCACAACCGAGGCCGCGACAAGCAGCATGACAACAGCCGTCTGCATACCACCGTCCAGCATGGAGCGTTGCAGGTGCTTGAGATCAACCTGTCGATACCACAAGCTGATGACAATAGCGGCCAGCACAGCAAGACCGGCGGCCTCTGTCGCAGTCACGTAACCGCCAAAGATTCCGCCTAAAATGATCACCGGCAGGGCAAAGGTGGGCAAAGCGTCGACAAAAGCGACCCACAACCGACGGCCTGAAAAGGCTTCCTCACGCGGGAGATCGTAGCGACGCGCGAAATAATAGGCTACGCCCATCAATCCCGCAGCCCCCATCAAACCAGGCACCACGCCCGCGACGAAAAGCTGCTCGACCGAAACATTGGCCGATGTTGCATAGAGGATCATCGGGATCGATGGCGGGATGATGATCGCCAGCGACGCGGATGATGACGTGACCGCCGCAGACAGCGCTGCCGAGTAGCCGCGCTTTTTCATTTGTGGGATCATCACCGACCCCATTGCAGCCACGTCGGCCACCGCCGAACCCGAGATTTCGGCGAAAAAGAGCGACACACCAATATTCACATGTGCAAGCCCGCCTCGGATGAATCCGATCAAGGCGGCGACAAAGTTGATCAGCCGGTCTGTTATGCCACCTGCATTCATGATGGCCCCGGCCAGAACAAACATCGGGATGGCGATCAGGGAAAACTTGGTGGCGCCGCTATACATGTCCAATGCGACATTCACGAGAGATCCGGTGCCTTCCAAAACCAAAAGGCCAATGATGGCGGACACTGCGAGCGCCACGGCAATCGGTACGTTCAGACAGATCATCGCAACCATGGCAACAAAGATACCCAGCATCAGCATCAGGCGTTCCCCGCTTTCTTCATCTCGGTTTCGACCTCTTCTTCGATTTCGGCATATTCTAATGACACGCCCTGCGACGTCTTGCGCCAATAGTCGGGCAGGCTGAGCAACTGACAGATCACAAAAAGAAGCGCACCAAGCGGAATGACCGATTGCGTGACGCTGACGGGCATCCATGTGAGCGAGACAAGCGACATGCCGCCAAGGATGGCCATGACGGTGAACCCGGCCCACGCCAATAGGATGAAAAATCCCGCAGTGATCATCTCTGCCACGATCATCGCAATCATGCGCGTTTGACTGGGCATTGCTAGCAGCACGCTGTCAAATCCGATGTGACGCCGCCGCAATACCGCCAGTGCCGATCCGTAATAGGTAATCCAGGCCAGCAGGATCGCTGCCACCTCATCGTACCAAGACAGGCTGGACCCCGTCAGGCGATAGAGAACGGCGACGATTACGATGACGGTCAAGACAACCATCAGCAGGATCACGAAATATTCGAGAACGATCTCAAAGAATTTCTGAAGCGTGTTGAGCATATTTGTCCCTCGCCGGACACGATGCCCGCCGGTCTCCTGAGAAACTGCTGTGATGTCCTGTTACAGATGCGCGGAAGGCAGCGGTTTGCCCTCCGCGTCGCGAAAATCACGATCCCGAAGCGAGGTTTTGGATCCGCTCGATCAATTCCGCTCCCCCTTCTACAGTATTAGCGAACTCTTCGTAGATCGGGGCCGAGGCATCAATGAAGGCCTGTTTGTCGGCCTCGTTGACTTTGACACCCGCGTCTTTGATCACCTGCAAAAGCTCAGCTTCCAGGTTGGCAGCATGTTCGTAGACGAAGTCCTGAGTCTCGGTACCGCATGCTTCGAGACCCGCGCGCACATCCTCAGGCAGTTTCTGCCAGTTGTTTTCGGAAACTAGAACGTAACCGGGTGTGTAAACGTGGCCGGTGATCGACAGGTATTCCTGCACTTCCTGGAATTTCGCCGATGCGATTTGCGCATAGGGATTTTCCTGGCCGTCGATCACTTTGGTCTGAAGGGCGGTGAACACTTCCGAAAAGGCCATCGGCGTTGGGTTCGCGCCATAAAGTTGGAACATCTTCACGCGCCACTCGCCGTTTGGCGTGCGTAGTTTGATACCCTGCAGATCCTCGGGCGTATCGATTGCACGAGTGTTGTTGGTGATATGCCGAAAACCGTTCTCGAAATACCCGATGATCCGGTATCCCTCGCTCAAGGCGGCCTCTTGGAAGACATCTCCCATCTCGGCCTGGATGCGGCGCATGTGTTCACGGTCCTGAACAATGTACGGCATTTCAAACACCCCGAACTCCGGTGCCACGGACGACATCACTGATGAGGGCAATGAGAAATCGACCTGGCCCAGCTTCAACTTTTGCAAAAGCTCGCGGTCTTTGCCCAACTGGCTCGCGCCAAAAGTTTGCACCTCGGCCTGATCGCCCAGCTTACCATTGGCACATTCCGCGAAGGCATTGGCCGACGCCTCGAATAGCGAGCCAGGGTTGCCGACATGACCGAAGCGAAGTGTGATATCCGCCGCTGTTGCCGCAAGTGGCATGGCAATCGCGGCCACACTGGCCAGAATAGTTGCTTTAAGTTTCATTGATTTTCCTCCCTTTGCGCCCCCTCCCGGGGCGTTATTCTGCGGCGTGCCGCTCCTTTGTTGTGTCTTTGAGATGCTCCATCGCGGTTTGAGCGCCGCCCGACTGATGCGGGATGCCAGCCTTGGCCAGACCCATCTCGACACCTGATAGCGTGGCCATCAGCATCAGATCGTTGAAATCACCCAGATGCCCAATGCGGAAGACCTTGTCAGCAACCTTGGACAGGCCATTACCAAGCGAAATGTCATAGTGTTTCAACGTGTTTGCGCGAAACGCATCTGCCGAATGGCCCTGTGGTACAAGCACCGCAGTTAGCACGCCCGACTCCTGCCCTTGCCGTGCGCAAAGAACCTCAAGCCCCCAGGCGCGCACGGCGGCCCGGGTGGCAGCACCGTGGCGCGCGTGCCGGGCAAAGACGTTGTCCAGCCCTTCCTCATGCAGCATGTCGATTGCTTCGTTCAATCCATACAGCAGATTGGTGCCCGGGGTGTAAGGAAAATAGCCAGTCTCATTTGGGCCGACCATATCGTGCCAGTCCCAGTAGCTGCGCGGCATGGTCACGGATTTTGCGTGTTGCATCGCCTTTTCACTCACCGCGTTAAAGCTGAGCCCGGGCGGCAGCATTAAGCCCTTTTGCGAACCCGAGACACAAACATCGACGCCCCATTCATCAAACCGAAAGTCGATCGAAGCCAGGCCCGAGATTGTGTCGACCATCAACAGGGCGGGATGCCCCGCCGCGTCAATTGCCCTGCGCACGTCGGCAATAGGCGAAACCGATCCCGTGGATGTCTCATTATGCACCACACAGACCGCTTTGATCTCGTGATTTTTGTCTTCGCGCAACCGCGCCTCAATCCGGTCCGGCTCTGCACCACCGCGCCAATCGCCTTGCAGAAACTCTGGTTCAAGCCCGATTTTGCGCGCCATCTTGTTCCAAAGGGTCGCAAAGTGCCCGGTCTCAAACATCAACACCTTGTCGCCTGATGACATGGTGTTGACCAATGCGGCCTCCCACGCACCCGTTCCGGAGGATGGGAAGATAAAGACATGCTGCTCGGTCTTGAAGATGGTCTTCATGCCGTCCAGTGCCTTCTTGCCCACCGCAGCAAAATCCGGTCCGCGATGATCAATCGTTTGCTGCCCAATCGCGCTCAGAATGCGATCGGGAACGGCGCTTGGGCCGGGAATTTGCAAAAAGTGTCGGCCTGCCTGACGCATCGAATCTGATCCTCCCACAGGCGCCTTTCGAGGGCGCGATTAGCAGTTGTCAAAACGTAATTATGAATTCATAATTCAGTCAACCCAATTTTTTGGGGTCATGGCAAGCTTGCGTCGGGGGAGGACATTTGCTGGCTTATGCGTGAAAACTCCGGTCTCTCAAACCGCTTGAACGCAGCCATTTCTGGCGATGTCATGGCGGATCCCGCGGCGCGCGGGCGCTATGCGACCGATGCGTCCATCTATCAGATGATCCCCGAGGCGGTGGTTGTGCCGCGTTCTGTGCATGACATCGAGGCGGCCATGAGCATCGCCCGCGACGAGGAAACACCGGTGCTGCCGCGTGGAGGTGGCACATCGCAATGTGGTCAGACCGTGAACCGCGCAGTGGTGCTAGACAACACGCACCACCTGAACCGAATTCTGGATGTCGACACGAAAAATTTGACTGCCCGGGTTGAGCCCGGTCTGGTTCTGGACGAATTGAACCGCGCTCTGAAATCCCATGGTTTGTGGTTCCCGGTTGATCCGTCGACCGCGTCGCGCTGTACCTTGGGCGGGATGGCGGCCAACAATTCATCGGGGGGTAAGTCCCTCCGCTATGGCATCATGCGCGACAATATTCGTGCAATTTCGGCCATTTTGCCGGACGGCAGCAAGGCGCGGTTTAACGGCGCGGATCCCGAACCGGGGCCCTATGCTGACCTGGTGGCAGATATGCGCGCCCTTGGTCAGCGCGAGGCAGCCGAGATCGATGCGCAGTTTCCCAAGGTGCAGCGCCGCGTCGGTGGCTATAACATCGACGCGCTGACCGGTAACGATGTGAACATGGCGCATCTGCTGGTCGGGTCCGAAGGTACACTGGCCTACTTCACCGAACTGGAACTCAGCCTGGCCCATCTTCCGGGTGAAAAGGTGACAGGTGTCTGCCATTTCCCAACGTTTTATGCAGCTATGGATGCCGCCCAGCATCTGGTCACGCTAAACCCGCTTGCGGTGGAATTGATCGACGACACGATGATTGCGCTTGGGCGCGACATCCCGCTTTTCCGCAACACGATCGAAGCCTTTGTCGAACCCGACCCCGCCGCTTTGTTGCTGGTGGAGTTTGCCGAGGGTAGCGCCGAGGCCAATGCGGCAAAACTGGTGCAGCTGTCGCAGCTTATGGGCGATCTAGGGCTTGACTTCAAAGGTACAGGCGACCGGTGGGGCGGCGTGGTGCCGGTATCTGATGACGCCCTGCAAGGGGCCATTGCGGAGTATCGGAAATCAGGTCTGAACGTGATGATGTCCATGAAGCAGGCGGGCAAGCCGATCTCATTCGTTGAGGATTGCGCCGTGGCCTTGCCCGATCTGGCCGAATACACAAAGGGCCTGACCGACATTTTTTCACGCTACGGTACGAAAGGCACCTGGTACGCGCATGCCTCTGTCGGTTGTTTGCACGTGCGCCCTGTTCTGAACATGCGTCAGGATCAAGACGTGAAAACCATGCGCGCCATTGCCGAAGAATGTTTCGATCTGGTCAAGTACTACAAGGGTTCGCATTCCGGAGAACACGGCGACGGGATTGTGCGCTCGGAATTTCACGAAAAGATGTTCGGCCCACGTATCGTTTCGGCCTTTGAAGAAGTGAAGGCGCGCTTTGATCCCACTGGGCTGATGAACCCCGGTAAGATTGTGCATGCTCCTGCGATGGATGACCGCCGCGTGTTTCGGTACGGGCCAAACTACACCGTACCGGACTTTGAAACTGCGCTTGACTGGTCAGCGTGGCCCGGCGCTGCAGGCGGGTTTCAGGGTGCGGTTGAGATGTGCAACAACAACGGCGCCTGTCGCAAGCTGAAGGGCGGCGTCATGTGCCCGTCGTTCCGGGCCACGCGTAACGAACGTGATGCCACGCGCGGGCGGGCCAACACACTGCGCTTTGCGATCAGTGGCCAGATGCCCGGTGGCCTGACCTCCGACGCCATGGCCGACACGATGAAATATTGTGTTTCATGCAAAGGGTGCCGCCGGGAATGCCCGACCGGCGTTGACATGGCGCGTATGAAGATCGAGGTGCTGGCGGCGCGACGGCGCGAGAATGGTCTCACGATCGCCGAGAAGCTGGTGGGATACCTTCCACGCTATGCACCCAAGGCATCCAAACTAGCCTGGCTGATGAACCTGCGCAACCAGATCAGGCTGGTGCGCAAGCTGTCTGAAAGGCTGACGGGCGTGTCGCATAAACGTGATATTCCCGTTTGGTCTTCTAACCCGTTTCGCGATGACGAAGCGCAAGATACAGATCCGCAAGTCTTGATATTTGCCGATGTATTTAACCGCTATTTCGAGCCGGAAAACCTGCGTGCCGCCTTGCGGGTTCTGCGGGCTGCCGGGTTGCGGGTGGCTGTTGCACAGGACGGCTCCGGCATTGCGCTGGAATGCGGGCGCACATTGCTGGCGGTTGGCTGCGTCGAGGAGGCCCGATCAGAGGCACAGCGGGTGATCGAAGCCACCCGGCCCGCAGTTGCGAAAGGCGTGCCGGTCATTGGGCTGGAACCCTCTTCGATCCTGACGTTTCGTGACGAATTTCTTGCCCTTTGCCCGGGGGCAGAGGCCGAAGCTTTGGCGCAGGCGACCCATACATTCGAGGAATTCCTGGTCACCTTACCCAAACTGCCGCTGACAGCGCTCGAGCACCCGATCTATGTTCACGGCCATTGTCATCAAAAGGCTCAAGACGCGGTGACACCAATGCTTGATCTTCTGAAACGCATCCCCGGCGCACAGGTCAGTTTCATCGAAAGCAGTTGTTGCGGTATGGCAGGCGCATTCGGATATGCGCCTGACACCATTGATGTTTCGCTGCAAATGGCAAATCTCGATCTTTTCCCTGCGCTTGATGCCGCACCCGAAAATGCGATTATTGTTGCGGATGGAACATCCTGTCGCCACCAGATCGCAGATGGTACACCGCGCCGCGCTATTCATGTTGCGCGCTTGCTGGAGAGGGTCCTTGATGGATAGGATATCTATATGAATCTGCCGGAAACCATCAAACGCCCGACCCTGCATGAAGAACTGGTGGAACGTCTACGCAACCTAGTGGTCGAAGATGCGCTCAAGCCTGGTGAGAAGGTACCGGAAAAAGAATTGTGTGAGTCCTTTGGGGTGTCCCGAACGCCTCTGCGCGAAGCGCTCAAAGTTCTGGCATCCGAAGGGCTGGTAGTGTTGCAGGCCAATCGCGGAGCCCGCGTTGCCCGCGTCACTCGCAAAGAGCTGGAAGACACGTTCCCGGTCATCGCCATGCTGGAACAACTGGCCGGTGAACTCGCGTGTCAAAATCTAAACGACGCCGAGATTGCCCGTATCGAAAAGCGCCACGATGCCATGGTCAAAGCCTATAAAGCACGGGACCGCAAAACATATTTCCAGGCCAATCAAGACATTCACAATGCCCTGATCGACGGGGCAAAGAACGAGTTGCTTGAGTCCCATCACCGTATGCTGGCGGTTCGTGTGCGGCGGGCACGGTTCATGGTCAACTTGTCCGAGGAACGATGGGCCGAGGCGATCCAGGAACATGAGCAGATGATGGAAAAGCTGCGTGACCGGGACGTGACCGGCCTGGGTCAGCTGATGAAGACTCATATGATGAATAAGTTCGCGGCCCACATCAAGGCGCTCGACTTGGCGTCTGAAGATAGTGCTGAAAGCCGAACCCTGTCTTGATTGCCAAGGCATGGCTTGACCATCAGTTCCACAGATATCTTGCTTGAAAAGGCGCCATGATCTTGTCGCCCAAGTGAAATTGTACCCATGGCGGATCACGTCCCAAAGGAATTTGAACGATGACCAACGACATCTTATCCGAGCTGCGCGGCCAGACGCTTTGGGTCACTTTCAACCGGCCAGAGGCGCGCAATGCGATGACGTTTGCCATGTATGAAGAGTTGGCAAGCCTCTGCGGCACCATGCCCACCGATGGCTCTGTCCGGGTGATGGTGATCACCGGAGCGGGCGGCAAAGCCTTTGCGGCGGGGACCGACATGACCCAGTTTCGCGCCTTTAAAACTGAACAGGATGCTTGGGATTATGAGGAACAGATCACCAGCGTGCTGACCGCAGTAGAGACTTGTCCGGTACCCACCATTGCGGCGCTTCACGGAGCCTGCACCGGTGGCGGGGCGTCAATTGCGGCAAGCTGTGACATTCGGATCAGCAGCGCACAGTTGAAATTCGGTTTCCCTATCGCGCGTACTCTGGGAAATTGTCTGAATGCCGGAAACCTTGCGCGGCTGAGCGAACTCATGGGCGCAAGCCGGGTGCGCGAGATGATCTTCACCGCCCGTCTCATGGGTGCCGAGGAGGCGTCGGCAATCGGGTTGGTCGCAGACGTGTTGCCGGATGAAGTGGCGTTGCTTGCGCGTGCCAAAGACCTGGCGGAGCATCTGGCGAGCATGGCGCCATTGACATTACGCGCGACAAAAGAAGCCATGCGGCGCAACCGCGAAGCCATCGCAGTAGACGACCGTGACCTCGTGTCGCTTTGCTACATGAGCCAAGATTTCAAGCACGGGCTTGAGGCGTTCCTTGCCAAGGCCAAACCAGAGTGGAGCGGGACATGACCAGACAAGGCCCGCTGACCGGAATGAGAGTGATCGAATTGGCCCACATCATGGCGGGTCCGGCCTGCGGCATGATGTTGGCTGACATGGGCGCCGATGTCATCAAGGTCGAAAAGCCCGATGGCGATGACAGCCGCCGTTTTGTGCCCCCCGACATCATGGGCGAAAGTGCTGCCTTCATGATGATGAACCGCAACAAGCGCGGGATCGCGCTGAACCTAAAGGATCCTGACGCGATCAAGGTGCTGCGGGTGTTGCTGGACGGTGCAGATGTAGTCATCGAGAACTACCGTCATGACACGATGGAGCGACTTGGACTGGGCTACGACACCCTGCGCGAACGCAATCCAAGGCTGGTCTATTGCGCGGTCTCCGGCTTTGGCCGCACCGGGCCATACGCCGAACGTGGTGGCTTTGATCTGATCGCGCAGGGCATGTCGGGGCTGATGTCCATCACCGGCGAAGGCCCGGGGCGTCCTCCCGTGAAACCTGGTGCCCCGATCGCCGATATCACTGCTGGCTTCCTGGCCGCGCTTGGATGCACGGCGGCCTATTCCCATGCACAGGCCACCGGACAGGGCCAGATGGTCGACACTTCGCTTTTCGAGGCCGGTATTTCCCTGACCTATTGGCAATCCGCCATCGCCTTTGCGACAGGGCGGGCGCCCCAAGCTGTTGGTTCGGCTCATCCATTGAACGCCCCTTATCAATCTTTCCGCACTCGTGACGGATGGATCAATATTGGTGCCGCCAACCAGCGTAATTGGCTGCGGCTTTTGGATGTGATCGAGGCGCAAGCATTGGACAATGATTCACGGTTCGGGTCAAATCATGACCGGATCAATAACCTTCATGATCTTGTCCCCATTCTCGAGTCTCATCTGCAATCCCGCGACACAGAGGACTGGTTAGCCCGCATGGAGGCCGCCGGTCTGCCAGCAGGGCCCGTGATGGACATTTGCGAAATGCACCGTGATCCGCAGGCAATGGCGCGACAAATGATCGTTGAGACCGAACATCCGATAGCCGGGCATGTCAAAGCGCTCGGATCGCCAATTAAGTTCAGCGAAACCCCGGGGGCCGTCACACGTCCTGCGCCGACCCTTGGTCAACACGGGCCGGAAGTCCTGGCGGAATATGGCTATGACGATGCTAAAATTGCGTCTTTGCAAGAAAAAGGTGTCCTGCTTGTTGCCTGACAAGAGCCTTTGTTGATGGCGTGCGTGGCAGTTGAGCCCGGCAATTTTTGTCCAGATAAGACAAGTTGGAATCATCTGCTGAAATTGGAGTGTCTGTCGGCATTTTTCAGAATAGGGCTGGAGTATAGGCCCCTGCAACGGCAGCGCTCACCCTCTTGAAAATTGCCACCAGAAGCGAGAACCACCCCAGCAATTAATCAAGATTTGATTTATGTAGAGACACGGTCGATCAAAGAAGAGAATTTGGTGGGCCAGCGGCATCGGTGTTCTGTTGCCGCTCCGGCCTCCAAACCCAGTTCGACGCAACCGCTCACCATCAGACAGAGATGGTTGAGGGTATAAACGATGCGGCTACGACCAAAGCAGTTGGCATCGAAACCCGTGTCATCCATCGTCTTAAGGCACGAGGCCAAGCAACCCTATGCTAACTACAGAAATCAGGGCGCCTGCGAAAATCTGCAAAGCGGGTAATGCGATGTGCTGCCCGCTGAACGAGGTGGATGATGCGAACGCAACGCTGCGGGCGGCGATACTGGACACTGCGACCAAACTGGTGAGCACGGCGGTGCCAAGGCCCATGATAAGAACAGCCGCTGCCCCAGCCATTTGAATGTCCATCTGCCAGGCAATGACGAGAAGAAAAATTGCACCCGTGCAGGGGCGAACTGCGATGCTGAGCACGAGAACAAGCGAGTCGCGGAAAGATCCGGCCCGCGCGACCTGATCCGGCGTTGGGCCATGGGAATGACAGCCACATTCGGCATGATGATGGTGGTGGGACGACTTTCTTTTGAGCGATCGCGCACCTCGCCAAATAAGGGTCAGTCCGACGCAGGCGATCGCCAGATAACTTGCCGGGGCGAGGATGTCGTTTGCCAATGACGTCAGTTGGCTCGCCGATGCCTCAATCAACCAGAACCCGCCATAGACCAGCACAACCGCCCATAGTGCCTGAGTGAGACTCGATATTCCGGCAATCGTCATGAGGCGTAGTGTCGAAACGGATGTTCCCAATCCGACCCCACCGACGAGGTATTTTCCGTGTCCCGGTCCCAATGCATGAACGAACCCGTAAGCCGCGGTGGCGCTGAGCAAAGTGACGTAGGCGCCGGGTTCGCCGGCCTTCAAGGCCCGGACAGCCCCGGCCATCTGCTTTTGAAAACCGCGCTGCTGATCGGTGGCCCATGTGGCTAGACCGCTCAGGTCGGACATCACATACAAAACCACAGCCGCCGCGGCCGCAAGACAAACGAAAAGCGCTATCCGCATTGCACCATGATCCTGTCGGCGAACAGGGCGCCGACGTTCTGATTGCTTGGTGTTTCTTCCCGGCTGAGTTTCGCCAAAACTGCTTGCAAGGCGGTGTCTTTGGCATCGGGATCGAAGGGGATCACCTGTGCGGTACAGTTGTCTATATCCCCGATGAGTTGCGGTAAATTAGCAACCTTGAATGCGAAGAAATAGGTGGATTCGTAGAATGCCACCTCGGCTGGAGAGCGGTTCAGATTGATCGGCGTTTCAAGGTGCCTTGAAAAGGTCAGTTGCAGGCGTCCGTTGATCAAGTGCACGTCCAAGCCGACGGGCCAATCAAGCCTGACAGGTTCACCAGCGATGGAGAGATGGGCCGATCCGTCGAAATCGCTGGGCCAGTCGCTTTTGAGACGAACAAGTTTTAATCGATCCTCCTCATCAAGCCCACCTTCCGCGTTTAGGGACATGCCATAGGAGGACAGCAGGTAGAGGGTTTCAAACTCATCGTAGAGCCACGTCACCTGCAAAGCTTCGAGGGTTTTTTCGTCGCTTACGACAAAATCGACGCCGCCATCGACGAAGACATGGGGATGCGCCTGAAGTGGAGGGATGAAGAGTGCAAACGCGCCGAAAACGGCCAAAATGTGCCAGGGCGTCCGTTCCAGCACGCCGGTCCCCCTTTTGATCCGTTGCCTCATGCCGCGTCTTTCACGCGATACCCACCGGAAATGGGTCGGGCGCTGCCCCCCGATCCGGCATTCTTGGTGCGGGATAGTTTCATGTCAGCGCGCACCCGATCAGCGTCGATATTTCTTCGGACAGATTGTTAACGATGACTGCAATTGGACGACGCGTGTCGGTCATTGGATCACCTTGCGTTGGCGGCAGAAACCAGAAGCATGGAAGTGGGCCGCAGCAGGTTGAGGCTGCGTTGCAATTCACCTTTGAGCAAATCGCGTGCAATAACGACAATACGGCTTGTCCTGTCGTCGTTTGGCCAGGTCTTGAGTGGTACCGGTGGGTCGAAAATGTGCTGCACGCCGTGGAACACAAAGGGAGCTTCGATCCCTTCCAGAAAGACGATCCCTTTGACCCGAAGAATGTCGGGACCCCGGAGTTTGATCAAAGTATCCAGCCATTGATCAAACACGTCATCAGGGATTGGCTCGTCCAAAACGATAGATTCAGTACTGATGCGTGCGTCATGCACTGGTGCTGCATTGATGCTGACAGGTTTGGACGGCGACAATCCGGATAAGTTGGCAAGAGGGTCCTTTGGCGTTTCCGGTCCGGTTGTCCAGGTCAGGACGTCCTGTTTGGCCGCGCTCGGTCGTAAAGCGCTGAGTCCCCAGATCTGCCCGGAGATACCGTCTCCGCGCACGGAGTGAAGAATACGGATACCGGGATTGAGCGATCTGAGGCGCGCCTCAAAAGCCGCCACTTCAGGAGGTGCCACAAGGTCAGTTTTGCTCAATACGATCACATCCGCCATGGCCGTCTGGGACACGGCCTCGAACTGCGCATCCAGCGTGGCAGGTCCATTGGACGCGTCCGCAACCGTTACGATCCCATCCATGCGGGTCCGGTGCGCCAGGAAGGGATCGACCAAAAGCGTCTGTAAAATCGGGCCCGGGTCAGCAAGCCCGGTGGTTTCGATCACGACACGCTCAAATGTAAGGTCGCCTTTATCCCTGCGCTCCAAAAGCTGCGCCATCGTTTGGGCGAGCTCGCCACGCACCGAACAGCACAGGCAGCCGGAGCGCATCAGAATCACCTCGTCACTGCTTTCTGCGATCAACTGATGGTCAAGACCCGCCTCGCCAAACTCATTCACGATGACCGCCGCGCGTCCTGCGGCACTGTCCGACAGCACTGCATTCAGCAGCGTCGTCTTACCCGCTCCTAAAAAGCCGGTCAGCAGGGTCACCGGGACACGTTGATCAGTCATCTTAGGACCCGAGTGCCTGTGACAATGTGGTCGCGTTGTGGCGCATCAGGTCCAGGTAAGTCGCAGCCGGTCCATCCGGTTCAGAAAGCGCGCCGGGATAGAGGGTGCCGCCAAGTGTCGCCCCGGTCTCGTTCGCGATCTGCTCTAACAAGCGAGAATCGGCGATATTCTCGACGAAGACGGCGGAAATATTCTGCTCTCTCATTTGTTCAATAAGTTGTGCGACATCCTGTGCGGAGGCTTCCGAATCGGTACTCAACCCCTGCGGCGCCTCGAATGTCAGACCGTAGTCGCGTGCGAAGTATTGAAAGGCGTCGTGAGAGGTCACGACGATGCGCCGCTCCTCGGGCAACGCCGTCATCATGGCATTTATCTCTGCATCAAGTGCTTCGAGCTCGGCCACAAAACCCGCGCGGTTTTCATAGAAGATCGCTGCATGCTCCGGGTCAGCCTGCGCCAAGGCTGCTGTGATATTATCGGCATAGGTCACGGCAAGCTTTGGGCTGAGCCAGGCATGCGGATCAAACGCCCCATGGTCGTGACCGGCATGTTCGTCCTCGCGATCGCCATGGTCGTTGCCATGCTCTGCGTGCTCCTCCCCGTGATCATCATGATCGTCGTGCTCTTCAAAGGCGATAGGCTCAATCCCTTTCGTGGCCACGACAAGGGACCCATCAAAGGCCGCGGCTTCTGACAAACGCTCCAACCAACCTTCGAATTCCAGACCGTTCATGAATAGAATATCAGCCTCACTCACAGCACGCGCGGCCTGCGGGGTCGGTTGATAGACATGGGCGTCTCCATTGCGCCCGACCAAAGTTGTCACGGTCACATGATCCCCGCCGATGCGTTCCACTATGTCTCCCAAAATCGAGAATGTCGCGATGACAGGTGTGGGTTCATCAGCCCATGCAGCCGTCGGCAATATCAAAGTGGCAGCGACTAGGGCGCTGGCGGACCTGAGGAGTGAACGGCGAGCCGGCATGAAGTTACCTTTCAAGTTTCGAAGTGACGACGTGGTCGGGTCCGCGCGATCAGGCCCCCGACCGAACCAAAGATGAGGGACACGGCGTAGATGATCCCGGCGACAAGGATGATCGCGGGGCCGGATGGCAGGCTGTAGTGGAATGACAATAGCAGACCGACCATGCTGGATATCACGGCGATGGCAGCGGCACCGGCGATCAAACCACCGATCCCGGCGGCCCAGAACCTGGCCGCAGCTGCTGGCAGGATCATAATCCCAACGGCCATCAGCGTTCCAAGGGCATGGAATCCTGCTACCAGGTTCATGACGACGACGCCAAGAAAGGTAAAATGCGTAACCGCGCTTAGCTTGCTGACAGACCGCAGGAACTGTGGGTCGGCACATTCCAGCACGAGGGGCCGGAACAGGACGGCAAGGACGATCACAGACAGGCTTGCGAAGGAACACAGCAAAATGAGCGCTGCATCATCAAGCGCCAACACCGTTCCAAACAGCACATGCATGAGGTCCACATTGCTGCCGCGGGTCGATACGATCAGCACGCCTAGAGCCAGTGAAATAAGGTAGAAGGCGGCAAGGCTGGCATCCTCTCGAAGAGCGGTCACGCGCGCCACATAGCCGGAGCCCAAGGCCACAACCATGCCTGCGATCAATCCGCCAACTGTCATTGCTCCCAACGAGAGGCCAGAAATCAGGTAACCGATAGCTGCCCCCGGGAGGATGGCGTGGGCCATCGCATCACCCGTCAGACTCATGTGCCGGAGCATCAAAAATACACCGACCGGCGTGGCGCCAACCGAAACTGCGATACAGCCCAGCAAAGCACGGCGCATAAAGCCAAAGTCAGCGAACGGTGCAAAGAGCAGTTCCCAGATCATGCAACGCTCTTTCCGCAGACATGCGGAATACTGGCACAGGCTTCGCACATTTGCCGAGCCCGGTATTGGTTCTCCGATGTCAAAACCCGATCCGTGGGCCCATGCGCCACCAATTCGCGTGCAAGCATCAGTGTTTGCGGGAAATGTGCTTTCACGGTGTCCTGATCATGCAACACAGCAAGCACTGTGCGGCCTTCACCGTGCCATTGATGGATCAAGTCGATCAGATCCGCCATTGTCTGAGCATCAATTGCCGTGAAAGGCTCATCAAGAAGGACAAGTTTGGTGTCCTGAAGCAATAGCCGGGCGAACAAAGCGCGCTGCATTTGGCCGCCGGACAGGGAAGCTATCGGACGCCGTTCAAAGCCGGTGAGACCAACTGCAGCAATGGCCGCATCGACACGAGACCGCTTTGCTCGTCCAAGCTGACCCAAAGCGCCGATTTCCTGCCAAAGACCCATGGCCACGAGATCTATGACCGAAATCGGAAACGAGCGGTCGATCTCTGATTGCTGCGGCAAATAGGCGATGTCCTCATAGCCCAAGCCGGATGTTTCAATGCGCCCCTCAAGCGGTGCCAAAACGCCCGTTACGCCCTTGAGTAGGGTCGACTTGCCCGCGCCGTTGGGGCCGACGATGGCAGTCAGGCTGCCTTGGTCAATCTCGGTTTCGAGGTGATGAACAGCCGGGTGCTGGTCATAACCGAGCGTAAGATTACGAAATGCGACCGCTGTTGTCATAGGGCCCCCGGCGTGGCGGTGGCCCAGAAAAAACCCAACCAAAGTGCAACAACGATCAGTGTGGCGATGGCCAATCGCGATCCCGCTCCGACAAGGAGAAGTCGCAGTGTTCTGCCATTTGAATTCATGCTGGCGCTGGCCCGGTTCCGCAAGATGCGCAAAGGCCGTGGACCTCAATCACATGACGCTGTGCTGCGAACCCGGTTTTTCCCGTGACTTTCGAGAGTTTAGCGAGCAAGTCCGGCGCGACACTCTCCTCGACCCGTCCGCAATCATCGCAGATCGACAGGATCGAGGCGTGTTGGTGGCTGCCATGCTGGCAGTTGACATAGGCTTTGAGAGACTCCAGGCGGTGGATTTTTCCGCATTCTGTCAAGGCCGCCAATACTCGGTAGACCGTTTGTGGGGCCATTTTTACTTTCGTTTTGCGAAGCTCCCCAAGAACATCATAGGCAGACACTGGCTTATTGCGCTGACGCAGGATGTCCAGCACCTCCAATTGCAGCACCTCGCCACGTCCACTCATAGTTTCCCACTCTCTCGACCAGCCTGAGTATTATGTTACAATATAACATATCGCAAGAGTACTCAAGACAACGACATGGGGTGTTGTCGCAAAAGAGGGCAAAGATCAACCTTGGCGATTATGCCGACACTGAACCGCGCTGGGTTTTCCGGAGGCTGATTGGTCTTGGTTGCGCGGCGATGTCTGATCTTTCCAGAGCCGCGTAGAAGTTTACTTCGGCCTCTGCTGGCGGAATGTTTCCGATGGGTTCCAGCAATCGGCGGTTGTTGAACCAGTCGACCCCTTCGAGTGTAGCGTATTCCACCGCATCGAGACTGCGCCATGGACCACGCCTGTGGATAACCTCGGCCTTGAACAGTCCATCGATCGTCTCGGCCAGGGCATTGTCGTAACTGTCGCCGACGCTGCCGACGGAAGGTTCGATCCCCGCCTCTGCCAGGCGCTCGGTGTAGCGAATGGACAGGTATTGGGCGGTTTCAAGGGGTTGTCGCAACGGTTTATTGATATCTCATGTTAGGACGTCTTCCAACGCCTCTGCGGGCGGTTTCCATCCGAGCGTTTTTCGGGGCCTGTTGTTCAAGGTGTATGCGACAGCATTGAGAGTGCTTTCATCATGGGGGCTGAGATCCGTGCCCTTTGGAAAGTACTGGCGCAATAACCCGTTGGTGTTCTCATTGCTGCCGCGTTGCCAGGGGCTTTGTGGATCGCAGAAGAAGACCTAGAGGCCGGTGTGGTCCGTCAATTGCTCATGTTGCGCCATCTCAGCACCTTGGTCCCGTGTCAGCGATTTGCACAGGTGCTTGGGGAGAGCTTGAATGGAATTGGTGATGTCATCTCGAACAGCTTCAGCTCCGTGCCCTGCGAGTGCGGGACCGTTCTTTTTGCGCGGCCCGGTGCCATGACCTGGCATCGGTGGCAGATGCAGGAGAAGGGTGAAGCGCTTTGAACGTTCCACCAAAGTGCCGATCGCCGAGCTCTTCAGTCCAAGGATAAGATCACCTTCCCAATGCCCCGGGACAGCGCGATCATCTGCTTCGGCGGGGCGCTCGCTGATCATGATCTGATCAGATACGAATGGTTTGCCTTTACCTTTTCATCGCGCACGGGGGACACGCAGCGCTTGTCCAGATCGCAAACAAGCAACGAATTCTCGGCGTAATGCGCCACGCCCCTGATGAACAAGGACCGATAGATTGCTTCGTGACTGATGCGCATCATGGGGTCATCCGGAAAGTCCAGTGGCAAGCGGCGCGCGATTTGTTCTGGGCTCCAAGCCTGTGCCCATCTGCGCTGTTGCCGACGCACAGACCGTCTCTTCGTCCACGGCACATCCGGACCAGCTATGATCTTCCCATTTGGGTCCGACACCAGATCCGAAAGCCGATCTTCGACATACTGCCGCAAGGCTTCATTCTGCGCCAGTTTTGTCGCTTTGGGCTGACATGCTGCACGGTCGGCATGCCTTTGAGCAGTGGTCGCGCAATACTCAAAGCCGCCCGAGCGTGTCGCGGCATTCCGGCGAAGTTCCCGAGAAATGGTGGAGGCCGAGCGTCCAATTTACTTGCAATCGCGCAGACACCAAGGCCCTGTGCCTTATGCAATGCGATCTCTTCGCGTTCGGCAAAACAAAGATACCGACCGGAAAGCCGCTGGGATGACTGTGCGAACTTTGATGGTGGCATGCCTCCGGCCTCTCGAAACCAACGACTGCCAACAGGGGCAGACGCGCCAGCTTGCATACCAGCCTCTTCGCTGGAAACGCCTTGCCTGATCAGTTGCCAGAACACGATTTGTTGGGACCGAAGCGCCACCCCAGACCGTCCCGGTGCATGCAGTGTGCTGCGCCCTGAGGCACGTTTGCGGGTTGTCATCACAACCTCCAATTCGGTACCGTTGCGACAACCGCTTGAACACGCCCAATACTGCGCTCATGACTATCAAAAGCGCTTGCGCCAGCACGGCTTCCAGGTGTCGATGCCAGGCAAGGGCAACTTCTATGACAACTCCGCAGTCGAGACGTTCTTCAAGACAATCAAGGCAGAGCTGATCTGTCGAATGTCTTTGACGACCTTCTCACCCTTGCTCTTTCGCGTTCCGGGTTTCTGTCTCATCTCCACTCCTTGGTGGTTACGATGTGCCAGAAACCCTCCCTTATCAAATCGACCTAAACTGTCCCATTGGTGCTGACGTCAGACAGCCACATATCGCCCGTCACCCCGTTGATGCGCGAGAAATACCCGGACATCCGATCCGAAATCGGCGTGCCACCGGTAATGAACGCGAGAAACCTGCCCGACATGGGCAGAATGAACCGGAACTGGCCCTCACCCACTCTGCGCCGGGCATGATGCCAGCGCACAGAACCGGGCCGTCATCGCCTCCCTGATCGAAACCTGCAAACTCAACGGCGTTGAGTCTTTTGCCGGGCTGGCCGCGTCACTGACCGCCATCGCGCAAGGCCATAAACAATCCGATATCGACGCTCTCCTGCCTTGGAATTACAACGGCCTGGCAGGGGGACCGGACCATGAGCATCATAGAATTGAAGATCACGCTTGAGTATATCGAGAGATGGCCTGAGAAATCTGAACAGTTGAGTTAGGTGGATTTTTCGCTCGTGATCCGGCAGCGTGCCGGGACGAAGGAGCGAAGATGGTAAGACGGCCCAGACGGAACCACAGCCCTGCATTCAAAGCGAAAGTGTCGTTGGCGGCTTTGAAGGGCGACAGGACGATGAGCGAGTTGGCGACACAGTTCGATGTTCTTCCCAATCGGATCAAGCAGTGGAAGGATCAGCTTCTCGATGGGGTGACGGATGTCTTTGATGACAAACCGAAGACCTCGAAAGAACCTGAAATTGATGTCAAATCGTTGCATGCGAAGATTGGCCAGCTGACGCTGGAGAACGATTTTTTGGAAGGAGCGCTCGAC
>NZ_JAFEUL010000032.1 GCF_016901225.1 Actibacterium sp. 188UL27-1 | reverse complement strand
TGTATCTGGCATTCTACAACAGCAGGCGACCACACTCATCGCTGGACGGGCAACCCCCCGATCAGGCATATCTCAACCCGTCGAAACCAATCCCGGTGGCGGCATAAACGAGCGGAAAATCCACCTAAGAAACGGCTCCAAACTGTTCAAACGAACCGAACCACCTCTCAAACGCTTACGTTGCAACGCCAGACCAAGCGAGAGATGTTATTGGTCTTAAAGGCCGTGACAACGTATTATTTTAAGTGTGAAAGGCGTGTGTCCGGCAGGGGGAGCGTAGCCCGGCTACGCTCTCTTAAGTTTGAAAACTCGCCAACTCCGACGACGCCATAGCGTCCAACAAAGTGCTCCACCGACCATACTACACAAGGCCACTTTCGTATACTGGCCCATGGCGCCCTCTATCAAAACAGTGTGCGCAATAGTCGTAAGAACGACAAGAACTGCACTAGCGCCATGCAGCGCGCGAAAACGTGTCAAACTGATCCGCGTCCTGAAGACAGCCAGACTGCTTAAGGCAAATACAGCAAGTGTTGCTATCATTCCCCAAAGTCCGAACGGTGTAGGTGAGCGAAAAAGAAGCACGTCAACAACATCCGGAGGGCTAATATACCAAAGCCCCCCGATATGAACGACGATTAAGCTAACGATACTTCCGCCAACAATCGCGTGGGCGTATCTCTGTTTCGAACCAACAAGTAGCTGGCCACTTACTAAAAGAGTTTGCAACAGCATCAATGCCAAGGCGATTATCCCAGCAAAACCAGCTGCTACATAAATCGGCTGGCGCCATTCAAGGAGCGGACTCTGGGTTGCAACCAGTATTGGTATAGCGATCACGAGTGTAACCACCATCCACAACACTGTCTTTCTTGAGATCATGAAGGCTGCAGAACAAAATCTACGTTAAGTTCTGTATCCGACGCACGCGCCATGACTGGCCTCAAAAAGACGGTTTGGAACCCGCCGTCATCAAACTCGGCGTCGTATGCCAAATGCCCATGCGGCTGGCCAAAGGCGGGAACAATCTGAGGCATTTCGATGCGGAAGATACCGTTCTCGTCCGTAAGGGTGGCACCATGTGATGCCGCGTCGCGTTCGTGGCCTTCGGTGGTGTGGGCCCAGACTTGAATCCGGCGACCAGGGAGAGGCATGCCATCGTTTGCGCGCCGAACGGTTCCTGTTGTCCAAAAGCCCCCGCCTCCGATCCGATCTACGATCGGTGCGCCGGGTCGATAATTATTTGCTCCACCACGCATTGTCCGGGTCGGCGCGAAACCTTGTGCTCGTGCTGATGTGACCAGCCCGGATATCCCTGTGAGAAAGGTTGCTGCCGCGCCTGCCAAGATGGTGCGGCGGTTCGGTGTGATTTTTGTCATTTCGCATTCTCCTGAGTTAGATTTAGGGTGTTTGCAGAGCCCTAAGGGTTAAGGGGTGGTTGATAGTGCATCGGACAGGGAAAGTGTCGGACGGCCAATAAGAGCCTGCAGCGTGCCGCTGGCGTCTTCAAGCGCCCCATCGGCAGCACACAGATCTGTATCCACCAGAATTGACGTCAGAGTCTGTGGCAGGTTGTGTACCTCCAGCGCAGATCTAAAGGCTTCTGCATCCATGTTCCGGTATCGAATATCTGTATCAAACTGCTCGCTGAAAGCCGCAGCAAGATCATAAAGCGAATATGAAGCATCGCCGGCCAACTCAAAAACCTGTCGTGTCGGGACGAAATCTGGATGGATCACAACAGCGGCCGCCGCGGCATAATCCGCGCGACCAGCAGAAGAGAAACGACCATCGCCTGCAGCGCCTGCAATGAAACCATCCTTCACGGCTTGTTGGGCTCCGTTGAGATGATTTTCCAGATACCATCCATTGCGAAGCACCACATGATCTATGCCGGAAGCCGTCAACATGTTCTCTGTTTCCCGGTGATCGGTCGCCAAAACCAGCGGAGTGTCCTGAGCATTCAAGATGCTGGTGTACGCAATAAACTTTACACCGGACGCCTGTGCCGCATCGATCACGTTCTGGTGTTGGCTTCGGCGCGGTTCAAACGAGTTGGAAGAGATAAATAGCAGACGTTCGATCCCCGACATCGCCTGCCTCAGTGACTCGAGATCTTCGTAATCGGCTTCTCTCGTTTCGGTCCCTAGTTGATCGAGCTTCGAGACACGGGCATCGGCTTCTTTTTTCGGTCGCACGAGCGCAGCAATCTGGTTTGGAGCCATCCTTTTCAGCAAGGTCGAAATTGCTAGACCGCCAAGCTGTCCCGTTGCGCCGGTGACCATCACTTTGGGTGTAGATTTAGATCTGTTCATTCTGGTTCACTCTCTTGACTTGCGCGAAGCCAACCGCTGATCAGAGGGCTCAGCACTAGCTTGCAATTTTCAGCTCACGGGCTGTGCTGATTTGTGGAGCACGACGCGGTTCTCCCTGTTGATATCGGGGGAGATATGCGCGATAATTCGAACTTAAAGTGCTTGATAGTTCACAAATATCTCGCCAACGTTCAAAATAGGTGATCTATAGATCCTTTATCAAATATTGTCTCTTTGTTGCATCCACATGATTGCGTCGCTGCCGGTTTTGACGCGGGCGGTGACTGGTCAATTCGATTTGAGGCGCATGAGGGTCTGAAATGTAATGCCGTTCTCAAAGGAGAATGCTGGATTACCGTTCAGGATACTGACCCCGTTCATCTTCCGGCTGGCCATTGCGCAATTCTGCCACGGGGTCGGCCCTTTATCCTGTCATCGAAACCCTCACAAACAGGGATTGATGCGCAAATTCTCTACGAGCCGGTACGTCATGGCGGGACGGCGACCTACGGATGCGGCGGCGATTTTTTCATGACGGGTGCGAGGTTCCTCCTTGACGGATTGCCTGCGCGGACACTCATGCGCAACTTGCCGCCTTTGATCGTGATCAGCCCTGGTCCAGAGCAAGAGACCATCCGTTGGACACTTAGTCGAATTGCGGATGAGCTGCGTTTGCCTCGACCGGGAAGTCCATTAACGGTCACACATCTTTCCCACGTCTTGCTGCTTCAAGTCCTGCGCGATCATCTCTCCACAGATTCGCCTGTCGGCAAAGGCTGGCTCGCTGCCTTGGCAGACAAACGTATCGCACCCGCGATCGCAGCGATGCACGATGATCCGGCGAGAGCTTGGAGCGTTGAGACACTCGCGAAACTGACTGCAAGCTCACGAACGTCTTTTGCGGTTCGATTTCGTGAGGTGACCGACCAAACACCAATCGAATATCTGACTGAATGGCGCATGTTGATTGCTGCAGATAGGTTGATGAACTCACAGATGCCCGTGGCGACGATTGCTTCCGATGTCGGCTACACCTCTGAAAGCGCATTTGGTGTTGCCTTCAAGAGGACCATGGGACACGCGCCGCGACAATTTGCAAAAACGCGCGACGCGCTTTGATCGTCTCACATTAGCGCATCCAAACGGATTGGGAGGTCGCGCGCGCGCTTGCCAGTTGCGTCATAAATGGCATTTGCAATCGCTGCTGCTGGTCCACTCATTCCGATCTCGCCAATTCCGCGCGCACCCGTAGGTGCTTGAGGATCAGGAATGTCAGTCCAACCCACGTCAATATGTGGGACGTCAAGGTGGGTCGGCATGTAGTAGGACCCGAAGCTTGGGTTCATCACGCGTCCGTTCCGCTCGTCAAAACTTGCGCCTTCCATCAATGTCATCCCGAGCGCCATGATTATGCCGCCTCGAAACTGACTTTCAGCCAATTTCGAGTTCAGGATTTTTCCGCAATCATAGATGGCTGTGATCCGAGGTACGCGTATTTCACCGGTGACTGAGTTCACGCGGACCTCAGTAAATACGGCCCCGGTCGAATGCATTGACCAGTCCTGCGTCCATTCCGAGATCGGCCCGCCCTGCGCTTCCGCAGATACAGTGCCGCTTTCCGACAATGCCACAAGGTCAACCAGTGGGATCTGTTGCTGAGGATCGGCTAGCGAATAAAGTGCGCCCTCAGCGGTTCCAAGTTCAGCAGCCGGAAGGCCATGCAACGGTGATGTCGCTGGAACTAGGCTCGCAAGCTCGGCAAGCAAAACCTCATGCGCCGCTGTCAATGAGGCCCCGATTGCTGCGGTTTGCTGTGATGCAGCCGCGATCAATGCGCCAGGCAACGTGTTGTCGCCGTGCCTGACTTCGATTGCATCGTAGGGAATGCCAAGCCGTTCTGAGGCAACGGCTGCTGTCGCAGTTGTCGTCCCCATGCCCATGTCGGCCGCGGCGGTTTCGATCAATGCACCACCCTCACCGTTCAACGTGATACGGGCGGCACCACCTGGAAATCGCTTATACGGATAGTAAGCTGCAGCCATACCGGTCCCTACTTGCCATTCACCTTCGCGGTAGCCCTGGCGCTGTCCCGACCGTGGAATCCACCCAAACCGACGCGCACCTTCACGATATGCATCGACCAATGCACGCTGCGAATGCGCACGGCCGGTTGTTGGATTGACTTCAGGCTCATTTCGAACCCGCAGTTCAATGGGATCGATCGCAAGGCGTTCGGCAAGCTCGTCCAAGGCAACCTCGAGCGTAAATGTCCCAGTTGCTGCCCCCGGTGCTCGCATAAACGTATTCGCAAGCATATCCATCGTGCCTGCCCGGATCTCAAGGTGCATGTTGTCGGCGCGATACATGTGTTCGCTCTGCTCGAAAAACGGCTCAGTCATCGAGTTGTTCTCGATTTTCATCGTCGTCCCGGTGTGGATCAGCGACGTCAAACGGCCTTCGCGGTCTGAGCCCAATGCAACACGCTGCCGGGTTGGCGCGCGCGCACCACATATCCGAAACACGCCCTCTCGGGTCAGTGACATGCGAACAGGTCTGTCGGCCAATTGCGATGCAGCAGCAGCGAGGATGTGGTATTGCCACACCGTCTTGCCTCCGAAACCTCCGCCAACATATTCAGCAGACAAATGCACTTCTGCAGGGGAAATGCCGAACACTTTTGCAATCGTAATTGCGGATAAATCGACCCCTTGTGAGCAATCATGCATGCGAAGGATGCCGTCTTGCCACAAGACCGTGACGGCATGCGGCTCAATCTGATTGTGGTTATGGGCCGGGGTGTTGAAGGACAGATCGATGGACACCTCCGCATCGGCCAGCGCCGTCTCTGCATCACCTTCCTCAATGAGCAGATCGCGGCCCGCATAGAAGCTTGTCTGCGCGCTTTCCGCTGCGACGTCAAAACTCGTGACAGCCTCAGCCTCTTCATAGGCCACGTTGATCAAGGTGGCTGCATGATCGGCTTCTTCCTGAGTCGATGCCAGAACGACTGCTACAGGTTGCCCGTTCCAGAGAACCTCAGCGTCTTGCATCACAGGTGTCGAGCTGCCCGCCATTCCAGTTGGTGAGGAATAGAAGGGTTCAGGTCGTTCAAGCCGTGGCGCGTTTTCATGGGTCATCACAAGAACAACACCGGGGGCTGCCTCTGCCTCAGCTGTTTCCAGAGACGTAATCGTACCCCGAGCAATGGTGGAGTAGACGAGTGCGCCGTAGACCATTCCAGGATAGCTATATTCAGCAGCAAATTTGGCGCCGCCGCGCGCTTTCTCTGCACCGTCTCGCCGAATATGAGGAACGCCCAAACTGGCAAAAGCGCCCGAAGCAGCAGGTGCAGCGGTGGTTTGTGCACCAACAGGCAGGCCAAACGCGCCAATAGCAGCGACGGCCGCTGAGCCAGCAAGGACCTGACGTCTATTGGGATCCGACTTATGTGACGATGAGTTGGGTTTGATATTTGTCATTGTGCGTCTCCTGCGAGGTCTTGCAGCACGGCAACAATCACACGTTGCGCCAATTCAGTTTTGAAGACATTTCCGGGTTGAGTTGTCGCGTCCGCCAGTGCGATTTGAGCGGCATTTCGGAACGTCTCCTCTATTGGTGGGGACCCAACAATCGCCGCTTCCGCTTCTGTTGCGCGCCAAGGCTTAGGTGCAACGCCGCCCAGTGAAATACCGGCGTCTACAACCAAGCCATCTTCGATGATCAGGCTGCCTGCGACAGAGACAAGTGCGAAAGCGTAGCTCGCGCGATCTCGCACTTTGCGATAGGTTGCACGTCTGTTTGCAGACGGTGCAGGAAGATCGACTGATACGATCAGCTCACCCGGATTAAGCTGATTTTCGATGTCAGGCGTATCTCCGGGAAGAACGTAGAAGTCGTTTATCGGAATGCTTCGGGTCCCCTGGTCACCCTCGACATTGATCACTGCGTCATAGAGCGAAAGAGCGACGGACATATCCGATGGATGTGTTGCGATGCAGCTGTCTGACACGCCAAGGATGCCATGAGCACGGTTGAAACCGCCGATAGCATCACAACCCTCGCCGGGAGTACGCTTATTACACCGTGATCCAGCCACATCGTAAAAGTACGAGCAGCGTGTCCGCTGCAGAATGTTGCCGCCGACCGTCGCCATATTTCGGATTTGTGCAGAGGCTCCTGCAAGGATAGCGCGTGACAAAGCTGGATATTCGGCGCGAATCGTTGTGTCGTCGGCGACGGCCGTGTTGCTGACACCTGCACCAATCCGAAGACCACCGTCAGACTGCTCTTCGATGCCCTGCGCCAATCCCGTAACGTCAATCAGCCGTGTCGGGGTCGCAATTCCTTCACGCATCAAATCCACCAGGTTGGTTCCAGCTCCCAGAAACTTGGCGGCGTCACCATCATGTCTTTCGAGAGCGTCAGCGGAGGACGTCGCCTTTTCATATGTTAAAGGGTTCATTGCTCTTCACCCCCCACATAGGCCGCGACGGCATCGATAATTCCGTTGTGGGCCCCGCATCGGCACAGGTTTCCACTCAATCGCTCTTTGATTTCATCGCGGCTCATGCGCGGAGCGACAGTCAGGTCCGCGGAAACATTGCTTGGAGCACCACGCTCCAGCTCGGACTTAAGAGCGATCCCGCTCATAATCTGGCCTGGGGTGCAGTAGCCGCATTGCATGCCTTCGTTTTCCACAAACAGAGCCTGCAACGGATGCAATTCATCGCCGTTCGCTACACCTTCAATCGTCGTGACCGAACGACCATCATATTGGGCGGCAAGCGCCAGACACGAAAGAATACGTTCTCCGTCAACCAACACTGTGCATGCTCCGCATGCGCCTTGGTTGCAGCCTTTTTTACTGCCAAAAAGTTCAAGACGTTCTCGCATGAAATCAAGAAGCGAAATGCGGGCATCATCCGGCAGATCGTAGGGTTGGTTATTTATTTCAATCGTCATCGGTTCGCTCCCTAAGCTAAGCGCTCTAACGCGCAAAATCGCCGCAGCGGTCGTTGACCAGAACACCCAATCGGATCAGATTTTCCCCTGACCCAGCTTTCAAATGAGATAAATCCTTGAGAGAATGGTCGCGCCGTACGCCAGTGGCTGGTAAAAGTGTATTTCAACGCCTCGACTGCGACCGTTCCAAGCGTACAGCTTATTGTCGTCGGCGTTCGCAACCATCGAAACCTTGATGCCAGAAGCCATAAAATGGAAATGGTGCGGCTTCGTTGGAGACCTTTGCTGTCAGAGACGTGACCACATCTTGGTTAGGAGAAAATCGGAATGTTTTCGAGAGAACGGGCAGATTAGATCTAGAACGACGCCTGCAGGTTTGCGCGCATTGCTTCGACGATGATAGTTTCCATGAGCATCTGCTGCGCTGCGATCCGCCCGGCGATCACCTCGATGCTGCGCTGGACGTCCTCGATCTTGCTCATGAGTGTCGCGCCCTCTCTAATTTGAAGTTCCATGGCAGGAGGGTTTGGATATCCTCCTGCATATGTCCGTTCAGTATCTTTTCCAGGACATGTTCGAGATGGGCCTGCGGGTTGATACCGTTCAGTTTGCAGGTGCCGATCACAGAGGCCATGCCGGGAGGGCATCGCAGCGTGCGGCCATTTGCAAACCGATCTCGGCTTGCGAAATGTCGTCAGGTTTGGGCACAGAGGTCACCGGTTGCTCTGGCGCATCCAAGGCAAGAAAAGCGATACCCTCAGGCTCCGGCCAGAGCCCCTTGTCCTTCATTTGTCGTCGCCACTGATAGATGTGCTGCCGGGTCACATCATGACGGTGAGCCAAATCCGTCACGGTCGCACCGCCCACGCCGACTTCCCGCAAAATCGACAACTTCATCTCATATGGCCAAAACCGCCGACGCTCGACCCCAACAATTACCTCATGTCGCAAAATCTGCCCTCCCCGCATACGACGTCGTTAAACACGTCAGTAACGACGTCTTATAAGTTCTGATAATCCGGCGCGGCAGGCGGTCTAAATCGGACGGTTACGTTCTACAACACACACAGACCGCATTCATCGCTGGACGGGCAAACCCCCGATCAGGCATACATCAACCCGTCGTCACCAATCCCGGTGGCGGCATAATCGAGCGGGAAATCCACCTAAGAAACGGCTCGAAACTGTTCAAAAAAACCGAACAACCTCTGTCTGGCGTAAGCCAACCCTATCCGCTTTAGTGGCTGAGCACCTGATCCAGGAACGTTCGGGTGCGCTCGCTCTTGGGCGCGCCAAAGAAGCTCTCGGGATCGCCCTCTTCGATGATCTCGCCGGCGTCCATAAAGATCACGCGATCTGCGACTTTGCGTGCAAAGCCCATCTCGTGAGTGACGCAGATCATGGTCATGCCTTCCTGTGCCAGCGTCACCATCACGTCCAGCACTTCACCGATCATTTCAGGGTCAAGCGCGGATGTTGGTTCATCAAACAACAGGATCTCGGGTTTCATGCAAAGCGCCCGCGCAATGGCCACGCGCTGCTGCTGCCCGCCTGAAAGCTGGCCCGGGTACTTGTCGGCCTGATTACCGATCTGCACCTTGTTGAGATACTGCATTGCCGTCGCCTCGGCCTCTTCCTTGGAAATCTTGCGCGCCAGCATCGGGGCAAGCGTACAATTCTCCAGGATCGTCAGATGCGGGAACAGGTTGAAGTGCTGAAAGCACATGCCCACTTCGCGCCGCATCTCTTCGATGTTGGGCGCATCGGCGCTGATTTCTTCACCGTTTACCAGAATGGCACCCGACTGATGCTCTTCCAACTGATTGATCGTGCGGATCATCGTCGACTTGCCGGACCCCGAGGGGCCGCAGACAACAAGGACTTCGCCCTTTGCCACCGAAAGGTTCACATCACGCAGCGCGTGATAGGTTCCATACCACTTGTTGACCTGTTTCATTTCAACAGCTGGCTGCATGACAGTCTGCCTTTCGCTATGCATTGACGGCGGCGGTTACGATGATTTCGACCTTCAGTACGTCACGGGCGAGCTTTGCTTCGCCACAGGCGCGGGCGGGCGCGTGACCTTTGGGGACCCAGGCGTCCCAGACGGCGTTCATTTCGGCAAAATCGACCATATCGGCCAGCCAGATAACCGCTTGCAGGATATGCTCGCGGTCTGAACCGGCTTCTTCCAGCAAAGCATCGACGCGCGACAGACAATCGATGGTCTGCTCCGCGACCGTGCTTCCGTCTCCGACCTGACCACATAGGTAAGCCACACCGTTGTGCTTGACAATTTTGCTCATGCGCTGGGATGTTTGGAGACGTTCAATCATGGTTTATCCAATCAGGTTGCGCATTTTCAGCGCGTCAGTGATTTCTGTAAGGATGGCGGGATCATCGATCGCGGCGGGCATCTTATAGTGTTCCCCATCCGCAATTTTCTGCATCGTGCCCCTCAGCACTTTGCCGGAGCGCGTTTTGGGCAAGCGCAGCACGGGCAGGGCCGTCTTGAAGGCTGCAACCGCGCCGATCTTGGCACGGACCAGTTGAACCAGCTCTTTCTCCAGCTCTGTCGCATTCCGTGCGACACCATCGTTGGTCACGTAAAATCCCAGCGGCATCTGTCCCTTCAGAGCATCCGCTTTGCCCACCACCGCGCACTCTGCAATTTCAGGGTGGCTGGCGATCACTTCTTCCATGGCTCCGGTGGACAAACGGTGGCCCGCGACGTTGATGATGTCATCGGTGCGCGCCATTATGAAGATGTAACCGTCCTCATCTATGATCCCGGCATCCGAGGTCGCGTAGTAACCCGGGAAGTCTTCCATGTAAGACTTCAGAAACCGCTCCGGCGCGTTCCACAAGGTTGGAAAGCCTGAGGGTGGCAGCGGCAGTTTGCACACGATGTTGCCCAGCGTGCCGGGCGGAACAGGATTGCCAGCGTCATCAAGCACGTGAATATTATAACCCGGCATCGGCTTGCCCGGGCTGCCCAGCTTAATCGGAAAAGCACCAAGGCCGACCGGATTGCCCGACATCGCCCAACCGGTTTCCGTCTGCCACCAATGATCGATGACCGGGCGGTCGAGCTTTTCCTGCGCCCATTGGATGGTTGCGGGGTCAGAGCGTTCGCCAGCCAGAAATAAGGTGCGGAAGTAGCTCAGATCATAGTCATCAATCAGCTTTCCTGTCGGGTCTGCCTTCCTGATCGCCCGAAACGCCGTCGGTGCCGTGAAAAGCGCCGCAACCTTGTGATCCTGAATGACTCGCCAGAAGGCACCTGCGTCCGGCGTGCCGACGGGCTTGCCCTCGTAAATCACCGTGGCACAACCATGCAGCAGCGGACCGTAGCAGATATAGGAATGCCCCACGACCCAGCCCACGTCGGAAGCCGCCCAGAACACCTCGCCCGGCTTCAGGCCATAGTGATGCGCCATCGACCACTTCAGCGCGACAATGTGACCGCCGGTGTCGCGCACCACGCCCTTGGGCTGACCCGTCGTGCCAGAGGTGTAGAGGATATAGGCCGGATCGGTCGCCGCGACGGGAACACATTCCGTCCCTTGCCCTGCCGCCAAAGCGGACCCGACAATATCTGCATAGTCAACGTCGCGCCCGTCGATCAAATCACAGGTCAGCGCATCTCGCTGCAGGATCAGACAGGTATCCGGTTTTTGGGCGGCAGTCTCGATTGCCTCATCCAGCAACGGCTTGTAGGCTATGACCCGCCCCGGCTCGATCCCGCAAGAGGCGGAGAGGATCACCTTGGGCGCGGCGTCCTCGATCCGGGTGGCGAGTTCGTTGGCGGCAAACCCGCCAAAGACCACCGAATGGATCGCCCCCAGCCGCGCGCAGGCCAGCATGCCAAAGACCGCCTCCGGCACCATCGGCATGTAGATGATGACGCGGTCGCCCTTTTCGACACCGAGGCCCCGCAGTACGTGCGCCAACGCGCTGACCCGCGCGGTCGCCTCGGCAAACGTGAACCGGACGACGGTATCCGTCACCGGACTGTCATGGATCAGCGCAAGCCGCTCGCCGTGCCCTGCCTCCACATGCCGGTCGAGGCAATTGTAGCAGGTGTTGCAGGTCGCCCCGTCAAACCAGCAGCCATAGACCCCTATATCCGGATTGAAGACCGAAGTCGCCGGTGTGAACCAGTCAATCTGCTCGGCCGCCTTGCCCCAGAAGCCTTGGGGGTCAGCCTGCCATGCGGCATAGGTCTCGGCGTAACGGGACGACATCAAACAAGCCTCAACAGGTGTAATTCAGTCCCAGGCGCCCACCATCTACATAGATGGTTTCACCCGTGACATAGCTGGCCTTCGGAGAGCAAAGGAAAGCGACGACATCGCCGATTTCCCGTGCGCTGCCGGCACGTCCCAACGGCGTGCGCGACATGGCCATCTTAAAGGCTTCGGGGTTTGCGTTCACGCCTGCCATCATCTCGGTATCGATGGAGCCCGGACCAACTGCATTCACGCGGATGTTATTTTTTGCGAGCGCCAGCGCGGCAACCTTGGTAAGCTGCATCACGCCACCCTTGGAGGCGCAATAGGCAGGGATCGCAGGGATCGCGAGTTGTGCGTTGATGGAAGACATATTGACAATGGCCCCTTCGATGCCCTTGTCGACCATGGTGCGTGCAGCCCGCTGCGTGGCCACGAAAACGCCCCGCAGGTTCACGCCCAGCACCGCGTCAAAGGTCGCAAGATCATAGCTCAGGAAGTCACCCGGCATAGCAATGCCCGCGTTGTTCACCAACGCGCTCACAGGGCCATGCTCTGCCTCGATTGTGTCAAAGAGCGCAGTAATCGCATCTACATCACCAAAGTCGCAGACATAGCTTGCGCCGCCCAACCGCTCGCCTTCGGCTTTCACCGTCTCCTTGAGGTCGGCCAGGATCACTTTATATCCGTCTTCGGCCAGCGCTTCTGCACAGGCGAGGCCGATGCCCTGTGCCGCGCCCGAGATCAATGCAATTGGTTTGTCGGTCATGGTCTGTGTCCTGTCTTTCATTCGTATCCGTAGTCAGTTTTGGCCTGTTCAGCGGTGATGAACCCCGCCGCCAAATCCGCTGCCACTTGTTCCTTGGGCCGCGCCGAAGCATCGCCATAGCCGCCACCGCCCGGCAGGCTCAGCCGCAGGCGCTGTCCGTTCTTCACCAACTGCCGCCCTTTCGAGCGCAGTTCTGTGCCGTCCGCCAGTTCCACCTTGCCTGCCGCCCCGGGCGTACCGCCGTTGCGGCCCCGTGCGGCGTTCTCCACTCGGTCGAACATGGCGTTGAAGTAGAAGTCATACCCGTCCCGCGCTTCGATCTCGATGGTCTGGCCCAGCCCGCCGCGCTGCGCACCCGCGCCGCCTGAGCCTGAACGCAGGTCCTTGCGCCAGACAATGATCGGGCCGACATGCTCGGTCGCCTCCACGCTCATGGTGGACACACCCGACGGGAAGGCCGTGGCCGACAGCCCGTCATGCCGGGGCCGCGCGCCGGTGCCGCCAGAGTTGAACATCAGCACCTCGCGGTTCGGCAGGTTGCTGCTCGGATCGTTGGGGCGCGCCGAAATCTGGATGTTCCAAAGTGCCGACGCCCCTTCGGCAGGCACCGTGTCCGGCAGCGCCTTGTGCAGCGCACCCAAGACCACGTCTGGCACCAGATGCCCCATCACATGCCGCACCGACACGGGCGCCGGGCGTTTGGCGGCCAGAATGCAGCCTTCGGGCGCGGTGATCCGGAAGGGCTCCAGCGAGCCGGTGTTGTTCGGCACCTGTGGCGCGATTGCGCACTTCAGCCCGTAGCAGGCATAGGCACGAGTGTAGACTTCTGGGCAATTGACGCCGAACTTGCTCATACCCGACGTGCCCGTGAAGTCCGCCGTCAGGCTGTCGCCTGCAATATCAAGACGCACCTGAATGTGCACCGGCGCATCGTAGCCATCGACCTGCATGGCGTGTTTAAAGCTGCCGTCCGGCACTTTTGCAATCGCCTCAAGCGTCGCCTTGCGGCTCGTCTCGATGATGAAGTCCGACAGCGCGTCAATGTCATCGCTGCCAAACTCGTCCAGCATCGCCTGCAAGCGGCGGTCCCCGGCCTCGTTACAGGCGGCAAGTGAATAGATATCACCGATGGTCTGGTCCGGGGTGCGCACGTTCGAGCGGATCAGCCGCACAAGGTCCTTGGAGACCTGGCCACGTTCGGCAAACTTCATGATCGGTATCAGAAGGCCTTCTTCAAAGACTTCGTTCCCGTCCGGGCCAAACCCCCGGCCCCCGATGTCGACCACATGGGCCGTGCAGGCGAAATACCCGATGTGAGTGCCCTTGCGAAAGACGGGTGAGACGATGGTGATGTCGTGCAGATGCCCAGTGCCCATCCAGGGATCATTCGTGATCAGCACATCCCCTTCAAAGATGTCCTGAACCCCGATCTCGCGCACGAAATTGGTCACACTTTCCGCCATGGCGTTTACATGTCCGGGCGTCCCGGTGACCGCCTGCGCGATCATCCGCCCCTGACGATCGAAGAGACCCGCAGACAGATCCCCGGCCTCGCGTACCGAGGTGGAAAAGGCCGTGCGGATCAGCGTGGTGGCCTGCTCCTCGACCACCGCGATCAGTCGGTTCCACATGATCTGAAGATCGATGCTGCTTGGTGTGCTCATGCCGCTGCCTCCTTGCGCAAGAGCAGTAAAGAACCGTCCCCCTGACCCACGACCCCAAAGGCGGAAGTCACGATTGTCGTCGTCTCCCGCTCTACCACGATGGCCGGGCCATCTACTGCGGTCCCCGGTGTCAGCGCCTCACGGGCCACCTCCTTGGCAGTGACGGATCTGCGCAGGGCGGCGTCAAAGAACTCCCGGTCGCGCAGGACCACCGGCGCGCTGCCGGAACGGTGGCCTTCCGCCGCTGCGACATCCGCCAGAACGGTGGAGACGATCAGCGACCAGTTGGTGATCTCGCAGGTCAGCCCGTCGATGGTGCGGCCAAAGAGAACGCGGTAGGCGTCCTCAAAGGCATCCAGAACCAGTGCATTGTCACTGTCCTCGAAAGCCTTGTGCGGTAGAGAGACCGGGATTTCCCAACCCTGACCGGAATAGCGCATGAAAGCCGTCAGCTTGGTCTTTGTGGGCTGCCCCTTGGCCCCTGCTTCAACAAACGCACGCGCCTCGCCCTCCAGTTCAGACAGCAGGTCGTTGACAGCCTTGGCGTCGAATTCCGCCAATCGCTGGAACATCCCGCGCGACGCCTCGTAGCTGAACGGTGCCTTCAGGAATCCAATGGCCGAGCCCACACCTGCCCCCGGCGGGATAATCAGGGCATTGATGCCCAGCTTTTCGCACAACCGGCAGGCGTGCAGCGGCGCGCCGCCGCCAAAGCCGACCATGGTGAAATGCTCGATGTCGCGCCCGTTCTCGACCGTGTGGACACGGGCCGCGTTGGCCATGTTCTCGTCCACCATTTCGGTCACGCCAAAGGCCGCGTCCTGCACACTGAGGCCCGTGCGTTCCGTCAACCGCGCGCTCACCGCCCTGTCGGAAGCATCCGGATGCAGCGGGATCGCGCCACCAGCGAAATTGTCGGGGTCCAGACGGCCCAGCAGCAGGTTCGAATCCGTAACCGTCGGCTCTTGCCCGCCCCGGCCGTAACACGCCGGACCGGGTTCAGAGGCGGCAGATTTCGGCCCGACCTGAATGCGGCCCATCGCGTCAATGGAGGCGATGGAACCACCGCCCGCCCCAATCTCAACCATCTCGACCACGGGCGTCGAGACCGTCATGCCGGAGCCTTTCTTGAACCGATAGGTGCGCGCGACTTCGAAGGTGTTCGCGGTTTTGGGCGCGCCGTCCTCGATCAGGCAGATCTTGGCGGTGGTCCCGCCCATGTCAAAGCTCAACACCTTGTCCAAACCATGTGCGCGAGCAAAATCCGCGGCAAAGATCGTACCGCCCGCAGGCCCGGACTCCAAAAGGCGCACTGGCTGCTCGATTGCGTCCTTCACCGACATTAACCCGCCGCCGGAATGGAGCATGAAGACCGGTGCCGTCACGCCCGCCTCCTGCAAGCGGCGCACCAGCCGTCCGAGGTAGTCGGCCACTTGTGGCTGCACATAGGCGTTCGCGATCACCGTGTTGAACCGTGGCAGTTCGCGCATCTGAGGGGAGATCACGGAGGACATGGAAATCGACAACTCAGGCGCAGCCGCGCGCAGCGCCTCGGCCATTGCGACCTCATGCGCGTCATTGGCATAGGCGTGCATCAGGCCGATGGCCACCGCTTCGTACCCGCTGTCCACAACCCGCTGAACCATCGCCTCTACTTCCGCCTCATCCAGCGCCAGCAGCACCTCACCGGAGGGCCCCATCCGCTCGTTCAGCGTGAACCGGTCCTGACGCGACACCAGCGGCTCAGGCAGGGTCAGGTTGAGGTCGTATTGTTCAAAACGGTTCTCGGACCGCATTTCGATCACGTCCCGGAACCCTTCGGTCGTGATGAACGCCAGCTTGGCCCCGCGCCGCTCGATCAAGGCATTGGTGACGAGGGTCGTGCCGTGAATAACCTGCTCGATGTCACCCAGGGCCACCCCGGCCTGCGCGGCGGCAAGTTCGATCCCGTCGAGAATGGCCTGTTCGGGTTGGGAGTAGTTCGTCAGGACCTTGCAGGTCGACAGCGCGCCGTCATAATCGAGCGCCACGTCCGTGAACGTCCCGCCGATATCCACACCGACCCGGGTCTTGAAATACGTCATGTCTCAGATTGCCTTGAGGATTTGGTTGGCCGTGAACGCCGTCTGATAGAGCCGCGACATGATCGGTGCGCTCGGGACGGTTGTGATATCGGTCAGTGGCAGCGGCAGGTCGTTGGGGTCAGCTCCGGTCAGCAGGCGCGCAATCGCCTCGCCAAAGAGCGTGCCGGTGGTGATCCCGCGCCCGTTGTAGCCGATGGAGGTAAACAGCCCCTCGTCCAGCTTGTGAATGCGCGGCAGGTGATCCGGTGTCATCGCGATTTGCCCGTGCCACGCTTCTTCGAACGTGACGGGTCCGAGATCCGGGAAAAGCCGCTTGAGCTGCTTGCGCGCCCAGCGATGGGACAGACCGCCATCCTTGGACCCAAGCACCGTGCCCATGGACCCGATGATCAGCCGGTCTTCCATATCGCGCCGGAGGGAGAACATGATCTGACCCGTGTCCCATAGTCCCTGCCGTTCCGGCAAGATATGGCGCACCCGCTCGCCCAGCGGCTCAGTCGCCAGTTGGAAATAGTGGATCTTTGTAAAGACATTGCGCAGCCCGGGCCACAGATCATCAGTGTAGGCATTGGTCCCCAGCACAACGCTCTTGGCCACCACGGGGCCTTTGTCGGTATCCACCCGCCAGCTGGGTCCTTCCTTTTGCAGTTTGGTCACAGGCACGCCGGTGGTGATGGCCGCCCCCGCGCCCCGCGCCGCCCGGGCCAGGCCCCGGCAATAGCCCATAGGATTGACCGTTCCCGCACGCGCGTCCAGCAAACCGCCAAAGAACGCATCCGTGCCTGTCAGCTGCGAGACCTCGTGGCGGTTCAGCAGCTGGACCGGCGCACCCAGCCTTTCCCATTCCTTGAACCGCGCCTTCAGGTCCACAAAACCTGCCGGCGCGTGGGCGGCATGAATGGTCCCGGTCTTGGTGACTTCGCACCGGATCTGGTGCCGCTCGATCAATGAGAATACCTTCTCAGGCCCATCGCCAAAGCGCTGAACAAACCGTTGGCCATAGGTATCGCCAAGCTTCTCGCGCACCTTGGCCGGTGGATGCCAAACGCCCGCGTTGACCAAACCGACATTTCTACCGGACCCGCCAAAGCCGATTTGCTTGGCCTCCATCACCTGGGTCGACAGACCCAATTCGGCGCAATGCAATGCTGTTGAAAGACCGGTGAAGCCGCCACCCACAATTGCAACGTCAACCTCATCACCCGGAAGGCCTTCATTGGCATAGTCTTCCTCGGCGGATGATGAATCCCACAATGAAATGGCGGATTTTTTCATCATAATGGCGACCTTATATTAGTGATGACCGTCGGGCAAAACCGTCGCCCGAGAGGTTGCAACAATGGCACTTTGGTGTCAATATATGAAATGTTTGTTCTATATAGTGGCACAATAATATGAAGAACCTCAATACCACCGCCGCCGAAATGGTCAAGTCAGCCCGCGCTCGCATCCAAGAGATCGAAACGGCGGAACTGATCTCCATGGTGGGTGATCCCAACGTCGTCATCGTCGATATCCGCGACATCCGTGAGCGCCAGCGCACCGGCGCAATCCCCGGATCGGTCCACGCGCCGCGTGGCATGATCGAATTCTGGGTGGACCCCGACAGCCCATATTACAAGGAAGTCTTTGGTCAGGAAGAAAAGAAATACGTCTTCCACTGCGCCTCTGGCTGGCGTTCCGCGCTGACGGTGGCCACATTACAGGACATGGGCTTCGAAGCCGCGCATCTGAAGGAAGGGTTTTCGACCTGGGCGGAAAAAGGCGGCCCAGTCGAGTAAATCGAAAAGAAGTAACGCTCAGGTCTTCGCGACCTTGCCGGAAACGCTTGTTGCCGCATGGGCCACAAGCGAACCGAGCCAGTCAATGCCCTTCTCTGGCATGTTGACGTTGGGCAGAGATACACCGAGGGCTGCAATGGCCTTGCCATCCGGCAGGCAGATGGCGGCACCCACGCTCAATATTCGGTCCCGGAACTCGCCGCGATCATATGCGTAGCCACGGTCCAGCGTTTCCTTCACGTCGGCATCAAGATCGGTCAGGGCGGTCAGCGTCAGGTCCGTGTGACGGGTCAGCCTCCCGCTCAACCGGGGCCGCAGTTCGTCATAGGCACGCGCCAGGATCGCCTTGCCCGTCCCGACACAGTGCATCGGTGCCGACCCGCCCACCGGAGTCCATGACCTAATCGGCTTCAGGCTGTCCCGCTTGTCGATGTAGACAACGGACAGATCCTCCGGAACCGCAAGATAAATGGCTTCGCCGGTCTCCTTCGACAGGTACTTCATTTCCGGCGCGGCCAGTTCCCGCAGGTTGAGATTGTCTATCAGACCGCGCCCGACCTGCCATGTTTTGAGCGTTGCGACATAGGTCTTGTCCGGATTTTGACGCACGTAGCCAAGCACAGACAAGGATTGCAGCAGCCTGAAGGTGTTCGACTTGGTCAACTCCAAGACCTTGGACAGCTCGGTCACACCCATGCTGGAAGATGAGCCTGCCAGCGTCTCCAGGATCGAAAGACCTTTCGAAAGGGTCGAGTCGACTTTCGGTTCTTTGACGTCGTTGCTCAAGTTGCCCTCGTCTTCAATATCACGCGTCGCCGCCTGTGCCACTATACAGAACAGGCGGGTCGTGAACAGTGATTTCGGGAAGTTCTCCGTCAAACCGGCGCAGGCAAATGCGGGCCGAATGGGATGCCGGAGATTGCGACAGGCTGGAGGTTCTCAAGTCGTGTGTCAGCGCGTTTGGATTCCCATGCCGATCGCGGGCTTGCGGCGCATCGAAATCAGGATCCCACCAGGCACCGGTCCAAAGGAAAACGCAGCCTTCAAAGACCTCATCCGTGACCCGCGCCCCGGCCAGACAGCCCCCGCGCGCATTGAAAAGCTCCACAACATCGCCATCAGAGATCCCGCGCGCCGCAGCATCGTCGGGGTGGATCAGCACCGGCTCCCGACCCTGCACCTTGAAGCTCATGCTGTAGGCACCGTTGTCGAGCTGACTGTGCAACCGCGTCTTGGGCTGGCCGGACAGCATGGACAACTACCCTTCGCCCGCTGCCAAATCCCGTGGTGGGAAGTAGCTGGCATGGCCCTTGCAGTCGGGCAGATCAAACCCCGCAAGCGTCTTGGAGAAAATCTCGATCCGCCCGCTCGGCGTCGGCAGGGGATTGGCCTCAGGATCTGCGCGGAATTCTGACAGAAATACCTGATCCGGTGAGGGATCCGGCAGTTTGATCACATCGCCCTGATGAAAGGCGTCCCAATCCGGCAGGTCGATCCCGCTCTTGGCACCTGCAGCCTGGGTTTGCGTCCAGATGTGGCGTAGCCATGCGTCGGCGTTCCGCCCTTCGGTGAACTGCGTGTCCGTGCCCATGCGGGCAGAGAGATCGCTGAAGATTTCGTATTCCACCCGCGCCTCGCCCGGTGGATCGACAAGCTTGTGCATCGGGACCAAAGCATTGTCGGACTTGCCCGCCCCGAAATCATCCCGTTCCTGTGCTGCCGCGACAGGCAGCACGATGTCCGCGTGCCGGGCCATCGCAGTCCAGTTGATGTCATTCACAATGACGGTGTCGGGCTTTTGAATGGCCTCGTGCAGCCGTGTCAGGTTCTGGTGATGATGGAACGGGTTGCCCCCGGCCCACCAAACCAGTCTGGCGTCGGGGAACTGGTGTGTCCTGCCCCGATAGGTGAACGATCCGCCGGGGTTCATCAGCATTTCGGAGATCATTGCGACAGGGATGAAGCCGCTGACCGGATTTTTGCCTTGCGGCAGTGTCCCCCAACGGAACAAGCGTTCCATGTTGCCGATGTTGCCATTGACGCCGTAGCCAACAGTGTACCCGCCGCCCGGAAGTCCAATCTGCCCCAGCATGGCGGCAAGCGTGACCCCCATCCAGAGCGCCTGCTCCCCATAGTCCGTCCGTTGGACCCCGGCAGCAACGGTGATCATGCACCGGCTTGCAGCCATTCGGCGCGCAAGGCTGACAATGTCCTCTGCTTGCCAGCCGGTGTGCGCTGCCGCCCAGTCGGGCGTCTTTGGCACCCCGTCCGTTTTTCCGGTGAGGTATTCGGCGAACCGATCAAAGCCCACGCAGTAGTGGGCGAGGAACGCATCATCCTGTAATCCTTCGCTCAGAAGGACATGCGCCAGCCCCAGCATCAGCGCGGTGTCGCTACCGGGGTTGGCAGGCCGCCACTCGGCATTCAAAAACCCGTCAGTATCCGTGCGCAGCGGGCTGATGTTGACAAATTGCACCCCCGCCTCCGCGCAGGCACTGAGGTTGCCGCGCATCCGATGCGTTCCGATACCCCCGTCACTCACTTGCGTATTGCGCATGGCCATGCCGCCGAACATCACCACGAGATCGGTATGTTTCGCGATCACGGACCAGCGGGTCGCCTGTGCGACATGTTCGCGAAACGGGCCGACGATATAGGGCATCATCACAAGAGCAGCGTTGTAGCTGTAATTGCCTTCCGAATAGGAAAACCCACCAATCGTGTTCAGAAACCGTTTGAGCTGGCTTTGCGCATGGTGAAAGCGCCCGGCGCTCGACCAACCGTAGGACCCTGCGTAGATGCTCTCGTTGCCATGGGCGGTTCGCACCCGGTTTAACTCGTCTGCGATCAGGTCCAGCGCCCGGTTCCAGGACACCTCGACAAACCCATCTCGCCCGCGCGGCACCGCACCGGGCGTGCCTTCCAGCCAGCTTTGGCGCACGGCGGGGCGCTGGATCCGCGCACGGCCGTTCAGGCTTCCGGGAATGTTATCATTGATCGGCGATGGCTCTGGGTCGCCATGATGCCCGCTGACAGAGACAATGCGCCCTGCTTCAACCGTCGCGGTTCCCACACCCCAGTGGTTCGCCGTCAGTTTAGATGTCGTCGTCGCCAAGATGGCCTCACCCCTACTACAAATGTTCTGATATAAAGAACAAAAATGCTGAATGTTGACACATTTGTGCCGGGCTGTCAGGGTAAAATCAATACATGGAATCCACAAATGTCACCACGCCCCCTCTCCCTACAGGACAAGCTTGTTCAGACGGGTCGCCCTGCCAAAATCGACGGTCGACACGTTAACCTCCCGATAGAGCTGGGGTCGACCATTGTCTTTGACACACTTGCAGCGTTCGAGGCCGCCCGCGATGCCCGCTATCAGACGGGCACTATGTATTATGGCCGCTACGGGAACGAAGCCAGCTTTCAGCTCGAACACGCCCTCGCCGATCTGGATTGTGCAGATGGTGTGACACTGACCTCTTCAGGGGTTGCCGCCATCTCGCTGACATTGCTGACCTTTGCCCTGCCGGGCAAGCACCTGCTGGTGGCCGACAACGTCTATGCCAACACGCGGGCCTTCTGCGACAAGGTGCTTACACGGCACAAAGTGAGGGTGGAATACTTCGATCCGATGCTGGGCAACGGGCTCGTCGGCCTGATCACGGACGACACCTGTGCCGTGATGTTCGAGGCGCCCGGCTCCGGCACGTTCGAGGTGCCGGACATCCCTGCCATTGCCGCTGTCGTCCGCAAAGCGGGCATTCCTTCGATCATCGACAGCACCTGGGCCACGCCCGTTTTCTGCACGCCGCTGACGCTGGGTGTCGATGTGGTTGTCGCGTCCTGTTCCAAATACCTCAGCGGCCACTCCGATTGCATGCTGGGCATGATCGCCAGCAGGAAAGCCTATCACGACCAGATCCGCGCCACCGTCATGGCCGTCGGGGACAAGACAGGCGGACAGGAAATCTTTTTGCTGCTGCGCGGCCTGCGCACGCTTAAGGTGCGGATGGAGGCCATCGATACGGCTGGTCGCGAGATCGCCAGTTGGCTGGCGGCGCAGCCTCAGGTGAAACGAATGCTTCACCCTGCCTTTGACAGCTGTCCGGGCCACGCACACTGGCAGCGGGATTTCAGCGGTGCGGCGGGCCTCTTCGGCGTGGTATTCCACCCCTGCTCCGATGATCAGATTCGCGCCTTTGTTGACGCGCTGCACCACTTTGGCATCGGCGTTAGCTGGGGTGGATACGAAAGCCTTGTCTTGCCGGTCAAGCCCACGCGCACCGGCAACCGCTGGGATGAGGACGGGCAATTGGTCCGCTTCAATATCGGACTGGATGATATCGGCACATTGAAAGCCGACCTGGCCGCCGCCCTTCCCCTTCTGAACTCCTGAACTCCTGAACTCCTGAACTCCTGAACGGACCATAACCCCATGCCCACCAACAAGATCGACCATTTTGCCATCGGCGCGGACACGCTTGAACAAGGCGTTGACGCGATGAAAGACGCGCTTGGCGTCGAAGTCCCGCGCGGCAGCAAGCATGACGCGATGAGCACGCATAACTGCGTCATGCAGGCGGGCAACGAGAGCTTCTTTGAGCTGATCGCCATCGATCCAGACGCCCCTGACCCGGGCCGAACCCGCTGGTTCACACTGGATGATCAGACGACCCAAGCGCGTCTTGTCGAACGCCCACGCCCGCTGTGCTGGGTGGTGGGCACTGACGATCTTGATGCGGTGATCGCCGCAAGCCCCATTGATCTGGGCGAGGTCGTGGATTTCGCGCGCGGCGACCGGACATGGCGGCTGACTGTACCAGCAGACGGCAGCCTGCCGATGGGCGGGCTCTTGCCCGCGTTCATCGAATGGTCGCCGGGACCGCATCCCTCTACGGGTCAGCAGAACCTCGGTGTGACCCTGACACAGGTGCATCTGCGCCACCCCGATCCCGGCAGCCTGTCCGAGATACTCAGCAAGCTGGGCGTTGATCATCTGGCGGCAATCCATGAAGGCGCAGCGGCGCTGTCTTTCGAGCTCGACACGCCTGAGGGCTCCGTTACCCTCGACTAGAGAAAGGATCGTTCCATGACCGTCCACCGCTTCACGAAAAATAGGGGCGGTCACGGGATAACCCCTCCGAGTTTCAGTGAAGGTAACTCTGAAAACCGTCTCATCGCTCCGAGATCGCCATGCGGCCTTTGAGGTATTCCCCGTACTGGCCAAGCGAGAAGATAAAGAGCCAGTAAATCAGCGCCACGAACACATAGACCTCGAGGTAGTACGGAGCCCATTCGCCGGTGCCGAACGCTGCCTTGGCCGAGGCCATGATGTCGAAAAAGCCGATGATGATGACCAGCGCGGTTTCCTTGAAGGTGATCACCACCATGTTGATCGTGGAGGGCAGCGCATGGCGGAACACCTGTGGCAGCACGATCCGGCCCAGCGTTTGCCAGTAGGTCAGGCCAAGCGCTTGTCCGGCCTCGAACTGGCCCTTGGGGATCGCCTGAAAACCACCGCGAAAGACTTCGGCCTGATAACAGGCAAAGAACAGGGCGAAGGCGATGATGACCCGCCAGATCTTATCCCCTTCCAGCCAGCTGGGCAGGATGATCGGGATCACCACGGCGGCCGTAAAAAGCGTCACGAGCAACGGTAGGGACCGCACGAAGTCGATCAAGATCACCGAAAAGCCGCGTACGAACGGCATCTCCGACCGGCGCATCAACGCGAGGCCCAGGCCCATCGGCATGCCCAACAGGACGACGGAGGAAAACAGAAACAGCGTCAGGGACAAACCGCCCCAGCCGTCTGTGGTGACTTGCTGCAGCCCCAACAGGCTGCCTTCCATCAAAAGGTAATAGGCCGCAAACCCGACAACCCAGAGCGTGACAATCCGCTTTGCCGTCCACATCAGCGGGACGCAGGAAATCACCACCGTTGCGATGATCGCCACCGCCGCCAGCGTCGAGCGCCAGTGCTGGTCAAAGGGGTAGAGCCCGAAGAGGATCAGCCGGTGGCGTGCGTCGATCACGGCCCAGCAGGCCCCGGCCCCGGTGCCCTTGCCACACTGATCGACATTTTCTGCGGACCAGATGGCCCGCAGAACCGCCCAGTCGAACAGCGCCCAGGCCAGCCAGGCCAGCACGCAAAAGACCAGAATTGTTAGCACACTGTCTGTCGGAGAAGAGAACGCGCGCTTCTTCAGTGTCTCTGAAATCGCACGAAAGCGGGACGGGGATGTCACAGAGAGATCGGTCATTTTAGTGTGCCTTCAGCTTCATGCGGGCGTTCAGCCAGTTGGTGAATACGGCAAGGCCCCCATTCACGAGCAGGAAGGCGCCGGCCAGGATCGCTATCAGCTCAAGCGTCTGCCCGGACTGCGTGATCGAAATCGACACGATGTAGAAAAGGTCGCTGAACCCGATGGCCACACCAATCGTTGTAGCCTTCATCATGAAAATCCACTGGTTGCCCAAGGGCGGGATGATCGACCGCAGGGCCATTGGTATCTTGATCCGCGACCAGATCTGTCCGGTCGTCAGACCGAGCGCCTGTCCCGCTTCGGTGAGCCCTTTGGGCACTTGGGCCAGGCCACCACGGACAACCTCGGCGATATAGGCGCTGCCATAAAGCGTGATGGCGATGATCATGCCAAAGAGCTCAATAGGGATCGTTATACCGCCGCGGAACCGCAGCCCCTGAAGAGCGGGGACCGAGACAAGACTTGCCCCCTCGGGCCGCATCGCAAAAGCCGTCACAAGGCACATTAGGATAGATCCGCCAAGCCAGACAACCAGCCCCCGAAACAGCGGCATCTTGCGCCAGATCAGGAAAACGCCAAGCGCAAAGGAGGCCAGCAGCAGCCCAACCGCCACGCCCGGCGTGACGCTGAGCCCAGGCAACATCAGCCCCCGGTTCGACAGAAACACAGTATCGCCCATCGACATCGCCTGACGCGGTCCGGGCAAGTTGATCAGAACCGCATAGAGAAAGACGAGCTGTAGGATGAGTGGGATATTGCGGAAGATTTGCACGTAGACCGTGGCCGCCGACTTGATGGCGATGTTCGACGCATCCCTAGCCGTGCCGATGATAAATCCGAACAACGTTGTCAAAAAGATCGCAATGAAACCGACAAAAAGAGTATTGAGAAACCCGACAAACAAGGTCCGTGCATAGGGGTCCATGATGTCCTTGGGCACCAGCGAGAAGCTATAGTCCCAACCTGTGCTGCGATCGAGGAACCCAAAGCCGCTTGTCAGGCCCTGCGCCTCCAGATTGGTGCGTGCGGTGGTAACTGCACCGACGATAACTAGAACGGAAAGACCGATTAAGCCGGCTTGGATCAGGATTTTGCGCCGCTTCGCTTTTCGGCGCAGCTCATCAGCCTTTGACATGTCTATTCCCCGCCCGCTGAAGATAAACGGGCTGACCCAATGGGTCAGCCCGTCATGCCAAATGGCTTAGTCCAGGATCGGCGCGTAAAGAACGCCGCCGTGGCTCCACAGGTTGTTCAGCCCGCGGTCCAGCTTGTATGGGCTATTTGCACCGAGATTGCGGTCATAGACTTCGCCAAAGTTACCCACTGCGGCGATCATCTCACGCGCCCAAGTATCGCGCAGCCCCAGACGCTCGCCCATGCCAGGTTCGGCACCAAGCAGGCGTGCAACCTTGGGATTGGGCGGGTTGGCCGCCATATCTTCGACATTGGCCATGGTCACGCCTTCTTCTTCGGCGATCAGCAGGGCGGCCAGCATCCAGTTCACGACATCCACAAATTCTTCATCGCCTTGGCGCATGGCGGCGGAAATCGGTTCAGATGACAGTTGATCGTTGAGGATCACATGCGCATCGGGGTTATCGATTTCCGTGGCGCGGAGAACGGCAAGGTTGGGACCCCAGCCTGCGAAGGCGTCACAACGATTGGCGACATAAGCTGCGCGCAGTTCGGCCGCACTTTCGTATGACACCATCGTGTGCTCCACGCCCAGGGTCGAGAGATAGTTTGCTGAAATGCGTTCGATTGTCGTGCCGGCTTCGACGCAAATCGTGCCGCCGTCCAACTCGGTTGCTTCGGTAATGCCCAAATCCCCATGGGCCATGAATTGCGTGCCGCCAAAAAAGTACGGTAGGCTGAATTGCAGACCCAACTCTTGACCTGCTCCCCTTAGAGTCCGCTAATTTAGGTTAGCTCTGTTCAGGTTTTGGTCTTCCTTTGACCGGTTAGCATATTCGGCTGGCGTCATACCAGCGAGGCTTGTGTGCGGACGGTGGTT
>NZ_JAFEUL010000031.1 GCF_016901225.1 Actibacterium sp. 188UL27-1 | reverse complement strand
AAATCAACAGCTTAAAGTCAACGGGCCAGAAACGCCGACGCTCGACCCCAACAACCAACTCATGTCGAAAAATCTACGATCGCAATACGATGTCGTTAACCACGTTAGTAACGACGTCTTATAAGATCTGATAATCCGGCGCGGCAGGCGGTTCAAATCGGGCGGTTACCTTTGGACATATCGCCATCCACCATCATCGGGGCGGTCTGGCCGTCCAGTCGCCCCCCCGCGATCAAAAGTATCGTCTTCCGATACCCATGCGGCGCGGTAGCGTTGACCATCAGAGCGGCGACCGCGCAAACTGGCATCTTGGTCGTCGCGCCGGTTTCATCCAGAAAGACCAGCTTTGAGGGGTCCAGATCGGGCTGCCCCTTGAACCGGGCTACACGACGTTCAGCGACGTCCGGGCGCTCCTGTTCGCTGGCATGAGTTGTCTTTTTGTAGCTCACGCCGTGGCGGCGGAAGAAATCATGGATGGTCAAGACGGCGAAGGTCTTGCCGCAACTCGCCCGGTCTGTATGTACACATCCACGCATCGAACTGCACTTGTTGTGCCGATGCCAGGGTGACGCCCAGCGGCATTGCGCAACCTGCCTTCTTCAACGGCGCGGATTACACGAATACGCTGAGCCTCGGACAGATATTCACCCTTGCGTGCTGGCCTCCTCCTTCAGAACACATGGCGAAGCAGCAAACCTGGTCCCCGAATCCCACGTGATCGAAGCAGGCGCAAAATGCCCTAGAACCAAAGGCGGAGGAGGGCCCAGTCGCGGATGGCCTCGAAGGCGAGCAACCCTGCCGGTTTCCATTGGCTGTCGGGCGCAAAGACGCCGCGGAGGCCCGGGCGCAGGTCATCCGTCGCACTGTCCAAAGTTGCGCGGCCATCGAGAACCGGTGCCTCCGCCCGGATGGAGATCGCCGGTGAGATCTTGGTCACCGTTGCTGCGAATGTCAGCGTGGGATCGTAATCGGGCCGGAACCGCCCGGCCAGGCCGACATCAATCAGGCCAAGGCGATCATCGGGGATGGCGAGAGTCAGGCGCAGGGTGCGTGGATCGGCGATCTCTAGCAGCGGATCCCCTTGGCGGACAGTCGTGCCCAGTTTTTCAGCCAAATCCGCGGCAATCACCAGACCGTCGATGGGAGCAGTGAGTGTGGCATCATCGACCTGACGGGACAGGCGGGCGATGCGTGCATCCAGCCGCTCAACCTCCAATTCGGCATTGCGCAGCTCGGCCGCGGCGCGGGCGGCCCGGGCCGCCTCCCGGTCCAGAAGCGCGCGCGCGCGTTCGGCCCGCACCTCGATCAGATCAAGGTTCACCGCTTCGGTATCTAGCTTTACCAGGGGGATGCCGGGTGTCACGGCCTGACTGTCCGCCACCTTGATCGTTTTCAGCCGGGCGGTGAAGGGTGCGGTCAGCACGCGGCGGGTCGATGCCTCGACCGTGGCCGGAATCTCCACCCGGTCGGGCAAGGGAACCAGCCCGACACCGATCAGGATCAGGACCGTCGCACCGAGTTTGACAAAGCGGGCGCGGGTCCAGCGCCGGGGCGCGTTGCGCCGTTGGCTCAGGGCATAGATCGCCCCGGCCAGTAAAGCCGCCGAAGGGTTGCGCCGGGGCGCGTTGATATGCAGGACCACGCCATCCTCTGCCCCAGCGGCGGCAGCGAACAATCGGGTGGTCGACCGGGCGCGTTGGCGGGCGGTTTCCAGCATTTCGGCGGTCAAGCGGTCCGGCAGGCTTGCCCGCTTGGCCGCCCCGTCCTGACCGGAGATCTTGAGCATGCCGATACTGCCATCTGCGTACATGCCAATCGCCGCATAATCCGCGGACATATGGCGGGCCAGCAAATCGGCCAGCGCTTGCAGCGCCTCCGGCCCTGGATCGGCAGCCACCGATTGCACCTGTTCGAACAAGGCGGTTTGGGTCGTCTGATCCGGGTGGGCGTTCTGCGCAAAGGACAGCGCAGAGAGCAGGCATAATCTTTCGTAAGCTAGGGATTGGGCAATCTGCCCGCCTTGGGGCCGTCCAACCGCCAGCGCCATGATCGGCCCGCCGGGGGCTGCAACACGCGCGACCAATCCGGGGCCAATCGCAGACACGACGCCCCCAGCGCCGGACGCGATCCCCGATTGGGCAGCATTGCGCATGGCGGGCACCTCATCGGACGGGATCTGGCCCGCGATGATCTGAACATCCTCGCCCTGAAGGTGCAGAATGGCGACCCATGGCGCGGGGATCAAGGCACGGGTCAGATCCAAAAGGCGGTCGGCAAATGGCGGTGTGTGCCGCTCTACCGCAAAGGTCTGGCGGATCGCATCGGCCAGTGTTGGTGCCGTCTTGGGCGGGGCGGCCGTTTCGGTCATGGGCGGTTCAGGACAAGACCCGTGCCGACACGCAGCGCCCGATCCGCGTTGGCGATGGCCAGTTTGACCCGCACGGTGCGGCTGGCCGGATCAACGCGCGGGTCGATGAATTGCAACGTCACCTCGACCACCCCGCCATCATCAAGCGTGACGGGGATCCGGTCACCGACAGACAGATCGGCGACCCAATCCAGCGGCACGAAGGCTGTGGCGATCAGGTTGTCGAGCCGACCGATCGTCATCAGAACCGTCTGGGTATCGACGGTTTCACCGACCTCGGCAAAGACCTCAAGCACGGTCGCGGCAAAGGGGGCGGCTACGCGAAACTCGGCCAATGTGGCCTGTTCAAGCGTCAACTGCGCCTCGGCCCGCCGCTGCGTTTCCTGTGCGACCACCAGATCGGCCTGGGCGAGGCTGACATTCTGCTGGGATTGCGTGACCTCCCATTTCTGGGCGGCGCCGCGTTGATGCGCGCGGGCGATCCGATCGCGCAGGGCAGCGGCCTGGGCGACGGCGGTTTCGGCACGCTGCAAGGCGCCTGTGGCCTCTGCCGCGAGACGGGCCAGGTCGACCCGGGCCTGCTGGACGGCGCCGTCTATCGACAAAAGCGGGGATCCAGGGGCGATGCTTTCCCCTTCACGCGTTGTCAGATCCGCGATCCGCCCGGCGACGGCGGTCCGGATATCGGCCTGCTGGGCGGGTTCCAGAATGGCGCTGACACTGTCCTGGGCAGCGGCGGGCCAGGCCAAAAGGCAGATCAGCGCCAGAAGGCGTTTCACGCCAAGACCTCCCCAAAGGTCGAGAAGTTCGACAGGGACATCTGGTGTGCCGCGAAAATGTTGAGGACACCGCGCCGGGCGAAACTGGCCAGAACGTCATCGGGCAGGTCGCGCAGACGTTCCTCCGACACAACGCAGAACCCTTCGACCCGGAGTGTTTTGCCACCGCGCGAGATCGAGACGGTCGAGGGCCCGATCAGGTCATGCTTTTGGGCATCCTCCACCATGAGCCGGGTGCGGTGCAGCGCAACCTCGTACCGGTTGCAGAACTCCAGGATCCCGGTCAGCAGTTTCGAGGATTTGCCATCTTCAAACATCATGCGGTCTGGAGCGGCGGTGGTGCTGAACAGAGTAGAGGAAAGATCAGCGCATAGGATATTGCGCTCTGCCGTGTCGCTTTCGCGCACTAGGGCAAAGGGGTAGCGGCGCAGATAGGCGGGGATATAGGTGCCGGTGCGCCAGCTGCCATCGGCGGTGACATGGTCGTTGCGCCCCTGCTGCATGCCGACCAGCGCAAGTGGGGTGGACTTGGCCCCGGCGGAAAAGACAATCGGATAGTCTTTCAGCGCCATGGGAAATTCATCGGCCGTCAGCGGGATGGCATTGGCCCGGGCGGCAAAGCTGAAATCGCGGTCGGCCTGGAACCCCAGACTACCCTGGCCTTCGGGGCTGAGCGGCACCAGAGTTTGATAAAGCAGCGGCAGCGTTTCCGGTTGCAGCTGCTTGTCATGGCGAGAGACTGCGCGACGTTTGACCATTCCGGACCTCGTTATTGTGCCGGTACTTCATTGACAGGAAGACGGTCCTGCAACAACCGCGATGCGGTGATCCGGGCGCGCGCCAGCAATGTCTTGTCGGGCGCATCAAGGCGAACCACCAGCGCGGTGCCGGACGGCAGATCGGCGGCACAGGTCGGAGCATCCGGGCTGGGCGTGGCGTTCAGGATCACGCGATCTTCCAGAATCGGGGCCTGGTCCAGCTGTGTTGTCAGCGTCGCTGTCACCGTGCAGGCCGGGTCATGGCGGGGTCTGGCCTGCACGGTCACACCCCTGGCAAGCACCAGATCGCGTTGCAGCGCCGATTGCGGCAGGCGCAACCGCAGGAAGGGTGCGACCGGATCCGACAGCGCGCCCAGCGGATCGCCCGCTGCCAGGACCCAGGCGCCGGTCAATGCCTCTGCCCCCAGCGCCGTCCAGACCGCGGTATCAGGCAGGGCAAGATCAAGGCGGGCGAGCCGCGCTGCCAGCTCCCCTTCAACCGCCATGAGCCGCTGGATATCCGCCTGCAACCCCGCCCGCTCTGCCGCTGTGGCAGATACCGAACGCAGGGTATTCTGCACTGCGATACGGCGGAGCCGGACCGTCGTCAGATCCTCTGTCAAGCTTGGATTATCAAGTGTCAGCGTGCCGCCCGACTGTTCCAGGCGCGCGGTCTCGGGCGCCTCAATGAAGCGGGTCTGGTAGTGCAGGTAGTGGCCGGGGACCAACACCCGGTCCGGCAGCGGCACAAAAAGCGCGACAACCACCAGGGCTGTGACGCTGCCTGCCGCAAACAAGCGCAGGGGTCGCAGGGTTTGAGTGCGCAGGAACCTGATCGTCGCGAGCCCCGGGCGCACCACCAGCATCATGACGGTCACAGCCAGCACAACCAGCGCGACATTCGGGTCAAACCGGTAAGACAGCCAAAAGATCCCGGCAAAGATGGTCCACCGATACAGATAGGCGAGTGTCCAATAGGACAGATCGAACCGGTCCACCGCTGGCAGCTCGGCACCGAGGCGGCGGGCCAACCAAGTGCGCGCGGCGATACTGCCCCGTTGCGCCAGGTTGGGTCTGCGGATCGCATCCGTCAGCATGTAGTAGCCGTCAAGCTTGACCGCGGGATTGAGATTGAACAACAGGGCCAATGCGCCGCTGATCACCACGACCTGGAGGATCATGCTTTGGGCTGGGCCCGCCTGCACATGGGCCCAGATCGTGGTGAGGATCGCGATGATCCAGGTTTCGGCATACATCCCCCCTGCCCCGATCATCACCCGTTCGAACCGGCTGCGCAGGCGCCAGGCCCCGGTGACATCTGTAAAGGGAAAGGGGGTCATCGCAAAGAGTGCGATGCCCATCCGGATCGGCCCGGGGTCGAACCCAGCGCGCACGCAAAATCGCCGATAGGCCAGGGCATGCCCCATTTCATGGATCACCTTGACCCCGACATAGAGCACGGCCAGCATCAGCAGGCTTTGCCCACCCTGCCCCGGCAATTTTTGCAGAGAATACAGCACCTTGTCCCGGTTCTGGATCAGTTGCGTCAACGACGCGATGACCGCAATGCTCCAGGCCAGATATCCCGGCGGGCTGAACAGAAAACGGCCCAAAGGTTCTAACCGACGGGTCAGGGGCCCCGCATTCATCAGGTCGCGCCGCAGGGAGATCAGCTTTCCCTCCAGCGGCGCCTTGGGTGCCAGGGCCTGCCGCGTCTGGCCGGTTTCTATGACGATGCCAGCGCTGCGCAATTGCTCCATCATGCCAGTGACATGGGGGGGTAGCAGGCCCGTTTCGGCGGCTGCCGCATCGATGCTGCCGAACCGTTTGAGCGCATCCAGAAACTGGACGGTGGCGCGATTGGCCCGGAAATACTTGCCCGTCGCCTCGTTCGAGATCACGAATTCGGGCTCGGCCGCGCCGTCTGCTGTGACATCGGTGATGGTGACAAAGCCCGGCACAGCGATTTGCCAGGTGTCATTCGAGCTCTCCATGCCCGAAATTATCAATGCCCATCGTCATTTGTCGAGGGTGGATCCGGGTTAAGCGGCATATCAGCGGCGGCGACCTACAGACTGCCAGCCGCCAGATCGCTGCGCAATTCCGCCGCGATATAGGCGGCCGCCAGGATCGAGCGCGGATCCCGCGCGCCAAAAGCGCGACCGGCGGCAGTGGCCAGACTTGAAAACCCGGCAGCTTGTAGGCGTGCGATAAGGGGAGCACCTTCAACCGGAACGCCGAGCGCGTCCACAAGGTTCGCCACGGTCTGATCACACAGATGGATTAGCGGATCTCCCGCCGACGGATGACGCGGGGTGTATTTGCGCCATTTGTCCTGCAATTTGGTCAACTGGGCCGCCAGGGTGCGCTGGCGCCGGATGTGCTCAAAGCTGAGATCGACCAGATAGAGCCCGCCCTGTTCGGCCAGCATTGCCGTGACCGGACGGATGGACCACCCTTCCTCGCTGGCGGCGGCCTCCACCAAAATGGCGCGGATACTTGACCGCGCGGCATAGAGGGCGGGGGCCTGGCTTTCGTCTTTGGCGTCGATGGTCAGTTCAATTTCCGCCCCATACTGATCGATAACGGGCAGGCGGTAGACCTGGGCAAAGTCATCAAATGTCATCTCGCCAAAACCGGCGGGCCGCAGCAAGGCCGGTTGCGGTTTGGCAGACCGGCGCAAGCCCGCCTTGGTCCGCGTGGCCAGGTCGGCCAGTGTAGCCTCCCAGTCATCGAAGGCGAGCCGCTCCAGGATATCCTGTTGCAACGGGCCACCCAATTTGGCTGCTGCCTGCGAAAGCGTTGAGGAGATCTGCCCGTCCCCGGAGACACGCGGTTCGGGCAATCGCAGCAGCATCCCCTTGAGTGTTTCGGGGCTGCCACCGCCCCAGAGCGCACCGAAATAGGCGTCAGACGCGCTAAAGCCTAGATCCTTGCCTGCCCCACGGGCGGTGACCTGGCCATACCAACGCTTTGCATGGGGATCATAAAGATGCACGGTCATTCCGCGCGCGCCATTGGTTGTGCGCCAAGAGGCGGATCCCATCACCCACAGATCAAGCGGAGGCACCGTTTGGTAGCTGCGCGCAATTGTTCCGCTGAGGTCGGGATCATCGGGATGATGTGCCAGAGCCTGGGCCAGGCCATAGCAGCGCGCCGCAGCCTCAACAAAGGCACCCGGATCAAAACCGATATCGCGCTTGGCCGCCAGCGCTGCGAGTGAGGACAATCCGCGCAACTGTGCCGCCAGACGCGGGGCCGCAGACGCGCGGGCCGAGATCGCCAAATCGAACAGCCGGTCGGCCGCGATCACGGCGGAGCCATTGATCGTGCCCGCCACCGCATTTTCGATCACGCGGGCCACGTCCTGACAAAAGCCGGGCCTGAAGATCATGTCATCTTCCGGCAGCGCAGCCTCCGACACGGCCAGGCCCGCACGCCCGCGCACAGCCAGGGCCGCGGCAGTGACATAGGCACGCTGCCGTGTATGCGGCCCTTTATAGGCCGCGCCGCTCAAACCCTGCCCGGCGACGAAGGTCACGCGGATATCGCCCTGCTCAAAATGGATGCTGCAGCTCGTCCCGCTATCCTCGATCCTGGCGCCCTGGGTCGCGATCTTGAGGGCAGCGGCCCAATCGGCGCCTGCAAATTTCTGGATGGCCGCTTCCTCCAACCCGTTGAGGTCATCGGCGGCGTAGGTTTGCGGGGTACTGTCAGCGGGTGGTGCATCGGATTGCAGCAGCAGGACGGCCAACAGGATGTGGCGGCAGACCCCACTGGCGGGGCAGGTGCAGGTCGCGGCCTTGGCACCCCCGGCATCGATCCGCACGGTATGCCCCTCCGTTTCGACCGTTGCCTGATCTGCACTGCGGGCCGTGATCTGCCCCTTGCCCGCCTCAAGCTCACGGGTGGCGCGGCGCAAAAGCCCGGCAGAGGCAAGGGCGGTGAGCGCCGCTGTGTCATGGGCGGCGAGGGTGGCGTCAAAGCTCATGAGATAACATCTGCCAACCAGCGGGCAAATCGGTCGGGTGTCATCGCGCCGACACGCATGCCCAGGACCGCCGCGCGACCTGCGACGACCTCATCAAAATACGCCTGCCCGCCATCGTCCAATGCCGTCAGGCCGATCATTTTGACCCGTTGTTCGGCCATGCGCGCCAGCGCGGCATATAACCGGCGCGGCGATGCGCCTTCACCGAAATCCGTGATCAGGGCAAAGATCGTACGGTCCGGCGTTTCGATGAAATCTTCGCAATAGCTGACGGCCTGGCCGATATCCGTGCCGCCGCCCAGTTGGACCGATAGCAGGGTCTCCAGCGGGTCGGTCAACTGGTCAGACATGTCGACCACCGACGTGTCGAACAGCACCATCTTGACCTGCACCCCTGGCAAACCGCTGAGGATCGCCGCCATCACGGCGCTGTAGATGATGCTATCGGTCATGGATCCCGACTGGTCGACGCACAGGATCACGCGCCATTGCAGTTTGCGGCGGGAGCGGGCGTTGAATCGCAAACGCTGTGCGATGATGGTTTGCCGCGCCGGGTCCCAGGTCTTGAGGTTATCGCGCATCGTGGCGCGCCAATCGAAATTGGCAGCCGAGGCGATGTTGGACCGCATATATCTGTTACGGCGCCCGGAAAACGCGCGGGTCATATCCGCCTTCAGCCGCCGCAGGATATCATCGATGACCTGCCGGGCGATGGCGCGCAGCTTTTCCTTTACCGCGGGGTTTGCCCGCCCCTGAAAGGCCAGCAGGGTCTTTAGCAAATCCTGGCTGGGTTCCAGATTTTCGAGCGTTTTGGGGTCGTTCAACAGATCCGTCAGGCCATATCGATCCAGCGCGTGGGCTTGCAGGGTTTCAAAGACTGGTTGCGGGAAAAGACTGCGCGCCTTGTTCAGCCATGTGATCGCCCGCATTTGCGTGGGATCAAGCGATCCCGGGCCACGATCCCCCTTCAAGCCGCGCCCCTGATATTCACGGGCATAAAGGTAATCGAGCGCCTGATCGGTTTCAGCGTCTCGGCCATCCAGCCCGCCCAGACAAGGGTTGGAATAGCGGCCCAGCACCAGCCGCCACCGGCGGCCACCCTCGGTCATTGCGTCTCCTCCGGCACTTCCAACAGCCAGTCCGCCAGACCGTCGGCTGCAATGCTGGCCCGAACCGCCTGCTCTGCCGCCAGACCGCGGCCAAGATCCGCCTCATCAAAGCCGGTTTCTGCCAGGTAAGAGACGCCATGCCCGCCATGGCGGGCTGCCAGTATCTGGGCGACACGATCCGTTTCGCGGGGGTTCAACACGGTCAGCGCCAGCCGCAAATGGGGCAGCAGCGCAATAAAGTCATCCTCTGGCAGGTCGCAGAGGAACGCATCCAAAGCCTCCATCAGACCGCTGACGATCCACAACAGCGACGGCACGGCCGCCAAAAGCCCGCGCAAGACCCCGATACGGTCGTGGATCTGCGGTAGGGAGCCATGGAAATTTCCAACCATGGCGGCCACAAGCGCGTCGGCTGGTTGGCGGCCGGATTGCACACAGATTGCCAGAACGGCGCCCAGAATCTCAGGCGGCGGATCAGCCCGGGCCACGCGGTCGATGGCATCATCAAACAGGGTGTGATCCAGGGTTTCACCGCCCGGGCCGCGCAAGATGTCCAGCACCATGCGCAATGCTTCGACGCGCGCATCGATCGCGTCAGGATCGGTATTGGGCAAGTCGTCGCATAAATAAACCATCCGGTGATACGCGGCGTCCCGCAAACCGGTCACATCCAGGATGTCCGGTATGGCCATTGGTCCCTTGGACAGGCTGAGATGCTGAAGGCGGCGCAAACAGCCAGCCACTGCTTCAAACGCGCCATGGATGCGGATTTCATCGGCCAGCGTGGCAACAAAAGAAGCCAGCTTTGCCCCCAACCCGGCCAGCAATCCGCGGCAGAACAAGGTCGTCAGCAGATCCAGATCGCGGCTTTCACCGGTTTGCGCCATTTCAACCCGCAGACGCTTCAGCAGGCCCAGGCATGCGCCGGGAACATCATCCCCCAGAACGGCCGCCTCGACCAGCCGCGCCTCCACCGCGGGGGACCATGCATAGGTCCATTCCTCAAACAACAGATCGGTGCGCATCCCGTTGACGAAGTCCGGGCCCGCGTCACGGGACGCAAAACCGATCTCCAGCAGCATCATGGCATGGAGAAACCGGGAGGCTGCAAGATGGGATGCTTTGCGCCGAATATCGAGGGTGCGCCGCCGCCGCATGCCGTCCGAGATATCAAGGCGCACCGCCTTGGCCCGGCGCCGGGCGTCTTCGACCAGCGGTGGAGATCCGGCAGATGGCGGCACCTCCCCCAGCGCATTGCCACGCAGGAAGGTCAGCAATCGCTCTGTCCAGACCTCGGCATGGCTGGTCTCTCCCTTGACCAGCGCGGTGAGTGCAGCATCGATCAGATCATGGCGCAAGGCACCCGGGCGGCCCCGCATCCGGGCCAGACGATCGGCAACGCGCAGCATCTCTGTCTGTGCAGGCAGGGAGATGGCGTTTCCGTCGCGGCGCATCTTCTGGGCAAATCCGCTGACCAGATCCAGGGCCGTGTCGGACCAGGGTGGCGCCCCGTTACGGGCCAGGGCGGCATGCCACAGATCGTCATAATAAGCGGGCTGGGGCAAACCGGCAGCATAGCCTGACAAGGCATCCATTGCCGCGAAGCCGTATCGGATCAGATAAGACTGGGCTGTGCCAATGGGCTCTCGGATCGGAACATCGGGCGGATTGCCCGGATCTACCAGCGCAGGCACATGGAATCCACCTGCCACCACCACGACGGGGCCACCCGCCTTGAGTGCTGTGCGAATACATGCCGCCATGTGGGCTTCGCGCGCCAGATTTTCCGGCGCGGCACCGTCATCCCGCGGCGCGGCGGCACGCATACCCGCGCAATACGTGCCGACGGCCTGAAAGAACGCGCGCCAATCGGCCGTACCCAGCCGGGTTTCAAACAGGTGATCCCACAATTCGAACCCGTCGCGACACCCGGTGCGGCGCGCCAAAGCGGCGATATAAGTACCACCGTCAAAGGGTTTCTCATTCAGCAGGGGCGCGATCCGTCCCGGCGGGGTGTGATGCAGCGCCTCCATCCGTGGCGATGGCAGGTCAATCATGCGCAGCTTGGCCCCAACCTTTGCGCCATGGATCAAGGCGATAAGTTCAGGCGAATGCGCGCAAAAAGGATAATAGGCGGAAACGCGGCTCTCCGCATCGCGATCCAGCAAAACGGCAATCGCCACGGGCGGGCGCGTGGCCCGATCCAGCAGGTCGGGAATGTGCCGTTCCAGATCCGCTGGCGCCTCGATCAGAACATGGGCCGGGCGGATCTCATCGATCATGCGCGCCACCGCCCAGGCGCAGGCCGGTGAATGGTGACGGATCGGCGCAAAATGCAGACCGGCCCGGCGTTGATCCAGGCCATCCAGCACGTTGAAGGTGGGGTTATCCATCAAGCCCGTCTTTGACTGACTTGTAAAACGTGGCCCAGGCGCGGGACGACCGTCCGCGGCTGCGCGCGATGGTATCGGCATAGGTGCGCAACTTTCGGGCGTCTTCGGGATCATCCTTGAACACCACACCGCGCAATTGCCGGGCGACATGGTCGGCATTGACGGTGCCGCCATCCAGATAGGCGGCGTTCAGCGTCGCGGCATGGGCCACATTCACGGCCTCTGCGGTGGACATCACGCTTTTGGGCTGAGCCACCGTGGCCCCTTCGCTGGTCCGCCCCGTGCGCAAATCCCGAAAGACCTGTACCAGCACATCAAGGACGTCATCGCCCATATCGGCGTTGACGGGGTGATCGGCCACGCGGTCCTGCAATTGGCGGGCGATCAGCGTCTTTTCAAACGCGGCATCGGCAATCGGGTGGACGGTTTCAAAGTTGAACCGACGTTTCAGGGCGCTCGACATCTCGTTCACGCCGAGGTCGCGCAGGTTGGCGGTGCCGATCACGTTGAAACCCAGGGCTGCGCGATCCTCGACCCCCGCGCCCAGTTCCGGGATCGCCACCGTGCGTTCGGACAGAAGCGAGATCATGGCATCTTGCACTTCGGGGGCGCAGCGGGTCAGTTCCTCGATCCGGGCAATCTTGCCATTGCGCATCGCCGACAGCACCGGTGAAGGGATGAGCGCGCGTTCACTGGGCCCTTCGGCCAGTAGCAGGGCGTAATTCCAGCCATATCGCAGGTGATCCTCCAGCACCCCGGCGGACCCCTGGACAACCAACCGCGAGTCGCCAGAGATGCCCGCGGCCAAAAGCTCTGACAACAAGGACTTGGCCGTGCCTGGTTCCCCCACCAACATCAGACCCTGTTGCCCCAGAAGCGAGACGATGCACCGGTCGACCAGGGCGTCATCGCCAAAGAACTTCTGGCTGACCTCCAACGCGTCATCCCCCAGGACAAAGCGGCGCACGGCCCGGGGGGACAGGACCCATCCCCGAGGGCGCGGGTCTGCGTCGCCCTCTGACAGTCGGGCCAATTCGGCGGCGTAACGCTGTTCGGCGGCTTCGCGTTGAACATCTACCATAATTTTCGGTCTTCCATCAGGAGGTGGCGCCGGTGAAGATATCCTCCCGGCCCAGCATCACTTTAAGGTCATTTGTAATTTCAGACAGCAATACCGGCGGAATATCCGCTGCATTCTGGGTGACAGACACCTTTTGGATGGCCGCATGATCCGGGTGCGACGGGGGACTTCCATAGGTGGACAGCGATATCGCGAAGGCCCCGATCTCCTTCACCAAATCGGGGAACTCGAAAAAGGTCTTGCCCGTGCCCGGTGCGGCATAGCCCAGCAACTTTGCGTTTTTCAACAGATCGGGGCCCCAGACGCGCTGTGGCGGGATCGGGAGGTCATGTCCTGACAGCCGCGGCAGATCTGCGCGATGCACAGGGGGCCGCGCGAATTGATCGAAAAGCGCCGTTACCTCGTAATCCGCCAGATGCCGCTGCCAGGCCGTCGCCGTTTCGGCGTCAACGGTCACGCGATGCGCCAGGGAAATGCCGTTGGTCTGGTCCAGGCGCACCGGCATATCTGCGACATCTGAAAAGTCGCCTTCGGCCGTGGGGCGAAAGGTTTGCCGTCCCGCCGTGGTCTGCGCTGTCCAGACCAGCCGCTGGGACAACCGGCTGAGGATCGGGTGATCGACGATGAAAGTCTGCCAATCGGCCAACGTCCAGACACGATCGTGGCACATTTCGGCATAGAGCCGGGCAGTTTGGGCAGTCATGGTGGCGGCGATATTCTTTTTGACGTCGATGAGCAGCTTTTTGGTATCTTTTTGCGATGGGTCCTTAGCGGTGGGCAGAGCCTTCACCGAACGGCCCTGCGGGTTGATCAGGATCATGGTCAGATCATCCTGCACCTGTGCGCGGTACGGTGCGTGACCCCAAGGCAGATCAACCCCCAGATCGGCGTCCAGCCCGGCATTGGATACGGCGCGATCCCCAAGTTGCTGCCAGGTCCATTTCCGACGGGTGCGGATCTGCTCCAGCAGCATCGCGGCCTCATGGGCGAGCCCCTCGTGCAGCCCGACGAATGCTGTGCTCAGCACTTCGAGGCAGTTTTGATCTGCGATATGAGCCAATACGTGGAGCGCGATTTTGCCCTGGGCCGACCGTGTACCGTGACGACGGCCGTGGCGTTCAATGAATGTGCCAACGGCCAGGGCCGCTTGCCGCCCCGGTGCGCGCCGCGCCAGCGCCAACACGCCCCGGCTGCTGAAACCGCTATTGGCGTATTTCTTCATCGCGCGGGCCTTCAGCCCTTCGAAATACGGATGTTGGGTCAGATCATCGGGCAGTTGTGCAGGTATGCCGTGATGCGAGACGTAAAAGCCGTGGTCCTTGCGGATCGCCGCCTTGGCCTTTTTGGTGGCTTCGACGTCAGAGGGGCGGGCGCAATCGAAGGCCAACCAGCGTTCCAACACCCAAAGCGACAGGCGCGCCGCGTCATCCGGTGCCAGCAGATTAAGTGCTGCATCCGCCTCCACAGAGCCGGTTGGCACCTCGGCCTTGATGGCCTGGGCCATCCAGCCCTTGATCACATCGGCAGGGACCGGCGCGCCATCGGCCATCGCAAAGGTTGGTACCTCGTCGATCCACTTCAGGAACTTGGAGGACCGAGAGGCCTTTGCCGCCGCCACAGCCGCGTCAAAAGCCCGCTCAACCGCCGGTGACACCGTCATCCCGATGCGCCTTTCACCATGGCGTCTTTTCTTCCCATTCCGCATCATAAACGGCCTTGGCCGCCATGGCATGGTAGTCATTCCAGCATTCCGACAGTAGAACCGGCGGCACCTTGTCCAGGCGGTACGATCCCCCCTGCCCCTGGCCTTGCCTGGTAAAACTAAGGGACCTCAGGGCCGCCGGGACATTCTCCTCCGGCAGGCAATTGCCCGAAAAGGTGATAACCGCACGAATGCCGGCACTGCGAAATGTCTTGGTATATTCGTCGAAATAGCCACCATCCATTGCCTCGCCCCGCTCATATCCAAGCTTCGTGGCCACCCCGCGGATCGTGAATGTATCGGTGACCCACCCCTCCCGGTCGGTCAGTTCCATGGCGGTCATTTGATCCTCATCCAGGTTTTTCAGCGGACGTCCGAATTGCGGGAACAGCAGCTTGACCTCATAATCTGCCAAGTGACTGAGCCATAGCTGTTCGTCATCGACAAGCGCGCCATGGGCCAGACGGATAACGGGGAAGGTGGTCGGATCGACCTCCGCATCCTCCGCATCGGTATAGTCCCCTTCGGGCGTAGGCCGAAAGGCGGTCACGATCTGATCGTCCGCATCCAGGCCAAGCCACACCACACGTTCGGTCAGGCGCCGCATCACCGGATGGTCGCGAAAGTCGCGATGCCAATCCTCAAAGCGCCATGACCGTTCCCCACATAGCGCCTCGTACAAGCGCATGCTTTGCATTGTGACGATCTGCTTGAGTTCCTTGCGCGCCGTCGACAACTGCTTCTTGGACGCCTTGGTGGCCTCATCCTGGCCCGCGGGCAGCGCCTTGACCGATGCGCCGTCGGGTTTGAAAAGAGCAAGCTTGAAATCGTCGTCCAGCCGCGCCGTGAATATCCGATCCGCACAAGGCAATTCCAGCACACCGGTATCGTCCAGGCCCGCCACGGGGATCGTGCGATCCGACAGTTCATCAAGGCTCCATCCCCGTTCCTCCGCCGCCTTGTCGACCAATTCACCTGCGAATTTCTGGACACCCTTCTGCTTGAGCCGCGTTGCCGCCATGATCACGACCTGAAGAGAAACCGGGTCCCCCCGTTGGGCCAGCATCTCCAAAAGGGAGGAGGCCTGGGAGGTGCGCGATCCGTGATCCCGCAAATAGCCCCGGGTTCGATCCGCCGCCATGGTCGCCGGGGCGCATTTCGCCAATGCCAGGATCCCTTTCGAGGCGGCACCACTATTCAGGTACTGGCTCCGATGCTCGCGGTAGAGTTCGGCATGCGCTTGCTCCAGCGAATAATCCGGCCCCATCCAACGCTTCATCCCCTTGAAATGTGCCGCGGCACGCTCGGCGGCATACGCCTCCGATTCCTCGGTCGGTGGATGTTCGGTGTCATGCAGGATCCAGCTGTCCAGCAGCCATGTCGACAGGATCTCGGCCATGTCGGGATGCAACTGATCCATGTAGATATCGAACAGCTTGTTGCCGCCTGGTTGCTTGAGCTTGAACGCCAGAAAGATCCACCAGCGCAAAACTTCATGCGGCACTTTGCGGCCATTTCGGTAGGTCGCAGCGGGTAGATCATCCAGCGCCAGCCAGTCCAGCTTGTCGAACTTGGCTTTCTTCAGTCCAGCCTCCGCTTCGGTCAGCAGGGCCTTTGGGCCAAGATGGCCCTCCATATCCTCGCCCAGACGACTCAACGCCGTAAGCATGGCCGCGCGCGCCAGATCGGACCTTTCCTTTTTCAACCGGGCTTTCAGCGGTTTGATACTCGCCGCATCGCCGCGATCCCCCAGCCATTCCGCGGCACCGGCCCGCGCGGCTTGTCGCCCATCGGACAGCAGATCAATCAGGCGGTCGGTGACACCGGGCGCGTCGGCCAGCATCGAACGCGCCTCGGCCCGCCCGCCCTTGGTGGTGCCGGTCGCAACCTCCAGCAGGGGATCGATGTAGCGTAGCGGTGTTTTCGGCAGGACGTTCAACATACGGATCGCCAGTGTACGATCCAACCCAATGTCGGGCGCAGCGGCGATCCCCAACGCCTCATCCAGCACCGCAAAATTAGAGGCGACGAACCGCCAGAGGGTCTGGTGGGGAAGATGTAAGGGCAATGACGCCATGTAGGTATCACTGATAAACTGCCGCATCAGATCGCCCGGTTGTGCGGCCCGCGTCACCTGCCGCTCCCAATGGCCAAGGCTCATTTCGATGCCGATCCTTTGATGCGCCTCATCAATGTGGCGCAAATCCCCGTCGGGACCGTCGAGATAAGACTGCACCAGGCTCCGGAACGGGCTACTCCCGTCATAGTGATACGGGTTATAGCCGCCCGACGCCCGGATCGCCGTCATCAAGGCGCGACCAAGGGGCTTTTGTTCCAACTCCGTCTTTACCCATTTCCGAGCTGCAGGGTCAGATTCAAGAAATGACGTTCCAAGCCAATAGCTGAGCTTTTGATTGGAAGCATCGAACAAAATCTGCGTTTGCTTGAGCAACTTGGATCGGTCCAGAACTGGCTGCCGGTAACTGTATTGCGATTTTGGCGCAGCATTCGCCACCTTAATCCTTTTGTTTTCGGCATCCACCAACGCGCCCAACGCGGCCAGCCGATCCTTGCTCAACGGCGTATTGGGTGCCATCGGTATTTCGACCTTAGGGGGAATCTCAACACGGCTCCCATCCAAGGCGGTGTAGCCGGTTGCATCATCGGCAATGTCAGCCTGTCCCATCTGCTCTTGCGTCATCAGTTTGTTGTTGATCAGCGCCAGAACGCGGGCGTTCTTTTCGCCGTCCCGCTGTGCTTCCAGTGCTTTGACGGCCGACGGGGTGCCAAGCGAAGCCAGCAGATCCACCATGCCCAGCCGCACGGCAACCGTACCGCTGGCCATCCGTTGGGTCGCGCGACTTTCCAGCCCGGAACTGTCGGCCATCTTCAAGGCCAATACCGCCGCCTCGCGCACGGCCTTTGCGCTGTCGCCCACGCTGTCCAGCACAAAACCTGCAAACGGCGCTTCAGCAGCAATATTCCAGCGCAATATATCGTTTATCATGGTGGCGCGGCTTTTGGCCGGCAAGCGGCGTGCGGCGGTAAGAAAATCTTCGGCATGGGCAATTGCCAGTTCTTTTAAATCAAAAATTTGCCGGTAAATGTCGCCACCCGCCTTGCCCCAATTGTCCTCATTTTCACCGTAAACGAGGTCAAAGAAATCAGCCTCGCTGCCATCCAGCGCGCTAATGACCCCAAATGCGTGCTGAGGCTTAAAACTGACCTTTTCCGCAGATAACGCCTTGATCTGCCAGAATTGTTGGCGCTGAAATAGACCCAGAAACATCTCAGAAAACAACGTTCTCAGTTCGTCATTAACCTTGGCACTGCCTGCGGCGTGTTTGGAAAGCGGTCCGGCCGCAGTCGACAGCACCCGCGCGTACCGCACATGCAATTCGATATCCGGTTCGCGCTGCGCAATCGTAACACGCCGCCCCCAGATCGTTCTGTCATCCACCCAGTTCGACCCGATTTCGAACTGGGCCTTGCCAGCGAAAGCATTGAGTGACGCCAGAACCGTTTCACCCTCGCCCGTCAAAACATAGGCAACGGCCTGATCGCCCAACCCGTCCTTTACCTTGTTAAGCCGACTGGTCAGATCAGCCTTAATCTCGGCACTGCGCGGATCGCCCACGCCAAGGATTTTTTGCACAATATTTTTCATCGGATAACGCCATCTTGAACATTTAAACCATCAATACCAAAACCGGTGCGGCTGTGAAGCCGAACGACAATTTTGCAGGGCTGATCCCCGGCATAGGCTGGTCAGCCGCGCGCCAGTCTTGGATCACACAGACGCGAACAGATCCTTGTAGGTCTGTCGCAGGATTTTCTTTTGCACTTTGCCCATCGTGTTGCGCGGTAGGCTTTCGACGATGATCAACCGTTTGGGATGTTTGAACCGCGCCAATGCGGCACCTATCGCCTGCACCACCGCGTCCAGATCAAGCTTCTGGTCTTTCTGCGGCACAAGCAGCCCGACGGCCGTTTCACCGAAATCCGCATGGGGGACACCTATGACAGCGCTTTCCAGGGTGCCCGGCTGAGCGTCCAAAACCAGCTCAATTTCCTTTGGATAGATGTTGTAACCGCACCAAGGCCGGTCACGATGGGCGACAGGGCCGGTTCCGCTTGGTCATCACAAATGACCATCCGCGCGCAGCTATTTTCGATGAAATAGGTCAGCTCATCGACCGTGTAGGCCGTATTGAGCGGTAAGAAAATGATCCCGGCTTGCACACAGGCGGCATAAAGCGCCAGCGCTTCTGGTGATTTCTGCACCTGCGCGGCCAAACGGTCACCAGGTTGCAACCCGTTTTGGACGAGGACATGGGCGATCTGGGCCGCCATCCGCAGAAAGGCGGCATGGGTGATCACCGTTCCATCCTCCAAATGTAGGAACGGCGTCACACGCTCGGCATGAACCCCAAACAACTGGTCGTAGAACGGGTTGATCACGGCTTTGGATCCTTTGAAAGCATCATATCGGCAGTCGCACCCAGCGACAGATTTTCGGCGGAGGCGGCAATGCGGTGAGAGGACGCAAACCGTTCGTGATTGTGCGACACCTTTTGCGGATCATACAGATAGTTCATTATGACGCCGACAGATTGCTGCAACCCTTTGTCTGACAGATCCGCTTTGGCATGGATCTGATGCAGCAACACCCCATTGCCCAGGTAAAAGCGCGGCACAGGGTCCAACGGCAGACCAATATCGCGCTTGGCAAAGAGCAGATACCGGGCCGATAGCGCGCGGATCTGATCATCATTGGTCTGGCGGCACTCAAGACGGGCAGCCCATGCTCAATAGACCGATATCGGCGACAGGGTGACAAGTGTCTTAAGCTCCGGCATATGGGCAAGGCTTTGCCAATTGATCGGATCATTGTCGATTTGGTCCATAGCTGATCTGGATCCCTTCGCTGAACGGCAAACACGGTCGTCAACAGCAGTTCAGCGATGCCGTGAGCGACCCCTTTGAAATTCGGACACTTATGTAAGCGAGGATTTGTTGTCTGCTGATCTTCGACGAGAGGGAGATCAGAGATGTCGAAACAGCAGAAATATAGCCCCGCGTTCAATCAAGTCTGGGCGTCGGACATTACCTACATCCCGATGCGCCGCGGCTTCCTGTATCTTGTGGCAATCATCGACTGGTACAGGCGCAAAGTGCTGAGTTGGCCGCTATCACACACGCTGGAGGCCGACTTCTGTGTCGAGGCGCTGAATGAGGCGATGGCCAAATATGGCGCGCCCGAGATCATGAATACAGATCAGGGATCGCAATTTACGTCCTTCGTCTGGACGGATCGGTTGCGGCGATCGGGCGTGCGTCTCTCAATGGATGGAAAGGGGCGTTTCTTGAACAACATCTTCGTGGAGCGGCTCTGGCAGTCACTGAAATACGAATGCGTTTATCTACACGCATGGGAAACCGGTGCAGAAACCCGTGACACGATCGCCAAGAGGGTCGCGTTCTACACCCAAAAACGCCCACACCGCGCCCATGGCGGCAGATCGCCCGCCGTGGTGTACTGGTTAGAGAAAAAAGATATGCAACCCGATCAGCAGGAGCACAGAGTAGCCTAATCTGCGCGGAAAACTCTCCAAGGTTTCGGGAGTAGCTCACTCATCCGCCTGCACTCCAATTGAAGTACGTCGCCGAACTGATCCCGGCCTTCCGACAATCTCGGCAACCGCCGTGCCTTCTTCGCCCAGCTTGATGATGAACGCCTTCTGCGCGTCCGTGAACTTTGATGCTTTCATCGCAATCCGCTCCTCTCCCAGCCACGGAATATCTAGTGGAAAACTCTCCCCAAAAACGAAGGCATTTTTCGGGATCAGATCAAACGAAGCCGCACGGGCGGAAGGTGGTTGGTGCATGCTGCAGGTCCCGATTGGCTACCTCATGCCAGTCAACAATTTCTTCCCGACGCCGCGCAATTGAGTCGAGCGACAAGGGCCTGTCGCCCATTGGACAGAAACTGATCAGGGCAGAAATTTCATAGAGTGGGAGCTGCCACAGATCGTTGCAGATGATTTGCGAGCGTTTTCTCGGGTCTCCAGTAGGTAGTGCCAAGCGCGGATCTGCGCTCAAGCTTTCAACATATGAGCGGTATTGGCGCGCATTTGGTCGTTTCGGTTAGCAATACTTTACATGACTACTTTCGGGCAACAATTCTGAAAATAGTATCCTCAAAAATTTAAGGTAGGGGGCGGTCATAAGTATACGATTCCCAATCAGATTGCATGATCCGCAGCGTTCAATTGATTTAGAAAGAGATTTAATGAGGCATTAGATATGGCACAATTCAATTCTAATCATGTGGTGATGAGAGATCGCAGATCTGCACGCCAATTACTATTCTACGTATGTTTCTTTAGCGTCTTCAGAAACCTATTGGTTCTGACGGGACCGCTGTTCATGCTATTGGTTTATGATCAGGTCCTGATGAGCCAGTCGTCTTCGACCCTTGTCGCACTGACGCTGATCATGACGTTTCTGTTCCTGATGATGGGTGTGATCGACCATGTTCGCGGGAGACTATTACATCGGGTCTCGCAAAGAGTTGTAGCACGGAATCAAAACCAAATTCTGAGAGCGGGCGTCCTGCAGCGGGTCGAGGGTCACATCGATTTGAAGGCGAATCCTGTGAAGATATTGGACCAGATCGGTCACGTGGTTGCGTCACCCGGATTCCTCGCCCTCTTTGACCTGCCTTTCGTGCCATTGTTCATTCTGGCACTCGCCTTTTTCCATCCCTACCTCGCATTACTCGCCATTGTCGGCGCGTTGATCTGCCTTGGCTTGAGCCTGCTGGGACAGCCTATGACCCGCCGCCAGCGTAAGGCACTTGAGACCAAGCAGCGCAAAGGCTTCGCCCTTCTCGACTCCGTGTGGGACTGTGCGGACAAGGTGCGCGGCATGGGTTTGAATGGACCATTGGTTAAGCACTTGGAGAATTGCCGTGTAGATATGATGCACACAGAAGCGATCATTGCAGATCGACAGGGAGGCATTATGGTGACGATAAAGACGTTCCGCATGTTCCTGCAATCAGCAATCCTGGCGCTCGGTGCCCTATTCGTGCTGACCGGTGAGATCTCCGCCGGAGCGATGATAGCTGGCTCAATCCTAATGGGTCGGGTACTGGGTCCCATCGATGTGCTCACGGGGCATTGGACCGCGCTGCGCACCGCGATCAGAAACTGGCGGGTGATGCAGCATCTTAGTAGCTGTGACGAGGGCCATCAAGAAAACGCACATCGTGAAGATGTCAAAGGGCCGCTACTGGTGCAGGGGGTGGTCGCTCATCCTCCAGCTACTCTTCTGCCGGTCCTGGCTCAGATGACGCTCAAGGTGCCAGAAGGCCGCGCGCTTGGCGTAATCGGCCCAGCCGGTGCCGGCAAGACAGTGCTGGCGCAGGTCCTTTCGGGCGCTTGGCATCCAACGTCTGGCGATGTGTTGCTGGGCCAATACAAGCTGCATCAGTTGACCGAGGCTGCGCGGCGCAACTTGGTTGGATATCTGTCCGAGGACGCGCCACTGTTTCCGGGTACCATCGGCGACAACATTGCCGGTTTTGTCGATGGCGCAAAGACCGGTGAGATCATTGACGCCACAATTATGGCAGGCATTTATGCCGACATTGCAAAGCTGAAAGACGGGTTTAACTCGGTGATTGGCGCCGAGGGTCCCTATCTCACGCCTGGACAGAAACACCGCATTGCACTCTCCCGAGCGTTCTTCGCGATGCCGGAACTCGTCATCCTTGATGAACCTGACCAATTCGCTCAGCCACAACAGATCGCTGTACTACGTGAAGCGATCAATAGATTACGAGAGTTCGGGCGACGCGTGGTGGTGATTACCAACCGCTCTGAGGTCCTCTCTAACTGTGACATGATCGTGATGATGGAAGGGGGGCAAATCCGCGATTTGGGTCCGGCCAATCAAATGATCTCGAAATATGGCGGTGTGCCCATCGAAAGCCAGCCGAAGGAGGCCGCAGAATGACGATCCCATCCGCAAATTCTGCCCTGCGCCTTGGCATGTTGAGCACAATCATTCTCGTTGGAGGCTTTGGCAGTTGGGCTTACTTCGCTCGGATCGAGGGGGCTGTGATCGCCCCGGGTCTTGTCGTGTCTAACATCGAGCGCCAGGCTATCCAGCATCCTGAGGGCGGTACGGTAGGGCGCCTGAACGTCGAGGAAGGTAGTACGGTAGCAGCAGGTGCTCCGATCCTCAGTCTCAAGGCGGAAACCCTGCGCACCGAGCTTGCGATACTCGAAAACGAACGAGTCGAACTTCTGGTGCGCCGGGCGCGGTTGGACGCTGAACTGCAGGATCGCGCGGAGTTCAATTTGGGGGAAAATCCACCAGAGGATGCGACGAGTCGGATCGAAGCTGAGCGAGCGTTGTTGACAGCGCGGGCAGAAGCTCAGCGCATCCAGCGCGAACAGCTTAAGGGACAGATTACGCAAACCACAGCGCGCGTGCGCGGACTCGACCGGCAAACCAACGCGCTGGAAGAGCAAATTAGGCTTATCGAAGGAGAACTGGCGGGCAAGCGTGCACTATTCGAAAGCAACTTGATCGAGGCGAGAGTCATAAGCCAACTTGAGCGCGAGCGAGCTCGACTGGACGGACAGATCGGCAATATCGTGGCGCAACGTGCCGAGGCTCAGAGCCAGATCGCCCAAGTCAAAATACAGCTTACAGGGCTTGACGTCACGCGTCGCGAAGATCTCATCACCCAACTGCGTGACTTGCGATTTCGTGAGCTAGAACTGGCGCAACAACGCGTTGAGCTGGAACGGAGATTAGACGAACTAGACCTACGCGCGCCATTTGATGGAGTGATCCACGATATGCAGATTGCCGGGGCGGGCGCGGTGATCCAGGCCGCTCAGCCCCTCATGTATGTCGTGCCTCGCAGAGAAGAATTGCGGATCACAGCGGAGGTGCGGCCCGAAGATATTGAGGATGTGCGTGTGGGCCAACGCGTACGGGTGCAACTGACGAGCTTCGATCTAAGCCAGACACCGGATCTATATGGTGAGGTCACATTGATCTCTGCCGATGTGTTTACGGTGGAGGCGACGCAGCGTCGCTATTACGAAGTGGAAATCACTCTGGACGAAGGGGCGTTGCAAGGCTTTCCCGACAGCGGGGCGGTAATCCTTGGCGTGCCAGTCACAACCTATATGCGGACGGGCGAACGTTCTCCTTTTGCCTATCTCACTGATCCCCTGCGCCGCTATTTCGATCAGGCTATGCGCGGCTGACGCGAAGCGGCGGTGGAAAGATCCACCGCCCACAATTCGAGGTTGAGCCTTGCCTAGGCAAGCTCGGTGATATCAACGTCTGTCGCAACAATACCCGAGAGATAGTCGTTGATGATGCCGCGCTGTGTCACCTCAAAACCGATATAGTCTTCAACACCGTCTGCGTCTGAGACCTTGGCATAGACGAGGTACCCATCCCGTACGTCCGCATCCGCAAGCTGCGCGTGCCAACCATAAGAGACAATCGTTCCGGGCGCATAATCTTGACCATCGACATTATAGGTTTGGCGAACCTCTCTTATTGTTTTGAATTCGTTTGATATTTCAACGCCACCACCGACTGAAGCAGAAACTTCAATCGATGCTCCAGCGTCAAAAAGTCCAAAGAAACTTCCGCTAGCATTTGCGCCTAATTTGAGTCCAGCATCAAACTTAAAGGATTGCTGGGTCTTGTAGGTTTGTTGCTCGCTGGTAACCCAAGTGTTGCTCGCGTCTCCCTGTCCTGCCAGCAGCGTATCAGACAGACCGATGACAGGCGTCAGCTTTGAATTCGAAAAGGACAGAACATCACCGGCTGAGCCGGGACTAGCGATAGCCCACTCAATAGCGTTGGATGCTTTGCCATCTCCATCCAAGTCAGTCTCGTTAGAAAACCATCGAAGCGCTTCAAAGGCTTCCTGGCCAAAAACGTTTTCCCCCATATTGCCAGCAAACGCATTGTATTGAAATTCGGAGATTGAGAAACCGTCATAAGCGGTAATATTGTATGGAGTACCGTTCGTTGAAGCGATCGAAACGTCGTTCAACAACTGATTAATCTGCTCAGAAGCATTCGCTTGCACTTCGCCGAACTCGGTCATCACAGTGTCATTTTCGGACTGGAATTGAACAAGTGTTTTCGTATCGGTCACGCCAAGATAACTTGCCACGACCTCGGCACCAAAGTCGCCCTCGGATGCTTTATCGAAGGCCTTGTAGAAGGCCGCTTCTGCGATTTCTTCTTTCAGAACAGAACGCAGTTCTTCGCCGCTGAGATCTGCATCAAGGATAATCTTGCCGTCAGCGGTCGCGCCACCATTCAGCACGGTGCCATCCGTGGCTTTAAAACCTTCAACGATTTCGAACTTGAACTTGCCGCCAAAGATCGCCTCAACATCTTCCAAAGTTTCAACTTTAAGATCATCGACTGCATCCACAAGCATCGCGCTTTCCGCAAAGGTACTCCACTGAACGGCGTTAAGGTCGCTGGCTTCGATATCCCGCGCATTAAGTGCAGCGAGGAAATCGTCGTAGCTGGATGCACGTGCGTACACGCTAGCGCCCGGCCCAGCATCGAGAGTGAAGCTGGGGCCAATGTCAATTTTAAATTCAACCATCGTATTTTGATAGGACATGATTAACCTTTTTCTTTTCGGTTTGCCTCATGGCCGCTTTGGCCGCCACAGGTACTGCAGGCTATTAGGATGTCTCGCGGAGCATAAACTCGTATAACGCGCCATCCTTTCGTATCTCGCGCCAGTTTTTGGGGTTTGAGCGGAAATCTCAGCATTTTGGGCGAAAACCTGCGAACCAAAGTAACGATGCTATTTTGTATCATCCCTCGGAGTAGGTAGCATTCAGCTATCGGGATGCGCATCGGAGGGCTCATGATTCTGAGATCGACAGCACTCTACAAGTTGTTACATTTCTATGCCGCCAATGGAGATGAGGCAGAGCGGCCAAACCCAGACTATTATCTGTCGCGTCAAGCGGTATGGGAGGGCGTCGCCGACGAACGCGAGCTCAACGACCTGATCGCACAATCAGTAAGCAATGAGCTAATTGGCTTAGTCTCACGCCTGTGTCGGGATTACACGCCTGCATTGTCGGGCGAGTTTGGTTATCTTTGGTCATCGCAGCGGACACTAGGTACAGCTATAGACACCTACCTTGCGTATATGCCCGATCAAATGCCAGGCCTCACCATATCGAAGTCCTCGGAGAATGGGGTCGTTACGCTTGGCTATCGCGTACGAGGCAACAGGTATAGTCAGCTGCCTATGCTTTGTGTGCCATTGATGGCGCGCGAGATAAGGATAACTAGTGGTGCGCAGATCGAGATGGCAGGGAGTTCGAGCGCCATCGCGTCAAAGGCGGCGCTGCGCTTTGATGAGCAACATCTCCATGCAAAAATGCCGCGAAACGATCCATATCTAGTGGCGCTGATGGATGAGCATGTAAAGCGACGACAATCCACGATTGCAGAGCAAGATATAGTGGCGGCGCTGGAATCTCATCTGGATAGGCAGCTCTCAAACGAAAGTGAGTCACGCATACAGGATCTGGCAGAGACTTTAGGAACCAGCGCGCGGTCCTTGCAGCGCCGTCTTGCGTCCGAGAATCGGACGCTGACAGAGATGAAGGACAGTGTGCGCCACGATCGCGCCATCGAGCTGTTAGCCTACACCAACACACCTATAAAAACCATTGCGACCGCACTTGGATATACCTCTGTCTCTGCGTTTTACCGTGCGTTCGATCGGTGGGAAAATTGCTCTCCAGGTGGCTATCGTAAACGGTGCAGTAGGTGATTAAACCTTTCATTTGTTGCTGGGATGCTTAGTGTCCGGCCTCATAGTCAGTAGATAACGGCTGTCGTGAGAGCGATGGCTGAGAGGGCTACCTTTGGACAGCGGTCGTATCGGGTGGCGACACGCCGCCAGTCTTTGAGCCTGCCGAACATGATTTCGATACGGTTGCGCCGTTTGTAGCGGCGCTTGTCGTATTTCACCGCTGTCTTGCGCTGTTTTCGGCCGGGTATGCAGCCGCCAACGCGTCGATGATCCTTTTTATGATAGCAGCGGCCAGTGTCTTCGGCTGGGTCATCATCTATGAAGAAGTCCCGCAGAGGCTTGCTGCGCTGATCACCTCGATCACGTCCGATCCATTTGTATTTCTACTGATCGTGAACCTTGCACTTCTCGTCATTGGAATGGTCATCGACGGTATCGCGGCCATCATCCTGATCACCCCGATACTGTTGCCCATTGCCACCGGATCTTATGACATCAGCCCGTATCAATTCGGCGTCGTCGCCTGCCTCAAGCGCTGAGTGGTATGGCAGCATGCTTGGGTTTGAAACGATCTACCATGCGGATGAGGCAGGGTGGTCAGAGCTTCAGACCAATACGACCGGCGTGACCATCGGTTTAGGCGAACATACGGAACCTGCGCCTGGAAACTGTGTTCCTGTCTTCGGTGTCGCTGATCTGGATGCGGCAAGACACAAATTGGAACAGGCTAAAGTTTGCTTTGATGGCGAAACCGATGTCGTTGAAGGCATGGTCAAGACAGCAACCTTCTACGACCCCGATGGTAATGGCATGATGCTTGCACAGGATTTGACCGGCGGAGCAGAAAAGCGGGTGGCTAATGATCGCTAACCGGTCGTTAAGATTCGCCGCAACATCAGTGACTTTGGGCTAATGTTGTTGAAAAACTCAGCTCGTTTGGGGTGCTGATCGCTGAGTCAATTTCGGTATTCATACTGGAGGTTGATTGCGATGATGGGACCGAAGCAGGAAGCGCAAGCGGCGTTATTCTATGAGTTTTCGCTTGAAGAGCACGTCCCACAAGATCACCTGTTGTGTGCGATTAATTGGTTCGTTGATCTCAGTAGCATTCGCGCCCATCTGACGGATTTATACAGCCACACAGGCCGCCCATCGATTGATCCAGAATTGATGATCCGCATGCTGCTGTTTGGGTACTGCTTTGGCATCCGGTCTGAGCGTCGGCTCTGCGAAGAGGTTCATCTGAACCTCGCATATTGATGGTTCTGCAAACTTGATCTCTCAGATCCGATCTCCGATCATTCGACCTTTTCCAAGAACTGACATGACGGTTCCGTGACTACGATCTGTTCCGCCGTCTATTTGAGACGGTCGTGAAACGCTGCATGGCAGAGGGCTTGGTTGGCGGCGAGAACTTTGCGACAGATGCCAGCATCATCCAGGCCGATGCCAACAAGCAATAATCAGCGCCAAAGGCGGAATAGGAGGCGGCACAGATCGACCCGGCGGTCGTTCCGCGAGCTGTGCCGGGATATCTTGAGACGTTAGATGATGCCACATTTGGTGCCGCAAGCGAGGTGACGCCGAAATTCACATCTTTCTCTGATCCCGCCAGCCAATGGACAGGTGCGTTGAAAGGACCAGCATTCTTTGCCTATTCGACCAATTACCTGATCGATACTGACCATGCGATCTTTATGGATGTCGAGGCGACCCGCGCTATCCGTGCGGCTGAGGTTGGGGCAACCCAGACAATGCTGACCCGCACGCGAGACAGGTTCGATCTTTTTCCAGACCGGCTGGCTGCGGACACCGCCTATGGTTCGGGCTACATGCTGGGTTGGCTGGTCGATCAAGACATTGAACCGCATGCCCCCGTGATCGGCAGATCGGATCGCAAAGACGGCACATTCTCCAATCTCGAGTTCCCCTAGATCCAGCAACGGACGCATACACCTGCCCTGGTGGCAAACCCCTCATGAAATACTGGCGCAAGATGCGCACCCCGTGCGCAAGCGTCAGCAAGGATGGCATCAAACGGTACTACGCAAGCAAGACACACTGTTCCACCTGCGCCCTGAAAGAACGCTGCAAGCCCAACAAAGATGCCCGTATCGTCTCACGGCATGTCCAGGAGGCGGCGCATGACAAGGGCACGCGAGATCGCCAAACTGCGCCCGATGGGCTCCACAATGGCATAAGATCAAAACGGTAGCAGAAAACGCTTAATGAACAACAGTTCTCAAACTGATTTTTTTAGAAACATCAGTACCTTGCAACCCTTACGCAGCTGATCACTATGTCTATTCGGCAGCTGTTTTTAGACTAGCCATAAGATGGTGAAATTTCTCGCCCTGAACTGCGACATGCGACCGAACGGCTTCTGAAGCTTGGGTAGCTTCGCCTTCTTCAAGCGCAGCCACTATCTGTTGATGTTCCTTCATTGACTGCTTCAGGCGGCCCCTGAGACGCAGTTGAGTTCGGCGGAATGGCTGAAGTCTGCGCTGGAGACGAAGGCACTCTAGTTCGAGGAAACCATTTCCAGACTCGCGGTATAAGATCGCGTGAAACTGCTCGTTTTCGCGATAGTATTTTTCTGTGTCCTGTTGCTCAACAGCAGCATTGCATCGCTCGTTCGCGTCTTTCAGCTCACCGATTGCATTATCAGATATGCGGTGTGCCGCGAAGCGCGCAGCAGTTGCTTCAAGCTCCGCCATAACCTCAAACATCTCCATCAAAGCAATCGGTCCTGGTTGTTTAACAAACACCCCCCGCCTTGGTCGATGTTCAACCAATCCAGATTGGGCAAGTCTGAGCAAAGCTTCTCGGACCGGCGTCCGAGATACAGCAAACCGTTCTGCCAACTGCACTTCGTCCAAGCGTTCTTCGTCACCAAAGGTGCCATCGAAAATCAGCTCTTCGATTTGGTTAGTGATTATGTCTGAGCGCTTCTGATCCATGTCATTCTCAGTATCAGAAACCAGTCTAGTGCGCAAGATGTGCTATATTGTATACAAGAACGTTGACTGGATATGCACAAGCTGCGATTAAGCTTGGAGCCCGATGGTGAATCGGGACATTAGGGAGGAAACCAATGAACTTTCAACTTACCGCCACCATCACATCGGCTGCACTGCTCGTAGGAACTGTCACGGCAGGAGCTGAAGAGCTTCGGTTGTCGCACCAGTGGTCAACCGCAGATGTGCGTCACCAAGTGGCCCAAATGGTTGCTGATGAAGTTGCAGCCGCAAACGTCGACCTTGAAATCAAGATTTTCCCGTCAAAGTCTCTATTTAAGCCGCGTGAGCAGTACAAACCGCTGAGCCGTGGTCAGCTTGACATGACGGTTTTTCCACTCAGCTACGCTGGTGGCCAGCAGCCCGCATATAACCTGACTTTGATGCCAGGTCTGGTGAAGAACCACGACCACGCTGCGCGCCTCAACGAAAGCGACTTCATGGGCAAGATCGAAGAGATCATGGCCGGTGATGATGTAATGGTGCTGGTCCACGGCTACTTGGCAGGCGGTTTTGTTGGGAAAGACCAGTGCATCACTGCGCCGGAGGACGTGCAGGGTCAGCAGACCCGTGCGGCTGGTAAGGCGTTCGAGCAAATGCTGGCAGGTGCAGGCGCGTCCATCGCGTCCATGGCATCGTCCGAGATTTACAACGCCATGCAGACCGGCGTTTTGACCGCCGCCAACACGTCGTCGTCCTCCTTCGTTAGCTATAGGATTTACGAACAGGTTGCGTGCTACACGCCAGCAAGCGATTTCGCACTGTGGTTTATGTATCAACCTATGATGATGAACAAATCCACCTTTGAAGGGCTGAGCGCTGAGCAACAGGCTGCTCTTTTGGCGGCGGCTGCCAAAGCCGAGGCTTTCTATCTTGAAGAGGCGAAAAAGCAGGACGCAGCATCGGCGGAAGTCTTCGCCGAGAACGGCGTAGAAATCGCTGCCATGTCTCAGGAAGAGTTTGACGCATGGCGCGCACTCGCGCAGGAGACGTCTTACAAAGCCTTCGTCGAGGACACTCCAGGCGGCCAAGAACTCCTGGACCTCGCACTTTCCGTCGAGTGATTGCTGGACCGGGGCGGCAAACTTTGCCGCCCCAATCTGCTAATTTCCAAAATCTAGGAGGTCGCCATGGCTGGCCAGAGCAATGCCGCCGTTGCAAACGTTGGCAACAACCCCTTCTTGCGCTTTGTGGCGGCCCTTTCGACCCTCGCTGGATGGTGCTCTGCGACAATGATCGTCACCGCGGTTTTCATCACCTGCCAGATGATTTTCATCCGCTTCGTCTTGAATGGATCCACCGTCTGGCAAACTGAAGCAGTCATTTACCTCGTCGTCGCGGCGACTTTGATCGGTTTGCCTTATGTCCAGCGGTTGCGTGGGCACGTAAACGTCGATTTGGTTCCTTTAGCGCTTCCGACAGGCGCACGGAAAATTCTCTGCTACGTCACCCTGTCGGTATCGATCCTGATCGTCGGCGTGATGCTTTTCTACGGCTACGAATACTGGCACTTCGCCTGGGAACGCGGCTGGCGGTCTGACACCGTTTGGGGCGTCCGTCTTTGGATACCGTATCTTTCAATCCCAATCGGATTTGGCCTGCTGATGTTGCAGCTCATTGCCGATCTCGTTGCCGTTATCCTCGGCATTGATAAGCCCTTTGGTCTGGAGGACGCCTGATGGACCCGCTTCTTCTTGGTGCGATAGTCGCGGTTGCCACGATCCTTGTACTGTTTTCTGGAGTTTCCGTCGGTCTTGGCCTGCTCATTGTTTCTGCGGGCTTCCTGATCGTCTTTGACGGATTGCGGTCTCTGGAACTGATGCCCGAAATCCTCTTCGGCAAGCTCGACAACTTCGCTTTGTTGTCCATTCCCATGTTTATCATCATGGGGGCGTCGATAGCCTCAACACGGGCCGGGGCAGATTTGTACGAAGCCTTGGAGCGTTGGCTAACACGTGTTCCCGGTGGCCTGGTTATTTCCAACCTTGGCGCTTGTGCACTGTTCTCAGCAATGTCTGGTTCGTCTCCAGCAACCTGTGCGGCCATTGGCAAAATGGGTATTCCCGAGATGCGTAAGCGTGGCTACCCCGATGCGATTGCCTCAGGCTCAATTGCTGCAGGTGGCACGCTTGGTATCCTGATTCCGCCGTCCGTAACTATGATTGTTTATGGCATTGCGACGGAGACTTCGATTGGCCGCCTTTTCCTCGCAGGGGTGTTCCCAGGACTCATGCTGGTTGCATTGTTTATGGCATGGTCATTGTACGCGACCTGGAGGTCAGGGGACTCTGCGGTGCTGAGCGCCACCAGCTATTCATGGCGTGAGAAGTTCGAAATTCTGCCTCGCGTTGCACCCTTTATCTTGATCATTATTGGCGTGCTCTACGCCATGTATGGCGGTGTAGCGACGCCATCGGAGACGGCGGCGGTGGGAGCCCTGTTATGCCTGTTGATCGCGATGGTGATCTATAAGCTCTGGAACCCAGCCGATCTCTGGGTGGTGCTGAGAGACAGTACCAAGGAAAGCGTGATGATCCTTTTCATCATCGCTGCCGCTGGTGTGTTTAGCTACATGCTGTCCTCGCTCTTTATCACCCAGGCAATCGCCGAGTGGATTGGCACTTTGGACGTGAACCGCTGGGTGCTGATGTTTGCCGTGAACATCTTCCTACTGATCGCAGGCTTTTTCCTTCCCCCGGTTGCAGTCATCTTGATGGCGGCACCCATTCTGTTGCCGATCATCACAACTGCTGGGTTTGATCCCATCTGGTTCGCAGTGGTGCTGACGATCAACATGGAAATCGGGCTTATTTCACCACCTGTTGGCCTGAATCTCTACGTCATTAACGGAATCGCTCCGGATATCTCATTGAAGACTATCCTCAAAGGATCTCTGCCATTCGTAGCTTGTATGGTGATTGCCATAGTCCTCCTGTGCCTGTTCCCAGGCATTGCCACATGGCTGCCTGATACCGTGATGGGTGCTGCGCGATGACGTTGTTTGCGGACATATTGTCTGCTGTCTTCGAGCGACGCGCCCGCCGAGAGGTGTCTGATAGCAAAGAAGACGGCCGCCCACTTGAGGAAATGGCTCTAGCGTTGGTGAAGGCGACGGGGGAAACTTCCGGTCTCGTGTTGGCCCAGGAGATACTTGATCGCTATGAGCTGCTGGAAAACGATGAGAAGCTGGCGTTCTTTGCGCACCTTGCGCACTCGATGAACATTGATCCAGAAGCCGTTCGGAACTCTCTCGAGGTATATGAACGCGAGGTCAGTAAATGCAGCTATCGTGCATTTGCGGCTGCGGCGGAACCACCGAGGCAAGAGTTCATTCGACGCCTGAACATGGTGCCTGGTGCAACCGGTGCTCTTGTGAACATACGGTCTGACTTGCTGCGGCTGGGCAAGAAGGACCCTGCTTTGCAGGCACTCGACCTGGACTTTCGCCATCTCTTTGCGAGTTGGTTCAATCGTGGTTTTCTGGTGCTTCGCCCTATCAGTTGGGAAAGCCCCGCGCACATCCTTGAGAAGATCATCGCCTATGAGGCTGTTCACGCAATCGAAAGTTGGGAAGACCTGCGACGACGGCTGGAGCCATCCGATCGTCGTTGCTTTGCATTCTTTCATCCATCAATGCCGGATGAGCCTCTGATTTTCGTTGAAGTCGCTCTGACCCAAGGCATTCCATCATCGGTGCAGAATTTGCTGGCAGAAGAACGCGCAGCGATGCTGGCCAGTGAGGCCGACACTGCGGTCTTTTATTCCATCTCAAACTGCCAATCCGGGCTCGCGAGCATTTCCTTCGGGAACTCGCTGATCAAACAGGTTGCGTCTGACCTCTCTACCGAATTGAAAGGGTTAGAGACCTTTGCCACCCTTTCGCCAATCCCGAACTTGACCAAATGGCTAGACGCGTCGGGATTGACATACGGCGCAGACCATAACGAGAACATGCGCGCTGCCGCTGCCTATTACCTTCTGAACGCCAAAGCTCAGAATGGGTTGCCCTTCGATCCAGTCGCCCGGTTTCACCTCGGTAACGGCGCAATTGTCCACGATGTGCACGCAAATGCCGACACCTCAGAAAAAGGGCGGCAACAATCTGGGGGCGCTATGGTGAACTACCTCTACGACCTCGGGCAGGTCGAACAGAACCACGAGAAATTCGTAACCACCCATGAGGTTCCCGCGACGCAAGAGGTCAAGGATTTGGCTGGGTCCGTTGCGCTCCCTGCAAACGAAAAAGGATAGACCGATGCCAAATCCTCTCTATGACAGTCTTTTTGGTGTTCATGCGGGAAAGACTACGCCGTTTCTCAAGCTAATTGACGGTGGTGTCATCACGCACAGCGATTTCCTGGCGATGGCAGCGCAAGTCGCACACGTTCTTAAATTACATGGCTTGAAACCCGGTGATCGTGTCGCAGTACAAGTTGCCAAGTCGTCTGAGGCTCTCGCCCTCTACGCAGCTTGTGTTCAAGCTGGCCTAGTCTTTATTCCGTTGAATACGGCCTACACCGTTGATGAGTTATCTTACTTTATCGAAAATAGCGGGGCATCTTTGATTGTTTGCGACAGTCGCAATGAAGGCGAGTTGACTGAACTTGCTCAGAATTTAGGGGTAAAAGTCGATACACTAAATGTCGATGGAAGCGGGTTGTTGATGGAAGCCGCCCGCGCCATGCCTGAGAGCTTCACAACTGTATCACGTGCTCCCGACGACCTTGCCGCTTTCCTTTATACCTCTGGCACGACGGGTCGTTCCAAAGGAGCAATGCTTACGCAAAACAATCTGCTGTCAAATTCAACCGCCTTGGCCAAGGAATGGCATTTCACAGACACCGACGTGCTTTTGCATGCGCTGCCAATTTTCCACACGCATGGGCTCTTTGTAGCAACGAACGTCATGCTGGCCTCGGGCGGCTCGATGATCTTTATGTCTAAATTTGACCTCGATGCGGTTATCCAACGCCTGCCTGAAGCCACTTCAATGATGGGCGTTCCAACTTTTTACACCCGGCTTCTTGGCGACGCTCGACTCACGCACGAATTGACAGCGCATATGCGTCTTTTCGTTTCCGGATCAGCACCTCTACTTGCTGAGACGCATATCCATTTCGAAGAAAGGACGGGACATCGCATCCTCGAACGGTATGGAATGACCGAAACTAACATGAACACCACAAACCCTTATAAGGGAGAGCGCAAAGCGGGGACAGTCGGCCTGCCTTTGCCAGGGGTTGAGGTGAAGATCACCGATGCTGAGACTGGCAAAACACTTGAACAGGGACAAGTTGGCCAAATCGAAGTGCGAGGCCCCAACGTGTTCAAAGGATATTGGCAAATGCCAGAAAAAACGGCCGCTGAGTTGCGCGAGAATGGGTTCTTTGTCACGGGTGATCTGGGCATGATCGATGAGGACGGTTACGTCCAAATTGTTGGTCGTGATAAGGACCTGATTATTTCCGGTGGCTACAACATTTACCCCAAAGAAATCGAACTTGTTCTTGATGCCCAGCCCGGCGTGTTGGAGAGTGCGGTAATCGGTGTGCCGCACGCTGACTTTGGAGAGACAGTCCTTGGGCTCATTGTCCCGGAAAAAGGTGAAATGCCGGACTTATCTCAAATAAAAGAGGCAACCTCAGCGTCCCTGGCGCGCTTCAAGCACCCTCGTGGTTTGCTCATCGTTGATGAACTTCCACGCAACACCATGGGCAAGGTGCAAAAAAACCTGCTCAGGGAAGAGCACAAGAACCTGTTTGCCGTAGCCTAAAAGCTTCCTCAACACGCGTTGAAAAGGCAACATTCAGATATGCTGCAAGAGGACGTTCGGGAACGCGCAGCATTTAGGAGGACTGGGCAGAGGCTGGGTGAAAACTGTAAATGATGTATGCTTCTGGTCAAAGGCTGGCGGCGTGCATGTCGGGTTATATTGCGGGTAGGCGATAGCGGCGGGGACGAAAGACGATGTTGATTTGATCGTGATTGGCAAGGAACCTCTGGGCTTATCGTGGTGACTTGAAACGCCCCATGACTTTCTCGCGCTTTCGGGTCGGTCGATGGGATCCCTCTGCGTGATTATTCAAGCCCTTGTGCCTGCGATGCTGGGCACCTGGTGCAAGCGTCGTGATCGGTTTGATGTGACCTGCTCCCCTTAGAGTCCGCTAATTTAGGTTAGCTCTGTTCAGGTTTTGGTCTTCCTTTGACCGGTTAGCATATTCGGCTGGCGTCATACCAGCGAGGCTTGTGTGCGGACGGTGGT
>NZ_JAFEUL010000030.1 GCF_016901225.1 Actibacterium sp. 188UL27-1 | reverse complement strand
AACCACCGTCCGCACACAAGCCTCGCTGGTATGACGCCAGCCGAATATGCTAACCGGTCAAAGGAAGACCAAAACCTGAACAGAGCTAACCTAAATTAGCGGACTCTAAGGGGAGCAGGTCACAATCCTTGGATGCGGTAGGTCATGGGGCAACGCTCCTTGATGGCAAATATGATGGCCCCACCCTGCCGCCTGATCCGCAGCGGCGCAGCCCGGATCCTGCGCATTTGCGGCGTCGGTATTCACGCAGCATGCAAGCCCCGGCTTGGCAAATGCCAACCCCATCCAAGGTCTGAGGTGAGATTTCTGTGAATAGACTTCGATTTGGCGCGTAATTCGGGTATCGCAACGTCAACTTACATCCAGAACGGAGATGGCATCGATGATCGGACCTGTCAAAACAACGCTACCAGCCATCGCGCTTGCCGTTCTGCTGGCCGCCCCCGCGCCCGCGCAACAGGCATCCGAGGAACTGGATGTCGCGCTTAGCCTCGCCACGATGCTGCAATCGGCGCGCCAGGTCATCGGCACCAAGCAGGACCTGATTAATGACCCCGATCTGGGCGACAAGGGCCTGACCGGTGACGAAGTGCTGAAAGAGGCGATCCAGGCCTATCTGGAACGGACCGATGAAAATCCGATCAGCGTCGCCGAAGGGTCGCTGAAATCCGATCTGCTGAGGGCCCAGATGGCCGCCATTCGCGAGGTGATCGACGAAAATCAGGGGACGATCAATCGCCCCGGCATCGGGTTCAAAGGCTTCGTTCCCGCCACCTTCGCCCGCCTGGTCAATGAACGCTTCGGTGACAAGGTCGGCGCCCAGGCCGCGGTCAAGGTCACCGCCCCGCCGACCCTGGTGCGCAACCGCAAATCCCGCCCCGACGCGTGGGAGACACAGATCATCGCCGATCACCTGTTGTCAGAGGATTGGAGGCCCGGATCCGTTTACCACGACACCGCCGATCTGGACGGGCGCGCGGGCTACCGCGTATTGGTGCCGGAATATTACGGCCAGGCCTGCCTGACCTGCCATGGCGGCCCAAAAGGGGAGATCGACATGACAGGTTATCCCAAAGAAGGCGGCGCGCTGCACGACCTGGGCGGTGTAATCAGCATCACCATCTTCGAATAAGACAGCCACTTGATGTCCCGCCTGTCGATCTTCCTGCGCCTGGCGCTTCTGGTCCTGACGCTTGGCGCCATGACCTTTGGCACCAATATCTATCTTTTTCAACGGCTTGATAAAAACGCCGTGGCGATCCAGGAGGAGGCCGCCTTTATTGGTCTTCTCAGTGATGCCACTGCCGCGCAGGCCACCTTTGGCAACGTCAAATACTGGCTGACCGACCTTGCCGTCAGCATGTTGGTCAATTCCGAAAATAACGCCCTGGCCGCCCGCGATGAACTGGTCGGGCAGCTTGACGCGCTGGAACCGGCCGCCCCGGATAAGATCGCCTCGATCAAGGCGGAACTGGCAGAATTGATGAACTGGGCCCTTCTGGCGGTCGATGCCTATGCCGATGACCAACGCGTGCTGGGCAATTCCCTGACGGCCAAGGCCCGCAACCACATCCGCACCATCGACGAAGAGATGACGGCACTGGTGCAGATTTTCGAAAACCGCGCATTGTCCAAGGGGGATCAGGCGGTCACGGATGCGAACCGCGCCGCCCGCCAGTCCCTGATCCTGATGGCCGCCAGCGGGGCGGTCGGCCTGTTTTTCACGCTTTGGATCATTGCCTCAATCACCGGCCCCTTGCGCAACCTTGTAGATGCCATGCGCCGCATCACCGGGGGTGATCTGGATGTCACCATTCCCAATGGCGGCTCGACAGAGATCGGTGCCATGTCGCAAACGCTCCGATTGCTGCGTGACAACCTGTCGGAACGCGAGGCGCTTCAACGGAAACAGCGAGACGCCGATGCCGCAGCCCGCCAGTCGCAAAAGCAGCTGTCGCAAGCGATCGAAACCATCGGGGAGGGGTTTTCGCTCTACGGTGCCGATGACCGGCTGGTCGTCTGCAACACACGCTACCGCAACCTGTTCAGCGGGCTGGGCATCGCAATTGAGCCCGGTCTGGAGTTTGGCGATCTGATGGGCGCCATCGCGGCCTCCCGCGCGGTCGAGGGCACGGATGATACCGACGCCTGGATCGCCCGCCGGATTGACCATCACAAGAACCCAAGCGGCCCCTTCGAACAAAAGCGGGCGGATGGCGCCTGGTTCAAGATCAGCGAACACCGGACTAATGCCGGCGAAACCGTGGGCGTCATCACCGATATCACGGAGCTGAAAAAGCGGGAAGAAGAGCTGAAATCGCTGGTCACGGATGTGGAGACCGCCCGGGACGAGGCCATGCGCGCCACCCGCGCCAAAAGCGAGTTCCTGGCCAATATGAGCCACGAGATCCGCACCCCCATGAATGCCGTGATCGGGATGAGCAACCTGCTGCTGGATAGCAATGACCTGCGCGGCGAACAGCGTGATTTTTGCCAGACGATCAACGACAGCGCCGAAAATCTGCTGACGATCATCAACGATATCCTGGATTACTCCAAGGTAGAGGCTGGCAAGCTGGAGCTTGAGATGGAACCCTTCGATCTGCGCGATTGCGTCGAAGGGGCGCTGGATCTGGTGGCGGTGTCCGCCGGGCATAAGGGCATCGATCTGGCCTATGAGATCAAGCCGGGCACGCCCGAGGCGTTGATTTCCGACCCGACGCGCCTGCGCCAGGTGCTGGTCAACCTGTTGGGCAACGCCATCAAGTTCACCGATAAGGGGGAGGTCGTCCTGACCATCGAAGGCTGCGAGATCGACGGGGCCGACAAGGGGAACATCGCCTTCAAAGTCCGCGATACCGGCATCGGCATCCCGCAGGACCGCATGGACCGATTGTTCGAAAGCTTCTCCCAGGTCGACGGCTCAACGACGCGCCGATTTGGCGGGACGGGGCTGGGCCTGGCGATCAGCCAGCGCCTGATCTCCCTTCTGGGCAGCCAGGTCGAGGTGACGAGCACGGTCGGCGTGGGAACCGTCTTTAGTTTTGAGTTGACGGTTGATCTGTCCCACGACCTGCAGCGGCCCAGCCGGGCAGAGGTCTCTCCCATTCTGGCGGGCAAGCGCGTGCTGATCGTGGATGACAACGCCACCAATTTGCAGATCCTCACCCGCCTGGTCGAAAGCTGGTCGATGGAGGCTATCGCCCATGACGATCCACTGAACGCACTGCGCCAGATCAAGGATGGGTTGGCCTTTGATGCCGCCATCCTCGACATGCATATGCCCGATATGGACGGCCTTGAGCTGACCTTGCTGTTGCGCGGGCGGGACGAAACCGCACGCCTGCCGGTGATCCTGCTCAGCTCCATCGGGTCGAGCGCCGACCATGACGGGGAGCGACTGGAGATCGCAAAGGTCGATGCGGTGCTCAGCAAACCGGTCAAGCCGTCGCCGGTGGTCAATGCACTGCTGACGGCGTTCATGGGGCAACCTATCCGCGTCGACGGTATGGGCCGCGAGCGGGAGAAATCCGTCTATGATGAAACGCTTGCCGAGGGGATGCCCCTGCGGATCCTGCTGGCCGATGACCATCCGACCAACCAGAAACTGGGCCTGCTGGTCCTGAAACGCCTGGGCTACCGTGCCGATGTGGCCGGCAACGGGCTTGAGGTGATCGAGGCTTTGCGTCGCAAACCCTATGACATCATCCTGATGGATATCGAGATGCCGGAAATGGACGGCGTGCAGGCCACCCAACGGATCCGTAAGGACTGGCCCGAGGATGAATGGCCCATCATCGTCGCCGTGACGGCGAATGCGATGAAAGGCGATCGGGAGCGGTTCCTGGCCGCCGGGATGGACGGCTATGTCAGCAAACCCATCCGGGTCGAGGCGCTGGTGGAGGCGTTGAAACTGGCGGCACCCGACGCGTCGATGCCCGCTGCCAGGGTTGATACAGGCGCACTGGATGGCGCCGCGCTGGATCAACTGCTGGAGGTTGTCGGCGGCGATCAAGCCTCCCTGCAGCAACTCATCGACAGCTACCTGGATGAGACCCCGCCCCTGATCAAGAGCCTGCGGGAGGCGAGCAAGACGCAAGACCTCGCCGCTGTCCGCCGCGCCGCGCATACGCTCAAATCCTCATCCCGTGATTTCGGCCTTCACGACCTCAGCACCCTGGCCGCCCAGATCGAAAGCGCAGCCCGGGATGGAACCATCACAGCCACAACCGAAATCCTGGACCGTATTGAGGCGCTCTACACAGCGGGTGCCGCCCAGTTGAAAACCCACGCCAAAGCCGCGGTCTGAAACTGGGAAACGGGGCACTTCCGCCTGGATCGGGGTCGCGCGACGCGCGCGGCCCGCTCCCGTTGGGGGTGGCGCGCGCGCAACGTCGCACGACTTGGGATGGAGCACTTGCGCGCGCCGTGAGAGGACATCGATATTGTCACCGTGCGCGGCCCATCCGACCTGTAACCTTGGCTGACTGTAAGAACGGTCTGTTCGCTCCGTCACACATGGACAAACCTCTCAAAAACGGGGGGGTTCGGGGATTACCGCATGTGCGACCAGTGGATCGCCTCCGCAGTCATCCTGTCGTGACCCTCAACCGGCATCAGATGTCCCAGACCGAACGGCGATCGGCAACAACCTCGCCCGCGCAGCGCATCATGTGCCAGATCCGGTCACGCCTTCCAGGTGAAACGCCTCAAGCGCGCCTTTGCCGCGCAACGTAACCTCGCCCAGGGACCGGCCCGCCCCGGCGATACCGTCCCAGATCGGGCGGCTGACGCAGACGGAGCTTGGAGCGGCCAATCCAGTCAACCGCGACGTCGTATTCACCGTGTCGCCCCACAGATCGTAAAGGTGCTGCTGCTTGCCGATCACGCCCGCCACGACGGGGCCGACATGCACGCCCACGCGGATCTCCCAGCCGGAGCCCAGATCAGGTGCCTGCGCTACCATATCCAGCGCACTGCGGGCGGCGGCAGGCACGGGGGCATCCGACGGCTTCAAAAGCCCCGCCGTGGCCATGAAGGCATCCCCGATTGTCTTGATCTTTTCCAACCCATGGGACCGCGCGATATCCTCGAACCCGCGAACCAACCGTTCCAGCCGCGACACGGCCTCTTCCGGTGGGTTCACATCGCAAAACCCGGTAAAGTTCACCACATCCGCCATCAGCACAACCACATTGTCGAACCGGCGCGGCTGAACCCGGTTGGTGCGCTTGAGCTCATCGATGGCCGCCGCAGGTAGCGTCGCCGCCAACAGCGCATCAACCTTCTGCTTTTCGGCCTCGATCTGGCTCAGGTAATCGGCGCGCTGGTCGGTCAGCCGCTTTGTCTCAAGGCACGCCCCGACCCGCGCACGAAACAGCACCTGATCAAAGCTTTTGGGGAGAAAATCCTGCGCTCCCAACTCGATCGCGCGCACGATATTGTCCATGTCATCGGCGGCCGAGATCACGATGACCGGAATATCCCGTAAGCCGGGCGATTTCCGCAGCTCCGTCAGCACCCCGAACCCGTCCATATCCGGCATCTCGATATCCAGCAGGATCAGGTCGAACGCCCCCGCCGCCAGCTTGCGCAGGGCCACCAACCCATCCTCGGCGGTCTCGGCCACATGCCCCAGCGCCTTGGCCGCCATCGACAGCTTCATCCGGGTGGTCGCATTGTCGTCGACGACCAGAACGCGAAACTCTCTGTCGTCCACGGTAATCTCCTGCTCCGGATGCGGGAATGCGACTTGGCTTAAACCAGATCCGGTATTGTCGATCGCGCAGGCAAAGGCAAGCACGCGGATGACACAGCGGAACCGCACCGCCGCGCGGGGGGATGGGCCATCCTCGGCACATCCTAAAACAGGGCGCTATCCATCGCCAAAATAACCTGCTACCGGTCGCCTATCACATTCAAAACATGAGATAAAAATTGTTGAGACAACTTAATCTCTGCCGCACCGCCACACTGGTGACCGCGGCCTTGGCCTGTGTCGCACATCCAGGTTTTGCCAAACCCGCGGACTTCTGGACCACGCTCCAGACCGGGGCCAACAGCTTTAACGCCACCCCGCCGGACCAGGCCTATTTTGAAGCTTTGGCCGAAACTGGCGCGACCTGGACCCGCCTTGTCTTTAGCAAATGGGCGGGGGCCGGGCCGGATTTCCTGATCGGCGATGCAGGGGCGTACACTGCCCTCCCCGCCCAGGACCTCACCATTCTACGCGGGGTCCTGGATGCGGCGGATGCGGCCGGGATCAAGGTTGTCGTCACCCCGCTCACCCTGCCGGGTGCCCGCTGGACACAGCACAATGACGGTACCTTCGATGACCGGCTCTGGTCCGATCCGGCTTTCGCGTCCCAGGCTGCCGCCTTCTGGCGTGATCTGGCCGCCGAACTGACCGGTCACCCCGCCATCGTCGCCTATAACATCCTGAACGAACCCGCGCCCGAGCGCATGACCGACCTGATCGAAAACGGTCCATTGGACGACCACCGCGCCTGGCAAGCGGCCCAAACCGGCACGCCCCGCGACCTGCCGGCCTTTTACAACCAGGTCATCGCCGCGATCCGCAGTGTGGACCCGGACATGCCCGTGATGGTCGATGCCGGATTTTTCGGCAATCCGCGCGCCTTGGCGACTTGGCCCGGCCCGCTGGAAGACGACAACATCCTTTACGCCATCCATATGTACGAACCCTACGGCGCCACCGCGGCGGGCAACATGCAGCGCGACGAACCGTTGCCTTATCCCCGTATCGTCAGCACCTATGACGGGGCGGGCCTGACCTGGGATGCTGCCGCCGTGGCCGCCCATCTCGACCTCGCTTTCGACTGGGCCGCACAGCATGACATTCCCGCCCGGCGAATGGTGCTGGGGGAATTTGGCTGCATGCGTCGCTGGGCCGATTGCGGAACATATCTGACGGATGTGCTGGATGCGATCGAACCCCACGGCGCCCATTGGGCCTATTACGCCTTTCGCGAAGATGAGTGGGACGGGATGGATTATGAAATCCCGCCATCGTTCCCGCCGGGCCGGTTCCATCACCTGACAGAACAGGGCAAGGCCGACACGATCTCCCGCGATGGCCCGCTGATGGACATTCTGCGCGCCCGGATCTCCGATTAACTCTTTTGCCCCCGCACGCTGTGTTAACCTCGCTCGCGAGGGCGGTTTATACACATCGTTTGTGTATCGATTGTGCATGGGATGTGCCCCGCCCGACGCCCTTCCTGGCAAGGGTTAATCGGGCTTTGCGGCGGGCGCTTCGCCCTCGACCCGCATTTTCGCCGTCCGCCCCGTTAACGTTTGCGGCGTCCCGGGGCGGATGCGGCATTCATGGGGCTTTACGTTTGGGGGTGGAGCCCCTAGATTTCTGAGTAAAGTAGTAAGAGGCTGCCGATGGCAAACGACATGCAGACCGAAACCAGCCCGATGGAGGGTGCGCCCCTCATCAAGCCATCTACCACCGATCATCCGCTTTATGATCAGGTGGTTGAGGCATGCCGGTCCGTTTATGACCCTGAAATTCCGGTGAATATCTATGATCTGGGCCTTGTCTACACGATTGAAATTGATGGTGAAAACGCCGTCAATGTGCTGATGACCCTCACCGCGCCGGGCTGCCCGGTTGCCGGTGAGATGCCGGGTTGGCTGGCCGATGCCATCGAGCCCGTGGCCGGTGTCAAACAGGTCGATGTCGAGATTACCTGGGACCCGCCCTGGGGCATGGACATGATGAGCGACGAGGCCCGGCTGGAGCTTGGCTTCATGTGATCCGTTGGGCGGCCCGTCGCCCGACGATCTTCAAAGCCAGCCATAACCGCCACTTGGCCCGCTTTCGCCGTCGCAACTCACGTTGCATTTTTGCAAAGATCTCTCGCTCCTCCACATAGATGGTGCTGCGTTCGTCCCGATATCCCAGCTCGTCCCACATGGCGCTCTCCTTCGGTTTCACCCTGTTTTCGCCGAAGATCACGCGCGTTGTCAGCCACCGCATCCGGGACTAGACTTGCAAAAATGAAAGACATCGCCTGGAACGATCTGGCGCTTTTTGCCGCCGTCGCCCGCCGTGGCACGCTGGCCGCCGCAGCCACACAGACGGGTGTCAGCCAGGCAACCCTCAGCCGCCGGATGACCGCCCTTGAAGCCCAGACGGGCCGCCGTCTGTTCTGTCATGGAAATGCTGGCTATAGCCCCACGGCAGAGGGGCGCACCCTCCTTGCGATGGCCGAACGGATGGAGGCCGCCGCCGCCGAAGTCAAAGGCTGGCACGCCGCCTCGACCGGCCCGGCCCGCGTCCGCATCTCCGCCGGAACCTGGACCGCAATCCACCTCGCCCAGAACCTCAACGCATACTGGACAGACACCGCGCCTTGGGTCCCCGAATTCCTCCACTGCAACCTGGAAATGGACATCGCAAGGCGCGAGATCGATATCGGGATCCGAAACCGCCGCCCGGAACAGCCCTGGCTCGCCGGCAACCGCACCAGCGTGACCCAATTCGCAATTTTCGCCCGGGATCAATCGGTTAGCAGTTGGATAGGCAGCAGTGACGACGCCGCCGCCACGCGGTCGGCCACCTGGATCCGCACCCACCATGGTGCCGAGATCGTGACCACCGCCAACGACCCGCGCGTTGCCGTCGCCATGGCAGAGGCCGGGATTGGGCGCGTGGTCCTGCCCCTTTTTGCGGCGCGAAATACCCGCCTTCAACAGATCGGGGACCCCATCCCAGACCTCACGAGCGAGGAATGGCTGGTCAGCCACCATGAGGGCCGGTTCGAGCCACATATCCGCGCAGCCCTCGACGCGTTATCTGCCTTCTTGTCACAACCCGCCCGCACCCCTTGAGCCAAACGCCCGGGCCCACTACTTTCATGTCAAAGGAGTCGTCCCATGTTTTCGATCCCCGGCAAACAGGCTGTCACCATCACCGACCGCGCCGCCGCACAAATCGCCAAGCTCATGTCCTCTGACGGCCATAAGGGCCTGAGAATAGGGGTAAAAAAGGGGGGCTGCGCAGGCATGGAATATACTATGGACTACGCGGCAGAGGTTGATCCGCATGATGAGGTCGTCGAACAGGACGGCGCCCGCGTGATGATCGCGCCCATGGCGCAGATGTTCCTCTTCGGCACTGAAATCGACTATGAGGTCAGCCTCCTCGAATCCGGCTTCAAATTCAAAAACCCCAATGTCGAAGATGCCTGCGGCTGCGGAGAATCCATCAAATTCAAGGATGTAGAGACGCTGACGGCGGAACACGACAAGGCGTGATCCATGGCCATCACCGACGCCCAGATCGAGCATGCCTTAGAGTTGTTCAGCAGTGTCGGCGATATCACCACCCGCAAGATGTTTGGCGGCGTGGGGCTTTATTCGCACGGTACGATCTTTTCGGTTATCATGTCGGATGGCACGATCCGGCTGAAAGGCACAGGTCCCATGGTCGACCGCTACGACGCGCTGGGGATGCAGAAATGGGTTTACCAGCGCCCCGGTCAAAAGCAGTCCGCCATGCCCTATTGGGCACTCACCGATGATCAACTCGACGATCCCGACGCCACCTCTGCCCTCGCGCAGGAGGCGCTGGCCCACCTATAGTGGTGACTCCGTTTGCCCGTCGATGTTATGCCGGTTCTCAATGAGAGAGGGAGAGCGTCGATGCGTAAACTGGCAGCTGGCAACTGGAAGATGAACGGGCTGAAGGCGGATCTGGATCAGATCACCGCACTCGCCACGGATCACCCCGCGCCCACCGTAGACATCCTGCTGTGCCTGCCCGCGACGCTGCTGACCTCTGCCCATGCGGTTGCGGGGCAGATCGCCTTGGGCGGGCAGGATTGCCACCCGGCGGATAGCGGCGCCCATACCGGCGATATCTCCGCCGGAATGCTGGCCGAAACCGGGGCCAGCGCCGTGATCGTCGGCCATTCCGAACGCCGCGCGGATCATGCCGAAACCGACGCGACCGTCGCCGCCAAGGCCAAGGCCGTCTGGGCTGCCGGCCTGACTGCGATCATCTGTGTGGGGGAGACTGAAGCGCAACGCGATGCCGGTCAAACGCTGGATGTCATTGCGAAACAACTGTCCGGATCCGTGCCGGAGGGGGCCACCGGCGCCAACACTGTCATCGCCTATGAACCGGTCTGGGCCATCGGCACCGGGCGCACCGCCACGCTCGACCAAATTGCCGAGGTGCACGATTTCATCCGCACAAAGGTGCAAACCCGGTTCAGCGCCGCGGTTGGTGGTGGCATCCGCCTGCTCTATGGCGGATCGGTCAAACCCTTGAATGCAGGCGATATCTTTGGGGTCAGCAACGTGGATGGTGCGCTGGTCGGCGGGGCCAGCCTCAAGGCCGTTGATTTCGGCAAGATTATCGAGGCTTTGTCATCGCAGCAGCACCATTAACGACACAACGTGCAGCACACTGATCGCCAGATTGGCACGCGGCACCGGGTGGCTCAGGCCGACCACCGGCACAGTCAAAAGCTTGTAGACAATCTGCAATGAAAACAACACGGTGGTCAGCCAAACGAAATGGCTGTCCCGCCCGTACACAGCGTAAATCCCCAGCGCCAGAACACTGGCCAGCGCAATCGCCCCATAGACGCAGCCCAGAATGCGCCGGGCCGGGCTGTCAGCGCCGTAAACCGGATCCATCGACGGCGCACCCCTCATGATCAGCACGGCCAGCAGGCCCGCCACGGCGATGTTCACGACATGGGAGAATAGGATCAGGGGCATCGCATTTCCTTTGGCACAGTCATAGATAATACTCCCAAGAACGACAGTTGGATGACCACCGCAGGAGGCACCATGCCAAAAGTCATCGCCTGGGATTTTGACGGGGTCCTGAACAACAATATGGTGGACGGCCAATTCCTGTGGTCCCGGACATTCGAGGCTGATCTGGGCCAGTCGCTGGACGCTTTCACCCAGTTTGTCTTTCGCGACCGGTTTGATCTGATCATCACCGGGCAAGAGGATCTACATGATCGCCTCACCCGTTGGGCCGACAGCGTCGGGTACGATGGCGGGGCGGACGGCGTACTTCGCTATTGGCTGTCAAAGGATGCCCTGCCCGACCCGGCCATGCTGGATCTGATGGACCGCGCCACCGCACAGGGGCTCAGGCAGGTCATCGCCACGAATAACGAGACCCGGCGCGCCGCCTATATGGAGATGGATATGGGCTTTGGCGCCCGGATCGAACACCTCTTCGCCTCTGGCCGGATGGGGGTGAAAAAGCCCGATCCCGCCTTTTTCCATCACATTACACAAACCCTGGATGTCAGCCCCGCCGATATGCTCCTGATCGACGATCACCCCCCAAATGTTCAATCTGCTCAAGAACTTGGCTGGCAGGCTTTCCTGTTCACCGGCTCCGAATATGACCAGCTGGCCAGTCTGATCACCCCAGCCTGATCAGCCGATCAGATGAACATCTTGGGCAAGGCGGCATCGACCCCGGGCTTCCCGCTCTCCGAAATGGCGGCGACCGCCACCCATTGATCGATATCGGCCTGACGCAAGCTGTTCGGCCCGCTTTCATCCGCCAGGATCAGAACCTCAAACAGCAGATTCTCCGGCAGATATTTCCAAAAGAACGTACAACGGGTCCGCCGCGTTGCATCGTCCAGCGTGATCACGATATCAAACGGCTTGGCATTCTGCTCCGGCAGATCCATCGCCACATCCCCCGCCACGATGGGCCGCCCGGCAACCCGGAACAGCCCCAAAACGCAATCTGTGATCAGGGCTTTATCCATCTCGACCTGGTTGGGCATGAAATGGATCCCGCTGAACGGGGCGTGGCTGTCATCGGCGATCAAGGCCATCCCGACCAGGATCATGTAGGGGTCGAACGGGCCGTCCTGCCCCTCTGCCGACAACTTCATGCAGATTGCTTCGGCGGTCAGTTCGCCCGGTTGCAAGGCACCGGCGGTTTCCAATGCGGTCACCGCACGGGCGACCTGGGCCAGGTCCTCTGCCCCGAACACGCCCGGGGCAAAGGACAACTCTGCAAAGGACGCAGGCACCGGCTTGACCGTGGGTTCGACGATCGGCTGCGGGCGTCGCAGCACCTCCCGTAAACCCGACCTGACGCACCAAACGCAGATGATGGCAAAAGCCAGGGCAAAGATCCGGTCCAGGGTGGCGTCATTGCCGGTCGCCATCATCCAGGCCAACCGCCCTGTCAAAGCGGCGGCCACGGACCAGGCGACAACCACCACCCCTTTGATCACGACTCCCATGGCCGGGATCTAGCGTATGATCGTCTCTGGCCCCATCACCGCCGTGGGCAGCGCGGTCGAGAGCCACGGGATATACGTCACCATGATCAAAAAGATGAACAGCACGCCCAGGAAGGGCAGCGCCGCCTTCACGACCTTCATCATCGGCATGCCCGCCACGCCCGAGGTCACGAACAGGTTCAGCCCCACAGGCGGCGTGATCATCCCGATCTCCATATTGACGACCATGATGATGCCAAGGTGGATCGGGTCGATCCCCAACTCAATCGCGATGGGAAAGACCAGGGGCGCCACGATGACCAACAGCCCCGATGGCTCCATGAACTGTCCACCGATCAGTAGGATGATATTGACCACGACCAAAAACATCACCGGCCCCAGCCCCGCCGCCAGCATCGCCTGGGCGATATGCTGGGGGATCTGCTCATCCGTCAAAACATGCTTCAGGATCAACGCATTGGCGATGACGAACATCAGCGTGACCGTCAACTTGCCCGCATCCAGCAACGTCCGCTGGGTGTCCCGGTGGATAAAGGCGGTCACAATCGTCCACGGCTTTTTCAGCAGGTTCGACCGGGGGCGGTCGCCGTTTGCAGCCAACGGCCCCATGTCGCGATAAACGAACAAGGCGACGATGGCCGCATACATCGCGGCCACGGCCGCGGCTTCGGTCGGGGTAAAGATCGCGCCGGTCAGGCCCGGAACACCGTAAATGCCGACCATGATGATCACGATCAGCAGCAGGCCCCACAGGGCGCTCAGGAACGCGTCGCCGACCTCCTGCATCCCGGCCCATTCGCCTTTGGGCATGTCGCGGATCGTGGCGATCACATAAATGGCGATCATCAGCATCAGACCGGCCAAAAGGCCCGGGATGACACCGGCCAAAAACATCCGTCCGACCGACACGTCGACCGCCGCCGCATAAACCACCATCACGATGGAGGGCGGGATCAGAATGCCCAAAGTGCCCGCATTACAGATGACGCCTGCGGCGAACTCCTTGGTATAGCCCGCCTGCCGCATGGCCGCGATCACGATTGTTCCGATGGCCACCACCGTGGCGGGGCTCGACCCAGACAAAGCTGCAAACATCATGCAGGCAAACACACCGGCAATCGCCAACCCGCCGCGAAAGTGCCCAACACAGGCGATGGAAAACCGGATGATCCGCTGCGCCACACCGCCCGTCGACATAAAGGCCGAGGCCAGCACAAAGAACGGGATCGCCAGCAGCGTGAAATGCCCCTCAAACGCGTTGAACAGGGTCTGCGCGACCGAGGCGAGCGAACTGTCCGAGAACCAGATCAGAAACAGGATCGAACTCAGGCCCAACGAGACAGAGATCGGGACACCGATCATCAAAAACCCGATGACCAGTAAAAACAGCAGAGCAACATCCATCAGCGCGATCCCTCGATCTTGGCGGCGGCTTCGGCCACATCATCTTCGGCCTCATGGCTGGCCACGATCCGATCCAGATCGCCGCGCCAGATGCGGATTCCGGCCTGGATGAACCGGAACAACAGCAGCGCCATGGAGAGCGGCAGCACCAGATAGGGCACGACCTTGGGGAGCTTTTCGTATTCCTCTCCCTCGTTCAGCATGTCTTCGAGGAACTTCAGGAAACCGGGATTTGGCACATCCTGCGTCTCGTACCAGGCCCGGGTGCGAAAGGTTTCCTGAAATCCGGTCGGAAACCAGCGCCCCGTTGTCTGCGGCAGGTCCGCAAAGTTGGCCCAGTAATCCCAGGCGCCTTTCAGCATCAGAAACGAAAACACGATGCAGGCCGTGACGGCCATCAGGCCCAGAATACGCCGCATCGGTGGGGCCAATGCCAGCACAATGATATCAACGCCCAGATGGATGCCCTTTTTGACCGCGTAGGAGGCCCCCAGCAGCACCAGCCAGCCAAACATGAACACCGTCAATTCCAGCGCCCACAGAATGTTGGAGTTGAAACCATATCGCGCCACCACATTGGCAAAGGTCAGGACCGTCATCAGCCCCAACAAGGCTGAGATCAGCGTTTCCTCTATGGCATCCGTCCAGGAGGACGGGCTGTCAGATGTCATGGTCTGCTCCCCCGCGGTGGCACATCACTTCGTGGCGATGTGATCCTATGAAAAGGGCGGGTCCAAGCCCGCCCCTTTTTGATTGTCGTCACACGTGCTTAGTGCTTTGCGTTGATCTCTTGCGCGGCGGCAATGGCATCGGCGCCCACGTCACCTTCGAACTGCTCCCAGACCGGCTTCATCGCTTCGAGCCAGGCGGCGCGTTGTGCATCATCCAGGGTGCGCACTTCGCCACCGGCGTCGATGATGGCCTGCTTGGCCTCTTCATTGACCTTGGTGCTTTCGCTGTTGCGCGTGGCAGAAACCTCTTCGACGATCGTCATCAACTGATCACGCACCTCTGGCTCCAGGCTGTCCAGCCAGTCGACCGAGGCCACGACAAGGTAGTCGATGATGCCATGATTGGTCTCGGTGATGCCGTCCTGCACTTCAAAGAATTTGCGGCCATAGATATTGGACCAGGTGTTCTCCTGTCCGTCCACAACGCCCTGCTGCAGCGCGCCGTAAACCTCGGCAAAGGCCATCTTCTGGGGGCTGCCACCGATGGCTTCCATTTGGGCCACCAGCACGTCGCTTGGCTGCACCCGGAATTTCAGACCCGTCGCATCGGTCGGATTGATCAACGGCTTGCTGGCCGACATCTGCTTCATGCCGTTATGCCAAAAGGCCAGGCCCTGAATGCCGCGTCGCTGCATCGAATCTTTGAGTTCCTGACCCGCTTCAGAGGCCTGGAATTCATCAACCGCATTCACGTTCTTGAACATGAATGGCAGGTCGAACAGGCGGAACTTCTTGGTGAACTTCTCGAACAGCGACAGCGATGGGGCGGCCAGCTGCACGTCCCCCTGCAACAACGCCTCCAGCACCTTTTCATCGGTGTACAGCGTCGAGTTCGGGAAAACCTCCATACAGGCCGTGCCGTTCATCTCGTCATTCACCCGTTCCTGCAGCAACGAGGCCGCAATCCCCTTGGGGTGCTTGTCGGTGTTCGTCACATGGCTGAACTTGATGACAATCTCGCCCGCATCGCAGGCGGCAAACGCAGTGCTGGCCGACATGGCCAAGACGGCCGCAGCCGTAAATAGTGATCTCATAACATCCTCCCGGTCGTAGATGCCCGTTTTGGGCCTGATCGCAGCATGTGGCCTGAATGGACACGGGCCAATACAAGAATGGGCTATCGGGCGAAAAAGATGCAACTTTATGAAAAAAGGCAATTTTTGAGCGGGCTGATCTTTGCAGTGTCAAAGGCTTTGTGCGGGATTTCGCACAAAATGCCCTAACGCGCGCGAAAACCCGCCGGATCGATCTCGTGCCGCTTCAGCTTGTCATACATTGTCTTGCGCGGCAGCCCCAGCGCCTCGGCGGCGGAGGGCACATGGCCATTGCAGCGGGTCAATTCCGCCTCGATCAGGTGCCGTTCCACCATATCCATGCGCGCCGGCAGCGTGCAGGGCGCCTTGGGCTGAGTCTGCCCCACTGCGACCCGCATCTTGCCACTGCGCGAGGCCAGGGTGGCGGCCCGCATGGCCCCCGCGTCCCGGATCATGGCGATCAGATCCGCGGGCGGGCACGGCTTTTCCAGAAACGCGAACGCACCGCCCTTGATTGCCCGCGCGGCCATCGGGATATCCCCTTCGCCCGTCAGAATGATCACCGGAATTTTCGGATCGACCTTATGGACACGCCCCATCATGTCGAACCCGTCGCGCCCCGGCATCCGAATGTCCGTCACGACCACGCCGGGAAAGCCCGGGCTCAGGTGATCCACCGCTTCGATCAACGCACGTGCCAGGGTCACATCGAACCCCGCCAGGCCCAAAGCCTGCCCATAGGCCTCGCGCACATCGGCATCGTCATCGACAAACAGAACCTTCATGCTGCGGCCCGCGCCGCCGCTGGTGTCAAATGAACCGTAAAGATCGCGCCACCCCCATCCGCATTGGCCCCGGTGATCTGGCCACCAAAGCTTTGCACGATCCCATAGGAAATCGACAGACCCAGGCCAAGCCCCTGTCCCACCGGCTTGGTCGTGTGGAACGGGTCAAAGATCCGGTCCGCCTCGACCAGCCCCGGCCCGGTATCGCGCACGCTCAGCGTCACGTGATCGGCCTGGGTCGCAATCTCGATAAAGATCTCGGCCCGCCCGCCTTCCATCGCGTCGGCCGCATTGGTCAGCAGGTTCACCACCACCTGCTGCAACTGCACACGCCCGCCGCGCACCATCAGGCCCGGTCGCGGCGCCCAATGGACGACAACGCCCTCCAACCGCTGCTCCAACAGGCCCAACGCATCGGCCACCACATCGGCAAGGTCCACATCCACGGGCCGCTCCCCCTCCTTGCGGGCAAAGGCGCGCAGGCTTTTCAGGATACCGCCCGCCCGCTGCGCCAGCTCCGAGATGCGGCCCAGGTTACGCCGCACCTCCCCAGGCTCAGCCCGGTCGACGAACAGCTGCGATGTGTCGGCCAGGGTCTGGATCGCAGTCAGCGGTTGGTTCAATTCATGGCTGATCCCTGCCGACATCTCGCCCAAGGCCGTCAACTTGCCCGCCTGCACCAGATCGCCCTGGACCCGGCGCAACTCAGCCTCCGCCTGGATCCGCTCATCCACCTCCCGGCTCAGGCGCAGGTTGGTCTCCGACAGCTCCGCAGTGCGGGCCGCCACCTTGGCCTCCAACCGCCCCTGGGCCGCTGCGCGCTCTGCCAGCCGTGCCAGTGTCGTCGCGCGCCGCTGGCTCATCAACGCCAGGACAAGCGCCGCCACGCCGCCCGCCAACGCACCAATCAAACCCCAGGTTCGCGCCACGACCAAAGCCGGAGCAGTATCGGTCAGGATATGGGCCTGCATCCCGATCCGCGCCATCTGCCGTTCATAATGTATGGCCTCCGCAGGCAGACCCGGCACATCGATGCCGCGCATTACCGGGACGCCGTGGCGCCGGTCCATCCGCCCGGTCGAGACTTCGGGCACGGCCCCCCCATATTGCCCGATCTCCGTCACTGGTTCCGCCATGGTGCGCAGGGTCAACTGATCCCGGTTCGAGATGAAAATGACCCCATTCCCATCGGTAAAGAAAATCACATCGCGGTCGCCGCGCAGATCCCCTTCGATCTCCTCCACATCCAGGGCGATGGCGATGACACCGGTGATCTGGCCATCAGCCGTGGCAACGGGATGCTCAAAGGTGAAAATCCGCTGCCCGTCCGGCGTCACCTCGTGACTGATCCCCAAACCGCCATCCAGCGCCCGCCGGAACGAGGGCCGCCACAGCCGGTCCTGCGTCAGGGGGCGGGGGCGCTCCGCCGCCTCGGAATGTGCCATGATCCGGCCCTGGGGGTCCAGCAGGCTGATCGCCAGCGCACCAGACGTGTCGGCGATCCGCCCCAGTCGCAGCGACACGGCATCCGGCGCGGCCTGCAGATCGGCACTGCGCGCCAGAACCGCTGGCAAATAGCGATATCGGTCGACCAAACCAGACAGGCGATCACTGGCGCGGGTCAACACGCCGCGCGCCCGCAATGCCTCGTCCTGCAAGGCCGCACGCTGGCCCAGCGCATGGCCCACAAAGGCCAGCGCAATGATCAACAAAGCCGCGTAGATCCGTACCATGGCGGTCTTTAGGGGCCAGTGGTGGCCCATTTGTCAAGGCTGGCCAAGCGCGCGCGGCACTGGCAGATATGCCCCAATGAGCCTGCCCCATTTTGACCAAAGCCTGACTGACCCCGCCTTTGTCCAGGACCCCTATCCTGCCTATGATCGCGCCCGTGCCCTGGGCGATATTGTCTGGTGGGCGGATCTGGGAATGCCCGCCGCCATGTCGCATCATGCTGTTACCGCGGTGCTCAAGGACCGCCGGTTCGGGCGTGAGGTCCCGGCGGATCAAGCAGCGCCTTGCCCCGCCCATCTCGCCCCGTTCTACGCGGTGGAGGCGCATTCGATGCTCGAACTGGAACCGCCGCGCCATACCCGCCTGCGCGGTTTGGTCCTGCGCGCCTTCACCTCGGCACGGGTGGCGGCCCTGGCACCTGACATTCAGGCGCTGGCCACCGATCTGATCACGGCATTACCCGACCAGCCGGTCGATTTTTTGACAGCCGTCGCCCAGCCCCTGCCCGCCCGGGTCATCTGCCGCCTGCTCGGCGTGCCAGAGGCGGACGCGGCCCAGCTTGTCGCGTGGTCCAACGCCATGGTCGCCATGTACCAGACCGGGCGGACGGCGGCTGCTGAGCGTCGCGCCGTCGCCGCCACCACGGATTTCCAAACCTATCTGCAGGACATCATCGCCCATAAACGCCAGCATCCGCGCGACGATTTGCTCACCGCATTGGTGGCTGCCGAAGGCGATGCGCTCACCCCCGATGAGTTGATCTCCAACGTCATCCTGCTCCTCAATGCCGGGCATGAAGCGACGGTGCACACCCTTGGCAATGCCGTCCGCCTTCTGGTCGAAAGTCCGCATCGTGTGTTGAGCCAGGATGACACCGCCTTGCCCGGCCTGGTCGAAGAGGTTCTGCGGTTTGACCCGCCGCTCCACATCTTCACCCGCTACGCGTATCAGGATGTAAAGGTCGCTGGTACCACCCTCGTCAAAGGCACCCAAATCGCCTGCGTCCTGGGGGCCGCGAACCGCGATCCGCTGGTCTGGCACAGCCCGGCACAGTTCGATCCAGGGCGAACCATGCGCACCAATGCCAGCTTCGGAGCGGGTCTGCATTTCTGTGTCGGCGCGCCCTTGGCCCGGCTCGAACTACAGATCGCGCTCCAAACCCTGTTCCGGATCTGCCCCAACCTGCACCTGGCCAAACCAGCCCGCTATGCCGACATCTACCATTTCCACGGATTGGAACGGCTGCTGGTCTCCCGCTGACAGCAGCGCTGTCCCCGCGGGGACAGTCCCTACAAAAGCTACAGCGCGCATCAACACCAGCACTCAAACGATGCCCTCACCGCGCGGCCATGTCCGCGCACAGTTGAGCGCGGGCGGCAGCGCCGCCCAAGCAAAACTGTCCCCGCAGGGACAAAACCCGATATGCCATCTGTCCCCGCGGGGACAGATCACAGTGGCAGGGCCATGGTGGATTTGATCTCTTCCATGCTCAGAAGTGCCGTCACGTTATAAATCCGCACCTCGGCAATCAACGCCTGGTAAAACGTGTCATAGGCCCGGGCATTGGGCACCCGCACCTTCAGGATGTAATCGATATCACCGGCCAGCCGATGCGCCTCCAACACTTCCGCCCGGGCGCGCAAGGCCTCCAGGAACCGGTTTTGCCAGTCGGCCTCATGCTCCGATGTGCGGATCAACACGAAAAAGCAGGCCTCCAGGCCCAGCGCTTCAGGATCCAGTTCGACGGTGTTGCGGCGGATCACGCCGGCATCGCGCATCTTGCGCACGCGGTTCCAGACCGGCGTTTTCGAAGAGCCCACTTTACGGGCGATTTCATCCAGCGACTGCCCTGCATCCGATTGCAATTCCGCAAGAATATTCCGGTCCATCTCATCCAACCGGACTGACATTTCGGTGTTTCCTCTTCTCTGTGACATGCTCCGGGTCTCGATGTGAATTTTAGAACTTTGTTCTTGATTTATGGCTCTACCTAGCAAAACACCAGAACAAAATTCTATATTGCATCTCAAGCAACCCGAGGTGAGCCATGCAGCACTTTCCCATCTTCGTCGCCTTGGCCGGTCGCCGGGTCATCGTCTCCGGCGGTGGCGAGGCGGCCCTGGCCAAGCTGCGCCTGCTGCTGAAAACCGAAGCCCACGTGACCGTTTTTGCCGTCGATGCGGCGCCGGAGATCCAGAACTGGGCTGCGATCGGTAAACTGCGCCTCGTGCCGCGCGCGATGGAGCCCGGCGATGCCATTTGCGCCGTTCTCGCCTATGGTGCCAATGAGGATGCGGTCGAGGATGCGCGCATCGCGGCCCTGGCCCGAGCCGATGGCGCGATGGTCAATATCGTCGACAATCTGGAGGACAGCCAGTTCATCACCCCGGCCATCGTCGACCGGGACCCGGTCACCGTGGCCATCGGGACCGAAGGGGCCGCCCCCGTCCTGGCCCGCGCCATCAAGCGCGACCTGGAGGCACAACTGCCCGCAACACTGGGAACGCTGGCGCGGATCGGGAAGACCTTCCGCCATGTGGCGGAGGCGCTGCCGATGGGCCGGGCCCGCCGCGATTTCTGGTCGGAGTTCTATTTCCAGACGGGCGCCCGCGACCTGGAACAGGGCGGCGCAGGTGGCGTTCTGGCGGGGCTGCATACGCTGTTTGGGCGTCACCTCACAGCCCAGGACAAGCCCGGTGCTGTGGCCTTTGTGGGCGCGGGGCCTGGCGATCCGGACCTGTTGACGCTGAAGGCGCGCAAGCTGCTGGATGAGGCTGATGTGATTGTCCATGACCGGCTGGTGCCCGCGCCGATCCTGGAGCTGGCCCGGCGGGAAGCCATCCTGATCTCCATGGGGAAGGAAGGCTTTGGCCCCTCCGCCAAGCAGAATGATATCAACGACACGATCATCGAGCACGCGAAAGGCGGCGCCCAGGTTGTGCGCCTCAAGGCAGGCGATCCCAGTGTTTTTGGCCGGCTTGAGGAAGAGATGACCGCCGTGGAGGCCGCCGACATTGACTGGCAGGTTGTGCCCGGCATCACCGCTGCATCGGCGGCTGCGGCAAGCCTGGGTCAAAGCCTGACGCAACGGGGCCGCAATTCGGACCTGCGGTTGTTGACGGGCCATGATGTGGATGGCTTTGCCGAACAGGATTGGCGGACCCTGGCCCGCCCCGGTGCGGTCGCGGGCATCTATATGGCCAAGCGCAGCGCCCGGTTCCTGCAAGGCCGCCTGCTGATGCATGGCGCGGATCCTGCGACGCCGGTGAGCGTGGTCGAGAATGCCTCCCGCCCCGACCAGCGTATCGTGACGTCCAGCCTGGCGACCCTGACGGATGACCTCAAAGCGGCCAACCTGACCGGCCCTGCCCTGCTGCTTTATGGGTTGGCCCCGCGCCAGGCCGCGACGGTAACCCTGCCCACCATCCCAACACGTCTAACCGAAAGGGAGCATGCCTGATGGCCCGCAGATTCACGCCCAAAGTGGTCACTGCCAATGCGCTGCTGGACGGCGACGTGGTGTATCTGACAGCCGATGACCACTGGACCCGCGACCACACCAAGGCAGAGCTGATCGAGGATGAGGCCCATGCCGCCATCCGCCTGCTGGATGCCCAGGCCCGCCAGTCGGAGATCGTGGGGGCCTACCTGGCCGATGCCACAGCCGGGCCCGATGGCCCCGAACCCGTCCATTTTCGCGAAGCGTTCCGCACCCGCGGCCCGTCCAACTATGCCCATGGCAAGCAAGTGGAGCCATCCTGATGTATAGCTACACCGAATTTGATGACGCCTTTCTGGCGGAGCGTAACAGACAGTTTCGGGCCCAGGTGGAGCGGCGAATCGATGGTGCGCTGACCGAGGATGAGTTCAAGCCATTGCGGCTTATGAACGGCCTCTATTTGCAGCTGCACGCCTATATGCTGCGCGTGGCGATCCCTTATGGGACCTTAAACAGTGGCCAGATGCGCCAACTGGCGATGATCGCCGAGCGTTGGGACAAGGGATATGGTCATTTTACCACACGGCAGAACATCCAATACAACTGGCCCAAGCTGCGGGACGTGCCCGACATGCTGGATGCCTTGGCTGAAGTGGGGATGCACGCGATCCAGACCAGTGGAAATACGATCCGCAACGTGACGGCGGACCATTTTGCCGGTGCCGCCGCCGATGAGGTGGCCGATCCGCGCCCCGTGGCGGAGTTGCTGCGGCAATGGTCGACGGATCACCCGGAATTTCAGTTCCTGCCACGCAAGTTCAAGATCGCAGTGACCGGGGCCGAGGCGGACCGCGCCGTGATCCGCGCCCATGATATCGGCCTGCAACTGGTGCAACAGGACGGCGAGATCGGGTTCCGCGTGATCGTGGGCGGTGGTTTGGGCCGGACGCCGATGATTGGTAAGGTCATCCGGGAGTTTCTGCCAAAGGCCGATTTGCTGCCTTATGCGGAAGCCATCGTCCATGTCTATAATCAGCTGGGCCGCCGGGATAACAAGTATAAGGCGCGGATCAAGATTACCGTCCACGAGAACGGGATCGACACCATTCGGGAGATGGTCGAGGCCCGGTTTGACCAGATCCGGGGTGAATTCCCTGGGGCGGATCAGGCGCTGTTGACCGAGCTGGAAGCTGCCTTTGCCGCGCCGGATTTTGCCGCAAAGCCGCTGGGGGCCTATGACACGGCCTATCGTGCCGATCCGGTCTTTCGCTCTTGGGTCGATACCAATGTGGCGGCGCACCGGGCGGAGGGGTACGGGATCGTCACGATCTCCCTCAAGGCCCATGGGGCGACGCCGGGCGATGCCAGCGCCGATCAGATGCGCCTGATGGCCGATCTGGCGGAACGTTATGGCCACAACGAGTTGCGCATCAGCCATGAGCAGAACGTGATCCTGCCCCATGTGCATCGCGCCGATCTGCCGGTCATCCATGCGGAATTGCAGCGGGCCGGTTTGGGCACCGCAAATGTAGGGCTGGCCAGTGACATCATTGCCTGCCCCGGCATGGATTACTGCGCGCTGGCGACGGCGCGGTCGATCCCGATTGCCCAGCAGATTGCCGAGCGGATCGACGATCTGAAGATCGAGCACGAGGTTGGCGCGCTGAAGATCAAGATCTCGGGCTGCATCAATGCCTGCGGGCACCACCATGTGGGTCATATCGGGATCCTGGGGTTGGATCGGGCCGGTGTTGAGAATTACCAGATCACCCTGGGCGGTGACGGCAGCGAGACGGCGGCGATTGGCGAACGGGCGGGGCCCGGGTTTTCCTATGACGCGATCGTTCCGGCCATTGAGCGGTTGATCCTGGCCTATCTGGAGCTGCGCGACGGGGCGGAGGAGACGTTCCTGCAGGCCTATCGCCGGTTGGGGCCTGCACCGTTCAAGGCGGCGCTGTACCCCGAACAGGAGAAAGCCCATGCCGCTTGACCATGGACCATCCGTAACCCAGCGCGCTGGTGTGATGAACCATTACGCGTTGGGATTGACGGCAGAGCAGATCCTGGCAGAGGCGCTGGAGAACCCCTATGTCGGGCGCACAGCGGTCGTTTCGTCGTTTGGGGCGGATGCGGTTGTGCTGCTGGATCTGGTGGCGCGGGTCGCCCCGTGGACGCCGGTTTTGTTTATCGACACGCGGATGATGTTTGCGGAGACGCTGGAATATCAACAGCAGGTCGCGGCCCATCTGGGGTTGCAGGATGTGCGGGTTATCCGGGCGCGCCATGTGGATCTGGTCAGCGAGGATCCCGGCGATATGCGTCACAAGACCGATCCAGATGGCTGTTGCGACCTGCGCAAGACCCGGCCCCTGAACCGGGCATTGGGCGGGTTCGACGCCTGGATCACGGGACGCAAGCGTCATCAATCGGGCAGCCGCGCCGGGCTGAAACATTTCGAAGCCGAAGCCGGGCGGATCAAGATCAACCCCCTGGCCGACTGGTCCGCTGCGGATGTGCGCGATCATATCGTGGCGCGCGATCTGCCGCGGCATCCCTTGGTGGCGCAGGGCTATCCCTCCATCGGTTGCCTGCCGTGTACGAGCCCCGTGCGCCCCGGTGAGGATGCCCGGGCCGGGCGCTGGCGGGACGCGGATAAGGAAGAATGCGGCATTCATTTCGTTGACGGCAAGGTCGTGCGCGGCTCCGTTCAAAAGGAGGCCTGACATGGCTGTGATTGTGACCGACCAGGGATTTGGCCCCGATGATTGGACCGGCTGTTTCGCCACGCCCCAGACACCTGCGGCCAATGCCAAGGGTCTGGACCTGGCATCCGACGCACGGGCCGAGGATGTGGCGCTGGACGGGGTCGACCTGATCCGGATCGATTTTCCCAGCTTTGCCGATGGGCGCGGGTTTTCCATCGCGCGCGCCTTGCGGCGGCTGGGATATACCGGTCGGCTGCGCGCCAAGGGGCATGTGATTGCCGATCAATATGCCATGGCCCGGCGGTCCGGCTTTGATGAGGTTGAGATTGACCAGGATTTGGCCAAGCGCCAGCCCGAAGACCAATGGTTGGCTCGCGCCAATTGGCAAGAGCATGATTACCGCGCGCGCCTGCGCGGGTAATCATATGTAGACAAACAATGCGGTCACAGCATTCCTGTGGCCGAACACCACTTTTCAACATCCCCAAAATCTGTGTAACTGAGGCAGCGAGGTGTCAACCTTGCTGGACATATCCATGACCGAGATGAGCCCCGTGAACCAAGCCAGCCCCGTTCCCGCCAAGATGGCGATGCCCGATGCCCAAACCGTCACCGCCGTGACGCATTGGACCGACCGTTTGTTCTCGTTCCGGGTGACGCGGCCACAATCGCTGCGCTTCCGGTCGGGCGAGTTCGTGATGATCGGCCTGATGGGCGATCCCGACCCCAAGACCGGCAAACAAAAGCCGCTGCTGCGGGCCTATTCCATCGCCTCCCCCAGCTGGGATGAGGAATTGGAGTTCTACTCCATCAAGGTCCAGGACGGCCCGCTGACCAGCCGGTTGCAGCATATCCAGCCCGGGGATCAGATCATCCTGCGGCCCAAACCTGTCGGCACGTTAGTCCATGATGCGTTGCTGCCGGGCAAGCGGATCTGGTTCTTTGCCACCGGCACCGGCTTTGCACCCTTCGCGTCCCTGCTGCGGGAGCCGGAAACCTATGAGAATTATGAACAGGTCATCATTACACATACCTGCCGCGATGTGGCGGAGCTGGATTACGGCCGCACCCTGATCGAGGAGTTGAAGGCCGACGAGATGATGCAAGAGCTGATCGGGGCCGAGAACCTGGCCAAGATCCGCTATTATCCCACAACCACCCGCGAAGAGAGCCCCAAGATGGGCCGCATCACCACGCTGTTGGAAGACGGCACCGTGTTTCGCGATCTGGGCATTGATGGCATCTCGCCTGAGACCGACCGGGGGATGGTGTGCGGGTCGCTCGACTTCAACACGGATATGAAGGCGCTGCTCGAAGGGTTCGGCCTGACCGAGGGCGCCAATTCCGAACCCGCGCAATACGTGGTCGAGAAAGCGTTTGTCGGCTGACCCTACGGACCTTGGGGCCAGATCACACGAGACGCATTGGCCCGGGACCGGGCCAAGACCGTTCGGCATCATGGCGCGTCAGAATGCAGGTTCACGAGCGGCTCGGGCCGCCAAGAGACGCCGCAAGAAACAAGACCTTTGCCCCGTCAATCAGGCCCCCACCCTGTCACAACGGCCCTGGTGGGCCTCTGCCCCTGTGTGATCTCGGCGCGCGGTTCCTGAGCTTGCCGCCCGTCCGTCCCGACCTCAATGAGACCGAAGTGGCGTTCGCATGGTTGAAAGTACGTATCCGTGAGACCACTTCGGCAAGCTAGGATAGGACGAGGGAAAGGTTCTGTGGCAGCGTTTGTTGCACCCTTTTTCAAAGCCGTTGGTTATAAATTGAAGCGAATGCCGCGCGCGACACGATCTGCGCTGTTCACAATCGCCCTTCTGTCATTTGCCAGCGCCCCGGCCTGGGCAGGGGAACCCGGTGAAACCGCTCAATGCAGCGCGCTGATCCGGCTTTTGCCAGCGGATCTGTGGGATTTGCCCGTGGCCACCTGCGACGCGCCAGAGCACGGGCAAGTCACGGTCGCTGCACGCCTGAGGGTTCCGGCGAAACGGGTGCTGGAGGTTCAAGACCGACTGGTTGCGGACCACGCCATGGCCCCCTGCAGTTCGTTTGTTGTGGATATGAAACACGGCCCGTGACGCTTTCGATACCGGGGGACCACCCGCTGCAAGCCCCGACGCCCACCGGAGCCTATCGCGATGTCGTGCTGTCCCTGGCGTCGAGCGCTTTCACGAAAGACGATGACCGGAGAACCCTCCATGCCTTGGGTGACCTGGAGCGTCATGCGAAAAACCTGAATCACATAACACTGTCTGAAATCGTAGATTTCAACGCGGTACGTCATACGCGATATTTCAGGTATTCCGTCAGACGCTCTAGATGCCGCCCAGGTGCTGGAACCTGTGGATACGTGACACAAAATGAAACGGCCCGGCACAAAGAGCGTGCCGGGCCGTTTCAGTCATTGATGTATGCGATATGCGGTCTGATTAAAGATCCATTGCGGTTTTGATCTGCTCAAGCACCGCCTGGAGGATGACAGGATTGTCCCGCGCCTCGCTCAAAGCGGTTGTCAGGGTCAGCTTCTGGGCCTCCTGAAGCGACGAAGTATCAATCAGTTCGATGACCTTGTCATAGTCAAACCCGTCCATGGTCAGCAGTTCCGGATCGGTGCCGTCGGTCAGAACGTCGGTGCCGGAAACGGCGGCCTCCTCCGTCCCGGCTGCGGCGGCAGTCGCAGTTTCATCCACTGCTTCGGCAGCCGTATCCGCGCCGTCAGTCACGGCGGTGGCCGCATCATCCGTGGCGGTTGCCGCATCATCGATCAACGGTTCGGCCCCATCTGTCAGGGATGTCACCGCATCCTCGACCGCCGTCGTGGCATCATCCAAAGCGTCGCCCACGGCAGTGGCCGCGTCATCCGCGGCGTCGGTTGCGCCCTCCACAATATCATTTGCCGTGGTGGCTGCATCGTCCAGCGCATCGGTCACGGCCGTCGCCGCATCATCGGCCGTGTCCTGTGCCACCGTCGCCGCATCCGTGGCGGTATCTTCGATGGCAGTGGCGGCATCATTTGCCGCGCCTTCTAAAGCGGTGGCCGCATCGTCGCCCGCATCGTCCGGCGTGATGGCAGCATCGTCATCGGTGCCATCCTCGGCCGGGGCCGGGTTGACGGGATCAGGCGTGAGCGCAGGGTCCGCCGCCGGTGCGGTGGCGGGCGCGTCGGGCGTCGTCACCTCGGCATCGTTGCCCAGCACGAACAGCAAACCGCCGACAACCACGGCGGCAATCACGATCACGGCGACGACTGTCTTGTTCATTCCCATATCCTTCTGGTTTGAGTTGTGACGGTTACAGAACCCGGCTGTGCTATCGCAGGTTCCCCGCCCCCGCGAAAGAGCCTGTACAAGATGCCGTTTTCCTGTGCCGGATCATGCCGAAATCAGCTTGAAATAAAGGTCGCACAGGACTATTTTGCTAACACTTTTCAACAAGCAAAGGATTGGCACCATCGCCAGACGCCCCCACAATGCGCCACCCCAGCGCGAAACAGGTCCCCGGATCAATGACCGTATCCGCACCAATGAATTACGTCTTATCGGGCCCGAGGGTCAGAATGTCGGTGTGGTAACACCGGAACGTGCCATGGAACTGGCCGAACAGGTCGGGCTGGACTTGGTCGAGATCTCTCCCAATGCCACCCCGCCGGTCTGTAAGATCATGGATTTCGGCAAGTTCAAATACGAGACCCAGAAGAAAGAAGCCGAAGCCCGCAAGAAGCAGAAAATCATCGAGGTGAAGGAGGTCAAGTTCCGGCCCAATACCGACACCCACGATTACGATGTGAAGATGCGCAACGTGACGCGGTTTCTGGAAAACGGCGACAAGGTAAAGGTCACCTTGCGGTTCCGGGGCCGGGAAATGGCCCACCAGAATCTGGGTCGAGAGTTGTTGGAGCGGGTGGCCGACGACATCCAGGAACTGGGCAAGGTCGAAAACATGCCCAAGATGGAAGGCCGTCAGATGGTCATGATGATCGGGCCGGTTGTGAAATAACGGTTTGACGCCCCCCGGCTAAACCAAGCGGCGGTTCCCGTTGGAGCCGCCTTTTTTGTGCGCCCTCTCGGGCTGCTGGATCACGCAGGCGGGGCTGGCACCCAATCGGCCACATCAGGGAATTGCGGGCGGAAATAGGCGATCATGCGATCCGTCATTGCGCCATCGCCGTCAGCGGCGGCCCAGGGGCTGACGCCATGAAGGATGTGGCGGTGAAGCAGCGTGGCCATGCCCGGCTGCACCGGAAGCAGCACCCGTTCACAGTCGGTAAAACAGATGCGACGCGCTGTTTGATACGCCTCGGTCAGGTCAAGATCGGGCCAATCGTCAACGCGGTGGCCGCCCAACACGCGACACAGCGCGGGGCCGATGATCCGGTGGCTGCCGCGCCACACCACCAGAGGGGCTGCAGTGGGAGTGGCGCTGTTCAACGGCAAACCCAGGATAAAGGCATGGGGTTCGCGCAGCTTGCGGCGGCGATCCGGCCCGACAGGCAGCAAGCCATCCACATGGGCGGCATCCCGGGCGATCCGGTAGCGGGCGGCGGCAGGGCTCTCGCCCTCCATCGGCTGCGGATAACCTGGATAGATGACAGAGACTTGGGCGGGATGCCACCGGTCTGGCCGCAGACCCATCTGATGGATCAGGTCCAGCGCTGCACCTGCCAAGGGCACGCCCTCAACCGCGCCATCGGCAGCGTTGGGCAGCAGATCGACGCCCGCAAACCAGGTGCCGGCGCAGCGCAGCCATCTGGCCCGCTGCGCCGGGTCCTGCACCAATGGCCGCGCCACCGCGCGTGCCGCCGCCGCCCAATCTGCCGTCAGCGGGTCATATGGCAGCGTGGCAAAGCCGTCGCGTTGGAAGGCGGCCAGGGGTGTCGCGTCACTCGGCAGCATGGATGACGGCGATCACCTGATCAAGGCCGGCCTCCACAACCTCCAGCCCCGCCCCAGGCCGGTGCGCCCCTTCCGACAGGGTCCGCCGCCACCCGCGCGCGCCGGGCCGCCCGGCAAACAGGCCCAGCATGTGCCGGGTGATCTGGTTCAGACGTCCGCCCGCCTGCAGGTGATCGGCAATATAGGGGCGCATCTGCTCCACCGCCTCGAACGGAGAGAGGGGTGGTCGATCCACACCGAACACACGCTGATCCGCCGTCAAAAGAACGTCCGCAGGTGTATGATAGGCCGCGCGCCCGACCATGACGCCATCCATATACTGCAAATGCGTGTCGACCTGGTCCAGGCTGGTGATCCCGCCATTGATCGACAGATGCAGATCCGGGAAACGGCGCGCCATGTCGTGGACCAGCGGATAATCCAACGGGGGCACATCGCGATTTTCCTTGGGGCTCAACCCGTCAAGCCAGGCCTTTCGGGCATGGATCGTCACCCGCGTCACACCTGCCGCCGCCGTGGTCTGCAGAAAATGGGGCAGGACATCCTGGGGGTGCTGCTCATCAACGCCGATGCGGCATTTCACAGTGACTGGCACCACTCCGGCCCGGCTCTGCATGGCAGTCACGCAATCGGCCACCAGATCCGGCTGGCGCATCAGAACCGCACCAAAACATCCCGATTGCACGCGGTCCGATGGGCAACCGACATTGAGGTTGACCTCGTCATATCCCTCATCGACCGCCATCGCCGTGGCCGCGGCCAGTTCCGCCTGGTCAGAGCCGCCCAATTGCACGGCCACTGGATGTTCGGATGCATTGAAGGCCAGCAGATGCCGCGCCCCGCCGCGCACCAAGGCAGACGCCGTGACCATCTCAGTATACAACAGCACCTCTTGGCTGAGGACACGGTGAAAGGCCCGACAATGCCGGTCCGTCCAATCCATCATCGGCGCAACAGAGAGTCTAGCATGTTGATTTATTTTCATATTCTACGTATCTTTAAACTATTGGCGGCGAATGCTGCTACGCTGGAATACGCCCCGATATCCTCGAATTTGCCCCTCTAAGAAGACTCATTGCACACACAGCGCACACGAGAATGGCCTCCATCACCAAGCTCCCCTCTGGCGCCTACCGGGTCCAGATCAGACGAAAGGGCCGCTACGCGAGCGAGACTTTCCTCCGCCGCGATGACGCCCATCACTGGGCTCGCCAGGCGGAGACCCGCGTTGATCAGGGGCTGGCGCCGAACAAATCGTCGGTCTCCAGCCTTAAAGACCTTTGACGACCTCATCGACCTTCATATAACCGATATGTGCGAGGTAGGGAAACCGCCACGCTAACCACACTTAAGCGCGACCTCGGCAAGGACCGGATCGTCAAGTTCGCGGTGGCGACAGCCATGCACGTTGATGGGATTTGCAGCGTCGAATGGACCGATCTCGACAACGCTGGTCGTATGCTCCTGATCCGGGATCTTAAGGACCCGCGCAACACGGTCGGAAACGACCAGCCCATCCCGATCAGTACCGCCACCGGGTTCGACGCCTGGGCGCCGGTCACAGCGCAAGGAAAACACTTGGGTCACACCCAGAAATGGATTTTTCCCTACAGTTCGAGAGTGGCCCGAACCGCCTTCCGGCGAACTTGCGTAGAGGCCGGTGTTAAGGACCTGCACTTCCATGATTTGCGCCATGAAGGCACAAGGGTACAGGATCAATCAGCATGGACAGACAGTAGAAGCGTTCCAACCACCTGACTGAGGTGCCCCTAGATTTGTAGATGCTTTGCTTGGTCATTTTGGAACCAAGGAAAAACGGATATGAGTAAAGGAATTCGGTTTACGGATGAGTTCGAGCAGGCCGCAGTGGCCCGGGTGGTTACGATGGCGCCTGCTGCAGCAAGCCGCTGCGTCGCAACGTCGGTAATCATCGGGTTGAAATCTGCGCAGGCGTCAATCGCTACATAAACCTTATAGCCTTCACGCAGAGCGGAAAGTGCGGGAAAGGCAGCGCAAACCTCGGTGGCAGCCCGGAGATGACGAGTTTCTTTCGGCCTGTCGCTTCGATTGCGGCCTTTGATTCCGCATCGTTCCAGAAATTGACAAAAGGCCGGTCGATCACATCGAGTTCATGGAAGAGTGCCTTAAGCTCCGGCATGGTTGGACCATTGGGACCTTGCGGCCAGCTTGTCCCCATCACTGCCGGAATGTCTAAGGCCTTGACCGTTTTCGCATGACAAAGAATATTATGCTTGAGCTGCATCGGATCGACTGCGCTCAGAAACTGCATCTTTCCGACCTGTGATCGACCATTATGAACACGCAATTGTCAGCGGTCAGCTCGCTTGTCGATAGGGCCATATCGAAAGCTCCATCTGCTGAATAAATTGAACAGCCACGATCATGGTTACGGCGGTCAATGACTTCTGAGCTCTTTCAGATTTCGGCCCCTTTCAGGATTTAGCGATGCGATCATTTGATATGAACCAGGCCAAAGGCGTGTAGAGAAACCGGCACAGATTTTGAAAGCAACGTTATTCTGAAAGACCAACCAATCAAAATAAGGTTCTTCTTATGATGCAGTGTCGCCCTACGATCTGACAGGAGAAAGTCCTTATGTATCAATCCGCTCGCGCCGTAATGCTGAACGCCCCCATTGCAAAAGTGTGGGACATGGTCGGCGACTTTCATGGCCTTCCCAAGTTCCACCCATTGATCAAAGAGACCAAGCGAGAGAATGGGGGGCTTTGGCGACGTGACATGTTCGCCGGTGTCGACGCCGGCTCCCTGGAAGAACGACTGCATTATTCCGACCGGGCCAAATGCTACAGCTATCGCTCGCTGAATGCGGGTGGTGGCGCTTGGCCGATTGATTCCTATTTCGGCAAATTCAAGGTGTGGAGTCGCGGACCTGAGCGGACCGGGGTGCTCTGGTCGGCCCAGATGATCCCGACAGATCCCGAGGCTGGCGCTGACAGCCTGACGGCTCAGCTGGTGGAAAACCAGACGGTTGGTCTTAGCGGTCTTGTCGATCACTTCGGTGGTGCACCCCTGCCAGTACCGGAGCATGCCTATGCCGCATCTGCCATCGCGCATTTGAACACTACACCCGACCAGGTTTGGTCATTTGTAGGCGACTTTTTCCAGATCGCAGACTGGATAACGATAGTGGGGACCGTGAAAAAAGTGAGCAATGGGCGGCGTTTCGTCAAGCTCAAGGATGCGGATCAGATCGATGTCGAGACCGAGTTGTTCCGCGACGACGCGGCACGCACGCTGAGCTACGATTCCCGTCTGGAGCCAGATTCGTCCTATCCATGCGATGATTACATAGCAAACCTTAAAGTCTGGCCGCGCGCCGATGGCACCGCCGGTCTGGTCTGGTCGGGACAATTCACCCCAACCAACCCTGACGATGAAGCCACCATCAACACCGTGTCAGACATGATGGCGTCTGAGTATCGAGCCTCACTCGAAGGATTGGTGCAGCAATTCGGTGGCAACATGGTTTCAAATCAGGCCAAGCCATCCCAGCAACCTTTGGCAGTGTCAGTCTAGATAGATGCAGGTAAAAGATATGCTCTCGTACAGTCATGGTCTCTCATTTCCGAGACATGCATCGAGCGGTTTCGTCCCATATATCCATCGCGGGTCCAGATGACCCTACCCGTGCCCCCCACCACCGATCCTGCCGGGTCAGATCGTGATGAGATCGCGCCGATCGTTGCCCCGGGTCCTGCCTTTCTTGTCGTCCTGTTGGCCGCCAGCAGTTTGACGGTCATGGCGGGGGCCACGATCGCGCCGTCCCTGCCAGGTCTGGCCCGGTACTTTTCTGATGTTCCCGATGCCGAATTCCTGGCCCGACTCGCACTTACATTGCCGGCTCTCTTAATTGCGATCACGGCGCCGATAATGGGGTTTCTGGTCGACAGGTTTGGCGCGCAGCGCATCTTGTTCGGGTCCACCGTTATCTTTGTGGTCGGTGGCGCATCCGGTGCACTTGTCCCGGATCTTTACCCGCTTCTGGTCGGCCGTGCGCTTCTTGGTGTCGGCGTGGCCGGCATTATGGTGGCGACAACAACCCTGATCGGCGGGCTCTATCCGGCTGCCGCTCGCGACAGCGTGCTTGGGTATCAAGGCGCGGCGATGGCGCTTGGCGGCGTCGTATTTTTGACGGCAGGCGGTTGGCTCGCCGAGGTGAATTGGCGTTTTCCATTTTATATCTACGCGCTGCCACTTTTGCTTCTGCCCTTCATTCTGACCACGCTTCCGAACACTAGACCGGAAAAGGATCAGGCTACAAAGCGTCTCGACACCAACAGGATGCCCTGGATGCGTCTCGGTGGACTGTATCTGATTGCATTGGCGGCCATGACGCTCTTCTATATCGTTCCAACCCAGGTGCCCTTCCGCCTCGTCGCCGCCGGTTTCGAAGACGCGTCATTATCCGGATACGCAATTGCCATCAGCACCTTCGCGAGTGCCATGACTGCCTTGCTGTTCGGGCGGATCAAAGCTGCGATCCCCGCAACGGGCGCGCTTGGTCTGACTTTCATGGGGCTGGGCCTTGGCTTGCTGGTGACCGGTATCTCGGACAATTTTCTTGTTATTGCCAGCGGGATGCTGATCGCCGGCGCGGGCGCCGGGCTCACCATGCCGACCATGAACAGCCTCGTGCTGGACACTGCACCAGCTAGTGGCCGAGGCAAAGCGACAGGCGGGCTGAGCATGAGCATTTTCCTCGGGCAGTTTCTCTCCCCGATCCTGTTCGCGGCCTTGAGCCCAGCCAAGACAATCGCAGGCAGCTTTCTTTGGGCGGGTGCCACTGCGCTCATCGTCGCGGTCTCATTCTATGTGGCGCTAATTGTGCTGCGGTGGCGCAAGCCCGCAAATCCATCAGACAATGAGACCAAATCATGAGACTGTCCTGTTGTCTTCTACTGCGCCTTCAATCCAATGGGCCTGTCGCGCTTTAGTGCCGTCCCCAGCGCTCGTTTAAGCCACCTTTCGTTCGAAGGCGACCGGGCTTTTCCAACCCAATGCTGAGTGGCGGTGACGCGGATTGTAGAAGCCGTTGATGTACGCGAAGATGGCCATCTCAACCTTCCTTCGCGTGTCCCAGGGATGCCGCCAGATCAGCTCGGCCTTGATCGTCTTGAACAAGGTTTCGACGGCGGCATTGTCATAACAATTGCCTTTGCCGCTCATGGACACCTTGAAGCCATTCTGGCGCTGGATTTTCTGGTAGTCATGGGAACAATATTGCGACCCGCGATCCGTATGATGGATGCAGCCTTTGGGCGGCTGCCGGACCGCGATGGCCATATTCAACGCCCGGATCGCCAAGTCGCGCTTCATGCGATTGCTCACTGCCCGGCCGATCACACGCCGAGAGTGCAAGTCTAGGATCACAGCCGAGTACAACCACCCTTCGCGGGTCCAAACATAGCTGATGTCACCTGCCCACGTTTGATTTGGCAGGTCAGCTGAGAAGTTTCGATCCAGCAGGTTTGGTGCAATGTTGAACCTGTCGTCGCTGTCCGTTGTCACTTTGTGTTTGCGGGTCCGAATGACATATATGCCGTTCTGGCGCATCAATCTGCCTACACGGCGGTGCCCCACATTCAGACCGATCTCCTTCAACTCTTCGGTCATTCGTGGCCTGCCATAACTGCCCAGGCTGAGACGCGACTGTTCCTTCATGTGAGCCAGAGTGACCAGATCGGACCGCCGTCTGCGACTGGCGGGCCGATTGCGGAACGCCCGCAGGCCCCGCGCGCTGGGAATATGACCAGCGGCATAGTCTTCCGGCAGGGCCCGCGCCGGTGTTGACCAAGTGCCGCGCACGTCAGAAACCCTTACGCGCGGCGTGCCCGACAATTCCGCCAGTTGTTTTGCCGAGATCAGGGGCGAGCGGGCGTCTATCACGCCCTGCCAATCCATTCTGTCGAGATGACCAACCCTTTCCGAGCTATTGGACGCGCGCGATATTGTTGGCGAGGTAGTTTTGCCAAGTGGTGTCGGCGTCAAGATTGTAACCCGCGACATCCGACCAGACCGATCTCAGTGTCTCAAATTCCTCTGGCTGTGTGTCCGGAGAGCTGAGTACCCGATGCGCGTAGACAAGCGCCGAGGCGCGGGCGTTTGCCCAGCAATGCACCAGAACCTTTCGGTCACCGACCCTGTCCATCGCGGCCATGAACGCATCAAATGATGCATCATCTGGCGCGCGCCAGTTCACCGGGACATGGATGTATTCTATGCCTTGCTTCGCGAGGATATCGGCCTGCTCCGGGTTGTAGACACGCTCACTCGGAGGCACGACGCTGATGACGACCTCGACACCGGCCGTGCCAGCGCTCTTGAGCTGCTCTTCGGTGGGTTGGCCTGCCGTAAGCACACTTTCCGAATACTGGTAGAAGTTACGGGTGTCGGAAAGTTCAGCAACGGCAGCGGTAACCGCGAGGAAGAAGCCGACGAAAGTTAAGGCGATGAAACGCATAGGTGTTTCCTTTTCTTGATCAGGTTGTAGAGAAACGGCCGGGTTTCGGCCCGGTGCAAATAGTCACAATGAGACGGGTTCTGATCCGTTGCGGGTTGCGACGAACACGCCAAGATCAGCGAGGATCATGCCCAGCCAGCCGACTGACGGCATGACCTCCTCCAGCACCAAGCAAGCGGATACGGCAGCCAAAGGAGGTACGAGAAAGAACAATGCAGAGACCTTCGAAACTTCACCCACACGGATCATTGCCAGGAGCAAACCGATGGCGATCAAAGAACTTGCGATGATCATGTAAACAAGCGACCCAATCAACTGCCACGCCCAGCTGATCTGCATGCTTTCAAAGGCAATGACAAAGGGCAGCACACCCGCCAGACCAGCCGCGAAGCCAACCAAGTTTGCCGTCACGGGGTGCCGAGAAACGCCAAAGCGTTTTTCCCAGAGCGATCCACCTGAGATCCCGATCAGCGCCAGAACGGCGCACACGAAACCTATCGGCGCGGGGGATGCAACCTCGGAACGCGCTGTGATGACGACGACCGCGCCGATCAGACCGAGGATCAATCCCACCCATTGTCGCCAACTTATCGCCTCGCTCGCCCACCGTGGGGTTACAAGCCCCACGAAGATGGGCTGCATAGCCAGGATTAACGCCAAGATTCCCACCAACAGACCAACGCTGAAGGACATGTAACACATGCCAAGATACATCGCCTGAAGCAGAAACCCGACAATCGCGAGGTGCCCCCATTCTGCCCGCGTACGCAGTAAAGGGGGCCAGAGGATCACGAACAGCACCGCCATGATCGCAACAACGCAGGCAAAGCGCAGGGCCAGAAAGGCGATTGGTTCGATGAACCCAAGGCCGAACATGGTCGCGACATAGCCGGTGGACCACATCACCAGAAAGATGGCCGCGGCAAAAGTCAGCCATGATGGATGTTGCGTGGACATTCCGGTTCCTAGGGCGCTCATTGCAGGGCAAAGCTACTTGTGGATCGTCGTGTAGGTCTTGCTGACGATCTTCCATCCGACATTCAGTCGCAAAAGCGTGAGAAGGTCATGGTACTGCAACGTTGGCAAATCGATGGTCACCTTGGCCAGGGCCATGTCATTGTTGATCTCGACATGGGTAATCTCGCTGCTGTTGGGTGGGAGTGCGCCGCTGTTTGCCATAGCCTCCAATGCACTACGCGGGGTCAGCACAAGGTTGCCCTCAGCATCCAGCGAATTGAGGTTCACACTCGAATAAAAGGCGTTTGCGATCCGCACGCCATCGCCATGCCGGATGCCTTCTATGTAGTCGGTCACGGTCGCGATGATCCGTTCTTTGTCGGTGTCAGCCACAAGGCGTCCTTTCACATCATCTTGCTGTAACTCCGAGGTAGGGGGTCCCTAGGAATTATTAAAATGAAATGATATGAACAGGACCATGCAAAAAAAACGAACGCGCCTTTACCGACGGCAACCTGCTCAAGACTTTCATTGAGATCGCGGATTGCGGAAATCTGACCCATGCCGCAACGCGGTTGAACCGGAGCCAATCAGCAATCAGCGTCCAAGTTCGACGGCTGGAAGAGGAATTGGAAACAACTCTGTTTGTCCGGGAAGGTAAGGGAATGTCTCTCTCGCCAAGCGGCGAAAAACTGTTGCCGGTTGCCCGACGCAGCCTATTGGAATTGTCAAAAGTGCAATCACTTTTTGCCACACCATTGAACGGTCGGATCAGGGTCGGCATCCCCGACGATTTCGACGAGGGCGTCCTGGAAAAAGCCCTGTCAGAGTTCAGCCTCTCGAACCCAGGGGTCGACGTGATCGCAAGATCCGGCTGTACGGCCCGTTTCCCGCAAGCAATCCAGAAAGGCGAACTGGACATCGCCGTGTGCTCAGCGGCAAGTATCGTTCCAGGTGAAGTCTTTCGCGAACAACAATCCGTCTGGGTCGCCAGTAGGACCATGCACATTGGCCCCAATGATCCGGTTCCTCTTGCGATTATCAATCATGGCTGTTGGATGGGCGAATTGCCTAAAGTGAAACTCGACGAGCTGGGCCGCGACTACAGCGTGGCGTTTGAGTGTACCGGCATAATGAGCCAGAAAGCGGCTATTCGGGCGGGTTTTGCCGTCGGCATTCTGTACGAGAACAACGTTGAAGCCGGCATGAAAATCCTGACGAGGAAGGATAACTTTCCGCCCCTTCCAAAGTTTAAACGCTCAATAGTGATCGCGGTAAATGCACCGCAAGATCTCGCCCAAGCTATGTCTCGCGCCATAAAACAAGCGGTTTGAGGTAGGGATTTGCCAACGTGAAATCTCCCAGGAGACACCGCGTCGCTCAGTGGGAGATCGTCGGTTAGAAGCGCGGAAAGGATAGCGAGGCATAAACTGTTTCTCTCCCTCTGATGACATGACAATGGCGGCCCATGGACGAAGCCGCTTCCGCGGCAATGGCGTTTTTGGTTGGCGTCGTTCCTTCCATCAGATTTAGGCTCATTTTGAGAGCTGGCTGGTCCGCCTGACGATTGAAGTTTCTCAATCGGACAAGAGGTTCCCATGACAGACGAGAAGATGAGCCCGCTGCATGTGCGGATGATCGAGGACATGCGCATCCGGGGGATGGGCGAAAAAGCTCAGAAGTCGCACATCAGAACAATGAGGGATTTCGCTGCGTTTCTCAGGCATTCGCCGGATACAGCTACGCCAGAGGAATTGCGCGCCTATCAACTGCACATGACCGATACCGGAGTAACATACACATGATCCGTCCCCGGCGGTGGCTTGTCACCGGATGGTACCAAATGGGTAGCCTGCAAGCCTGGGTTCTTCCTGCATGTGCGCGTGCTGTCGCGCCTGTTTCGACGACTGTTCGTTGAGGGGCTACTGGCGCTGTACCAGGCGGGAGAGCTTGCGTTCTTCGGTGATTGCGAAGGATTGGCCGATACCGCCGCCTTCACCAAATGGCTCGCTCCGTTCCGCAAGACCGAATGGGTGGTCTATGCTAAACCACCCTTCGGCGGGCCAGAGGTCGTGCTGGCCTATCTCAGCCGTTACACTCACCGGGTTGCCATTTCGAACCATTGTTTGGATGGTGCGGATGCCGATACCGTCGCGTTTCTATGGAAAGACTACCGCGTAAAATCTGGTGACCGTGACCTGCTCCCCTTAGAGTCCGCTAATTTAGGTTAGCTCTGTTCAGGTTTTGGTCTTCCTTTGACCGGTTAGCATATTCGGCTGGCGTCATACCAGCGAGGCTTGTGTGCGGACGGTGG
>NZ_JAFEUL010000003.1 GCF_016901225.1 Actibacterium sp. 188UL27-1 | reverse complement strand
GCGATCGCTGTATTGCTGCTCTGACAGCGTGCGTGGTCGTGGCGCTCCCATGACGAACTTGTCCCATAATGCTTCCTTCCATTCCAACGAAAGGATCACACCATCAAACCGTGGGATCAAACACCTAGAAAGGTGATCTTGTTCATTACTTTTCCGCCACCAAAGTTTAAATAATTCAAGCAGATGCCTTGCCAATGTTACAAAATAGGATCTTGTCGCGAGGGTTTGGCATGCCGCGATGCTGAAACGTATCGCTTGCCCAAATGGCCCGATTGGCAACCGCCGTGACTCAACCTGACGGAAGGGTACGATCAGGTTGCCTTGGGCCGGTCGCTGCATATGCACCCGGCCGACTTAAAGACCGCAACCGCGGATTGATCCACTCTCCAAGCTGCCAGAACATCTTTGCCCGTCCCGTTTGCTTGCTCCACCGGATGGGCTGCGATATGCCAAGGCGATATCCTGAAGGAAACACCATGACCCTCAGTTCACGCATTGCGTGGGATGACACTGTCCTGCCCTTTCAACTTGACCGGTCCGACATACGCGGACGGGTAGCCCGCCTTGATGGCGTATTGGAACAGGTCTTGGCGCAGCACGACTACCCGGATCCGATCAATGCATTGGTCGCCGAAATGGCATTGCTGACGGCCCTGATCGGCCCCAACGTAAAGCTGAGGTGGAAGTTATCGCTGCAAGTTCGCGGTGACGGGCCCGCGCGGTTGATCGCCACGGACTACTATGCCCCGCAAAATGAAGGGGAGCATGGCCGGATCCGCGCCTATGCCAGCTATGATGACCAGCGCCCCCTGGATGCCGAAAACGCGTTTGATCTGATCGGGAAGGGGTATTTCGCCATTCTGATAGACCAGGGTGAGGGGATGGTGCCCTACCAAGGCGTGACACCCATCGCCGGGGGGTCCCTGAAAGCCTGTGCTGAAACCTATTTTGCGCAATCAGAGCAATTGCCGACCCGTTTTGCCCTGTCCATGGCCCGCAGTCAGTTGCCGAGCGAGGCAGAGACTTGGCGCGGTGGCGGCGTGATGCTGCAGCACATGCCCAAAGCCTCTCCCTTTGCTGCCGGCGCCGCCAGTGGGGAAGGCGGGTTGCTGAAACCCGAAGACATCCTTGAGGGGGAGGCGCAGGAGAACTGGCACCGGGTCAATATCCTGTTGGATACGGTCGAAGAGTTGGAATTGATCGGACCAACGGTTCAGCCAACCGATCTTTTGGTGCGCCTGTTCCACGAAGAAGAACCACGCGTCTTTGACCCCCAGGCGGTGAAATTCGGGTGTACCTGTTCGGCAGATCGCGTGCGGCAAAGCCTGTCGATCTATTCGGCGAAGGATATCGGTCACATGACCACCGACGAGGGGATTGTAACCGCCGATTGCCAGTTCTGTGGCGCGCATTACGAGTTTGACCCGGCGACATTGGGGTTTGAGGCCGTAGGACGGGAGAGTGATGCTCCCTGATACTGTATTGTCTGCCTTGCGCGCCGCACCGATTGTCGCGGGCCGACCCTCATCTGACTATGACCTGAACAAAAACGTTCCATTGCCACCGGACCGGATTTTACGGCCCGCCGCAGTGCTGATCGCATTCACCGCCGATGGCACGCTTTACCTGACCAAGCGCTCGTCGCGATTGCGCCACCATCCGGGGCAGATCGCGTTTCCAGGGGGAAAGGTCGATGCGGGGGATCGCGATGTCACGGAGGCGGCCTTGCGAGAGGCGGAAGAGGAAATCGGGCTGCCAAGGGCTGAGGTCGACGTGATCGGCTGCCTTCCTGCCCACGAGACAGTGACGGGTTTCACGGTGACGCCGGTTCTGGCCCAGATCGCGGACTTTCATCCCCGTGCGGAAGAGGGCGAGGTGTCAGAAGTGTTTACCGTGCCCCTTTCCCATGTACTGGATCCTGCGAACTACGCCATCGAAGGGCGGCGCTGGCGACAAACCAGGCGCCATTATTACGTGGTGCCCTATGGCCCCTACTACATTTGGGGGGCGACTGCTCGGATCTTGCGCGCCTTGGCAGATACCGTTTCATGACCCGGATCATCGCAGATTGGTTAGAAAGCCATCCGGCCCAGTCCGTTGCCGCCTTGTTGAACACGGCGGGTCACCACGCGCTTTTCGTGGGTGGTTGCGTGCGCAATACCCTTTTGAACGAGCCCGTGGCCGATCTGGATTTGGCCACGGATGCTCACCCGCCCCACGTTCTGGCCCTGGCCGAGGCTGCGAGGATCCGTGCGATACCAACCGGCATCGACCACGGAACGGTGACCCTGGTCGTTGATGCCGTCCCGGTCGAGGTCACTACCTTTCGCCGGGATGTGGAGACCGATGGGCGCCGGGCCGTTGTCGCTTTTTCCACCGACATTTCCGAAGATGCCCAGCGCCGCGATTTTACCATGAACGCGATCTACTGCGATGCGGGCGGTCAGATCGTCGACCCCTTGAACGGGTTGCCGGATTTGCAGAACCGCGCAGTTCGGTTCGTGGGAGATCCGACCGCGCGGGTACGGGAAGACTATCTGCGGATCCTGCGGTTTTTCCGATTTCATGCATGGTATGGTCAAAATGGTCTGGATCAAGACGGGTTGGATGCCTGCGCCCGCAATGCTGGCGGCCTGGCCAAGGTCTCAGCCGAACGGATCGGAGTTGAGATGCTCAAGTTGCTGGCCGCCCCGAACCCCGCCCCCGTCACCGCGGCAATGGCGCAAAGCGGCGTATTGGCGGCCCTATTGCCCGGAGCGGACCCCGCCCCATTGACCCGACTGATAGATTTGTATCCGCATGCCGATGCCGTTTTACGATTGGCCTGTCTGGGCGGGGAAGACGTGGCAAACCGTTTGCGCCTAAGCCGTGCAGATACCAGACGCCTCGGATTGCTGCACGACCATGCATCTGGTGGGGCATCTCCTGCTGCGCTGGGCCATCATCTGGGTGAGGTCGACGGGTTGGCCGCACTCGCCCTCCGCGCAGCATGGCTGGAACAGCGCGTGTCGCCCGGCGATCAGGCCAAGGTCGAACAAGCCGCTCGGGCTATTTTTCCGGTAACCGCCCAAGATCTGATGCCGGAATTTCAAGGCCCGGCTCTGGGGGCACGGCTTGATCAGTTACGCGCGGCATGGATTGGGTCGGACTTCGCGATGAGCCGCAGGGATCTGCTGACCCTCCCCCAACCGAGATAGACGGCCCGTGATCATCGCACCGCTCTATGCCTTTGTCTTTGCCGGTTTGTTCTCCCCCGGTCCGAATGTCATCTTGCTGATCGCCTCCGGCGCGCGGTTCGGCTTTCGCCGCACGATCCCCCATGTTCTGGGTGTAGCAGCCGGGGTTGGCATCACATCTGGCCTGACGGGGTTGGGGTTGGGCGCGCTGCTTTTGTCACAACCCGCTTTGACCCTTGTCCTCAAGATCGGCGCGGCGGGTTGGATCCTGTGGATGGCCTGGAAATTGCTGACAGCAGCCCGCACCCAAACACAAACCGGCCCCGACAAGCCGTTCACCTTTTTTCAGGCCGTGCTCTTTCAGTGGGTCAATCCAAAAGTCTGGGCCATCGCAGTTGCCGCAGCCGTAGGATACGGCGCGGGGCTGCCTCCAGCTCAGGAAGCCGCGCGACTTGCGATCGCATTTTCTGGCATCAACCTGGGCGTATGTCTGTTCTGGTCATTTGCCGGATCACTGCTGGCATATTTGCTGGGTAATCCAAAAGCCTGGAGTATCTTCATGGCAGTGATGGCAGGACTCCTCGCATTATCTGCGGGAATGGTTTTCCTTCCCCCAACGTAAGGATATACCAATCGAACACCCCACCGATCTGAGTCGCAGCCGTGTTCCGATTTTTCGAACAGCTCGTCGATCCTTATACACCGTATAAGGACAGCGACAGGCCCCCCAAACGGCTGCTGCCGTTCCTTTTGGACTATGCGAAACCGTTTACCAAAATACTGATCATTGCGGCACTTTTGTCAGTGGTCGTGGCGGCGGTTGAGGTGGGGCTGATCTATTATATGGGTCGGGTCGTCGACATCCTTTCCGAGGAGGGCACCCCTGCGGAGATCTGGGCACGATACGCGTTGGAGTTCACATTCATCGCGGCGTTCATCCTGATTTTGCGACCCCTGGTACAGGCGATTGACGTTCTGGTGCTGAGCAATGCGGTCATGCCCAACTTTGGGACATTGATCCGGTGGCGCGCCCACCGGCAGGTTCTGCGCCAATCGGTCGGTTGGTTCGAGAATGATTTTGCCGGTCGCATCGCCAACCGGATCATGCAAACGCCACCCGCCGCGGGGGAGGCCGTGTTTCAGGTGTTCGATGCCCTGACCTTTGCCACAGCTTATCTGGTGGGTGCCGCAATCCTACTTGCCGATGCCGACCCGCGTTTGGCCGTGCCACTGATCATCTGGTTTCTACTGTATGCGGGACTGGTGGGGTGGGCGGTGTCACGGATTGGCCCCGCCTCAAAGGCGTCAAGTGATGCTCGATCGCAGGTCACGGGCCGGGTTGTCGATAGCTATACCAACATCCATTCCGTCAAGATGTTCGCGCACCATGACAACGAGATCGCCTATGCCAAGGAAGCAATCGAGACGGCCCGGACAACCTTTTTCCGCGAGATGCGCATTTACAGCATCATGGATATCGCCCTGACCGTTCTGAATGGCCTGCTGATTGTCGGTGTTACCGGATGGGCTCTTGCCCTATGGTTGCAGGGAACAGCCAGCGTGGGGACCGTCGCCGCGGCGACGGCTTTGACCCTGCGGTTAAACTCCATGACCGGCTGGATCATGTGGGCCGTGTCGACATTATTTCGCCAGCTTGGCGTGGTGGCCGAAGGGATGGAGACCATCGCACAACCCGTCCATTTGGTTGATGCCGATAAAGCCGAGTCGCTGAAATTTGAAAAAGGCCAGATCGTGATGGAAGGTCTGACCCACCATTACGGCCGCGGCAGTGGCGGCTTGGAGCAGTTGAACCTGACCATTCATCCCGGCGAAAAGATCGGCGTGGTGGGCCGGTCCGGCGCCGGGAAATCAACGCTCGTGAAATTGCTGCTGCGCTTTTACGATCCCGAAGGCGGGCGTATCCTGATCGATGGCCAGGATATCCAAACGGTGACGCAAGACAGTCTACGGCGTCAGATCGGGATGGTGCAGCAGGATACGGCTCTGCTCCATCGCTCAGTCCGGGAGAATATCCTTTACGGGCGCCCGGACGCGGGTGAAGCTGCGATGAATGACGCTATTGATCGCGCAGCCGCACGGGAATTCCTGCCCGATCTGGTGGACTCTGACGGCAATACCGGCCTGGATGCCCGTGTCGGCGAACGAGGCGTGAAACTCAGCGGTGGTCAGCGGCAACGCGTGGCTTTGGCCCGTGTCATTTTGAAAGACGCGCCAATCCTCGTGCTGGACGAGGCCACAAGTGCGTTGGACAGCGAGGTCGAGGCCGCCATCCAGGACACGCTTTACAACGTGATGGAGGGCAAGACCGTCATCGCCATTGCCCACCGCCTGTCCACGATTGCACGGATGGACCGCATTCTGGTGCTGGATGAGGGCCGGATTGCCGAAGAAGGCACCCATGCCGATCTTCTGGCGGCAGGTGGCCTTTATGCGCGGTTCTGGAACCGTCAGTCCGGCGGGTTCCTTGGCGTGGTCGAGGCAGCGGAATGAGCATCGAAACCCTGATCAAACGTGGCGGCGTCAAAAGGTTCGGCTATGTGCTGGATCAGTTCAAACCCGTCGATACGCCGCCACCGCAAACGCTTGCGGCCTTTTTCGGCTGGTGCCTGTCGGGGGCCTATCCGATCTTAATCATCGCCGTCTGTGTTTCGGTCATTGCGGGCACTTTTGAGATCATCTCGGCCATCCTACTTGGCAATGTCATCGATACGGCGTTGGAAAGCGGACCACAGGCCATCTTTTCAGAACATTGGGGCTTTCTGCTGGCTGTCGGTGTGTTCCTGCTGATCTTCAGGCCCCTGGTCTTTGGCGGCTCTTCCTTGCTGCAATCCATCGTGATTGCCCCGTCGATCAATGTCATGGCCTTGTCGCGGCTGCATCGATGGACGATGGGCCATGCCATCACCTTTTTCGACAACGATTTTGCCGGGCGCATTGCACAGAAATCCATGCAAACGGCCCGCGCTGTTACAGATGTGACGATCGAATCCATTAACGCGATCATCTTTGCCATCGCCTCTTTCGTGGCGGCCACGTTTTTGCTGATCTCAATCGATTGGCGGCTCTCGTTGATCCTGTTCGTCTGGCTGATCGGCTATGGTGCCTTCATCCGCTATTTCTTGCCGCGTATCCGCCAATGCTCTGCCGCGAGGGCCGGAGCGCGCGCCTCGGTCACAGGGCAGGTGGTTGATACGATCACAAACATGCGCACCGTCAAACTGTTTGCCCATTCGGCACATGAAGATCGGGCTGCCATCGATTCCATGGACAAATACCTCGACAAAGCAATTGATTTTGGGGTCATGGCGACAGTCTTTCGGTTTTTGCTGATCGCCTTGGCCAGCCTGCTGCCCGTGGTGCTGATCGGCAGTGTGCTGATCTTGTGGTCCAATGGCCTCGCCACGGCGGGCGATATGGCCGCAACCGGTACGGTGTCGTTGCGTCTGTCACAGATGACCGGCTGGGTCAGTTTCACGCTGATGGGGATCTATTCAAATATCGGTGAGGTTGAGGACGGGATCCGCACCCTCACGCCGCACCATCAACTGGTGGATGCGGATACCGCGACAGAGGTTGATCCAAGCGCTGCAGAAATCCGGTTCAACCGCGTGACATTCGCCTATGGAGGGCAGCAGGGCGGCGTGGAAGACATCGATCTTTTCATTCGCCGGGGAGAGAAGGTCGGGATTGTCGGCGCGTCCGGGGCCGGTAAATCCACATTGGTTGCCTTGCTGCTGCGGCTTTATGATACGGAAAAGGGCGCCATTCTGCTGGGCGACCATGATGTGCGCGCCTTGACCCAGGAAAGCCTGCGCCGCCAGATCGGGATGGTCACGCAGGAAACCGCGATGTTCAATCGGACCGCGCGCGAGAATATCCTTTATGGTCGGCCTGATGCGACTGAGGAAGAGATGATAGCCGCCGCCAGACGCGCGGAAGCCCATGAATTCATTGAAGGCCTGCAGGATCACAAGGGCCATCGCGGCTATGGGGCCTATCTGGGCGAACGTGGTGTCAAACTCAGCGGTGGACAGCGGCAGCGGATTGCCCTTGCACGCGCGATTTTGAAGGACGCGCCCATACTGATCCTGGATGAGGCCACCAGCGCATTGGACAGCGAGGTCGAAGCGCAGATCCAAACCGCGCTAGAGCGCGTCATGGAGGGCAAGACTGTCCTTGCCATCGCGCACCGTCTCTCCACCATTGCCCGGATGGACAGGATCATTGTCATGGATGAAGGCCGTATCATCGAAGAAGGCGACCATGCCACATTGCTCAGCTACGGTGGGCTTTATGCCCGGTACTGGCGACGTCAATCTGGCGGTTTTCTGGGCGTCGTGGATGCAGCGGAATGAAACGCGTCATGATCATCGGCCAGCCGGGATCAGGCAAATCCACCCTGGCACGGATGTTGGGAGAACGGACCGGGTTGCCTGTCAGGCATATCGATCTGATCCACTGGAAATCGGGCTGGGTGGAGCGCAGCCGCAACGAAAAACACGCGATGGCCCACGAGGTCCACATGCAGGACCGCTGGATTTTCGAAGGCAACATGTCGGCCACCTATCCCGAGCGTATCGCCCGCGCCGATACCTGCATCTGGCTTGATATTCCGCTATGGCTGCGCTTGTGGCGGGTCGCAAAGCGAACGGTAGCGCATTACGGACAGGTGCGCCCTGATTTGCCGGATGGCTGCCCGGAGCAGTTCAGCGCTGAATTTTATCACTTCATTTGGACCACGCGAAAAACCGGACGTCTGCAGGGGCTAAAAATCGTGTCAGATCCACCTCCGCATCTGGCGGTCCATCACTTGCAATCTGTGCAGGAGGTTCGGCGTTTTCTGGCATCTATCCCAGCAGCGTCGTCGATACAGCCTGCATGACGCGAACCGTGATCGAGCGGTTGGGACATTTGGGCGACGGGGTTGGCCCGGGGCCTGTCTTTGCGCCCCGCACCTTGCCGGGTGAAGTCGTAGAGGGGGAGTTGGATGGCTCCCGGATATCCGTCCCACGCATCGTCACACCCTCCGACCGGCGGATCGCACCGGCCTGTCGCCATTACCGGTCTTGCGGGGGATGCGCCTTGCAACATGCCGATGGCGGATTTGTCGCCGCCTGGAAACAGAATATCGTAGAACGTGCCTTGGCCGCCCAGGGGATTGCGGCCACGTTTCGCCCCATGGCAATTTCCCCACCGCGCAGCCGCAGGCGGGCCACATTTTCCGGCCGTCGGACCAAAAAGGGCGCGTTGGTTGGCTTCCACGCCCCGGGATCAGACACGATCACCCCGGTCCTTGACTGCAATCTGGTGACACCGCAGTTGAGCGCTGCTTTGCCCATGCTGACCGCATTGACCATGGTCGGAGCCGCTCGCAAAGGCGAACTTGCGCTGACGGTAACGGAGACGCGCACCGGGCTCGACGTGGCAGTGACGGGTGGCAAGACATTGAACCAGACACAGACCGCGGCATTGGTCACATCCATGGCCGGAGCAGGTGTGGCGCGGTTGTCGTGGGATGGCGAAATCGTCGCTCAGCAAGCCGAACCTTTGGTCAACTTTGCAGGATTTGACGTGCCAATGCCTCCCGGCGCCTTTTTGCAAGCAACGGTGGAAGGGGAGGCTGCGCTAAGATCCGCAATGCGTGATTGCATCGGTGCATCGACCAGTGTCATCGATCTGTTCGCGGGCTGCGGCACATTTGCACTGCCGCTTTGCGAAAGCAAACCGGTGCATGCGGTGGAGGCCGATGGCACGATGCTGGACGCGTTGGATCAGGGATGGCGGCGCGCGGGCGGGTTACACATGCTGAGCACGGAACGGCGCGACCTTTTTCGCAACCCGCTACTACCCGATGAGTTAGACCGGTTCGATGCAATTGTCATCGATCCACCACGCGCGGGCGCACAGGCCCAGATGGCCCAAATCGCGAAAAGCGAAGTGCCGGTGATTGCTGCAATTTCCTGCAACCCCGTGACCTTTGCGGTCGACGCTAAAATGCTCATCCAGGCCGGATATCGGCTTGATTGGGTGCAGGTCGTCGATCAGTTTCGCTGGTCACCGCATGTAGAGCTTGTCGCTCGCCTGATCAAAGACCATATCGCGCGGTGACAAGGGGCAGGAGCGCGGTGTGCGAGAAACGTTGAAGATCTGGTTGGAACAACCCCTGGTGCGCAATGGCATCTTGGGGGTCATTATCCTGAATGCGATTGTGCTGGGACTCGAAGCCGTGCCCCCCGTTGCGCAACCGTTTGGCGATACGCTTCGAATGATCGATCTCGCCTGTCTTGCGATATTCGTGGCCGAGATCCTGTTAAAGCTTTTCGCCTATCGCGCGACCTTTTTCCGAAACGGTTGGAACCTGTTTGATACGGCCATTGTTGGGTCGGCCTTGCTGCCGGGCGCGGAAAACCTGAGCGTATTGCGCGCGTTAAGGGTCTTGCGGGTTTTGCGCGTGATCTCTGTCATGCCGCGGCTGCGCCGTGTGGTCGAAGGGTTTGTGACAGCCCTGCCTGGGATGGGGTCGGTGTTTCTGTTGATGGGGCTAGTCTTTTACATAGGGTCTGTGATGGCGACCAAGTTGTTTGCCGCATCCTTCCCAGAGTGGTTTGGTAATCTGGGCCTAAGCGCCTATTCGCTGTTCCAGATCATGACGCTGGAAAGCTGGTCTATGGGGATCGTGCGCCCGGTGATGGAGGTCTATCCCTATGCCTGGGCCTTTTTCGTTCCTTTCATCCTCCTGACAACCTTTGCGGTTGTGAACCTGCTGGTGGGTCTGATCGTGAATTCGATGCAGGATGCCCATTCCGAAGAGGCGACAGAAAAGACGGATGCCTACCGTGACGAGGTCTTGTCGCGACTTGATGCAATTGAACAGGCGCTCAAGACACAGTCACCCCCAAGATAAATCCACTGTGGTGTCATGGGGGATTCCCGCCGAAGCCAGTTTCCTGTATTGATTTCAGAAAACAACCGGTTCGGGACAAACATGTTGATCAGTAAACGCGCGATGTTGGCTGGCAGTGCTGCATTTGCGTTATCCGCCTGCTCCAGCAAATTCAAAACCTATGACGGGCCGCAGGTCACGCGGGTTCTTGTCTACAAAGGTAAACGCAGCATGTTCCTGATGCACGATGACGCCGTGCTAAAAGGCTACAGGTTTGAGCTTGGCTTTGCGCCGCAAGGTCACAAACAGCAAGAAGGCGACGGACGGACGCCCGAAGGCAACTATCTGATCAACCGCAGGAACCCCAACAGTAACTTCCACCTGTCATTGGGTATAGACTATCCCAACGAAGAAGATGTGGCGCGCGCTCTAGAGGCCGGGGTCGATCCCGGCGGTGACATCTTTATCCACGGTCAGAAAAGCCGCTGGCGCAAAGGTGGCGACGACTGGACCTGGGGTTGCATCGCCGTGACCAACAAGGAAATGGAAGAGATCTATGCCATGGTCCGGGATGGAACGCCCATCGACATCATGCCGTGATCAGCCGCCAGTGATCAGTGTCCACCAGATCTTGCCGTTCCGTTCCTGGAACCAGGCAATGCCCAAATTGCGGGCCTGCGGGTTCATCACCACTGCGCGCGTGTCAGGTTGCGCCATCCAGGCCGCGAGCGTCTGCAACTCCGTCTCGTAGGTCTCGGAGATATTCTCACCCTTCAACTCACCCCGGTAGCCCGCACGTTTGACCCGATCCAAGGGTGAGGACCCATCGGATCCAAAATGCCAAGGTCGGTTCTGGCGCGCCATATCCTTTGAATGTGTTGCTGCCGCTGCGTTCAATTGTGAGCTAAGTTCCAACCCGGACAAGCCTGCTGCCTGTCGCAGGGAATTGACCGAATCGAGCATCCGAAACTGTATCTTACTCGCATCACCCGCGGATATTCGATAGACCCGCGTGCCCCCGGTGCCCGTTCCATCATCCACGACAGGCGGTGCCGTACAGCCCGCAACGATGATCAGAATCGGAAAAATAAGCGAAAATACACGCTTCATGGACGCTCTTCCTCGTTAGTATCGCTATCCTGTACCGAGTCCGACGAGCGTGAGCAAACGCATCTGAGCGCGAATGAGCGATCACACGCGTGTTTGAATTGCGACTGCGGCTTTCCAGCCATATTATCACGACAAGTTCAAAATTTAGAAATGAGGACCCCATGAAACCGCTACTGACGCGCCGTTTCCTTCTGACATCGGCCACAGCCAGCTTGGCCGCGCCAGCGATTGCTCAAGGTGTCGGAACGCTCGAACCGACGGCTCCGGGTGCCCAGCGCAATATCTCCAGCTTCCGTTCGCTGGATTGGCAGCCCTATTTCAGCAACCTGTCTGGCGGCGCCATTCTGGTCGATATCAACTCCCGCGCGGTGCATTATTGGGGGGCCGACCAACAGACGTATCGGCTGTATCCATCCTCCGTCCCGCTGTCCGAGGATCTGACCCGGCGTGGACGCACATCTGTCGTTCGTAAGGTTGATGGGCCGTCTTGGGCCCCGACACCCGCCATGAAACGGCGCAATCCGGAATGGCCCGATTTCGTCGGACCCGGCCCCGACAATCCGTTGGGCAGCCATGCTCTCTACTTGAGCTGGAAGTATTACCGGATCCACGGAACCCATGACACCCGCAAAATTGGGCGGAAATCCTCCAACGGTTGCATCGGGTTGTATAATGAGCACATCGCCGAACTCTTTTCATTGGCCGGTGTTGGCGCGCAGGTGTTGCTAATTTGACGACATTGGGCTGGATTTGGCGGTTCTGCACTGTTCGACCAATTGCAAATGCCACCTTGGGCTGTAAATCATCGTCTACGAGGTACAGTCTTGGGTGCGTGGGGTATCCTCAATTTTAGTCCTGCGCGATAACTGGAGGTTAACATGAAAAAAGTTGCTCTTGCAGCAGCCGTGTCGCTGGCAGCGACATCTGCTTTCGCTGGCGGTTTTGATGATCCGATCATCGAGCCTACTGTGATCGAAGAGGAAACATCTTCGTCGAACGGCGGTATTTTGGTTCCGATCGTTCTGCTGGTTCTGATCGCCGCGGCAGCATCAAGCTAAGCGTCAGTCACGGATACAGACCCGGGGCGGTTGTCATACTTGGCAGCCGCCCTTTTTACATGGATTTACGGAATTTCAAGGTCGACGCGATCATCGTAGAAACGCTGCGGCGAGGTTGATCTGTATTTTGAAACGATTGGCCAGATCACATGGCGTAGCTTTTTAAGCTAAGGGTGCGCGGCCAGCTAGTAACACCGGATAGGCAACCACCCACCGAAATATCAGTCGATCCAACCCTTCAGGTTGGTCTCAATAACTTCTGTTAACGCGTTGATATGGGCGTCGTCATCATTCAGGCAGGGGATGTAGGTGAAGTGTTCTCCTCCACCTTCCTCAAAGCTCTCCCGGATCTCTTCGTTGATCTCTTCCAGTGTTTCAATGCAATCCGCCGAAAAGGCTGGTGCGATCACAGCGATACGCTTTTTCCCATGCTCGGCGAGGCGTGCAACCTCCTCAACCGTGTAAGGTTTCAGCCATTCCTCCGGGCCAAACCTGCTTTGAAAAGTTGTTACGATCTTGTCATCGGCCCAACCCAGCCGTTCCTTCAACAGACGCGTCGTTTTCTGACATTGGCAATGGTAGGGGTCGCCCTCCATCAGGTACCGTTTGGGCACACCGTGGTACGAGCAGACCAGCACGTCAGGTTTGGTTTCCATCAACGCGTAACTCCGCTCAACAGACTGTGCCAAAGCATCGATATATGTTGAATTCTCATAATAAGCTGGCACCGTCCGGCTATCCGGCTGCCATTTCTGCGTCATCAACGCGCGAAAGAACGCATCATTCGCAGTGGCTGACGTCGCTCCGGCATAGTGCGGGTAGAGCGGAAAGAACAGGATCTTACGGCATCCCTGATCAATCAGAGCTTGCACCTTGGATTTAGTCGAGGGATTTCCGTAGCGCATGCAGAAATCAACAACGACATTATCGCCGAAACGTGCGGCAAGGCTGTCTTTCAACTTGGCCGTTTGCGCCTTGGTGATCGTCATGAGCGGGCTTTCCCCCGCATCGTGGTTCCAGATCGACTTGTAAGCCTCACCAGATGAAAACGGGCGTTTGCTCAAAATCACAAGCTGCAAAAGCGGCTGCCAGATGAACGGCGAATAGTCGATGACCCGCCGGTCGGACAGAAACTCGTTCAGATACCGGCGCATGGACCAGTAATCATAGTTGTCCGGTGTTCCAAGATTGGCCACCAGGATACCGACCTTCGCGGGCATCACAGCAGGATGGTCGCCAGGCAAATGACTTTTTGCGTTGACGGCAGCGGCATCAGTGGACGCGTCTACATCGGCAATGGTTGCACCAGATTTTGCATCCAACATTATTTCATCCTGCGATTGCACATCAGTCATAATATACGGTGAGATAACGGCTTTGGATCAGAGGTCAATCGCGGTCCCGACCAGAACTGGTGCCAGGCATCGTCACTTCTTCACCACCCAGGACGTCGGCGAGCCTGCTTTGAGCTGATCCTGGCCGCAGCGGTTGTGGTTGACTGTCGGCCGGGGCCCAACCCGTCAGAAAGATGATCTCAAACTCCGCTACGATTCTCCCATCCGATTGTTTGGGGTATAATTCAGCGGCCTTCACAAACAGTGACCGGGGGGGGGGTTGTCGGTGTCGGGTGGACAGCGCATTCCCCTCTCCCATCGCGCGCAGATCGTGCAACAGGTGTGGCAGACCCTCGTAGCTCACCGTGAACGGCAGCGTGTCAGCGACGGGCATGGCAAAACCCGCGCGCTGCATCAAACCGCCGATATCTCGGATCTCAGCCATGGGAGCGATGCGGGGAGACAGGCCGCCCGTAAGCGCAACTTCCGCTTCGGCCAGAGTGTTGCGAAGGGTGGCAAGTGTCTCCCCTCCCAGCAGGGAGCCAAGAAACAACCCATCCGGCCGCAATGCCCGGCGCGACTGTATCAGTTGCCCAACTGGATCATCAGCCCAATGCAAAGACATGGCATGGATCACAAGGTCGTACTGGGCGACTGCCAGATCCAGTACATCGTCGTCCAGTATGATCGGAGCAGATGGCCAAAGCTCTCGCCAAAGATCGATAAAACCAGCAACCACCACCAGGTCTTTAAACGTTTTATTAACCTCGGACAGTCTTTCCTGCAGCTCGGCTCTCACAGCCCGGTGCAGGAAATCTGCATGCCCGGCTCGGTGAGCGCGAGCGCGAAATCGCTTTAACTGCGGACGATCGGTCAAACCAGTCATGACACGGGAACCTAGACACGCATGGGGGTAATTCAACGTCTGTTTCAAACGGTCTATCCGCCGCAATGTCTTTCCTGCGGGGACGTCGTGGGGGAGAATGGCGGTCTGTGCGGCACCTGTTGGCGGGACACACCCTTCATCAGCGGGGTGGTCTGCGACAGTTGCGGTGTACCCCTGCCCGGCGACGCGCCCGATGAAAATGACCCGCATCCCCAATGTGATGAGTGTCTGGCGGTGGCAAGACCCTGGTCGCGGGGCCGTGCAGCGATGCTTTATGACCGGACCGGGCGCCGGTTGGTTTTGGCCCTGAAACATGGGGACCGCACGGAATCTATCCCGGCGCTGGCGGCTTGGATGCACCGCGCGGCTACTCCCATCCTTGAACCGTCGATGCTGATTGCCCCGGTGCCGCTGCACTGGATGCGGTTGGTCCGACGACGATACAACCAATCGGTGCTGCTAGGTCAGGCCGTGGCCAAACGTGCGGGGTTGGCGCATTGTCCCGATCTGTTGGTGCGGCACCGTGCCACGCCTACGCAGGAGGGCCGCGGTCGTGATGCCCGTTTCGCAAATGTCAGTTCTGCCATCGGTGTCCATCCCATGCGCAAGCACCGGCTTGTCGGACGCAAAGTCCTGCTGATCGACGATGTCATGACATCAGGTGCAACATTCGCCGCCGCAACAGAGGCCTGCCTTGCCGCCGGAGCAAGCGAGGTCCGCATCTTGGCACTGGCGCGCGTTGCAAAGGACGCCTAGATCTTCTGCAACCCTCGCAGGAGATCCAAATGCAAACTGTTGAGATTTACACATCGCCACTATGCGGGTTCTGCCATGCGGCCAAACGGTTGCTAAACCAGAAGGGCATCAGCTTTTCCGAGATCGATCTGGCACAACATCCCGACAAACGCGCCGAAATGCTCAGCCGCGCGCGGGGCAGCCATACGGTCCCACAGATCTTTATAGGCGACACCCATGTGGGCGGCTGTGATGACCTTTACGGTTTGGAACGGTCAGGCAAGCTCGACCCAATGCTTGCCGGGTAGAGTGGTTTGCGCGCGGCCTTGCTGCAACTGAATTCCAGTGATGACCCGGCAGTAAATCTTCCGGCGACATTGGACCTTGTTGACCAGGCAGTCGCGGGTGGAGCGAGGTTTGTCCTGACGCCCGAAGTAACCAATTGCGTGTCGCCCAGCCGAGCCCGGCAAATGGCGGTGTTGCAGGTCGAGGATAAGGATCCGACGCTTGCCGCGCTCAGCAAAGCAGCCAGACATCACGGCGTTTGGATCCTTATTGGGTCGCTTGCTGTCAAAACCGACAGCACCGGTGGTCGCTTTGCAAATCGATCTTTCCTGATCTCGGATGCGGGTCAGATCGTGGCGCGGTATGACAAGATCCACATGTTCGACGTCACAATCTCCGATAGCGAAACCTACCGTGAAAGCGCAGGTTACAAGCCGGGGGAGCGGGCAGTTCTGGCCCAAACGCCCCTTGGTACGGTGGGCATGACAATTTGCTATGATCTGCGCTTTCCGCATCTTTATCGGTCCCTGGCGCAAGCCGGGGCCCAGATCCTGACGGTTCCGTCTGCATTTTCGCCGGTCTCCGGTGCCGCCCATTGGGAGCCATTGCTGCGCGCTCGCGCGATTGAGACGGGCTGTTACGTTTTGGCACCAGCCCAATGCGGCACCCATGCCGCCAGTGAAGGCAAGGTCCGTAAAACCCACGGCCATTCCCTGGCGATTGCCCCATGGGGAGAGGTCATCGCCGATGGTGGCACAGATCCGGGTTGCGTCTTTGTAGACTTGGATCTGGCGGAAATTGAGGCGGCACGGTCGCGGATACCGTCCGTAACCACCAATCCAGCCTTTGATGGCCCAGTTTGAGCGACCCGTCCGAACCCCTCGCCGTTGCGCTGTTTAGCGAGATCTTCACGGCTGATCAGTTGGCACGCAACCGGCTGAGCAAAGTGTTGCCCAAAGGTATGGAACTGAGCCATTTTTCCGTTCTCAATCATCTGGCACGGCTGAAAGGGGAGAAAACACCGGCGCAACTGGCGCAAAGTTTCCACCTGACGCGGGGTGCCATGACCAACACCCTGGCCAAATTGGAATGGGCAGGGCACATTCACGTCCGCCCCGATTGGGACGATGCCCGGCGCAAACTGGTCTCAATCAGTCCGGCGGGCATGCGGGCCCGCGAAGCAGCCATTGCTGCGATCTCCCCAGTGATCAGCGATGTGGTGGACGAGATTGGAATTGACCGGGTCCGTCAATCGTTACCGGTCTTGCGGGAACTGCGCGAGAAATTGGCCGAAAGCAGCGACCCGTCGGATCCCTAGATATCCCGATAGCCATTGGGATCGACGGGAACGGGTGTGCTTGAACCCCATGCGGACAGCGCAAGGCATCGACAGCGCATGACTGTAATCTTGCCGATTTGAACGCACTAATGCGTATACAAAACAAACGCGCGCGCGAAATAGGGCGAGACACCGTCGATCCGCCCGGCCCAAACATCTCGCTTGGTTTGCAGGAAGGCATCGGCATAGGGCAGCTTCTCCTCACCCAGATACCGATAGAATTGCATCATGATATCGACGGTTTGTTGGTCCGGTATCTCGACAAGGGTCACGAGACTACGCCGCGCGCCTGCCCGGGCCAGCGCCAGTGGTAACCCGCGCACCGCATCAATCGGGGTATTCGGGCCCACGCCGGACTCGCAAGCAGACAGCACCATTAATTCAACATTCCCAAGATCCCAGCCCATGATCTCCTGCGCATAGGCAGTTTGCTCCCGAAAGCTGCTCACGGTTGCCGGTGGCCCGTCATGGGACAACAAAATACCGGAATTCCACAAACTGAACGGTGCCTCGTCATTGGCCCGGAAAAACCCATGGGTCGCCAGGTGAACAAGCTCAGCGCCGCCTGCCATGGCTGCGACACGATCTTCCGTCGCCTCAAACCCGGAGAGTGACTGAACCGTCTTCGCCTTGCTTTTCACAAGGTCGGCAATGCCCGTGACCTCCGCCAAGCTGCCAGGCAGATAGTTGGGCCCCTCCTCCTTTCGGTTGTCAAAATAGACACCGCCAACCAACGCGACTGCATCCTCGGCATCGAGTTGATCATTCTTGTCATGGCGACTGTACGCGCCGCGGTCCGACAGAAGATAAACGTCATGGACCTCTCCAAGACGGCGGTCTTTTGCATCGCGCGCCTCCAGCAGATCCATCTGAAACAACATCGCATCCGGAGAGATAAAAACACGCTCGGCACCTTCAGCTTGCTCAAACAACCACGGCCCAAGGGCATCCCATAGCCCGGCATAAACGTCCGTTGCCGAAGCTGTCGCAAAATCCAGGTCGGTGATCTGTTGAACAGTCGGCGGCGCGCCCTCCCGGTAGACCGCGGCATAAAGCTCCATTTGTCGTGACCAGCCCGCCCGGTCCGGCACCGTCCAGTCCCGCAGAACGAAAAGATCGATGACAAGATCCCCCCTGGTGACGTCAAAGGCCGATGACGCGCCCTGTTCCAACGGCGCCAGGGGCGGCTCCGCCAACTGCAATCCCGCTGCCTGAAGGCGTTCGTTCAATGCCACACGTTGAGCTGTCAGAGCCTGATCCATAATGGCAATCGCATCGGTGACCGGTTCAGCTCTGACCGTCTCCTGAAACCGGCCCGCAGCAAGGAGATAATCACGCGCAGCGGCACCCAGCGACTGATCCGATGCCGTCAATACGACGTCCCGCAAGGCACGATCGGTGGGAGCCTCCAGTGTTTTCCAGCGATGCAACGCTTCGGCGACATGGGGTTGGAACGCTGGTGAGGTTTCGGCCAGGCGAACCATCGTCAGCAACAAGTCATCGGTCAGGGCACGCGCCGCGATTGAGGCATCGTAACTTCCGCTCAGCGCCTGCCGTCGTGTCCAATTGAACAGGTCACGATCAATCGTCACCAGCAAATCCGCGGCGGCCTTGGGATCTTGTCGCGCCAACAGTTCCGCATGGCGTAGATTTGCGTTGGTTTGGGCGGGATGATCCGGCGGCACCGCATCAACCATGAAATCGCTTAGCCATTTGGCTGTTTCCGTGGCTTTCTCCAGGTCATCTTTGGCGAGGGCTGCCTGAACCGACAGGTCAATCAAGCCCTCGATCAATTCGCCGGGCGCCCCGTCACGGACCAGATCGCCAACAGAGGGCATTTTGAATACCGCACCCTCCCGCTGCTTTTGCCGCGCATCGATATATAACAGGTATGCCGTGATGACCCGGCGGTTGTAGGGCACCGGTTCCCCGGCCTCGATGCGCCGATACAGCCCGACGAACTGTGGCAGTGCGTCCTCCCACTGCTCAAGCTCCACAAGATCCAAAGCATAATTCAACCAGGAAGCATAGGTCATCGGGTGGGCCTCACCCAGATGCTCCTTGCGCCAGACATAGGCGGCTTCATCCAGATCCAACGCTTGCCGGGGCCGACGCAAAGCGCGCTTGATCGCGGCGGCATTGTTCACCACGCGCCAATGGGCGGGCTGGGTCTGCTGCTGCCCCAACTCCTCCGAATAACCAAGGGCAAGGCTGGCCACGGAATCCGCACCTCCCAGATCGCCTTTGGCCAACAGGGTCTGGGACATACCATCATAGGCATCAACGACCTGCGGCGACGGTAACCCGAACACATCCGCCAGATCGGTCAGCGCAATAACATGGTATTCGACGGCCAGATCGAATGACCCCTGGTCGCGCAAGAACAGCGCGTAGTTATGCCAAAAGAAACCTCTATCCAGCAGGGGTGTTTGGTTCAGCACTGAGCCTTCGGCACATGCATCATAGAACGCAGCTGCCTGTGTTATGGCTCCGACGCGGTGCAAAGTGTTAGAAGCCAGACCACACAGGTTCAACAGATCTTCGGCGCGGCCTTCCGCCTCGGCCATCTGGCGCGCCCGGTCAAGGCGTTGGACCCCCTGATCAAGATCGCCGGTCTGCACAAGCACATAGCCGAGGTTGATATCGAAGACCCGCTTTTGATCATCGGACAGCGCAATGTTCGCAAAGCGGTCCGACAGCGCGATCAAAGGCTGGCGGTCGTCCCCTTGATCGGTCAGCCCTTCGGCTTGTGCCGTGAAAAGTAGAACCTCTGCCGCCAGATCAGGCGGTAAATGCCCAATCAGTGCTGTTGTGACCGTAAGGTCTATCGCGGCCAGAACATCCCAATCCCCCTGACTGCCAAGGTTCAGGATACGCTCCCCCAAGATCGCAGCAGTGTCAGAAGACGGTGCCGCGTTGAACGACGCCACAGCCGTGTTCAAATCCTGCGCAGGATCAGAGAGTCCGGGTTGCGTATTCGACAAGACGAAGACCGTGACCAAGACCGGTAACCGGATGAGCCGTTTTGAAAGACATTCCATGATTGCGCCCCGGTATGTGCCCCATGCCATCGGTAGCAAATGGGCCTTGGAACAGGAAGGTGAACAAGCGGGCGACATACAAGGGCCGGTTGCCACGACCCTGCGAAGATTTCGGCCAATTTTCGGGTTGATGGTGTTTGATCCTTTCGTTTACGAATTTTCAGGTAGTTGCGTTGAGGATTATGGGTCAGATGAAGACGATCAAGAAAGTGACCCTTCTTCTGCGGCGCGGGCGAGACCGCGTTTACGTCGCCGAACTGGTGGAAATGGTTCGCGGCCAACCAGATCGCTACCTGGTGAATTACAGCTATGGCTGGGCTGAGAGCGAATTCACCGAAGGCACGCGCACCGAAAAACCGGTTGATCTGGAAACTGCGGAACGGCTGTTTGATAGCCTGGTTCTGGCCCGCAAGAACCAAGGCTACATTGATCAGGACGATAACATACCGTGGCGAGCGGAAACGCCGACCGGTCCAAGCAGTATGGCAACGCAAGCCCCGGATCCAAGGGGATCCCGCTTGCTTTACCTGCTGGAACGGGCAGGCAGCATGGAAGACAGCGCCGCTGCACGCCTGGTATGGCGGATCGGGCAGGTTCGGTTGACCACGGCATTGCCCCTGTTGCTGGAGCTTCGTCATCAAGCCGGGCCACTCACGATGCGCGTGCTTGCTTATGCCTTGTACCGATGTCGCGGGGATCGCGCGGCCGATCTCATGCCTGCATTGCAGGCAATGCGCGCCATGCCTGACCCAGTTGCGGCGGATCAGGCCCGCATTGCGGAAGCATGGCTCAACCCACCCGATATTGTAGCCCGAGAATTGCGGACCAGGTTGCCCGACAGGGTCGCGGCAGCGTTGGCAGAGCCGCAAGACATCGGGGTCGAGCGGATCTTGGGTTATCTCGCGTCGGGCGATGCGGTGGAGCATCAAAAAACTCTGCTTGATCTGTTCATGCTGTCAAAGGCTGCTCCGGGAATGAGGTCAATACTTCTGGGCGTGCTGCGGGCAGTGCCACTGAAACCGCAGCTTTTCAGGGCGGTCCGCCGGATCTTCAAGGCGGCCGAGGCATTGGATGATGCAGAAGTGTTTGGCTGTTTGTCACGCCGGTTCGACGATGTCCCCGGAACCTATCAATCCAAAAACAACTACTATGGATATTATCCAGCCGCCCGCCGGAAGCTGATTGAGAACCAGGCAAACGAAAACTCGAAACTGGCCTGGTCCAAAGCGACCCGTACTTATTTCAGGCGTCGCGTCTGGCGACAGTTGAGGCGTTTGGGGGCGCTGAACGATCCAGCCTATGTCCCCATGGCCGCCGCCTGTTTGGCAGAGGTCCCGGCGGATGCCAGGACGGACCAACTGGACCATGACAATCGCTATACCGTGCACAAGATCCTGCATGGCGCAGGCACCCGATTGCAGGATGCTAGTACACTGAATTGGTCGCTGCTGTCGCGGGCGGACCGCGTGGCAACAGCCCGCGAAGAACCCTATGCTAACCTTTGGGATGACGCACTGGAGGTGGTTCTGCCTTTGCTGGCCCACTCCCCGTCACAGATGATACAAGGTTTCGCAGCGCGTATTTTGTTGGATAGCCCCGATTACTGTGCCGACCTGGCGGTGGATCTCATCGCAAGCTTACTTGGGCATGAGGGCCAGGCCCATGCCTTTGCACTAAAGCTCGCGCGTGATCGGCTGGTCGGGTCCGCCGATCATGTCCGGCTGTTGATCCCGGCCCTTCTTGCAAGTGGCCAGTCAGAGGCTACTACGCTGGCTCAGACCGTCCTCACACACCGACCGGACCTGATGACCGATGACAGCACATTCGCTGCAACGGTACTGCTTTGTGTAAAGACGGAAACGCGCGACTGGCTGGATGAATTTTGGACCAAACACGCCACGGATGCAGCCTTGCCTGATCTCATGGAGCAGGTCGTGGCCCAAGCCGCCCGACGCAATTGGCCAGCAGAGACGGTGACTGACGACAAACGTCATATGCGCCTTTGTGTTGATTTGCTTGCCTCCCATTTTCCGATCGCAGTTCAACAGATGTCCGGTGATCAACTCACGGTCCTGGCAGCGAGTTCGGCGATCCCTGCCAAGCTTTTGGCTATCCTTCTGGCGGCCGAACGGCCCGATGGCATTGCTCGTTTTGATCCAGCCAACCTGGCAGACGATCCCGACCCCGACATTCAAGTCGCAGGTGCCGTACTGCTGGCGAAAGCCGCCCCGGAGCAATTGTACCAGCGTCTGGAGGCGGTATTGCAGTTCCTGCAATCCCCCTTCGAAGGGACCCGCGATGCCGCAGTAACGGCAGTGGGGCGGTTGGCAGAGTTCGATCCCGGTGCAGCGACGCGCCTCGCAACAGAAATCGCAACAATTCTCTTTCGCAAGGAACAAGAGCACGGCGTGCGCGACAGCGCCGTTTTGGCCGCACAAATGCCCGCCATAATGACCCAGTTCGTTGCCCAGGGACCCGATCAAATCTGGAAAATGCTGCGCGCCAAGGCCGAACCCGCGCGTCGGATCGGATCACAAGCTTTGCAGCAGATAAAACCCGATGCATTCTCTTTGCGAAAGATTGCCCGAATTGGCACGAACGATCAGCAGATTGCCCGGCGATGGGCGGTCTCGGCCCTCGAACATCGACTGGCAGATATCACAGCCAAGCCGCAACAGATCTTTGCCCTTTTGGATGGCGAGTGGCAGGACAGCCGGGACGCCGCCTATGACCTCGTCCGGAACCAACTGAATCCCGGCGAGTGGCAGCCGGAGACAATCGTTGCGCTCTGTGATTGTACGACCAAACCGGCCCAGGTCTTTGGTCGGGAAATGCTGGGTCGCGCCTTTTCCGGCGAAAATGCCCCACTGTTCCTGCAGCGGCTAAGCGAACACCCGTCTGCGAGCTTTCGCCTCACCATTGCCCGGCTTATCCGAGAACATGCCGCCGGTGACCTGGATAAGCTGCGACAGGTCAAGCCCGCGATCCTGACAATCCTGTCACGGGTCTTTTCAAGCCGCGCCGCCAAGAGGCAAACCCTTGCATTCCTGCACGAGGAGATTGCAAGCGGTGAACCTGCCGCGCTGGAGATCATCGGCGACCTCCTGGACCGACTGTCGGCAACCTGCAGTATCCATGACCGCGCAGCCCTTTTGGAACTCATCGTGCAACTGAAATCCAAATCACCTGATCTGATCCCCTCGGCCCAGATCGTTCTGCCAGAACTCCGGTCTGGGGGGCTTGCCTGATGGACGTTACCTATAAATATGCCGGGGCCAGTGGGCGTCGCGACACCGGCGATGGGGAGGCGTTGAGTTTCTCGCCCGATTTGCTGCGGGAGCCGACATATTTCGTTGGTGCCGTCTCAAACCACGTGGCCTTTCGGGAGGCCATTTCGACATTGCACCATGTTGTGACCTCGGACCTCCGGTTCAAACCCAAGGATCGGACGGAGTATTTCGCGTGGCTTGAAACACAAAAAGCGCAACACCTGGCCGAGGCAGCGACGCAAGGTAAGGCCGCTTCGGAACGGCTAACGACACTGCAATCCGAGATGAATGCCCTCAACCGCCGCTCGAATGATCTGATGCGCCCGTTCTATCGGCAGCGGCGGGAGTACTGGAATTGGCTCTACAAGGTGGATCGCGATGCCTGGTTCGTATTGGACCCGGTGATTGCAGTTCACCCCGACGAGATCTCGTTTGAGTGTTTCAGCACGGACGAATCCACCTATGGGCGGCTGAGTTGCGACCTTGAGATGTTTGACGAGATAGATGAGGTCGCCAACGGCGTCACCAATATCGACTATTCCTGGGCGCTCTATCACGCGTTCCAGCAAGTTCGCAGCTATCGCCGAACGGAACTGCGGGTCGAGCCGGGTGGCTTCACCGCAACCAACACCGACGGGCAGGAGGTATTTGAACAAAAGATCGACCTCCCCGACAGTTGGGTGCGGGGGTTCTTGCAAGTCAGCTCTGCCATGACGCTGCCTGCGCACCGAGTTACGCTGCATCCGATGGACATCCACAATCTATGCTTTGCCCTGCGCCAAAAGAAAGAACGACACAGCCCACGTTCGCTTAGATTTCATCTGAAACCCGGTGCGCCAGTCACAATGGTATTCGAACCATGGGACACGGCTATCCCATGCCCGCGCGCGGTGTATCACGGGGATGAAGATCTGGAGATAAGGCTTTGGGGGCGACGGCGGCTGCTCATCCTTGAACGTCTGATCCCAATCGCCCGCTCATTCGATCTGTATTTGCTGGGATCCGGCATGCCAACCTTTGTTGTGGCCGATCTGGGTCCCATGAAGTTCACGCTTGGCTTGTCAGGTTGGACCAGCAGTGACTGGTCCCGGGCGGGGCAATTTGATCTACTTGCACCGCGCAAACGGATCGGCATCGACAGCCGTACCCGCGTCTTTGACAGCCTGTCGTCCCGATGGCTGGGCAACACGGCTGAAATCGTGAACGACACCGGGCTCGACCGCTCAGAGGTTGGCGCCGCACTCACCATCCTCGCCCAAAACGGACGCGCGATGTACGATCTGGATAAGCAGGTCTGGCGCTATCGGGATGTCACCCGCGAACCGCTGGATTTCGAAGCGATGCGTTTTAACAGTCCGCAGGAGGCAGCTGCCGATAAACTGGTCCTTGCGGGAATGGCCAAGATCACCAGCCGCGACTCCCACCAGATTACGGGCCGGGTCACCGCGGATGGCCGCGACTACCCCGTGACGATCACCCTCGATGCCGATGACCGGTTGATCAAGGCGTCTTGCACCTGCTGGCACCACCAGACCAATGGTCTGCGCAAAGGGCCATGCGAACATATCCTCGCCTTGCGCCGCACCGATGGCCAAGCCACGAGCGGCGGCCAGGTCATGGCCGGTCCGTGGGGTGATGCGTCATGATCGGCTTGCCCCGGACGCAACACAGCGATATCGTTCGGGTACCAGAAGGCGCATGGCGGCTTTGCTTATTGGATGGTGTTTCGCCATCCCGGCCTATTGACTGCTCATGCATCGCTGGCGCGCTCTCTATTTGGGCACCCCAGCCCCACCATGCGCTTTGCTGTATGACTTCCGTGAAGTCAAAGACGCATGGTGGGGCGGGGTGCCCTCGAGTTGAGCGTTCCAGCGCTGGGACTTGTTCGAAAGTCCGGCATGCGCTTTTCTGGACCTCCTGTGAGCGGTTGATTGCGGCATGAGATCGAACCGCCGCCAGGAACTATATGACCGCATCCGCGAAAGCTCGATGGATGAGGTCACCTTGCAGGAGATGATCCGTCACGGTTTTTGGGCCGAAGATGACGCGATGCCATCCCTACCCGCCGAGATGATCAAACGGCGCGGTGAGTTGCGGCGCGAGATCAGCGAATTGGCCCAGGATGCGCGGCTTTATCGGTCTCAAGAACAAGCACTGCGCGCGATCATGAAGCAAAAGATGCGCGAGGCCAAAGACCGGCGTATCGAGACCAAGAAACGCCAGATCCAGGCGCGCAATGACCGCGCCGCTGCATGGCATCGCAAAAAAACCGAAGGCATTGTGCATCTGGGCGATACCGTTTCGGGGGCTTTGCAGAACCGCGACAGCAATGCCGAACGTCTGATCAGTCAGGGGTTGCCCGACTTCCCGGATCTTGGCGACATCGCCGATGCGATGGGTATCACCTTGGGAGAATTACGGTTCTTGGCCTATGACCGGGCGGTCAGCAAGGTGAGCCATTATCATCGCTTTCAGATTCCGAAGAAAAGCGGCGGCACTCGGATCTTGTCCGCCCCCATGCCGCGCTTGAAGCGCGCGCAGTATTGGCTGCTAGACAACATCGTAAACCAGATCGAACCCCATGACGCGGCCCATGGCTTTCGCGCCGGACGATCCATCCTGACCAATGCAAAACCCCATATGCGCCAAGCCGTGGTCGTCAATTACGATCTAAAAGACTTCTTCCCAAGCATCGGTTACCGACGCGTGAAAGGCCTTTTTGCTGCATTGGGCTATGCGGAGGCGCAGGCCGCGATCTTTGCACTGCTCGCGACCGAGGCGGACCGGACCGAGGTCGTATTGGATGGTCAGACGTGGCACGTGGCGGGGGGGGAGCGGGTTCTGCCGCAGGGTGCGCCCACCTCTCCAGCCATCACAAACCTTCTTTGCCGCCAGTTGGATCGACGGCTCACCGGGACAGCCCGCAAATTAGGGGCAACCTATACACGATACGCCGATGATCTGACATTTTCATTTGCCACAGACGACACGACGGCCTTGCGCAGCTTAGATTGGGCGGTTGGGGAAATCGTTTTGGATGAGGGGTTTAATCTAAATGATGCCAAAACCCGCACGATGCGGCGCCATACTCGCCAGGAGGTAACGGGGATCACCGTCAACGACGGTCTCACGATTTCGCGCAAGGAAAGACGCAGGTTCCGTGCCTATCTGCATAATGTGGAACAGGGGCGGGACATGGGTTCTTTCGGGTCTGGTCATCCCAAGAACAGCGCATTGGGCTATGCGCAATTTCTGACCATGGTGCATGGCGACGGCGTCTCGGATCTGGTCGCGCATGCGCGAACCCTTTTTGGAGATCAAACGAGCGTACCCCCTGAAGACCCGAACCATTTCCGTCAGATGTCCGCCCGGGGTGAGGCCCCAAAGGCCGATTGGTGGCAACCGGCTGAACCCGCACAGCCCGTACCGGAGGCCCTGCCACAGCCCCCCGGAACAGCGGAAGGGCGATCCACCAACATTCCCACGGTTGGCAAACGTCGTGCGCGGGATTGGGGGGCGGCGCGTGCTCAACCCAGCCAGTCCGGACCAGCCCGACCTCGCCAAGGGAAGAAAGGTCTTGTCGGGTGGAGTGGATTTCAGAAGACAGCGATAACGGTTCTGGCGCTGATCGCACTGATACCTTTTCCGTTCTCACCGGTGCTGATGGGGGCAACGATCTACTTCATATGGTTCCATCGCTACAGGAAGTAGCTGGATTACGGTTTGGGGGGTTACGTGGCTCTGTTGCAGAAATCGGGTGATGGCCGAGGTTTCCCGTTCCCGGGCTAACTTATCCAACAGCTGGAGCTGTCGCGGTTTGATGCCGCTCCATCATCGCCACAGGGCGCGGCCGAGATATTTGGAGGCCCGCAGGATTTCGTTTCGCGCGGAGGTGGCGCTCTGCCATGGCTTCGCGTTGCTGCAGGGCGAGATGACAGCATAGCCGTGGGGATCTGCGGTGGCATCGTGGCACTTGCGGGTGCTGTAGGCGCTGTCAGCGGTTACCGAGCCAATCTCTTCATCAATCGGGATCTGGCTCAGCAGATCGGGCAAGATCGGTGTGTCACCGATGTGACTCCCGGTGATCTCGACAGCTCGGATCTCCAGCGTGTCCTCGTCAATGCCGAGATGGATCTTGCGCCAGACCCGTTGTTTGGGGCCACCATGCTTGCGGGCGTGCCACTCACCTTCGCTCTCGACCTCGATCCCGATGCTATCGATCAGCAGGTGCAGCGGGCCCTTCCACCCACTGTAGGGGATGTTGACGGCCAGCGTCTTCTGACAGCGGGACAAAGTGCTGAAGTCAGGCGCCGTCCAGTCGAGGCCAACCAGTCTCAGCAGACTCTCGACAAAACCGGTCGGCTGCCGGAATGCCATGCCGAACAGAACCTTCATCGTCAAGCATGTCTGGATAGCGGTGTCACTGGAGGTCCGCTGGCAACCGCACCTGCCTGTCGGCACGGCATCCCAGATCATCTCTCGGTCGAACCAAATCGTCAGCGAGCCACGGCGCTTGAGCGCTTCGTTATAGGCTGGCCAGTTCCTGGTCTTGTAGGTCGGGGGTCTGGGTCTGCTCATGGATCACAGCCACCATGCTGGACCCACAAAATGCCCCCCGGGATTTGTGCAACAGAGCCGGGTTACGGCATAAGTCACTCACCGGCCGAGCTTGTGCCAAACAAAATAGCGTAAAATACTGCCGATCTGATGGGCTGGGGCTTGCACAACAGCGAGAGGCCGCGATGATCGCTCCCGTCGACCGTAAACAGGGGCCCCATGGCGGATCGCGATATCATGATGCAGCGCCGTCAAAGTGCTGTGCGGACATTTGTCCGCGCCACATTTGGAGTGCGCGGGACGTTGCGCTTACACCGATCCGCATTGGGAGCTGACCTGCTTCGCGCACCCGTCAACGTCATGCTGGCCCCGGTTTTCCTGGTCACTCGGCTTGTGGCACTGCTCGCCCGGTTCTTACGATTCAATAGGGTAGCCAACACCATATTGCGCTGGAAGGTTCTGTTTCGGACGAATGTCGCGTATCGGGTCAGCGAGCGGGTGAAAGCCTTCCTGTCGGAATTGGATGAGATGGGCATCGGTCCTGAGGCGTCTACCGACATCACCGATCGCGCCGTGGAAGATTACGCAGCGATACGCAATGCGGTGGCCGAGATTACAACGACCCTCATCGTCCTGCTCATTGGATATCTGCTGTTCCGGTCCGCCACGCCGGGTGTCATCTCCCTTGCCACGCCAGTGGCAGAGATGCGCGCACGCTCCCTTGCAATTGAACAGTTTCCCTTGGGAGACGGATTGGGCAGTCTTTACTATGGTGTTTTTTCGACCAACCTCGCGCTTTGGCAGGTCATCCTGACAGGCGTCATCCTGGCCATGCTGGCATCTGTCATTACCACATTTGCCGGTATCCTCGCCGATCCACTTCAGGTTCTGTCCGGCATGCATCGCCGCCGCTTATTACGCCTGATGGACCGATTGGAGAAGGATGGCCAATCAGACAGCGGCCTTGCGGGCGAACATCTCGCCGCCCGTCTTGCAGACATCACCGACATATTTCTCAATATCTGGCGATCGTTCCGCGGCTAGCATCTGCCTTGGTCAGCAGGATGTCAGTGCGCTGTGGTTGGCGGTTCAACGGATCGTGCCCATCAGACCAAAGCCCGATAAGCTTACTCCATGACAACCTTGCCTCAAATCGACAACAAAACGGCACGTGCCCTGTTTCTAGATCATCACGGCCTGGCCAAAACACCGTCCGGTTCAGGGCGTGGTGCGGATCTGCAGCAAATGATCGACGATCTTGGCTTTGTCCAGATCGACTCGATCAACACCGTGGCGCGAGCCCATCACATGATCCTCCATGTCCGCTGTCCAAGCTATCGCCCCAGAAGTCTTGCCCGGCTGCATGACCACCATCGTGGTGCTTTTGAGCACTGGACCCATGATGCCAGCATGATCTCAATGCCGTTCTTTCCGCATTGGAAGCTGAAATTCAGACGGCATGAGGCGCGCCTCGCCGAGCGCTGGCAGAAACGACGGCAAGACGGGTTCGAGGATAAGTTCGAGACCGTTTTGCAGCGCATCTCCAGCGACGGGCCCTGTAGTTCGTCGGATGTCGGAGAGGATGAGGGTAGATCCTCAGGCGGTTGGTGGGATTGGCGTCCCTCAAAAATCGCGCTGGAGTATCTTTGGCGGACCGGCGAACTGTCTGTCACGCGGCGGGATGGGTTTCGCAAGGTCTATGACCTGACAGAGCGGGTCATCCCGCGCCAATATCTGGGCATAACGCCCACAGAAGAAGAGACTGTGGATTGGGCCTGTCGAAGTGCGCTGGACCGGCTGGGGTTTGCAACGTCGGGCGAACTGGCCGCGTTCTGGGATCTGATCACTCCCTTGGAGGCCAAGAATTGGTGCGGGCAGACATATTCCAGAGGGGAAATTATAGAAGCCAACATTGGTCAGGCCGATGGAAGTCTGCGCAAGAGTTTCATGTGGCCGGGCACACTTGATGCGGCACCGGTTCGGCCCACGTCGCGGCTTCGTATTCTTAGCCCATTTGACCCTGCCTTGCGTGATAGAAAGCGGGCAGAGCGGATGTTTGGGTTCTTCTATCGCATCGAAATCTTTGTGCCGGAACACAAACGACGTTACGGCTATTACGTATTCCCGATTTTGGAAGGCGATCAACTTGTCGGGCGGATCGACATGAAGGCAGATCGAGACAGGGATTGTCTGGCCATATCCGCCCTATGGGCCGAAAAGAATGTTCGTTTTGGAGCCGGGCGATTGACAAAGCTTGACGCGGCCCTCGCACGGACCGCAGGGCTTGCAGGCGTATCACAGGTAATATTTGAAAATGGCTGGTTACGCAGTGATTTTTAGATCTGCAACGACCGGCTGATTATCATCACCCGGCGACACCGCACCCTTGAATAAAACGGATCAACCTGGGGACTTTATCCAAACCTCAGTCCGGCGGTTGATACGGCGACCCTGATCGCTGGCATTGCAGCCAGATGGGGAAATCTCTCCGTATCCCAGCGACGACATGGTCAGGTTGGCAAGACGATCGCCAGCAAAGGATTGCACATTTCTCATGACTTCACCGGCGCGGCTTTCTGCCAAACCAAGGTTGTAATCGAACTGGCCGATACTGTCGGTGAAGCCCACGAACAAAACATCCGATCCGGCAGGCTGGCTCTCAAGATAATCGACAAGGCGTGCCTTATCGATCTGGCCACGCTCATCCAGCAGGGCGGACCCGGTTTCGAACCGGAACGTCGTGGACAGACGGTCATATTCATCCATGGCCGCCAGCATCCGCTGCATGACAGCCTTTTCTGCTGGCGATCCTCCCGCGTTCACCATGGCACGCGCTCGCACATCAGTTCTGGATTGCTCACGTCGGTCAACGTTAAAGCCGATGAACCCTGCTTTTCGGATAACGCCATCCGCCTCGGCAGAGGTGGACCATGTCATGAAATCCTCAATCGCGGGTGTGGTTTGATCGGCCCGAGTGTAAAGGTATAGGCGCCGTTGCAGCGCGTATTCCTCCGTTTTGGCTGAAAATGCGTCAGGCACCATGGTGATGCCGCACTGGTTGATAATGTTGATGGTGCTCGCACCCCGTTGAAACGCATAACCGACAACGCCAATCGCGCCAGCATTGCCGTTGACGAATTGTGCCACGGCGTTGCTATCAGGAACCACTTGCGCATTCTGTGTCAGAGATACCTCGGCACTGCCGAAAAAGCTGCTTTCAAAGGCATCACGACGATTTTCGCCTACATTGCGGATCACAACCTGAACTGGCAGGTCCGGGCCGCCAACTTGCGCCCAGTTTGTGATCGCCCCGCTATAGATACCAAACAACTGGCGCACATCCAGTGTCGTGATCGTATTGCTAGGGTTGGTGATGACAATCAGACTGTCGACTGCGAGAATATGTTCCTGTGCCGGTGCCCGCATATCTCCGGCCCCGCTGGCAGCAAATGCTTGCGCCTCTTGCGGGACAATTCGGCGGGACGTCATTGCGATATCTGATTTTTTGGCCAGCAGATCAGTCAAACCCGCTGTGGCGTTGGTACTGGTAACCTGGATCGATGCAAGGTCATCGCCAAAGCCCTGATCGCTGATCAGATTCGCAACGAGTTGACCAGGCAGCGCGGTGTTGCGCAGCGTTGCCTCTGCATTTCTTGCGCCCGAATACCCTTCCAAGAGAAGCGGCATCAGCCCAGCACCGACTTCATCGGATCCGGAAACTATGATATCAACCTCGTCCTGGCTTAAATCGGGGCAGGCATCGCCAACACACCGAACCCGGTTGGCGGCAAATCGAAACTCACCCAACGCGGTTCGGATCCGATAGGTGTTTTCCTCAAAGTCGATCAACTCACCCGTCACATTCACCGTGCCATCGCTGGACATGAGCTGCACTTCTTGCGCATGCAAAGGGGTAGAAACAACCAGCATCCCCCCAACGATCAACACCGCCAAGGCGCCAATTCTGCTCAATCTTCTCATAGTACCTACTCCAACGCGCTATCGACCATTATTGACGGGATGACACCTTGCCGTGTCTGTATATTGCGTTCTGTTGGTGCCAGACCTTCCCAGAATACGCAAATTTTTGAATGTTGCCTCCATGAATTGTCGACCTGTTCCGAACAAGAGGTAGATGTCCATAGAAGAGATTCTGCATGGGCAGTCGGTTGAACGCGATTTGGCACCAATTTCGAAAAACGCATCGCTAGAATACATCTTGTCTGTTCAGGATCAGTGAACAATGTAGTTCGTGCGACATTGCCGGGTCACCCCTACCGTTTGCTGCATAGAATCTCTTTGTGATAAGTCGATACCAAGCACCCAGCTCGCTTTTTTTCCAAGTTTTCGAAAGAACATTTTAGCACAACTGTTTCCTATTTAGCCGGTAGTAAAATTGGCAGAAATAGATAATTTGGCTGATGGGTGTGGGGCTAGAACAGCGGGCCACCCATGTCTTCACAGCAGCTGCAAAATTATGATCGAAGCGCTTCGGTCGATAAATCCTCGACCGAGTTGAATGGGTCTCTTACCAGTATGGATCTGTCTGATCACCTCTCTACGTGTATGTGTTCTGCATGCATGAATGCCGATAAATTCGACGATGACCTCGACCGCGCACAAACTCCGACCAGCGGAGGGGCGTCATCGTCCGCAGGCAATACCGCTACCCTTCAAGAAATGGCGAACTTTCTAGAGCAGGGGTATTGGAACAACGGAAATGGGTTGCGTCACAACGTCGGGACATCCGGGCCAGACGCTAATAATGGTGTTCTGCACTACAACGTGAATGGATTTGGGCCACTGCGCTATGGCGGTGGCAGCGATACTGATGGTGTGACGGCTGTGCGCGCCGAATTGATCCGCGACGCGTTTGATGTCTATGAAGCTGTCCTTGGGATCGATTTTGTCGAGACTACAAGCACGGATGACAGTCTTGTCGACTTCTTCTTTTCCGACAACCGCAGTGGCGCCTTTGCCGGGTCAACACAATATAGCGATGGCACGATCTACTATTCCTATGTGAACATCGCCAAAAACTGGTCGGGCGGGACATCAACTTATGATGACTACACGCTGCAGACGGTCTTCCATGAGATCGGCCATGCATTGGGCTTGGGACACCAGGGCAATTACAACGGCAGTGCTCGCTACGCCACCGACGCCGCGTTTGAGCTGGATAGCTGGCAAGCAACCATGATGTCGTATTTCTCCCAGGGGGAGAATACGGCCGTGAACGCCAAAACGGAGTTTCTGCAAACACCTATGGCCGTTGATTGGCTGGCGCTCGACAAGATCTACGGCCAGTTTGGCTATGGTGTCTCAAATGCGTTCACCGGAGACACGACATTTGGCTTCAATACCAACATCACCGAAGACGAAAGTAGGATCTGGAACGCCTATTCCGATTACGCTGACCGGACAGCGTCCACGATTGTGGATGGTGGTGGTATCGATACACTGGATGTCAGTGGTTACAGCGCAGATCAAAAGATCGACCTGACGGTCCAAACGGCCAATCAAACGTTCCAGAATGCGTCGAATATCGGCGGCAAGACAGGAAACCTCACCCTCGCCGTTGGGACAGTGATTGAAAACGCCATCGGTGGCGCCGGAAATGACCAGTTGATTGGCAATAGCGCCGATAACGTGCTGAAGGGTGGCGGCGGAAACGACCGGTTCGCTGGCAAAACAGGCAATGACACATTCTACGGCGATGCGGGCTTTGATACCGTCGTTTATTCATCAGCCTTTGGGGCATACTCCTTTGCGTTGTTGGAAAATGCGATCCAGGTGGTCGGGGACGGCATTGACACTGTTTACAACACGATCGAGAGTTTCGAATTTTCGGATGTCACCTATAGTTTTTCGGCCATCTTCGATCTGTTCGGCAATGCCGCACCAGAAGCCAGCAATGACGCTGCCACTGTTCAGGAGGGCGCGGCACTCACCCTCGATGTTTTGGCCAATGACGGTGACAGCGACCTCGATTCACTGACCATCACCGCGATCGAAGGGCAAAGTATTGAGGTTGGCCAAACTGTAACCCTTGCTTCGGGTGCAACGGTGACGCTGAACAACGACAATACAATCGATTACGCCCAGAACGGCGCGTTTGATGCGCTTGGCAATGGTGAGACATCGCTGGATACCTTCCTCTACACCGTGTCTGATGGTAACGGCGGCACGGATGAGGCGGATGTCTCAGTTACAATCAATGGTGCCCAGACAGTTGCAACAGGTCCCATAGGTCAAAGTGGCAAGGTCACCGTTCAGCAAGACAACGCAACGCAATGGCACAGTGTCATCTTCGATGCCGTGATTGACAATGCCGTTGTTGTCATGGGTCCAATTACCTTCAATGGCGCCCAGCCCGCCACGACACGTGTCCGCAATGTTACGGATACTGGCTTTGAGTTTCAGATCGATGAATGGACCTATCTGGATGGGTTCCACATTCCTGAAACCATTGGTTGGCTGGCAATATCGGAAGGGACGCATTCTCTCGCCAACGGCCAAACCATCGTTGCGGGGACGCAAAGCACTGGCACCGAATTCACGGAAGTCGGCTTTGGTACGACCTTGGGAGAAGCTGTCGTCTTGGCTGAAGTAACTTCTGTTAACGAGGCTGATGCTGTGACAACGCGCATCAAAAATGTTGATGGCAACGGTTTTAAGGTCAAGTTGCAGGAGGAAGAAGCGCGGGGCTCCCATGCTGACGAGACCGTGTCGTGGATTGCCTTGGAAACCGGGACCGCGACGGAACTTGATGTGTTCCTCACGGCAGATCAGTTGAGTCACAAGACCGATAGCTTCGAGTTCAATGCACAGTTCGACACAGCTCCTGTTCTCCTGGCAGACATGCAAAGCACAGACGGAAGCGACACAGCCACCGTTCGGATGCGCAAACTGAGCGACACTGGCGTCTCACTATTCGTGGAAGAAGAGAAATCAGCGAATAATGAAACGCGTCACGTCAATGAAACCGCCGGATATGTCGCGATGGCGGAAGGACTAATCTTTGATGATTTCGTTGTTGCCTAACTGAATCTGCCAGGTCGCCCAAAGTAAATTGATGGCGACCTGGCCCTGCAAAACCATGGGAACGCAGCCGTTTCGGCTGATATCGGGGTAAATTTAAACCACCCGCTCTGCCAACGGCGGCAAATGTACGTACGTCGGCAAGCGTCTGGACTGCCTGATCAACGGCACCCACAACCAATGTTTGCCACTGGTCATAAAGAGAAGGCGGGCCCTCTATCCCACCTCCGGTTTCACGCTTGCCGTGACGTAGTTAACGCTCAGATCGCGGGCGCTGATCGACCAAGACCAGCTTATGGGATTAAACGTGAATCCTTTCCGATCCACGGGGTCGAGACCGGATTTACCAAGCAGATCATAGAGTTCGTCGGGCGTGATGAATTTCTGCCATTCATGGGTGCCTTTGGGTAGCCAGCGCATAACGTGCTCTGCCCCGATGATGGCCATCACGTAGCTCTTGGGATTGCGGTTCAGCGTCGAGCACACCATCAACCCACCGGGTTTCAAAAGCCGTTGGCAGGCCGTCAGATACGCAAGTGGATCTGAGACATGTTCCACCACTTCCATATTCAGGATCACATCAAATTGTTCACCCGCTGCGGCCAGATCCTCCGCAGTTGTGTGGCGATAATCAATGGTCAGACCGGACTGCTCAGCGTGGACCTGGGCCACAGGTATGTTACGTGGCGCCGCGTCGGCACCCACGACATCGGCACCCCGGCGGGCCATCGGCTCTGACAGCAAGCCACCACCGCAACCGATATCAAGGATGCGCAAGCCCGCGAACGGCACATCAGCCTCAAGATCGCGATCAAATTCTGCAGCAATCTGCTGGCAGATATAGTCTAATCTACAAGGGTTAAGCATGTGAAGTGGTTTGAATTTCCCGTTGGGGTCCCACCATTCTGCAGCCATGGCCTCGAATTTTGCGATCTCGCCGGGATCGATTGTGGTGTCAGACATTTACGGCTCCTGTCGTTTGGGTACCATTGTGATGGCACCGCGGCTTAGGGCGCTATATAGGTTGGGTATGGATAAAAGGGCCGGTCAAAAAAGCGCAGTTCAATTTCTTTATCCGCCGATCGACCCGTTCGATCAGCGTGTCATGGATATGGGAGATGGTCATCGCGTTTACGTGGAGCAGTGCGGAAACCCCGATGGTTTGCCGGTTATAGTGCTGCATGGCGGCCCTGGCGGTGGCTGTAGCCCTGCTATGCGACGGTATTTCGACCCGTCCGAATATCGCATCGTCCTGTTCGATCAGCGTGGTTGTGGGCGGTCCCGCCCCCATGCCAGCGTCAGTGACAACACAACCTGGCATCTAGTGGCCGATATCGAACGGATCCGCCGGGCACTGGATATCGACCGCTGGGTCGTATTCGGCGGTAGTTGGGGCGCAACACTGTCATTGATCTATGCACAGGCCCATCCCGACAGGGTGGGTTACCTGGTTCTACGTGGCGTTTTTCTGATGACACAGCAAGAGCTTAGATGGTTCTACGGTGGTGGTGCAGCACAGTTTTTTCCCGATCATTGGGCCAAGTTTGCAGGTCTTATTCCGGCAGATGAGCAGGATGATCTGATCGGCGCCTATCACCGGCGATTGTTCTCAGGCGATATGGTGATGGAAACGCGATTTGCCCGCTCATGGGCCGCATGGGAAAATGCGCTCGCTTCGATTGAAAACGACGGACCAATGGGCGAAAGCCCAGCCGATTATGCGCGAGCCTTTGCCCGGTTGGAGAACCACTACTTCACCAATGGCGGCTTCCTGAACCGCGACGGGCAAATTCTGCAGGACATGCCCCTTATCAATCATATTCCAGGGACTTTGGTGCAGGGTCGATACGATATGATCTGCCCCCCGACGTCCGCTTGGAAACTGGCGGAGCGATGGTCCCGCTGCGATCTGCAACTGATCCCCCTGGCCGGTCACGCCTTATCCGAACCCGGGATTAGCGCCGAGTTGGTGCGCACCACAAAATCGATCCTGCGAGGCGCAGCCAAGTTGGGGTTCTGACGGGCCATGAACATATGGCACTGTGAAGAGGCTTGCCCAAGGCAACCCAAAGGGTATCGCAGGACGCTTCACCAGTAAGGCCGCAGGATTTTGGCGTGATGGAAATGGCGTTTCCCCTGTTCATGAGCTGGGTTAGGTTCAGCGAATATTCGGCGGGGAATTTGTTTTGAGCGGCACTGGTCCGACGCCCATGATGGCGCAATATCTGGCGATCAAAGAGGCGCATGCGGATGCGCTTTTATTTTACCGGATGGGCGATTTTTACGAGATGTTCTTTGACGATGCGGTTGCAGCGGCGGCTGCGTTGGACATCGCATTGACCAAGCGGGGCAAGCATGAAGGCGCAGATATCGCCATGTGCGGCGTGCCGGTCCATGCAGCCGAGGGGTATTTGCTGACTCTCATCCGCAAGGGATTTCGCGTGGCCGTATGCGAGCAGATCGAGAGTCCCGCGGAGGCCAAAAAACGCGGTTACAAGTCGGTTGTGAAACGTGACGTAGTACGGTTGGTGACCCCCGGCACCTTAACCGAAGACAGCCTATTGGAGGCGCGGCGGCACAACTATCTGGCGGCATTTGTCGATATACGGGGTGCGGGCGCTTTGGCTTGGGTCGATATCTCAACCGGGGAGTTGCGTGTAATGGATTGCGCCCGATTGGGGCCGGAATTGGCTCGATTGGCTCCGCGTGAGCTGTTGGTGGCCGACAGCGCGTTGGCGGATCACGCGGAGGTGGAGGCAGATTTCGGAATCGCGTTGACCCCGTTGGCGCCAGGGAGTTTCGACAGTGCCGGCGCTGAGGAGCGGTTGAAGGCGCTTTACAATGTTGGCTCCCTGGATGCATTTGGAGCGTTTTCGCGGGCGGCATTGGCGGCTTTGGGCGGAATCGTGGCTTATCTGGAGCTCACACAGAAAGGCAAGTTGCCGTTGTTACGTCCCCCGGTTCTGGAGCAATCGGGTGGCGCGATGCAGATCGATGCTGCGACCCGACGGAACCTGGAACTGACACATGCCTTGTCGGGCGGACGGGCTGGCTCGTTGTTGTCGGCGATTGATCGGACGGTGACAGCGGCGGGCGGGCGGTTGTTGGAGCGGCGGATTGCCAGCCCTTCCTGTGATTTGGGGGTTATCAAGGATCGCCTGACTGTTGTGGCGCATTTCGTGGCCGAGACGACCGAGGCGGAAGGGTTGCGCGCCGCATTACGATCCTGCCCTGATATGGACCGCGCCCTGTCGCGGCTGGCGCTGGAACGGGGTGGGCCACGGGATTTGGCTGCCATACGGGCGGGGCTTGGTCAGGCTTTGGCAATTGGATTGCCTACAGCAGAGTTGCCCATGGTTGCCAGGTGGCGTGTGGCCCTGGCCGGGCATGAAGGCCTGGTGGCCTTGCTGGACGACGCCATGGTGGCCGAGCCGCCGTTGTTGGCGCGGGATGGCGGGTTCATTGCAACCGGCTATGACGGCGCTTTGGATGAGGCGCGAACGCTGCGCGACGAGGGGCGCGGAGTGATTGCCGGGATGCAGGCAGATTATGCGGCTTTGGCAGGCGTAACGTCGTTAAAGGTGAAGCACAACAATGTGCTTGGGTATTTTATCGAGACGACGGCGACTCATGCCGACAGGATGCTAACACCACCTTTGTCAAAGACGTTCATCCATCGACAGACAACCGCGAACGCCGTGCGATTCACGACTGTTGAATTGTCTGAGTTGGAGACAAAGATCCGCAATGCGGGCGACCGAGCGCTGGAGATCGAGAAGCGGTTGTTCGAGGCGTTGCGTCAGGAGGTGCTGGCGGCATCCGGCCCAATTGGCGATGCCGCGCGAGCTTTGGCAGAATTGGATGTGGCCGCCGCCCTGGCTGACTTAGCCCGGGGAGAGGAATGGTGCAGGCCGCACTTGGACCATTCCCACGCCTTCAAGATTGAGGGCGGGCGGCATCCGGTCGTTGAGTTGGCCCTGCGGCGCGAGGGTAGGCAGCAGTTTGTGGCCAATGATTGCGCGCTGTCCGATGGGGCCGAAGGCGCGCATATCTGGTTGCTGACCGGGCCAAACATGGCAGGTAAGTCGACGTTTCTGCGGCAAAACGCGTTGATCGCATTACTGGCACAGGCGGGGAGTTACGTACCCGCCACCTCGGCCCATATCGGGCTGGTGTCGCAATTGTTCAGCCGAGTCGGGGCGTCGGATGATCTGGCGCGGGGTCGGTCGACCTTCATGGTGGAGATGGTCGAGACGGCGGCGATTTTGAACCAGGCGGATGGCAATGCGTTGGTGATTTTAGACGAAATCGGTCGTGGCACAGCCACCTATGACGGGCTGTCCATCGCTTGGGCCACGTTGGAGCATTTGCACGGCATCAACCGATGCCGGGCGCTGTTTGCGACCCATTACCATGAGATGACAGCCCTATCGGGCAAGCTGGACGGTGTCGAAAATGCCACCGTTGCGGTGAAAGAATGGGATGGCGACGTGATCTTCCTGCATGAAGTGCGGCCCGGCGCGGCGGATCGATCTTACGGGGTTCAAGTCGCGCGATTGGCTGGTTTGCCAGGATCCGTGATCGAACGCGCCAAGACGATCTTGGAAGCGTTGGAGAGAGGCGACCGAGAAGGCGGAAAACCCGCAGCAATGATCGATGATCTACCGCTATTTTCGGTAAACCCAGCACCTGCGCCAGCCAAATACGCCGGATCCGTGGTGGAGGATCGGGTGAGGGAGATTTTGCCAGATACCCTGACGCCACGGGAAGCTCTGGATGTGATCTACGAGCTAAAGGCAGCCTTGGGGGATGGATGACGGGTGTTAGGATTGGGGACCAGCCCCCAAACCCCCGGAGTATTTTCACCAATAAGAAAGTAGGGTTGGGGTGTTTGTGAAACACGTAATTGGAATAACCAGCGCTGCTGTTTTATCATGATGCCGGGGTCGAGGAGACGCCAACCTGTGCGGGACGGAGGAGCCTGTCATGCAGCATGAAACCTTCGGTCATCACCTGGATGATCTCGCCAGCTTTGGTGCCGGGCAAGGGAGCTTCAAACATGGCTTGGTGAAGTTGGGGGTCGAACGTATCGCCAACCTGGGGTGCAATAGCGGTTATGCCGTGTTTTGAGAAGACATTGACCAGTTCACGCAGGGTCAGTTCAACCCCTTCGATAACCGGTCCAGCGGTCGCTTTTTGTTCATCCGTAACAGCATCGAGCGCCCGGCGCAGGTTGTCATAGACCGGTAGCATGTCTCGCGACAGTTTGGAGCCGCCATATTGCTCAGCCTCGCGCCGATCACGGTCGCCCCGTTTGCGAGCATTCTCTGCGTCAGCTAGAGCGCGCATGAACCGGTCGCGCATGTCATCCCGTTCAGCCCGCAAGGTCTCAACCTCATCCGAACCACCGTCGAACGAGATCTCCGTCAAATCGATATCTGCACCGTCCTCGGCCAGAGCCGTGATATCCAATTGCTCATCCGGATCATGCGATTTCTTTGCGTCGGCCATGTATTACCCTTTGCCTCGGTCCGTCAGAATGCGCCCCACCATCTGGGCGGTGTAGTCCACAATGGGAACGATTCTTCCATAGTTCAGACGCGTGGGACCAATCACGCCCACCGCGCCAATCACCTTTCGGTCTGCGTTCATATAGGGAGAGACCACCAAAGAGGAACCCGAAAGTGAGAAAAGCTTGTTTTCAGAACCGATAAAAATGCGCACGCCGTCGCCTTGATCGGCAAGGTCCAGGAACTCGGCAATGTCGCGCTTACGCTCCAGATCATCGAACAGGGTTTTGATGCGGTCCAGGTGTTCGGCGTCGGTACTGTCATCCAGCAGGTTAGCGCGGCCACGAACGATGAGGCGCGGTTCGGCTTCTTCCTCGTCAGACCATATGGCGAGCCCACTTTCGACCAGTTCCTTGGCCAAGGCGTCGATTTCCTGGCGCCGCATCGAGATCTGATCGGCGATTGCCGTAGAGAGTTCCGACAATGTGCGGCCTTCTGCCAAGGCGTTGAGAAAATTGGAAGCTTCTCGCATGGAGCTGGCGGTTTGCCCGGGTGGCGGCATGAAAACGCGGTTTTCGACATGGCCATCGGCAAAGACCAGCACGACAAGGGCGCGGTCATGGCCCAGTTGGACGAATTCGATATGTTTGATTGGTGCTTCATGTTTGGGCGCAAGAACTAGGCTCGCGACTTGTGTAGCACCCGACAGGGCGGCACCGATGCGGCCCATCAGATGGCCAACGTCGGGCTCATTCTCCCCCAGTGTAGCGTCAATCATGGCCTGATCGTCGGCCTGAAGGTCGCGCATTTCAAGCAGGCCATCTACAAAGAGCCGCAGGCCAAGCTGAGTCGGGATGCGCCCAGCCGAGACATGGGGACTATCGAGGAGACCCAGATATTCGAGATCCTGCATGACGTTGCGGATCGTCGCCGCGGAGACACTTTCGGAAAAATCCCGGGTGAGCGTGCGCGAACCAACCGGGTCCCCCGTATCGAGGTAGCTTTCGACCACCCGGCGGAACACCTCGCGCGAGCGGCTGTTGAGTTCATCGATGATCTTCGAGGCATCGTTCACGGGTTTGTCCTGTCTGCCCCTCCACCTAAATTCAGGGATCGGGCGGGGTCAATGCGGGGTTGCATCACCTTGACCTGCGCGCGAAGAGTGTGGAGATCCAACGGGAGGCCACCATGCGACCATCTGGCAGAGACGTAAATGCGATGCGTCCGATTTCAATTGAGACCGGGTTTACGCGCCACGCGGAAGGGTCGTGCCTGATCAAATGCGGTGATACGCATGTTCTGTGCACCGCCAGCCTGGAAGAGCGAGTTCCACCATTCCTGAAAGGCAGCGGATTGGGTTGGGTCACCGCCGAGTATGGTATGCTGCCGCGGGCCACCAACACGCGGATGCGGCGCGAGGCGCAGGCTGGCAAGCAATCAGGCCGGACGCAGGAAATCCAACGTCTGATCGGGCGGTCCTTGCGTGCTGGTGTTGACCGTGTCGCCATGGGTGAGCGGCAGATCACAATCGACTGCGATGTGTTGCAGGCTGATGGCGGGACGCGGTGTGCCTCGATCACAGGCGCTTGGGTGGCGCTGCGTCTGGCCGTCGGCAAGTTGATGAAGGCAGGCGACATCATCTCGGACCCGCTGATGGATCATGTGGCCGCTGTGAGTTGCGGGATCTATGCCGGGCAACCGGTTGTGGATCTGGATTACGCTGAGGATTCAGAGGCCGGGACGGACGGGAATTTCGTGATGACCGGCGCGGGCAAACTGATCGAGGTGCAAGCGAGCGCCGAAGGTGCCACATTCAGCCGCGATCAGATGAACACCTTGCTGGATCTGGCCGAAAGTGGCGTAGCCGAACTGGTTGCAGCCCAGAAAGCGGCGGTTGATGCGGCAGTTTGACGGAGATCAGTTGATCCTTGCCTCCCACAATGCGGGCAAATTGCGGGAGATTGCAGCTTTGGTTGAGCCGTTTGGGGTTTCAGTCACCTCTGCCGGTGAGTTGGGATTGGAAGAACCCGAAGAGACCGAGGACAGCTTTGCCGGTAACGCGCGTATCAAGGCACATTTTGCGGCGCAGAATAGCAGCTTGCCCGCTTTGTCCGATGATAGCGGGATCATCGTGGATGCGTTGGACGGACAACCTGGCGTTTATACTGCGGACTGGGCCGAGACACCCCAGGGGCGCGATTTTAAGATGGCGATGACCAGGGTTTGGGACATGTGCGAGGAAAAGGCGGCCCCTGCCCCACGGTCGGCTCGGTTCGTATGTACGCTTTGTTTGGCTTGGCCCGACGGCCATGACGAAGTGTTCGAAGGTGCCGTTGAAGGTCAACTGACCTGGCCCATGCGCGGCGAGAACGGGTTTGGATTTGACCCAATGTTCCTGCCCGATGGAGAAACCGAAACATTTGGAGAGATGGATCCGGCCCGCAAACATGCCATGTCTCACCGATCTGTCGCTTTTGAAAAACTGAGCAAGGGTTGCTTTGGCTGATCAAGGGTTTGGCCTCTACCTGCATTGGCCGTTTTGTCAGGCCAAATGCCCCTATTGCGACTTCAACTCCCATGTCGTGGCACAGATCGATCAGACGGCCTGGGCGGAGGCCTATGGTCAGCAGATTGAATATTTCGGCGAGCTGACCAAGGGCCGCATCCTCAACAGTGTCTACTTCGGCGGCGGAACGCCAAGTCTGATGGATGTCGCCGTGGTGGATGCGGTCCTGGACAAGATCCGCGCCACCTGGTCTCTCGCGAATGATATCGAGGTCACGCTGGAAGCTAATCCGACCTCTGTCGAAGCAGACCGGTTCCGCGATTACCGCATGGCCGGTGTGAACCGTGTCTCGATGGGGATCCAGGCGCTGCGGGATGCGGATCTCCGCGCCTTGGGACGTTTGCACAGCGTATCAGAAGCCCTGGCCGCCTTTGATATCGCCCGGAGGATCTTTGATCGGGTGTCGTTCGATTTGATCTATGCACGGCAAGATCAATCCTTGGCCGCTTGGGAAGCCGAATTGACCGAGGCATTGGCGCTGTCTGCCGATCATCTGTCCCTGTACCAACTGACGATCGAAGACGGCACAGCGTTTGCTGATCGGTTTAATGCTGGCAAATTGCGCGGATTGCCCGCCGAAGATCTGTCAGCCGACATGTACGAACTGACGCAAAACCTGTGTGAAGCCAGTGGGTTACCATCCTATGAAGTGTCAAACCACGCGGCTCATGGTGCACAGTCCCAACACAACCTCATTTATTGGCGTGGGGGCGATTGGGTGGGTATCGGTCCCGGTGCCCATGGGCGTCTGACAATGGCAGATGGGCGCCATGGAACGCAGACAGACCTGTCGCCACAAATTTGGTTGGAACACTGTCGCCAAGATCCGGCACGTCCAACCTATTGGGAACCAATTCTACCTGCTGGGCATCTAACCGAGCGTTTGATGATGGGGCTCCGTCTGAACGAAGGAGTAGTGTTGGACAATAATTTTCGTAGGCAGATTAATTCTTGTAAAGTCAAATACTTGCTTGAGTTGGGTTTGCTTTGCGAAAAGAATGATCGATTGATTACTACGCGAAAGGGTCGATTGGTCCTAAATTCTGTGTTGAGCGAACTACTGGCGGACTAGCATGCGCATCATATGGGCCACGTGTGGGATTATCGCGTTGTGCCTTGGCACTGTGGGCATTGCTTTGCCTCTACTTCCGACGGTGCCATTTTTGCTGCTGGCGGCGTTTTGCTTCGCGCAAAGTTCTCCGCAACTCCATCATTGGTTGGTCTCGCATCCCTTATTTGGTCCGCCCATTCGAGACTGGCAAGCGAACGGGGCGATCAGAAAGTCGGCCAAGATTGCTGCGACTGTATCTATCGGGGTTGTCTTTGGGATATCCGTCCTGCTGAACATCAGGCTAACGATCTTGCTGATCCAGGCTGTCATCTTGAGCGCAGTTCTGGTGTTTATATGGACGCGCCCCGTTGGCTGACGGATAGTAGCTGGCAAATTGTATCCAATTCGTCCAAATCGCCGTAGTTGATCGTTAACTTACCCGCCCCGTCGACGTGGTTGATCGACACTTTCATATTCAGGTTCGCAGATAGATCATTCTCCAAAGCAACCGTATCTGCGTCCCTGACTGGGACTGAGCGTTTCACCGGATCGGGGCGCGGATTTGTGAGACTTTTTGCAAGACGCTCCGCCTCCCGCACTGACAACCCCTGGGCCACGATGCGTTTGGCCAAGGGTAAAGGGTCATCCAACGTGATCAGCGCGCGGGCATGGCCCTGCGTCAGGTCACCTACCATCAACATATCGCGGATCGGTTCAGGTAATTTCAGCAACCGCAGAAAATTGGCGATGTGGCTGCGGCTCTTACCAAGGGCCTGAGCCATTTGATCCTGAGTATGGCCGAATTTCTCGATCAACTGTGCATATCCCTGCGCTTCCTCCAAGGGATTGAGGTCTGCACGTTGAATGTTTTCAATGATCGCGATTTCAAGCGTCTCGATATCACTGAATTCTCGGACAACAACCGGCACTTCATGAAGCTGCGCCATTTGGGCTGCACGCCAGCGCCGCTCTCCAGCAACGATCTGGTACGTTCCATTCGGCTGAGGTCGGACGATCAGCGGTTGAATGACCCCTTTTTCTTTAATAGAATCAGTAAGTTGAGTAAGATCATCCTCTAGAAATACACGGCGCGGCTGATCTGGGTTCGGCTTGATCAGTTCAATTGGTAGGTTTTGATCACTGCTGCGCGGTACGTTCTGCTGTTCAACCTGATCCAAGGCAACGTCCGACATTAGCGCCGACAAACCCCTACCCAGACCCCGAGTTTTCTTTTTCTCTGACATCTCAGATTCCTTATGCCGCTTGGCCAACTTTGCGGCTCAACAGTTCTTGGGCTAGGGCTCGGTAAGCAATGCTGCCTTTCGATGTTGGATCAAATGACAGTACCGGTTTTGCAAAACTCGGTGCTTCACTGACCCGCACATTGCGGGGAACCCGTGTTTCGAAAACCAATTCGCCCATTGCACTACGGGCATCTGCCTCGACCTGGAGAGACAAGTTATTGCGCCGGTCAAACATTGTCAGCACAATTCCTTCGATCCGAAGCTTTGGATTGGCCGTTTGGCGAACGTCGCGGTAAGTCAGCATAAGTTGGGATAAACCCTCAAGAGCGAAGTACTCGCTCTGAAGTGGCACCAGTATGGAGTCCGACGCAACCATCGCATTGACGGTCAGCAGATTTAGCGATGGCGGACAATCTATAAAAACATGTTGGTAGCCGAGATCTCTCACAGTCTGCTGTGACAACGCGTTCTTTAAGATAAAGCTACGACGTTCTCGTGACGCAAGTTGAATATCGGCCGAGCTTAAATCAGTTGTACTCGGAGCTATATCAAGATTTGGATTATTAGTCTTTACAACGATATCCTTGATTAGTGCACCCTCGAGGAGCAATTCATAGGTCGTTAATTCTCGCTGATCGGGCATTATACCCAAACCTGTCGATGCGTTTCCCTGCGGATCTAAATCAATTATCAGGACGCGCTCTCCTTGCTCTACGAGAGCTGCGGCAAGATTTATGGCAGTGGTTGTCTTTCCCACACCACCCTTTTGATTAACGACTGCGATTATCTTTGGCTGTGTTGTTCTATTTGACACGGTGCAGGCCTTTCAGCTCAAGAATCGCTGACCTACTATGCGTAATACTCGGATGAGTCTGAAGATCAAAGTTCCATGTTTTGCGCGCTAAGATGACTTCTTCTTGGTAATTTGCACCTTTCATAAAAAGGCAGACGCCTGAAGATGCCAGATGGGCGTGGGCCATGTGCAGAAGATCCGGCAAAGCAGATAATGCGCGTGCTGAAAGATAGCTGGCTTGACGAGGCGATAGGTCCTCTACGCGATGTGCTAATATCTTAACGTTCGTTTCAGTTTCTCTCGCTACTGTTCTCAAAAAGACGGATTTACGTTGATCGCTTTCAACAAGATGAAAACTCAAGCGCGGATACTGGTCAGCAGCCAATATAGCGCAGACCAGTCCTGGAAATCCGCCTCCCGATCCAAGATCCAACCAATCTCCCCAATCGTCAGAAACAAAAGACAGCAATTGAGCGGAATCTACAAAATGCCTGTGAAATCTATCGGGTAGCGTCGATCTCGCCACTAAGTTAATTTTAGCATTCCATTGATAAAGCAGGCGCTCATATAAATTTAACTTATCCAATGTTTCACGTGAAACATCGAATGGTAGTATCGAAAGACTGGCATCTAGCGAAGTCATGCTGATCGACGCTCAACCCTCTTCAAATGAGACAATATCAAAGTAAGTGCCGCAGGCGTCATACCCTGGATGCGTCCCGCCTGACCAAGCGACGTCGGGTGAGCGATCCTGAGCTTCGATTTCAGCTCATTTGACAATCCCGAAAGTGCCGAAAAATCAAAGCTTGCAGGAATACTGACATCTTCGTCTTTCTGTAGGTTCTGTGCATCGCTTTCCTGCCGGTCAAGATACTGGGCATATAGCGCATCTCGCTCCACCTGATCAGATGTTTCACGTGAAACATCCGTATTATCAAAGCCGATATCAACAAGCGTTTCAAAACTACAGTGAGGCAACGACAGTGCTTCCAAACCGGTTCTCCGCGGCCCATCTACATTTACTCGAACACCTTCAGCCTGAAGCTGTCGAGATGTGACGGAAAAGCGTGACAGCCTTCCAGTTGTACGGTTCAACTCATTCAACTTACTCTCAAACTGCCGCCAGCGACTTTCCCCTACACATCCTATATCCCGTCCAATAGGCGTTAGTCGCTGATCAGCATTATCAGCCCGCAAAGACAGCCTATATTCGGCACGAGATGTGAACATTCGGTATGGTTCAGTCACGCCTTGTGTGACTAAATCATCGATCATGACGCCGATATAACTATCCCGACGGGAAAACACTGCAGCAGGTTCTGACCGAGCATAAAGGGCAGCATTTAGACCCGCCACCAAACCCTGTGCCGCGGCTTCCTCATATCCAGTCGTACCATTGATCTGGCCAGCCAAGAAAAAGCCCTTTACACCCCGCAATTGCAAGTCTGTACCCAAAACCCGGGGATCGATGTAATCATATTCAATAGCATAACCCGGTTGCAAAATTTCGACCTGATCCAGGCCAATAATCGAGCGAACGTAATCCCATTGAACATCCTCAGGAAGAGATGTCGAAATGCCGTTGGGATATACGGTATGGTCGTCTAAACCCTCTGGTTCCAAGAAAATCTGATGAGCTTCCTTATCGGCAAACCGGACAATCTTATCTTCTATAGATGGACAATACCGAGGGCCTACCCCCTCTATATATCCACCATACATCGAAGATCGGTCTAAATTTGCGCGGATAATTTCGTGGGTTGCTTCGTTAGTATATGTAATACCGCACGAAATTTGTTGCGCTATCGGCGCCTTGGACAAGAACGAGAACATCACCGGTTCCGCGTCAGCAGGTTGCCGCCCGAGCTGATCCCATTTAATGGTACGACCATCAAGACGCGGTGGTGTTCCTGTCTTAAGACGGCCCATCGGTAAACCCAACTCCCGGATCCGATCAGCCAGGGCAATCGATGGGTTATCTCCCATACGGCCAGCGGAATAGGATACATCACCGATATGGACCACACCGCGCAAAAACGTGCCAGTGGTCAAAATGATGGAAGATGCGGATATGTGTGATCCATCCGAAAGGTAAACTCCTGATATTGACGCTCCTTCAATGTCCAGATCACTGACTTCGCCTTCAATCACCGTCAAATTTGGCGTATCTACGATGAGGGATGTCATAGCGCATCGATAAAGCTTACGGTCCGCTTGAGTACGCGGACCCTGAACAGCTGGCCCTTTCTTGCGGTTCAACAACCGAAACTGGATACCAGCCATATCAGCAGCGCGGCCCATCAAACCATCCAGAGCATCTATTTCCCGCACCAGATGACCTTTGCCCAGGCCTCCAATTGCCGGGTTACACGACATCACACCCAAATCAGAGCGGCGTAAAGTCACCAATGCCGTACGAGCACCCAACCGTGCCGCAGCATGGGCCGCATCGCAGCCCGCATGACCACCACCTATGACTACTACATCAAAATCTTGGTGTTTCACGTGAAACAGCCTCTATTTTCCAATACAAAAACTACTGAAGATCTCTCCTAACAAGTCTTCTACGCCAATTCGGCCTACTAGGCTATCCAGAGCAGATATCGCAGACCGAATGTTTTGGGCGATAAGCTCTGCTTCCACTTCACCCGATTTCAGCAAATACACAGCCTCCGCTAGCCCCTTGCTCCCGTCACACAGCGCTCGCTGGTGTCGGTACCGCGTCGCTGTTCCTTCGCCCGGATAGCGACCATGCAAACGGTCGACAATCTGATCCAAGACCGCGTCCATACCCTCGCCCGTCAAACCGGAAATCGCCAGACTGCCAGTGTTCTGCCCAAGGTCAGCTTTGGCGATAACTTCCAAGTCGCCATCGATATATAGATCATCCTTGAAAACTCCGGCATCCCCGAGAAACAACCGGATATCTGCCAACCGGGCACGCTCAATGGCCAGATCAACACCAATCGTCTCGACCACGTCATCTGTTTCCCGCAATCCCGCAGTATCAAGCAAAGTGACGGGCAATCCTCCCAAGTCCAGCTTAACCTCGATGATATCCCTGGTGGTCCCTGCGATATCAGACGTAATCGCCGCCTGACGCCCGGCTATCCGGTTCAATAAGGTCGATTTGCCAACATTCGGAGCACCGACAATGGCCACCACAAAACCATCGCGGACCCGCTCGGCATACTGCGCATGATCAATCTCTGACCGAAATTCATCGATCAATAGATCCAAAATCTGGGTCACTTCCGGCATCACGTCTTCCGGGATATCTTCATCGGCAAAATCGATGGTGGCCTCGGTCAGAGCTGCCGCTCGCAGCAGGTTCGATCGCCACGTCTCTATCTGTTTGGTAAATTCACCTGAAAAGCCAGACGCCGCCAATTTCCGTTGCGCTTCCGTCTGGGCATCAATCAAGTCAGCCAATGCTTCAACCTGGGTCAGATCCATCCGGTTGTTATGCAAGGCTCGGTGGGTGAACTCTCCAGCCTCTGCCATGCGATAGCCGGGAATATCAGCAAGGATCGAGATGACTTTCGCTAGAACTGCCTCGCTACCGTGCACATGCAGCTCCGTCACCGGCTCACCTGTGAAGCTGTGATTTGCCGCAAATCGCAGGACCAACGCCTCGTCCAAGAGACCGTCCGTGGTAAAGATCTTCCGGACGGCCGCCTGTCGGAATACAGGCAGCTTGGTTACGCCTAAAACATCCAGGCTATCGTCTGCAGCAGGCCCGGAAACCCGAATGATCGCGACACCTGCACGACCCGGTGCAGTGGCCGGGGCAAAGATGGTATCCATACCCTAACCTATTGAATTGAAATGATTAAGTATTCATGGAGTCGAAGAATTCAGAGTTCGTCTTCGTCTGCTTCAACTTCGATATCAAGAACTCAATCGCATCTGTCGTTCCCATGGGATTAAGGATCCGACGCAGAATAAAGGTCTTTTGCAGATCGATCTTGTCAACCAGCAAATCCTCTTTCCGTGTGCCGGACTTCAGAATATCCATGGCGGGATAAACTCGCTTGTCCGCAATCTTGCGGTCCAGCACGATCTCTGAGTTACCGGTGCCCTTGAACTCCTCAAAGATGACCTCGTCCATCTTGCTCCCCGTGTCGATCAGAGCCGTCGCAATGATGGTCAGTGATCCACCCTCTTCAATATTTCGCGCGGCACCAAAGAACCGCTTGGGGCGTTGCAACGCATTTGCGTCAACACCACCAGTCAGCACCTTGCCAGACGACGGCACAACCGTGTTGAACGCCCGACCCAACCGGGTGATCGAATCTAACAGGATCACCACATCCCGCTTATGTTCGACCAAGCGCTTCGCTTTTTCGATGACCATCTCGCTGACTGCAACGTGCCGTGTGGCCGGTTCATCGAATGTCGAACTGATCACCTCACCTTTGACCGACCGCTGCATGTCGGTGACCTCTTCCGGCCGTTCATCGATCAGCAAAACAATCAAGTAGCATTCCGGATGGTTGTTCTCGATCGAATTCGCGATGTTCTGCAACAGAACCGTCTTACCCGTGCGCGGCGGAGCCACGATCAACGACCGCTGACCCTTACCAATGGGAGCCACAAGATCAATGATACGCGCCGACCGGTCTTTGATGGTTGGATCCTCGATCTCCATCTTCAGCCGCTCATCGGGGTAGAGCGGGGTTAGGTTGTCAAAGTTAACCTTGTGACGGGCTCGCTCCGGCTCTTCGAAATTGATCTGCGTGACCTTTGTCATGCAGAAATACCGTTCGGTTTCGCGTGGCGCCTGGATTACGCCATCCACCGTATCCCCGGTCCGCAGCGCGTGCTGGCGGATCATGTCAGGCGACAGGTAAATATCATCGGGGCCAGGCAGATAATTCGCTTCGGGCGAACGTAGAAACCCGAACCCGTCCTGCATCACCTCCAACACACCATCGCCAGAGATCTCCCACCCATCCTCAGCCCGCTCCTTGAGGATAGCGAACATCATATCGCCCTTGCGCATGGTGGAGGCGTTATCGATCTCCAGTTCTTCGGCCATCGCCAGCAGATCTGCCGGTGTATGGGCTTTCAACTGAGAGAGTGTGAGTTTGTCTTGAGTCATAGAACCTCTAGGCGGCGTACCGCGGGTCTTTAGATGTCAGGGATGGACCTGGCAGAACAGCCATTGCGCTGGCGTATACGAACTCGACCAGCATGAGTCAATTAGGCCGTCAAAATGGGCGCGCAATGACTGAAACCACGATCACCACCATTAGAAGCGTCGGCACCTCGTTCATCATCCGATATTGTCGTCCGGTATGGGTATTCTGTCCCGCCACGATATCAGAGCGTCGTCGCCCCAGCCAATGATGGAACCAGGTCATCGCAATGATCGACGCCGCCTTGGTCCAAGGCCAAATCGCCGTCCACTCAACCACGCCCGGGGTAAAGACAAGGATCAACCCAAAAAGCCAGGTTGCGATCATCGCCGGGTTCATGATCACGCGAAACAGTTTCAGTTCCATCATCTGAAACAGATCATCCGTGTCTGATCCCACTGTCACCTTCTCTGTATGGTGGACGAACAATCGGGGCAGGTAGAATAACCCGGCCATCCACGCGATGACCGACATCACATGCAATGATTTCGTCCAGGGATAGGCCGCAAGCAACGCTGTTTCGATCCAGTTCATGGAATGATTTCGCCTCCCGACAGTCGCCTTCTCTTAAAATATATAAGAAGAGGAAAGATAGATGATGATGTAGGGGCTGTGTATAACTGGGATTAAATATTTGTCCCCACCTCTATCCCCGTGTGGATGCTTTTTAGCTCCAATTTACCCCGATACCAAACACCAAAAAAGATTTTTTTATATCAGTAGTTTAAGCGGATCACTTGATGTCTTAGCCTGTGGATGAATTCGGGGAAAAATGTGCATGACCAACGCTGTCAACGGCAATTATGGCAACATAGTAACAGTTAACAAAATTCTGACACTTTTTGGACACATCCGGTTTCTGTGGCACTTTCACCAGATGTCGATTTCGGTTAACACTCCGTCCACTTGGCCGCCACACTCCAATACATAGATTATCCACATGTCCGATTTAATCCTTGCCTCGGGATCGCCTATCCGGCGGTCGTTGCTTGAACGTGCCGGAATTCGGTTCGCGGTTGAAAAACCGCGGGTGGATGAGGACGCGCTTCGTAAATCTCTGACCCAAGACGACGTATCGCCAAGAGATATGAGTGACGCCTTGGCCGATTTCAAGGCGCGCCGGGTGGCTTCCAAAACAAGCGCTGGTTTTGTTCTTGCAGCAGATCAGATCCTAGAATTTGATGGCGCAGCTATCGGTAAATCCCGGGATCAGGCCGAAGCGGCAGAATTGCTATCACGCCTTCAGGGACAGCAGCATAAAGTGCACTCTGCCGTGGTCATCTATGAAAATGCCAAACCTGTTTGGCGCCATGTCGCCACAGCCACCCTCACCATGCGTGCCCTGACAGCTAATGACATTGATCGCTATCTGTCGCGGCATTGGCTGGATGTCTCCTACTGCGTCGGGCATTATCGGGTCGACGCAGAGGGGATCCGACTGTTCCAGCGAATCGATGGGGACTACTTCACCGTATTGGGTATTCCGCTGCTTCAAACGTTGAATTACCTGTCGGATAGAGGCGTCCTAGAAGATGATTGATCAGATCCCGCTTGCTGGTGTGATCGGGTCTCCCATCGCCCACTCCCGGTCACCTGTGCTGTTCAATCATTGGCTTAGGGTACATGGGATCCGGGGCCATTACGTGCCGCTCCATATCAACCAGGCGGACCTGCGGGATACCCTGCCGATGCTGCCAAAGATGGGCTTTGTCGGCATCAATGTGACGATTCCCCATAAGGAAACTGTCCTGACCATGGCGGATGTCATCACTGACAGGGCTGCGCTTATTGGGGCTGCTAACACGCTTACCTTTCGGCAAGGCAAAATTTATGCCGATAATACAGATGGTTATGGCTTTATCGCCAATCTGCGTCAGGCCGCCCCTGATTGGGATGCAAAACAGGGGCCAGCCGCGATACTCGGCGCGGGCGGGGCCTCCCGCGCGGTCATTCATTCCTTGATTGAGTTGGGCGTCGTTGACATTCGTCTATCCAATCGTAGCCGGACACGGGCAGAAGCCTTGCGCAAGGAGTTCGGCCCCAAGATCACTGTCTATGAATGGGTTCAGGCGGGCAACATGCTCGAAGGCGCAGCCACGGTCGTCAACACCACGTCACTTGGGATGGCTGGCAAGCCAGAATTTCGCGTGCCGCTCGATGGCTTGGAGCCAGGCTGCGTCGTCAGCGATCTGGTTTACACACCGCTCCATACGGTTCTTTTGCAAGAGGCAGGGGCGATGGGCTGCCGTGTTGTTGATGGGCTGGGCATGCTGTTGCACCAGGCAACCCCAGGTTTTGAACGCTGGTTTGGGGCAGAACCCACCGTTGACCAGGCCACCCGCAAAGTCGTGCTGGGATGACGCCTTTTGTCATTGGTTTGACGGGTTCCATCGGGATGGGCAAATCGACTACGGCCCGGATCTTTGCCGCCCATGATGATGTCGCACTCTGGGATGCTGATGCCGCCGTTCACCGCCTGTACGGTCAAGGCGGCGCAGCGGTCAAAGCAATCAGTGCCGAATGGCCCCAGGCGATCACCGACCACACGGTTGACCGTGGTGCTTTGAAACGTCTCATCCAGCAGGATGCCGAAGTTTTGCAGCGCATCGAGGCCATCGTGCATCCCCTGGTGCAACAGGATCGCGCTACTTTTCTAGAAAACACATCGATACCGATTTGCGTCCTGGACATCCCGCTTTTGTTTGAGACCGGGGCAGCAAAGGATATGGACCTCGTCGTCGTCGTCAGCATTGATGCCGCCGAACAGCGCCGGCGCGTACTGGAGCGTCCCAATATGACAGCGGACCACTTCGACCGCATTCTGGCCAGTCAGATCCCGGATACGGAAAAAAGGGCGCGCGCGGATGTGGCGATCGAAACATCAAGCCTTGAAGCGGTCGAAAAACAGGTCGACACTTTGCTGACTGACATCCGGAGGGGTCGATATGCGTGAAATCGTGATGGATACCGAAACCACAGGCCTTGATCCCAAGGAAGGTCACCGGATCGTCGAAATCGGCGGGGTCGAGCTGTTTAATCACGTCGCCACCGGCCGCACCTATCACCAATATATCAATCCGCAGCGCGATATGCCGACGGAAGCGTTCGATGTTCACGGCATCAGTGAAGAATTTCTGGCGGACAAGCCTGTTTTTCAGTCTATCGCCCAGGAATTTCTGGATTTTGTCGGCGATGCCAAACTGGTGATCCATAACGCCGCGTTCGACATGAAATTCCTGAATGCAGAACTGGACTGGGCCAGCAAACCCAAACTCCCAAACGATCAGGCGCTTGATACGCTTGCCATTGCCCGGAAACGGTTCCCGGGCTCTCCGGCTTCTCTTGATGCGCTGTGTCGCCGGTTTGGTATCGATAACTCAGCACGCGAAAAACACGGTGCGTTGCTGGATAGTGAGATCCTGGCAGATGTTTATCTGGAGCTTATTGGCGGGCGACAGCCCGATTTCGCGCTCTCTAATGACGGTCCGCGCAAAGAGGCTGGAGACATAACGATCTGGCGGCCCAGACCACGCCCCACGCCCTTGCCGTCCAGGCTCACAGCCGATGAAAATGCGGCCCATCAGGCATTCGTCGCAACCTTGGGCGATAACGCTTTATGGGCAAAGATAGCGAAAGACCAACTTTAGAAGTTCAGCGAGAACCGCCGCGTCAGCAGAACCGATACCGAGTTCTGACGGTCAGACCCTTCTTCAACAATCGGGCTATCCGCTGCATCGTCGCGCAAGACGTCATGGCGATACGTGCCGATGACGCTCCAATCCGGGTTTAGCTCATAGGTTGCCCGCAATTGAAGACCGCTTGAAACCAAACCGCCGCCAGAATTGTAAGCGTCGAACTGGCTCGCAGCCGCCTCATCATCCGTGACATTGAAATACGCGTCGAAATAGGCATCGGACCCCAGAAAGACCCGTGGTCCAACCTCGACACTCAGCGCATCATTGACCGACCATTTCAAATCGCCGCCAAACTCTGCCACCTGCCCGCTATGGCCACCGATACCTTGGCGAACATCGACAAAAACTCGGTATCGCTCTGCTTCATATCCCACGCCGAACCCAAGTTCGACAGCGGCATCCACATCATCCAGCCCGTCCAGCTCATCATATTCGCTGCTATCGCGTTCACCCACGACTCGGAAGGATCCGCGCAGACCAAATCCCAGCTTTTCGGGCTGTCCAGGAATGCTGCCAAAGCTCAGCCGCCCGATCTTCACATATTCAGGCAGCAAGATACCGGTTGGCGACCACTCGTTTTCATCTGAACCGATATAGGCGGGCGCATTGCTGGCGCCGGCACCCAACACAAATTCCAACTGTGTCTCGGCCAAGGCGGCCTGACTTGTCAGGCCAAACACGGCTGAGATGCAGATCAGTTTCAAGTTCATGGCGGATCCCCTTTTGGAGTTATCTAAAGATCGCGCGCGATCTTCTCAGCCAGTTGTGTCCAAGCCTCAGTATACCCTGCAGAGATACTCGTAAGTGATGTCGAAACAAGGGGAACAGTGATATCAAATAACCGCAATTTTCCGCGACGCCCGGTGTTGTCATACCGCAAACCGTACTGTCCGGAAAGGCGCAACTGCCCCTGTTGCAAAACTGCCAGCTGCTCTACGCGGATCGTCAACTCCGCTTCTGGCAACCCATCCAGCGGCCAGGGCTCTGCGGCGATCCGGGCGCCGGTGATCGATGACAACAGGCGCACCATGCCGTTGGTCAGGGCGCGCGCAGGCTCATCAGCCCATAGGATCCCGGGCACCTGTTCCAGTGTGCCGCCTTCGTTCTGGACCGAGATTTCCTGCGCCTCCGCATATGTCGGCAATGACACCTGCATCACTTCGACCGTGCGCACGCTGGGCCGAACCTTCAGTTCCGATGATGGCGTCTGGAACAAAAGCTGGTCCGGCGCACCGCCGCAACCGGCCACCACAGATATTAACAAGAGCATCGCGAAACGGAACATATCAGCGGCCTGTAATGAGAGAGTTGGGATTACGTTCAATCGTCCGCGCCAATGACCGGATCGCATCCACAGCATCGGTGGCAGAGCGGATGGCATCACGCAGGTCCTGATTGAACCGTGACCGTTCACCATAGGATGCGATCAAACTGTCAAAATCGCTGGCCAATCCGTCCAACTGCTGGGCCAAGGCGGGCAAGGAACGTGCGGCCTCTTCCACCGATTGCAAGGCAGCATCGGCATTGGCCAGCGTCGCATTGAGGGAGGAAACAGCCCCGCCCTCGCGCAATTCCTTGAGCGAAGATTGCAATTCGACCAACGCGGCGGACAATGTTGTTGGAATATCCTCGATCCCGTCGGCAGACAGGACCGTCTCAAGCCGTTCGATAACGCGATTGCTTGACTGTACGACATCCTGCAGCGGCAGGCCTTGCACATCCCTCACGACAACGGCGATATCATCCAGGATCGGGCCGATATCCGCGGCGGACTCCGTCAGTGAATTGGTCAGTGTCGCCGCACTGGTCAACGTCTCGTCCAGTTGCGCGATGGCACCGCTGGCCCGCAATTCCTGCAATGCTGTGTCGGCTTCCTGCAATGTACTGGCCAGGGACGGGGCAATCTGCGCAATGCTTTCATCCGCCAGCAACGTTTGCAATCGCGCCACGGTCGACGTCGCCGAGCGGGTCAGATCACCCAATGGCAACTCCCCTATGTCCCGAACAACCTCTGCAACATCTTCGCTCAGACCAGGCAACCCCTCAGAGACTGTCGCAAGGTTCCGCACGATGGTTTCCGATTGCTCCAATGCCGTCAAAAGCGTTGTTAATCCTTCGCTGTCGCCAACTGTCGTGGCCAGTGTGCTGATTTCCTGCGTGGCCGTCTGAATGTCTGTCAACGCTTGCCGGATTTCTTCTGATCCGACCAGGGTGCGGGCGTCTTGCAGCAGCCCCCGCGCCTCCGCCGGGATCGACTGTGTCTCGGGGTTGGAGGCCAGGCGCGTGACGCTGTCCATCAGGTCAATGGCGGATGTCATCACATCTTCGATCGGCAGGTTGTTCACCCGTTCCACCAACCCGTCCACCGTGGCGGAGCTGTCAGTCAGGCTGGCTTCCACCGTCGGCAGCAACGGCTGCGTCGTCAGATCGGTTCGCAATGTGGCCAAGCCCGCTGTCGGCAGATCCAAAAGCTCGACAACGATGGTTTGCCCCAATAGCCCTTCAGAGGACAGCCGGGCCCGCAATCCGTTCTCCACCCGGTCTGCCAAGGCATCGGTGATCGCATCGCTGTCTGATGTCCCTTCGATACCCAGGCGCCGCGGGTTCAGTTGCAGGCGCGCCAACAGTTGCACACCGCGGCCCGCGTCATCCGGATCCACGAAACCGGAGATATCCTGAACCTCGCCCACCTTGATGCCTTGATACCGGACATTCGCGCCCCGGGTCAGACCGGCCACGTTGTTCTCCAGCAGGATCGCGGCGGCATAATTTGCCGTGCCGCTGAAAACGCTGGTCCTGGCATCCTCTTCGCTGCCAAAGATCTCAAATACATGGCCAGGTTCTACAGGTGTTCCGCCCGATACCAGCGTGCCAAAGCTGATGCCCCCTTCGATCAGTGCGGCCAGGCTATCCACATCAACCGAAACACCGCCAGTGTCCAACCCGATGGTAAAGCCTGAGGAATCCCAGAAACTCGTGGCCGTGGTCAGGCGTTGGTCATGGGGCTCGGTGACAAACGCGCTCATCGTCACGACGGCGCCATCGTCCGACAGGCTCGGTGTTCCGATCCGCCCAACCTCGATCCCGTTAAAGAGGATCGGCGCGCCTGCAGCCAATTGGCGCCCGTCACTGGAGCGCAAGGTGATCTGCGTGCCGGTTTCGCCGGGTCGTGCCAGGGGTGGCCGTTCCAGCGCGTTGAACTCGCTCGTCCGTTCACCGGGTACACCATCCCAGCTACCTTCGATGTAGACGCCGGACAGAACGGTATCCAGCCCGGTGATCCCCCGGGCAGACACTTCCGGTTGCACCAACCAAAAGCTCGCGCCGCTATCGATAAAAGGAGCCATGGCCTTATCCACGCGGATGGCCACGTCCACACTTCGCAGATCGCCGGAAAAGGAAACGCCCTCAACCTGTCCCACCTCGACATCACGGTAACGCAGGGGGGTTTCGTCCACCTTGATCCCGGCGGCATCGGGAAACCGCACCAGGATCAGCGGCCCCAGATCACTATAGCTGCGCCAAACCACACCAAGCGCCACGATCACCGCCAAAAGTGGCATGATCCAGACCAGGGTAAGCCCCCGTCGCGTCTGTTCGAAATCCGGTGAAGGCAGTTCTGTTTGATCGGTCATCAGCCCCGTTTTATCCTATCCCAGATCAGACGCGAGTCAAAGCTTTGCGCAGCCAACATCGTGAACACGACCGACAGCGCGAAACACACTGCAGCGATCCCCGGATTGATGGTGGCCAATATCCCAAAGCGAACCAATGCCACCAGAATGGCAACGACAAAAACATCGATCATCGACCAACGTCCGATGAACTCGACAATTTCGTAAAACAGATGCAACCGATGCGGATCCAGTTTGTGGGGCCGCCGCAAGATCCACGCCAGATAGCCAATCACCAGAAACTTGCCCACAGGGATCAACACGCTGGCAATGAACACGATCGCCGCCACGCCGTAGGATCCGTAATGTATCAGGTCGATCACCCCGCCCACAATCGTGGCTTCCTGCCGTTGAAAGGCCTGGGTGGTGATCAGCATCGGATAGATATTGGCGGGAATATAGGCGATCAGTCCCGCAATCATCCAGGCCCAGACCTTTTGCAGACTGTGGCCGTCCCGGCTGCGCAACTTGGCATAGCACCGGGGGCAACGCGTCTCGCCCAATTGCGTGACCTTGCCGCAGATCTGGCATCCCACAAGGCCCGCGGCCCGGGCCGTAATTACGGGCGCGGCTTTGATACGGCGGACCATAATGTTGTTCGACACATCAGCGCGTCTCCGTAGGCGTTCAGCAAAACCACCGCGACAAAGGCCCAAAAGGCCGGGCCCATCGTCAGGGTGGCCATGCCACTCAGTTTCACCAATGCCACGGCGACCCCCACCATAAAGATCTCGGCCATGGCCCAGGGTTTCAGTTGAAAGGCCCAGCGCAGGGACACGGCCGCCCCGGGCAATGGCGCGCGGTCAAACACGGCTGGCATCAACGCATAGGTCAGAAAGGCGAACCGCGCCAACGGCAACAGAACGATAAAGGCCAGAACCGAAATTGATAGCGGCACCATGATGTCCGACTGAAACGCCAAGACCACATCCAGGACCGATGCGCGGCTGGTGAATGTCCCGGCGGTCAATTGCAGGAACGGAGTGAATACGACCACCGCCATCAGAATCGCCGCGGCCAGGGCCATGCCCACCACGCTGGCAATCGCGTCGGGCTTGCCCAGAACCAGGCGATAGCCGCATTGGCCACAGCGCGCCGGGCGCGTCCGGTCCGCGGCATTCACCCGATACAGGCTGTCGCAAACCGGACAGATCACCAGATCGTTGTCACGGCTCATGGGCGTGTACCGTCTTTAGTGGGGCCGGGGCGCCGCGCCGGATCGGCAACTCGCCCGACCGGATATGCAGATCGCGCTGCGGGAACGGGATCTCGATCCCGTGTTTCGCCAGCGCAGTCTCAAGCGCCCAGTTGTAATCGGCCTGGACGATCTCGGGATGTTTGACGGCCTCCGGGCTCAGCCAGACGACCAGTTCGAAATTCAACGCACTGTCGCCAAACCCCACCAGCCAAACATCTGCGGGCTGGGCATCGGGGCCGGTCAGTTCATGCGGGATGCCGTCCGCCGCTTCCAGGGCCGCTGTCTTTACCAGCTCCTTATCTGTGCCATAGGCCACACCAAACGGGATTCGCATGCGGCGATACCGGTCCCGCATGGTCCAGTTGGTCACCCGGCCATTGATGAACTCGGAATTGGGAACCAGGATATCGACGTTATCCGTCGTTCTGATCCGGGTGGCCCGTGTCGTGATCTCCCTGATCTCACCATAGGTGCCATTTTCCAGTTCAATGAAATCGCCGATCTTGATCGATCCTTCCAGCATCAGGGTCACGGCTGCCATCATGTTTGCCACAATGGCCTGCAAACCAATGCCGATCCCCACACCGATGGCGCCGGAGAACACGGCCAAGGCGGTCAGATCCACCCCGATCACGCTCAGCGCGATCAGAACCGCGATAAAGATCGCCGTCAGCCGCACCGCTTGGGCGATCAGGGTCTGGATCGATTGGTTCAATGTTGCAGACCGGCTCAACCGCGACCGCACGAACCCAACCAACGCCTGCGAGGCCCAGATCAAAAGGACCAGCAGCACTGCACCCTTGATCATGTCAAAAATGGTGATCCGTGCCGATCCAATGGAAATGCCCACGCTTTCCATTGTCGCGATCAGCGGATTCAGCAAACGCAGGATGTAAAGAACGGCCAAAAACCAGGCCAATGCCGCAAAGATACGGGACCAGAACGGATCGCGCACGATGGCTGAAAACACATTTATGACGATCCAGGCCTGCAACATGCTGGCCACGACGCGCAGCATGTCATTGGTGATCCCCAGGCTTTCCAGAATCGGAACGGCGATCCACAGCAGGATGACGGTGACAATCGGCAGCGTGATCCGTTTGACCACGCTTTTGACGCTACCCAGATAGGGTTTCTTGCCATCTACGGTGGGCCACGTTTCGTCCAGGATGCGATTGACCGGGCGTACCAGGGGCCAGGCCACCAGAAACGCACCTAAAATCACCGCCAGAACGATCAGCCCGTCGATTGAGGAAAACTGTTTGCTGAATCCTTCGATCAGTTGCGCGCCGTAATCCACGGCCGGGGAAACACTCCCGATCAGGTCTTCCGCGATGCTTTCGATGGTTTCAGGGTTGTCCGCCGATGCGCCAGTTTCGGCTGGGTTGGTTTGCCCTGTATCATGTCCTGCCAAGGGCGCCTCCGGTATCGTCGGGTAGATCAAAGACCCGCCTAAGCGATCAACTTATAGGATCGTACTTGGTTGCGATAGTTGAAAGTTCAGGGGAAATTTCTGTCCAATCCCGGATCAGGTCCTGCCATATCTATTCCTACAATAACACTCAGAAAGGCTTGCTGACGACGGCAAGACATGTAACTGAGTATTTCTGTAAGGGTAATACAGATTAGGGAGAGACACATGCCATCCTTCACTTCAACATCGGTGCTGGCGATGTCAGCATTGGCTGTTTTCGCAACGGGCGCGGTCGCAGAAGGCGAACTGAACCTTTATTCATCGCGCCATTACGACACCGATGAACGGCTTTATTCTGATTTTACCGAACAGACCGGAATCACGATCAACCGGATCGAAGGGAAGGCGGACGAGCTGATTGCCCGGATGGAAGCTGAAGGGGCAAACTCTCCCGCGGATGTCTTGCTGACCGTGGACACCTCGCGGCTGGAACGCGCGAAAGAGGCGGGTATCCTGCAAAGCATCGATAGCCCCATGCTGGAGGCGCGCATCCCGGCCAACCTTCAGGATGCAGACAATCAGTGGTTCGGCTTTTCCCAGCGCGCCCGGATTGTCTTTTACGACAAGGCCGACGTGACGGCCCCCCCCATGGATTATGTCAGCCTCGCCGATCCCGCCTATCAGGGTCAGGTCTGTCACCGGTCCTCCACCAACGTGTATTCCCAAACCTTACTGGCCGCGGTGATCGAAAATCACGGGGAAGAGGCGGCGAAAACCTGGGCGCAGGGATTTGTCGACAACTTCGCCCGCAAACCCCAAGGTGGCGATACCGATCAGCTGCGGGCCCTGGTTTCGGGTGAATGCGACATCGCCATTTCCAACACCTACTACTTTGCCCGTGCTGTCCGCACCGATGTCGATGGCCTGCCCAAGGACGCGATGGAGAATATCGGTTGGGTCTTTCCCGCGCAAAATGCCGAAGGGGCCCATATGAACCTCTCCGGTGGTGGCGTTGCCGCCAATGCCCCGAACAAGGACAATGCCGTAAAATTCATGGAATATCTGGCGTCAGACCAGGCGCAGCAGTATTTCTCTGCGGGCAATGATGAATTTCCTGCCGTCCCGGGTGTTGGCCTGTCAGCTTCCGTGGCCACCCTTGGCATGTTCCGCCCCGATGCGGTTGATCTTTCCAAGGTTGCCAAGAATGTGCCTGCCGCCCAGAAAATCTTTACCGAAGTCGGCTGGGAATAAGCTGATCGGTCAGACGATCACATTGGGGCGCATCGTTGCGCCCCTTTGTCATGACCGGTCGCGACCGATCTGTCGGCACAGCAAGATCACCGGCAGCAATCCGATTGCTGCGATCACCAGGCTGGGCACCGCAGCCCCCTCCAACCGCTCGTCCGAGGCTAATCTGTGCGCCTGAACCGCCAGCGTGTCAAAGTTGAAGGGCCGCATGATCAGGGTCGCGGGCAGCTCCTTCATCACATCCACAAACACGATCAGCAAAGCGGTCAGCAAACTGGGGCGCAGCAGCGGGAAATGCACGCGCCGTACCACGCCCCATCGGTTTTGCCCCAGGACCCGGGCGGCCAGGTCCATGTTGGTGTTCATCGTGGCCGCACCGCCTTCATAGGATCCGATTGCAGCGGCCATGAACCGGATCATGTAAGCCGCAACCAGCAGCCAGATCGACCCGGTGAACAGCAGCCCCGTCGATATCCCGAACTGTGCCCTGAACAGGGCATCCATCCCGTTATCCAGCGCGGCAAACGGCACCAGCAGGCCCACGGCGATCACGCCGCCCGGCACCGCATATCCCATCCGCCCGACATACAGCGCCCCGGCGGTCAGGCCCGTGGGCCGCGTCCGGTCCAGACTGCCCAGCAACAGGGCGGCCGCCACGGTTACCACGGCCGCAATTGCGCCCAGCGTGATCGAATTGCGGATGAACGCCAGATAGCGCGGGCTTAGCAGATCCTGCTCCGATCCCAGCGCCATCTGTCCCAGCATCGCGGCGGGCAGCAGGCTTCCCAGGATCGCCGGGATCGCGCAGGCGGCAAATGCCATCGCGGCCCGTCCACCGGTCAGCTGAAATCGCGGCATCTCATCCTGGACGCGCCCGTTGGCATAACTGGCCCGCCCGCGGCTGATCCGTTCCAGCACCGTCAGCAACAGCGCAAAACCCAGCAGCGCCAGGGAAAGCTGCGCCGCCGCCGCCCGGTCCGCCAGGGTAAACCAGCTTGTGTAGATCCCCACGGCAAAGGTCTGGACCCCGAAATAGGACACCGTGCCGTAATCCGCGATCGTCTCCATCGCCACCAGCATGGTGCCTGCGGCAATGGCAGGCCGCGCCATCGGCAAAGAGACCGACCAGAACGTGCGCAACGGTGACCGGCCCAGCGCCCGCGCTGCCGAAAACGCCCGTCCACTTTGCGATTTGAACGCGGCGCGCGCCAACAGATAAACATAAGGGTACAGGACCAGGGCCAGCATCGCCGCCGCCCCGCCCAATGACCGGATTTCAGGGAACCAATAATCCCGCGGCCCCCATCCGCTCACCTCCCGCAGCGCGGTCTGCACAACGCCGGGATGATCCAGCACATGGGTATAGGCATAGGCCAGCACATAGGCCGGGAAGGCCAGCGGCAGCACCAGGACAACCTCCAGCACCCGGCGCCCGGGAAACTGGGTCATCGTCACCAGCCACGCCGTCACTGTGCCAACCGTCGCGGTCAGCGCCATGACGGCCAGCAGCAGCCACAGGGTCGTCAGCGCATAGCGGCGCAACACCGTCTCTGCCAGTTGCGCCAGGGTCTCCAGCGATCCCACCATCGCCGCCACCGCCACGCTGACCATCGGCAACAGGCAAAGTCCTGCCACCATAACGGCGCTCAGCACCGACGGGGCTGGCAACCACCGTTGGCGTTCTCCGGGCAAGGTATGGCGTTTTTCCAGCATCCCCGATGCCTACTTCACCAAAGGGGCCATCCGCAATTCGGAAACTAATCCGATAACAATAATCAGGATTGACTAACCCTACTAATATAATCAAGAATATACGAAGTTCCTCAGCCACCTTCGGGCAGCCCGGACCATCCGCACCAAACGGAGGCCGCCATGCGACCGCAGACTTCAGACCGAACCGCCTCGATCTCCCCCAGCCATTCCCCGTTTCAGTGGGAGGTCGTGCTGCGCCTCGTCCTCCCCGGCCTCTATCCGTGCGACCAACACCTTGATGCGCTACTGGACCGACTGGAACATGCCTCATGAACGCCATGACCCAACTCCCGCAGCTTAAACCGTCCCCCGAAACCGTGCATATGGACACGTATGATGCGCGCGATTTGATCAAGGATGGCGTTCAGGTCTGCCTGACGCTGGATCAACAGGTCTACTACTTGCGGATCACACGATCCGGCAAACTGATCCTCACGAAATGAACACCGAACAGGCCCTGCGCGGCGGTGCTCCCGTCGGTGCCTTGGCCAGCATAGCGGCGTGGCAGGCCTCCCTGATTCTCAATCTGCGCCTGTGGTGCGATGGGACCCGCGGCCAACAACAGGTCTGTGCCGACTACCACAATACCTTTCCCCAGGATCGCGCCAGACAAGAGATCGCCCTGTTTCAGGAACTGATCGCAACGCTCATGCAGCATGCGCACCGGCCGCTCGTGCGCCATCAGGTCTGCTGTTCCTGTGTCGGATCCGATGAATGCGTGTTTGCACATATGGTCGGCACGGCGTCGGCGGGCCAGATCAATGATGCCGCCATGGTGGCAACGCTGCTGGTCAACGCGGCCCAGGCCGAACATCTGGCCATCCTTGCGGGGCAGGTGGGTCAATGCGCGCGCAAGATGACCGACCCTGCCCACCATGTGCATGACGATGTTCCGCGATCAGGCACCGTTGTGCGGTTGCAGTGATGCCATGTTCCCAACCTGCAACCGACTGAACCACCGGGTTGTGCCACGTCGCGCGGCCCGCCACATCTCCCCCAGGCACGGGCATTGCCCATATCCCACAGGAGTTTCGCCACAATGTCGAAAACACCCAGCCCCTGCATCGATGTCTGCAAGTTCAAACGCCAGGGGCACTGCATCGGCTGCTCCATGACCAAGCCGCAGAAAAGCCTGTTCAAAAAGCTGAAAACGAACAAGCACCGCGATGCATTTGTCGCGATGCTCGTGGCCCAGCAGAAAAACTTGGGCAGGTACAGTCATTGGACGCCGGTCTACTTGCGCAAATGCCTCAAGAAAAAGGTCAAACCGGTCCCGGCTGTGCGCAAGGCGGCGTGACCGCCCGCCGTCACCATTGGATCACCGCAAGTGACTGCGCAGGAACCAGGCGAATTTTTCATGGACCTGACCCCGCGCGATGCACAGGTCTTCGGTCAGGGTATCGCCGTGATTTGCAGCCAGTTCACCGGCACCGGCCAGCGTCGCCGCCAGCGTCTCCTGCGCGGCCAACAGCGCTTTGATCATATCGATATCGGTCGCGGTGCCGTCATGCTCGCGCACCTTTGACCGCTTCAACATACCGGCCAATGTACCCTCGGCATGGCTGTCGATTGCCTTGATCCGTTCGGCCAGATCGTCCTGCGCCTCGAAGTGATCTTCATAGATCTTCTGGAACAACTCATGCAGCGGACCAAAGGCCATGCCGGTGACATTCCAGTGAAAGTTCTGCGCCAGCATCGTTGTCACAGTTGTTTCGGCGACTGACTGGTTCAACGCTTCCGCGATTTCCGCCTGCGCATCGGTGTTCAGGGCAATAGCTGTCTGGGTCATCTCGTTTCCCTTGTTCAATGGTCTTTTCTTCGCTGGCTTGCGGCAATGCTGGCTGGCTTGTTGACCATGACATAGGGACGCACCCGCCGGGGACAAGCACTTTTTAGAATAATTCTAATTTTGTGATGGAATGCCGTCGATCACCTGGATTTGCGGTATCTGCCACCGCTTGTTATGCGCGGTGCCCGACGTTGTCATGCCACTCCGATTGTCTCGTGATGTGTTTGATGTTAACCTTTATCTGATATTTTTAGGTACCGCGCGCATGAGTACAGATCATAAAATGCCGAAATTGGGCAAACGTTTGATTTTAGGGGCTGTTTTGGGAACACTTCCCGTCGCGGGATGTGTGATGGACGAACCGGGCCAGGCGCAGACCGACCGACCCACCATAACCGTCAGCTCCCGTGAAAAGGCGATGTTCGATCAAGCCCGGCAAACCCAAAACCCGGCGGATGCTGTCCGGTTTTTGAACGCCTATCCTGAAAGTCAGCTGGCGCGCCCGTTGCTGATATCGCTGCCGCCCAATGCCTTGCGCAGCATTCCGCGCGATGTCGTCAATGATCTTGAGCCTGACACCGTTCGGCGTCTTCCGTCCAATGTCCAGGCCCAGCTTGGGTTGCTTCGCCGGTCCGAGCAGTCGACCGGACTTCGCGGTGGTGACGACGGCTATAGCGGGTAATCCCCCATTCGTCGCAGTGAAGAAGATGCCGTGACAGACCCTCCCCAACCGGTGTGTCCCGATCCGCCAACCGTGGCCGTGGTCATCACCAACTATAATTACGGTCACTTTCTGCCCAGTTGTCTCAGCAGCGTCGCGGCCCAGACGATCGCCCCGGATGAGGTGGTTGTCGTCGATGATGGATCGACCGATAACAGCAGACAGATCCTTGCGGGATACCCCCACATAAAGGTCATCCTACAAGATAATGGGGGCCAGGCCGCGGCCTTTAATACCGGATTTGCCGCTGTCAAAAGCGATCTGATCCTGTTTCTGGATGCCGATGACATCCTCCTGCACCATGCCATTGCGGTGATCAAACGCCTGTGGGTGCCGGGCCTGGCCGGGTTGAGCTATCCGATGGATGTGATCGACACGGCCGGTCAGACCATCGGCGCCTATCCAATGACGGTGCCGCCCGTTGATGCGCTGCCCCGGTTGCTGCACCGCCTGACCCTGCCGTTCATGCCGACCAGCGGCAATGTCTTTAGCCGGGCCGCACTGGCTTGGGCTTTTCCGCTGCCGGCCGCGCGGTGGAAGATCAGTGCCGACGCCCTGCTGATCCGTGCCGCGGTTCTGACTGCGCCGATGATCCATCTGTCGCAAACCCTGTCGCAGTACCGCGCCCATGGGCATAACGGATTTTTTCGTGATGGCGTCGAACTGATCTGGACGGCCCATCGCGGCCTCAGGGATGTCTCCGATGCGGGATTGGATCTGATCGCCATGGCCCGCCGCACCCGGGGCCAGGTTCCCGTGGCCCATCAGGAAAAATTGCTGGTCAGCGCAGTGCGCACCCGGTTGATCAATCACCAGCGCCATCCGGACAGGTCAGACCTGACCAATTTTTTGCGCCGGGCCCTGCGCCATTTTCCCGCCGGTGGGGCGCGGCGGCTTAATGCGGCATTGGTGCTGCTGCGTATCTTGCTGCTGTTCAGTCCGGCCCTGGCCCGGTGGGTGGCGGACCCCACGGAACGCCCGACTTGGGTCGCGCGCTTGCGCAGAATTTTGCTGGGCCCGCGCAACCGCGGCCGTATCCAACCGCGCGGTCCGTTCAATGGTGCCCTGTCTGTGGAGCGGGGGGCCGCTCCGCTGGATCTGCTTGCGACACTCACCGGGCCTGAATGGGTTTACAATTATGAATTGGAGGCCTTTGCCCTTTGTGCCGATACCGGTGCGTTTACCATTCACCGGGCCAGTTCGGGGCCGGTGACGGTGACGCTGTCCCCGCGGGGACAGGATGCCGAGCCGCTTTCGGTGCATGTCATTTATAACGACACTCCGGTAAAGATGACGACCGTTTGGGCGGGGCAGGACATTACCTTTGACCTTCCCGCGCTGCCCAGATTTGGCGCTGAGGCAGAGGAGTTGACGCTGCGCGTTCGCGCTGCCTCCACCACAATTCGGGATCGGGTGCGTGATCTGTTTCGACCGCCCTGCCTGCTTAGTATCGGGGCGATCACGGTGCAGCCGAAAGAGACGGCGACCCCAGGTACCATTGTTTTGCCAGTGTCCGACGAGCGGGCCTGGCCCGTGGCAAACCACCGTCCCCGCGGGGACAGTGCCGCCCGTGGTACATTTGCCTTGGCCCATCCGCCGTTGCAGGGACCGGTTGCGCTGCAGCTGAGGTTTCCGGCGGATCACCCTGCGGGCAGCCTGTTTACCACAATCGGGGATGAACCTGTCTGGGACGGCATTATCGGGCCAAATGCGTTGTGCCGGATGAGTGTCCCCGCGGGGACACGCCTGCTTGCGGGTGATCTGACCCTGCACATGATCTTTCGGCCCGACGATTTCATGGATGGTGACACGGTTGAGATTGCGACGGCCTGTTGGCTGCCGATTGCCGCCGATCCGTCATATAATCGCGGTATCATAATACCCAATCAATTGATTCAAAGCGGCATCGGCCCCGGTCTTGCCCCTTTTGTTCGTGGCGGGTGGGAGTTTCTGCCGGATCATGAAGTTTCGATGTTTGGGGCGCAGGCCCATCTGTCAATCGGCCATACAGGTTTACCCCCGGCGGCCCAGCTTTTGCTGGATCTTGAACCGCTTGACCCCGTGGCGGCGCAGGGTCATCTGGTGGTTGCCGTGCTGATCAACGGGGACCCGGCGGCCACCTTGCACCTGATGGGGCGGGCGGTGATCGAAGTTCCGATCCCTGAGACAGCCATCCCTGCTGGTCAGAACCTAATCACGGTTGAGATCAATGCCGCTTTGCGCCAGGGGGATAATCCCGACCATACATTGCCCCATGGCGGGCTGCGCTTATGGTCTGTCGGGATGTCACCCCTGCCAGAGGTGTCGGTGACCCGGCAAAAGCCCAATGCCGTGATCTACCGGCCACCCCTGACGGATCTGGTGATGCGGGTCCGCGATATGGTGGAGGGCGATGCCGACCCAACAGACCGGGCCACCCTGCGCGATGAGGTGATCGGCACCTTGGAAACCATGCGCCCGCAGGCTGTTGTGGATTTCATGGATGCGGATGATCTGTCGAGGCTGGCCTGGCTGGCGGCGCCGCTGCCCCCGCGGGATGACGTGCCGGATGCCACGGACAGCGTTGCGGGGCTGGCCCGGGCCATGGCCAGTGGCCCGGCATATCGGATTTTGTCTGACTTTGCCCTGCATGACCTACCGCCCTGCATATCGCGTTACGCGAAAGCGGTGGGCGCTTATCTGGTGGCGGATATTCCGCCGGACGCCCCTAGGATGGATCTGGGCGCGTACCAGTCATTTCTGATCCGCATCATGGAAGAGGCGCGCCAGATCATCGCGACCCAGAACGCGGACAGCCCGCAAGCGATCATGGCGCTGGAAATGGTCGACCGGTTTGGTCCGAAAGCCTTGCTGGTGGCTGAAGGTCACCTGAAACCCCACGCAACCATATTTGGACGCGCGCTGGAGGCGCGATTGCTGCGCGAGGGGCATGCCTTGGATCTGGCTGTGCAAGACGGACGGACGGCTGGGCCCCGGCGGATCGGTTTTTTACTGCGCCGGTCGGTATCAGGGTTGGGTGGTACGGATATTTCTAAACTCATTCAATCTGTTACAGATCGCGGGGCAGAGACCTTTATCTGTCTGACCGATCAGGCGAAACCCATTGCAGAGGCCGAGGTGCTGGACCTGTCATCTCGCGACGTGGCCGACATGGTGACAGAGGTGCGGCGGCTGGATCTGGATGTCATGGTCCTGGCTGATATTGTTCACGGTCAGTCCCGTTATGCGGAACTGGCGGCCCACCGTCTGGCGCGGCGCCAGATCTCAACCACATCGGTGACAACCGGGCTGAGTCGGGTGGATCAGGTTTTTTTAGGCGCGCGGGCTGTGCCTGATGGTGCGGCGGCGGATTTTACCGAAGAGGTCATCATCGCCCCCGGCATGGGTTGCGCCGCAGCCCCCCCACCGGTGGAGGCGGCAGAGGGGCCGTCGGTTGATCTGCTGCGACGGCGGATTGCCAGCGCACCGGATTGCGTGATGCTGATCAGTTGGGCGCCGGTGGCGCAAATCGGTGGGCCGTTATTGACCGCCTGGCTACAGATCCTGGCCGATCATGACATGGCGCTGCTGGTCCTTCATCCCTTTGACCAGGACCAAAAATTGGGGCCCGGATCTGACCGGTTTGAGCAGCGATTGCAGCGGGCCTGTATCGCGGCGGGTGTGCCGCGGGACCGGATCCTGGTCTTTCCGCCGCTAACCGATGCGGAGGCGCTGGGGGTTCTGTCGCTGGGTGATGTTTATCTGGACAGTTTTCCGCTGTCGGATCCGGCAACGGTTGCGGCGCTGCAGGCGGGCTTGCCCGTGGTTGCGATGGCCGGGCAGACGGCGCGGGGCCATCTTGGCGCGGGTTGGCTGGCTGATCATGGGCTGGACGCGCTGATCGCGGGATCTGTTGATGACTACCGGCGGATTGCAGGCGACCTGATCGCGACTGCAGAGCGGCGCGCGGCCCTGAGGCAGACGTTAAATGATGTGCGGGCCCGGCCCGAGGATCGCGACGGGTTGGTGGATCATCTGATGAATCAGGGGGCCGGTCCTGCCGTGGCCCCACGATATCTGTTTCACCACATGCCCAAGACGGGCGGCACGACCGTGAGAAAGATGTTTGGGACGTGGTTTCACATGGTGGGCGATTACCGCGCGCCCTGGGCCACGGTTTTGCCCCTGCGGATGGATTTGGATCAGATCGCCCCGCATCAGATGTTATGCGGCCATTTTGCCAGTGATCTGATGCCGTTGAACCAGAAATATCCCGAAACGCTGGACCCCCAGCGCTGGCGGCGGGTGACCTTTGTCCGGTCACCGCTGGAAACCGCGCTGTCGATCCATGCATTCGAGAATAAGCGGCGTGTGCTTTTCGACCCCGATTTTGAGGTTCAGGAGCTGGGCCCGTTTCTGCGCAACAGCATGGGGCCGTTCCTGCAGCATTTTGAATGTGGGGTGGATGACTGGCAGGCCGCGCTGGATCGGTATTGGTTCATCGGCACGCTGGAGCGGTTGCCGGAATGTATGGCCTATCTGGGCCGTCATTTTGGCAAGGCGCCGCCCGCCTTTGTCCCGCATGAGAACCAGACGACGCGGCTGGAGCAGCCCGACCCGGAGGATATCGCGGCGTTCAAGCGCAGGAATGCGGTCGAGTTCGAGATGTATGATGAGATTTGTGCGCGGCTGGACCGGCGCCTTGGGTGAAATGATTTGCGTGGTCGGTTGGCTGTGCCATACTCGTTAACGTATTTTAGATCGTGTGGTTGTTGGCTATGGGCGTTTTCAGACAGATCGTTTTTGCGCAGCTTTTCCTGGCGCTGATGGTGGTGGGGGCCTGGGCGCAGGCGACCGGCAAGCGGGTGGCATTCGTCGTTGGCAACTCTGCCTATGAGGGGGTGTTGCCGTCGCTGAAGAACCCGGTCAACGACGCCACGGATATTGCCGCGCGGCTGGATGAGCTGGGATTTACGGTGATCCTGGCCACGGATCTGGACCGGGTTGGGTTCCAGACGGCCCTTTTGCAGTTTGCCCAGGCGCTGGACGGAGCGGAGACGTCGCTGTTCTTTTACGCAGGCCACGGCATTCAGGTGAGTGACGAGAACCATATCATCCCGGTCGATGCGCGGGTCAGCCGGGGGATTGATTTCGCGAATGAGACGGTTACGGTGAATCGCATCGTCGGCCTGATGAACCAGTTTACTGAAACCAGCATCGTCTTGCTGGATGCCTGCCGCGACAACCCGCTGACCAGTGACATTCCGGTGGGTCAGCAGCAGGACGGGTTTGGGCGCGGTCTGGCGCGGGTGCGCGCCTCGGGCGGATCATACATTGCGTTTGCGACGGCGCCGGGGAACGTGGCCTATGACGGGTTGGGGCGCAACAGTCCCTTCACGGAGGCGTTGTTGAATCATATCGACACGCCGAATGTGGATATCCGGCTGATGATGGCGGATGTCCGGCAGGACGTGTTTCGCACGACCGGGCAGCGGCAATTGCCGTGGGAGAACAACTCCTTGATCGGGCGGTTTTATTTCAATCAGGATGACCGGTTGCAGCGGTTGGACAGTGCCCAGCGCAGTGAGACGGAGGCGTGGCAGCTGATCTCGAACAGTATCCGGCGAGAGGATTATGCGGGCTTCCTGCGGGACTTTCCCGATGGCACCTTCGCGCAACTGGCCGAGCTGAAGATCACCGCATTGGAACAGGTGGATGCCTTGGCCAACCGGGAGCGGACCGATTTCGTTTTGGCGCGGTCCACCAATAGCGAACGGGGCTGGTCGGAGTTTATCGAGGCCTATCCGGGTGGGATCTTTGCGGAAATTGCAGGCGAAGAGTTGCAGGAGTTGCAGGACGATATTGCCCGAAATCAGATGACGCTTGAGGAGATCCACTGGCAATCGATTGCGACGTCGCGCGCACCCAGCGATTTTCGCACCTTTCTGGCCATTTATCCCCAGGGTCGGTTCAGCGATCTGGCGGCCCAGCGATTGGATGCGACCGAGCGGGCCGAGGAGATTGCCCAATCCCTGACCGGACAAAGCGCCGAGGATGTGACCGATGCCGAACTGGAGCGGGAGGTGAAGCGGCGGGTCGCGCAGATCCCGGTGCAGTTCGTGCAATACGGGCTGAATGCGCTGGGCCACCAGGTCAGCGATATCTCGGGTGTGCTTGACCCGCCGACCCGGCGCGCCATCCGCAATTACCAGGCGACCATCGATGCACCCCAGACCGGTCGGTTGGCCCCGGAACAGACGGTCGATCTGTTGATGTCGGCGGCGGCATTGGGCGACAGCAATGCGCTGACGGCGGCGGGTATCATGCTGTCGGCCGGTCACGGGCTTCGCCAGAACGAGGCGATGGCGCGGGAATGGCTGGACCGTGCCGCGGATAAGGGCAACGGGCTGGCCATGGCGAACCTTGGCATCCTGTACCGGGATGGGCGCGGTGGCGCGCGGGATATGGAAAAGGCCCGCAGCCTGCTGACCGTGGCCGTCACGCTGGGCGTGGACGGGGCGGAACCGGTTTTGCGGAGCTTGGGCCAATGATGCGTTTTGCAGCCTTTTTGGTGGCGCTGTGCCTTGTACCGGCGACCATGGCCACGGCGCAATTGCTGCTGCCGCAGCCGGAATTGCGGGTGCTGAAGGATTGCGAGACCTGCCCCGAATTGGTGATCCTGCCCGACGGGATGTATATGAGCCGGGCGCCGGTCACCCTGGCCGAGTTCCGGGCCTTTGCCGAGGCCACGAATTACGTCAATCGCGGCTGGGGCTGCAAATGGAACCGTCCGCATTTTCCGCAGGAAGACAATCATCCGGCGGTTTGCCTGACCTATCAGGGTGCGGTGGCCTATGCCGACTGGTTGACCGAGACCACCGGCCAGACCTACCGCCTGCCCAAGGCGAGTGAGCTGACCTATGCCGTCATGGGATTTGAAAAGACGAATTACTGGTGGGGCCAGCAGATCGGGCGGGACCGGGCCAATTGCCTGGGCTGTGGTCGGCCGCTGGATGCGGTGGGTACAACGGCGGTCGATACCTATCCGCCCAACCCGTTCAACGTGCTGGATGCCGTGGGCAATGTCTGGATCTGGACCAGCGATTGCAAATCCGCGGCCTGCGAGGAGCGGGTGTTGATGAGCGGCAGTTGGTCGAGCCCGCCATCGGATCTGCGCATGACCAAGCGGATTTCAAACGCGCCCAATGTGCCGTTCAACACCTATGGGATGCGCGTCGTGAGGGAGCAGGAGTGACCATGTGGAAGTATTTTGCAGCTTTGACCGCGATCTGTATTGCGACCACCCGCCCGGCCCTGGCGCAGGAGGGTACGGGCGATGAAGTGTCGGATTGCCAGACCTGCCCGACCCTGACGGTGATGGCCGATGGATCCGCCATGGGGACCTACCCCGTGACCGTGGCGGAATTCACGGCCTTTGCCGAGGCGACGGATGTGTCTGGCACTGAGAACTGTTATATCCGTGTTGCCAAACGGTTCCGCAACGAGGCGGGGTTTGGTTGGGCCAATCCGGGGTTTGAGCAGGGACCAAACCACCCGGTGGTTTGCATCAACTGGATGGAGGCCGTTGCCTATGCCGATTGGTTGAGCGCGCAGACGGGCAAGCCTTACCGTTTGCCAACCTATGAGGAATCGGTCGCCACCACTGCCGCCGGGGCCGAGACCGCGTTTTGGTGGGGCGATGATTTTACCGAGGTTTGCGAGCGCACCAATGCAGCAGACGCGCAGTACCGCGCGGCGTATCCGGAGGATCCGCGCAAGATGGTGACCTGCGACGACGGATATGAATACACCTCACCCGTGGATGCCTTTCCGCCTAATCCGCTGGGGCTGCATGATGTGGCGGGCAATGTCTGGCAGTGGACCAATTCCTGTCTGAAGGGCGATTGCAGCAACGCGATCTTTCGGGGTGCGGCCTGGACCGTGCCCAACCCCAAGCATTTCCGCAATGACGGGCAATGGGCCGACCGGATCGTATTGCGCAATTCGGCTGTCGGGTTTCGGGTGATGCGCGACGCGGAATAGTTACAGGCGCGGATCGGACGGCTCACTTTCCAATGCGAGCACGGCCAGGGCGCAGGCATGGACCTTTGACAAGGGCAGCCGTTCGACAAAGCGATGCAACCCTTCGAAGCCCAGTTTAAACTCCCGCTCCGCCAGGGAGAATTTGCGGCCCAGCCCCCGTTTGCGCAGGCGTTCAATATTGGCAGGCATGTCGTAATCGGGTCCGTAGATGATGCGCAGGTAGTCGCGGCCACGGACCTTCATCGCGGGTTGGATCAGCCCCCGTTCGCCCCGCACCAGAAACACCGTGGGTTTGATCACCAGCCCTTCGCCACCGGCGGCGGTGTGTGTCAGCCACCAATTGGTGATCGCCGCTATGTCATCGGGGTTGCCGCTGTCAAAGCGCCGCCAGCCCGTGGGTTTCAGGATCGGATCGGCCTGGGCCAGATTTTCGATGGTCTCCATATGCCAGGTATGGGATTTGTCGGTATGGACCTGCCCTTCGGTGGCCAGAATGTGAAACGGGGCGATGTGGTAGTCATCGATACTGGGGGCATCCCAGCAATAACCATCGATGGTGCGGCCCATGGCCTGGGCATTGACGGCCTGCTGCTGGGACAGGGTTTTCAGCGGTTCCAGTTCGGCCAGGTGGGGCGCGCGGTTGATCGCCTCAAGCACCGCAGCGGCGGAGGCTTGGGCAGCCGCGACCGTGGGGCGGTATTGCTTTTGCAGCAGGACCTGCGCCTTGGCGGACCACGGCATCAGTTCTGCATCCAGCAGCACCCAATCGGTTTGCAGGCCTGACCACAGGTCGGCTTTGGCCATGGCGGTGCTGACGCGGTCGATGATCTGGGCCTCTTGCGTCTCATCCTTGAAGAACGGACGGCCGGTGCGGGTGTAGATCACGCCGGTCTTGCCATCCTCGACACCAAAGCGGGTTTGCGCCGTGCCGGCATCCCTGGCCACGACCAACAGCGCGCGGGAGCCCATGTGCTTTTCCTCGGCCACCAGATCGGTCACCCCGCGGTCGGCATAATGCGCGATGGCCTGGGCAGGGTGTTCGAGGAACGGACCATCGGGCGCTGTGGGGCAAGCGGCCATGGTCGGTGGCAGGTAGATCAGCCAGCGGGGATCGACGGCAAAACGGCTCATGACCTCTAGCGCGGCAAGGCTGTTTTCCTCGGGGATCTGGATGGTGGATTTGAACCGGGTTTCGATCCGCATCTTGGTGGCGTAGTCATCAAAATAGAGCAGCCGGTCATGGTCCTGCTGGGCGGACAGGTTCTGGCCGTGGTCCAGCGGTTTGGCGGGTTCGGCATATTGCCGGGCGGGGGTGACCGCGACGGTCTCTCGTTCGGGCCAGCGCAGGGCGGTCAGCTTGCCACCAAAGACGCAGCCGGTATCGATGCAAAAGGTGTTGTTGAGCCACTCAGCCTCGGCCATGGGGGTGTGGCCATAAACGACATCCGCCGCACCGCGATAGTCGCGCGCCCATTCCAGGCGGACGGGCAGGCCGAATTCATCGACCTCACCCGTGGTCTCGCCGAACATGGCAAAGTTGCGGACGGTGCCGGAGCCACGGCCATGCATGTCAGCCTTGAGGCCGGCATGGGCGACGACGAGCGTGCCATCCGCCAGCCAAAGATGAGAGCGCAGATCCCAGGTGAAGTCCTGAACGGTTTTGCGGAAAGCGTCGGAGGTTTTCTCCAACTCCGCCGCCGTCAGGTCGAGCCCGTGATTGAGGGTGACAGATTTGCCTTTCAGCCACTTGTTCAGCTTGAAATCGTGGTTGCCGATGACGCATTGGGCGCTGCCCTGGGCCACCATTCCCATCACCAGCCGCAACGCATTGACGTTTTGCGGGCCGCGATCGGTGATATCGCCGACAAAGATCACGCGCCGTCCCTGGGGATGGGCGGCGGTGATCAGATCTTCGGCCGCAGGATCGAAGGGGTCGATGGCGTAGCCAAGCCGGGTTAGCAGTTCTGTCAATTCGTCGAAACAGCCATGGATATCGCCGATAATGTCGAACGGGCCGTGATCGGTGCGCTTATCTGTCCAGAGCGGTTCGCGTGTGATCTGCAATGCATCGACCTGGTCGGGCGATTTCATGACCTGAACCTGGCGGAACCCTTCCTTTTGCAGGCTGCGCAGACCCCGGCGCAGGGCGCGGGAATGGTTGCGGGGGACATGTTCGCCAAAGTCGCGGTTGGGTCGGGTCGCGTTGCGCTCGTGGCAGAGCTTAGGGTCGATATCGAGGACCAGCGCGACCGGCAGGGCGTGGTATTTGCGGGCGAGGGCCACCAATTTGGCGCGATCTTCCCGCTTGACCGAGGTTGCGTCGATCACCGTCAGCATCCGGCGCTTCAGCCGCAGACCAGCGGTGTAGGTCAACAGATCAAAGGCGTCGGCGGTCGCGGCGAGATCCGTTTCATCATCCGACACCAGCGCGCGGCACTGGTCGGATGACACAATCTCGGTCTCTCGGAAATGTTTGCGGGCAAAGCTGGACTTGCCGGACCCCGTGGCGCCGATCAGCACGACAAGGGCGAAATCAGGGATGGAGATCTGCGTCATGCCGCCCCCCTGGTAAAGGTCGCCATTTGCGAGGGGCCGCCATGGGTGTCGTCAACGGGGCCGAGGGGGGCATAGGTCACGGTGTAATCGTATTGGGCCGCGACGGCATCGGCCCAGCCCTGAAATTTGGCCCGGGTCCATTCAAAGCGGTGGTCGGGGTGGCGTAGCTGGCCGTCTTCCATCCCGTCGAACAGGGCGTTGTATTCGCGATTGGGCGTTGTCATCACGACCAGCCCGGGCTTGGCGTCGCCAAAGACCGACAGGGCCAGGGCCGACAGACGATGCGGTTCGATATGTTCGATCACCTCTACCAGGGTGGCCGCGTCAAACCCTTTCCAGCGACGGTCGCCATAGGTGAGGCTGCCCATCTGCAGGGTGACGCGCTGGGCCATCGCGTCGCTGGCCTGGTTCAGGTAAAGCCGCCGGTTTGCCTTTTCGAGCGTGCGGACCGACGGGTCGACGCCCACGATCCGGGTGAAGGTGCCATCCTTGATCAGGCGGCGCATCAGCTTGCCCTCGCCACAGCCAAGATCCAGGACGGAGGCCGTGTGGTGCGATTTCAGCACCTGTTCCACCGCGTCGAGCCGCAGGTCATGCAGGCGGATGGGCGTTTCCAGGTGCTCTTCGGGTTCGGGCCGGGGCTCATCCTCGTCCAGGTCATCCGTCGCAAGGCTTTCATCCAGACGGGCCAGGGCCATGTTCATGAGCGCGCGGCGATGTTTCAGAGCACGCCGCGTGATCAGGTCCCGCGCGGGATGGGTGGCAAGCCAGCCTTCGCCCTTGGCCAGCAATTTATCGATCTCTTCCTTGTCGATGAAATAGTGTTTGGCGTTGTCCAGCACCGGGATCAACACGTAAAGATGGTTGAGCAGGGCGGATAGGCGGGTGGTGCCGCTGATCACCAGATCGACAACGCGTGCGCTGTCATCCACCGCATGGATCTCAACCTGATATCCCAGTGGCTCAAACAGGAGGCGGGCCAGATCAAGTTCACCCGCCAGGGCGATGGGCAGGATCCGGGCGCGATAGGGCAGTTCGCGGTCCGCCAGATCCTGCCGTTCCTTGGATTTGCCCGACATGGATTGCCCCAGCGCGCGGGTCAGGGACACCGACAGGAACGTGCTGGCGACATAGGGCCGGTCATTGACATATTGGCTGAGCAACCCGTCGCTGTGATCATTCTTGCCGCGCACCAATGCGACGGGATCCACGTTCAGATGCACAACCGCGGTGGTGCTGTCATCGGATATTTCGGGATAAAAGATGGTTAGTTGACCGGCGGCCACGTCGCGCACATGAACGTGATCCGGATGCTTGTGCAGCAGATATCCCAAGTCGCGGGCGGAATAGTCCGCCCCTGCCTGCGCGGTCAATGTCAGTTCAATTTGCATCTATTTCATCTGCCAGTGGCCGCGGGATCGCCGATCCGCAGCCGCTGACCAAAGCCGCGTCGAGGGCGCGGGTGTCGCGCCCCGGCCAGTTTATGCTTGCTGGGTTTCGGCGCGGCGGGCGATTTCCTGACGGTAGAGCGCAAGGAAATCGACATTCTCCATATTCAATGGCGGGAAGCCGCCATCGCGGGTCACGTCACTGACGATACGGCGCACAAAGGGAAACAGCATCCGCGGGCATTCGATCAACAGGAACGGGTGCAGTTGCTCTTCGGGGACGTTCTCGATCAGGAAGATGCCGCCATATTCCAGTTCCATCAGAAACAGCGTTGCGGCGTCCGACTTGTTCTTGGATTCGACGTTGAACTTCAGGATGATCTCATACTGATTATCCACCGGGCGCTTTTTGGCATCCAGGTTGACCTGGACCGAAACGTCAGGCTGAACCTCACCCTGAATACCCTTTTGCGCCACAATATTTTCGAACGACATATCGCGGATAAACTGGCCCAAAACCTGCATTTTTACCTGCGGTTGCTGGGGGGCTGCGCCGTTTTCTGTGCCCTCGGCCATCGGAAACTCCTGATCAAACCTGTTATGTTGCGCGGTCGTTAGCAGGTCAGGTCAGGTGCATCAATGGCGGGTCCACCCGGACGGTCCATCGCGCGGTGCCGTTTGTTCGTCAAGATCCACATACTTCCCATCAATCACCGTTCGGGAGGCGGCCTGACCCTGCGCTGGGTCGCGCCGGGTGGCGGTGAAGCCGCTGACCTTGATCCGTTTGCGCAGAAACTGGAACGCGGCGACCCGGAAGGCCGGGACAAGCAGCAGAAATCCGACCGCGTCGGTGAAAAAACCCGGCGTCAGCAAAAGTGCGCCGGAAAACAGAATCATAGCCCCGTGGGCGAGCGCTTCGGTCGGGTCACGCAGCTCGTTGAAAGACCGTTGGACCTGTCCCAGCACCTGCAAACCCTGTTTCTTGACCAGATATGTGCCCAATATTGCTGTCAAAACGACGATTAACAGGGTCGGCCACAGACCCAAAAAAGATCCCACACGGATGAAAAGAGCGATCTCGATCAACGGAATCGCAATAAACAGGAGCAATAGTCGCATGGTTGCCTCTAATTTCGGGGGCGGGCATTAAGTGGACTTGCCTCACCAGCTCACCTACATATGTGCGGTGAGGCGAAAAAACCAACCCAGCCCTATTATGAGGTCCCGATGAACTCTGCCGTCATACAGCTACTGGTCTTGGCCGGGATTGCGATTTTCCTGATCCTGCGCTTGCGATCCGTTCTTGGCACGCGCGAAGGGTTCGAGAAACCACCATCGACCGTGTCGCGATCCGTGGATGCGTCGGTGAATGCCCGCCGTGATTTCGAGGTGATCGAAGGCGGCGTTGACCGCGATATCACCGACCATGTGGAAGATGGGTCAGACAGTGCCAAAGCGCTGGCCGCGATGAAGCTGACCGATCCGAGTTTCGTCGTATCGGACTTTTTGCATGGTGCGCGCGGCGCTTATGAAATGATCCTGATGGCGTTCGAAAGTGGTGAGCTGGACGATATCAAACCCTTCCTGGGTGAAGACGTGTTCCAGACCTTTGTTGATGTTGTGGCCGCGCGGGAAGATCAGGGCCTGAAGGTCGAAGCCAATTTCGTTGGTATCCGCGAGATTGGCCTGCATGATGCAACTTTTGACCGGGATACGAATACGGGTGAGGTGTCGGTCAAGTTCGTGGGTGAATTGACATCCGTTGTGCGCGACAGCGAAGGCGAGATCATCGAAGGCGATCCGAACGAGATCAAGCGCCAGCGCGACATCTGGACATTTGCCCGCCAGATGACCGGCGATGATCCGAACTGGGTATTGGTCGCGACCGGCGAATAGTGCGAAACACGGGTCTGTGGGTAAGGGTAAGACGCGAGGTTTGCGTCCCGATGAGCTTGCGCTGTGGCAGCAGGTCGCGCGCACGGCCACACCGCTGAACAAGCCCAAGGCGCGGCAGGCGGCGGAAGAGGCGGGGCCGGTTGAATCGCCGGTCACCCCGCCAGCTGAGATCCCCAAATTTGATATGGCTCAGACCGCACGACCGTCAGGTGGGGCCAGCATTGCCTATGCGTCGGCCTCGTCCAAGGCCGCACCACAGATGGACAGCAAGAAATTCGTCAAGATGCGGTCAGGCAAACTGGACCCGGATGCGCGGATCGATCTGCATGGTATGACGCTCAACCAGGCGCATCCGGCGTTGAACGGCTTTGTCCTATCCTCTCATCGGGCGGGGCGGCGGTTGCTTCTTGTGATCACCGGCAAAGGTAAAACCGTGCCGGATGACGGGCCGATCCCCTCCAGCCGTGGGGTTCTGCGCCGCCACGTGCCGCAATGGCTGCGCCTGCCACCGCTGTCTGCCATCGTGCTTGAAGTGACGCCAGCCCATATCCGCCACGGGGGCGACGGCGCCTATTACGTCTATCTACGTCGTGCGCGCTAGCGCCGGTGCCGCCCGGCGCACGCCCAGGCCGATGGTGACGGATGCCACCAGGAAATAAAAGGCGAGCCCATACATCTGCTGGCTGAAATCGACGCCCGCATCGATCAGCACACCGGACAGGCCTGGCCCGATGGCCGATCCCAGCACCATGACCGCTGCCGCCATCGCCTTGATCGCGCCGACATGGCGGGTGCCAAAGAACTCTGCCCAGAACGCGGATGGCAGCGTGGCATTGCCGCCGGTGGTGACGCCCATCAGCACCAGCCCAATCGCAGCGCCAGTGAGCGTATCGCTGGCGGCCAGAACCAGAAAGCACAGCGCCAGCGGCACTTGAAACAACGCCATCATGGGGGCGGTTCCAAACCGGTCGATTGCGAGGCCGGATCCCAGCATGGTCAGCACCGCCGTCAATGTGTAGAGCGGGAAGAGGGCGACAAGCTCCAGATGCTGCCAGCCCTTGATCTGTGCCAGATGGGTTTGCTGGAAAAAGAACGCGGTCACAAAGGCGGAAATGCCCATGATCGTGGGCACCATGGTCCAGAACAGCCAATGGCGAAACACCTCGTTCCGGCTCCAGTGCCGCGCACCCATCCCGGTGGAGGATTGCTGATCGGCAGCGGCCAGGGGTGTGCGTTCTTCCCGCAGCAACACCCAGATCGCAGGGGCCGCGGCCAATGCCATCAGGCCCGCCAGCCCCCATAGGGTTTGCCAGTCAAAGACCAGCATGAGCATCACGAACACCAGCGGCAAGACGGCCTCGCCGATGGAAAAGCCGAGCGTCGCGATGGACAATGCCTTGCCGCGGTTCTTGTCGTACCAGCGGGCCATGGCCACGGTGGCGATCTGGCTGGTCATCCCTTGGCCCATCAGCCGCAGGGCAAAGATCACCACGGGCAGGGCCCAGATGGCGGAGACGAACATCATCAACGCACAGGCGCAGGCCAGTAGCGGCAGGATTGCCATGGTCAGATCGCGCACGCGAAAGCGATCCGTCAAGGCGCCGGCCCAGATCATCACGACGGCGGAGGCCGCTGTGCCTGCCGTGTAGATCAGCCCCCAGGCGCCATCGCTGAGCCCGAACTCCGCCCGGATCTGCGTGGCAAAGACCGAGATGAAGAAGGTCTGCCCATAGCTGGACGAAAAGGTCAGCAGCACGCCCGCGGCCAGCCACCGGGCATTTCCCCGCATGAAAGACAGCATGATCCCCGGCCTGACAGATAATGACAGATCCGGGATAGGGCCTTCACCGGGGGATGAACAGCGCTATCGGGTGCCAGTGGCCGACAAGGCGGTAGTAGGGGATAGGATGACCTGCGTTGCATTGCGCACGGTCAGAACCGTGCCAGGCAACAGACCAGTGCGGCCCGTATCGCCCCGCTGGAAGGCGCCGTCGACCTCCGCCAAGCGGCTGATGATCCGGAGCAGGCTTGGCGAGGTCGCGGGTGCGAAGTGGCGTTGACCGGGATCGCGAAACTCGCTGACATCCAGAATGGTCACGCTCAGGTCTGCAACATCATCTGCCGTTGCAAGGGAGCCAAGCCGTTCATTCCGCCCCGTCAGTCGCGCCGACAAGCGCAAGGCGCGGTCACGGGTTGAGGTGAACAGAACAAAGGGTTGCGGCAGCGCGCCGATCCGGCTGGCCTGCGATCGAAACACCTCAACATCCAGATCGGGGGACATCAGGATGACGCCCCCGATCCGGTCCAGCACCCGTTGGTTGCCGGCAATGGCCAGTTGGCGAAGGGTTTCCATGGTGACGAGCGCCCCCATGGAATGGGCGACCATCACAATTTCCTGTGCCCCGGCATCGGTGACCTGCTGCAACATCTCCTCCAGCCCGTCGCGGGCATAAAGGGCGCTGTCGCGGTCATAGACATATCCCAGGGGGTTGCCTGCGGACGGCCAAGCATAGTTCATCGGCAGCCCGCCACCCTGCAGATCATGGGTCAGTTGCGCGATGCGAAAGACGCCGTCGGCCATCGTGTTGTTGAAGCCATGCACATAGATGACAGCCTCTCCCCCCTTGGCACGCAGGGCACGGGACAGATCTGAGCGAAAATCGGGCGCACCGGGATAGGTTTTCATCCGGGTTGCCAGAACATGGTTTGCCGGATCAGGGGGGCGACGCCCCGGCAGCGCGATATGGCCTGCCCGGTGACTGGGTGGGATCGACACATCGATCTGGGCAAAGCGGACCGCACCACGGGCGAACCCGGCAAAGGTCTGCGTCGTTTCAGAATAATCACGACTGGTCGTTACAAAGATCCGCTGGACCGACCCGACATTCGCCGTGTCAGGCACGATGACAAGGTTCGCGCGCGGGGCACAGCCCATGACCAGAACCACCAAAAGCAATGTCAGTCTTGTCATGGATGTCTTCGTTCAGATCGTTGGCTGGGAAAATGAACTTGGCGCTAAAGGACGTATTTGCTGATATCGGCGGACCGGGCGAGGGCGCCAATATTGTCTTCGACAAAGGCGGCGTTGACCTCGATCTGCTCTCCATCGCGGTCGGGGGCGGTGAAGCTCAGCTCCTCGAACACGCGCTCCACGATGGTGTAAAGCCGCCGCGCACCGATGTTTTCGACGCTCTGGTTCACTTCCGCCGCGATCCGGGCCAGCGCGTCGATGCCATCGGGGGTGAATGAGACCTCGACCGCCTCGGTCGCCATCAATGCGGTATATTGGCGGGTCAGGGCGTTGTCGGTTTCGGTCAGGATGCGGACGAAATCCTGTTCGGTCAGGGCGCGCAGTTCAACGCGGATCGGCAGGCGGCCTTGCAATTCGGGCAGCAGATCCGACGGTTTTGCGATATGAAAGGCGCCGGAGGCGATGAACAGGATATGGTCGGTTTTGACCGGGCCATGCTTGGTTGATACGGTCGTGCCTTCGATCAGGGGCAACAGGTCGCGCTGCACCCCTTCGCGGCTGACATCGGCGCCGCGGGCATCAGACCGGGCACAGACCTTGTCGATCTCGTCAATGAAGACGATACCGCTTTCCTGCACGGATTCGAGCGCAGCCTTGGTGATGGTTTCATCATCCAGCAACTTGTCAGCCTCTTCCGCGATCAGCAATTCGTAGGATTGGGAGACGGTCAACTTGCGCCGCACCGTCCGGCCGCCCATCGCTTTGCCAAAGATATCGCCCAGATTGATGCCACCCATGGGCGGCATGCCCGGCTGTCCCGGTATCTCGAACCCCTGCAGCGGGTTGGAGGTATCGGCCACGTCCAGCTCGATCACGGTATCGTCCAGATCGCCGTTGCGCAGCTTTTCGCGGAACATGGTCAGGGTCTGGTCACGGGCACCATCCCCGGCAATGGCTTTCAGCACGCGGTCTTCGGCGGCCTGATGGGCGTTGGCCTTGACCTGTTCGCGTTTTTCATCGCGGGTCTGGACAATGGCGGCATCTGTCAGGTCCCGGATGATTTGTTCGACGTCGCGCCCGACATAGCCGACCTCGGTAAACTTTGTGGCCTCGACCTTGAGGAAGGGCGCCTTGGCGAGTTTGGCCAGGCGGCGACTGATCTCGGTCTTGCCGACGCCCGTTGGGCCGATCATCAGGATGTTCTTTGGATAAACCTCGTCGCGGATATCATCGTTCAACCGTTTGCGCCGCCACCGGTTGCGCAGGGCGACGGCCACGGCCCGCTTGGCATCGGCTTGCCCGATGATGAACCGGTCAAGCTCAGAGACGATTTCGCGGGGGGTCAGGTCGGTCATAACAGGTCTTTCGTAACGCGGTTGGGCACAAGTCGCATCTCTCTATATCTCCGCGGGTGGCAGGTAAAACCCACAGATGAAAACACAAGGGCAGGTCCGGTTTTCACGACCGATCAGAGGCGCGTGAGATTGGATGTCAGCGGGTATCGCCAGGGCCGCCCCGTCCGTAGCGTGCTGGCAACACCCATATGCAAAGGATCCTGTCATGATTTCCCGGCGTACTTTTCTGGCCTCTGCCGCCGCAATTCCCGCTGCTGCAAGCCTGTCGATCATCCCCAACGCGGTGTCGGCCATGGGCAGGGGAACGTTCAGGGGCGCGAGCAACCATGTCACCCGGGGATCCGTCGCCATCGTGTCCCGCGACGGCAGGAATTACGTGCAGTTGGGGAATGATTTCTTCTTTGATGGAGCACCTGATCCCTGGGTGGCGTTGGGACGCAATGGCTATGCCCGTGAAACAAGGATGTCGAAACTGGCCAAGACCAGCGGCGCGCAGCTTTACCGGATCCCCGCCAACTTGGACCTGTCCAAATATAACCAGGTTTATCTGTGGTGCGAACGCTTCAGCGTGCCGCTGGGTGTGGCAAACCTGCGGTAAAGCTCAGGGCACGGCCGGTGCCGCCGGGGGAAGCGTGTCCCACGGCGGCAACCGGGTTTTGCCGGGAAAGCTGGGCAGGGTGTTCATCAGGCCGCGGCGCAGCTTTTCCCATTGTGCCCCCAGCAGAACCAGCCCGACGCCCAAAAGGAGGATCGCCCAGAACGCCTGATCCTCTGCCACCGTGACGGCCAGCGCGACCACATAGCCGACGCCCGAGACCAGGAATGAACGGCGGTCAATCGCGATGGCCATGACGGCGATCACCGCCAGAAAGCACAGCAATGTAAGGTAGGATGCGATGGTTTCTGCCTGAAATAGCGTCAATGCCACTGTATTGACGATGGCGGGGGCCGAGATGATGTGCAGCCAGAACCCGTTCTGCGCGCGGCGGGTCACCCGGTGCGGGTCCGACATGTCGAACCACAGGGCAATTGCGAACCCCAACAGGCCCAGCCCGATTGTCAGGATGGCAAGCGGCCCGTCATCCGATAGCAAGAACAGTTCTAGCGGTGACTGAATAACGCCCCCGCCCGATGCCAGGAGCCCAAAGCATGCGGTAAAGACCGACAAGGCAATCAGCAGCATCGCAAACGGGATACGGAAAACGGCCCAGAACCCGGTCAGCGCAATCGTACAGCACAGACCCGTGACGAAAATGGTTTCGCCGATCTCGTTTCCCAGGCCAATCCCAATCTGGGTGGCGCTGAGCCCCACCATGACAGTGAGTGCGATGGACGGCGCGACCATCCTGCGCCTGCGTGTGAAATACGTGGCGAGGCCCGCAAGAGCGGCAATGCCCGCCAGACCAAAGAGAATTGCGCTTACACCTGCATCATTCGTTCCGAAGGCAAAGACCGACACGGCGGTCAGCCCGGCCCAACCGGCATAGAGGATGCTGAGGCCGACCACGATGAATATCTCGTTGAAACCCTTGAACAATTCGAAAGGTTCATCAAGGCCATGCAGGTTTTCGCGAGCGCCGCGGCGGGCATCGGACAAGGCGACGATACCGGCTGCCTGCGCTTCGGTTATGGTGCCGTTCTGGACGGCGGCGCGGATATCGTCCCGGGTCAGGCTCATGACGATATCGTTTCCACGGTGAGGTTGCCGTTGGTGTAGACGCAAATGTCAGCCGCGATGGCCATGGCTTTGCGGGCGATCTCTTCGGCGTCAAACTCGGTCTCAAGCAGGCCGCGGGCGGCGGCGAGTGCGTAATTGCCGCCGGAGCCAATGGCCGCAACCCCTTGTTCTGGTTCAAGAACATCGCCTGCGCCGGTGATGACCAGCAGCTCGGACCCGTCGGTGACGATCAGCATCGCCTCCAGCTTTTGCAGGTATTTGTCGGTGCGCCAGTCCTTGGCCAGTTCCACACTGGCGCGGGCAAGCTGGCCTGATGTGGCCTCCAGCTTGGCCTCTAGCCGTTCGAGCAGGGTGAAGGCATCTGCTGTGGACCCAGCGAAACCGGCCACAATATCTTGTCCCGCGGTGTTCAGGCGGCGCACCTTGCGCGCCGTCCCTTTGATCACGGTCTGACCCAGGCTGACCTGGCCGTCGCCCGCCACCACGACCTGCCCACCACGTTTGACACCCAGGATCGTGGTGCCGTGCCAGCCGGGAAACTGATCCCTCGCCATCGTTAAAACTCCCGTATTTTGGCCATGCACATTCGATGCACAAACCGTATGTATTCCATACATACCGGATACATACGTATTGGGAGCGCCGAGAAAAAGGCCAGGTCTGTCATGGCGCGCTGCGCCGTTGGATTTTATGCCTCCGGCGGGGATATTTCTAAACACATAATGAGGCGTTCGCGGTTTGCAGGACACGTAAAAAGGCCCGGCGGATGGTCCGGGCCCTTGTCATGCAATCTGTGGATCGAGGGGCTTAGACGCTTTCTTCGATCCAGCTTTGGAGGGCGGCTTTGGGGGCGGCGCCTGTCTTGTTGGCGACGACCTCGCCATCCTTGAACATGAAGAGCGCCGGGATGCCACGCACGCCGAGGGAGGCGGGCGAATTGGGGTTCTCGTCCACGTTGACTTTGACGATTTTTACGCGGCCTTCCATTTCGGAAGAGAGCTCTTCCAATGCGGGGCCGATCTGTTTGCAGGGACCGCACCATTCGGCCCAGAAATCCACCACGACGGGGACAGCGGATTGTTTGACTTCGGCGTCGAACGTGTCGTCGGTGACGGCTAAGGTGGCCATGGGGGTTCTCCTTGGCATCAGGGTTGGGGGCGGAAGGTAGGGACGGGCTGGTTGGCCGTCAAGGGAAGGTGGCCGATTGCAACGTTTTGCTCACGAGGCCGTGTGGCAGGGTCATCAGCGTTGCGGTTTCGGTCCACAGGATGGCCGTATCGATCCGGTGGTTTGGGTAGATCTGGGCCAGGGCCATGGCATAGGCCCCCATCTGGCGCAGGAGGCCATCTGGTATGTCCTTGGCTATCTGCGGGACGGCGATGTTGGATTTGAAATCGACGGCCAGGACATGATCGGGCGCGATCAGCAGCCGGTCGATGGTGCCGTGCAGGATGCGGGTCGCGCCGGGGATGGGGGCCATGATGTCGACCTCGGCCAAGCTGTCCGGTGCGAAGATGTGGGTGAGTGCGGGATCGGTCAGCACGCGCTGTGCCCGGGTCAGCGCGGGTTGCCCATGTTCGCCCAACAGGGCGGCCGCCATGGCGGGCCAGTTGGCGGGATCCTGGCCGGGCAGGTGTTCCAGCAGCAGGTGGATTTGGCTGCCTTGAACCATGGCCTGTTCGGTGGTCAGCCCGCCATCCCATTCGCGGGGCAGCGCCTTTGCGCCGCCGAGGTTTGACGGGGAAATGGGGCCCACCGGACGGTCTGGTGCCGGAACTGTATCGGTGAGCCAAGGGGGCTTTGCCCATGGTTCGGTAATGGGCTGGTCCGCGGATTGCGGCGGTTCCATCGGCCAGGGCAGCGGTTCCAGCCGTTGGCCCGCGCCCAAGGCGAAATCCTGATGGACAGCGCCGGCCCGTTCCATCCCTTGCGCGATCTGGGCGTACCAGTCTGCGTCATTCTTTTGGTCGCCTGCCGCGCAGACAACCAGCCAGTTTTCGGCGCGTGTCATGGCGACATAGAGCAGCCGTTGGCGTTCTTCGCGGTCGCGATGTTTGCGGTCTTCGAGCGCGGTTTGCAGCGGCAGGGGGCTTTCCCCGGCGGGCGTCTTCCACAGGATGTTGCCGTCTTCATCGGACAGCAGGTCATCGCGGACACGCTCCTGTTTGGCACCCGTTTCGGGGAGGAAGACGATCGGCGCCTCCAACCCCTTAGCGCCATGGACGGTCATGACGCGGATCTTGTCGCCGGTGCTGTCCGCCCGGCGTTTGATCTCGACCTCGCCGCTTTCCATCCAGGCGAGAAACCCGGTGAGGCTGGGCGGTTCCTTTTGTTCGTAGTTGAGCGCCTGGGAGAGGATGGCGTCAATGCCATCCTCGGCCTCTTCGCCGAGGCGGGCAGTCAGATTGCGGCGGCCGTCATGGCGCAAAAGAATGCGCATCAGCAGGTCATAGGGGCGCAGGAAGTCGACCTGGTTCAGCAGGGTTGAAAGGAGGGTGCGGGCGGCTGTGTCCTGGGTGCGCATGGCCTCCCACAGGTAGCCTTTGCGGGGATGGGCGAGGCGGAAAAGATCGTCTTCGGTTAGGCCAAAGAGGGGAGAGCGGAGCGCGGCGGCGAGGGATAAATCATCCTCCGGTGTCGCCAGGAACCGCAGGAGTGCCAGCAGGTCACGCACGGCCAGTTCGCCGCCCAGTTTCAGGCGGTCGGCCCCGGCGATGGCATGGCCCGCCTCTTTGCAGGCGCGAATGATCTCGTGAAAGAGCGGCGCGCGGGACTGGACGAGGATCAGGATGTCGCCATCCGTGATGGGACGCGCGACCATTGCGCCCGCATTCGGGTTGTCGGCCTTGACGGGTTGATGCAGCACCTCGTCGCGCTTCATCCGCGTGATCTCGTCCGCGATGGCGCGGGCCAGGCGGTTGTTATGGTGTTCTGCGCTGACCAGATCCATGGGCGCGTCCCAGGGGTCTTCGTCTTCGGTTTCGGCCTTTTCGACCACGGGCCACAGATCGATACGGCCCGGCATGTCGCCTTTGAAGGCCGCATGGGTGACCTGGCCCAAGTGGCTGTCGGGGTTATCGAAGACCTGATCGACCAGCGTCAGAATCGCCGGGGCCGAGCGGAAGGAGTATTCCAGCCGCCGTTCGGCCAGAGGCTGTTCGATGGCGGTGAGGCGCCGGGCAAAATCATCGCGCATCCTGTCGAATCCCGAGGGATCAGCGCCCTGGAACGAATAGATCGACTGTTTCTTGTCGCCCACGACAAAGATCGTGCGGGTGTCATCCATGGCGCCGCTGGTGAATTCTTCGGTCAGGGCGCGGATGACCTGCCATTGCTGGGGGCTGGTATCCTGCGCCTCGTCCACCAGAATGTGGCTGATGCCACCGTCTAGCTTGTAGAGCACCCATTCGGCGAGGCCAGGGCGGATCAGCAGGTCGCGCGCCTTGAGGATCAGGTCGTCGAAATCAAGTTGCCCGGTCAGCGCTTTGCGCTGTTCGTAGCGCGGCAGGAAAGCGGCGGCGAATTGGTGCAGGATATGGGTTTTGCGTGCGGCCTGGAGGGCGAGGCGGTCTTCGCGCGTGTCCTCGACCCGTTGCATGAAGGCGTGGAGGTCAGCGGTTAGATCGGGATGCGTGGTGCGGATGCCTTTGGTCGGGAACCGGTCGAGTTTGGCGGCGAAAGGGTTTTTGGCCTTTTCGCCGTAAAGGAAGATGTCCTCCAGCCCGCCGAGTTTGGACAGGTCAAGGGGCCGGAGTGCGGCAAGTTTCCGGCCCGCACCCTGGTCTTGTGGTCCGCTGGCGGCGAGGATGGGCAGGAGTGCGCAGAGCATGTCATCTTCGGTGCCCTGAAACACGGCCTGCCGGATTGTGGTTTCATCGAAGCCGTCTGGAATACTGAAAAGCTGCGCCATTTCGGGCCAGTTCGGGTTGGCAGACAGGGCCTCCCGGTGGGTGTTGATCTGGGCCGTGAGGCTGGCAAGGCTCTGGTCGCTGACATGGGTGGCGGTGGCCTTAAACAGGTCGGGGTCGGCCTCGGCCAGGTCATTGAGGATATCGGCACGCAGGTCCTGGGCGGCGCGGTCGTCCATCTCGGTAAATCCGGGGGGGACGCCAGCTTCCAGCGGGAAGCGGCGCAGGAGCGTGGCGCAGAAGGAATGGATCGTCTGGATTTTCAGGCCGCCGGGCGTTTCGATGGCCCGGGCAAAGAGGCGACGCGCCTCGGCCAGGGTGTGGGGGTCGGTGCGGTCGACGCCCAGTTCGGCCAGGGCGGCGGCGAGGGGGGCGTCATCCTTCATCGCCCATGCCCCGAGGGTTGAGAATAGGCGGTTCTGCATCTCGCTCGCCGCGGCCTTGGTGTAGGTGAGGCACAGCACGGATTGGGGGGAGACGTTCTGCAGCAGCAGCCGCGCCACCCGGTCGGTCAGAACGCGGGTTTTGCCGGAGCCCGCATTGGCGGCAAGCCAAGTCGATGCCGTTGGGTCAGCGGCATCGACCTGTGCCTGGGTGGCGTTGTCGCGGGGGCTCATCGGCCCACATCCTCCGCCTTGGGCGGGTCAGTGTCGGACCATTCGCCGAGGCGGCTCAGATGGTCATAATCGCCTTCGAACCGGGTGGTCTGGACCGCGCGGCGGGCGGTGAACCCCTTTGTTTCGCTGTGGTAGTGGATGATCAAGCGGTGCAAACCCTCCCACGTGGTGTCGGGCAGATATGTGCCATCCTTGCCATCCAAGATGATGGGCCGGTCGGTATCACTGTTACCGAGCGCGATGTAGGCCAGTTCAGAGATTTGCCCTGGGCCGAGGTCTTTGAAACCCCCGCGGACGAGCATCGCCGCCTCAAGCGTGAGTTGTTTATCGAACGCTTCGACCTCTTTTTGGCTGGGGGGCTTGCCGGATTTGTAGTCGTAGATGGCGAAGGTGCCGTCCCGCCGCTGGTCGATCCGGTCCGGTTTCGCGGTTAGGGTAAAGTCGAGACCGGGCAAAGCAACCTGCCCCCGGCGTTCTTCCAGAACGGGGATGCCGTGGGTCGCGCGCGGGGTTTCGCGCGCGACGATATCCGGCAGAACAGCCCTAAATTTCGCTTGCCAAAGGTAGGCCATGGCGGGCCATGGGACGTCTTGGTGGAGGACCTGTGCCATGCTTTGCAAAAGAGCGGATTGGGCGATGGCGGGATCGGTGGGCAGTGCGTGGCCTTCGCGGATGACGCCGCCCATGACGCGGTGCAGAAGCGTCCCGCGGAGGCGGGCATCGGGTTCGGGCAAGACCGGATCAAGCGGATAAAGCCGCAGAACATGGCGCGCATAGACGGCGTAGGGATCCCGAATCAGGGTCGAGATTGCGGTGACGGGGAGTTCCCTGGGCCGCGCCTCTGCCGGGGGGCATGGTGAGGGGCGGCCTGCCGGAATGATCTGTGCCGTGGGTTGGTCGAGTGTTCTGGCCAAATGCATCAGGTCTGCGCCGCGGCGTTCCATGGCAGCGAAAGCCGCCTGCCCTTCGTCGCTGGTGCCGCGCAGCAGATTGCCGAGGCGGTTCAACCAACGGGAGGGGATCGTCTCGGCTTCATCATCGCGGAGGGCACGGGACAGGATGACCTCCTGCGCCGAGATCGCCTGTTGGAAGTCATGGGCAGACAGGCCGACTCGCCGTTCGGGCAGCAGCAGTCCCGCGTCAAGCCGCATGGTCCGGTTCAACCAGGGGTCAGGGCTGGGCAGTTCGGGCCAGACGCCATCATTGAGCCCGCCGAGGATCACCAGATCTGCCCCTTGCACCCGTGCCTCCAGCGTGCCCCAGATCATGACATCGGGGTGGCTGAGTTGCGCTTCCCGCACCTCCTTCCCCGCAAGCACGCCGGAAAATAAGGTGAGATAGTCACGGTGGCTCATCCGCCCGCCATGGGCCGCGCTGCCCTGCAGATCATTTACGGTGGTCTGGGCGGCCTCGCCCGCCGTCTCTTTCCAGAGCGCGCCGGAGGATGTGGCACTGGGGCCGCCCGCGATACGTTCGGCCAGTTCCAGGTGATCGGTCAGGTGGTCTGAGAGATCCCGGTCGCCGGGTGTTTCCCCCGTCAGCAGGGTCTGGTCCAGCCAATCGGCCCAGGCCGTTGGCGGGTGGTCAACCTTCGCCAGCCATGCCGCGGTATGGGCTGGGTTGGGAAAGGCGTAACCCTCGCGGCGCAGGAACAACTCCAGTTCTCGCGTCCAGCGCAGGTGGTCGCCCCGTTGATCGGTCGAGCAGGTGAGCGGATGCTTCAGCAGGGTCAGCACATGGTCCAGCCGCAGGGGTTTGGCCATGGCCGCCCCGACATGGCGCAGAAACCGCCCCGGCGCGGATTGGTTCAGCGGTCGCCCGGCGCTGTCATCGGGGGTGATGGCCCACCGGTCAAGAGCGGCGGTGACCTGCCGGGTCAGCATCCGGTCGGGTGTGATCAGAGCCGCTGTTTTACCTTGGGCCAGCGCCTGGCGGAGGCAGAGGGCGATTGTCGCCGCTTCCTCTCGCGGGGTCGGGGCCTGGACAAGGGTCATGTGCGCGGTCGTGCCGGTGAGATCCGTGAGGGTCCGGCTTTGCGCCCGCCATTGATCGGTCACGGGGGCCGGACGCAACGCCAGAGAGATCAGCCTGTTGCAGGCAGGGTGCGGTGGCGTGATCTCGGCCCATTTACGGACGTCTGTCGGGCCCAGTTTCAGGGTCCGCATCAGGTGACGGAACCGGTATTGGGGGTGATCCTCGCCCGTTTTCGGATCGTCGAGTTCAGACCAAATGTCGGGCTGCTGGTCAAAATCATATCCTGGCAGGATCAGGGCGCCTTGGGGCAGGTGGGCCACAGCTTCCATCAGCAGGCGGGTCGCCCCGCGCGAGCCGGTGGAGCCCGCGATGAGCACCGGATCCTGCGGCGGATAGGTTGCCCAGTGGCGTTGCAAGGCCTGGGTGACCTGCCGCAAGCGCGCGTCCGATCCAAAAGGCCGGTCAAGGGTTTTCAGGTAGTTGGTCACGATGCTCAGGATCGTCAGACTGCGTCCCCAATGGCTGGCATGGTCGGCCACATCCAGGCGGTGCAGCGTTTCGGGCGCGGCACCTTCGCCTTGCATCTCGTCCATCAGGGCGGCCAGGCTATCCGCCAGATCGAAAAGTGCTGAGCGGGGGGCGAGTTCCGGCTGGGCATCCATTAGACGCGCCAGGAGCTGTCGGAGTTCGAGACGCACTTGAAGCGGCGGTAACGGCGTGGGGATCGCCGCGCCGATAGGGCCATCGTCGGGGGTGGTGATCAGCCGGATCTGGGGCAGCAACCGCGGGGGCCCGGCGGCCAGAAGATCCAGGATGCGCCGCTGCATCCGGCGGGTATTGACGTAAAGCGTAACCCGCGCCCAGGCGACGGGCGGTGCGCCGGCCAGGCGGTGTTCGAGCCCGGCAATGACGGCGCGGGGGAAATCCACCCCCGGTGCGGTGCCGAACATCCGGGGGCCGGGTGTGTCAAACATGGGCGCGCATGGCTTCGGCCAGGGCGATGCCGTCGGGGCGGCCGACATCGGCCCAGTGGCCGGGATAGATCAGGCCGAACAGCGTGCGGTCGGCGATCATCTGGTTCCAGACGGTGTTGAGTGAGAATTTGGTTTCTGCAATATCTGACAGCCGGTCGGTTTTCAGGATCTGTGCGCCAGCATAGACTGGCCCCTTGCCGCGGGTCAGGCGGCCAGCCGGATCAATCAGAAAATCCCCGGTGCCGGTATGGCCCACGGTCTGATCCAGCGGGACGAGGAGCACCAGTGCGTCCATTGTCGCTGGGTCCCAGGCATCGCGCAACAGTGTGAGCGGGTTTGGTCCGGCCCAGACGGCATCGGTGTTGAATGTATAGACCGGATCGACACCCAGGAGCGGCAATGCCTGGCGCAGCCCGCCGCCAGTTTCCAGGATATCGGGATGTTCGTGGGAAAAGGCGATGTCTGGCCTGTCCCGCAAGTGGTCGCGGATCTGATCCCCGCAATAGTGTAGGTTGACGACAACCCGGTCCAGCATCAGCGCGTCGATCTGTTCCAATGCGTGGTCAATAAGCGGACTGCCCGCGACCGGGATCAGCGGTTTCGGGCGATCGCGCGTCAGGTCCCCCATGCGTGTGCCGAAACCGGCGGCAAACAGCATCAGGGCGCGGGGGTGGTCGCGCATATCCGGCGTAACCTTTCAAGTTTTGCGAGTGTTGGGTCTGGCAGGAGCGGCATGACAGCGGCTTTGACCGCGGCAAGGGCGGGGTGCTGTAGGTCGCGTTGCAGATGCGCCCATACCCGGGGAATCAGGTCGATATAGTGGTGCTTTCGGTCTCTTAGCGACAGGCGGGCAAAGATGCCGAGGATCCGCAAATTGCGCTGGGCCCCCAGCGTGGCGAGGGCGGTGCCGAGCTGATCGGGGTTGTCGCCGCTGCGGGACAGGTAATGCGTGATGGTAGCCTGCCGTGTTGCGGGCGTGACATCCCGGCGGGCATCTTCAAGCAGCGACACCAGATCATAGGCTGGATGGGCCAGAACGGCATCCTGGAAATCCAGCAAACCGGCGCGGTTGGTCCCGGATGCGTCGCCCAGCCAGATCAGGTTTTCGGCATGATAATCACGCAAAGCAACGACAGGTTGCATCCCATCGATCCGGGTCAGGGCGTCGCACAGGGCGGTGTCTACGTGGGTGTGATCCGGGGGGCGATCCCCCTCGGCGCAGTACCATTGGTAGGCCAGGTCTGTCAGATTTGTCATGACGTGCGGTGTGAACTGGGCCAGGCCGGGCAGAACAACGCTGTGCCGCAGGTGGAGCAGTACGTCTGCCGCAACCACGTAGAGTTGGGGTTCAAGGTCTGGTGTCTGCTCTAGCACGCGGGCGAAAATGGCATCGCCCAGGTCCTCCAGCAGCAGCACCCCCTGCGCCAGATTCTGTGCCAGAATGCCGGGCGGTCGAAGACCGATTTTGCCTAGGTAATCAGCCACCTCCACAAAGCGCGGCGTATCCGGGTTTGCGGTCACGGGCGCATCCATCAGAATCGCCCTACGGTCCCCCAGTTCCAGACGGATATAGCGCCGGTTTGAGGCGTCACCCGTCAGAAACTGGTGCTTGGCCGCGCCCCAACCGTGTGCGGTCAGAAAGCCCGTTATCGTCGTTGCGCGGCTCATCCGAAGCACTGGGCCGTTGTCGCAAGGAGTGCCGCCCATTTGGGATCTTGCGCTGAAAGGGTCAGGCGCCGCCCGGTCCCGCTCAGGGCAATTTCGACGCTTAATGCATGAGCGGGGGCTGTGCGTCCCAAACGGTCTGGCCATTCCACGAGGCATAACGCGGCCTCAAATGCCTCATCCAGGCCCAGTTCGTACACTTCGCCCGGATCACCAAGGCGATAAAGATCGGTATGCCAGATCTCTCCCTTGGTCGTGTCATAGGTCTGCACCAGCGTGTAGGTCGGCGAGGGCACATCCTCAACCCGATCCTCGCCCGCCAGTTTAGATAGGATGATGGCCCGGGCCAGATGGCTTTTGCCGGCACCGATTGGTCCGGCCAGCAATAGCGTGTCGCCATTTCCCAACAGCGGCGCAAGTGTTTGCCCCAGCCGGGTTGTCGCCTCTGCATCCGGCAGGATCAGGGTCTGTGTCAAAGGGTCTGCAATGATCATGCAGCCACATTACCCGGGGGTCGCAGGCCCGCAAGCCCGATCACCGAATGGCCGTGACCGCCGATTGAAGCGTGGTTTCTTCCCCCTGCGGAACGTCCGCGATCTGACGGAAGGTGATCATGGTTGTGTTACCCGTCAACGGTGCAACTCGGCACAACAGATGGCCGCCCTCGTTCAACTCCACAACACCGTCCCATTCCGCACGTTCGCGATCCCCCGATACGAAATCGCGGGCATCGCCCCAGATCGGAGAGGGATGGCACAGGTCCTGCCATTCCCGGGTGGCGTCCACGATGCTGGTTTCGTTCAAGGTCGCGTCAGGCTGGGATTTCCACAGATCGGCATAGGTGTTGTTTGTCAGCAGCAACGTGCCCCCGGGGGAGAATACGGCAACTGCCTCCTCCATGTTGTCGACCACATCTTGCAACAATTCCAGTTCCGACCGAAAATTGCGGGTCAGCGAGATTTCGGCACTGATATCTTCAAACAAAAACGCCACCGCCCCGTCGGGGTGGGGCTGGCCCGTCACGCGGTAGGTCTGACCGGTCGGCAATGACCAGTTTTCCTGATACGTGCCGTTGACCGCGGCGGTTTCCAGATCGCTGATACCGCGCCGCCAAGCTTTGTAATCCTTGGGCTCAGGCATGCGCTGTTTTTCCCTGAGCGTATCCAGAAACGTATACAAAGACGGCCGGGTCGCTAAAAAGCCTGGCTCCAATGTGGTAAGATCTGTAAGCGCGGGGTTAAACAACGCAAGTAACCGATCGCAGTCGAAGATCGCAAGCCCGATGGGCAGATCGGCAAATGTCTTGGACAGGGTTTGGACAAATTCGCGAAGGGTCGTTTCCGCAGTGACAAGGCGATCAGCGGGCAAAGCGAAATAAAGCGTGTCGTTTTCTATGGGTTGCGACACGCATTCAAACCACAGCTTCTTTTTATCATGCTCGACGGTGATCGAGATGCGGTGCATCCCGTCGGTTTTCATCAGCTTGGGCACTTCCAGGTCCCGAAACACTGTTGGCAGAGGCCAGGTTGTGATTTCCTGAGTCACGCCAACGTCCCGGCACAGCGCCATGTAGCTTCCATTGGCCCAGCTGACCTTGTTTTCGGCGTTCTGGCGCCAGACCAGCAAGGGCGCATCATCCACGATCCGATGCAGGATATCCAGCTTGTCCGTCAGCGCATTCAGGGCGAAACCGTCCAACGGTGTTGCATCATCAGGCGTGACAAGCTCGGCGATGGTCAGGCGTAGGATACCGCGCCGGATCTCTGCATCGATCCGCGATGCGCCATCTTCGGCATCCAGGGAAAAATCGCCGTCTTCCGTCAGTTCGCCTATGCGCGCTTCCACTAAAGGAAAGGCAGGCCTAAGCAATCCTATCAGCTTTTCCCAGGAACTGATATCGCGGGTATCAGCATTAATCATTTGATACGCACGCGGCGTGGCATCGAATAGCTCATCACCATCGAACATGAATACGATGTGGTCTTCTTTTTGAGTTTGCGGTGAGCGCTTTACAGTATCTTTTTGAGCAAAAACGGAAAAAGCCCAGAGGGCAACAAGCGCTGATCCAAACGATGTCAGAACCAGCAGAGCTATATATGGCAATGCGAGCGTCCCCATAAAAAAACGCAATCCTTTACAATTACCAGCACGGCTCTGAACGTTCAGGCGTTAATGTTAACGATAGGTTAACGATTGGTCATGCAATAGGAATTGGTTCATTTTTACCTAAAGGTTCCGCGGAGTTGGTGGAAAATGGAGACAAACTGTCCCGTTTCCAAACCGCTTCGACCAACGCACCGGATTTTCGGCTTCGGACCGGTCCGCTGCCGACGACATCACCGATATTTGTAAAGGTCATCTCTGCGCCGGTCCGCTCAAGCAGGGTCTTGGCGATGAACAGGCCCAGCCCCATTCCATCATAGCCCGGGCGCTGGTTTTTCTCGCCCCCATTTCGCCGAGTGCTCATGAACGGGTCGCCGATGCGCCCGATCAGCTGGGAGGGGAAGCCCTTGCCATCGTCCACAATTCGGATGGAGATCGTGTCACTGTTCCAGCGCGCCTCGATCCAGACGGTCTTTTTGGCAAAATCCACGCCGTTCTGCACCAGGTTACGCAGGCCATGGATGATCTCTGGTTGGCGCAAGATGATGGGCTGCACAGTTTCACCCCCCGTCGCGGGGGAGACATCGAAATGCAGGTCTTTACCTCTGCCCTGGTGGGGTTCTGCCGCCTCCCGGATCACGCTTTCCAGAGGTGCGCGGCGCATATGCGGATCGTCATTGCCCGCGCGCCCCATGGATCGCAGGATATCACGGCATCGATCCGCCTGATCGCGGATCAGCATCGCATCTTCTTTCAGGTCGGGATGATCGGAAAGCTCATCGATTAGCTCGGCGCTGACCAGTTTGATCGTGGCCAGAGGTGTGCCTAATTCGTGCGCAGCGGCGGCAACGACACCGCCCAGATCAGTCAGCTTTTGTTCGCGAGCAAGGGCCATTTGCGTGGCCAGAAGGGCATCTGACATGGCGTTAAGCTCGACCGAGACGCGGCGCGCATAGATCGCCATGAACGAGATGCCCACCACGATGGCCACCCAGAAGCCAAAACGAAAGATTGGCGGAAGCTCCAGCAAGATGCCCTGTTCCGTCCGTAACGGAATGTAGACGAACGCCAAAAAGGTGGTCAGGACGATGCCAGCCCCACCCAGGATCAAGGTGGATCTGAGGCGCAAGGCCGTGGCCGCCACCGAAACCGGCGCCATCAGCAGCAATGCAAACGGATTGCTGAGACCCCCGGTGAGATACAGCAGAAAGGACAGCTGCGCGAGGTCGAAGAGCAGCGTGACCTGGGATTCGTGCTCTGACAGTCGTTTGTTTTCGGGGTAGATGAAGATTGCAATCAGATTGGCGATGATCGCAGTGCCGATGGCAAGGTAGCACAGCCCCAGATTCAGATCCAAATCATAGTAGTATCGGGCGGCTGCAATTGCCCCCAATTGGCCCGAAACCGCCAGCCAACGTAGGAAAATCAACGTGCGCAGGCGAATCCAGTGACTGCGGCTGGAGACTTGGGATGTACCAAGGTCAAAGTCTGGGCCCATGTGCCACCTGATTGTGAGTTGCGATCAGCCTCATTTGATACGAGAACCAGAACAACGTGGCAAATGCGCCATCGCATGGGGAGCAAGCATCATGGATCGTCTTTATGTTTCAGTTGCCGCAGTTTCGGTTGCAGCGGTTGTGGGGGGTACGGCAGCGTTTGTGTTTCTGGGTGGCGAGCCCGACAAATATGCCGATTGCATCTCGGCCAAGGTGGGTGGCGATGCCCAGATTGGTGGGCCGTTCGAGCTGATCAGCGAAACCGGAGAGACGGTGACCGACGCGCAGGTGATCGACAAGCCGACGCTGGTCTATTTCGGCTACACGTTCTGCCCGGATGTCTGCCCGCTGGACACGGTGCGCAACGCCGAAGCGGTGGATCTGCTCAAGGAAAAGGATCTGACCGTGAAGCCGGTCTTCATTTCGGTGGATCACGGGCGCGACACGGCAGAGACCATGGATGATTTCACGGCCAACCTGCATCCTGACATGCTGGGCCTGACGGGTGACGAAGATCAGGTTCGCAAGGCGGCCCAGGCTTATCGCGCATATTACGACATTCGTGATCCGGATGATGAATACTACTTGGTTGACCATTCGACCATCTCATACCTGATGACCCCGGAAGAGGGATTTGTCGCTGCATTTGAGCGCGCTATCTCAGGCGAACAAATGGCAGAGCAAATTGCCTGTTACCTGGAGGCTGCCTAGCATTTGACCCTTTCGGGCCAAGCCGTTAGCCTCCGATAAATGTTTGGGGGGCAGCCGCATGGCGGACCGAGATCTTGACGATATAGGCGAAGACAAAAGTCTACTGATCGTCGATGATGATGAACCGTTTCTGCGGCGCCTGGCCCGTGCCATGGAAAAACGCGGGTTCGAGCCGGAGATGGCCGGATCCGTTGCCGCAGGAAAGGCGATCGCAACCGCCCGCGCGCCAGCCTTTGCCGTGGTTGACCTGAGGTTGGAAGATGGCAACGGATTGGACGTGGTCGAAACCCTGCGGGAGAAGCGGCCTGATGCGCGTGTTGTCGTGCTGACCGGCTATGGGGCCATCGCGACCGCCGTCGCTGCCGTGAAAATCGGGGCCACCGATTACTTGTCAAAGCCCGCGGACGCCAATGATGTGACCAATGCGTTGCTGGCGCGGTCAGATGCGCTTCCACCCCCACCAGACAATCCGATGTCGGCCGACCGTGTGCGCTGGGAACACATTCAGCGGGTTTATGAGCTATGCGACCGAAATGTCTCGGAAACGGCGCGGCGGTTGAATATGCATAGGCGAACGCTACAGCGCATTCTGGCAAAGCGCAGCCCGCGCTAGGAGGTCCCATGCGATACGCCGCCCCATTTGTTATTCTACTCGCCGTTGCGGCCTGCGATCCCATTCCGGATGATGGCTCCGCACCCGTGATTGATGATCCGCAAGAGCCGCTCTTTCTGGCTGACGGCATTTACGTGCCCGCCACGGATCAGGCGATCGGTTTTGGACGGGAGCAGGGCGGTGCCATCGCCTCGATGACGCGGCTCTTTGGGGCGCCTGTGCGGGAGCGGACAACCACGTGTGCCGGTTCCGCTGTCACGCAGGTCTATTGGGGCGGCGGTTTGATCACCAACTTTGTAGGTGGTGCCTTCCAGGGTTGGCAGGTCGTGCAGCAAGGTGGCTCCACCGTGGACAGCTCTGGCGTGATCTGCGTCGCCTAATCCCTTGGCAGCTCAAATAACGTGACGATCCGATCTACCGGCGTGCCGTCTGCAAGTGGCACGTCTTTTATCACTGCATGGTCGGTAAAGCCCAAACTCCGATAGTATTTCAGGCCCGGCACGTTATCTGCCCGGATTTTTGCCTGAATAGACGGATAGCCCAACGCGATTGCCGCGGCTTTTGTCGCGACGAAAAGCGCCTGACCAGCCCCTTTGAACCGGGTCCGCTGGTCGGTGAACGATCCGATACCCACCGTGGCATCCGTGCGCTTCCTGTCATCGAAGAGGCATTGAAAACCTGCGCGCGCCCCGCCGGATGCATGGGCGACAAGGCTCGATACGATCTCTTTGTTAACCAGGAATTCCTCCGCAAACGTGTCTGGCGTGAATGGCATTTCATAGGCCGTCGTTCCGCCAAGGTGGATCGTATGGTTCAGCATCTCGCACAGGTCTGGCAGATCGTCATGGATCATCGGGCGAATGTCGTAGATCACATCAATTCCAATAATTCGTAATGTCTTTGGGTGTAATCGGCGCGGGCATCGATCGGAGCCCGCAAGCGCAGGGTGAGGTCAGCGGTCAAGGAGGGGTCCGGGCAGCCAAAGAACTTGTTGGCCTCGGCAACGGTGAACCCGGCGATCTGGGTGGCCTCCAGCCAGGCCGAGATCTTGTCGGCCTTCTTGATCTGGCGTTTCACCTTGATCGGCAGTTGCGCAGGCAGGCCAAAGCGCAGGTGGATCGCCGCCGTCAGCCGATCATCCAATGCGCCGTACCTTGGACCAACCGCTGCCTTGACCGGGGAGATCATGTCACCAATCACGTATTCCGGCGCATCATGCAGAAGCGCGGCAAGCAACCATTTGGCAGGGGCATCGGGGACGATCCATTGGAAAAGCTGTTCGACCAGCAGGGAATGTTCGGCGACGGAATAGGGGTAATCGCCAAGGGTCTGCCCGTTCCACCGCGCGACAAAGGCGAGGCCATGGGCGATATCCTCAATCTCGATATCCATGGGCGTCGGGTCCAGCAGGTCCAGCCTGCGGCCCGAAAGCATCCGTTGCCAGGCGCGCGGTTCTTTAGTCAATTCCAACCTTCCCTAAACCGGCCACATGCGCGACCCTTTCGAACCAGCCATTGTCGGCCACCGGAGCCAGTGCTATCTGCCCCCTCAACCGCAACGCGCAAGGATCAGGCCAGTGGCGAAAGACTACATCGTTAAGGACATCTCACTTGCAGGCTTTGGCCGCAAGGAATTGGATATCGCCGAGACAGAGATGCCGGGCCTGATGGCCTTGCGCGAAGAATTTGGTGAGAGTAAGCCATTGAGCGGCACGCGGATCGTTGGATCGTTGCACATGACGATCCAGACCGCTGTCTTGATCGAGACGCTGACTGCCCTGGGTGCCGATGTGCGTTGGGCCTCTTGCAACATCTTTTCAACGCAGGACCATGCGGCCGCGGCCATCGCCGAAGGCGGTACGCCCGTTTTTGCGATCAAGGGTCAGACGCTGGAGGAACATTGGGATTACCTCGATAAATCCTTTATGTTCCCTGAAGGCGCCAACATGATCCTGGATGACGGTGGCGATGCGACGCTGTACGTGTTGTTGGGGGCGCGGGCCGAAGCGGGCGAAGAGATAATCCCCGTGCCGCAATCCGAAGAAGAAGAAGTGATCAAGGCCCAGATCAAGAAGCGGATGGAGGCGAGCCCAGGCTGGTTTACCAAGACCCGCGACGCGATCAAAGGCGTGTCGGAAGAAACGACCACCGGTGTGCACCGTTTGTATGATCTGCAGAAGAACGGCCAGCTTCCCTTTCCTGCGATCAATGTGAACGACAGCGTCACCAAGTCGAAGTTTGACAACAAGTATGGCTGCAAGGAATCGCTGGTGGACGGGATCCGCCGCGCCACCGACACCATGATGGCCGGTAAGGTTGCTGTTGTGATGGGCTACGGTGATGTGGGCAAAGGCTCCGCCGCGTCGTTGGCTGGGGCCGGTGCCCGCGTAAAGGTGACGGAAGTTGACCCGATCTGCGCCCTTCAGGCTGCCATGGACGGGTTCGAGGTTGTGCTGCTGGAGGATGTAGTTTCGACCGCCGACGTCTTCATCACCACCACCGGCAACAAGGATGTGATCCGCATCGAGCACATGCGCGAGATGAAGGATATGGCGATCGTCGGCAACATTGGCCATTTCGACAACGAGATTCAGGTCGCTGCCCTGAAAAACCACAAATGGACCAACATCAAAGAGCAGGTTGACATGATCGAGATGCCGTCGGGCAATCGGTTGATCCTGCTCTCCGAGGGGCGCCTGCTGAACCTGGGCAACGCGACCGGGCACCCTTCTTTTGTGATGTCGGCCTCGTTCACCAACCAAGTCTTGGCACAGATCGAGCTGTGGACCAACGGCGACGCTTATCAAAACCAGGTCTACATCCTGCCCAAGCATCTGGACGAAAAGGTCGCCCGCCTGCATCTTGGCCGGATCGGGGTGAAGCTGACCGAGCTTCAGAAAGATCAGGCTGACTATATCGGTGTCACCGTCGAAGGTCCGTTCAAGCCGGAACACTACCGGTACTGATCCGAAAAAGTTGTCTAGTCGGAAGACGGGCGTTGGTTAGCAGACCAGCGCCCGTCTTGACGTTCACGGCAACGCAAACCGCATTATTGAGAAGAAAGCCGCCAGAATACCGACTTTGGGCCTATGTCACAGTTTATCGTTGTCAATCGGACTGGGATCAGGGTTGTATAGTTTGGAAGGGCCGGAACAGGCCTGACAAGCGGCGAAGGCTGACTTCGCAAAACCTGGTGGGAGTGTGACACATGGGCAAAAGAGACGACCTGATTGCGCAATATGCGGATGATCTGAAGAACAAATGCGGGACAACCGCAGATATGGACCTGTTGACCAAGGTGACCATTGGCTGCGGTCCGGCGATCTACAATGCTGACGCGTCCACTGTGGCAAGCTCTCAGGCGGGCGAGCTGGAAACGGTCAAAAACAATTTCCTGATCAAAAAGCTGGGCCTGTCCGACGGGCCGGAATTGATGGATGCGATCAATTCGGTGATCGAGACCTATGGCAAATCAGAGCGGAACAAATACCGGGTGGTTGTCTACTATTTGCTGACGAAACACTTCAAGAAAGAAGCGGTCTACAGCTAAAACACAGCCATTGCCGGATAATGTGATGCGCCGCCAGCGGGTGGCGCATTTGCCATGTGATCAGCCGGAATAACCGCCCATGTCACAGATTATCTGCCATTCATCGGCGGTGACGGGCTGCACCGACAGGCGCGCGCTTTTGATCAAGGCCATCTCCGCCAAGCGGTCATCGCCCTTGCACATGGCCAGCGTTACATGGGTCGGCATTGGCGCCACGGCTTTGATATCCACGCAGTCCCAGCGGTCATCATCGGTGGTGCTGTCCGGATGCGCCTCGGCGCAGACCTCGACGATACCGACGACAGCCTTTTCCTTTTGCGACAGGTAAAAAAAGCCAAGATCGCCCAGCTTCATCTGCCGCATGAAATTGCGGGCCTGGTAGTTCCGGACACCGTCCCATTCCTCCCCGGCATCGCCCTTGGCGACCTGTTGCTCCCAGCTCCAGGTGCTTGCTTCGGATTTGAACAGCCAATACTTCATGGTCCAATCACCCGGTTCCAATGTTGCAGCGTGACAGACTGGAACAGACCCGCCTTGGCATAGGGGTCGCCCTCTGCCCAGCTTTGCGCGGTGGCGATGTCTGGCACGTCCAGGATGATCAGCGATCCGCACATCTGGCCATCGGCATCCAGAAGCGGCCCGGCCTGCTCAACGGCATCGGTGGCCTTTAGATAGGTGACGTGGTCCGGACGGTTGGCTTGCCGGATCTCAAGCGATCCCGGTTTGTCGATGCAGATCAACGCAACATGCATGGTCTGTGCTTCCTTTATATTTCAGGCTTTCGCGCCTTTCTTGCCGGATCCCAACATGGCGGCCTGGCTGGTATCAAGGGGCCAACGCGGGCGCGCGGCAAGCGTCAGATCGTCGATCAGCCCAAGTTGAAACCGTTCGATCCCGGCCCAGGCGATCATGGCGGCATTGTCGGTGCAAAGCGCAAGGGGCGGTGCCACGAAGGCAACGCCGTGGGACCGGGCTGTGTCTTGCAGGCTGGCGCGCAGCACCGCATTGGCCGCCACGCCACCGGCCACAGCCAGAACCGGCTCTACAGGATTGCGTTCCAGATAATGGCGGATGGCCCGGGCGGCCTTGGCGGCCAACACATCGGCCACCGCAGCCTGAAAGCTGGCACAAAGGTTCGCGCGATCCTGCGGGAATAGCCCGCCCTGATCCGCCACAAGTTGATCTTTTGCACGGACAAGGGCGGTCTTGAGGCCAGAAAATGACATGTCACAGCCGGGCTGGTTCAGCAGTGGGCGAGGGAAGTCGAAGGCAGAGGGATCCCCATCCTTGGCCGCCTGTTCAACACGGGGGCCGCCGGGTTGCGGCAGACCCAACAGACGGGCCGTCTTGTCAAAGGCCTCCCCCGGGGCATCGTCAATCGTGCCGCCCAACCGGCGAAAGCTGTCTGGCCCGTCCACCTGCAAAAACTGGCAATGCCCGCCGGATACCAGCAGCATCAGGTAGGGAAAGCCCAGATTATCGGTCAGGCGCGGGGTCAGCGCGTGCCCGGCAAGGTGATTGACCCCGATCAATGGCAGCCCGGTTGCCAGGCTCAGCCCCTTGGCGGACATGACCCCAGACAGGACACCGCCAATCAGCCCCGGCCCCGCGGTGACGGCGATGGCGTCCAGATCAGCCAGCCCGACATCTGCCTGGGCAAGGGCCGCTTCGACCACGTGGTCCAGCTTCTCCGCATGGGCTCTGGCAGCAATCTCGGGCACGACACCGCCATAGGTCGCATGGAGATCCGTTTGCCCCGCAACTTCGTTCGACAAGATCTGCCGCTCACCACCGGATTGCAGCCGAACAACCGCCGCTGCGGTCTCATCGCAACTGCTTTCGATGCCAAGAAGGGTCAGGTTCTGCGCCATGGGTCTTGTGATGGTCCGGTTCCGCGCTGTAGCGTCCCGTAGCTAACGTCCCAAGGAGCGGATGTGAACCAAAACGCGCCTGTCATGCTGCTGACCCGACCGCTTGAGGCGTCACAACGGTTCGCTGATGCCGTGCCGGAGGTGCCATCCGTCATCTCTCCGATCCTGCGGATCGTTCCGTTGTCCCCCGTCTTGCCCGATGCGCCTGCGCCGGTCATCTTCACCTCGGCGAATGGTGTTTGGGCGTTCCTGCAATTGCGTGCGGCTGCAGATCAGGTCGCCTATTGCGTTGGGCCACGCACTGCTCGGGTTGCGCAGGATGGGGGGTTTCGGGCGATCTCGGCCAACGGCGCGGTCGATGATCTGGAGGCTCTGATCCGTGCAGAGCGGCCTGTGGGGCCGCTGATTTACGCCTGTGGAAAGGTGCGGACCGGGGATCTGGATGACCGGTTGCGGCAGACGGGATCATCCGTGATCACCTGCGAGGTCTATGATCAGGCCCCCCAGCGCTTGACTGAAACTGCCCAAGAAATACTCGCAAGCGCGCGCACGGTCATTTTGCCACTGTTCTCTCCCCGAAGTGCTGCATTGATGTCGGGCGCCAGTCAGGCGGCCAAGGCACCGCTACACCTCGTATTTTTGAGCGAAAACGTGGCTGCGGCATGGTCAGGCCCGCCTCCGAAGCAGTACGTGATCGCGCCCGCACCCAACATGCCTGCCATGGTAGAGACGGTGAAACTCCTGGTCGGGACGCGATCCTCGGGTTGAGGGGCGCGCTCCGCGGCGATAAGCTGCCACCCGGGACGGTCTCTTTGGGACCAGTTAGATTCGAAGGATGTTTTCAGGTGGCTGACACGGACAAGAGCGGCAAGGCTGCCGAAAATGATCCTGACAAGAAACCGGATGAGATGGAGGCGCCCGTTGACGGGCTAGACCATTCGGAAACGACCGAAAGCGATGATGTTGCCACCGAACAGGGCCGGTCCGATGATGAACGGGCCGATCAAGATATTGACGTGGCCGATGAAGTAACAACTGTCGACGAGACGGACGATCTTGAAGACCGCACTGAAGATCATGATCCCGACCATGACGGGCCACACGATCATGAGGTTGAACCGGAGCCTGAACCCGAACCGGCGCCCATCGCCGCGGCAGAGCCACCGAAATCGCGTGGTTTTGTTGGTGGATTGGTGGGCGGTGTCCTGGCTGCGGTCTTTGGGTTCATCGTGGCGCAGATTTTTCCGGACAATTGGCCGCTTGACCTGTCGAATTCGGAACTGACCACCCAGTTGAACGATCAGCAAGGCACGATTGATACCCTGAACACGTCCGTTGCCGAGCTGTCCCAAACCGTTTCTGCTCAGGCCGCCACGGTTGAAGACGGCGTGGGGCAGGTTCAAAACAACCTGTCGACCCTGCACGCCACCGACACCAAATTACAGGAACGGCTGGATGGTGCGGTTGCCGAAACGAGCGGACAACTGGCAGCACTGAGCGATCAATTGGCCGAGATTGCGACCCGGATCGATGAGTTGGAGTTGCGCCCCATCGCGGGGTCAGACAACCCCGCCATCGCAGCGGCCCTCCAGGCTTACGGCGATCAGGTCGCATCCCTCGGTGAAGGTCTGACCGCGGAGGTCGAAGCCGCCCAGGCCGGGCTTGACGAACGACTCGCCGCCGCCGAGGCCAAGATCGAAGAAGAGATTGAGCGCAACCGCGCCATGGTCGATGATCGCGCTGCCGCCGAAGCCGCCGCGGCGGAAGCTGCTGCCGCCGCCGCCGAAGCGCAGGCCCTGCTGGAGGTGAAATCAGCACTGCGGGATGGCGGCCCCTTTGCCGAACCGCTGTCGCGCATTACCAGTGTCGATATCCCCGAAGCCATGATGGCAGCGGCGGAAACCGGGGTGCCCACCCTTCCCTCCCTCAAGGAAGAGATGCCTGCCGTCGCGCGTGCGGCCCTTGATGCCTCCCGCCGCGAAACGGTCGGCGATGAGGCCGGCGATCGCCTGACCACGTTTTTTCAGACGCAGCTTGGCATACGCTCGCTGGAACCGCGCGAAGGCGACGATCCGGATGCCGTTCTTAGCCGGGCAGAGGCTGCTCTGTGGGATGGCAACCTTGCCCAGGCGGTTGAAACCCTTGAGGCCCTGCCCGAGAGCGGCAAGGCCATCATGGCCGAGTTTGCGGACCAGCTTCGCATACGCCATGAAGTCGTTGCAGCGACCGACGCGTTGTCGGCCAGTCTGAATTCAAATTAAGGACCCGCCCATGCTTTGGTCGATGATTAAGGTTTTGTTCTTTGTTGCCTTGGTGGGTTTGCTGACCTGGGCGGCCAATTACTGGATGGATGTCGGGAGTGAGGTCCGCATCATCGGCTTTGGGCGTGAACTCAACCTCTCACCCTTGATGGTGGTGACGGCGTCGCTGATCATGTTGGCGACGGTCTGGCTGGTCTTCCGGGCTGCGGCCCTGTTGGTTGCTGTGATCAAGTTCCTGAACGGGGATGACACGGCCCTGTCGCGTTACTTTGACCGCAACCGGGAACGTCGCGGTTTCGAAGCGCTGGCCGAGGGCATGATGGCCGTTGCATCGGGTGAAGGCCGGCTTGCCATGGCAAAGGCCGCCAAGGCGGAGAAATACCTCAACCGCCCGGACCTGACCAATCTGATCGTCGCGCAGGCTGCAGAGATTTCGAATGATCGCCGCAAGGCAGAGGATACGTACAAGCGCCTCTTGACCGATGATCGGACACGGTTCGTTGGCGTTCGCGGGATCCTCAAGCAAAAGCTGTCGGACGGGGATACGGATACGGCGCTTCAATTAGCGGAAAAGGCATTCGCTCTGAAGCCAAAGCATGAAGAAGTGCAAGATACCCTGCTCCAGCTTCAGGCACAGAACGAAAACTGGACTGGCGCGCGCGAGACATTGGGGGCCAAGCTGCGCTACGGTGCCTTGCCCCGCGATGTGCATAAACGGCGCGATGCGGTCCTGGCCTTGTCTCAGGCGATGGAGGGCGATGATGCCGCGGCTCGTGATCACGCGATCGAGGCAAATAAGTTGTCGCCTGATCTGGTGCCAGCCGCGGTCAAGGCGGCTGAGGCGCTGGTGACAAAGGGTCAGGAGCGCCCCGCGACCCGCGTGATCAAGACGGCATGGGAGGCGACCCCGCATCCGGACCTCGCCGCCGCCTTTGCAGCCATTCACCCCGATGAAACGCCCGATGACCGGATCAGTCGGTTTCAGACATTAACCAAACTACGCCCCGATCATCCCGAAACGCGAATGTTGTTGGCCGAGCTTTACATCGCAGCCGAGGATTTTCCGGCAGCACGGAAGGCGCTTGGCGATCTCTATGAGACGGATCCGACCCAGCGGTCGCTCACCATCATGGCCGCTGTCGAACGTGGCGAGGGATCGGACGACACGGTTGTCCGGGCGTGGTTGACCAAGGCGCTGACCGCGCCCCGCGATGCGCAATGGGTCTGCGAAAACTGCGGCAACGTTCATGGTACATGGGCACCTGTTTGCGCGGCATGCGACAGCTTTGATACACTGGACTGGAAACGCCCGTCCGAGGGCGATCCGGCCACATCCGGCTCGGCCCAGATGCTGCCATTGATTGTGGGCTCCATGCCCGCCGATCCGCCGGAGCCAGCGCCCTTTGAAGATGAAGTGACCCTGGATGCCACGGTAGAGGAAGTCCTGCAAAAATAGGTCTACCGCTTTCGAAAAAAGCGGTGTATCCGATCCGCCAGTCTTGCGTCGGCCTTGCTGCTCTACTGCGTCATTCGTATTGAATGACAGTTACAGTGCGATTGGATCCGCCAACCAAGCTGCAACAGAGGGATGCCGGTGTAGCTCAGCTGGTAGAGCACGTCATTCGTAATGATGGGGTCGTAGGTTCGAGTCCTATCACCGGCACCACAGTTGCTTTTTGCAAAAAGCGATACCCCTCTCGCTGCGACAGACCTAAGTGACATCATTCGGCAGACATGATGAGAGCTTGTGCGGCTAGCCGTTCGACCTGTAGTCGAGGCTCGGTCCAGGCGGTGGTCCAACGATATGGCAGAGCGTTGGTCACTCGCTGCACCAGGGTGGGTTACAAATGGTTTGCGGGATCGCAACTCTGGTTTCCGTTCCCGGGATGAACCCGTCGCGGTTCGTTGCAGGGCATCATTCTCCAAAGACCGGCCAGGGCAAAGATGGCCTGGTCGGCGGGCCAGATGAACAACCCCACCGCAATGGGGTATCTCCGTCACCGGAAGGCAGATCCAACCGCGCCACATGATCACCCAAAGCTAAGCAAAATCGCCAAAAAAATAGGCATACATAGCGCCATCTCTGGGTGTAGCCGTCGAAATCTTGACAGATCCGCGCCCTGGAAAGCGCTGTGGGGGGTGGAGCAACCGCATTGGGGAGGCTGCTCCGCTACCAAGGGGACGGACGGATGTCGAAGCATGACATATTCATGCAGCGTGCGATTGGCATCTCACGACACGAAATGCTTGCGGCCAGTGCCGCACCTTTTGCCACGGCCGTCTGTGACGGGATCCGTCATGTCGTGGCGGGGCACACCGCCACTTCTTCCCATGGCGCGGTTGAAGCGATTGGCTTTGACCCAAAACGTTTCACAAAAGTGGTACGCAGCGACCCGCACGACTGCACGCTGCCTGCCGAACAGGTTCCGGCCAGCAAGGGCCGCGCGGTATTGGGCCCTGGGACCAAGCAACCTGATTTTACGTTCTTCTGAGAAGCTGTGACATGGTCAATAAGTGGGGATAAACATGCCGAAACTCATCACGCCGTCCACCGGACTTATCAAACGGCGCACCGTGCTCCGCGGCCTTAGCGCCGGGGCCGCTGCCCTTGCCGCGCCTTCCGTCATTCGCGCACAGGACAGCGACAAGACCCTGAACCTGCTCTGCTGGCCCGGCCATAATGACCCGGCCGTGATTGGCCTGTTCGAGGAAGCAACGGGGATAAAGGTCGTCGCCAAGGAATATGTCGGTGGCGACAACATGGTGGCCCTGGTCAACCAATCGCCGGTGGGCACCTATGACGTGATCCTGTCGGACGCCGAATTCGTGATCCAACTGCGCGATGGCGGCTTCATCGACCCCATGACGGCCGAAGATTATCCGTTTGAGGATTTCTTCCCGGAATTCCAGAAATTCCCCGGCCATTGGTTGGAGGATGAGCTCTATTCCGTGATCATCCGCTACGGCTTCCTTGGCGTCTCCTACCGCACCGATATTCTGACCCGCGAGGAGGTCGAGACCTACCAGATCCTGCTTGACCCGAAAGTTGCCGGGAAGGTCGGCTATTTCGATTGGTATCTGCCCTCCATGGGCTGTCTGTCCTGCGGTGCGGGCAATGACGGCCACCCCTACGACATCGACGAAGATGAATTTGCCGCGCTCGTGGCCATGATGGATCAGGTCAAGGCGCAGACCAGCGGGTTCTACTCCATGGCTGATACGTTCTCCTCCCTGACCAACGGCGATGCCTCGATCATCCCGGGGGTCGGTGACTGGATCACACAGCTTCTAGCCGCCGATGGCGTGCCCGTCGACAGCTGGGTGCCCAAGGAAGGCGGCGTGCAATGGACCGAGTCCATGTCCATCGGCAAAGGTTCCGCCAAACAGGACATGGCCAAACAGTTCATCCAGTACATGACCTCGCCCGAGGGGCAGGCGCTCTCCGCCGTCATGCCCGCCTATAACGCGTCCATCCCGTCAAAGGCCGGGTGGGAGCACCTGAACGCCAACATGCCCGACGACGCAAAGCGCCTGCGCATGACATTCGAGGACAACAACGTCATGGACGATTATGCCGAGGGCAAGATCAACATCCGCAAGACCCCGATCCAGCAAGAGATCGAGGATTGGACCGATGTTTGGGCCGATTTCAAGGCCTAAGGACAAGGGCGCGCCCGGCACTTAGGGCGCGCCGCACCACCATGGCACCATCATCAAAACCGCGCCGCCGCTTTGACGGGTTCGCCACCTTCTGGGGGGCCCCGGCGCTTATCTGGCAGACAGCGTTCTTCCTCGTCCCGCTCGGCCTGTTGGTCGCGATGACCTTCTGGGCGGTCAAAAGCTATCGCCTGACCCCTGATTTCACGGCCCGCAACTGGGAGCGGATGTTCACCCGCGACTACTTCTGGACGGGCTACCTCTATACGTTCGAACTGGCCGCCCTCGTCGCAGTCCTCGCTAGCGTCATCGCCTTTCCAGCTGCCCATTACCTGGCCTTCCGCGCCTCCCCCCGAGCACGGCGCATCGCGATCTTCCTCCTCGTGACGCCGTTCTTCACCAGCTATCTGGTGCGCATCTATTCGTGGAAGATCATCCTGTCCACCGAAGGCGTCCTGAATGTTATGTTTGGCTGGCTCGGCCTCGGCCCGTTTGAAATGCTCAACAATGCCTTCGGGGCCACAATCGGCTACCTGACCCTATGCCTGCCACTAACCGTGATGATCCAATATTTCGCCCTGTCCAACATTGACCGGTCGCTGATCGGCGCGGCGCATAATCTGGGTTGCGGCCCCCTGCGCACGACAGTCAGCGTCACGATCCCCGCGGCCAAAATTGGCCTGATCCTCGCCGCGACCTTCGCCTTCATTCTGACCTTCGGCGACTATGTCAGCCCAGCCTATCTAGGCGGCGGCACCCCACCCACCCTGTCGATCCTGATCGTGGATCAGACGAAATCCGGCAATCACTGGCCCCGCGCCTCGGTCGTGGCCGTCACGATGGTGTTCACCCTAATCACCGTCCTTTTCGCCGCGCTCTTTGCCGCCTACGGACGCCCAGGGGCCAAGAAATGACCGCCGCGCGCTGGCAAGCCGCCTGGACGGTCCTAGTGTTCCTCTTCATCCTCACGCCCATCGCGTCGCTCGTCGTCTTTTCCTTCAACGCCGACCGCTTCCCGAGCCTGCCCTGGGGCGGCTTTTCCCTGAAATGGTACGTCGCGATCTTCCAGGATGACAGCGTGCGCGCAGGCTTCTGGCGCAGCTTGCGCGTCTCGGCCATCGTCTCGGTCCTGGCCACGTTCATCGGGTTCGCCACGGCCTATACCGATTACCGCTACAATTTCCGGGGCAAGCTGCCTTACCTGGCCATCGCCGCCTTGCCGCCCACTGTGCCAGTCCTGATCCTGGGCCTCGGCATGCTGTCCTTCTTCTCCATGGTGAACCTTGTGGGCACACTCTCAGCCGTCATCGCAGGCCATGTCGTGATTTGCGCGCCATTTGCCATGGCCCTGATCCGGATGCGCCTGGCCGATATGTCGCCTGATATCGAACCCGCCGCCTGGAACCTCGGCGCCAGCCGTTGGGCCACGATGTGGTCCATCACCATCCCATGGTGCATGCCCGCGATCCTGGCGGGGCTCGCCATCACGGCTGCTGTCTCCTTCGATGAATTCATGGTCGCCTGGTTCGTCTCGGGCCTAGAGGAAACGCTGCCCGTCCGCATCCTCGCTCTCCTCCAGGGTCAGGTCAGCCCACGGATCAACGCCATTGGATCACTCGTTTTCTTCATCTCAATCACCCTCGTCGCCATCGCGCAGGTGATCACACCCCGGCAGGCCCGCTAATGGCGAAACCAATCCTTACGCTCCACGCGCTGGAAAAGCAGTTCGGCTCCGACACGGCCCTACACCCGACCACCCTCACGGTGGAAAAGGGGGAGTTCCTGGCCATGATGGGCCCGTCTGGCTGCGGCAAATCCACGACCCTGCGGATGATCGCGGGGCTAGAGGCGCCCAGCGCGGGCCAGATCCGCCACTGGGACCGCGACATCACCAATCTGCCCCCGTGGGAGCGGGATATGCCCATGGTATGGCAATCCTACGCGCTGTTCCCGTTCATGACCGTCCGCCAGAATGTGGAATTTGGCCTCAAACAGAAACGCCGCCATGCACTGCCGGATCGCAGGCGCAAGGCCGGTGAATGGCTCGAACGGCTCGACATCGCCGCCATGGCCGACCGCCGGGTCAATCAGCTTTCGGGCGGGCAACGCCAGCGGGTGGCCCTGGCCCGGGCCCTGGCGTTAGAGCCCGAAATCCTGCTGTTGGATGAACCGCTGTCCGCGCTCGACGCCCATCTGCGGCTGCAGATGCAGGCAGAGCTCAAACGCCTGCATGGCGAATTGGGCATCACGTTCCTCTATGTCACCCACAGCCAGTCCGAAGCCTTCGCCATGGCCGACCGTGTCGCCATCCTCAACCAAGGGCACCTGCAACAGATCGGGTCCGCGCGGGAGGTTTACCGCGCCCCCGCCAACCGGTTCGTGGCCGAATTCGTGGGCGCCAGCACCATAATAACGGGGACAGGGGGCCCAGATCACAGGGTCGAAACGGCTGTCGGCACCTTTACCGCCAAAGCCGGGCATCCCCCGCAACCCGGCCAACTGGCCACTGTCCTGATCCCGTCCAACGCAGTCACCCTATCCGCCACCGAAACGGGCGCTGAGAATGCGGTCACAGCAACCTTCCTGACGGAAGAGTTCACAGGCTCCTTCGTCACGCTCTACCTGCTGCTGGCCGACCAGACACAGATGAAAGTGCAGTTGCAGCAGTCAGAGCTTGATCGCATCACCCTCATCCCCGGCGATACGGTCCATGCCCATTGGCCGGCGGAGGCCGCCTATGTCCTGAAGGAGGGATAGACCATGTCCATCGCCATCACCGGGGCCGAAATCCTGGTCCTCGACGCCGATCATGGGGCCAAACCATTCACCGCTGACCTCCTGATCCAAGGGGACCGGATCATCGCCATCGGCCCTGACCTGGACCTGTCCCAAGCCGATCAAACCATCGACGGGCGGGGCAAGCTGGTCATGCCCGGCCTCGTCAACGCCCACATGCATTCGCCCGAGGCGCTCTATAAGGGCCGCTACGATAACATGCCGCTCGAAGTGTGGATGCTCTACGCCTATCCGATCCTAGGGGCGCAGGTCCTGTCGCCCCGGCTGGTCTATCTCCGCACTGCCCTCTGCGCGATCGAGTCCCTCAAATCCGGCACCACCTGCGTCACCGATGATGTCTATGAAAGCCCGCATCAAACGCCGGAGCAACTGGACGCCGTGTTCCAGGCCTATGACGATGTCGGCCTGCGCGCCACGATCTCTGGTCATATCGTGGATCGACCATTCCTCGACACGATCCCCTTTGTCCGCGACTTTGTGGGGCCTGACCTGGCAGCCCAGGCCGATGCCCTGGGCACGGGTGATGCAAAGGCCTGGCTCGCCCATTGCAAGGAGGCGTTCACCCGACACCATGGCCGATCCGGGCGGTTGAACTTCATGGTGGCCCCCTCCGCGCCTCAGCGCTGCACCGTCGACCTGATGCAAGCCGCGATGGAGTTGGCTGAGGCGCACGATGCCCCCTTCCACACCCACATCCTCGAAACCAAGATGCAGGCGGTCACCGGGCCGGAATTCTACGGTGAAACCCTGATCGCCTATATGCACCGCCACGGCCTCCTGCGCGAACGCACCACGATTGCCCATTCGATCTGGGTGACCGATCCGGATATCGAGCTGATGGGCGATGCGCGCTGCTCCATCGCTCATAACGTCATCTCGAACCAGAAACTCGGCGCGGGCGTCGCCCCTGTCCGGCGCCTGCTTGACGCCGGGGTGAATGTCGCACTGGGCAGCGACGGCGTCTCCACCTCCGACACCACGCGCATGTTCGCGGTGATGCATGCTGCCGGCCTGATCCACAACGTTCAAACGCCCGATACGGCCTACTGGCTGTCGGCCCCCGAAATTTTACGCGCGGCAACGTCCGGCGGTGCCAAAAGCGCCTGCCTGCCAAAAACCGGCACGCTGGAGGCCGGGCATAAGGCCGATATGCTGGTCATCGACCTGGCCACCGTGCCCTTCACACCGCGCAACAACATTGCAAACCATCTGGTCTATTGTGAGACGGGATCGTCAATCACCCATGCCATCGTCGGCGGGCAGATCATGGCACAAGACGGCACATGCCTCCATGTCGATGAAGCCGCGCTCTTAGCCGAACTTCGCGAAGAGATGCCCGCCTTCCTCGCCCAACACACCAAGACCGAAGCCATGAACCAGGCGTTTGAGGCTGCATTCTGGCAGGCCCACAAAAAGGCCAACGCCTGCGATATCGGCCTGCACCGCCTGGGCCAGGAACCGGCCTGGCTCCAATGACCGTGCGCCTCGATGAAATGACCTCTCCCGAGCTTGACGCGCGGGTCAAAGCCGGGCCACCGGTGGTGATCCTGCCCACCGGCGCGTTCGAACAGCACGGGCCGCACCTGCCGCTTGGCACCGATGCCATGATCCCGCAACGACTGGCCGAACGGGTGGCAGCGCAGATCGACGCCCTCGTCGCACCAACCCTGTCCTATGGCTACAAATCCCAGCCCAAAAGCGGCGGCGGCAACCACATGCCAGGCTGCGCCTCCCTGGATGGCGCGACCTACACGCTGATGGTGCGCGACCTGATCTGCGATTTCGCCCGCCACGGCCTGACAAAAATCGTGCTGTTCGACGGGCATATGGAAAACCAGATGTTCCTGACCGAAGCGGCGGACCTTTCGTTACGCGCGCTAAAATCCGAAGGGATCACCGATGTCAGGATCGTCAAGATGGGCTACTGGATCTCCATCAACGCCGCGCTTGAAAAGGTGCTCTTCCCCGATGGCTTGATCTCGTGGGAATTGGAGCATGCCGCCGTCATGGAAACCTCCGTCATGCTGCACCTTGCCCCTGATCTGGTGCGCCGCGATCTGATCCCCGACCACCCGCCCGCAGATTTCCCGCTATACGATGTCTATCCGTTCGATCCGGCCTCGGTCAGCCATTCCGGCGCGCTGTCATCCGCTGCCGGTGCGACAGCGGAAAAGGGCAAGGCCGTTGTTGAAACCTTGGTCCCAGAGCTTGCCCGCCAGATTACCGAAGCGTTTCAGAATATGACCGTGTGATGCTAGACAACGGGAACTTTACACGAGGAAACTTTCCATGAGCCACGGTTACGCCTCGGGCCGCCTCAACCTGCCCTTCGTCGGCATCGCGACCTTCGGCAAATATCCATATGTCGAGGATTGGGACGCCATCGATGCCGATGTCGCCATCCTGGGCGCGCCTTTCGATTTCGGGACCCAGTGGCGGTCTGGCGCGCGGTTTGGGCCGCGCGGGATCCGCGAAGCCTCGACCCTCTTCGCGTTCGGCCATGCCGGGGCCTATGACCATGAGGATGACGTGACCTACCTGGAAGGCGCCCGGATCGTGGACCTGGGCGATGCCGATATCATCCATACCGATACCGACGGCAGCCACCGCAACATCGAATATGGCGTGCGCAAGATCCTGGCCGCCGGTGCCTTGCCCGTCGTGCTGGGCGGCGATCACTCGGTCAATATCCCTTGTATCAACGCCTTTGCCGATGCCGGGCCGATCCATATCGTGCAGATCGACGCCCATCTGGATTTCGTCGATGAACGCCACGGCGTCCGCTACGGCCATGGCAACCCGATGCGGCGCGCGGCGGAACAGGACCATGTCACCGGGATCAGCCAGTTTGGTATCCGCAATGTCTCCTCCACCGCCAAGGAAGGCTACGACGATGCCCGCGCCCGCGGCTCCGACATCTTGTCGGTTCGCCAGATCCGCAAGCTGGGGGTAGAGGCCGTGGCAGACCGCGTGCCCGCCGATACCAAACTATACCTGACCATCGATATCGATGGATTTGACCCGTCCATCGCGCCCGGTACCGGCACGCCCAGCCATGGCGGATTTCTCTATTACGAAGTGCTGGAACTGATCGCGATCCTCGCCAAACGCCAGCCCATCGTCGGCATCGACCTGGTGGAGGTCGCGCCGGATTACGACCCGACCGGCAGTACCTCGATCCTAGCGGCGCAATTGTTGCTGAACACAATCGGCCGCATTCTCCACGCAAAGGGCGCGCCATGACGACCTTTCGCCCCCCCGCCACACCTGACCGCTGGGCGCCCCGCTTTGCCGAGGTGGCGACGCTGCTGCGCGCGCCTTTAGCTGATCGGCTGGACGGGGTTGATATCGGCCTGTTCGGCATTCCCTATGACGGCGCGCTGACCAACCGCCCGGGTGCGCGCCACGGCCCACGAGAGATCCGCAACCAGTCTTCGCTCATCCGGTCGATCAACCACGCCACGCGGATCGATCCATTTGCCCGGTGCCAGGTGCGCGACATGGGCGACGTGGCCTTCACCAGCATGTTCGATATTGAGGCGAGCCATGGTGAGATCGCAACATTTGCCACCAAACTGGTTCATGCCGGTATCCTACCCCTTGGGTTTGGCGGGGACCACTCCGTGTCGCTGCCCCTGTTGCGGGCAGTGGCTGCGGACGGCCCAGTGGCACTGATCCATGTCGATGCCCATACCGATACGTGGGACAGCTTCCAGGGGTCCAAGTTCAACCATGGCGCCCCCTTTCGCCGCGCGGTCGAGGAAGGCTTGATCGACCCCAAAGCCACTATTCAGATCGGCATCCGCGGCACCCAGAACTCTGCCGAAGGATGGGACTATTCACAGGCCCACGGCATGCGCGTGGTCTTTTGCGAAGAACTGCACGCAACCGGCCCCGCCGCGATTGCAGATGAAGCCCGCGCTTTGGTCGGCGACCGGCCGGTCTATCTGAGCTTTGACATCGACAGCCTCGACCCCGTCTATGCGCCCGGCACTGGCACGCCAGAGATCGGTGGCATGACGACACATCAGGCGCAGGTTCTGCTGCGTGGCCTGCGCAACCTCAGCTATGTGGGCGCGGATTTGGTCGAGGTTTCGCCGCCCTTTGACACAGGCTATGTGACCTCCCTCGCGGGTGCCGCCTTGGGGTACGAGATCCTGTGCCTGCTCGCCGAAAGTTGGTCAAAAACGTAAAACTTGCGCCCAGAAACCGGGCAAACCGGACCAATCCGCCAGGAAAAACAGCAGAACGCCCAATCCCTGCGCAACCCTTTGCGTGTCACCTCATCAGTTCACGCCATCCCCCATACTCTAAAGCCCGGGGTAAATAGGGGGTAACATCATGACACGACCGATTTCACGCAAACTGACAGGTGTTGCAGCAGCGATTGCCGCACTGGCGACGCTCACCGCGGGCACGGCGCGGGCCGCGGATACGATCAACTGCGTCTTTCCGTTCTGGTTCGGTTTCGCGCCCGTCTTTGTCGCCGATAAGAACGGCTATTTCGCCGAGGAAGAGCTGACCGTGACTTGGGCCTTTGACAATGACCGCGCGAATGTGCTGCCTGCGCTGGAAACGGGCGCGGTCGATTGCACCATGCGCACCATCGGCGAAAGCATGGCACGGCCCCGCACGGCGGAGACGACGGGCACGATCATCGGGACCATCGACATCTCGGTCGGCGCCGATGGCGTTGTGGCGGGCCCCGGAATTGAGACGGTGGAGGATCTGGTGGGCAAGACCTTCGCCGGGGAAATCAACCACCCCGGCACGGTCCTGACCCAGTTTGCGCTCAGCGAGATCGGCAAATCAGTGGCGGATCTGGATATCAAACTGATCAACACAGACGATTCTATCGCGGTCTTTGAGGATGACAGCATTGCCGCCGTCGCCACTTGGGAACCGATGCTGAGCCAGATTGTCAAGAACACCTCCCGCGAGGGGTCAAAGGTGCTGCTGTCATCGGCAGATTACGAGGGGCTGATCACCGATATCATCCTGGTCCGCACCGATGATTATCAGGCCAATCGAGAGAAATACGCCAAATTCCTCCGGGGCATCTACCGGGCGATTGACGACTATGTTGAGGATCCAGACGCCTTTATCGCGCTGTCCGCGCCAGAATTCGACGTGCCCCCGGAAGAGATGAAAGAGGCCTTGGCGGGCGTCAAATACACCACCTATGAGGAGACGCTGGACTACATGCCCGCCTCTGGCGACGGCAAATTGCGGACGGTGTTCGACGACTTCAACAAAATCAACCTGTCGCTCGATCTGCAGGACGGGCCGCTTGACTATGCGCCCTATATCGACGGCAGCCTGCTGCCGGATTTGTTCGAGGGCAAGACCCGCTGAGCTAAACCGGTGTTTGGGTTTCGCACCTCCCTGCCGCGCCGGACCGAGCTTGCCCTTGGCTTGGCGGGGCTGTTGCTGTTCCTGGGCCTTTGGCATGTCGCATCGGTGTCGGGTTGGGTGAAACAGCAGTTCCTGCCGACCCCCTTCGCCGTGGTGGAGGCGTTCGGGCGGCTGTTCACCGAACGCAACTTCGCAGGCGACATCGCCATTTCGGTCGGGCGGGTCTGGCTGGCCTTTCTACTGTCGGTCATCGTTGCGGTGCCGCTGGGCCTGCTGATGTCGTGCTACCGCGCAGTCGGCGCCTTTGTGGAGCCTTTCGTGGATTTCATCCGCTACTTGCCCGTGCCCGCCATGGTACCGCTGCTGATCATCTGGTTCGGCGTGGGAGAGGCATCCAAGATCGCGGTTTTGTGGATGGGGACGTTCTTTCAACTTGTCTTGCTGATCTCGGACGACACGAAACGTGTGCCCGCCGAATACGTGGAATCCGGTTTCACCCTGGGGGCCAGCCAGTGGCAGGTGATCCGCGACATCGTCTTCCCAGCGGCCCTGCCCAATATCGTTGATAACCTGCGCATCACCCTGGGCTGGTGCTGGACCTACCTGATCATCGCCGAGATCGTGGCGGCCTCCTCCGGTATCGGCCACGTGATCTGGTCCTTGCGGCGGTTCGTCAAAACGCCCGAGGTCATGGCGGGGATCGTGGCCATCGGGATCATCGGATTGCTGACCGACCAGGCGTTTCGCTGGGCCCATAGGCGCCGCTTTCGGTATTTGGAGCGGTAGGGCATGGCATATCTCGACCTCACCAATATCTCCAAAACATACGGCACCGATGGGCGCAAAGTGCAGGCCGTCGCCCCCCTGACCCTGGCCATGGATCGCGGGCAGATCGTGACCTTCCTCGGCCCCTCCGGCTGCGGGAAAACCACCGTCATGCGCATGGTGGGCGGGTTGGAGACGCCAACGACCGGAACGATCACCCTAGATGGCGCCCGACTGGGCGGCCCGGATCGCCGCCGCGGCATGGTCTTTCAATCCTATGCCGCATTTCCCTGGCTCACTGTGGCGGGCAACATCCGGCTGGGTCTGAAATATCGCGCTGACCTCAGCGCCAGCGACCGGGAGGATACTGTCAACCGCTTCATCGAACTGGTTGGGCTTAAGGGTTTCGCCGACAGCTATACCAACCAGATCTCCGGCGGGATGCGCCAGCGCGTGGCCATCGCCCGCACCCTGGCCGCCAATCCTGACATCCTGCTGATGGACGAACCCTTTGGCGCGCTCGACGCCCTGACCCGGGAACATCTGCAAAACAAGCTGCTCGAGATCAACCGGACAGCGGGCAAAACCACGATCTTTGTCACCCATGACGTCGAAGAGGCGATCTTGCTGGCCCACCGCCTGGTCGTCTTTTCCGCCCGTCCGGCGCGCGTGTTGGAAGACATCAACGTGACCGAACAGTTGGGGCCGGATGATCGCGATCAGGCGTTGCGCGACACGCCTGCCTTCCTCAGCTTGCGCCGCGAGGTGCAACAGATCATCCGGGCCGAATACATACGCGCCGAAGCGGAGGCCGCCCATGCCCCATGATTTCACCGGCCAGCATGTCGTGATCACCGGCGGCAATATGGGCCTGGGGGCCGGTGTCGCCCGTGGGTTTCTGGCGGCCGGCGCAGACCTGACCATCATCGGGCTGGAACCTGACGTGGCCGAGGTTGCAGCACGTTGGGCAGACGAATTCGGGCGCGCGGTCACAGGTGTCACCTGCGATATCGCCGACCTTGATCAGGTGGCGGCGATGGCGGCAGCCTGCGGGCCCTTGGACGTGCTGGTCAACAATGCGGGGCTCGAACGGATCACGCCCATCGATGATCCGTCCCCGGAGATCGACGCGACCTTTCGCCAGATCACAGAGGTTAATATTATTGGCACATTTAGTGTGATCCGCGCCCTACTACACAAGATGCGGGATGGTGGACGGATCGTGAACACGGCATCGATGTGGGGCAAGACGGCGGTGGCAGAGTTTTCGGCCTATTGCGCGTCCAAACATGCGGTGATCGGCCTGACCCGTAGCTTGGCGCAGGAACTTGCGCCTCGGGGGATCTCCGTCAACGCGGTCTGCCCCGGTTGGGTGCGGACCGAGGCATCCATGCGGTCCCTCGCTGCGATGTCGGCCCGGACGGGTCGAGACGAGGCGGCGTTGCTCGACGAAATCATCGGCGCGCAGGCGTTACCTGGCCTGATGGAGCCCACTGATATGGCCGACATGTATCTGTTCCTGGCCTCGGATGCCGCGCGCAACATCACCGGCCAGGCCTTTACGGTCGACCGTGGGGAGTTGATGCAATGATGCTGGCAGGGCAACGCGCCTTGGTCACCGGGGCAGCTCGCGGAATCGGCGCTGCGACGGCATGCGCCCTGGCCGAGGCGGGTGCCACGGTCATTTCCGCCGATCTGGATGATGCCAGCGACACGGCTAGTGCGACCAACGGCCAAGCGATCCAGGTCGATGTCAGTGACGAAACCTCTGTCGCGGCGATGTTCGATGTGGCGGGCCCGCTCGATTGCGTGGTGAATGCCGCGGGGATCCTGATCGAATGTCCCACGCTGGACATGTCAGTCGCGGAGTTCGACCGCCAGATCGCGGTCAATCTGCGCGGTTCGTTCCTGGTGGCCCAAGGGGCGCTAAAAGCCCTGTCCCCGCGGGGACAGGGGCGGTTGATCCTGATCGCGTCGGAGCTTGCCCATCTGGGGCGGGCCAACTTTGCGGCCTATTGCGCCTCGAAAGCCGGGGTGATCGGCCTGACCCGCGCCTTGGCCCACGAATTTGCGCCCGACATTTTGGTCAACGCCATCGCGCCAGGCCCGACGGATACGCGGATGCTGTCGGCCGAGACGATGTCTGCCGAGGCCCTGGCGCTTGAGACCCAGAACCCCATGGGGCGGATCGGAACACCCGATGAAATCGCCGCCACCGCCCTGTTCCTGGCCGGGCCGGGCGCAAGCTTCATGACCGGGCAGACGCTCTGCCCCTCGGGTGGGGCGGTGATGCTATAGCGAGGATCCCATGATACAAAATCCAATCCCCTGGCCCGGCGGGGCAAAGGTCGCTGTTGCGATCACCTTTGACATGGATGCCGACAGCCTGATCCATATCGAAAAGGGCAAGGCCGGTGTGAACTACCTGTCCACGATTTCAATGCTTCGCTACGGTCCCGATGTGGCAATCCCGCGGATCCTGAACGGCTACAAACGGTTTGGCCTCACCCAGACCTTTTTCATCCCTGCCTGGTGTATCGAACAGCATCCCAAGGCGGTGGAGGCGATCGTTGAGGGCGGGCACGAGGTGGGCTTTCACGGCTACATTCACGAAGCGCCCAATGCCCTACCGCCAGAGGAGGAGCGATACTGGATGCAGCGCTCGATTGAAGTGATCGAGACGTTCACGGGCAAACGGCCCCGTGGCAACCGCTCCCCCCTTTACAATATGTCGGCACAGACACCCGACCTACTGGCGGAGGCGGGGTTCCTCTATGACAGCTCGCTGATGGGGGATGACGTGCCCTATATGCTGGCGACGCCAAAGGGCGAGTTGGTTGAACTGCCCGTCAGTTGGGCGACCGATGACTGGCCACCCTATGTGCATTCCATTGACCTGGATTACATGTTTCAGTTGTTGCCCCCCGACCGCGCGATGGAGGTCTTTATGGCCGAATTCAACGCGATGCGCAGGGCCGGTGGTGGGCTTTGGATCGGGGTCTGGCATCCCTTCGTCTCGGGGCGTTTGTCCCGGTGGCAACGGATCGAACAGATGATCCAAGAGATGCAGGAGACGGGCGAGGTTTGGTTTGCCACGCTGGAGCAGATCGCCAATCACTGTTTGACCCTGGAACGGGACGGCGCGCTGAAACTGCGCCGCCAGGACCTGCCCCATTACGGCGGGCAGTCCCCCCTTCCCGATCCGCGCCCATTCTCCATGCCGGATGGGTGAGAGTAGCGAAAGCCGGGTGGCCCCGAGTTATTCCTGCAGGGCGTCGATCTGATAGACGATGATCTCGGTCCGAGTGATCTCTAACACGCCCTCCCCCTTGAGCTTGTCTAGGGATTGGGTAACCCATTGCCGGGTCGCCCCGACGATTGAGGCGATCGGTCCCTGGATTACCGCGATGGCGGCATCCAGGACCTCGCGCACCAGCTTTTGCATGCTCATGCCGGACAAAACAGCATCTCGCAGTCTTCCAGCGCATCCGCTGACCAGACATGGTGCCCGTGGCCAAACACCTCTGGCCCGCCGATGAAATGGCCCGGGCTCCAATAAGCCAGCGTGATCTCGCGCCCTGTTGGCCCGGTACAATAGGTTCGGACGCGACCGGCTTCGATGATCCAGACGCCGGTATGGGAATCCCCTTGCGGGAAGATCCCCGACCCTTTGGAAAAGGTGCAGCGGGTCCCAAGTTTCCGAACGGTCTTTTGATCCTGCGCGGACAGAGGGCTTAGAAATCCCGAACCGTCGTTGATGTCCAGCAGATATTCCGACAGGAAGATGGCGCTGGGCGCGTCTTGCATTTCGTCGCGCGGATGGATCATGACCGGGGCTGGGCAGAGAGGTAATCCGCCAGGGCGGTTCATAGGGTGGAAAGGCGTCCGCATCGAAATCGGCCTGAACCGGGGCGGCCACAAGTGCCGCAACCAAAGCAAGGATCGCCCTATGACTCATCATGGTGCAGGTGCATGACTTTGGCCGGGGTCGACAGCGCTTCACCATCCGCAAATAGGAGGGTCAGGTTGACGATGTCGCTTTCCTTTGCGACGTCCACAGGGTGCATCAGCATGATGTGCAGGCCACCATGTTCGAACGCCACGCTTTGGCCCGGCGCAATCTCTATCTGGTCAACGACTGATATCGTGGCGACACCGCCCGCGTTGGCGCTTTGGTGCAAATGGGCCGTCTTGTACCCTTCTGCTTTGACACCGATCAGTTGGCACGTCGCATCGCCTGCATTGGTCAGCTTCCGATAGGCGGCGTGGGCCATCATCCCAGGGGGGGCCAGCGGCACCATCGCGTCTTCGATTTTCACACCCTCGGCCATGGCGGCGGCGGGGGCGATGATCATGGCAAGGACGGGCAGAAGTCTCACTGCGCAAGTTCCTTCCGATAGCTGATTTGGAGACGCGCCAGAAATTCCGCGATTTGGGCCGGGTCGAAGGGCGGCTGCAGCTTGGCGCGTAAGGTCCCATCGGGCGCGATGACCGACACGGACGAGTAGTGCTGCACCTCGTAATACCCGGTATGGTCCGGTTTCATCAGCCGGTAGAAACTGTCCGTCGCCTCGATCAAGGCATAGATCTGATCCCGGGTCCCGGTGAAGCTGGTAAAATCGGGATGAAAGAATTTGGCGTATTCGCTGACAAAGGCCGCGTCCCGTTCCGGACCAACCGAGACGACGACTACGTTCGGTACATTATCCGGACGCACCCGCATGCCGGTTTCGGTCACGATGGCCTCTAGGTTGCCCAAGGTGAAGGGGCAGATATCGGGACAAGAAAGGAAGCCGAACATGATCAGGGTCCGGCCCTCATCAAGGTCAGTGTTGGTGAAAGCGAATGGCGGCAGGTCCAGCGGTTCGTCCAGCATGACCCCTTGGACCTGTGTCAAGGCAGGCCATGCCAGCAGCCAGATGAGGAGGGCGGTGATCCACCTCATGCGTTTTGATCCTCAAAGGCTTTGCGGCTTTCGGATTTGATCGTGTCGAGGCAAAACTGGCGCGCCTTCAGGTATTCCGGCGTTGTGGTCATGTCGGTGGAACGTGGGCGCAGCAGTTTGATCGACACATCTTCGATGATGCAGCCCGGTGCGGCGCTCATGATCAGAACGCGATCCGCCAGGAAGACGGCTTCATCCACGTCATGGGTCACAAACACGACGGTGGTGCCGAATTTGCGCCAGATCTCCAGCAGGCTTTCTCGCAGCATCAGCCGGGTCTGGGCGTCAAGCGCGCCAAAGCGGTCGTCCATCAGCAGAACTGACGGGTAGTTGGCCAAGGCGCGGGCGATGCCGACGCGCTGTTGCATCCCGCCCGACAGCTCTGCCGGATAGCGGCTGCCGAATTTTTTGAGGCCAACCAGTTCCAGGAATGGCGGTGGCCCCGGCTTCGGTCCGGCTTTGACCAGCCATTTTGGGGCCGAAGGCGACGGTTTCGTAGACCGTCTTCCAAGCCAGTAGGGAACATTGCTGGAACAACATGCCCCGGTCGGGGCCGGGGTTTTCAACCGGGACGCCATCGACGGTGACCTGTCCGGTTGTGGAGGTCACATATCCGGCGATTGCGTTGAGGAGCGTGGATTTTCCGCAGCCGGACGGGCGGAGGATGCACACGAACTCCCCAGCCTGGATATCGCTCGACGTCGTCTCCACCGCGCGATGGGCCTCTGATCCCGCACCGAACGTGATCGACACGTCGTCAATTGCGATCTGACCCTTGCCCTTTGCAGTGGCCGGGTTGGGGGTTTTGAATTTCAGGACATCAAGCATGGATGGAGGATCCTTGCAGTGCGAGCGCGGCCCGCGATTTGCGCCATGCGAGGACCAGGATCAGCGCAACCAGCAGCCCCAGCCCCGCTGTTGTGAGCACCGGTCCCATGCTCTAAGCGCGAGGGAGGTCGAGACACCAAGGCCCAGCATCGCCAACCCGACGACCCAGGATGGCGTGGCGCAAGAAACTATCCAGCTCATGGTCGCGTTGGTTATCGCGACCAAGATGGCGCCCGGCCCTGTCGTTGCCCTGAGCGTCGTCGATGTGCCGGTGCTGCATGTGTCGCGCCCCATGAGCGTGAGGCAGAGCGAGACCATGGCCCCAGAATGGCCAGCACCAAAAGGCGCGCGGGTACGACGTTGAGGCTCCATTCCGAGATGCCGGTGCCGTAGTCATAGTTCATCCGGCCAATCTCGATCAGCCATTCTTCCCAGATGCTCGAGCTTTCTTCGGTCGGCCACATCAGGATTGACAGCGGGATCCAGGCGACGGCCGGGATCGGGCGGATCACCTCGATATAGGGCATGATGAAGGCCCGCATGATCCGGGACCGCCCATAAAGATGCCGAGCACCGTGGCAATGGAATAGCTGATGAGGATTCGCCGCATCGACACGCCGATATGTGTCCAGAACATATCGGTTTGGATATGGGCGATGAAGGCGGTGAAAACCTTGAGCGGTGAGGGAACATTCTCAAAACTGATATAGGGGTTGAGGTTAAATTCGGTCGCCAGGTGCCAGAGCACAACCCCGATGGAGAGGGAGAGAGCGACGATGCCGATATTGCCCAACCGTTCACGGGAGATTTGCGGCAATTGAATGACCGTCCGAGTTTGGCCGGCGGCCTCGGCGCGGGGGCTGTCCCCGCGGGGACAGGATCTACGGGAGAGGTCTGTGGATCTGCGGTCTTCGAGGCTATGGTCACAGCCTGTTTGCGATACTTGTATGGCCGTGATCAGCCTGCGGTGACGAAATCGGCGATGGTGTCTTCGAAGGAAATCACCGTGCCATCATTTGCCCCGGCATAGGTTTCCGCCTCGCCCTTGCGCAGGAAGGTCGCGTAGTCGTCGCTCGATTTGACCCAGAACGCGGTCTTGCCGAACAGTTTAAGACCGGTCTCGATGTCGTAGACACAGGTGGCGTTCAGCTTGGCATCGGTGCCTTGCATATCGGCCATGGCTTTCAGGAATTCGGGCATGCTGGGATAGGTTGTGACACCGTCGCGGGCATGCCAGATCTCCATCGGGAGGCCCTTATTGGCGGCCACGGGAGCAACGATCACGGCTTTGTCGGCGTCATATTCCACGCCCAGATCGGCATAGGCCGCGCGGATATAGTCCTCGGTGATCCAGGCCTCAAAATCGAGCGGTGGGATCGCCATTTCCGTGGTGAGAACGCCATGGTTGAACTTGAGCGCATCGACCCAGGCATTCTTGATCGACGGCTCCAGCGTCAGATGACCGCCTTCGGAGAAGTACAGGTAAAGCATCTCTTTCTCGACGCCAGTCCACCCTTCCATCTGGGACACGGCCTCCATCGGGTCGGCGCGGATCCATTCGCCTGCTTCCCACACGGCCTTGATGAAGGCTTCGACAACTTCGGGATATTCCTCGGCAAAATCCTGGCGGACGACGACGCCATGCAGGTAGGGCACGCCGGTTCCAGAGCCGTCATAGATCTGGCGGCCCGTCCCGCGGAATTCCATGATTTCAGACCAGGGGCAGAAATCGGAATGGGCGTCGATCTTGCCCGCCGCGATATTGGCGGCACCCACGGCGGGGCTTTGGTTTTTCAGCACATAGTCAGAGGTCGGAATATTGTTATCTTGCATTGCCTTGAGCAGCATGCCCCACGCGGCGGAGCCGACGGGCGTTGACACCTCTTTGTCCTTGAGCTGGTCAATCGAATAGATGTCGCTTTCAACCGGTACGACGATGGCGTTGCCTGACCCCTTTAGGTTGTATCCGGTCCCGGCCACATAGAGCGTGCGCAGGCTGTCGGTTTCCTGAAACTTGGCGCCGTTCACGATCAGGGGATAATCCCCCATCACGCCGAAGTTCAGTTTATTGGCGAGCATCTGATTGGTGATTGGCCCGCCCGAACTGTAATCGGCCCAGCTGATATCATAATCCGCCTCTGCGTATTTGCCGTCTGTGGGCAGATACTTTTCAAGCACGCCAAGCTCTTTGATCACAATGCCGGCCGTATAGGTATCGGTGCACATGGATTGGTGACCGATGGCGATATTTATTTTCTCGGCTGCGGCCATCGTTGCAAACGGAAAAAGCGCCGTTGCGAGAATGGTGCCTTTGATAACGTTATTCATGGTTACCCCCTGTTGGAGAGAGAATATGATTATCTGTGCGGTAGTATTTGGCGGTTTTTACGCAGGGCAAAATTTCGTATGGACCAAAACGAATAGTATTTGCCGAATGCCTAAAATTAATGCACGAAAGTGGGTAAATGGGGATGCTTGCGCAAGTTGATTAACGATTTTGAAACGAATCTCATTTGAAAATAATGTTTTAAATCAGTAGTTTGGAGGGATTTCATCCAGACAGCTTAGCCCTCCAAGGCCAGCTTGGAGAGCGTAATGTTCATCGCGATACCCGGTGGTTCAGGCGGCGAGTTTTCCTAAAGCCCAACGAACATTTTTACGAACGTCTGGATCTGCGTCATCTGCGTATTTCTTAAGAAACTGGACCGTTTCTGGTACGGCCAATTCCCCCAAAACTGCGGCGCATTCTTTGCGCAGATAGGGTACGGGAAGATCCATCATCGGGCCGATTTGCATTGCAGCCTCAGCAGCGCCAAGACGCCCGAGGGACCGCACGGCTTTTAAGCGGACTTGCCAAAATTCATCATCCAGCGCGATTCGAAGTGCGGGCACCGATTGCGCGCCGCCCGATTTTGCCAATGTTTCGGCGGCGGCCTCCCGCACCATCCATTCCGGATCTTTCAGGCTGTTGACCAAGGTGGTTTCGGCATGGTCGGATTTAGGGAACCCGAAAGCGGCAAGGGCGGTGCGGCGGACCTGCGTGTGCGGCGTCGCGCAAGGCTGGCAAGGTCGTCTCGTCTTGCAACCATCCGATGACCCCCACGGCCTGGATGCGGACGACAGTGGAAGCGTGTTTGAGCGCCGTGATCGCTGTGCCCATAGCCTCGGGCCGGAGCAATTCCTTGATCCCGGCAAGGCAGGCGGCCAGCTTGACCTCATCACTGGCGTCAAGGCGGGGCAGGATCGCGTCACCGGCCGCGGGATCCTTCAACTCCGTCAGGCTTTCGGCGGCGGCTTCGACCACCACCGCGCCACTGTCGTTCAGGGCCAAGACAAGGGCCGCCGCGATTTCAGGCCCGTGAAAATCGGTCAGGGCTTGGGCGACTTGCTTGCGCACCCCGGCATTCCGGTCGGTGACGGCCTTTGCCAGATACGGGATCGCAGCGGGATCCGCGCTGTCGGCAAGGCCAATCACCGCCATGATCCGGGCGCCCGGCGACGGATCATCAAGACCTTCTGCCAAATCCAGGATATCGTCGAAGATCGCGGTCGCAGGCGGCTCATTTCAGCAAATAGGTAAGGTTCACGATAACCGCGTTGGTTGGGCAGTTAGCCTCGCACGGCATGCAGTACCAGCATTCGTCATATTTCATGTAAGCGGTCTTGGTCCCGTCATCGGTTTCGACGATGCGCAGCACATCAAGCGGGCAGACATCCACGCAGACGGTGCAGCCTTTATTGGTGATGCATAGCGCGTTATCGACAACGACCGGTACGGTGGTGGCGGTTTGGGCGAGAGGCATGGGTACTGTTCCTGTCTATTCCGCGGCCACGGAAGAGGCGCTGGCCCGTTGCTTGTAGTAAGCGTCTTTTTCATCGTCATCGACTTCGACGATGTAGGGTTCGACATGCTGCTTGCGGTGGGCCGGTTTGCCATCATCGCCCTTGGTCAGGATCGTGTGGCAGAACCAATTTTCATCGTCGCGCGCGTAGTCCACGCGGTTGTGGTAAAGGCCCCAGCGGCTTTCGGTGCGATACATCGAGGCGGCGCCGGCCATGTCGGCACAATCGAGGATGGTCGAAGCCTCAAGCGCGCGCATCAATTCGTGGTCATTGCGGACATACATGCCGTTTTCCATGTCTTCCCGCACCTCTTCTAAGCGCTGCTGGGCAAGCGCCATCCTGGCGGTGACTTTGTGCGGCTGCAGATAGTCGTTCCCCAAGCGGCGGGTCTTGTATTCGATCTGGTTGGGCGGGATGCCGTCGTCACGTTTGGTGGGCGCCAGCACGCGGACGCGCTCGACCTCGGCGTCGTCAAAGCTGGCAAAGTCCCTATCGGCTATGTAATCCACCGCATCGAGGCCCGCGAAAGCCCCGTTTGTGAACACGCCCAGCATGTAATTGTGCAGGACGTTGGCCATATCACCGGTCGCATAGAGCCCGGGGATCGTTGTACGGGCGTGTTTGTCGACAAAGATCCCGGATGCGGAATCCCCCGCGCAAACGCCGATTGCCGAGATATGCATCTCGATCATTTGATTGCGGTGGTCGGTGCCACGCCCCTGGTGGAAATGGCCGCGTGTTGGCCGTTCGACGATGTGAAGCCCCCGCTCAATCTCGGCAACCGTCTCTTCGGCCAGGTGGTCGAGTTTGAGGTAAACCGGCCCCTTGTCGCCCTGCAATTCGTCAAAAAAACTCCTGCATCATCTGGCCCGACCAGTAGTCACATTCGATGAACCGTTCGCCGGTCGCATTGGCCGTGTAGCTCCCGTCGGGCCCGCCGCATAGGCGCAAGCCGGACCGCTATAATCCTTGATCAACGGGTTGATCTGATCGCATTCGAGGTTCGCACGGCCTGCACCAGCGTGATACGCCATCGCGTAACCCTCACCAGAATTAGACGCGTTCTCGTAGGTGCCATAGAGGTAGCCGCTGGTGGGCAGACCAAGCCGCCCTGCAGCGCCCAACCCCATGATGACCGCCTGGCCAGGACCACGAGAAACTCCGCGCTGCGTGTGTTGACACAGATCGCACCCCCTACCCGACCCTCGCCGGTGAGCAGGCGGGTCGCCATGAAGCGGTTGACGATGTTGATGCGGGCCTTGCGCAACTGACGGTAGAAGGCCTTTTTGACGGTATCGCCATTGGGCATAGGTAGAACATAGGTGCCGATATGATGCACCTTTTTGACATCATATTCGCCGTTCTGATCCTTTTGAAACCGGATCCGGAAACTGTCGAGCTCCTGGATGATGCCATATCATTCTTCGGCATAGCGATAGACCGCAGCCTGATCGCAAATGCCATCATTCGCGATGGTGATCTCTTTGGTATATTGCTCGGGCGTGGCGTAGCCGGGAATGACAGAGTTATTCAGTCCATCCATGCCCATGCAGATGGCGCCGGATCGTTTCACATTCGCCTTGTCCAGCAAAACCACGTTTGCATCCGGGTTTTTGCGCTTGGCCTTGAGCGCCGCCATGGGCCCGTCTGTTCCGCCGCCGATGATCACCAGGATGTCGCAGTCGACCTGCGTCAGTCCATCCGAAACCTCGTCCATAACACGCTCCTAAAGCGCTATTATATTAGTCTGTGCCGCGTTGCAGCGACCTACTGTCAATTAGTTGTCAAACTGGTTCGAAAGTTCGCGCAGATAGGCAAAGGGTAGATCGCGCGGTCATGACCGTCGGAGAAGTTAACGCTCACCCCGTGATTGCCGACCTGGCGCAGACCGGTGATCTGGATGCCTGGCAGGACCGTCACCGCTTCATGGTCGAAGACCTGACGGCGGGTGCTTGCATCACGTGCTTCGAAGCAGAGAGTTCGGTGCGTTCCCCGCTATCCCATGTCACCGTCAAATGCTGTGCATCGGCGCTGGCTGTTAACCCCGCGATCATGTGCCGGATCTCCCTTAGCTGACATGACCATGCCGAAAGCGGAGCGGGTGCAATGGCAATTAGTTGACGGACAGGTCGAGGGGGGTCGGGCAGATCCAATTGGACATCATGGCATAACATACGTGGTCACCGGCTCTGTTGCGCAAATTGCCTGATGGCCGAGGTTCCCCTTTCCCCGAACGGACTTATCTCACGGCCTCTGTGACAGGGATGCCGAGCGCGGTGTAGCCGTTCAGAACGGCGATACGGACCTGAAGCTCGGCGACCTGTCGGTCGAAGTGCCGTGCCATGAGGCGCTGCCCCAGCAGTTTCACACAGTGCCTCTTCGTTTCGACGCGGCTTCGGCGGTCGTATCCGCTCCATCGTCGCCAGAGGGCACGATCGAGGTATTTCAATGCCCGCGGTGCTTCGTTTCGTGCGACCGCGCCGGCTGTGACTGTCTTCCACTGTTTGGCGTTCTTGCGGGCCGCCATGCTTGCGTGTGTGCCACTCGCCTTCGCCCTCAACCTTGATCTCAGTGCTGTCGATCAGCAGGTGCAGCGGCCCCTTGGACCCGCGATACGGTATGTTCACAGCCAGGGTCTTCTGGCGGCGGGACAGGGTGCTGAAGTCAGGCACCGTCCAGTCGAGGCCAACCAGCTGCAGCAGGCTCTCGACGAAGCCGGTCGTCTGCCTGAGCGCCATGCCGAATATCACCTTCATCGAAAGGCACATCTGGATGGTGGCATCGCTATAGGTCTGCTGGCGGCCACGCCTGCCTGTCGGCAAGGCATCCCAGCTCATCTCGGGGTCGAACCAGATCGTCAGCGAGCCACGGCGCTTGAGCGCTTCGTTATAGGCCGGCCAGTTCCCGGTCCTGTAGATCGGGGGGGGAGGTCTGCTCCATGCAGCCCAGCTACCAGGCTGGATTCACGTGATGAATCCTCCATAGCATTTGTGCAACAGAGCCGTGGTTACCGACAATTGCATCGCGTGCCAATATACCGATTGCGTATCGGTCTGCCCCGCCAATCGTTTCTACGAGGGCGAGAACATGCTGGTGATCCACCCGGATGAATGCATCGATTGTGGTGTGTGCGAACCGGAATGTCCCGCTGACGCCATAAGGCCGGACACCGAAGCCAAAATGGACTGCTGGGTCGCCTTTAACCACAAATATGCTGAGCTTTGGCCTGTGATCGTGGAGGCGAAAGAGCCGTTGCCCACCGCTGACAAGATGGATGGCGTGCCCAGAAAACTGGATGCCCATTTCTCTGACAAGGCGGTATGATATGAACGTTCGGACGGCTCCGTTGAAAGTGATGCCAGATACCCAAGCCGTCATGGCGGTCACCCATTGGACCGACACGTTGTTTTCATTTCGGATTCGTCGTCCGCGGTCGCTTAGGTTTCGGTCGGGCGAGTTTGTGATGATCGGCTTGCCCAAGGAGGACGGCACGCCCCTGTTGCGCGCCTATTCCATTGCCTCGCCGTCCTGGGCCGATGAATTGGAGTTCTACTCGATCAATGTGCCGGATGGCCCCCTGACATCGCGGCTGCAAAAGATCAAAGTTGGCGACCAGATCATTCTGCGGCCGAAACCCGTTGGAACACTGGTTCCGGGATACGCTGTTGCCCGGTCAGCGTCACAAAGGCCGGCGTGCCGCGGATTTCCACATCAATGGTCAGATCGCGGTTATAGGTGATCCGTTCGGTCGTGGCTTCGCTGTCCATCAACGGTTCGATGGCCGCGAAACCCAGCCCCTCCTGCGCGGCAATCCGTGCGGACCCGGCGATGTTCAGCGGCACGCGCGTCTCGGCGTCATCCCAGGCCACGTCGCGCACTGCCAAGGGGGTTGAGGAGCCAGGTGTGGAGGTTTGGTAAACCGCCGACATGTCCTCATGGCGCTGCGCCTGTTCTGCCATGTGATCTTGGTCTGCGGTCGGGACCTTGGTCAAAGCGCCGCAAATGGGCCAAGCCTGCCAGTGGGTGTTCTATGATCGGTAACCACCCGGAGCGACATCGAAAACCTCACTGAGGATATTCAGATCATGGGGAATGTAAAAACTGTCCCGGCTGTCGGTATGACTGAAAAAGTAAAAGAAATTGTCAAAGCCCGCCTAGGTGATCGCTGAAAGGCACATGGAACAGGTCTCGTGCGTGGACAGGAAGATCATGTCGGACGGTGCCGGGCGAGCGGAGGTCGGCAATTCGGAAACGTTTTCAGGCACTGCATTTCGCCATTCCATAACGGATTTTCCGTTTCGTTATTTGTCTCGGCCAGGACAAACGACAGTTCATCAGCCAGTTGGCTGGCTTGAAAACATTTTTCCGGCCGTTGAGGGTGGTGTGAGAGTTCTGATCGTAGAAGTAATGATGTAACGGACTTCATGAGAGGCGTCACGGGGCCTCGGCTCAAACAACGCCGCCATCATCCGGAAATACGAAGAAAACACCGAGTAACACATACATAATGAGGCGCTACTGAACGAAAGCTGACTAATCAGGCGGAGCCAAATGCCACGTTACGGAAAAGCGAGCACCAGCAGTGACGTTTCTGTCAAACTGTTGGCAACACTCGGAGCGGTACAGATCCATCTGCGTCGATTGATATTGAAACTAGCCGTCCAATTCGGCATCAGATATTGCCGAGGAGGAGCCTAAACTCGCTGGAGCCGCGTTACCCATCGAAAGCGCTAGATGCAGCGGGAGATCCCAATTTGGGATATGGTGCCCAGGAGAGGACTCGAACCTCCACATCCTTGCGAATACTAGCACCTGAAGCTAGCGCGTCTACCAATTCCGCCACCTGGGCCGGTGTCGTGAACGCGTTGGATATAATTGCGGACCGGGGCTGTCAACGCTGAATCGCTGCAATCTGATCTTCCGCGACGACACCGCCGGTTGTCGTCCTGCGGGACGCGGGGTATCAGCGCTTTGTACGGATCCAGCAGGAGCGCATGCGATGTCACAGCTTGTCACGATCTACGGCGGTTCAGGCTTTATCGGGCGATACATTGCCCGGCGCATGGCCAAGCAAGGTTGGCGTGTGCGGGTGGCCGTGCGGCGCCCCAACGAGGCGGGGTTCGTGCGGACATATGGCGTTGTGGGTCAGGTCGAGCCCGTCCTGTGCAATATCCGCGATGATGCATCGGTTGAGGCTGCATTGGCTGGTGCGGATGCGGTGGTGAACTGCGTGGGCATTCTGGCCGAAGGCGGCAAGAACACTTTCGACGACGTGCAGGCCGAAGGGGCGGGCCGCGTGGCGCGGCTGGCGCAGATCCAGGGGATCACCCGGATGGTACAGCTCTCTGCCATCGGAGCGGATGCGGCGGCCGAGAGTGACTATTCCCAGACCAAAGCCAGGGGCGAGGATCTGGTTTTGCAGCACATGCCGGATACCGTGATTCTGCGTCCCTCGGTCGTGTTCGGGCCGGAAGACCAGTTTTTCAATCGCTTTGCGGGGATGGCTCAGCTTGGTCCCGTTTTGCCTGTCGTCGGGGCAGACACCCGGTTTCAGCCCGTTTATGTAGATGACGTGGCCCAAGCGGCCGAAAAAGCCGTTCTAGGGGAGGTCGCGCCCGGCATTTACGAGCTGGGCGGCCCCGACATCCACACCTTTCGCGAGTTAATGGACCTGATGCTGAGCGTCATCCGCCGTCGCCGCTTGGTCGCAAATATCCCGTTCCCCATTGCGCGCATGATGGGATTTGGCTTTGACATGGCGGCCAAGGTGACCGGCGGACTGATCACGCCAGCGCTGACCCGGGATCAGATCAAGAATTTGGCGACTGACAATATTGTGGCTCCGGGGGCCAAGGGATTTGCCGATCTGGGCATCGCGCCCATGGCGATGACAGCGGTCTTGCCGGACTATTTGTGGCGCTTCCGCCCATCGGGCCAGTATGCCGACATCAAGGATTCGGCGCGCAATCTCAAGACCTGACAGACCCGATCATGGCACGCGGATCAGCTATGACATCCAAGGCTGGATCATTGGTGGTTGGACGTCAACGGCGGTGCTGTCTGTGGTTGGATCGTTGCGTTGCAGTTGGGCGACCGGCAGCAGTTTCGAGATCGCCTCCGCCCAATGTGGCCCAGGCCTCCCGCATGGTCTGATTTTCCCTTGGAAAGTTTGCGCCCAGGTGTTTGATGGTGTGATCCATTCGTTGGAAGGACAGGAAGCCTTATGGGACAAGTTCGTCATGGCAGCGCCACGCACTGTTACCCATCAGGCGATTTGTATCGCAAATCTGCCGGGAGGGCACGCACACGGTCAGAGCAGCAATACGGTTGCGTCGCAAAGTTTCGGCTTCGCCTAGATCGATCAAACCGTTACATCGCTTAGGCTGCGAGACTTGCGAATGCTGCGAACGGGCATCGGTTTCCGAGCTGGTCCTTCCTGATCATGTTTGCTGTCTCAATTCCGTCCAGTGTTGCTGCTGCCGATGTGAATGACTTGAACCCGAGCACTGGTCGCGTGTGGCGTTTTATGAACCGGTGGTCTTGCTCGACTATGTCGTTGAGGTACCTGGATCGAACTGTGTCGATATGCGCGTTGCGCCCAAGCCTTTTCAGGATCTTGTTGATCGCCGTAATTCTGGCAGCAGTAGCGCGGTTCTTGTCGATCACAATCTGTGTTGGAATGCCGTTTGATGACAGAGCTTGCGCGAAGAATTTCTTTGCTGCCTTGGTGTCCCGTTTCTCCGACAACATGAAATCAAGGGTTTGCCCATCACGATCAACCGCCCGATACGGATACATCCAAACGCCGCGTACGTTCATGTAGGTTTCATCCATCCGCCATGACACAGCGGTTGGAACCTTCCGTTTCTGAGCCACCAACGCCACCAACGGCGCGTACTTCACCACCCAACGGTTCAATATAGAATGATCGACGACGACACCACGTTCGGCCAGTATTTCTTCCAGATCGCGGTAGGAGACCCCATATGGCAGATAGAAATAGACAGCGTGCAAAATGACGGATCTTGGAAACTGTGCCCCACGGAACGAGATCATACGTCTGTCCTCCCGGTCGTAGCGATGCTGAACTACCAAGACATCGCTACCGCGAAAACCACAACACCGCAAACTTTGCGACAGAACCGATCAGGAGTTTCCGGGGGCAGTCTTTGCCTTTGCTTTTTAGGTATTATCCCTACTTCAAAACTCGACCCGCTGGTTTAGGTGTTCTTGATTAATGAAAAATACTGCGACCATCGTCAATGCGCTTATATTGGCATTAATTATTGTTGGCTGGACAACAGATGCATCCCTGGCGAAAGACCCACCCTACAAATTCCGCCCGCCACCGGAACCAGATCCAACAGCTGCGTATTGTGATCGGCGAGCGATAGGTTATCCCCATGGAAAAATTGTACCTTTAGGCGAGCGCGTTTTTCATACCTGCGCTAACTCTGTAGACACTGCTTTACTGGCCGTTTCAAACGTTCGACGACTTCCGGGCCTGCAATATTATCTAACGGAATATTCAACTATGGTACGGGCACTAAAAAACCCGATTGATGGTCTATCGCAATACGAAACGGTCTTGGAACGCAGTCGAGATCGATATACCGACTTTCGGAACAATGTTACTCTCAGTCAAGCAAACTATAGAGTTTATCATGATAAAAGCCGTTTGCTTCCAGTCGATGGGAAGAGCGGGCGCAAAGTGCATCCAGGAAATTTGCGTGTTTACAATGGCCCTGTAGACAATTTAGCGGAGATCACTCCGCATTTTGTAAAGTGTACTAATGAGCCGTTTAATATTGCTCTGAACGATGACTATCACTGTTATGTTTATGTTAGCTGGCATGGCCTCTATGCACGGGTAAATATATGGGCTGGAGGGGATCGTTTCACGCCCATGGAGCACAAGCATTTTCCGGCCATTGCTGAAGATGTTCTGATATTGCTACGAGCCATTGACGTGACCGATGACAATGCCCGTCAGGCTTGTATCCGCGCCGGAAGAGGATGGTGGGATGGCATCTGCAAAGATGGCTAGGTTGTCTTGACGAAATGGGTTCACCCTGTGTCGCCGGCATGCTTCACGCCGGTATCTGCGATGGAGACCGGCTTGGCAGGAGATTTGATGACGGACGACGAATGGGCGTTCTCTGAACACGTCATCCTTGCTGCACATGCCCGGAACGAGCGCAAACCGTCCAATCATCGCAGTGTTCTGGAGCGGATATTCTGGATTGCGCGCACCGGATCGCCTTGGCGGGACCTGCTCGAAGAGTTCGGCAAATGGTCAAGCGGTGTTTCAACAAGCTGAAAAACGCCCGCCGCGGCGCAACATGTTACGACAAAACCACAGAAAGTTTCCTGGCCTTCATTGACGTAACGTCTATCCGGCTTTGGGTGCGCCATTTGTCAACATGACCTAGAGGGAAGGACAGGTAAACCAGAGCCGCTGGCTGGGCCCAACAAGCCGAGGGATCGTCGTTCGATTAGGACACTGAACGTTCTGGATGACTTCAATCGCGAAGGTCTGTGCATCGAGGTGGACGTTTCGCCACCAACCGAGAGGGTTGTCAGACGCTGAGACCAGATCATTGAATGGTGCGGCCAGCCGCAGGCAATTCGAGCGGACAACTGCCCAGAGAATGTTAGTAGAAAGCTGATGGAATGGGCTAAAAAAGGCGATGTCTGGCCGGAACACATCCAGCCCGGAAAGCCTCGACAGAACGCCCATGTCAAGCGCTACAACCGTACCATTCGTGGCGAATGGCTGGGACAGTGTATCTTCGAAACCATTGAGAAGGCCCCAGACCAAGCAACCGAATGGCTCCGGACTTACGACAATGAGCGACCCGACATGAATATCGGCGGCATGACACCCGCAATGAAACTGAAAACAGCCACCTGAATGCCACGGCTCGACCCCCTTGAAAATGGAGGACTACCTTGGCTGTGAAACGCTGGTCGAACGCGGCTCATCGACGGGTGCCGCTAAATTAACACAACATTAACCGTGACAAGGGAAAACGCTGAGGTCGACAAAAGCCCGGTGGGCACCGGGCCGAATTTCCACATCGCGGCTGTAACCGGAGCGTTCAGATGAAATTTGAACTATGGGATTTTCTCAGATCCTCCGGGCCTGACACACCCCGCTCTGGCAAAACCGCTCCGCAGACCAAGGGCCGTGCAGCCTCAAAATACGAACTGTCAGACATTGATCAGGCGGGGCTGGCAGATCTGGATGCGCGGATGCCGCCGATCGGTATCGAAACGCAGCCCGCCTTCTTGCCCATGCACAAAGCCACGGATCGCTTGTCGACCGAAGCGGCCGCGGGCGGTGGGTTCATTGTGGATGACCGGGGCAACAAACGGCCCCACTACCACGGACACCGGGAACGGTTGCGCCAGCGGTTTCTGAAAGGCGGCCATGCGCCACTGCCTGAATACGAGATCCTGGAACTGCTGCTGTTCAACGCCATCGGCCGCATCGATGTGAAGCCCCTGGCCAAACGGTTGCTGGCGGAGTTCGGCGACCTGAACGGCGTGATCGCCGCATCGGAACACAGGATCCTTCAGGTCGATGGCGCCACGCATAAAGTGTATTTTCAACTGAAACTGGCCGAGGCCTTTGCGCAGCGCATGGCCCAGGCAAAGGTCCTCAAACGCGATGTCCTTGAATCCTGGGACGCGCTTATCGCCTATTGCCGGACCGCGATGGCCCATCGGGACACGGAACAGTTCCGGGTGCTATACCTTGACCGTAAAAACACGGTCATTGCCGATGAGAAACAAGCGGATGGGACAGTCAGCCATGTGCCTGTCTACCCCAGGGAAATCGCCAAACGTGCGTTAGAGTTGAATGCCAGTGCCGTCATCCTGATCCACAACCACCCATCCGGCGATCCCACCCCGAGCCGGGCGGATATCGAGATGACGGACCGGGTGCAGGTCGCTTGTGACGCGATTGACGTCAGCATCCATGACCATGTCATTATCGGCAAGGATGATGAGTTGTCTTTTCGCGGTCAGGGGCTGCTCTGACCGTTGCATCTGCGGCCTGGGTACGACTGACATCAAACCATTGCTGTGCGCATCTGATCACGGATCACACCAACGGACGGACCCGTGCCGTTTCCTCAGCGCACGTAGCTCCGGCATCTCCACGCCTACTATAAAAATAGTTGACATGCGTGCGGCTTCGTATCAGCGTAAGATTGCTGACAATGATCAGCACATATCTGGGAGGAGAAATATGCGGATTTATCTGCGCAGTGCCGTTGCGGCCAGCGCCCTGATTGCTGGGGCGGGTTTTGCGATGGCCGATGAAGCGGCTGCCACACGCTGGATCACGGATGAGTTTCAACCATCTACATTAAGCCAAGACGAACAGATGGCCGAGATGACCTGGTTCATCGAAGCGGCCCAGCCGTTCAGCGGGATGGAAATCAACGTCCTGTCCGAGGGCATCCCAACCCATTCCTACGAGTCGGACGTGCTGACCAAGGCGTTTGAAGAGATCACTGGCATCAAGGTCAATCACCAGATCCTGGGCGAAGGGGAGGTCGTGCAGGCCGTCCAGACCCAGATGCAGACGGGCCGGAACCTTTATGATGGCTACGTCAATGACAGTGACCTGATCGGCACCCATTCGCGCCTGCAACTGGCCTATAACCTGACCGAGCAGATGGCGGGCGACTGGTCTGCAACGACGTCGCCTACACTTGATCTTGAAGATTTCATGGGCATCCAGTTCACAACCGGTCCAGATGGCAACCTTTATCAGCTGCCCGACCAGCAGTTTGCCAACCTTTACTGGTTCCGCAAGGATTGGTTCGATCGCGAGGATCTGCAGGCCCAGTTTAAAGAGAAATACGGCTATGACCTGGGCGTCCCGGTCAATTGGTCGGCTTATGAAGATATTGCCGAGTTCTTCTCTAAGGACGTCAAGGAGATCGACGGGACCACGATCTACGGCCACATGGATTACGGCAAGCGCGCCCCGGATCTGGGTTGGCGCATGACCGATGCCTGGCTGTCCATGGCTGGTGCGGGTTCGGTTGGGGAGCCCAACGGGATCCCGATCGACGAGTGGGGCATCCGGATGGAAGAAGGCTCCTGCAACCCGTCGGGCGCCAGCGTCACCCGTGGCGGGGCGGCCAACGGCCCAGCGGCGGTTTATGCGATCCGCAAATGGGATGAATGGCTGCGGAACTATGCGCCCCCGGGTGCGGCCAGCTATGACTTCTACCAGTCGCTGCCCGCCTTGGCGCAAGGCAATGTGGCCCAGCAGATCTTTTGGTACACGGCCTTCACCGCAGACATGGTCAAGCCGCAATCCGAAGGCAACAACACGGTCGACGAAGAGGGCAATCCCCTTTGGCGGATGGCACCCAGCCCCCATGGCCCCTACTGGACCGAAGGGCAAAAGGTCGGCTACCAAGATGTGGGATCGTGGACCTTTCTGAAATCCACGCCTGCGGATCGCGCACAGGCCGCGTGGCTTTATGCGCAATTCGTGACCTCCAAGACGGTGGATGTGAAGAAATCCCATGTGGGTCTGACCTTCATCCGCGACAGTTCGGTCAACCATGAATCGTTCACGGAACGTGCACCCAAGCTGGGCGGTCTGGTCGAGTTCTACCGCTCGCCCGACCGGGTCGCGTGGTCGCCCACGGGTATCAATGTTCCCGACTATCCGAAGCTGGCCCAGATCTGGTGGCAACAAATCGGTGACGTGAACTCCGGCGCCTTCACCCCGCAAGAAGCCATGGACCGTCTGGCCGAGGAGATGGACATCACCATGGCCCGCATGCAGCAGGCTGATGAACGAGCCAATGTCTATGGTGGTTGTGGTCCGCGGCTGAACGAGGAACAGGACGCAGAGTTCTGGTTCGCCAATGGCGGCGCCAAGCCCCCGCTGGAAAACGAAAAGCCCCAGGGCGAGACCGTCAACTACGACGATCTGGTCGCCCGCTGGCAGGCTAACTAAGCGCATGGGGCCAGCGTGCGCTGGCCCCCACCTTTGCGGTAGGGCGAGGTTCACCCCGCCACTCATCCCGGGCCTGGCGGGGCGAACCCTGGCCTACATCCCTATTGCGGACCGGATCCCATGTTAGAACTCAAGAACGTCTCGAAGCAGGTGGGTGCCATTACCCATATCAAGCCGACGACGCTGACCCTGCAGCCCGGGCAATTCAACGTCCTGCTGGGTGAAACCGGGGCAGGCAAAACTTCCCTGATCAAACTGATGGCGGGTCTTGATCCGCTGGCCTCGGGAGAGGTCTGGATCAACGGCCAGAACGTCACCCGGCTGAACACGCAAAAGCGCAAAATCAGCCTGGTGCATCAATTCTTTGTCAATTACCCTCATATGACGGTTTTCGACAATATCGCCTCGCCCCTGAAGGTGGCCGGCCTCGCCAAGTCTGAAATCCAGGGCCGGGTTGAAGAGGCCGCCGATATCCTGCAACTCCGCCCCATGCTGCACCGCCGCCCCCATGAGCTGTCGGGCGGCCAGCAACAGCGCACCGCCCTGGCCCGCGCCATCGCCAAAGACAGTACCGCGGTTTTCCTCGACGAACCGCTTGCGAACCTCGACTACAAACTGCGCGAGGAACTGCGCGCGCAGTTGCCGGACCTCTTTGCCGGGCGCGGCGCTGTCGTGGTCTATGCCACGTCCGAGCCCGAAGAAGCGTTGCTACTTGGCGGCGCCACGGCCCTCATGGCGGACGGGCACGTAACCCAATTCGGACCCACGGCCCAGATCTACCGCCAGCCAAACACGCTCGCCTCGGCTCAGGTCTTTTCAAACCCGCCGATCAACGACGCGCCGATCATGAAACAGGGGAAAACGGCCACGCTGGGCAACATCACCTGGCCCCTCACCGGCGCTGCCGCGAATCTCGCGGATGGCCCCTACACGCTCGCCGTTCGCCCGCACCATGTCAGCCCGACGCGTAGCACCCCCGATCAGGTGCCTGTCACCGGCACCGTCCAAGTGACCGAGCTCAGCGGATCCGAAAGCAGCGCCCATTTCACCTTTGACGACCGGTCCTGGGTCTCGCTCTGTGCGGGCGTCCACCCCTACACCGTCGGCACCGACCATGAGTTCTACATGACACCGAACCATTTCCTGTATTTCGCGCCTGACGGAAAGCTGGTGGCCTGACATGGCAAAAATCACCCTCTCCCAACTGCGCCACAGTTATGCACCGGCCCCCAAAGCCCCTGAAGATTACGCGCTGAAACAGATCGACCTGGATTGGGAGGATGGCGGGGCCTATGCTCTTCTTGGCCCGTCCGGCTGCGGCAAGTCTACTTTGCTCAACATCATCTCTGGCCTGTTGCACCCGTCCGAGGGACGCATCCTGTTTGATGATCGCGACGTGACCGATCTGGCGCCCGACCAACGCAACATCGCCCAGGTCTTCCAGTTCCCGGTGATCTACGACACGATGCGCGTCTACGATAACCTGGCCTTCCCGCTGCGCAATCGGGGGGTGGACGAAGTCCGCGTCGATGCGCGCGTCCGCGAGATCGCAAAGATGCTGGAACTGACCGACCTGCTCCAGACCAAGGCCGCGAACCTCGCCCCGGACAACAAACAAAAGATCTCCATGGGCCGCGGCCTGGTGCGTGACGATGTCAATGTCATCATGTTCGACGAACCCCTGACGGTGATCGACCCGCACCTGAAATGGAAGCTGCGCAGCAAACTGAAAGAGCTGCATCAACGCGTCCGCGCCACGATGATCTACGTCACCCACGACCAGACCGAGGCGCTGACCTTCGCTGACCAGGTCGTCGTCATGCAAGACGGCGTCATCGTCCAGATCGGCACACCGATTGAGCTGTTCGAACGCCCCGCCCACACCTTTGTCGGCCATTTCATTGGCTCCCCCGGCATGAACGTCCTGCCTTGCGACATCCAAGGTGGCACGGCTCTGCTGCACGGCGAACCCATCGCCCTGGAAGGGGCCGTCACCGGCGATGGCGGCATCACCCAACTGGGCATTCGCCCCGAATTCGTGACCTTCGGCAGCACCGGTCCCCAGGCCACGATCCGCCAAGTCTCTGATATCGGGCGCCACGCCGTTGTCGAGGCCAAGCTGGGGGAGCAGTCCGTCCACGCCGTGGTCGAAAGCAATCCACCGGCCCAAGGCGACACGGTCCACCTCACCTTTGATCCCAGCCAAACCCGCCTCTACCGCGACGGCTGGCTCGCCACGGAGGCTTGCCAATGAAAACCGTCAACCAGCGGGCGTGGTTCTTCGTCCTTCCGGTCCTGCTGCTGGTCGCGTTCAACGCGCTTGTCCCGATGATGACCGTCGTCAATTACTCCGTGCAGGAAACCTTCGGCGACAACCTGTTCTTCTGGGAAGGGCTGCGCTGGTTCGAACAGATCCTGACCTCAGAACGCTTCCACGCCGCCCTCGGGCGCCAGTTCCTCTTCACCGGGATTATCCTGCTGATCGAGATCCCGCTGGGCATCATCATCGCCCTGTCCATGCCCCGCAAAGGGTTCTGGGTGCCCGTTTGCCTGGTGACCATGGCATTGCCCATGCTGATCCCCTGGAACGTCGTTGGCGCAATGTGGAATATCTTCACTCTGCCGCGCCTGGGCCTGGCCGGATATTTCCTGAACGAGATCGTGGGCATCAACTACAACATGACCCAAAGCCCGCTCGCGGCCTGGATCACGATCATTGTCATGGATGTCTGGCACTGGACGTCGCTGGTGGTGCTGCTTTGCTATGCCGGGCTGGTCTCAATCCCCGACGCATACTACCAGGCGGCCAAAATCGACGGCGCGTCCAACTGGTCGGTCTTCCGCTACATCCAACTGCCTAAGATGAAGACGGTGCTGACCATCGCGATCCTGCTGCGCTTCATGGACAGCTTCAACATCTATACCGAACCCTTCGTGCTGACCGGCGGCGGCCCCGGTAACTCCACCACGCTTCTGTCGATTGACCTCGTGAAAATCGCCTTGGGTCAGTTCGACCTCGGCCCCGCCGCCGCCATGAGCCTGATCTACTTTGCGATCACACTGCTGGTCTCGTGGCTGTTCTATACCCTCATGACGCGGGAAGATGACAAATGAAGCCCAGATACCTCATCCCCATCCTCTACATCGCGTTCCTTATGCTGCCGATCTATTGGCTGGTCGCGATGAGCTTCAAGACCACGAACGAGATCCTGTCGGGCTTCTCGCTCTTTCCGCAAACCTTCACGCTGGAAAACTACCGGGTCATCTTCACCACACCCAGCTGGTACTGGGGTTACATCAACTCGATCATCTATGTTTCGATCAACACAGTGATCTCCATCGCCGTCGCCTTACCCGCGGCCTATGCCTTCTCCCGCTATCGGTTCCTGGGCGACAAGCACCTCTTCTTCTGGCTGCTCACCAATCGAATGGCCCCGGCCGCCGTCTTCGCGCTGCCCTTCTTCCAGCTTTACTCGGCCACCGGCCTCTTTGACACGCATATCGCCGTGGCGCTCGCCCACTGCCTGTTCAATATCCCGCTCGCGGTCTGGATCCTGGAAGGTTTCATGTCGGGCGTCCCCAAGGAGCTGGACGAAACCGCCTATGTCGACGGCTACTCTTTCCCTCGCTTCTTCACGACGATCTTTTTGCCGACGATCAAGGCGGGTGTGGGCGTCGCGGCGTTCTTCTGCTTCATGTTCAGCTGGGTTGAACTGCTGCTGGCCAAAACCCTGACCGCCGTCAACGCCAAACCCATCGCTGCCGAGATGACAAAAACCGCCTCCTCCGCGGGCTACGAACTTGGCTTGCTGGCCGCTGCCGGGACGCTCACCATCATCCCGGGCGCCATTGTCATCTATTTCGTCCGAAACTACATCGCCAAGGGCTTCGCCCTCGGGAGGGTCTGATGCACCGCCTCGCAATAACCTGCGCCGCACTCTTCGCCACCCATCCAGCCCGCACCCAGGGCTGGAACAATGTCGGCAAAGATGACGTGCCCAAGGGTTTCTCCTGGACCGACCCGCTCTTTTCCGGCTTCTGGATGGCCTGGACACCGGCCACGCTGGCGATCTTCATCGGCATCTTCGCGGCGATGGGCACCCTGATCGCGCTGGAAATCCGCTGGCCCGGCGGCAACGAACGCCAGGGCTTCCTCGGCCTCACCACCACCCGGGGCGACCGGCTTTTCATTTCGCTCCTGGGAACGGTCTACATCTTCCTGGCCTGGCTCGGTCTCGTGGGCCAAGGCTTGCTCTGGATCCCCCTGATCCTCGCCCTCAGCTGGGCCACCCTGTGCTTCTGGAAGGCCTAACAGCAGTCTTGATCCCAACGGACTTTCTTATTGGTAAAAATACTCCGGGGGAGGTCGCCCATGGCGATCGGGGGCAGCGCCCCCCTCTCAAGTGATCTAATCCCGGACTTGTCCCGGGTCAGCCGGGCCCGATGAATCCAGCTACCAGCTGGACCGAACCGCCAGACCGTTCATTTGCTCCAAATGCTCCAAGGTCGCCACCGTGCGCAACATGATCCGATCATGGCTCCAACTCGGCGGCTTTTGAAACGACATTCCACCGACAGCCACAAGCGCGAACAACCCCGCCGCAACAACGCCTTGAAGCGCCAAATGGGGGCGTGGGGCCGCACCATCGGCGATCACACCAATCCGTTCGGCCAACCGGCTGCGGGCGGAGCCTGCAAAAACCTGCGCCCGCCCCACAAACGGCACTGACAGCACGTCCAGAACCCCGCGCGACGTGTCACCCTTGGCCTGCCGCGCCACACGTAACAGACTGGTCGCATAAAGCTTGGCGTTGCAGCCAGACCGGCCAAGATAGTGGATATCGCAGGTATATTCCCGCAGCCGTCGCCATTTCCGCGACATCAGCCAAAAGGCCGGGTTCAGGATAAAGATTGGTGAGAGCAGGGCAGAGACGATCTCACACTCGATATCGCCCTGCCGGATATGCTGCAGCTCATGCCCGATGGCGATCTTCAGCGTCGCCGGATCCGTCAACAAGGCTTGCGGCACCACAATGAAATAAGACCGCAGCCCCCGGGTCGAAAACGGAATCCGTACCTGATCATCGACCACAATGGTCACGCCAGCCATCCGCCGGATGACGGCTCCGCGCGCAATGATGGCGGCAATGCTCGCCATGCTGAACGCCACGAAACAGGCCCGCGTGGTCAGGATCGCCAGCACGGCCAAGGCCATCAGCACAGCTCCGTCCTGCGACATGCCCCGGTCCAACACGGACAGCGCCTCGTGCCGCCAGGACAGAAGGCCCACAAAATCCGTGGCCGACATGGAAATATTGCCCTTCAGATACTGCGCCACTAGCAGATCGGTGACATTGGCCTGGGCTGGATAGGCCATCCAACGTCCGACCATCGGCACAAGCGGCAGCACCAGCAAACCGGCGAATACCGCGATCATCAGCCGCCGCCGCGCCGCATAGGCCCGGCCATGGCCCAGTGCCCAAAACAGGCCTTCCGCTAAAACCAGACCTAACGCCAAAAGCGCAAAGGCGACGTTCGCATCCACGATCAGATCGATCAGCCCCCTAAGATTCATCCCTGGCGATCCTTTCATCAATGATGGCGCGGATCTCGCGGATCATGTCATCCGTCAGGTCCTCATCCTCGACCAGCCGCGCCACCATGGCTTGCGGGGTCCCCCCGAACAAGGATTTCGAGATCTGGCGCAACGACCGGCTTTCATAGGCATCCCGCGCCACTATCGCGCGGTAAACCAGCGTCCGGTCCTCCTTGGCCGAGGTGACGTATCCCTTGGCCTCCAGTACTTTCAGCACCGTCGCGACCGAGGTATAGGCCCGCGGCGTATCGCTTTCCAACGCGCGAAAGACATCGCGTACCGTGCCCTGGCCGATCTCCCACAGCGCTTTCATGAATTCCAATTCGACCTCGGTCAAAAGATCCGTCTTGCGCCGCGCCATGCCGCCCCTGCCTGGTCTGCTATCTACGGTTAAAATAGTAGACGCCCGATTGCGGTCTTGGCAACGCAAACCTTGTCCTGCTGCGCAGCTTCGGCCTATCCCTGACACCACAACCAGTGGCAGAGGGCGAGGGGGCCACCATGGAACTGGACCTATCCGGGCAGCCGGAGATCGTGCAGCGTATCGCAGGATACGCCGTGCAGGGCTATGAGATCGCATTAACCTGGCTGACAAGCCCAGCCGCCTGGTCGCAATTCGCCATCCTGCTGGCCGCCTATATTCTGGCCGTTCTGGTCAATCGCAGGCTTACCCCATTCTTGACCCGCCTGCTGACCCCCGACCCCGAAAAGCAGAACATCATCGCGACATCGCGCCGGTTCTTGCTGATCTTCCTGCCGCTGATCCTGCCAATTCTGGCCTATGGCTTTACGGCTATCGGGGAACAGGTCACCCGCTCTGTCTTTGGCTCCGGCGCGGTCATCGCATTCGGCAAACGGGTCTTTCTGTTTATCGCCGCCCGCGCCTTTGCCCGCGATATCCTAAAGGACCCATTCCTCAAGCTCCTGGGCAAGTTCTTCCTGGTCCCGGCAGCCGCCCTTTATGCCTTGGGCCTTTTGCCCCTGGTCGCGGCACGGCTTGAGGCCACGTTGATCCCGTTGGGTAACCTGTCCTTCAACCTGCTATGGCTCATCCAGTTTGCCATCGTGGGTGGCGTGATCTTCTGGTTCGGCCAATGGTCCAACAGCCAGTCCAAAACCTACATCGTCACGCAAGAAGAGATGCGTCCGGCCACCCGCCAACTGGCGGCCAAGGCGGCAGAGGTCGCGATTTTCGGCGTCGCCTTCCTGGTGCTGATGAACATCATGGGGGTCTCGCTCACCTCCCTGGCCGTCATCGGCGGGGCGGTGGGCGTTGGCCTGGGCTTTGGCCTGCAACAAATCGCCTCAAACTTCATTTCCGGCGTGATCCTCCTGCTCGAAGGCGAGGTCACCGTCGGCGATTACGTGGAACTCGACGGTGGAGAGGCCGGAACAATTGTCAAGATGATGGCCCGGGCCACGATCCTCGAAACCTTCGATGGCCGCTGGATCACCGTCCCGAACGAACATTTCATCACAACGCGCGTCACCAACTTCTCCGACAGCGGCTCCGCCAACCGATACGAGGCCGCGTTCTCTGTCAGCTACGACACCGATGTGACACAGGTGCCCGCCATCATCGAAGCTGCCGTGGCCAAATGCGACTTCGTCCTGTCCGAACCCGAAGGGCCGGGATGCGACCTCATGGCGTTTGGCGATAGTGGGATCGACTTTGCCGTCGAATTCTGGGTCAATGGCATCGATGACGGCAAAAACAAATACGTCTCGGACGTGTTGATGGTCGTCTGGATCGCCTTGAAGGACGCAGATATCGAAATCCCGTTCCCCCACCGCGTGGTTGAGATCAAGGGTGCCCTGCCCAATGGCGCCCATCCCGCATGACCCGGACAGCGTTGATCATCGGTGGGGGCCCCGCTGGCCTGATGGCCGCCGATATCTTGTCCGCCGCGGGATGTGCCGTCACGGTGGCAGAGGCCAAACCGTCCGTCGGGCGCAAATTCCTGATGGCAGGTAAATCCGGCTTGAACCTCACCAAAGACGAACCGACAGACACATTCGCCAGCCGCTATTTCGAGGCTAATCCACATCTCGCCCCCATGCTCTGTGCCTTTGGCCCGGTCCAGGTGCGGGACTGGGCCACCGCCCTGGGACAAGAGGTTTTTACCGGCTCCACCGGCCGCGTCTTTCCCCGCGCCATGAAAGCGTCACCCCTGTTGCGGGCCTGGCTGGCGCAGCTCGTCACGGCCGGGGTGACGATCCATACCAAGTGGCGCTGGACCGGGTGGGATGGCCCCGCCTGCACCTTTGACACGCCAACGGGTATGACGCGGCTGATCCCCGATATCACAGTGCTCGCCATGGGTGGGGCCAGTTGGGCGCGTCTTGGTTCCGACGGGCATTGGGCCCACATCCTTGCGGCCAACGGCATCCCGACCGCGCTCTTTCGCCCATCAAACGCCGCCTTGTCGGTGCCATGGTCTGCCCCGATGGCGCGCCAATTCGGCCAGCCGGTCAAACAGGTCCGCCTCACCACTGGCAAAGACACTGTCATGGGTGAATGTGTCATCACCGCCAAGGGGCTCGAAGGCGGCGCGATCTACGCCCTCTCCCGCCCGTTGCGGGACGGTGCCGCGCTGATGATGGATCTGATGCCCGACTGGACCGCCCAGCGCATCGCGACACGCTTGTCCCGCCCGCGCGGCAAAACCAGCCTCAGCAACCACTTGCGCAAATCCCTGAACCTGCCACCCGCAAAACTCGCGTTGCTCCAGGAGTTCGCGCGCCCTTTTCCGGCGGATCCACCCGACCTGACCCCATTGATCAAGGCTCTGCCCATCACCCACACCGGCCCCCGCCCGCTGGACGAGGCCATATCGACCGCTGGCGGCCTACCATGGAGCGCCCTCACGCCAGAGCTGATGCTGAAATCACGCGCCGGCACCTATGCCTGCGGGGAAATGCTGGATTGGGAGGCACCAACCGGCGGCTACCTCATCACGGCCTGCCTGGCCACCGCACGCCACGCCGCACAATCCGCGCTCGCGTCCTCAGGCTGACCCGATCATGCATCAAATGCGGCACCCGGGATCGGTCCGGGTGCCGCACGATATCAAACTGCGACGCTGTCAACCTTGCGGCGACGCAGCACCAGCAGACCGGCAATCGATGTCAAACCAAAGACCAGCCCGGCAGGCAATGGGATCGGCGCGACATCTTCCACCGCGATCGGCTCCCCATAAAGGAAGTCGTCAAAGACCGGTGCTTCATCAAAGCCGACAAGATCGGTTCCGACAGACACTTTGGCGATCAATGGATCGTCAAACACGACACCCAGGAACGACAGGTTGGCCGATCCGCTTGATGGCGCGCTTTCCTGGGCGATCAAGTTCCCGTCAATGTCAAAATAGGACAGGACGGCCTGCCCCACCTGTTCAAGCCCGGTGAAAACCGCGCCAAACCCCCGCGTCAGGGCCGGGGTTGTCTGATCCAATGGATTGAAGAACAGGATATCGAATGACGAGCCATTGATCGGGCGAAAAATCCGCTCGGGGCTGAAAAACGAATTTGCGTCCGGCGCGTCAAACAGGATCGGCACGCCCGAAGCGGTCGATGATGACACTTCGAACCCCTCGGTCTCACCGGTCGGGACAAATTCGATACCCCGAGCCCGGCCCGGAATGTTGGCGTTAAAGAAGTCACCGGGCAGTTCGTTGGGATCGGCCAGGGCATCGGGCACACCGTCCCAGTTGATCTCGCGCCTGCCATCGGGATCTTCATTTGTGGGGGTGAACGGATTCAGCGCCGAAAACTCAGCACGAAACCCATCGACAGTGTCTTGAATATCCGCCGCGCCGGGACCGGCATCTGAAAAGACAACCGGTGCCGCAAAGCCAGGCCCGCCCACAAAAGTGACGGCTAAAAGAAGGGGAAAAAAGGATCGCATTCTGCCTCCAAAAAAGTTCGACATAAGATCATGGGGCACTCGGAAACGATGCTATCTATAACTTGGAAAAATGACCCCACCGGCATTAGCCGTGCGGCGGAGGTTTCATGATACCGTTGTGCCGAGCGTTGCATCAGCCGTGGTAATTCCGTGTGCAAAACACTTTTTTACCACACCAACCCTCTAAACGACGGGCAAGACATGCACACATATGGTCCGGTCGCCGAAGCCAAGGTCAGGGCTTCAGGTGGCCCTACACTGCGTTTGACCGTCGGAGCCGCGTCGGAATTGAACCTCAACCCATCCACATCGAACCGGCTTGAGAACCTGCTGAACCTGACCAAGCTGGTCGCAGCCCGGTCATCGGCGAACCGTCCGTTTCGGCGCGCCATCGGGACGCGGCGCAGCGATCTGGAAATCATCGCTCAAACGCTGCAGACGGGCCCGGACAGCTGGCGCATGAGCAGGGCGTTTCATACCGTCCATGTTTCCAGCCTGATTGCCGTCATGGCGATGCTGGAGCAGATCGACAACATGACCTCCGTCTCAGCTGACAAGATGCGTCAGGTGCTGGCCTCCCTCCACTAGGCCGCTCAACTCGCCGGTGATGCCAGGACCCGCATCGAACAGGATACGCTGGCCAAAGCCAAGGTGGAGCTTGACGTGCTGGCCGACTACGCCGCGCCACCGTCCAAACCCTTGTAAATGGGCGTGTCAGGCACAGCTGTGCGTGCTGCCGCCTTGCCAATCCTTGCCGGTAACCTGGGAAAGGCCGTGGTAGGCAATCTGTCAGACACGTTCTCAACACCGATCTCGATGCGGCTACAGGCTGGTGGAGCGGCCTTGAAGACGGCGTCGGCACAGGTGTTGGTCTGGGCACTGCCCTTGGTGTTCTTTGCCCGCCTTTGCTGGCACTCAGCGCCGGTGGCCCAGTCCTGGCCACCATGCGGACCTGGCGTACTGAGATTGATCGCGCCCAGACCCTCCATGATGCGGATCGCGCCAAACGCATGGCCGATTTACAGCAACAGCGGATCGCGGCCCTCCAACAGCTCGCCCATGGCGCAGCCGCGTTGCAGGTGGAAACAGACAATCTCAGCCTTATGATCGATGTCGAAACGGGGGAGGCTGATGCCATCATCCTCACAGGCGAACATGAAGGCCGCACATGGTCGAGCCTCGGCATATCCGAGCAAGCAGATCTCGCCGCGAGCCTGGCCAAGACGGCAGGTTCGATCCTCAAGATCCTGACCGAGGCCGCATTGGATTGATCCCACCACCCGGCAGCCCGTGGCGCTTTCAAGCGGCCTTCCATTTGATCGAGCAGCCCATCGATGCGACCTGATTCTCGGGTCCCATTCCCGTGGCTGCCACCTGTTTCATGGCTTCAAATAGGTCGCGCCGCAGATCTGCAGCGCCCGGTTGCGCGCGGGAGGCATCAAGGCGGCCCCGGTATTGCAGACCCAGATCCTTGTCGAAACCAAAGAAATCAGGCGTGCATACCGCGTCATAGGCGCGGGCGACTGATTGATCTTCATCATGCAGGTACGGGAAGGGAAAGGCGTGGCGCTCCGCCATCCCCTTCATGTTATCGAAACTGTCGGCCGGATAGCTCTGCGCATCATTCGAACAGATTGCCACAACGCCGATACCCAGCGCCTTCAGATCCGCCGCATCCCGGATCATACGGTCAAGGATTGCCAAGACATAGGGGCAGTGATTGCAGATGAACATGACCAGCGTTCCTGCCTCCCCCGTCACATCGTTCAAGGTGTAGGTCCGGCCATCCGTGGCCGGCAAAACGAAATCCGGTGCAGGCCAGTTGAAATCACAAATCGGCGGTGTGGCCATGGAATGTTCCTTTCGGGTTTTGGCGCGCATGTGCGCCTCTCACATTAGGCATCCGGGCGACCAAACCAAGACATCCGGCCGTTGCGTTGGCGCCGATTTACCCCGCGATGCGTATGTATGGGATATGCATGGTTTGTGCATCATATCTGCATGCAACATGTGCGCCGGTTTTGGGGGAAAACCTACCGTGCGGATGCACGCTCAAAGGCGGGTCTGGCCTGCATTCGGATGGTGTAATCTTCCAATCGGGACTGGCTGATCGGGAACCGGGCGCTGATGGCCCAACCCATGCAATGGGCCAGGATGATATCCGGCACCGTGATGGTATCTCCCATCAAATAGTCACCATCGCCCATCCGCCCGATCAGGGTTCTCTGGCTGCGTTCAAATTCCCATTTCAGGCTGTCCTTGACCGCAGATTGGCGCAACTCTTCCGGCAGGATAAAGCTGTGTCGTGCCGCCATCCAAAGGGCCGCGTCGAATTCGTCCAGTAGAAACTGGGTCAGGCTGTCCTGCCGTGCACGTTCGATCGTACCGGCAGGATAGGTAAAAGATCCATGTTTATCAGCCAGATACGTCAAAATCGCAGTGGAATCGAGGATTGGGGTCTGATCCACCACCAGCACCGGCACCTTGCCCGCTGGATTCACCGCCACCACGTCATCGGATCGGGGCGGCGCCGCCACATGTTCGAACGATTGCTCCAATTCCTCCAGCATCCAGATCACGCGCATGGCGCGGCTCTTGGTGCCTCCGATCACTGTATACATGGCGCAGTCCCCCGGTTTCATCGGAGGCTGACATGACCTGTCAGGAGGGTCCAGCCCCTACCCGCGCGCCCCGCGCAACATCGCCAGCCGGATGAACATCCGCTCAACAAGCGCCATTTGCGGCGCGGTCTGTCCAGCAGATCGCAACGCCAAATCCGTCTGGTATATGCTGGACAATGCCGCCTCTAGCCGGGTCAGGCCCCAATCCTGCGCCTGGCGGGTCATCCGGTCACGCCGCGGCCCGAAAACGGGTGGTTTCGCGCGTCCGATCCCCGCCGCGGCCCCACCCGGATCGCTGGTGGCGGAATGCAGCGTGCGAAAATGGCGACTGGCCATGACGCACATGGTGACTGGCTGGACGCCCTGTCCGCCCAGCCGCACCATCAGGGGGCCGATCCGGTCCGATTGCGCCTCGGCCACGGCATGCAACAGCTCGTCCAGCTCCGCCTCGATTGTCGCGGGGGCCAGCATGGCAATCTCGTTACTGGTCAGGGGTATTTGATCGCTCAGCTTGTAAAGCGAAATCTTTTCAATGGTTTGCCGAAAATCCCCGGGGTCCAGTGATCGGCCCAGTGCCTCAAGGTCCGCCATCGCCTCCCGCGGCACCTCGCGCAATCCCGCACGGGCACATTCAGCTTCAATCTCAGCCCTGCCCGGTGGATCGTCATAGATCCCGGTGGCCAAGGCATTGGAATGGCTCTCAAAAACCTTACGCAACTTGGACCGCGCCGCCAGTGATCCCGCCGTGACCACCACCATCGCATCGCCAGATTGCCAGTCATCCAAGGCCGATGCCATGACATCGGCCAACCCATCGGCGGCTTCCTCCACCAACACCGCCCGCTGGCCCGGAAAGAACCCCATGGCCCGCATGGCATCCTGCAACCCAGCGCCGTCGCGCCGCAAATCACCCCCCATGAACCGGGTCAGGCGCATCTCTTCTTCGGCCTTTGGCCCCAGAAGGTTGGCCAGCATATCTTCGCGCTTCAGCGACACCCGCATGGCATCGGCGCCATAGATCAGGATGCCCGCGCGCCCCGGATCGGGCTTGGCGAAAAACGCAGTGGCATCGCGGGTGTTCAGCTTCACGGCAGCCAGCGATCGCCGGTGACGATCAGTCGGGTGATCAATTGATCCGCCAGAATGACGACCAGCCGCGCATAGGCATCGCGTTCGGCGGCCCGCGTGGCCACGGTCGTGCCCGTGGTCGAGTAGGAGGTGAACGAGTTCACCCGCCCACTGGTCAACACGGCGCCCGACGCATTCTCGATCACCTGAAAATCAACGCGACCTTCCAGGTTGAACCGCTGGGTCGTCTGGTCCGGCGTAATCGCAAGCCCATCAATGCTCGTCGAGATATCATAGTTCAACCCATAGGGTGCCGCCCCGTTGCGACCCAACCGATCCTCCAGCCGCGCAACAAAGTCGAAATCCTGGCGATCCTTGGGGGCCGAAACCAAAAGCTGGCCGCGCAACTGGTCACCCGACCCGCCCGGGGCGAAGGCGGGTTCAAACCCGCAAGCCGCCAGCGCGCCCAGGCCGAGCAGGGCCAAACGTCTGTTATATAACCACATTCACGATCCGCCCCGGCACCACGATCAGCTTTTTCGGCACCCCGCCGTCCAACGCCTTTTGCACAGCATCGGTGCCCAGCGCCATCTTTTCAATGGCCTCTTTACTGGCATCCTTGGCCACGCTGATCTCGGCCCGGCGTTTGCCATTGATCTGGATCGGCAGGATCACCGTGTCATCGACCAGCAACGCCGGGTTGGCCTTGGGCCAGGGCGCATCGATGACCAGACCAGCACCGCCCAGCATCGACCAGACCTCTTCGGCCAGGTGCGGGGTCATGGGCTGCATCAGCTGCGCCATGACGCGCATCGCCTCCCGCCGCGCCTCAGCAGACGCCTTCGATCTGGCGACGCTATTGGTGAACGCATAAAGCTTGGCGACCGAGGTGTTGAACTGGAACCCCTCGATCCCGTCCGTCACATCCTGGATGGCGCGGGCGGCGACACGGGCCAGGGCCTCCGCGTCCTCCGCTGTGCCGTCCGAAGTATCAGCGACCAACTCAGCCGCGATCCGGTAGACCCGGCTCAGATGCTTGAACGCGGCCTCCGCGCCGGCGGCTGTCCATTCCACATCGCGTTCGGGCGGGCTGTCGGACATGACAAACCAGCGCGCGGTATCCGCGCCGTAGGACGCGATGATCGCCGCCGGATCCACCACATTCTTCTTTGATTTCGACATTTTTGCCGAGGGGATGATCTTCACCGTCTCCCCCGTCTTCTTCAACTTGCCGTCCGATACCTCCTCCGGCAGGTGATAGACGGATCGTCCATTGGCATCGCGGGTTTCATAGATCTCGTGGGTGACCATGCCCTGGGTAAACAGGGCGTCAAACGGCTCGATTGCCGCGGCGGGCAAGTGGCCGCAGACATGCATGGCCCGCGCGAAGAACCGAGAATAAAGCAGATGCAGGATCGCATGCTCCACCCCGCCGATATACTGGTCAACGTTCATCCAATATCTGGTATCCTCCGCCACGGTCGGGGTTGCGGCATCGGAATTGGTGAACCGGGCGAAATACCAGGAACTGTCCACGAAAGTGTCCATCGTGTCCGTCTCTCGCAGGGCTGGCTGGCCACAGGCCGGGCAGGCGACATTGCGCCATGTCGGGTGGCGATCCAGCGGATTTCCGGGAACGTCGAAATTCACATCCTCGGGCAGCTTGATCGGCAGGTTTTCTTTCTTCTCGGGCACCACGCCGCAATTGGGGCAATGCACCACCGGGATCGGGCACCCCCAATAGCGTTGGCGGCTCAACCCCCAATCGCGCAACCGGAATTGAGTGACGCCCCGCCCCCAACCCGCCTGTTCGGCAAAGTCGATGGTGGTATCGATGGCCTCTTGCCCCGTTGCCACATCCAGACCCGCAAAGTGGTTCACCCAGCGCACCTTTTCCGTCTTGGGGGGCACAAACGCCTCTGTCCCCGCGGGGACAGGATTGTCCAACGCAAAAAATGTATCGACCACCGGCAGATCGTATTTGCGGCAGAAATCCAGGTCGCGCTGGTCATGGGCCGGGCAGGCAAAGATCGCGCCGGTACCATAGTCCATCAGGATGAAGTTGGCGATCCAGACCGGCAATTCCCAGTTGGGATTCAGTGGGTGTCGCACCTTCAGGCCGGTATCAAAGCCCAGCTTCTCGGCCTTTTCCATGGCCTCCTCGCTGGTGCCGGTCTTGCGACATTTGGCACAGAAGGCTGCGATGTCAGCATTATCAGCCTCTAACGCCTTGGTCAGCGGATGATCGGGCGAGATCCCGACAAAGGACGCACCCATCAGCGTGTCGGGCCGGGTCGTGTAGACTTCGATCCGCGTCTGCCCCGCCGCCGGGGCGGACAGGTCGAAGGCGAATTGCAGACCGCGCGACTCGCCGATCCAGTTGGCCTGCATCAGGCGCACCTTGTCGGGCCAGTTGTTCAGGCCGTCCAACGCGTCCAGCAACTCCTCTGCATAGTCGCTGATCTTGAAGAACCACTGGGTCAGATCCTTACGCTCGACCACCGCGCCCGAGCGCCAGCCCTTGCCGTCAATCACCTGTTCATTGGCCAGCACAGTCATATCGACCGGGTCCCAATTCACCACCGCATCTTTGCGGTAAATCAGATCCTTTTCCATAAAATCGATGAACAAGGCCTGCTGGTGGCCATAGTAATCTGGGTCACAGGTCGCGAATTCCCGGCTCCAATCCAGGGACAGGCCCAGCATGCGGAACTGTTTTTTCATCGCCTCGATATTCTGGCGGGTCCAGGCGCCGGGATGCAGCTTTTTCTCGATCGCGGCGTTTTCGGCGGGCAGGCCGAACGCATCCCATCCCATCGGATGCAGCACTGCGTGGCCTGTCGCGATCTTGTAGCGGGCGACGACATCCCCCATCGTGTAGTTGCGCACATGGCCGATATGCAGGTTGCCGGATGGGTAGGGGAACATTTCCAGCACGTAGTATTTGGGTTTGGCCGGATCACGCACAGCCGTGAAGGTGCCCGTATCATTCCAGGCAGCCTGCCATTTCGGTTCAATCTCGGCGGGGTTCAGTTTGGACATCGATCTCACCTGAATATAAAAACGCCGGGCAGTTGGCCCGGCGCGGTCATAGAGTGTCAGCGGGCGAAGTGTCTATAGATCAGCATCCCGTAGCCGCAGCTGACGGGCGCGGGTCAGGATCGCATCCTCAACAGCGCGCTGGGTTTCGGCGCTGACAGGGCCACCGCGAGTGGCCAAGGCCACCTTCAAGGACCGCGCTTCCAAAGCTGGATCCTGCACCAGGACAGTTGCACGATAGGCGCGGCCACCACCGGGCGGTGTGCCAAAGCCCGTGGTGATCACGCCCGAAAACGGATCAACCGACTGGATCGGAAGAAAGTTCAGAACATCAAGCGATGCATTCCACAGGTATTTGTTGACCTCGACTGTCACCTTTGGGTCATCGGCATTTGTGAACAGATCAAGGATCGTGGACTGGCGAGTGTTCTCTGCCACTTGCCGCTCCGTGATTGAGCGGTTGTCAGGGGCATTGCCCCGCCGTAGTAGACCGCTATCGCCGCCAAAGGGATTGCTGCCTCCGCCACCGCAGGCCGCCAACGTGGTGATCAACGCCGCCATGCCGCTCAAACGCACTATCTTTACAAAGCTCATCCCGCTGCCCTGACACCTGTTTTATCGCGGTCTATCTTAAGGTCCTGGGGCTCACAAGGTTTTTCAATTTTCGGGGGCTGGGTGCAGTGTGGCAAAGCTGCACCAATTTTTCTGTCCCGCTGACACGGGGAGCGGTGCGCCTTGCAATGAACGGGTGTTAGCGCGAGTAAGGCTCATACCCAATTCGGATTCCCGGGTTGCGGTGCACTCTTTAGAGACTAACGAGGGAAAACGATGAAAAAAATTCTTCTCGCTTCCACCGCAATCGTCGGCATGGCCGGCATGGCGGCTGCAGAAGTGTCGATCTCGGGTTCGGCAGAAATGGGTATTGTTGGTGGTGATCGCCATAACGACACGACCCAGTTCTGGAGCGATGTTGACGTTACCTTTGATATGACCGGCGAAACAGACGGTGGCTTGCAGTTTGGCGTATCCGTCGATTTGGACGAAGCACCTGACCTGGATGCCGATGGCGAAAAGTCTGATGCTGACTTTGCCGTATTTATCTCCGGTGATTTCGGTAAGGTAACGTTGGGTGATACTGACGGTGCTCTCGACTTCGCCCTGCAAGACCAAAACATTGGTCACCCAGGGTCGATCGCAGATGATGAAACCGATCATTTCGGCTTCTTCGGTTCGTTCCATGACGGTGCTGGTGCATATGATGGCCAGATCATGCGCTACGAATACACCTTCGACGCCTTCGCAGTCGCGATTTCGGTCGAACAAGGCGGTACAGGTAACATCGACATCGATAAAGATGGCGACGGTACTATTGCAGCAGATGGATCTGAGACTTTTGCTGCCGTAGATGAGCTCGATGCCGGTTTTGCTTTGGCCGCCCGTTACAGCTTTGACATCGGGGCTGGTAGTGTCACCGTTGGTGGTGGTTTCCAGTCTATTGATGCTGACGCCAACGTTGGTGGTGAGTTCTTTGGAGACGCGCTAAACTCGCCGGGTGTTGGTCTGATCGACGAAGACGGTGACAGTGATCTGGGCGAAACAGCTGATATCTTCGCGCTCTCCGTATCGGCTGCTCTGGATAACGGTTTTTCAGCCGTACTGACATATGCGGACGGTGACGTGCTCTTCATTGAAGACTCGAACCACGTTTCTCTTGGTGTGGCATACACAACTGGTGCGCTGACTGTGGCTGCTAACTATGGTGAGTTCGACTTTGGCAACGGTGACAGCGCTGAAGGTTTTGCTTTGAACGCAGGTTATGATCTTGGTGGTGGTTTGTCGGTTCTGGCCGGTTACAGCGACAGCACATTCACCGATGACTCGCGCGACGAAGATACAGACACAGACAGCTTCTCGCTGGGTTTGAGCATGAGCTTCTGATCCCAACTGGGATTTGGATGGAAGGAGCGGGCCTTGGCCCGCTCTTTTCTTTTGTGGGGGACGGGAATAGCAGAGCGGGACTGAGGGGGAGTACGCTATGCTGTCGATGACCAAAGATCAGATGAAGGCGTTGTTCAACCAAGCCGGCGCTTTGCAAAAGGCCGGCAGGTTGCACGAGGCCCGCGCCGCTTATCAAAAGCTTCTGATGGCGCAGCCCGGCCACCCTGCCATACAGTTTCAGCTTGGCCAGATTGCCGCCCGTATGGGCAACTGGGAGGATGCTGTTGCGTCCCTCACAAAGGCCGCGCAGGGAAACCCCAACGAACCGGCCATTCTGACGGTGCTGGCCCATGCCCTGATAGAGACCGGTGATATCGCATCGGCGACAACCACCTATGACGCGTTGATCAAGCTGAACCCCAAGGCCATCAAGCCCAGAGCCGACAAAGCGCTTCTGCTGCAACGGGCCGGTGAATTCCCCAAAGCTGAGGCGGAGTTTCGCAAGGCGCTGAAACTGGCCCCAAAGGAGGGGGAACTATACCGCACCTTCCTGGCGACCAAGAAGCTTGCCAAGGGTGATCCGCTGATCGGCTCCATGAAAAGGGCCTGGGCGGACAAAACCGTACAGGGACGCAGCCGATCACATTTGGGATTTGCATTGGCCAAGGTGATGGAAGAAACGGGTCAAACCGATCAGGTGTTCCGGTTTCTTGATCCCGCGAATAGAGCCATGGCCGACCTGCACCCGTTCGATCCAACGGCGCGAGAGGCTGAGATTGATGCCCTGATCACAGCGTTTGAAGGCTTTGACTTTGCCTGGGCTCCGACAGAACCTCATCCGGACATCACCCCGATCTTTGTCTCGGGGCTTCCACGATCCGGCACCACCCTGGTGGAACAGATCATTGCCAGCCATCCCGACGTCATCGGTGGCGGTGAAATGGGGCATGGCTTGCGAGCCGCATACGGTCTGCTGGGAGATCCTGCCAAGGGTCTGAAACGACTGACAGATCTGACATTGCAAGATCTGCATATGCTTGGTGCGCAGTATCTTGAAGCGGTGGCCAAAACCACCGTGCCACAGGGACATGTCACAGATAAATCCATTCAGACCCATCTGATCATCGGCGTGTTGAAGCAGGCCTTGCCCGGTGCGCGGTTCATCATCGTGACACGAGACCCACGCGATATTGCGTTGTCGATTTACAAGAACGTTTTTGCCCCGGGGCGGCACCGTTATGCCTATGACCTGACGCATATCGCGGCCTATATCCGCAGTTACGACCGCATGATGGCATTCTGGCGAGAGGCCATGCCCGATGATTTGGTCGAAATTGCCTATGAGGATCTCGTCGCAGATCCAGAGACCAAAACCAGAGAGTTGATCGCGGCGGCGGGTCTGGATTGGCACGAGGCCTGCCTGAACTTCCACGAAAATCCCCGGACCGTGAAAACCCTGAGCGTGCATCAGGTGCGTCAGCCGATCTATCGGTCGTCCCGACAGGCATGGCGGCGCTATGAGACGGAGCTACAGCCGTTCATCCAGGCCTACGGAATAGAGGAGTAACCGATGTCATTATCCGCAATCCAAGGCCGCATCGCCAAGGCAGAGGAGAAAGCCGGGCGCGCCGGACAGACCACCCTGATCGCCGTGTCAAAGGTTCAACCGAATGATCGGGTGAAGGCGGTTTTGGATGAAGGTCATCGGATATACGGGGAAAACAAGGTTCAGGAAGCGGCCGGAAAATGGCCCGATTTCCAGGCGCAATATTCGGATATCGATCTGCATCTCATTGGTCCGCTTCAGACCAACAAAGCCCGGCAAGCGATGGAACTGTTTGATGTGATCCACTCGGTTGATCGCCCCAAACTGGCCAAGACCCTGGCACGTTTGGCCCAGGAAACCGGCGCCTGCCCGGATCTGTTCATTCAGGTCAATACGGGCGAGGAGGCGCAGAAAGCGGGCATTTTGCCCGGTGAAGCCGATGCCTTTGTCGGGGAATGCCAGTCCATGGAACTGCCCGTAAAAGGCTTGATGTGCCTGCCCCCGGTTGATGAAGAGGCCAGCCTGCATTTTGCATTACTGGCCAAGATTGCCGCGCGCAACGGTCTGTCAGGGTTGAGCATGGGGATGAGCGGGGATTTTGAAAAGGCCACCGCCTTGGGTGCCACGCATATCCGCGTGGGTTCTGCGATCTTTGGCGAACGCGACTACGGTTAGAGCCAAATCCAGTGCGGGTATTTGACTGGTTAGGAGATGATCACCCTTGTCTCGTACCCGATCCGCCGCACGATCCAAGCCAGGTGATCCGGACGAAAGGCAATACAACCCTCTGTCGGATGGCGCGGCTTGCGCCAAGCATGCAGAAAGATGGCGGAGCCGCGGCCGCGGCGCCCTTCGGGCCAGTTCCAGTCGGTCAGCAGAACCATGTCATACAACGGATCGGCACGGCGCAACTGTTCATGACTGAACCGATGGGGTGTACGCACCATCAGATTGTAATCGGGATCACGCGGATCGTCAGACCATAGATCGCCGGGGCGGATCGCTACAGCCCAATCCGTGGGCCGAGCCACCCGGTCCGGTCGGTACAAAAGCCCGACAATGCGATGGGCTCCGCACGGTGTGGCGCCGTCGCCTTCGCGCTTGTCCCTGGTCAGACCACCCTTTCCGATCGCCGCCGGAAAGTGTCGCCCGCGGAACCGCACCCCCCAGCGACCCACGACCAGATCGGTTGACCTCATCGCATGTGACCCGATTTGGCGGCTTTGGTCGCCAGATAGGCCCGGTTTTCTTCGGTCTCACCCACATGAAGCGGCACCCGTTCGGTCACGCGGATCCCCTGTGCCTCCATCATTGCGATCTTGGCCGGGTTGTTTGTCATCAACCGAAGCTGATCGAACCCCAGACGGGACAAAAGCTTTGCCCCGATCCGAAAATCCCGTTCGTCATCTTCAAAGCCCAGACGGTGATTGGCCTCAACTGTATCAAATCCCTGATCCTGCAGGGCATAGGCGCGCATCTTGTTGGCAAGCCCGATCCCGCGCCCCTCCTGGTTCAGGTATAACAAGATGCCGCTGCCTTCACCCCCCATGGCGGCTAGGGCTGCACGCAATTGTGGGCCGCAATCGCATTTCAAGCTGCCCAGCAGATCACCCGTCAAACACGCGGAATGCAGGCGCGCCAGAACAGGCGTGTCGCGGGCCGGGCGGCCGATCTCGACCGCGTAGTGCTCTTCTCCACCGTCATCGGGGCGAAAGACGTGAAGCCGCCCCTCCTTTGCCACCGTCATTGGCAGTTTGGCCCAGATCACGTCAGTGTATTGCGCCGCCACGATCTGATCCGACATGTCCAACACAACCAGATCTGGCGGAGGCGTCGCGACCGACGTGACCAACAGCGCCGGGAGCAACCGCGCCTCTTTCGCCAGGGCCAGGCCCATGGCGTGCAAATCGGCTGTTCCGGTTCTTTGGCTGGCAAACGGGCCTTTCATCGGCGCCATCAAATCGGTCGCCGGATCAGCCACGGCCTGAACCCAGCGCAAATCAGCATCTGCTGGCATCAGCAACCGGGCCAGGTTGCCGTCGTAGGCGCGGGCCTTCAGCGTCTCCGCCCGGCGGCGCGTGATCACCAAAACAGGCTCTCCCAATCCCTGCAACGCTGTCATCCGGTCAGCAGATAGCGTTTCGGCGGCGGCGGCCACGATCATGGCCTCATCCTGTTTCAAGACAACGGGCACGCCCATACGAAAATCAGAGCGCGCCCGGGCGCGGTGTTCAGAGGGTGTCAAAGACAGGGTCATATGAAGGCCAAGCTGTAACGAATACGGAAACATCTAGCTGGTATATGTTGGAATATGAAACAAAACCGCCCTCTGCGACACGAGGCCGTGAGACGTTTGCAGCATATCTTGCCGAACGCGCCGGATATGCGCAGATGTGATCCAGACAACGGAGGAGTTGACCGGTTATGGCGAACCTAAAGAAAATCCTGCTCGTCGATGATGACGACGATCTGCGCGAGGCGCTGAGTGAGCAGTTGGTCATGACCGAAGACTTCGATGTGTTTGAAGGCGGCAATGGCGCCGAGGCGATGGAGAAGGTCAAGGCCGGGATCTACGATCTGGTCATCCTTGACGTCGGATTGCCTGACACGGATGGACGCGAGTTGTGCCGCCTGATGCGCAAACAAGGGGTCAAATGCCCAGTACTGATGCTGACTGGCCATGATAGCGACTCCGATACGATCCTGGGGCTGGATGCCGGCGCCAACGACTATGTCACCAAGCCGTTTAAATTTCCCGTCCTGCTCGCGCGGATTCGCGCCCAATTGCGGCAGCACGAACAGTCCGAAGATGCTGTCTTCCAACTGGGCCCTTACACATTCAAGCCCGCGATGAAGATGCTGGTCGACGATACGGATCGCAAGATCCGCCTGACTGAGAAAGAAACCAATATTCTCAAGTTCTTGTACCGCGCGTCAGAGGGCGTCGTGGCCCGCGATGTGTTGCTGCACGAGGTTTGGGGGTACAATGCTGGGGTAACGACCCACACATTGGAGACACATATTTACCGTCTTCGTCAAAAAATAGAACCAGATCCGTCCAATGCCCGCCTTCTTGTAACCGAATCCGGCGGTTATAGATTAGTGGCATAGGGTAGTAAGATACCCGAAAGGTTCCCCTGGCCACATCGGGGTTATGATGTGGCACCTCCCTGTTGGACTGGCCCGGGCTTCGTGCCCGGGTCTTTTTTTGCCAGTCAATCTGCCGATAGTCGCCGATCAACTGCACATTGTATAATGGGTGTACGTCAACTCATGGCGTCAGGACATGCCAGATTTGTGACTTCTCTGTTTCCTAAAAGCTTCCCTTAACGTCAACGTCATCGCGCCATACGAAGCGGTCTTTGTACCACCGCAAAACGTCAGATTTGAAGGAAGGGTGTAGGTCCGGTGCTGCGGTCAAGGTGGGGGCAATGATACCGCAGCACCGGATGAGTTTTCACTCTCTACAGTTTGTGTATCGCACCCGCTCTTGGCATCCGCCTGACGAAACGCAGACGTTTTCAGGGCAATTGCGGTGCCAGAATGGGGCGTGGGTTGATTTTGCCCCGTCACGGCCACACACTCAGGCCTATGACGGCTCCAACACCTTTTCCGATCCGCCCCGCAGATGAGCGAGTCGCTTTTCACCGCACCGAACTCAGCCAGATCCTTGCCCTTTATGGGCGCATGGTTGCAGCTGGCGAATGGCGGGATTACGGGATTTCATGCCTGCGCGATGTCTCAGTCTTTTCCATTTTCCGCCGAACGGCGGAACATCCGCTCTACCGGATAGAGAAGCGCCCGAAATTGCGGAGTAAACAGGGGCTTTACGCGGTGATCGGGATGGAAGGGCAGGTCCTCAAACGGGGTCATGACCTAAAGACGGTTCTGCGGGTCCTGGAACGCAAACTGATCCGCTCCGTCGATTGAACGAAGAAACCGGACAACAGGCACGTCGCTCGCAACCGCGTGCGGGCGAAACAGATCCTCCTATGCACCGGTAGACGCGCGCGCCCCCTCAAGTCAGATCCGATATGGCCTCAACACCGCCAAACCTAAAATGTCATGCGCCAGATAATTCGTCAGACGCCATGATCGAGGCGCTTTTGCGCCAGAACCGGCCCTTCGCCTTGCGTTTCGATACGCGAGATCGCCTCTGCCAGTGGCTCATAGGCCACGGCCATGTGATGCGCATTGGCATGGATCAGCGTCTCTGCATCGACGGCAATTGCCACATGCCCTTTGAAAAAGAACAGATCGCCCCGCTTCACATCACCGCCCGCAACATCACGCCCCAGCGCCGCCATCTGCAGATCGCTGTCGCCCGGGCAATCCACACCGCATGCGATCAGCCCAGCCTGGACCAAGCCGGAACAATCGATGCCAGTATTGCTGTTGCCGCCCCACAGATAGGGCACGCCAAAATGCATCTGCGCCACCGTCACGAAATCGGCTAACGGCGCGTTCAGGGGTCGGATATGCGGTTTGGGCACGAAATACCCGGCATCCGTCTCGAAATATGCGCCGGAGGCTGAGACGATGCGCAACCGTGCCCCAAAACCCAGCCCCATCACTTCAGGACATTTCAACTCAGGTTGGGGATATAAATGCGTGGCCAGCACACTCACGCGGTGGGTCGGCACGACGCTCTCGCCCAACATATCCTGCAGAACATATCCGACATACCCGTCCTTGCCTGCCTGAACGAATGCCATCCCATCTGTCACCTCAAAAACGGTGACCGCCTCCCCATAAAGCAACTGCCGGTCCCGCGCGCCCCCGGGTGCCGCCAAAAGATCGGCCACCGGGACAGTGACGGTCATCGCTGTCCCATCCGTGAATGTCACATCCTGCACCAGACCCTTTAATGCGGTTGCCGCGACCCGGGCATTGGCGGGGGTCAATCTGCGATCGGTCATAGGCCCAATACCTGCGGGAGCGCGTCAAGTACGGCCCGCGTGCCTTGCCCCACGCCCCCTTTCGGCCGGGCGGGGGCGGCGACCGGTTGCCAACCATACATATCGAAATGGATGTATCGCCGTTCTGCACTCACAAAGCGGCGCAGGAAAAGCGCGGCGGTGATCGAGCCGGCAAATCCACCTTTCGGTGCATTATCCAGATCGGCAATCCCGGGCTCGATCATCGCCTCATAGGGATCCCAGAACGGCAACCGCCACACAGGATCCGCCACCGCGGTGCCCGCCTGGGCCAAGGCCGCCGCAACCATTTCATCATCGGTGTAGAACGGAGCAAGGTCTGGCCCAACCGCGACACGCGCCGCGCCGGTCAACGTCGCCATTGAGATCAGAAGATCTGGCGCCTCCTCATCGGCCAGGCTGAGCGCGTCGGCCAGGACAAGTCGCCCCTCCGCATCGGTATTATTCACTTCAACGGTCAATCCCTTGCGCGATGTCAGGATGTCCTGCGGGCGAAATGCATTGCTTGAAACGCTGTTTTCAACCGCAGGGATCAGCACTCGCAATCGCAGCGGCAGATCCAGCGCCATGATCATCTGGGTCAATCCCAGAACCGCCGCCGCGCCGCCCATATCCTTCTTCATCAGACCCATGGAACTGCCGGGTTTGAGGTTCAATCCTCCTGTATCAAAGCACACGCCTTTGCCGACCAGTGTCAGGGACGGCCCATCACTACCCCATCGCATGTCGATCAGCCGCGGAGGCTGGGCCGCCGCGCGACCCACGGCGTGGATCATCGGCAGGTTCGCCTCCAATAGCGCGGCACCCTCTGTCACGGTACAGCTAGCGTCGAACCGGTCGGCCAGATCAGCGGCAGCCCGCGCCAGATCCGCCGGTCCCATATCTGCAGCGGGCGTGTTGATCAGATCGCGGGTCAGCGCCTCACCATTGGCGATTGTCGCCAACCTGTCCCCATCGATCCCGTTCGGAACCTGCAATGTGGCGCTGTTCGAGGGTTGCGATTTGTACCGATCAAACCGGTAACCGGTCAAAAGCCAACCCAGCGCAAAGGCATCGCGCTCATGGTCCGGCAGTTCGGTCACCAAACGGTAGGTTCCCTTGGGCAATCGTGCCGCCGCATCAGCGCCATTGAACCGGCCCCGCCGCCGGGTCGCCGTTGACCCATAGCCCACAAATGCCTGCGCTCCACCGCTATCGGGCGCCAACATCACCTGACCCAACGCACCCGAAAAACCCAGCTGCTCCAGCCAATCCCGGGTCTGGCCTTCATGGGCCGCGCACCAATCTGTCCAGTCGCTCTCGGACAAGACATGCAGCGGGATCGCATCCGCATCACCTGGTGCAAAGGAAAGGGTCATGGGTGGGCCTCCTGGTATGATGCCCGCACCCTAGCCTGCCCTGCGGCTGCTGCAAGGCGGCAAACCGGATCGAACGCAGCCTGCCCAGATCACGCCAATGGCCTAAACCGTCATGTCCTGCATATCCCAGATCGCTGTCAGCGACCGGTCACCGATCCGCTGCAGCCGGGCCAGTGTGGCCCCCAACGCCGGGTCGTCACCGCGTCCTGCACATCGCGACACATCAAGCGCCACGCGAGCTAGGGTCATCATCCCGATCTGCTCCGCAATGCCGACAAGGGACCGGGCCACCTTGCCCAACCGGTCAATATCCCCCTCCGCCAGCAATCGGGGCAGATCATGCAGGCGTATGGCCAGTTCCTCCATCGCGCGACACACGACTGTCTCCGCACCGGCTTCCCCAAGCTGATAGTACAAAGTCCCCAGCTTGTCGGGATCCAGTCGAACAGTCTCGTCCAACGGCAGTCTTGCTGTATTCATTGTCTTATCCACCACATCATTTCGCCGCCCCCACGGCTCGCCTGTGTGTTTGACACGGCCCCTTAAAGAAAATCTTGCAGCAGCACGCGATTGTTCGTCGAATTCAATGCAATTCCTGCGTATCCCAGCCCGCAATTGGAAAGACCCTGCCTGCTTACACGTACTCGCCCCCTGCCCGATTTTCTGGTCGACTGATACCATGGCTGGCACGCGACCACCTATGCAGAGAACAAGAACTGGCACAAAAGACTGGCCGAAGACGGGCAGCGGCCCCGTGTGATGGTCATCGTGTGCTGCGATAGCCTGTAAATCGTAACACAGTTTTCGGTCCCCCGGCTATGACCCCGTCGCCGACATTGAAGACCCGGGACGAACGATCTGCGCATTGAAGCGCCAGGCCGTCTAGGTTGCGCTCAGGAACATGTCGGACCTTCCCTTTGTCAGGACCGCTATGGGGGATGAACGCCTGTCCTTGCATGCGCTTTTTTTCGATATCGGCGAAGGGCGCCTGGCGGAATGGTCAGACGCCGATCAAGCCTTTACCGCAGTTTAGGGCTGCCAAGCCAGACCCTGCCCCAAGGGCCAGGTCAGCGTCACATCCAACCGAATGATCTGTTCCTGTCCGGGTTCCAGCGTCAGATCCCAGGCTGCGATACCGCGATCCTGTTCGAAATCTCGCAGATCCGGTCCGGGATTGGCACGGACGCGGATATCCAAATCCTCCTGCTCAGAAAACGGCATGGCATATAGGGTTTGAACGGTCTGCGGCTCGGACATCAGGTTTTTGATCTTGAATTCCAAGGACTGCTCGCGAATGTCCGAACGGCTGACCAGACCGCGATCACCGGTGTCGTTCTGCAACAGTTTCCAGTCCAGGCGAATGCCTTCCATTTTACCAAAGGCCAGTTCGGCCTCGTCGCCCGCGGCAACGTAATCGATATGGCTCTGGGCAAGTCGCACCCCATCGCGAAACAAGGTTGCCTGCCCCGCCAGGATGGGTTCGACCGTGTCATTAACGAACGCGACCATCAAAAAGGCCGTCTCGTCAAAGCGTGGGATGGCGCGAATGGTCTCATCCACGGTAAATTCCAGCTGATCGAGGGTGAGCACCAGGTTCCCGGCGCCCGAGGACAATGACACTGGCTGCGGGTAATCATAGCTGATCGACACGCCATCGGTCGCAATGGTCGGGCCCGTCGCGACATCGGCTTCCTCCATGGCCATCTGTTCCAACGGATCCGCCTCGCGCGACAGGGATGCCGCGGGTGACGGCGCACTCAACCGTTTTGCCCCGGCATTGTTCCCGATCTCGGCCTTGTTCGGCCACAGCTTGGTCGGATCAACCTGCCCTAACGGATCGCCGGTGGACAGGCGTACCACCACATCGCTCCACGGTAGCCCGGTATCCTGCCGGATCGCAGCCTTGCGGTGAATATCGACCGAGGGCGCATCCCCCCGCGCCAGGAAAATATCGTAAACAGGCTGCCATCCGGCAGCGAAGGTAAAGCTTTCTAACTCCACGGTCGCGGGCCCGGCGGCGGTCACATCGACATTGACCGCAATCAGATCGACCGGCGTGTCGGCAGGGGTAAGCCGGTCGAAATCCAACTGTGCTTGATCCCGGGCCTTGGTCGCATCCTCGGCGGCCTCCAGCAAGGGGCGCAAGGCAAGCTGCGCCTCCGTCTGTCGGCGTTCCAGATCCTGCCGTTGGGTTCCGATCAGCTGTAGTGTGCTCAGCAATGTTTCGGCATCCAGCGCCTCGACCTGCGCGGCGGACGCGGTACCAAGAAATGCAATCTGTGCCTCGATCGCGGTAAGGCCGGCCCGCGCCTGGGAAACTTCACCCTCGGCCGAAATCAGTGTCTCCTGCGCCGCCGTCAATGTGGCCAGCGCCTCTGCCTGTTGGGGCAGATAGGCGGTTTCGGCATCGGCGACCGCCCGGGGTTGGAGGGCGACATTGCCAATGGCGACGCCATCAGACACCGTGATCTTGGGCAGCGCATAGGACATCAGGCCACGGCTGGCGGGGATCAGGATACGGTGGCGGCCTTCGGGCAAGTCGACCGTCGCCTGCTGGGTGACCACGGCACCGGCGCCGTACAGCGTCGCGGTGGTAACCGGGGCAATGGCGGTGAAGTCATCGGCGAGGGCAGGGCTGACGCTGAACGCCAGCACAAGGATAGAACGCATGAAAAGGCTCCGATCAATGAATGAGCGGAGCCTCTCTCAGTTCACGGGGATTGTCCATTCAGGCCTTTGGGGTTGGGCCCAAATATCGCGTCGTCTCAGCCTTGTTGCAGGATCCGGTTCCCGTATAACTCCGCGATCTGCACCGCGTTCAGCGCCGCACCCTTGCGCAGATTGTCACTAACGCACCACAGGTTCAGACCGTTATCCAGCGTGCTGTCCTGACGAATCCGGCTGATATAGGTGGCAAACTCACCAACCGATTCCAGCGGCGTGATATAGCCACCATCCTCGCGCTTGTCGACGACCATGATACCGGGCGCCTCCCGCAGGATGTCGCGGGCCTCGTCCTCGTCCAGGAAATCCTCAAACTCGATATTGACGGCCTCCGAATGGCCGACAAACACCGGAACGCGCACACAGGTCGCCGTGACCTTGATCTTGGGATCGATGATCTTTTTCGTCTCGGCCACCATCTTCCACTCTTCCTTGGTAGTGCCGTCCTCTAAGAAAACGTCGATATGCGGGATCACGTTGAACGCGATCTGCTTGGTGAATTTCGACGGATCGATCTCTTGCCCCGGGACATAGACGCCTTTGGTCTGATCCCACAACTCATCGATGCCCTCTTTTCCAGCGCCCGAGACGGATTGGTAGGTCGACACAACGACCCGCTTGATCCGCGCCCGGTCATGGAGCGGTTTCAGCGCCACGACCATCTGCGCGGTGGAGCAATTGGGATTGGCAATGATGTTCTTATTGCGTGCCTGGTCGATCATATCTGGGTTCACCTCCGGCACGATCAGCGGCACCGCCGGATCATAGCGGTAGAGGGAGCTGTTATCGATCACCATGCAACCTGCCTTGGCAGCACGCGGGCCATAGATCTTGGTCGCGTCCGATCCGATGGCGAACAGGGCGATATCCCAACCCTCGAAATCGAATGTCTCCAGGTCTTTTGTCGTCAGCGTCGTCTCGCCAAAGCTCACATCCGTACCCAGGGATTTACGGCTGGCCAAAGCCACAATCTCGTCCACGGGGAACTGGCGCTCGGCCAGGATGTTCAGCATTTCGCGGCCCACATTACCGGTGGCGCCGCACACGACGACTTTATAGCCCATGACGGGTCTCTCCTTTGTAAGCTCGCGCGCTTTAGCCGAAAGGGCGACAAGGCGAAAGGGTTATTCGGGCCGAGCCTGTGCCAGGGTCGGCGCGGCGAGATCGCGCAAAAGCCGGGTCACATCGGTTGTCACGACGATCCGCACCGTGGTGCCGGCAGGCAATCGCGTTTCGGGGGCGCGCAAGGCAACGGTAACTGCATGCTTCATGTCGGTCGTCGGGCCAACAGACCTGATGTACCCGGCCAACGGTGTTTGCTGATCATCGTGGCGAATTTCAACGTCTTGGCCAACATCGATTTCGGCCGCTTGTCGCGCGGGAAGGGCGAAGCGCACCACCGGTTCGGCGCCTTTGGGCAACAGTTCCGCAAGCGTAGCATCCGCGGCAACGACAGCACCCTCTGCGATGCCATCCGCCCAACGGACAAATCCGGCAACCGGGGCCGCAACGGTCAGCGCATCAAGCTGGCGGGTGGTCGTTTCAAGCTGTGCCGCCAAATCGCGCTGCAGGGGATCGAGGTCGGCAATCTCCGCCTCTATTGCCTGTCGGAAATCCGTCCCGATCTGCTGACGCCGGGCTTCGGTTTCGGTCAGTTCCTGCTCCAACTCCGCGATGATTTCGGGATCCGGCGATGCAGCGGCTTCGGTTTCCGCCGTCGCCAACTGGTTGCGCAAGTAGGCGATCTGTTCATCCAGCTGTTTCGTGCGGGCCGCGCGGGTCTGCGCCCGCGTGCGAAATAAGGCCGCCTGACGCTCAAACAGGTCTGCAATCGCGGCGGATGATCCGATGTTGTTCTGCAGCGCGGTCAGGTCAAAGCTCTCCTCCCCGGCCAGTTCGGCCCTGAGCCGTGCCAGGCGGACAGTCGCAGCATGCCACCGATCCTCGTTGAGCTTATGGGCCGCGGCCAAGGCGGTATCATCGAATTCCAGCAGGATCTGATTGACCTCCGCCCAGTCGCCATCTGCCGTCTTGATCCGGTCCACGATCCCGCCAACGGGGTGCGAAATGAGAACGGCAGGTGCGCCGAGTTCCAACCGCCCCTCAAATGCCAGGAGAGAGATACGGGGGTTTTGATACAGCAACACGATCAGGCCCGTGGCGAACAGGACAATCGCAGCGAGGCAGGTCCAAAAGGGGGCTGCGTAGTTTCGTTTTGCGCGGTCCAGCATGGGCGCAGACCTTTCAAGCGCTGCGGGTGATCCGCCGCAGAATATCAGATTTTTCCCCCTGATCGACTATAGCACCGTCATCCAGCATCAAAATTCGGTTGATGCCAGCCACGGCGGTCGGGTTATGAGCGGTCACCACGATCGTGGCGCCACGCGCGCTCAGGGTTGCGATTGCGGCGGCCAGGGCCGTTTGACCGTCTGCATCCAGATGTGTTTGCGGCTCATCCAGCACGATCAGACGGGGGTTTTGATACATCGCCCGGGCCAGGGCGACACGCTGCGTCTGGCCACCGGTCAACGGGCTGACGATGGGATCAATCTCCGTTGCGAAACCTTCGGGAAGCGCGGTGACGACGTCCAACACCCCGGCCAGTTCCGCCGCCTCGGTCAAGGCGCGTTCATTGGGATCCGGGTCAAACCGGGTGATGTTCTGGGCAATCGTGCCTGGCAAAAGCCGTACATCCTGCGGCACATATCCGATATGGCGGCCGCGTTTTTCTGGGCTCCACTCCTGCACGGTATGGCTGTCCAGGCGCACGGCTCCACGATCCGGCAGTTGAAGGCCCACCAGGATGCGCGCCAAGGTGGATTTGCCAGCGGCACTCGGCCCCACGATCCCCAACGCTTCCCCCGGCTCAAGGGTAAAGGAGATGTCAGATAGAATGATGCGGCCCGGTGCGCCCGACAGGCTTCGGGGGGCAAATGCCGTAATGTGTTCCACGGCCAACGCACCGCTGGGCGCTGGCAGATCCTCTTTCAGGACCCGCGGCTCCACATCGCGCGACAGGTAGAACATCAGCCGTTGCCGGGCCAGCCGCGCACGCTTCAACAGCGGCCACCCTTGCGCGATCCGGTCCAGCGGCCCGAGAGAGAGCCAGGTCAGCACCGTCGCAGCGGCCAGACCTCCCACGGACAGGCGCTCCTCCAGCAACAGCGCCATACCCCACAGCAGCACAAGGCCCGTGACCAGCACCCGGATCAAGGTGCACACCATCGCAAAAAGTTGCGCGCGGTCCCATCCGGTCTGCAAACCCGCGACGGACCGGTTGCGCAATTTGTACCAACTGGTGGTGACCTGCCCCAACATGCCCATGGCCAGAACAGCATCGGCGCCGTTCAGGCTGCGTTCCGCAAAGCGGCGTTCTTGAATGTCATCCTGCGCCGCGCGGGTCTGGGCAAAACCGGTACTCAGATCGCTGAACAGCACCATCAGCACCACCATCAGCGCCGCCCCCGCTACCAGGGCGCCAAGATGCCAATGCAGTAGCGCCACCACGACCCCATAGAACGGCATCCAGCTCACATCAAAGACGGCCAGCATGGTCGGCGTGGTCAGAAAATCCCGTAATATGCCCACATCATGCATGGGTTTGTATCCGGACCGGTCCCCGGATTGGCTGCGCAGCATCCAACTGCGATAACTGAGCGGCGAAAGCTCCGCATCAAGCCAGGCCGCCAGACGGCTCAGCACCCGGTTACGTGAAAACGCGATCAAGCCCGCCAGAAACGCAACCGCACCCACCAACACCGACAGGATGGTCAGAACCGACCCTATGCCGCTGCTCAACACGCGATCAAAAATCTGCACCAGAAAGAGCAATCCGATCAGCAAAACCACATGGAACAGCATCGACAGCACGGCCGCAAACCAGAAACCCCGTCGCACGGGGCGCAGGCGGGCGCGCAAGGCGCCATGTTTTCCGGCGGATCGTGGCATTGCTGGTGGGTCCTTTCGATAAGCTGCCTTCTCTTTTGGAAGTCATGCCACCATGTCAAGAACATATCGCTAACGTGGCCCAAGACCTTGCGGCAGAACGTAAATTCATCGCCCCTGCAAGGTGCAGCAGCCTGCCAGATGTGTTGGGCCATCCGTTGGCGTCGCAGCCCGGTGGATCATCAGATCAATGCCCCAGCCATACATCCGGTCCGACATGCCATCGGAGCATTGCCGGGGGCGAATGATGGCCGACATCGCGTAGTCGATGCCATCCAGGTCGAAGGCTGCGACGCCTGACACATCGGGCAGGCGCGACTGTGCGCGAACCACGTTCATTGTGATCCGGGGCGTGTCCACTCCTTCGTACCGCGCATCCGGCGCGTCGATCGTCAGGTTCCAGAACGGCTCCGCGCCGAAACAGCCCAGGGGGGCGGCACTTGTATCGGCAGTCAGAAACTTGGCTGCGACCCAGCCATTGCGCTCCCCCAGTCCCACCTTGGCCCATCGTCCCGTCTCGTTATATCCAACAACCTCGATCCCGCGCGCGTCAAACGGATAGGCCGACAGGATGGGGGAGCGTACGGTCGGCTCTTCGCGGATGTTGAGAACATCATTGCTGGCCACGCCGCTGACACGAAAGAGGCCCGGGACCACGGGTTCGGCCCAGACAGGCAGTGCCAAAAACACCGCCATGATTACACAAATCACCGATTTCATCCCGCGCCCTTCAACCAACCACACGTCCGGCACGAAGCTTAACATCTTCCGGTCGAGCAGGTGGTCAAAATGTTTGCAAACCCGACGAACCACTGCCGATGGGGGGTATACATTACCTCTCTGACCTTGCCGAACGGATCACCGCACCCCATAAGGGCACCGAAATTCTGAGCACGATCAGAAAGATTGCGGAGAACCGACTTGGATTTTGAAAAACTAACATCCGTCCTGCGGCGCCTGTCCCTGGATGCCGGCGACCGGATCATGGAAATCTACAATTCCGATGATTTCGAAGTGCGCGCAAAATCCGATGACAGCCCGGTCACCGCGGCGGATGAAGTGGCCGATGCCCTCATCTCCGCCGGCTTGGCGGAGGCATTTCCGAATGTGCTGGTCGTGACCGAGGAACAGGCCGCCTCCCATACCGCGACAGCGGATGAATTTTTGATCGTCGACCCCCTCGACGGAACAAAGGAATTTGTCCAACGGCGCGGCGATTTTACGGTCAACATCGCCTATGTGGTCAATGGTGTGCCGGTGCGCGGTGTTGTCTATGCCCCGGCCAAGAAACGGTTGTTCTACACCTTGGCTGACGGCCAATCCGTTGAAGAAACGGGCGATTTCGAACGGGACATGGTGGGCCCGATCCAACCCATGATCGTGTCGGAACCCGATAACGCGGCGCTTATGGTCGTCGCCTCCAAATCCCACCGTGACCAGGCGACCGATGACTATATCGCCAAATACGACGTCAAGGACATGACCAGCGCGGGCTCGTCGTTGAAATTCTGCCTCGTCGCGACAGGCGAGGCCGATTTGTACCCCCGCCTTGGCCGTACCATGGAATGGGACACCGCGGCAGGGGACGCGGTTCTGCGCGGCGCGGGGGGAGAGATGATCCGCTATGATGATCACACCCCGTTCACCTATGGCAAGGCAGGGTACGAAAACCCGTTTTTCATCGCCTATGCCCCCGGGGTCGACCTGCACCCGGCCTGATGTCAGTCCTGATCGTCATTCCGGCGCGCTTTGCATCCAGCCGCTATCCGGGCAAACCCCTGGTGGCGCTGCGCGGGGCGAGCGGTCTCACCAAAAGCCTGATCCAGCGCAGCTGGGAGGCCGCGTGCCAGGTGACGGGCGACACACACATCGTGATCGCCACCGATGATGACCGGATCGCGGCGGCATCCCGCGCATTCGGGGCAGAGGTGATCATGACCTCTGACCAATGGCACAACGGAACCGAACGCTGTGCAGAGGCTGACCACCTGCTGAAGGGCGACCACGACTGCGTGGTGAACCTTCAAGGCGATGCACCTTTGACACCCCCTTGGTTTATCGAAGATCTGGTGGCAGGTCTGCGCGCCGCACCCCAGGCCAGCCTGGCAACCCCCGTCTTGCGCTGTGATGGTCAGATGCTGGCTGACCTCAAGGCCGACCGCCAGGCCGGTCGCGTTGGTGGGACAACGGCGGTTTTTGATCAACAGGGCCATGCGCTGTACTTCTCGAAAGAGGTCATTCCCTTCACAACACACCCCTATCCCGCCGGTGATCCAAGCCCGGTCTTTCACCATGTCGGCGTCTATGCCTACAGGCCCGCCGCCTTGGCCGATTACGCGACATGGCCCCCCGGGGTGATCGAACAATTGGAAGGTTTGGAACAGCTGCGGTTTCTGGAACAGGGCCACATGGTCAAATGCGTCGAAGTTGATGCGAGAGGGCGTTCCTTCTGGGAACTTAACAACCCCGAAGACGTTCCCAGGTTAGAGGCCATGATGGCCGATATGGGAATGGAATGATCCGCACATGGCACCCCCGTCACCGCCCGACCATAGTAAATGTCATTGCAGCACCGGTGGTATTCAGTGCAGACAGGCGGATATTCGAGCGGGTTTTACGCCGAATGGTCGATTTTCGCGTATTATCGCGGCTGCTATCGATTCGGGCTGGAGTCAGCATCACCGCGACATTATCGCGGTCGTTGCTCCACAAAGACGCCCAATCTGATGGCATATGATTTGAAAGGAGACTTTGGTCCGACCGACTAAAAAAAACCGCGAGCACTTCGCACAGTATTCAAAATTGTAAAGCAGTTATCAGTTATCAGGGCCGTCCGTAGACCGACGGCGAAGAAAGGGCACATCACGTCATGGCGAAAGTTACCAAAGCCGTATTTCCCGTAGCAGGCATGGGGACACGTTTCCTCCCGGCCACGAAATCTATCCCGAAAGAAATTATGACACTGGTTGACCGGCCATTGATCCAATACGCGATCGATGAAGCCCGGGCCGCCGGTATCAAGGAGTTCATCTTTGTCACCTCGCGCGGGAAAAGCGCGCTTGAGGATTACTTTGACGTCTCACCCGAACTGGAGCGGACGCTCGAAGCCAAGGGCAAGACTAGCTTGCTTGAAACGCTGCAAAACACCAACATGGATAGCGGCGCCATCGCCTATATCCGCCAGCACAAGGCCTTGGGCCTGGGTCATGCAGTCTGGTGCGCCCGCCGTCTGATCGGTGAGGAACCCTTTGCCGTCATCCTGCCCGACGATGTGATCGCAGGCGAAACCGCATGTCTGCAGCAGATGGTCGAGGCATATGACGAAACGGGTGGCTGCATGGTCGCCGCCATGGAAGTCCCGCCTGAAAAGGCATCGGCCTATGGTCTGCTCGACGTCAAAGAAGATCACGGATCCATGGTGTCGATCAAAGGGATGGTCGAAAAGCCCAAACCCGAAGATGCGCCATCCAACCTGGCCGTGATCGGGCGCTATATCCTGACGCCCAGCGTGCTAGAGAACCTGCACAGCATGAAAACCGGCGCCGGTGGTGAGATCCAGTTGACCGACGCGATCGCACAGGAACTGACCGATGGCAAAGACGTCTATGGTTACCGGTTCCGGGGTCAGCGGTTCGATTGCGGTTCCAAGGCCGGTTTCCTGCAGGCCACCGTCGCATTCGGTCTGGCACGCGACGATCTGCGAGACGAATTCTCGGACTACCTGACAGAGATGGCCGCGCTTCAGCAGGCTGCAGAGTAAACCTGCACCCATGGAACGCGTACTTGTGACCGGCGGCGCCGGCTATATCGGTTCGAATGCCTGCAAGGCATTGGCCCAGGCCGGGTATGAACCGGTCACCTTTGACAATCTGACCACCGGCTGGGCCGATGCCGTAAAGTTCGGCCCACTGGTGCAGGGGGATCTGGCAGATCGCGCCGCCCTCGACACGGCATTTGCCGATTATCAACCAGTGGCCGTGATGCATTTCGCAGCGCTCAGCCAGGTTGGTGAATCCATGAAGGATCCCGGGCTTTACTGGCGCGCCAATGTGTTGGGCGCCCTCAACCTGATCGAGGCGTCGGTGGCGGCTGGGTGCCTCGATTTCGTGTTTTCCTCGACCTGCGCCACTTACGGCGATCAGGACGGCGTTGTTCTGGATGAAAACAGCCCGCAGATGCCGATCAACGCCTATGGCTCGTCCAAACGCGCGATTGAAGAGATGCTGATCCAGTTCGGCGCCTCCACCGGTCTGCGCCATGTCATTTTCCGCTATTTCAACGTGGCGGGGGCTGACCCCGATGGTGAAATTGGCGAACAGCACGAGCCCGAGACCCATCTGATCCCCCTGATGCTGGACGCGATTGAGGGGAAGCGGCCGGAACTCACGATATTCGGCACGGATTATGATACGCCTGACGGCACCTGCATCCGCGACTACGTGCATGTGACCGATCTGGTCGATGCCCATGTACTCGGCCTCAACTGGCTGAAAGAGGGCAAGCCCAACCGCGTCTTCAATCTGGGCACGGGTCAGGGTTTTTCCGTGCGTGAGGTCATTACCCAAAGCGGGACCATAACCAACAAGCAAGTGCCCTATAGCGAAGGCGACAGGCGGCCTGGTGACGCCGTGCGCCTCGTGTCAGGCAGCACACGGGCCGAAACAGAGCTTGGCTGGCGTCCTGCGCGATCGAATATGAAAGACATGGTCGCCGATGCGTGGCGGTGGCACCAGGCGCCCCCCTACGCTAAGTGATCCGCGCTGTTGCCGCTGTCGGCCGCCCCTCCAGGTGGGTCGACAACGCCAGTGACAGTGGCATGAACGCGCGGCTCAAACGCCCAAAACCCTGTGCATAGACCTGTGAATGTCTCCGCACCCGGCGGTCCATGCGTCACCAATATGGTGACCGCGCACCACACCGCATTGTGCCTTGTCAGGCTGCTTTGATGGCCGGCGCCTCGGTCAGTATGGCATGCAAGGTGGAGGCGCTGTTATTCGACCGCAGCTTACCACAAATGGCCGGATCCCGCATCGTACGCGACACCAGCGCAAGCGCCTTCAAATGGTCCACGCCAGAATTCTCCGGTGCGAACAGCGCGAAAACCAGATCCACGGGGCGCCGGTCAACCGCATCAAATTCCAGTGTTTTTTCCAATCGGACAAAAACGCCAGCGATATGATCCAGGTCGGTGACCCGTGCATGGGGCAATGCGATCCCCAGGCCCACCCCCGTCGGACCCAGGCTTTCACGCTCTTGCAGCGCCTCGACCGTCTTTTTTGGGCAGATGTCGTAAACCCCGCCGCCGATCTCAGCCAGTTCCTGAAAAAGGCGCTTCTTACTGCTGGCCGCCGATATGAATTTGACAGCGTCCGGTTTCAAGATTGATGCGAGTTCCATGACTAGCCTCTGCTCTCGCCGCCTGTTGAAAAAGCGGTCTGTTCATGTGCTGGATACCGGATCGATCCACCCGATATTCCCGTCTTCGCGGCGATAAACAACGTTCACACCATTGTGGCCTTCATGTCGAAAGACCAGAATGGGCGACCCCGCCAGTTCCATCTGCATAACCGCTTCGCCGACCGAAAGCGCCGGTATCTTTGTCTCCATCTCGGCTATTATCATCGGCTGCAGGCTATCGGGCTCATCCGTTTCACCAACCTGCTCTGAGGCGAGGATATACGAGGAGCCCGCAAATAATTCAACAGGCTCCTTACGTTCCCTATGGTGATCTTTCAGGCGGCGCTTGTACCGGCGCAGCTGCTTATCCATTTTCTCGCGGCATCCATCAAATGCAGCGTAGATTTCGATCGCATGCGCCTTGGCCTGCGCCGTTAACCCGGTGGAAAGATGGACCGTCGCCTCACACACATATTCATGCGCATTGCGGGAAAATACGACCCCAACATCTGTCGGGCGCCCGGCATATTTGCCCATCAGATCGTTCAGCTCATCCATGACATGACTCTGCAAAGCCTCGCCAACATCGATTTGTTGTCCACTGATCTGATAGCGCATAACACCTCCTGAAGGGTTCAGCATGTTTATAAATTCCGGCTAAATTTTGCCTGAATCATGCACACGGGATTGGGTTTGGGGGCCGTCGTTCCAGCATTCCTGCCGCGCCTGGGCACTGCCAATCCCAGGAATGTCACAAGATGAGAGGGAAGATTTTCCAAGCATCTTCGGTATTTGGCGACAGTTTAAGCGGCTCTGTCAACCGCACATTGGTTAAGACGCCATGATAGTCGGCCGCGCCCTAGCTGATCCGAAAGCTTTGACCCAGATAGACACGGCGCACGTTCTCGTCCCGCACCACCTCCTCGGCAGTGCCGCTCATCAACACCCGCCCGTCATGCAGAATGTAGGCGCGGTCCACGATCTCCAGTGTTTCGCGCACGTTGTGATCGGTGATCAGAACGCCGATTCCCCGGTCCCGCAAATCCGTGACCAAGCTGCGGATATCCCCGACCGAGATCGGATCGACCCCGGCAAAAGGTTCATCCAGCAGCAGGTATTTCGGATCGGCCGCCAGGCAGCGCGCAATCTCAACGCGCCGCCGTTCCCCGCCTGACAGTGAAACCGCAGGCGCGCGGCGCAAGTGTTCTATGTGAAACTCCGATAGCAGGTCTTCCAGCCGCTCCCGGCGTTTCAGGCGATCCTTCTCGGCAATCTCAAGAATCGCACGAATGTTGTCCTCAACACTCATCCCGCGGAAAATCGACATCTCCTGGGGCAGGTAACCGATGCCCAGCTTAGCGCGCCGATACATCGGCAGCACCGTCACCTCGCGCCCGTCGATTTCAACGCGCCCGCTTTCCGGAGTGACCAGACCGGCAATCGCATAGAAACAAGTGGTTTTGCCGGATCCGTTCGGGCCCAACAGCGCAACGACCTCACCCTTGGCCAGCTCCAGGCTGACATCGCGAATGACTGGTCGCTTGCGATAGCTTTTGCGCAATTGGGTAACGCGCAGTCCGCCTTGACCTTCCGCAACCGAAAGCTTGGGGCGCCGGGTCATTCATCCGCACCCGATTGCAGGATCACACGGACCCCACCGGTCATCACGCCGTTGCCATCGTCCAGGCTGATATCCAGCCGCTGCGCAGATAGCGCGTTCCGCCCTTGGGTCAGGATCACATCACCGGTCATGACGATCGTGCCGCTATCGATTGTATAAACCGCGTCCTGCGCCTCGGCCACTTCCTCGCCGCTGACCAGGGTCACGTCACCTTTCGCATGCAGGCGTTCGATCTCGCCACTGCCATTGTCGCCGTCGGCATAGTTCACATCGACCGTGTTGGCCGATAACCGCATCTCGCCTTGACCGATCTTGACGTTCCCCTTGAACACCGCCGCCCCGCTGGCCTGGTCAATTTCAAGGCTGTCGGCGGCAATCTCCACCGGAAGGGAGCTGTCATGTTGCAACCCGCCAAAGGCGACAGTGGCACCTTGCGCAGACACAGAAACGGGAAGCAGACCCAAAAGGCCTGCAAAAAGCAATTGGCGCAGCATAACAGACTCCTTACAAATTCGGATCGTATATAAGCTCTACGCCGTCTTTGAAAACCAGCACATGGGCATCGGGGTCAATTTCACTGCGGGTCAGGTGCATGCGGCCAGCCGTCAGCTCTCCGGCCGGACCATCGACCCGCACATCGCCGCCCGATGAAAGGTCGGTCCGGTCCAATCGGGTCGTCATCACTTCGGTCGTCACTCGGTAGCCCGTCGATGTCGTGATGATCACACCGCCCTGCAGCACGGCCTGAGCTTCCCCGGTATCGATCGTCCCGAATTGTGAGGACAGTCTCACAAGGCTGCCATCGGTCCCTTCGACCGCCACGCGCATGTCGGTGGTGCGCACGATATCGCGGTCATCCAAGTCAGGCCGGGCCTGGGTGGCCGATATTGAAATGGCCGACCCGTCCGAGGTCACGCCAGCATAGTTCGGCGCGCTGATACTCTGTTCGCGCGCCAGTGTCGTGACATCCGTCTGCGCGAACGGCAATTGGCGGGTCGGATCGATGTCGCGCGCCAGCAGAAACATCGATGACAGCAGGCCAAGCGCGACCAGGGGCAAGATGATCTTCACCCAGGCCACGAACCGGGAATAGGGATTGTCATAGGTTGACATGTTCAGCCCAAACCGATCCGCAAACAATCGTGGATATGAAGCAATCCGACGGGCCGTTGGTTGCTGTCGGGCTCGATCACGAACAGACAGGTGACGCGCGGCGGCGTCTCCGTCATCAACGCCACGGCCTCCTCGGCCAGGGCGCCCGGTCCTATGACTTTCGGAGTCGTGGTCATCACTTCATCTACCGTCATCTGCATCAATGTGCCCATGTGACGGCGCAGATCGCCATCCGTCACAACGCCAGACAGCCTACCATCGTCGGATAAAACACCGACAACGCCAAAACTCTTCTCGCTCATGGTCAGCAGAGCTTCGCCCATCATCGTGCCGGTGGGGGCAAAAGGCAGCTTATCCCCGGTATGCATCAGATCCTCGACCCGCGACAATTGCGCGCCCAGCTTGCCGCCGGGGTGAAATTCACGAAAATTTTCGGGCGTGAACCGGCGATGGGTCATCAATGCCACGGCCAGCGCATCGCCCAGGGCCAGGCACATCGTCGTCGAACTGGTGGGCACAATCCCTGTTCCGCAGGCCTCCGCGACCTGGGGCAGGACAAGGTTGACATCGGCTGCGCCCATCAAGGTGCTGCCAGGATTGTCCGCCACCGCGATCAGCGGGATCCCGAACCGGCGGGTATAGCCGATCATCGGGGCCAGTTCCGGCGTTTCCCCCGATTTCGACAACAGCAACACCACATCGCCCGCGGCCAGCATTCCCAGATCGCCATGGGCGGCTTCGGCCGGATGCACGAAATGTGCCGGCGTCCCGGTCGAGGCGAACGTGGCGGCCACTTTGCGCGCCACATGGCCCGATTTGCCCATGCCCGACACGATCACCCGGCCGCGCGCCTGCAGGATCAGATCAACGGCTTTCGCGAAACGGTGATCCAGCGCCTCGGCCAACGCGCCCAAGGCTTCGGTTTCCCGCGCGATGACAGCGCGCCCGGTGGTCAGCAATGCATCGGGATCGGGGGCCATGGCCGGATCCCTAATGGCTAAAGATGTCGATTTCAGGCCAGCCCGCCAAATCCAGCTGCGCCCGCATGGGCAGGAAATCAAAACAGGCCTGCGCCATCTCCATCCGGCCTTCCCGCTCCAGCCGCTGGTTCAACGCCTCCCGCAACCGGTGCAGATACAGCACGTCCGAGGCCGCGTAATCCTGTTGGGCCTGGCTCAATTCCGCAGCCCCCCAATCGCTCGATTGCTGCTGTTTGGAGATATCGACCTCCAGCAATTCCTGCAGCAGGTTCTTCAGCCCATGCCGGTCGGTATAGGTCCGGATCAGTTTCGACGCGATCTTGGTGCAGTAAACAGGGGCCGTCAGGGCGCCAAACGCATTCAACAGCGCGGCGATGTCGAACCGACCGTAATGGAACAGCTTCAGCACATCCGGATCGGTCAGCATCGCCACCAGGTTCGGCGCCTCGCTCTGGCCTTGCGCCACCTGCACCAGATGGGCATTGCCATCCCCACCCGACATCTGGATCAGGCACAAACGGTCGCGATGGGGGTTCAACCCCATCGTTTCACAATCGATGGCCACTGCGTCCCCAAGGTCCAGCCCATCGGGCAAATCATTCTGGTAAAGTGTGATGGCCACGCCGTGATCTCCAATACGAACGGTTGGGGGCAAATACGAGCTTAACCCCATCATTACAAGCCAAGCCCCCGGAACCCGCCCACACCAAACCCCATCATGTGTCTATAAATATCCCCGCCGGAGGCACACAATCAGCCCGCGCAGCCACCGTAAAACCGCCGCATCACCAGGGGCGTCAGATACATCGGGATCTGGTAACATCCGATAAACACCAAAAGCGGCTCCAACACCTCAACGGGCAGCGATACCAGAAACAAGGCCACATTCCGGTTCCCGGCGACCAGGCTCGTGGCCACGGCCTGATCCGTCCCCCAATGGGCCCCAAGCATCGCCCAGGTCCCGAATTGCAGGCCGAAATTCGCAAACATCGCCAGGGCCAACCACCCAAGCATTTGCCCCGGATTGACCAGCAGGACATCTGCCGCGGCCTCCATCAATCCCACCACGAACACGGCCAGCAAAATCGCCGAGACCCCGTCCAGGGCGCTCCGCCGCTCTGCGCTCAGCACAGGCAAAACCGCGCGACGCACCAAAATCGCCGCCCCCGTGGCCACCACAATCGTCCCCGCCAGGATCGCCGCCGCCCCCAGAACCGGGCCAACACCGCCCAAGCGCGGCACCAGGAAAAAGACGGGCAAGACGGTCAGCGGCAACAGGGCCGTCCCCAGGATCAACAGCCGCAAGGCCGGTTCGGGCGGGCGGCCCAACATCAGGCACATATTCGGGCTGCTTGAAATCGCCGCCGCCGATAGCATGATGACCAGCGCCACCAGCCAATCCGCGCTGATCCACCCGGTCACAAGGCCAAGGGCCGCCACCGCCAGCGGCAACCCGCATTGCAACACCACGACAGAGGCAACTGCCCGCCCCAGCCCGATCCGCGCCGCAGCCCACTGGCCCAGGTCCACCCGCAGGGCCGCCAGGAACAACAGGACCACCACCAGGGCCGGGATCACTGGTCGAACCGCACCCGCCACCGCCGGAAAACCAAGCCCCACCACCAGGCCCGAGATCAGAACCCACGGCCCCGCCCGCGCCGCAAGATGCAGCACCCTCACCCTGGGGAGGGTCGCAAATTGTCAGGCAACCATGTCGCCAGTTCCGGAAAGGCGATCAGCACAAACACCATCAACACCATGATCAGGAACATCGGGATCGCGGCCTTGGCGATGAACCCCATCTCATGCTCGGTCATGCCCTGCAGGACAAACAGGTTAAACCCGATGGGCGGCGTGATCTGCGCCATCTCCACGACCACGACGATAAAGATACCGAACCAAATCAGGTCGATCCCGGCCTCCCGGACCATGGGTTCGACCACGGCCATGGTCAGAACGACCGAACTGATCCCATCCAAAAAACAGCCCAAGATGATGTAAAAGAACAACAAAACCATCAACAGTTCAAGCCGGGTCAACTGCCACTGGGCGATCAGATCCGCCAATCCCCGCGGCAATCCGGTGAACCCCATCGATAGGGATAAAAAAGCCGCCCCCGCCAGGATCAGCGCAATCATCGCACTGGTCCGGGTGGCGCCCATCAAGCTTTCGGTAAAGGTGCGCCAAGTCAACGATCCCTGGCCTGCGGCCAAAACCAGCGAACCGACAACGCCAAAGGCCGCTGCCTCGGTCGCCGTGGCAAATCCCAGATACATCGACCCGATCACCACCACGATCAACCCGATGACTGGCAACAGGAACCGCGAATTGGCGACCTTTTGGCCAAAGCTCAAGGAGGGTTCCGCATCCGGGTTCCACTGCGCCGACAGTCGCGACATCACCGCGACATAGCCCATGAACAGCGCCGCCAGGACCAGCCCCGGCAAAATGCCTGCAAAGAACAGCTTGGTGATGCTTTCATTGATCGTCACGCCATAGACGATCAGCGTCAGCGAGGGCGGGATCATCAGGCCCAGCGTCGCCGCCCCGGCCAGTGTGCCGATCACCATGGGCTCCGGGTAGTTCCTCTTGCGTAGTTCCGGGATCGACATCTTGCCCACGGTCGTCAGCGTCGCCGCGGATGACCCCGAAACGGCGGCAAACACCGTGCAGCCCACGATATTGGTATGGACCAACCCGCCGGGCAGTGGCGCCATCCACGGGCTCAACCCCCGGAACATGTCCTCCGACAGGCGGGTCCGGTACAGGATCTCCCCCATCCAGATGAACATGGGCAACGCCGTCAGGGTCCAGGACGACGACGCGCTCCAGATCGTCGTCAGCATCACATCGCCCACCGGCCGCGTCGTGAACAATTCCATCCCGACCCAGGCCACGCCCATCAGCGCCAGCCCAACCCAAACCCCCGTCCCCAGCAATGTGAACAGGACGAACAGAAACAGAATGATGATCGACAGATTTTCCATCAATATCCCCAAAGCCCCGGAAGCGCGCTAAAGTTCACGCCCATCGGCGCGGCCCAGTGGACATGGAAATCAGGCAGCCTTCCGATTTGATGGTGAAACTTAAACCAGCGCTGACAGTGCCCAAACCGGTCGGGTTCGGACCGGGCCGGGAAAATCTCACCCCCGTCGGCTTGGCGCGGCGCTCGGAATCGCGGCGGGTCAAATCGGGGGCAAGGCAGACCTTGTTGAACGCGTCCACCGCGCCCTCGGCCCGCGCCTTGCGATGGGACTGGCTCCAGCCTTCGGATGGCAGCACCAGGGCAAACCCGATCAGGGCAACCAGCACCAAAGGTAAAACGTTTATCCTCATATGCTCTTTCTTTTCCTGAATATCGATGGCGCTAGTCGAGCAGGCTCATCAACGGCTCGCCCTTGCGCACAATATGGGTGGTGATGGCCACCAGCGGGGCATCGCCCACATTGGTCAGCCCGCCATGGGGTTCGCCATCGGGAAATCGCGTGGACATGCCATCGGGGAACGGGATCACCTTGCCATTGCCCGCCTGCATCTGACCGCCCACGATCACCACCAGATGCTCGTCGCCGGGATGGGAGTGGCGCGGCACCGTCGCCCCCGGCGGCACTTCCAGCCGTGTGACGATCACCTCCAGCGTGTCAACACCCGGCACATCGGCCCGGCTCAACTCGGTCCGCACGGCCTCCTGCGCGACTGCGGCCCAGGCGCCAACGGCCATCACCACGGCCAAACCCGTCAGTTTCATCGCCTTCATCATCCCTCCCCCCGTTTTAATCCGCAGGCGCATCGGTCGTGTCGCGCACGATCCGATGCTCACCCTTCACAATCAGGCTGATCAGGTGATCCGTCAGCGCAATCGCCAGGATCACCGCGCCGATCAGCATGGCCGATTGTGGGATCCACAGGGGCGTCTTGTCCTGCCCCTGGCTGATATCGTTGAACTTCCACGACCAGTAAACGAACTTGCGCGCATACCAGACCAGGTACCACGCCGTCGCCGCACCCACGGCAAAGCACCAGATCTCAACGATCCGCCGGGCGCTCAGCCCCAACGCGTTCAACAACAGCGATACCCGGATATGCGCCCCCCGGTTCAGGGCATTGGCAAAGGCCAGAAAACTCGCCGCCGCCATGGCATAGCCCGCATAATCCGGTGCGCCCGGGAAAACCTCCCCCGTCCAGCGCGCGCCCATCTGCACCAGGATCAGCAGCAGGATCGCGATCAAACACAGCGCCGCCATCACCCCGGCGGCCTGGTACAGCAGATCCAAGCCCCGCCGCAGGGCCCTCATTCCGGCGCCTCGACCGCATCGCCAACCGCCACGGTGCCCCCGGCAATCACCTCGGCATAAACGCCAAAATTCGGTCGCCCGCGATAGGCGTGCAGCTGCTTGGTCACCTCCACATCCCGCGCCCCGGTCTGGGGGGAGGCAGAGGGCGCCATGCAGCGCCCAATCGGTTCCACCACGTTCAACCGGACGGTGCCCAAGGTGATCTCCTGGCCCAACCAGTCCTCTTCGGCCCAGGGGGGCGCATCCTCGATCCAGATGTTGCCGCGAAACCGGTGCGGCGCGGGCGGCACGCCCAAATGCTCCGACAGAGCGCGCAGGCTCGCATGGGTGTGGATCGACACATAAGGCGGCTCCATATCCGTCATCGCCTGGCCCTCAAGCTGCGCCACATGCCACGGCCCGGGCCGCGCGCCGGGCAACGCACCCATCCAATCCGCCAAGGCCGCGCGCCCGGCATCGCTGGCCAGATCGACCTCGACCGACGCGACCTCGGGGTGAGACAAGCGCACGTTCCCGTCGACACGTGCCAATGTCACCGCCGCATAGGCGGGCGTGTTCGCCACGACCTGAAAGTTGCGCCGCGGCTGCCAGGATGGCGCTGCCGGGTCAAACGCGCTCGCCCCGTGGCTGACGGCGGTGGCCCGGTCACCGGGCAAGGCGGACCCCACAGCCAGATCCACCTCATCCAGCCGCTCATGGCCCAACCCCTTGATGGGATAACGAAAGATATCAACAATGCGCATAAGGCCCCCGGCCGAAACGGGGCCGGACAACCCGGCCCCAATAGCTTAGTTACCTTTGAAACCGTCGACGATGGCGGCACCGGTCTCACCGGCAGCGTCCAGCCATTCCGCCGTCATCGTCTCCCCGATGCCCTGCAACTCGGTGACCAGGGCCTCTCCGGCGGGTCCGACGGTCATCCCACCTTCTTTCAAACCGTCCAAGGTGAACTGGGTGTATTCCTTAGAGGCGGCCAACCCGTCGGCCTGGGCCGTGGCGGCGCAATCGGTGATGGCGGTCTTGTTGGCGTCGCTCACGCCGCCCCACACATCGGAATTCACCATCACATAGTTGTAAGGCAGCCACGCATCGACTTCATAAAAGTGCGTCAGGCTCTCCCAAACCTTGCGGTCATAGCCTGTCGCCCCGGAGGAGATCATCGATTCCGCCACGCCGGTCGCAAAGGCCTGGGAAATCTCGGCCGCCTCGATTGTCACCGGCAGCATCCCCGTCAACTCCGCCAACCGGGCCGTCGCGTTGTTGTAGGACCGGAACTTGACCCCGGCCATATCGGCGACCGAATTGACCTCTTTCTTGAAATACAGCCCCTGGGGCGGCCAGGGCACGGCATAAAGCAGCGTCAGGTTCTGCTCGGCCAGCACCTCCTCGATCTTGGGCTTGGCCGCTTCATACAGCTTGGTCGATGCGTCAAAGGACGTCGCCAGAAACGGCACTGAATCGAACCCGAACAACGCATTCTCGTTCTGGTGGCCCGACAACAGCCGCTCCCCGATCGGGACCTGACCGGTCTGGATCGCCCGCTTGATATCGGCGCCCTTGAACAGCGATCCACCGGGATGGGTCGTAATCTCGATCTCGCCCCCCGTGCCGCTGGTGACGCATTCGGCAAACTTCGCCGCATTCTCCGAATGGAAATTCGTCGCCGCATAGGCCAGCGGCATGTCCCAGGTCTCGGCCAAGGCCGGTGCCGAAGCCGCCGTCAGCGCTGTTGCGGCCAAAAGGCCGGTCATCCGTGTCATCTCAGTCTCCCCGTCTTAACGCCCCTGTTGTCGGGGCTTTCTCTCATCAACCCGCGAACCGTGACGGAGAATAGGGCGCAACGTCAATATTTGGTCTGCGTCCCGCAATCATTTGTGCCAGCAAGCGCCCGGTTTTTGGGCCGCCGGTCAGGCCCACATGGTGGTGGCCAAAGCCCAGCCAGGCGTTTTTCACCCCCGGCGCTGCCCCGATCACCGGGATCGAATCCGCCGGGGCCGGTCTGTGGCCCATCCATTTCTCGGCCCGGTCCCAGGTCAGGCCGGGCATCGCCGCCCGGATCTGCGATTGCAACAGCTCAAACGGCGGTCTCGACGGCTCCGCATCCAGCCCGCCAAACTCGACGATCCCTGCCAGCCGCAGCCGCCCGTCCATCGGCGTGGCCACGAACTTGCCAGCCGCTACCATCACCGGCGACCGCGGCAGGACAGACGCGCCCCACAGGTCCAGGTGATAGCCCCGCTCGCTTTCCAGGGGCACGTTGACGCCCAACTTGGCCGCCAGGGGTTTCGACCAGGCCCCGGTTGCCAGCACAACGTCATCGCAGGGGATCACCGCTCCCCCCGCGCGCAGACCCGTCACCCGCTCACCGGATCGCACCACATCCGTCACCTCGGCCCGGATCAACCGCGCGCCCTGTCCCACGGCATGGTCTGCCAAGGCCCTGACATAGCCGCCGGGATCGGTGATCCGGCCATGCCCGCCAAACCGCGCTGCAAATCCCAGCTCGGTGGCAAAGGCCGGGTCATAGGCCGCAAAATCGGCACCCTCCAGGGCGTCCCACACAAATCCCAGATTACGGCGCACGCCCATGGCAAAGGCATCTCCGGCAAAATGCGCCCGGTCGCGGTAGACGAACAGATAATCGCTGGGCACCACGAACCGGTCCGCGCCCGTACCCGCCGCCAATGCCTGATGATCTGCCAGGCTATCCCCGATCACCGGGGCCAAGGCGCGCGCGATCCGCGTCGCATCCCTGGCATTGGCATGGCGCAAGTAGCGCAGCAGCCACGGCATAAGCCGGGGCAGGTATCCCCATTTCACGAATAGGGGCGCCGCAGGATCCAGCAGCATCCCCGGTGCCTTGCGCAGCAGCCCTGGCGCCGTCACCGGCACGACAGAACAGGCGGCCAAGACCCCGCCATTGCCATAGCTTGCACCACCTGCCGGACCCGCCCGGTCGATCAGCACCACATCGAACCCATCGCGCAACAGCCAGATCGCCGTCGAAACCCCGACGATCCCCGCTCCGATGATCGCGACCGTTCGTCCCGCCTTTTCCCGATGCGACATACCCGGCGCGCCCCCGATTGCGATCCCAGCACTCACCGTGACACACTCCCGATCAAAAAGGTGCAGAATGGTCAACACGGCGCGGGGCGGCAAGACGGTTTACGGGGCCTCCCTTGGCATCCTGATGCTTGAGACACGCTTTCCCCGCATCCCCGGCGATATCGGTCATGCGCAAACCTGGCCCTTCCCAGTGCAGTATCGGATCGTCACAGCGGCCACCCCTGACCGGGTTGTCCAGTCCGGCGCTGATGGTCTGCTTGATGCCTTCATCTCGGCTGGCCATGATCTGGTTGCCCAAGGAGTAGATGGAATTACCACATCTTGTGGGTTTCTTGTGATGATGCAGGAGGAGCTTTCCCGCGCCCTCCCCGTACCTGTCCTGACCTCCTCCCTGATGCAGGTCGAGATGGTGAACCGCCTGCTGCCCCGCTGTAAAAGGGCGGGCATCCTGACGATTGCCGCCTCCGCGCTGACCACCGAACACCTGGTCACCGCCCGTGTCCCCGCGGGGACACCGATCGGCACAACGGAAGGTGGATCAGAGTTCACCAGCGCCATCCTGGGTGATGCCCCGACCCTCGACATAGACGCCGCCCGCGCCGACAATATCGCCGCTGCGCTTCAACTTCAGCAGGCCAATCCCGATCTTGGTGCCATCATCCTCGAATGCACGAATATGAGCCCCTACGCTGCCGATATCCGCCACGCCACGGGGCTGCCTGTCTTTACGATCATCGATGCCGCAACCTGGTTTCACGCGGGCCTCTCCCCCCGCCGCTACCCGACCGCCTAACCCCTAAAAATGCCCCCATCATGTGTCTGAAAATATCCCCGCCGGAGGCATAAATTTTTCGGCCGCGTTTATGATTTTAATGCCTCCGGCGGGGATATTTCTGGACACATATGACGTAGAGGAGGTGCTACATTCGCCAGGCACGCACGAGCATGAGGGCGCGGTCTGCGTAGACCCGGTGCCGCCGATCGCCGCGCGCCGCGCGGGAGATGATCCAACCCGCCGAAGCCATCCCACGCAGCATGACAAAGAATGGGATATCCGCGGCCCAGTCCGGTCTCCCGTAGCCATCGACCAATGCCGCGGTCAGGTCGGGATAGGCGGGCGTGTCGATATGCTGGATCAGGGCGGTGCCAAGGTCATAGGGGCGGTATCCCCAACCGCCATCGTCAAAATCGATAAGCCATAGGCCCTGCCGATCCCGAAGGATATTCTCCTGCAACGCATCCGCATGGATCAGGCCGATCTCACTTTCGGGACGGTCGGCCAATTGCGTTGCCGCCTGATCGGCGGCCTGACGCAACAACGCAGCCTCATCAGGGGTGAGTGCGGGATTATCCCAGAACCGACCCCAGCGCGGATCGGGCCCAACGAGGTCAGTGGACAACCAGCCCGGTCGGTCGAGAGGCCTCAGATCACAGGCGTCGACAGTTTGGTGGAACCGGGCCAGAAGCTGCCCCAGATCGTGATGAAGCTGGATTTGGTCGTTGAGGGCAGCGGTCGGCACCTTCCCGGCATCGCCAATGGGAACGGCATCGAGCCAGGCGATCATCGTGGCACATTGTCCATCGGGCAGGCATTTGGTCCAGGCTCCGTCCGTTGTGGGCAGGGGACGGGGGCACGGAAAACCATGATTGGCCAAGGCTGCCGTCCAGATCAGTTCGGCCTCGATCGCGGACGTCGTTTGATAGCCAGGGCGGTGGAGGCGCAAGGCGGCTGTCCCCGCGGGGACACGCACCTTGAAAACCGCATTTTCGCGGTTCTTGATCAAAACGGGTGGGTCAAGCGCACCGCCCCAGGCGCGCGCGGCTTGGATGGCCCGCGCGATCAGGGGATCAGTCATGGGGCGTCTGGGCCAAGGCCTCCGCCATGGCCGCGACGGCTTGGTCGGCGTGGATCCGGGCAAATGGCATTGGCGGGCGCATCTTGAGGATATGCATTTGCCGCCCGATCCGGTTCATCAGCACCCCTTTCTGGCGGAGGGCCTCAACGACCCGGGCGGCGCATTCGGTCGCCGGTCGGCCATCGGGGTGGATCAGTTCGACCGCGAAGAACAGGCCGGTGCCACGGACATCTGCAATCAGCGGATGGTCCAGCCTGCGCAACAGATCCAACGTGTAACGGCCGGTGTCACGGGCCGCCGGGACAAGGCCGTCGCCTTCGATCACATCCAGCACGGCGAGGGCTGCGGCAGCCGAGACGGGGTTGCCGCCGAATGTGTTGAAATAGCCAAACCCCTCGCGGAAGGCGGCCATGATATCGGGCCGTGTCACGACGGCGGCCACCGGATGCCCGTTGGCCATGGGTTTGCCCAAGGTCACGACATCGGGGCGGAAGCCCAGCCAATCATGGCCCCACCAATGGGAGCCGATGCGACCAAAGCCAGGCTGCACCTCATCACACAGGATCAGTCCACCGGCTTGGCGAACCACTGTGACCGTCGGATCCAGGAAACCGGGGGCGACATGGGGCAGCCCTTCATTGGCAAAGATCGGGCAGAGCATGAACCCTGCAAAGCCGACGCCCGCCGCCTCAAGCTCTGCGATGGCGCGGGCGACGTTTTCAGCGAACGCCTGCGGTTGAGCCTCTGGACTGCCGCCGAGCGGGTGCGTGCTGTCGGGGGCAGGCACCAGTTTGACATGGGGTGGATATCCTCCGATGGGTGGACGGCGCGTGCTCAGCTGGCTCGTGGCTTTGGTGTTGCCGTGATAGGTGTTGTCGGTGGCAATCAGACCCGTCTTGCCCGTCAGCGCCTCGGCCATGCGGATGGCGATATCGTTGGCCTCCGATCCAGTGCAGACCATGATGGCCTGGCTCAGGTCGTGGTCGAACTTGGCGGTCAGGCGGTCGAGATAGTCGAGCACAGTGTCGTGCAGATAACGGGTATGGGTGTTGAGCCTGGCGGCCTGGCGGGTGATCGCCTCCACCACCTTTGGATGACAATGCCCGACATGGGGGACGTTGTTGTAGCAGTCGAGGTAGCGGGTGCCATCGGCATCCCAGAGCCAGACCCCCTCGCCCCGGACGATATGGACCGGGTCATCATAGAACGTGGGCACGTTCGGGCCCATCAGTCGGGCGCGGCGGGCGAGCAGGTTTTCGGTCATTCGTCTGGATTGACTCTGCCACGGAGGTTTTTGACCGTGCCGCGCTGGGCCTTGGCGGCCAGGCGGCGCTTTTGGCTGCCAAGGGTGGGGCGGGTCGCGATCCGGCGTTTCGGGGCCTGGAGGGATTGGCGGACAAGGTCGGCCAGCCGCTCCCGCGCGATTTCCCGGTTGCGGGCCTGGCTGCGGGTGTCTTCGACGCGGAGGATCAGTTCGCCGGCATCGGTCCAGCGGCGTCCGGCCAGCCGTTTGAGCCGCGCCTTGACGGGGCCGGGCAGGTTGGGGCTGGCCGCGGCGGCAAAGCGCAGTTCGACCGCGGTCGAGACCTTGTTGACGTTCTGCCCGCCGGGGCCGGACGAGCGGGTGAACAACTCTGTCAGTTCCCAATCCTGCAGCGTGATATGATCGTTGATCACCAACATGACCCGGGCTTTAGCACAGGCCGATCCGGGACGGGAGCCGGCATGCACATTGCGCAAAAATACTGTCCCCGCGGGGACAGCCCCGGCCCGCCCGACCGCGCGGTCTGCTAACGATTTATTAAGATATGCGCGGGGATGCAGACAGGTGCCATCGGATTGCGGCGCGGTGGTGCGCGGATCACAGCAAATAGATGCCCCGGGGACGGGGAGGCAGACCCCGGGGCATCGGGGCTCAGGCGAAGCCGAAATCGTCTGCGGTCAGGTCATCGACCCATACCAGCACGACGGCAAGATCGGCGTCGCCATCACCATCCCGATCAAATTCGAGGGTTCCGTTTTCGTACCGCGCCTGCAGCACGGTATCATCAACGTTGAATGCACCATCCCCGATAAAGTTCAGCGCCGGCGTTTCGGCAAAGTTGATCTCGTTCTGGCCCTGCTGGAGGTTGAAGATGACGTCGGGCGCCTGGGGATCGCTTTCAACCGGGGTGAAAACAAAGCGAAAATCCTCTGCCACACTGTCAGAGCCAATGATCGTATTCTGTCCCAGACCGACCGGGATCAGGGAGTTTTCCCCAACCGAGGAGATGGTCAGATCATCGCCGTCAGCCTGCCAATCCATCGATGGCGTTATCCCCGGGCCCGCTGGTCAGGCTATCGTCATCGGGCGTTCCCGTCAGCGCCAGTTGCGTTGGTTGCATGTTCACCCCGCTTGCTCCCATGGACCCGGATGGCCCCCTCTGAGATGCTGAGCCGCGCCTCCCAGCGCAACATTGACCGCGCCAGGCCGCGTCACCGCAGACCGTATCGAGCGGGGTCGATCCGTCCGACCCGCGAATGGATCACGGCCCCCGGGAAGCGGAGCCTTGCTGTGGTCCCCGGGGCCGCCCGGCGGGATGGTGCTGCTGCGCCGCGGCGGCCCTTTTCCTGCCGGGATTAGAGCGCTGAACCGGCGGGGTTTCGCGGCGTTCAACGGCGCCTGATCACAACGCTGCGTGTTGTGGTTGGCAGCGGGGGCGCTGTCGGCCCCCGAGTGCAGGGTTGGGTCAGGTAGGTCATGGGATATGCCTATCGGTTGTCCAGTTGGGCGCGCACGGATGTCAGCCCCAGCCGGGTGATGCGGTAGGGGCGGCCCCCGGTGGAGCGGATGAAGCGGCGGCGTTTGAGGCGGGTAAACACCTCTAGCGTGCAGTCGGTCAGGACATGGCCGTCGCGCGTGACGCATAGAATGGTGGTGATTTTGCCGTTTGGCGCACGGTCATAGCGGATAGAGCCGCCTTGGGCGAGTGCATGGAGCACGCGCTGTTCGCGTTTCGATATGTTCACTGTGATGTCTCGGATATGCAGGTCAGCGGAATGTCCAACCGGCAGGCGCGCGGCTGGTCCATTGGCTAAGGCGTTTCCGGAGCGATGGGGTGCGGTCAGCCGCACCCAGGATCGTTGGAAACTAGCAGCGACCTGCAATCGTCAACATGAACTCTCCTGTGCTGGACCGGTGCCCAGTTGAGAAGGACGTAGCGTAGATCAAAGGGCGATGGAACCCGGTCTTGGTGGGTTGGTCCGGTCAGCCTTGATGCGCCACGGCAGGTTTGGGAGCGGGTTGCTCCTCCTGGCGGTTATGTTCCATCCAGAGGGCGCGGAGGGCTGCGCTTTGACCGATGAAGTGGTCCTCCAGCGCCTGACAGGCATAGATCCGGTCCGTGCGGAAGTGCCGGAAGGAGCCGCGCATCTCGCACCATCCTGCCAGCATGACGCATTCCAGGTGATAGATCAGGGCAATCGGGCGGATCGTGCGATCTGTTTGATGCTCTTCGGCATCGCGGTAGGTGATGTGGATCTTGCGTTCGGTCCGGATGGCGTCGCGCAGCAGCGCCATGGACACGCATCCCTTGGCCGGATCGTCCGACGGCGCGCCCCAGGGGGACACCTGCAGCCAGTCGGCGGCGCAGTGCAGATCCTTGATCTTTTCGCAGACCCGGGTGGCGGCGCGCTGCAAGGCGCTGTCGCCGGTGCGGGCGAGCATCTGCAGGCCGACATGGAGGGCCTCGATCTCTTCATCATCGAAGTTGAGGGGGGGCAGGTCATAGCCGTTGCGCATGACGTAACCCAGGCCCGCCTCTCCCTCGATCGGGGTGCGCATGGCCTGGAGCGCGGCGATGTCGCGGTACACGGTGCGGACCGAGACCTCCAGTGCCTCTGCCAGGGTGTCGGCTGTCATGGGCTGCGACGCGGCGCGCAGCATCTGGATGATCTCGAACAGTCGGTTGGATCGGCGCATGGGTGGGACCTCCTGCAAGCTCCTGACACCTTAGCATGCCCTGCTGACAACAGCCTGTCAGGAGGGGTGTGGTGATCTGCCAAAAAGGAGATCGCCCATGGCATATTACGACACCGCAACGCTGATGGTCCGCAGACTTGGCCGTTGGCAGGATCCCGAACAGCACGTCCGGCGGCAACGGGGGGAGGCGGGGCGGATCGCAGCCCACCGCGACCAGGTCCGGCTGTATAATCTGATGTGGTTTTAAGGCTGCCCCACGGGAGGGCAGCCGAGTTCCTTAGATCGATTGCTTTTGAACAACCGACGATCCGTCGGAAGAGCAGGAAATCTTTGGAGGTGAGGGTGATATCCTGGGTGAAGGCAATTGTGAGATCGGCCTCGCCATCGAAGTTTTCATCGATTTCCGGGATGTTGTCGTCGAGTCGGGCCACGATGTTGCCAGATCGGATTGCCACCACCTCAAGCCCCGCAATCTCGACCCGCGCGATGCAATCGTCAAAGGTCATGTCGCCAATCAAATCAATGCTGCGGAAGACAGGATCGGGCGGGCCTGCGTTCAGCGCGATCTTGTCCGTGCCCTCCTGAAAAAAGCGGATCGCGTCGGGATCGTCGGCATCGCTTTCGCTAGGCGTGAAATCATAGCGGAAACGGTCAAACCCGACCGAGCCTGTCATCAGATCGCCGCCCGGCGTGCCCTCGGTCTCATTGGTTGCACCTTTATAATCCTTCAGAGACCCGGAATGTATCCGTCACTATCCATAGCGACGTGAATACCCCGATCTACCCGGGGGTGATCCGAACGCCACCCTAGGATCTCAGCCGAGATCGACCTGCGAGGCGTTGCGGGTCTTTGGCGGAGACCGGAGCGTGGTTTCGTTGAGATGCGGATGGGAAGGAAATATCGCCGATGCGGGGCATGACAATGGCAGGTCTTTGCAGCCTGACGGCTGAAGCGTCTTGCGAAAGCAACGAAAAGGGCCGCCCCGGTTGGAACGGCCCTTCGAGATCTTTGGAGGCGGGTCGGTCAGACCGCGCGGTCAACAGGCGGCGATGCCGCGTAAGGGCTGCCTTAGAGGCCTGCCACTCCTGCTGTCCCGACACCTCTCTCCAGGTTCACTCTCGACACTGGATCACCTCCTTTCAGTTGTTTCATTCGACTGTAAGGTGGCACAGATCCACGATCTGTCAACGGGTTTCCGCAGGTGCGGCCATTTGGACCACAATCAGCCGGAACGGGATCAGGGCCAAAAGTGCCAGCGAGATCTTTACGCCGAGATCCGCGATGGCCAGTGACACCCAGAGCGGGGCAGCCGGACCAACGCCAAGGATGGGCAAGACCTCCTGCGCCCAGGTTGGCAGATTGCCAGGTTCCAGGCCGTTGAATGTGGCGGAAAACGCGATGGTGAAAAAGATCGCTGTATCGACGGTGGAGCCGACAAGGGTAGAGGCCAGCGGCGCCCGCCACCATGCCCCCTTGCGAAAGGCGTTGAAGATCGACACGTCCAGCAATTGCGCTGTCAGGAAGGCGAGGCCGGAGCCCAAGGCGACCCGGAGCGCGACAAGCGGCCCGAATTCCCCCGTGATCTGGGTGCCGACGAGGCTGCAGAACACGCCGACGATAAAGCCGACCAAAACGACCTGGCGCGCAATCTTTGCCCCGTAGATCCGGTTCATCAGATCGGTCACCAAAAAGGCCAACGGATATGTCAGCGCCCCCCAGGTGAGCCAATTTCCAAGCAGGTATTGCACCAGAATGTTGGAGGCCACGACGATGGTGGCCATGGCAATGATGCCGGGAAGCGCGGAGCGGGTCATGGTGTGTATCCCGTGTTTTTATACAAGGTTGCGGAGACTTGTGCGAAAATCAGGGGCAGGCGATACCGGGCGCGGGGCGCGGTGGCAAGTCATTTCGTCAGGACAACCTCGACGATCTGGGTGTCGAGGAACGCTTCACCATTGTCGTCTGAGATCATGGTGAGGCGGATCATGCCGTCGGTGTCGCGCCAGACCCCCAATCCTTCGAGATTGCCAAACCGCCCGGCGCGGGATTGGAAGACCAAGTCGGGGTTTTGTGGATCATCAAGGTCGAAGCGGCGGACGCGACTGGTAAAGATATACCCGATTATGCCGTGTTCGAGCAGGTACAGGTGCCCGTCGGGGCCGACATCCGCGCCAGCGGGCAGCCAGATGCCCGACCGGGGGAGCTGTGCGATGACCTGCCAAACGCCATCGGTGCGCTGATAGAGCGGGGCTGGGCCGCGGCGAAAGACGGATCCTTCGGGAATGGCCAGTAGATCGCCGTCGGGGGAGAAGGCCAGCGCCTCGATCCCGCCATTATAGAGCAGAACATCCTTTAACCCCGTCAGGTCCACGGTCTGATGGGGCCCCTGGAGCTTACCAGGCCGACAGATCAGGCGGTGGTTTCGTTCGAACCCAATGCACAGCAGCCCCGTGGGCAGCCGGGCCAGACTCTCGGCGTCGCGGGCGTCCTTTTGGGGGTCGGCCTCTGTCGCCTTGACGTCGATCCAGACAGCTTGACGGCCCTTGACCCCGGTGAGCGTGCCGTTTTCGCGCTGCAACGTACCACGGGTGATCGTGCCACTGTCGGAGACGATCCAGAAGGTTTTACCGTCATCGGCAATCTCAAGGCCCGACCAGCCCCCGAACCCCGCCCAGGAGACCGGCCAGGTCAGCGCCGTGACTTGCATATCGGGAAGGTCGCGGGGCAGCAGGATCCAGACCGCCCCGATCAGGATCAGGGCATTCAGCGCGAACGTAAGACAGCGTCGCATTGTCTGGGCAGGTCAGCCATCACGTAATCCCGCGCGCCGCGCTTTTTGGGGGCGGGTTTCGCAGGTTTTCCAGTTGTTTTGGGCGGGTTCAGGTAATCTGTGACCCACCAGCGCAGTGTGTCGTCGCAACCATTCCCGCCATCGGAAAGCTGGGCAACCGTGGGCTTCTGGGTCTGGCATCGCCGGTCGCCCTTGGGACATTTCAGCCGGACGTGGAAGTGGTAGTGGTGGCCGTAAATCGGGCGGATCTTTTGGAGCCAGGATTTGTCGCTGCGTTTTGCGATCTTGCACATCTCTATCTTTACCGGCGGGGTGACAAAAATGCGGTCCACCCGCGGATCGCTTGCTGCATATTTCAGGATCTCGTGATGGGCACGGGTGTAGTTGCGATTGACGCCGCGCTGATCCTTGGACCGGACGGAGATTGAGCTGATCGCCTCCCGCTGCGCCCGGCTGAGGTTCAGGCGTTTGGGCGGCAGCATCCAGATATCGGCATCGAGCCCGATTTGATGGGATTGGTGGCCCGAGGTCATGGGGCCGCCACGGGGCTGAGAGATATCCCCGACATAAAGCCCCTGCCATCCCGGTTGGGATGCGGCGAACCGTGACAGGTTTTGGACATAGGCGATCATTTCGGGGTGGCCCCAATTGCGGTTCCGGCTCAGGCGCATGGCTTGCCATGTGGGGCCACTTTCGGGCAATTGCACTGACCCGGCGGCGCATCCCTTGGCATAGGTGCCGATGGCGGATGCCTCCTGCTGGGAGGCGCGGGTTTCCGCCCCGAAGAGCTGGTTCGCCTTGGTCTGGGCGCTGGCGCCGGTCGCAGCGAGGAAAAGAGCACATAGGGTGAGAGAAAGACGCATGATCATGGTGTCCGTATTCCCTGCGGTCGCACCCAGATTAACAAGACGAGCCCCAAAAGAAACAGGAAGATGACGGGCGCGATGCCCAGTCGCACCGATCCGGTCAAATATGTGGCCGATCCGATCAGGGCGGGACCCAGAAACGCGGTGGCTTTGCCGGACAGGGCGTAAAGGCCGAATGCCTCGGTCGGGCGGTCGGGATGGGCGTGGCGGACCATCATGGTCCGGGAGGCCGATTGCAGTACGCCGCCGGCCGCGCCGTTGGAGATACCGACGATATAGAAAACGATGTTGGGCAGGGACGTGCCCGCCGCCAGGGGGATGCCGAACAGGCTGTCCGGGGTGGTGGCCACCAGCACGATGCAGGATGTGATCAGGATCAGGATGCAGATGATGATCACCGGTTTGGGGCCAAAGCGGCTATCGGCGAAACCGCCGAGCCATGCGAACAGGGCCGCACCGATGGCCGCAAGGATGCCGAATATCAGCAATTGCACGGTTGTCCAGTCGAGCACCAGCACGGCATAGGTGCCGCCAAAGCCATAAAGTGCGGCCAGCCCGTCACGGTAAAGCATGGAACTGCCCAGGTAGCTGGCGAGGCTGCGATTGCCCACGACGCTGCGCAGGGCGGTGAGCAGGCCGTTGATCGCGGCCTTGAACCGGCCCGGCGGGACGATGCGGCGCGGCTCTCGCACCCAGACAAAGAACGGGATCATGAAGATGGCGAACCAGAGGGCGACGAAGGGGCCGGAGAACCGCATCCCCTCGTTCTGGGTGGGATCGAGGCCAAAGAGTGGAGCCAGGCCTGCGATGGTTGTTGTGGTGCCCGGGACCGCCACAAAGAACACCAGCATGACCACCAGTGACAGGACCCCGCCGACATAGCCCAAAGCGTAACCATTGCCGGAGAGGCGCCCGATCTCTTTCGTCGGGCCCAGATCCGGGAGCATGGCATTGGTGAAGATCGTCGTGAATTCCACCCCGATCAGGCCGATACCAAAGGCGATGAGCGCCCCCCACAGGAAGCTGCCATCGGGGGTCAGCCACCAAAGTCCGGTCGCCCCGGCCACGAAAAACAACGAAAAGACGATGATCCAGGGCATGCGCCGCCCCGTTGTGTCAGCAAAGGCGCCCAGCAGCGGGGCGGAAGCGGCAATGGTCAGGCCTGTGACCGTCTGGCCCAAGGACCAAAGGCTTTGCGCCTGGGCCTTGGCCGCTTCTTCCGTGGCGGCATCCGGCAAGAAGGCATCCGTGGCGACGGTGACGAAATACGGACCAAAGAGAAAGGTCAGAAGCACTGTGTAATAGGGCTGGCTGGCCCAATCGAACATGATCCAGCCCCAGATCCGGCGCCGGAGCGCTTTATCGACCATGCCTGTCCCCTTTGGTATCGCCTGCTGACCTGTAGAGCACCGGGACCTGTGGGGGCGCAACCGTTGATTGGTCAGGCAGTGGGTGGCCAGGGGCGTTCGGCATCCGCGTCGATCCAGGCCTGCACCCAGGAAGGCAGCGTCAGGTCTGGCGGCGTGTCGGTCATGCCGTCGATCACCTTGGCAGGCGGTACGATACCGTCACGGCTCACGATGGCCGCGCGATACAGGGCCTGGCCCGCGCAAACATCCCTGACCCACATGGACTGATCGAGGTAAAAGAACTTGTCGTCCCACCCCACGCAGCGGCTGCGCATCTCAAACTGTTCGAATGTGCGGATCCGGCGGCGATACCGAACGGAAACGCCCGCCATGGTCAGCGACCACCGCTGACGCTTGAGGTGGGCAACAAGGCCCGTCCGCAGGGCCAGGGGAAGGCGCCCCAGATCATAAAGCGTTAAAGTCCGCCCGTTATTCAGCTCCATGAACGGGTCAATGTCCCAGGGCAGGCAACGGTGATACGAGATATGGGTCCCATCCAACGGCAGGGGCGGCGCGTTTCGGTTGCGCAACATCTGCGCAGTCATGCGGATATAGGGATACATGGGATGCTCCTTCCGGCGGCATTTGCGGCTTACTTGACGTCGACGTCAAGCGCGACTTCGCGGAAAGGCGTTGCATGGGTGCCGGATCGCGCCTACCTGAACCGGGCCTTAGGACGGAGACGCGCGCCATGATCATGATTTTCCAGTTGCTCGACCTTGTTCTCAGCGTGGTCTTTTTCATCATGATTGCCCATATCATCATGAGTTGGCTGCTGAATTTCGGCGTACTTAACTACAATCAACCCATCGTCGCGCAGCTTTGGACCGGCCTGAACCGCCTGTTGGAGCCGGTTTATGAACCGATCCGCCGGTTTCTGCCCGATACCCGCCCGCTGGATCTGGCGCCGCTGGTGGCATTTGTCGCCGTGATCGCGTTGCGCGATATCATTTTGCCGGGGTAGGCGCGCGGCCTTCTTGCCTAGATCCGGCTGACATGGGATGAGCGAGGCAACCAATAGCAGCCCCCGACCCATCCCAGCCATGGCCGACCCCACAGCGCTTTTGTCGTCCGTTTTTGGATTCGACGCCTTCCGCCCCGGGCAGGGGGAGGTTGTGGAGGCTGTGGTGGCGGGCCAGAACACCCTGGCCATCATGCCCACGGGTGGCGGAAAATCCCTGTGTTATCAGTTGCCTGCCCTTTGCCGCGATGGGGTGACGGTCGTGATCTCGCCGCTGATTGCGCTGATGCGGGATCAGGTCCGTGCCCTGCGGGCTGCGGGTGTGAAAGCGGGGGCGCTGACCTCTGGCAACACGCCCGAGGAAACCGACGAGGTCTTTGCCGCCCTGGAGCGCGGCGCGCTGAAGCTGCTTTACATGGCGCCGGAACGCCTCGCCTCTGCCGGGACGCGCAACATGCTGCGCCGGGTCGGTGTCAGCCTGATCGCGGTGGACGAGGCCCACTGCGTCAGCCAGTGGGGCCATGATTTTCGCCCCGATTACCTGGAAATCGGCAAGCTACGCCACGAATTGGGCGTACAACTGGCCGCCTTTACCGCGACCGCAGATGAGGAAACCCGGGCAGAGATCATCACCCGCCTGTTCGATGGCGCCGCGCCGCAGGTTTTTCTGCGTGGGTTTGACCGGCCCAACATCCACCTGACCTTTGTCGCCAAGAACGCACCGCGCCGCCAGATCCTGGACTTTGCGGGCGCGCGGCGCGGGCGGTCGGGGATCGTCTATTGCGGCACCCGAGCCAAGACGCAGACCCTGGCCCAAGCCCTGCGCGAAGATGGTCACACGGCCTGCCATTACCATGGTGGGATGGAAGCTGACGATCGCCGCCATGTGGAGCATCGGTTTCAGACCGAGGATGGGTTGATTGTGGTGGCAACCGTCGCGTTCGGGATGGGCGTGGACAAACCCGATATTCGCTGGGTGGCCCATGCCGATCTGCCCAAATCCATCGAAGCCTATTACCAGGAGATCGGGCGCGCGGGTCGCGATGGGGCCCCGGCCGAGACGCTGACGCTGTATGGCCCCGAGGATATTCGCCTGCGCCGCAGCCAGATCGATGAAGGCATCGCCCCGAATGAGCGCAAGGCGGCGGATCACGCCCGGCTGAACGCCCTGCTGGGCCTGGCCGAAGCGCTGATCTGTCGTCGTGCCAATCTGCTGGCCTATTTCGGGGAAACGGAGGTGACCTGCGGCAGTTGCGACCTGTGCGACCGCCCGCCCGAGACGTTTGATGCCACGACGCCGGTGCGCATGGCCCTGTCGGCTGCCCTGCGGACGGGGGAGTGGTTTGGCATGGGCCATCTGACCGATATTTTGTTGGGTCAGATGACGGATAAGGTGCGCGAGCGCGGCCATGATACCTTGCCCACATTCGGTGTGGGCAAGGACTATGATCGGCGACAATGGCAGGCCATCTTCCGCCAGATGATGGGCCATGACCTGATGCGCCCGGACCCGGAGCGCCATGGCGCCTTGCGCATGACCCAGGCGGCCCGCCCGATCCTGAAAGGGGAGGCCAGCATCACCTTGCGCCGCGATACGGTGCAGCGTGCCAAGGACCGCCCGGCCGTCAAAGCGCTGGTGAGCGACGAGGATGCGCCGCTTTTATCCGCGTTAAAGGCCAAGCGTCGGGCCCTGGCCGAGGAGGCGCGGTTGCCTGCCTATATGATCTTTAACGATCGGACGCTGATCGAAATGGCAGAGACGCGCCCGCAGACGCTGGACCAGATGGCATCGGTCGGTGGTGTGGGCGCGACCAAGCTAGCCAAATTCGGGGAGGCCTTTCTGACCGTGATCACCGGTGCCCCCGTCCCCGATATGCATCCGGCGCGGCGTGCGCTGGCCGGTCGCGACAGCGGATCCGTTTTTGACAAGCTGGCGGAGGCGCAGGTGTCGCTGGCGCGCGGGCTTGAGGGGACGGACAAATACCTGAGCTGTAGCCACGCCACTTTGCGCCACATTGCCGAGCGTCGCCCGGGATCGGTGGAGGATCTGGCCCGCGTTCCCGGCATGAACGACCAGAAAGCCGCGCGGTTTGGGCCTGCCTTTTTGGACATTTTGGGTGCGGCCTGATCTGGACGGCCCGTGCTGCACGGTTAAATTGCCACCAAAGAACAAAGGAGCGGTGCCCATGCTTGTGGTGATTTCCCCAGCGAAACGTTTGGATTGGTCAGAGGTGCCGGAGATCGCGGCGACGGTTCCCGCCTATCTGGGTGACGCGAATGCGCTGGCAGGCTATGCGCGCAAGTTATCGAAGCCGAAGTTACAGCAGCTGATGGGGATCAGCACCGATCTGGCAAAGCTGAACCAGGAGCGGTTTAGCGACTTCGCGGATGCCCCCGCAGCGCAGGCGGTGCGGCCTGCCGCCCGTGCCTTTGCTGGTGATACCTATGCCGGGCTTGAGGCCGGGACGTTGGATGCCGATGCCATGCGGTGGGCGCAAGATCACCTGCGCATCCTGTCTGGTCTATATGGGTTGTTGCGCCCCTGCGACGGGATCCAGCCCTACCGGTTGGAGATGGGCAGCAAGCTCAAGACCCGGCGTGGCGGGTCGCTTTATGATTACTGGGGAGATCAGTTGAGCCGTGGCTTAAACGAGGCCGCTGCCCATTGCGGTGCCGAAGTTCTGGTGAATTGCGCCAGTCAGGAATATTTTGGGGCCGTCGATCTGGATGCCTTGGCCTTGCGCGTGATCACGCCCGTCTTCATGGAAGATCGCCCTGGTGGGCCAAAGATTATCAGCTTTGCCGCCAAAAAGGCCCGGGGTGCGATGGCGCGCTTCGTCGTGGAGCATCGGCTGACCGATCCCGAGGAGTTGAAAGGCTTTGCGACGGGCGGTTACACGTTTCAGCCGGGGATGAGCGACGGGGACCGGTGGGTGTTCCTGCGGCTTCAGGACGGATCCTTGAACGCCGCGTGATAGGCCACCAATTCAACAGTGTTGCCTTCGGGATCCTGGGTGAAAATCCCGCGCCAGCCGACCCAACCAAAGGTTTCGATCCGATAGGGTTGGTCATGGCGGTCATACCAGGCCATGACGGCATCCTGTTCGGCATGGGGCACCGTTAGCGCCAGGTGATGCAAGGAGGACCGCGGCCCGGTTTCTGGCGGTATTTGTGCCGTGGGATGCAGGCCGGGGCGAGGCGTCGCGGCGTTGCAAAACAGGGCCAGGACGGCGGTATGGCCCCCGAACCCTTCGGCGATCCGGAAAAACACAATCGGATCATCGTCGGCACCGCTCAACCGGTCCAACCCGATGATATCTTCGTAAAAGCGGGCCATCTTGCCCATACCCGCGCATCTGATGGCAATCTCGCCCAAGGCGCGGGGTTTGAACCCTCGATCCGTCATGCGCGAAGGGTGAAGACGACCGGGGGGAGAGGCAACCCCCAATCCGTTCTGGGTGTGCTGAGCAGTAGGTCGCATAGGCCTGTCTGGACAGCAGACGTGGTCAAGATTAGGCGGCAGTCGTCTGCTTGGCGTCCTGAAGCGGTGCGAACCCCCGGGGGTGGTGATCATGGATGTGGCCGGTAATCGCGCTTTTTTTCAAGGGCTTGGTCAGGTAGTGATCCAGCCCGGCCTCCAGGATATCATCGGCATCCCCCGCCATGGCATGGGCCGTCAAAGCAACGATTGGGACTCGGGCGGGAACCATATCTGCGGGCGCCATGCCCTCCGCCTCCAATTGGCGAATGGCGCCGGTGGCCTGCTTGCCATCCATCTCTGGCATGGAAATGTCCATGAAGATCAGATGTGGCCTGAAGGTCTGAAACGCCTCGACCGCCAGCCGCCCGTTTTCGACCATCATCAGATCGATGTTGAGCGCCTTGATCATCTTGCGAAAGACCAGCTGATTGGTCCGGTTATCCTCGGCCGCGAGAACCCGCATGGGGGCAGCGGCCGCAGCAACAGATGCCTCCGCGGCCGTGATCACCTGAGCCGGTTCCGGTTCGGGTGAACTGACCGGCATCTCTTCCGATCGGTCAAGGGTAGGAACGCTTTCTTCAGCCGCGGGTTCATCCAGCTGCGGCACTTCTACCGGTTGCGGTTCAACGTCACCGTCGGGCCGGTCATCGGGTACGCTGGCACGTTCGGATTGGCGTTGTTCCGGCACAGGCTCTGCAAGGTCCGATACGTTCGGTAACTCTATCGCAGGGTCGGCCTGCTTGTCAGATGTGGCTTCGTCCCCGGGCGGCGCGCGGCGGATCGCCTGGAATACGGGCAAGGCTGCTTCGGCGGTTGTCTCTTCCGGGGGTTCAGGCGGGTTGGGTGCGGCACGGCGTGACGAGAAGGAGACCGGCATTGGCGTGCTATCCTCTGCCTCGGCCGGAGAAACAAGGGAGGTCGCGCTATTGTCGGTGTCGCTCAGGTCATGCGCGACAGATGAGGTCTGATCATCGACCGGATCGGTGGGGTCGACATTGCTGCCCTGTTCTTGTTCCAGATCGGCGTCCCAGACCTGGGTCAAATCTGGGGCCGCGTCATCCGCGACCGCCTCGATCACCTCTTGCGGCAGGGTTTCCAGCAGATTGGCCAACCGGAACGGTCGGCGGCGCACCTGAAGGTCGAGCGCGTCAGCCGCTGCCTGATCCACGGTTGCCGAGGACTCTGTCACCAAAAAGATCGGGGATGTCACACCGAAATCCCGGAGGCTTTGCGCCACAACACTGCCATCGCAATCCGGCAATTTATGCGCAACGATACACAGGTCGAACGCCGTATCCCCGGCCAGAAGCGACTGCGCGGCGGCCCCTTCAGTGCACAAGGTTGCCGTCGCACCCAATTGATCGAACCGGCGACACAGGATCGACGCTTCAAGCTCCCGATGATCAACCACCAGAACGCGGTCCATTCCCCCGGGCAGGCTGCGATCCAATTGCGGTTCGGTCCCGTCGATGTTCAGGTTCAAACGGAAGCCGAAAGAGCTGCCTTCATGGAGAACCGAGTTGACCCAGATCTCCCCCTCCATCAGCGTGATGAGCTGCTTGGAGATCGCCAGCCCCAGTCCGGTGCCATCAAACTTGCGGTTACGCTCATTTTCGACTTGGTTGAACTGTTCAAACACATGGTCGAGCTTGTCCGCCGGGATACCGATCCCGGTATCCTCCACCACGATACGGATATCGGCCTGACCCGTGGCATCATCCGTGGCCCCCACGACGCGGATAATGACATGTCCGGTTTGGGTGAATTTGACAGCATTGCCCACCAAATTGGTCAGCACCTGGCGCAACCGACCCGGATCCCCCTCGACCCGGCTGGGCAGGAAGATGTCGTAATCGACCACCAGTTCCAGCCCCTTGTCCTGCACGGTGGGGTCAAGAAGCAGCGCAACCTGGTGGATCAGGTGTTCAAGGTCAAAGAATTCGGTCCGCAATTCCATCTTTTCGGCTTCGAGTTTTGAGAAGTCGAGGACATCGTTGATAATCCCCAACAGAGCCTCCCCGGAATTGCGGATTGTGTCGACGTATAGACGTTCTTCGTCGTCCAACTCCCCTTCGGCCAAAAGATCGGCCATGCCGACCACACCGTTCATCGGGGTGCGCAGTTCATGGCTCATATTGGCGAGAAAGGCCGATTTTGCGCGGGTTGCGGTTTCTGCCTTCTGGCGGGCCTCTTCCAATTCGCGCTCCCGCTCCATCTGTTCGGTGACGTCGATGGCAAGGGTGACGGTATCACGGGTTTCGGCCCGCCGGTCATGGACCGTGATATAGCGGCCATCCCACAACCGCAGGGTCATATCCTCAATCTCCTCCCGGTCCCAGCGGCTGAGCATCTGATCGATCCATTCGGTCCGGGAGAGGCCGGCGTGATCGATCACCCCTTCTTCGACACCAAGTTTCAGAACCTCGGTGTAACTGATGCCGGGCGCGATGTCCTTCAAACCGTCGAACAAGGCAAACCAGGCGCTGTTGGCAGAAATCAGACAATCCTGCGCATCAAAAATCGCGATGCCGTCGGTGATCGCCTCCATCGAATGGAGCAGGCGCTTGTTGGTGATCGTCACCTCTTGTGTGGCCTGGGCAAGATGCGCCTTGGTTTCGGTATTCTGCGTTTTGAGCGCGGCGGCTTCCGTCCGGATCGTATCGATATCGCGGCGCTGCTCCACAACCTGATCGGACAGGGCGCGTGCGTGGTAAGACAGCTTGCGATTGGCTTCGAACAATTCCTTGCTTTTCAATTCAAGCATACGTTCCGCAGCCAGACGCGCGCGGCGTTCCGAAGCAATCTTGTCTGTCAAACTCATACCGAGGTCCGTTTTCTACAGGCTTAGCCGTGGGGCTGACATTTGCCGCACACTGCCAAGACAGGGTGAACAAGCCCTTAAAGACGGATGCAGGAATCGTTGCCAATCGGGCGGGGACCATGCCACCTTGCCCCCACATTCAGCAGATCGGAGTTATTTCATGCGGCAAATTTTGCTTGGCCTGCTTTGCCTTGGTGCCTTTCCTTTATGGGCGCAGACCACGCCGGTGCCCGAAAAACGGGTCGCGGTGACACGGGATGTGGATTTTTATGGTGCCGATCTGCGCAACATTTTCGACACCACCCTGGAAGCGTGTGAAAAAGCCTGTCTGAGCGATGCCAATTGCAAGGCATTCACCTTTAACACCCGGTCGAATGCATGTTTTCCCAAATCGGATGTGACCCGGCAGGAGCCGTATCAAGGGGCCATTTCGGCCCAGATCATCGCGACCCAGCCCGCCATCTTGCAAAGCGCCGATCAAAGGGCCGACGAGCTGAATTTCCTGTCCGCGGCCGATCTGGAACGCGCGCGCGCCTTTGCCGTGGGGATGGGCCGACGCCACCAGCCCGGCGTCGCCACGGTAGAGGATATGGTGCGCAGTGCCAGCCAGGCGCGGGACGAGAAACGCCACCTGGACGCCTTGCGCTGGACCGGTGCCGTGATCAGCCGCACCGATCTGGCCAACCATTGGCTGGATTACGCGACCGATGCCAGCAATCACGCCCGCAGCAACCAGCAAAAGCGCCGGGAGTTTCGGAACAGGGCCGTTCATGCCGCAATCAACGGATATCTGCGATCCGATACGCCCGAGATACAGGGCCGCCTTCTGACAACCCTCGCCGGCGCGCTTGAAGTTGCGGGCCGGGGGCGCGACATGATCCCGGCGCTGAAGCTGGCACAGACGATTGCGCCCAGTGCCACGACGGATGCCCGACTGGATGACGCAATCGGTAAATACGGGTTCCGTATTACCGAGCATCGGGTGGAAAGCGATGCTGCCAACCCGCGTATCTGTGTCGTCTTGTCCGAAGATCTGGACAAGGCGCTGGACTACACGCCCTATATCCGCCTGCCGGGTCAGCAATTTGCGGTGACCGCAACCCAGCGCGAGATTTGTGTTGCCGGGCTGAACCACGGCACGCGCTACAACCTGACCTTTCGGGCAGGCTTGCCATCGGCCGCCGGGGACGGTTTGGCCAAGGATATCGCGCTGAATCTTTATGTCCGGGACCGGGCGCAAAGCGTGCGGTTTCCGGGTCGGGCCTATGTGCTGCCACGCTCTCTTGATGCGGCTTTGCCCATTGTGACGGTCAATACAGATGAGGTCGATCTGACCATGCGCCGGGTGAGTGAACGCAACGTGCTGCGGGTCATGCAAGACGGCTTTTTCGGACGGCCACTGGCAGCCTATCAGGAACAGCAGTTTTCCGGCAATCTGGCTGAGCAGGTCTGGTCGGGCACAGGCGAGACGGGCAATGACCTGAACGCCGATGTGACAACGCGCCTGCCGCTGGGGGATGTGATCACGGATCTGCCTGCGGGCCTTTACGCGCTGCAGGCCCGCGTTCCGGGGGCCGACCCCTATGACAAACCGGCGGCGACGCAATGGTTTGTCATCTCGGACCTTGGGGTTGCCACCATGGCGGGAACGGACGGATTGCATGTCTTTGTTCGAAGTCTTGGATCGGCAGAGCCGCGCGCCGGGCTGACGGTGACACTGTTGTCCCGCGCAAACCGGGAGATCGCAACCGCCACAACCGATGATCGGGGCTATGCCGTCTTTGGCTCTGCCTTGACCCTGGGCGAAGGAAGCGCGGCACCGGGATTGCTGACCGTTGCGGATGGCACCGAAGACATCGTTTTCCTGTCCATGACCGACCCTGAATTCGATCTGTCTGATCGGGGTGTCGAGGGGCGTGCACCATCCGGCCCGATTGACCTTTTTCTGGCGACCGACCGCGGGGCCTATCGCGCGGGCGAGACGATATATGCCACGGCCCTGGTGCGGGACAACCGGGCCGATGCGCTGGTGGGCGTGCCGTTGACCGCTGTGCTGACACGGCCCGACGGGGTGGAATACAGTCGCCATGTCTCAACCGATGACAAGGCGGGCGGGCATGTCTTTGCCCTGCCCATTGCCGGTGCCGCGCCGCGTGGCACCTGGACCTTGCGCACATATACCGACCCCGATGCCGCACCCTTGGCGACGCGGCAGATACTGGTCGAGGATTTCCTGCCCGAACGGATCGACGTCGACCTGTCCCTGCCGGAGGGGACGCTGCGGGTGGGTGACACACCGCCGCTGGGTGTGGATGTGCAGTACCTTTTCGGAGCGCCGGGCGCGGGGCTGAAGGTGGAAGGGGATCTGCTGTTGCAACAGGCCGCTGGATTAGATGGTTTTCCCGGATATCGCTTTGGCCGCCATGACGAGAGCTTTCCCCCACGTCTGGAGGTGCTGGGTCTGGCTACGACGAATGACAAGGGCGCGGCGACGCTGGCCGTGCAATTGCCGCAGATCAGCGCGATCCGCCCGTTTGAGGCCCGTATGACGGTGCGCGTCGCCGAGGGATCGGGCCGCCCGGTGGAGCGCAGCATCACCCGGACGCTTGCCCCCGCCCAACCCCTGATCGGGATCAGACCGGCCTTTGACGGCACCTTGCCCGGAGGCGGGGAAGCCGCCTTTACCTTGATTGGCGTGGGTGCAGATGGCGCCCCTCGGGACATGCGCGTCAAATGGCAGGTCAATCGCATCGAGACCCGCTATCAATGGTATTCAAACTCTGGTCGCTGGAATTGGGAACCAACGACGACCCGCACCCGCATTACCAACGGCGAGGCGCAGGTGGGCCAACCTGTCGAGGTCACGGCCGGGCTTGACTGGGGCAGCTATGAATTGGTGGTCGAACGGATCGATGGGCCCTACACGGCATCGTCGGTGGGCTTCTCTGCCGGGTGGTACGCGGCAGCGGATGCAGCCTCCACCCCCGACACGTTGGAATTGTCGCTGGACAAGACCCGCTATGCCCCGGGCGACACGGCACAATTGCGGCTGGTGCCGCGCTATGCGGGCAAGGCGCTGGTCACTGTCATGTCTGACCGGCTGATCGACATGACGACCGTCGAGGTGGCCGAGGGGGAGAACCTGATCGACCTGTCAGTGACCGATGATTGGGGCGCTGGTGTCTATGTGACGGCAACCGTGATCCGCCCTATGGACGTCGCTGCCGGGCGCAACCCGGCCCGCGCCCTTGGTCTCCAATATGCCGGGGTCGAGGCGCCGGACAAACGGTTGGATGTCACCTTTGATGTTCTGCCCGAGGCGCAGCCCCGGCAACCGCTGGACGTCGCGCTTAAGGTGGATGGGGTGCAACCTGGGGAGACGGCCTATGTCACGCTCGCCGCCGTGGATGTCGGCATCCTGAACCTGACCGGATTTGAGCCGCCGGATGCCGTGGGCCACTATCTGGGCCAGCGCCGCTTGGGCATGGGGCTGCGCGATATCTATGGGCGGCTGATCGACGGGATGAACGGCGCCATGGGGGCTGTCCGGTCCGGCGGGGACGCAACCCGAGGTATGGGCACTCAGGCCCCGCCCCCGACGGAGGAATTGCTTGCCTATTTCACCGGTCCCCTGACGGTGGGCGCGGATGGCATGGCGCGGGCATCGTTTGAGCTTCCGGCCTTCAATGGCACGGTCAAGCTGATGGCCGTCGCCTGGAGCGATACAGCCACCGGGAATGCCGATACAGAGGTCCTGGTACGCGATCCCGTTGTCGTCACGGCCTCCCTGCCGCGGTTTCTGGCCCCCGGGGATCAAAGCCGGATCCTCCTGGAAATCGTCCATGCCGATGGCCCGGCCGGTGATATGGCATTGACTGTGGCGGGGTCTGGTCTGATGGCTCGCCCTGTTTCCGAAACGGTTACGCTGGCGGAACGGGGCAAGGCAACGCTGGAGGTTCCGATTACCGCCAACCGGGCGGGTCTTTACACATCCGACATCATGCTCACGACACCGGACGGGAAGGTCCTGACCAAGACGGTGACCGTGCCTGTGCAACTGAATGACCCGGAAGTCGCGCGCACGTCCCGCTTTAAACTGGCGGCAGGCGACACGTTCACGCTGAGCAAGGACATCTTTGCCGACATGCATCCGGGCACGGGCACGGCAACCCTTGCGCTGGGTCCCATGGGCACGTTCGATGCGCCGGGCCTGCTGCAATCGCTGGACAGCTACCCCTATGGCTGTACCGAACAGACGACCAGTCGCGCGATGCCGCTCCTGTATATGGATCAGGTAGCGACGGCGATGGGCCTGGGCGACCGCGATGACCTGAAAACCCGGATCGACCGATCTGTCACCCGGGTTCTGGCACGGCAAAGCACCTCTGGCGGGTTCGGTCTGTGGCGCGCACGCAGTGGTGATTTCTGGCTGGATGCTTATGTCACCGACTTTTTGAGCCGCGCGCGCGCCCAAGGTTATACCGTGCCCGATGTGGCGTTCACCGCGGCGGTCGACAATCTGAGCAACCGGGTGAACTACGCCCCCGATTTTGGCGGGGAGGCCCGAGGGGGTGAGGATATCGCCTATGCCCTGATGGTCCTGGCCCGCGAGGGTAAGGCCGCCATGGGTGACCTGCGTTATTATGCAGACGTCAAACGGCGCGATTTTCCCACGCCGCTGGCCAGTGCCCAGCTTGGCGCAGCCCTTGCCCTTTATGGCGATCAACGCCGGGCTGATGCGATGTTCGCGCAAGCCGGGGCGCAACTGGCCCAGCGGATGGGGGATGAAACCCGCCAATTGTGGCGTAGTGACTATGGCACCAATTTGCGCGATGCCGCTGCCGTGCTGACCCTGGCAACCGAGGCAGGCTCGACCGCGCTGAACACCGATGCGCTGATCACCCGCGTCTCTTCCCCCGGGCGGGTCCGGTCGACACAGGAACAGGTCTGGACGCTGCTTGCTGCCAATGCGCTGATCGATGCGGCACCCACTGGTGGGTTCACGATCAATGGTGCCCCGGTTGAGGGGCCGCTTGTGCCCGTGTTGCGGGATCAGACGGACACAGCCCCGCTTGATATCCGCAACGGCAGCGCGACCGAGGCTACATTGACCCTCACCACCTTTGGCGTGCCCACGATCCCCGAACCTAAAGGCGGCAACGGCTATGCGATTGATCGAACCTATTTCACGACCCAAGGGGAGCCGGTCGATCCCTCTGCTGTCCCCGCGGGGACACGGCTGGTGACGGTGCTATCGATCACACCCTTCGCCGCATCGGAGGCACGGTTGATGGTCAATGATCCACTCCCGGCCGGGTTTGAAATCGACAATCCCAGCCTTTTGCGCAGCGGTGACCTGAAAGGGTTTGACTGGTTGGAGACAGCGCCCACACGCCATTCGGAGTTTCGCCAGGACCGGTTCTTGACGGCAATCGACTGGCGGTCGGACAAGCCGTTCAAGCTGGCCTATGTGGTCCGCGCGATCTCGGCCGGGGATTACCACCATCCCGCCGCATCGGTCGAAGACATGTACCGCCCGCAATATCGCGCACAGACAGATACGGGCCGGGTCACCATCACCCCATGAGGCGCACGGCGCTTCTGATGGCTGCGGCCCTGCTGGGGGTCGCCGGGGGGCTGCGCGATGCCGCGGATCGTTGGATCGATGCGACGGTGTTGCCCCCGTTGACGGCTGAAACCTCGGTCGAGGTTCTGGATCGCGATGGTCACTTGCTGCGGGCCTACACGGTGGCTGATGGTCGTTGGCGGCTGAAAACGGCGCTGGACCAGGTCGACCCGGCCTATATCGACATGTTGATCGCCTATGAAGACCAGCGGTTTTACCGCCATACCGGTGTTGATCCGCGCGCCATGGTGCGCGCCGGGTGGCAGGCTGTGTGGAACGGGCGGGTGATCTCGGGCGGATCCACCCTGACGATGCAGACCGCGCGGTTGCTGGAGGAAAGCGGAACCGGCCAATGGGATGGCAAGCTGCGCCAGATGCGGGTGGCCCTGGCGCTGGAGCGGCGCCTGCGTAAGGATCAGATTCTGACGCTGTATCTGAACCATGCCCCCATGGGCGGCAATATCGAGGGGGTCCGCGCCGCGACCCGTGCCTGGTTTGGCAAGCCCGCCCATCGGCTGACCCCGGCGGAGGCTGCTTTGCTGGTGGCCCTGCCCCAATCCCCCGAAACCCGAAGGCCCGACCGGTTTGCAGGGTCGGCCAAAGCCGCGCGAGATCGTGTTTTGGCCCGGGTCGCTGGGTCTGGTGTGATCCGGGACGAGGCCGCGCAATCTGCCATGCTAAGCCCGGTGCCCACGGCCCGCCGCCCGGTGCCGCAACTGGCCCCCCATGTTGCCGACCGGTTGCGCCGACAAGACCCGGTGGCTCAGGTGCATCGCACAACCTTGCGCGCGCCACTGCAACGCCGACTGCAGCGGTTGATGCGGGACGCGGCAGAGCGCGCCGGGCCGAACCTGTCTGCCGCGATGATCGTCGCCGATCACGGAACCGGAGAGATCCTGGCCTCTATCGGCTCCCCCGATATCGGATCGACCCGGCGGCAGGGCGCGGTCGACATGACCCGCGCTGTCCGGTCCCCCGGATCGACGCTGAAACCGCTCATCTACGCTTTGGCCTTTGACGAGGGGCTGGCCCATCCCGAGACATTGATCGAGGATCGGCCAACTGCCTTTGGCGGCTACGCACCGCAGAATTTCGATGGTCAGTTTCGGGGGACGATCCGGGTGCGACAGGCGCTGCAACTGTCGCTGAACATCCCGGCTGTGATGTTGACAGAGCGTCTGGGCCCGTCTGCCCTGACAGCTGCCCTGACCCGGGCCGGGATCGATCCTGTATTCCCCGGTGGCAAGCCGGGCCTCGCCGTAGCCTTGGGCGGTGTTGGGCTGACCCTGACGGATCTGACACAGCTGTATGCTGGCACCGCCAATAGGGGGCGTGCGCCGGTCTTGCATGTCAAAGCGGCGGCGGGGGACGGGACGCGCCGGGTAATCTCGCCCGAGGCGGCGTGGCAGGTCACCAACATTCTGGCCGGTTTGCCGCCACCCGCCCATGCCGCGCACAGGGTGATCGCCCACAAGACCGGCACCAGCTATGGCCACCGCGATGCCTGGGCGATTGGATATGACGGACAGCATGTGATTGGCGTCTGGCTGGGGCGCCCGGATGGCAGCCCGGTGCCCGGCGCGTTCGGGGGTGATCTGGCCGCGCCCGTCCTGTTCGAGGCGTTCGGTCACCTGAAAGCGCGCCACGACCCGTTACCCAGCCCCCCGCCTTCGGTCCTGATGGTGCACAATACCGAATTGCCCCAGCCCTTGCGGCGCTTTGCGCATCGTCAGGATCAGGCGGCCCTGTCGGATGGGCCAAAGCTCGCCTTTCCGCCGGACGGGGCGGAATTGGAGCGGTTGGACAGCCTGACCCTGAAAGTGCGCGACGGGACCCCACCCTTTACCTGGCTGGCCAATGGCGCCCCTCTTGTGACCCGGGCGCATCGTCGGGAGGTATCGATTGATGCCCCGCTGGAGGGTTATCTGAGCCTGTCGGTCGTCGATGCCCAGGGCCGGGCGGCGCGCGCCCGGATCCGCCTGAGATAGAAAGGCCAGGACTGGGTCAATGCAGACGTTCGATGGCCAGTGCGATGCCCTGGCCGCCGCCGATGCACATCGTGATCAAGGCCTTGTCAGCGCCCGAACGCTCCAATTCATAAAGCGCTTTTACCGTCAGGATCGCACCGGTCGCGCCAACGGGGTGGCCCAGGGCGATGGCCCCGCCATTGGGGTTCACCCGCGCGCCATCCAGACCAAGGCCCTGATTAACGGCAAGGGCCTGGGCCGCGAATGCCTCATTCGACTCGATCACGCCAAAATCCTCGGTGGCCAGACCTGTGCGATCCAGCAACCGTTCAACGGCGGGGATGGGCCCGATCCCCATCACCTCGGGGCGGACACCGGCATGGGCATAGCCAAGGATCCGGGCGCGCGGTTTCAGGCCAGCCGTATCCGCCGCGTCGGCACGGGCCAGAACCAAGGCAGCAGCACCGTCATTAATGCCGCTGGCATTGCCTGCTGTCACGCTGCCCTCTTTGCGGAAGGCAGGGCGCAGCCCGGCAAGGGCTTCGGCACTGGTGGCTTTGGGGTGTTCATCCGTATCAAAGGGGACCATATCGCGCTTGCGGCGCACGTCGATGGGGATGATCTGGTCGGCAAAGCGTCCCTCCGCGATTGCCGCGGCGGCGCGGGTCTGGCTTTCCAGCGCAAAGGCATCCTGCGCCTCCCGGCTGATCTGATGCTCGGCGGCGACATTCTCAGCCGTGACGCCCATATGGCCCGTCCCGAACGGGCAATGGAGCGCGCCGATCATCATATCGACCATCTTGGTATCGCCCATCTTTTGGCCGAACCGCGCGGCTTGCACGGCGTGGGGCGCACAGCTCATGCTTTCTGCCCCACCGGCCAGGCCATATTCCGCATCCCCCAGGGCTAGGGCCTGAATGACACTGACCAGCGCCTGGGCCCCCGAACCGCAGAGCCGGTTGACGTTCATCGCCGGAGTGGTGTCGGGTACGCCCGCCTCCATCGCGGCGGCACGGCTGAGATACATGTCGCGCGGTTCGGTGTTGATCACATGGCCATAGGCGACATGGCCGATCTGGCCGCCCTCGACACCCGCGCGTTCAAGGGCGGCACGCGCGACATGGGCACCGGTTTCAATCGGTGAGACTGCGGACAGCGCGCCGCCAAAGGTGCCGATGGCGGTGCGCGCGCCACTCAGGATGACGATCTCGTCCATATCAATTCCCCTCACAGATTGATCGATGTCATATCCCCAAACTGTAGACGCCTGCACGCGGGCAAACAAATGGCAGCCGGGCAATCGGGGACGCTACGCTGCGTCCGACCCCGCGCCTTGTATTGATGTTACTTGAATGGCTGCATCCCAGCGCGGGCTAGTTCATCGGCGCGTTCATTTTCCGGATGGCCCGCATGGCCCTTGACCCATTCCCAGGTGACGTGATGGCGGGCCTGCGCCTCATCCAATCGCTGCCACAGCTCGACATTCTTGACGGGCTTTTTGCTGGCGGTTCTCCAGCCATTGCGCTTCCAGCCATGGATCCACTGGGTGACGCCGTTCTTGACATAGGCACTATCGGTCACAACCGTGATCTCGCTGTTGCGGGTCAGGCTTTCCAATGCGTGGATGGCCGCCAAAAGCTCCATCCGATTGTTGGTCGTTTCGGCCTCACCGCCCGAAAGGGTGCGCTCCTTCAGAACCGTTTCGCCATCGCGGGCAATCAGCAATGCGCCCCAACCGCCGGGGCCGGGATTGCCGCTGCAGGCCCCGTCAGTATAGGCAAAAAGATCAGGCATAGGCGGTCTGAATGATCCAAGGCTCCCGGGCGCCGGCCATTCCCATCGCATCCCCAAGGTCGGATTTGGTGACGCTGAACCCGGCCTGTGAGAGCAGATCCGTCAGCTCATTCTCCCTGTAATAGGCATAGTGGCGACCCAGGCTGTCGCGCCCTTCACCGGTGCCCTGTTTCATGCCGATATGCAGGCGCGCGCCCGGTTTGGCGGCTGTGTGAAGGGCTGCCAGATGCCCTGGAAACTTGGCGCGGGGGGCGTGAAGCAGGCTGAAATTGGCCCAAATGCCATCATATATCTTGGTGCCTTCGATCTGATCAAAACTGGCGACGCGCACGGTTACGCCAAACTGGGCCTTGGCCTGGGCCGCCATACCCGCGGAGGCATCGACGGCATCAACCGTCAAACCCGCCGCTATCATCCGGGCCGCGGTGCGGCCTGGACCGCATCCCAATTCAAGGACATGGGCACCGGCAGGCATTTCCGCCAGAAACGCATCGAGCCGCGGGTCAGGCCGATCCGTGGCAAAGCGTTTGGCGTAATCGGCGGCCTGCATATCATAGACGCCCAGTGTCTGTTCATCGCTCATCAGCCGGTCCCCGCCACGATGCCGAGGCACAAAACCACAATCACGGTAAGCGGGATGCGCAGCGCCATCCACCACGGCGGTGCGACCTTGTTGGACCACAAAAGGTAGTCAATGGCCAAGACGGCGACATAACCGGCGATCAGATTGATGCTGGTGCTGACTGGTCCGTTGCCGACAAAGAAAAAGGCCCACAACGCTGGCACGACCGCTATGCCGTAGCCCATTGGGCCCAGTTCGACCTCTGATTTGGCGACCAAGCCCCAAAGCGCCCCCGACATGAAACACAGGATGACCGTGCCATAGGACAGCAGCACAAACGGGCCAACAAAGCGCGGGCCGATTGTGTTCATCGTAATCTCGAACAGCGCGGGCACCCACATCGTGCCAAGCCCCCACAGAAAGGGAAGCACACCAGCAGCACCCAACAAAAGCGCCGCGCGGGGGACGGGGTGAGCAAACATCGGGGTCAGGCGGGTTCGCGCAAGACGCGGGGCACCTTGAATTCCACGTTCTCCACCGCGGTCTCCACCAATTCGATGGTCACGGCGAAGCGATCACGAAGGGCATCGACGACCTCATTCACCAGAACTTCGGGGGCAGAGGCTCCTGCGGTGATGCCCAGGGTTCCGATCCCCTCCAATGCGCGCCAGTCAATATCGGTGGCACGTTGGACCAGTTGGGCATAGCCGCAGCCCGCCCGGGCACCAACCTCGACCAGCCGTTTGGAATTGGAGGAGTTGGGAGCACCTACGACCAAGATCGCATCGGCACGGGGCGCCATCGCCTTGACCGCCTCCTGCCGGTTGGTCGTGGCATAACAGATGTCTTCTTTGTGCGGTCCTTCGATGGCAGGAAAGCGCGCCTGGAGGGCAGCGACCACCTCGGCCGTGTCATCTATACTGAGCGTGGTTTGCGTTACAAATGCCAACCGTTCAGGATCGCGCACCTCGACCGTGGCGACATCAGCAGGCGTTTCGACCAGCAAGACATCTCCGGCGGGCAATTGTCCCATCGTTCCGACGGTTTCGGGATGGCCCGCATGTCCGATCATGATCAGTTGCAGCCCGCGTTCAGCGTGGCGGGCCGCCTCAATATGCACCTTGGAGACCAACGGGCAGGTCGCATCGACATAAAGCATCTGTCGCTGCGCAGCTTCGGCAGGCACTGATTTCGGGACGCCATGGGCGGAAAAGACGACGGGCCTGTCTGTTGGGCATTCGGACAGTTCCTTGACGAAGACGGCGCCTTTGTCGCGAAGCCCATCCACCACGAATTTATTATGCACGATTTCGTGCCGGACATAGACAGGGGCGCCCCATTTCTCCAACGCCATCTCGACGATCTTAATGGCACGATCAACGCCCGCACAAAAACCGCGCGGGGCTGCCATGAGGATGGTCAGTGGGGGCTTGGTCATGGGCAACTCTCCTGTCGCTCAAGACGTAAGATGATGTGGGAGGGCCGTAAAGCCCTGCGCGTGGCGCAATGGGTCGCGGGGATTACTCCCGCGCCATTTCTTCGGTCATCATCCCTTCGGGTCGCGGCTCACGCGGGGGGCGGCCTATGACCTCTTTCAGTTCATCCAGTTCGATGAAATTGTCCGCCTGGCGGCGCAGCTCATCGGCAATCATCGGTGGTTGGCTGCGAATGGTCGACACAACCGACACGCGCACCCCAAGGCGCTGCAGGCTTTCAACCAGCGGGCGAAAATCTCCATCGCCCGAAAACAGCACGATATGATCGACATGTGGGGCCAGTTCCATGGCATCGACGCAAAGTTCGATATCCATGTTACCCTTCACCTTGCGGCGGCCCTGGCTGTCGACATATTCCTTAGCGGGTTTGGTCACCATGGAGAACCCGTTATAGTGCAGCCAATCCACGAGTGGGCGGATCGGGGAGTAGTCGTCATTTTCAAGCAGCGCTGTATAGTAGAAGGCGCGCAGCAGCTTTCCCCGGCGCATGAATTCCTGCCGTAGCAGCTTGTAGTCGATGTCAAAACCGAGAGATTTAGCTGCCGCGTAGAGGTTCGATCCATCAATGAACAGCGCCAGCCGTTCGTCGCGGTAGAACATAAAATTTCCTTTCTATATATGCCCGCAACGGATCGTTGAGTGAGTGGGTAGGCGATCCACCTAGGGCCTTCTAAGAATTAGGGGAAAATCAGGATGTCGCAACCCTCGCAATGTCACAGAATCGACACATGCGCAATAATCGCCTTAGGGTCTAACGTCACGTCAAGACACGGATCGCCAAAGTCAACCATAAATACCGCAATCACATCTCTGAATAATGATTCGCTTATAGTTTTAGCAGAAAGTCGCTTGTATTCGACCCCATGCATGCCGATTGGTGCAGGACCCGATTATATTAATGCGGTTGTTGTCATCACGACAGGCTTATCGGCATCGGCGCTTTTGAGCGAGTTGAACCGGATCGAAGCAGAATTTGACCGCCAACGAACCAATCGCTGGGCTGCGCGGACGCTTGATTTGGATCTGATCGACTATAATGGTCAGATATACCCCGATGCTAATGTTTATTCGAAATGGCGTGACCTTTCCGTTGATTTGCAGGCGCATACCGCACCTGATCAGCTTATTCTGCCGCATCCGCGCATTCAGGATCGCGCGTTTGTCCTTGTGCCGCTTTGCGATGTCGCACCGAATTGGGCCCATCCCGTCACCGGCCAAACGGCACGACAGATGTTGGGCGCCCTGCCGTTGGATGACGTCGCGGCTGTCAAGCCCATTTCGGCACAAGCCCTTGTCAAGACAGGGACAGAGGAGTAACAGGGCAGCCTTACACACCCGGATTTACTGGAGTTTCGAATGGCACGCGTGACCGTTGAAGACTGCGTCGACAAGGTTCCCAATCGATTTGAATTGGTGATGCTGGCTGCCCATCGGGCACGGGAAATCTCGTCCGGTGCATCGCTGACTGTGGATCGCGACAATGACAAGAACCCGGTGGTGAGCCTGCGCGAGATCGCGGATGAGACACAACTTGCGGATGATCTGCGTGAGCGCATGATCGAAGCGAACCAGACCCAGATCGAGGTTGATGAGCCTGAAGACGACGCCATGGCCTTGTTGATGGGTGGTGCAGAACCTGACCGCCCCGAGCCAGACGACATGTCCGAAGAAAAGCTGCTGCGCGCCCTGATGGAAGCGCAAGGCCAGGGCTGATCGCCCGCGAAGGATGCTTCAGGAGGTCGCCCTTAGCGCTGATGACCTGATCGGTCTGGTGGCAGCCTACAATCCCAAAACCGATGCTGACCGCATTCGCGCCGCCTATGAGTTCGGCGCGAGTATGCATGACGGTCAATTTCGCCATTCCGGTGAGCCGTATTTCACCCATCCGGTCACCGTTGCTGCCCTTTTGACCGAGCAGCGGTTGGATGACGCAACGATCATCACAGCGCTGCTTCACGACACGATTGAGGACACCAAGGCCAACTTTGCCGATATCTCCCGTCAGTTCGGACGCGAGATCGCGGAGCTTGTGGATGGCGTCACCAAGCTGACCAACCTGCAACTGAGTTCGACAGAAACAAAGCAGGCCGAGAACTTTCGCAAATTGTTCATCGCCATGTCGCGGGACATGCGCGTGATCCTGGTCAAGCTGGCCGACCGGCTGCACAACATGCGGACGATTAAATATCAGCGGCCTGAAAAGCAGGTTCAAAAGTCGCGCGAGACGATGGATATCTATGCGCCACTGGCCGGACGCATGGGGATGCAATGGATGCGGGACGAGTTGGAGGATCTGTCTTTTCAGGTGCTCAACTCGGATCGGCGCAATTCGATCATGCGCCGCTTTGTGACCCTACGCAAAGAATCCGGTGATGTGATCGAAAAGATCACCACCGATCTGAAGCTGGAGTTGAAGAAGGCGCATATCAGTGCCCAGGTCAGTGGGCGGGCAAAGCGACCATATTCGATCTGGCGCAAGATGGAGCAGAAGGGCCAGGGATTTTCCCGGCTGGCCGATATCTATGGCTTTCGTATCATTACCGAAAACCGCGAAGATTGTTACCGCGTGCTGGGGGCCATTCATGCACGTTGGACAGCCGTGCCTGGCCGGTTCAAGGACTATATCAGCCAGCCGAAAAGCAATGGCTATCGCTCGATCCACACGACGGTGTCCGGTCGGGATGGTAAGCTGGTGGAAATGCAGATCCGCACACGCGAGATGAATGATGTGGCCGAAAGTGGCGTTGCGGCGCATTGGTCCTACCGCGATGGCGTTCGGTCAGAGAACCCGTTCGCCGTGGACCCCGCCAACTGGCTGAAAAGCCTGACCGAGCGGTTCGACGAAGCCGACCATGACGAGTTTCTGGAGCATGTGAAGCTTGAGATGTACTCGGATCAGGTCTTTTGTTTCACGCCCAAGGGGGATGTGATCAAACTGCCGCGCGGAGCCACGCCGATCGACTATGCCTACGGTATACACACCAGCATCGGGGACCGGTGTGTGGGGGCCAAGGTCGACGGGTTGCGGGTGCCGCTTTGGACCCGACTGAAAAACGGCCAATCGGTTGAGATCATCACCGCTGAAGGTCAGCGCCCGCAATCGACATGGCTGGACATCGCCACGACTGGACGGGCCAAACAGGCGATCCGCAGATCCCTGCGCGCCGAAGATCGCGAGCGCTTCATCAAGCTGGGTCGCGAATTGGCCCGCGTCGCATTCGAGCACATGGGCAAGGATGCCACGCCCAAGGCGTTGGCCACAGCTGCCCGTCGGTTGGGCCTGTCGGATCGGGATGAGCTTTTGGCACAACTGGGCAGTGCGGAACTGGCGGCGCGCGATGTCGTCTCGGCGCTTTATCCCAATCTTGTGACATCCCCTGCAGTGGAGGAGATCACGCGCGACCGTGCCGTTCTTGGCCTGGCCTCTGATCAGACCTCAACCAGGGCCAATTGTTGCAAACCGATCCCTGGTGAGCGAATCGTCGGGATCACCTATCGCGGCAAGGGTGTGGTCGTACATGCCATCGATTGCCCGGTTCTAGTGGAGGTTGAAGACCAGCCGGATCGCTGGGTCGACCTGCATTGGCATGCCGGACCCCATGCCCCCGCCTATGATGTGACCCTTGAATTGACGATTTCGAACGATGCGGGGGTGCTGGGCCGGATCTGTACCTTGATCGGCGAGCAGAAGGCCAATATCTCTGACCTTAACTTTATTGATCGAAAGCCGGATTTTTACCGTTTGCGAATAGACCTACATCTAAGAGATGTCGAACATTTGCATATGGTCATGACTGCACTCGAAGCTGAAAGTAACGTTGCGGCTCTGCATCGCTTCCGTGATATGGCACGGAAGCCGTCATAACTAGTTGGAGGTGAAGCTGCTTGGTTTTCAAGCGTCGGGATAAAAGGAGCTGGGGGCGGCTGTGCATCGAGACGCTTTGGCCGCGTGGCGGCTGGGGACGTGCGGCGCAGTATATCCGCCACCGCGTCCGGCGTCTTCCCGACAGCCCGGAACGCATTGCGCGCGGCATTTTCATCGGCGTCTTCACCACTTTTACCCCACTATACGGGCTTCACTTTCTGGTTGCGGCGATCATCGCAAAGATCCTGCGCGGCAATGTGCTGGCAGCCATTCTGGCGACCTTTTTCAGCAACCCGATCACGATCATTCCGATCGGAGCGATATCGCTTGGAACGGGGCATTTCCTTTTGGGGACCAAGCCAGCCCGCGAAACCGGCAAGACAGTAGGAGAACGCTTTCTGGAGGCGGGCGCCGATCTGTGGCACAATTTCAAGGCCGTCTTCACCGCCAAACAAGCCCATTGGACGGGCCTGCAGGATTTCTACACCGAAGTCTTCGTGCCCTACACGATCGGTGGTCTGGCTCCCGGTGTGATCGCGGGCGTGGTCGCCTATTATCTGTCGCTGCCGATCATTGCGGCTTATCAGAACAGGCGCCGCGGGATGTTGCAGGACAAGCTAACCCGATTGGGGCCCGCCGCAGCCAAGAAGCCCGGTGCGGCGGAGTAGCTATCTGACCTTTCGGGGGAAACGTTGGTCCCCTCGGACCAAAAGCCATGGTCCCGATCCATTGCCCTACCAAAGACAAGGGCAGAGGATCCGGACGGTTAAAAGGTGCGGGCCAGGGTCACCTTGATGTTGCGGCCCGGCGCTGGGCGGGTTGACAGGTGGCGGGTATACTCGCGGTCAAAAAGGTTTTCGACGCCAATCCGCAGTTCCGACCCCTCCAACACACCTGCTTGCGGCTGATAGGTGGCGCGCAGGTTATGGACGGCAAAACCAGCGCTTGGGTCAGTGGTCCGCGTCATGCGTTGATCGGCGACCATCTCCCAGCTTAGGTCCAGTGCCTCGCCAAAGCGGCGGCCGAGGGTCAATTGCAGCCCATCCGCCGGAATATTGCGCCAATCCGCAGTGCTGCCATTCAACCGCTGTTCCGTACCACGCGTCACGTTTGCGTTCAGGTCAACGTAAAATCCGCTCTGCATGGCATAGGAGGCCTCAAGCTCGATCCCGCGGGTTTCGATATCCTCGGGATAGACCGAGGCGGGTACGCCCGTGATCTGTTGATTGCCCGGTACCGTGTAAGAGGTCACATCCCAGATGCGCGTGTTGTAGATGTTAGCCTTGATTGCAAACGTATCGCCGCTGCGGAACACATCCTGACCCTCGTAGGAGCCGCCAAATTCCAGTGTCCTCGCCTTTTCACTTTGGGTCATCAGGGTGGCATTGCCCAGGTCATCGATGATCGGCAGGCTTTCGGTGTAGGCCGCACTTCCAAAGAGGGCAAAGCCATTGCCAAACGCATATCGAACAGACAGACCACCCATGACCGCGTCATTGTCAAACGTGCCGTCATTGGGCGATGTCGACCCTTCGATCTGCGAGCTTTCGTAGCGTAGGGCAGGGGTGATCGTCCAATCCTCGCCAATGCGCATGTCATTGACGGCAAACAGCGCCCAGCGATTGTCGATCCCGCCAGGAGCAGAGTCCGCGTTCAACCGTTCACGCCGAATGAACTCAACGCCCATCCGCAATTCGTGATTTACCGCCCCCGTGGCGAAAAGGCTGGTGTTGCGGACCGTGAGCTTGGTTGTCTCATATTGCTGATCGGCGTTCACCACTGGAAACCCGCCCACCGGAAAACCACCGGTCAGACCACAGGGATTGGTCGGCCGATCGCAAATCGAACTGCCGGACACGTATTCTTGGTCGATGCTCTGATCTGCGTAGGACAGGGTCACATCCAGATCGACCATGTCATTGTCGGCCGGATTGAATTGGTAGCGCAGCACCGCAGTACGTGAATCCGTGTCACGATCAACATTTCCAAAGACCGCATCGGTCGTCAGGAAGGTGTCATATTGAACATCGCGGTCGCTTGCCGTTGTCTCGCTATATTTGAAGGTGAGGCGTTGATCCCCATTGGTGCCGAACGTGTAGGTCCCCTTGACCATGCCAGAGGGAAGCTGGAAATCGCTGTTGCCAATGGTATTCCCGGCGCCGTCGGTTTGAAGGTCCTGCTCTCGCCACACGAACTGACCCAGCACCTCAAAATCATCCGTGGGCTGCCAGGCAAAAATGCTGGAGCTTGTGATGCCGTCACCATTGCTGCCAAATTGCAGGGATTGGCGAAATCGGAAACCAATCTCTCGGTCCGTGAAATCGGAGGCGTCCTTGGTTTCCAGTTCGACCAGACCGCCGATAATGCCTGAGCCGTATTCAAAGGTGCCGATCGTGCCACGGAACACGCGGACAGATCTGAACAATTCCGGGTCCGTGAAAAGCTGGGTCCCGATGCGGTAGATCTCTTCGGATCCGACCAAGGCACCGTCGACAACAATTCCCACCTTCTGATCCGTGCCAAAGGTACTGTTGGCCCCGAAACCGCGGATATTGATACCCGATCCCTGGGGTGTTGACCCGTTCACCAGATTTACACCGGGCACAGAGTCGATCAGTTCTGCCACAGTGCCGGCCTGCCGGTCGTTGATCTCCTCTTGATCGACTTCCGTGACGGCGGCGGCGGTGTCGGTCTGCACCTCGCGCTTACTTTCACCAATGGTGATGGTCCCCAGGTCAAAGCCGTCCTGATCTTGCGCCCGGGCCGCCGGGCCAACAAGCATGATCAAAATGGTCGCCAATAGACTGTGCGCAGCGCGCCTGTCCGAAATATCCATGTCATCCCTCGCAAACAGATCAAGTGACCGGTGCTTGCGAAAAAGCTGGCGTTCCGATGTCTGGTTTTCCCCATGGCGACAAAGCGCCTCTTGCGTCCATAAATTAACCCAAGTAAAAGTGTCAACAATACAAATACCATCGGATCAGCCACGCCGCAGGACGGCGCAAGCCAGATGACTTCTCAAAATACAGGGTTCGACAATGGCTGATTTGACACCCGGCGAAATCCGCGAGCTTTGCATGAAAAACCCCAAGATGCGGGACCGTGACCTGGCCGAACAACACGGTCTGACGGAAGCGCAACTGGTCGCAGCCTTTGTGGGCCAGGGCACGAAGCGCGTCGTATCTCACCCCGATGACCTGATGGAAGCCGCCCATGATCTGGGGGAGGTCATGGCGCTGACCCGCAACGCCGCTTGCGTTCACGAAAAGATCGGGACGTATGACAATTATCATCCCGGCGCACATGCCGCGATGGTCCTGACCGACCAGATCGACCTAAGGATCTTTCCCAGCCATTGGGTTCATGCCTTCATGGTCGAAAAGGAGGCGCAGACCGGTCTGCGCCGGAGCATCCAGATCTTCGACGCGGCGGGCGATGCAGTTCACAAAATCTTTCTGCGTGACCACTCTGATTTGGGCAGCTGGGATCGGCTGAAATCGACCCTCGCGATCAATGACCAAAGCCAACAGATCGATGTCGTGCCGCGTAAACCTGTTGAAGCCGCGAAATCCGATCCGGCCAAAGTGGATATCTTGCGCAAGGAATGGGGACGCCTGACCGATACCCATCAATTTCTACGTCTGACCTCAAAGCTGAAAATGAACCGGCTGGGGGCCTATCGCATCGCCGGTGCGCCCTTTGTGACGCCGGTGCGCCCGGCATCGATCACCAAGATGCTGGAGGCGCTGGCGGAGCGCGAGACCGAGGTGATGATCTTTGTCGGAAACAAGGGCTGCATCCAGATCCATACCGGCCCGATCAAAACCTTGAAACCGATGGGGCCGTGGCAAAACGTGATGGATGCCCAGTTCAGCCTGCACTTGCGACAGGATCATGTGGCAGAGGTTTGGGCCGTCGAAAAACCCACCCAGCGCGGACCGGCTCTGTCGGTTGAGGCTTTCGATGCGCAGGGTATGCTGATTTTCCAGGTTTTCGGGATCAGCAAAGAGGGCCGCGACAGCCGTGCGGCATGGTCTGATATCGTCGCCGGACTGGACAGCTTGCAACAGGAGCCAGCCGCGTGACCCGGTGCCGTGACAACTCCTATAGCCTGATCCTGCTCGCCCTGCTGACCGCGTTGTGGAGTGCCGCACTTTGGGCTGCGACAGACACCACCGAAGACGAAGCGGATGTCCTGTCCATCGGTGGCTCTGTGACAGAGATCGTTTATGCCTTGGATCAGCAACACCGACTGATCGCCCGCGACACCACCTCCACCTATCCCCCGGATGCCAGCCAGTTGCCCGATGTGGGCTATATGCGCGCCCTTTCGCCCGAAGGCGTCTTATCCGTCGCACCCAAACTGATCCTGTCCGAAGAGGGGGCGGGACCGCCTGAGACGATCGAATTGCTGGAGGCCGCCTCGATCCCGTTCATCACCATCAAGGATGATTACAGCGCATCCGGCGTGGTCGATAAAATCCTCGCGGTCGGCCAAGCCTTGGATGTGGAGCCCGAGGCCCAGAAGCTGGCCGACGAGGTCGCCAGCGCGTTAAATACAGCGGTCGAACGCAGTGCGATGGCTGAACGCAAGCGCGTGCTGTTCATCCTCAGCACCCAGGGTGGGCGCATTCTCGCCTCGGGCACCGATACGGCAGCGGACGGCATCATCCGTATGGCCGGTGGGATCAACGCCGTCTCGGCATTCGAGGGCTACAAGCCGATGACAGATGAAGCGATCAGCCTGGCCGCACCGGATGTCATTCTCATGATGGACCGCCGCGGCGATCACAGCACCGGCGACGCGGATCTGTTCGCCATGCCTGCCATCGCCACAACCCCGGCCGCCGCGACAGGCTCTGTCGTGCGCATGAACGGCCTGTATCTGCTTGGCTTTGGTCCGCGTACAGCCGACGCAGTGACAGATCTGAACACAGCGCTTTACGAGCACGACTAGATGAGCGTCCTGGCCGACACCCGGGCTGTCCAGATCATTGACCGCAGCCAGCGGGCCCGGGTCGTGGCTGTTGGCCTAGCGGTCCTGTTGATCGTGGTCAGCGTCAGCAGCTTGGCCATCGGCGCCTCCGGCACGTCCCTCTGGCGCGCCTTGGGGGATATCGCAGCGGGACGCAGAGCGACGCAAACCGCATCGGTGGTTCTGTGGGAAATCCGCGCGCCCCGGCTGGTGATGGGTATCTGCGTCGGCGCGGCTTTAGCGGTTTCGGGGGCTGTCTTGCAAGGGCTCTTTCGCAACCCGCTCGCCGATCCAGGTTTGATCGGGGTGAGCGCCGGGGCCGGATTGGGGGCGATCACAGCCATCGTTCTGGGCGCGGCACTGCCAATGTGGATCGCACAAGCCGTGGGCAACCAGCTTGTGCCTGTTGCTGCCTTTCTGGGCGGTTGGGCCACCACGATCGTGTTATACCGCGTGGCCACCCGGAATGGCCGCACGTCGGTCGCCACCATGCTGTTGGCCGGGATCGCCTTGGCTGCCTTGGCCGGGGCCCTGTCGGGCATCCTCGTTTACATCGCCGATGACCGCCAATTGCGGGACCTGACATTCTGGGGCCTGGGATCCCTTGCGGGTGCGACTTGGGACAAGGTCACGGTTGCTGCCCCGATCATCGTTGTCGCCATCGCGGTCGCCCTGACCCTGGCGGGTGGGCTCAACGGTTTGGCCCTGGGGGAGGCAACGGCCCGTCACATCGGCATCCCCGTACAGCGGATGAAGAACCTTGCCATTCTCACGGTTGCCGCTGCCGTGGGATCCGCCGTTGCCGTCTCTGGCGGGATCGGGTTCATCGGGATCGTCGTGCCGCACCTGTTGCGCCTGGCCACGGGGCCCGACCACCGCATGCTTTTGATCAATGCCGCGTTGTTGGGGGCAAGCCTTCTGCTGTTAGCCGATGTGATCAGCCGGGTGATCATCGCGCCGGCGGAGTTGCCCATCGGGATCGTGACAGCGGTTTTGGGTGCGCCTGTTTTTTTGTGGATCCTGTTGCGTCGGCGCGGGTTGGTGGATCTGTAAATGCTGATGGCACACAATATCTCGGTGCATCTGGGCCATCGTTCAATCCTGTCAGATGTCACGTTTTCTGCCAAGGCCGGGGAACTGACGGCCATTGTCGGGCCAAATGGCTCGGGCAAGACGACCTTGCTGCGTGCCTTGACCGGTGATGTGGCATACACTGGCCAGATCACAATTAATGACCGCGCGTTGCCCGATCACCCACCATGGGAGCTGGCGACGATCCGCGCCGTCCTTCCACAGGCGACCGTTCTGGCCTTCCCCTTCACAGTGATCGAGGTCGTGCGCATTGGCCTGCACAGCGGTGTATCGGGTGGCCGGGATGACGTGGCGCTTCACGCCCTGCACCGGGTCGGCCTGGGCAGCTATGTCAATCGGGTCTATCAAGAGCTTTCGGGCGGCGAACAACAGCGCGTGCAGCTGGCTCGCGTTCTGGCACAGGTCTGGGATCCGGTAATGGACGGCACCCCACGATGGCTGCTGCTGGATGAACCGGTCGCCAGTCTGGATATCGGGCACCAGTTGGGCGTGATGGACATCGCTCAGCGGTATGCACAATCCGGCGGTGGCGTCGTGGCGATCATGCATGACCTCAACCTGACTGCGCTTTACGCGGATCGGGTGGCGATCCTATCAAACGGCAGGGTGCTGGCAGATGGTACCGTGTCCGACGTTCTGACCGATACGTGGCTGTCGCGGGCCTATGGATGTGATATTCGGGTCAACACACCGCCTGCCCCAGGCAAAACCTATATCCTGCCGCATGCCGCAACGATTGCCGTCCACCGCAAGCTCGTGTCATGACGTTTGCAGCCTCGCCCCATACCGAACAGCCGGAGATCCCCTATGTATATCGCGATGAACCGCTTCACCGTGACCACCCAGAATGCCAAAGCTTTTGAGGCATTGTGGCTGGGCCGGGACAGCCACCTGAAGGACATGGACGGTTTTGTCGAGTTTCACATGCTGAAAGGGCCGGAGGATGAGGGCAAGATTCTCTATGCCTCCCACACGGTATGGGCCTCGGAAGAGGCATTTCGCGCCTGGACCCGCAGCGATGCATTTCGCGCGGCCCACAAGGATGCGGGATCAACCATGAAGTTGCATGAGGGCGCCCCCACATTCGAAGGCTTTTCGACAATCCAGCATATCGCCTGATGCGCCGCTTGCGGGTTGTGCCTGCCCGATATGAGAGTGAAAGACGCGTCCCCGATCGGGCATGCGTCAAGTAGCCGACTTTTTCAGTCAATTATATCGTTGCATTTCCCGAGTAAACTACTCAACCTTATGGACGCGTAGCCAACCGATCTGTCCGGCTCAGCCAACGCTTGGGGGTCACCACGAGGCATGCGTGCCTCGTCGGAAAAAGGGACAATGATCATTATGAAACAATTCACTCTTGCCATCAGCGCCATTGCGCTTGGGATGGGGTCGGTGGCATCTGCGCAAGCGGAGACCGATAAAGCGGCCGTGCTCGATACTTACGCCAACATCGCTGCCGCCAAATACACCGATAGCCTGATCACAGCGCAGCGGCTGCAATCTGCTGTGGATGCACTGATAGCGGAACCATCGGCAGAGGCCTTGCAAGCGGCAAAAGAGGCATGGCTCGCCGCCCGTGTGCCCTATCAACAGACAGAGGTTTATCGCTTTGGCAACCCGATCGTTGATGATTGGGAGGGTAAGGTGAATGCATGGCCACTGGACGAGGGCCTGATCGACTATGTGGACGCGTCCTATGGCGGCCCTTCCGATGAAAACGATCTGGCGGTGCTGAATGTGGTTGCCAACTCCGCTTTCACCCTGTCGGGGGCCAAGGTTGATGCAAGCCAGATCACCCCGGCACTGTTGGAGGACACCCTGCAGGAGGCCGACGGGATCGAAGCAAACGTTGCCACCGGTTACCACGCCATCGAGTTTCTGCTGTGGGGTCAGGATTTGAACGGCCACGGACCGGGTGCCGGAAACCGCCCATGGACGGATTATGCCGCAGCGGATGCCTGCACAGGCGGCAATTGCGACCGCCGCGCGGAATATTTGAAGGCGGCGACAGATCTGTTGGTCACCGATCTGGAATGGATGGCGGCACAGTGGGCCGAAGATGGGGCTGCCCGCACCGAACTGGCGAAAGATGAGGATGCCGGGATATCCGCGATCCTCACCGGCATGGGGTCCCTGTCTTACGGCGAACAGGCTGGCGAACGCATGCGGTTGGGCCTGATGCTGAACGATCCCGAAGAAGAGCATGACTGCTTTTCCGACAACACCCATAACAGTCACTTCTATGACGGGATGGGCATTCAGAACGTCTATCTTGGTGCTTATGTCCGGATCGATGGATCGCTGATCTCGGGGCCATCCCTATCTGATCTGACGGTGGCGGCGGATCCCGCGTTGGATGCCGAGATGCAGGACAAACTATCCACTACAATGATGGCTCTTGGCCGGATCAAGACCGCCGCCGAGGCAGGGTTCAGCTATGATCAAATGCTGGAACGTGGCAACGAGGCTGGTGAAGCGCTGATTATGGGTGGTGTGGACGGCCTGATCGACCAGACCCGGAGCATTGAGCGTGTGGTCGCAGCCCTTGGCGTTGAGAGCATCTCGTTCGAAGGGTCCGACAGCCTCGATAACCCGGGCGCCGTCTTCCAGTAAGCCCCAACCGGCCCCGTCCAAGCCCATGGGCCGGACGGGTCCGCCACGCCAGCATCAGTTGAGATAGGACCAGGGTCAAAATGACGCCCAGGACACGGATGGAACGCTGCAGCCTCACAATCCTGGCAGCGGTGGTCGCGACGACGGCGTCTGCCGATCCGCTGGACGAGCCACATCTGAATATCATACCGCGCACCGAGCAGGAGGCGGCACGCATCGCAGCTATTACCGCCCTGGCGACCACATTCAACGCGCCACAAGCCTATGAAGGGTTGTCCGCAGGGGCGGCGACAGTGCGTGTGACGTCAGATACCAATGCCTTTTCCCAGCCTTCTGGAAACATAGGCTTTGATGATGAACTGACCTTTAAGGTCGGCAATGGGCTGTTTCGCAAGCTGTGGGTGTCCTCGCCGTCCTCGACCCTCGCATCCGACGGGCTGGGCCCGCTTTACAACGCCCGTTCTTGCCAGCGCTGCCATATCAAGGACGGTCGCGGGCATCCGCCTGAAGGGCTTGATGACAACTCCATCTCAATGTTTTTGCGCATCTCGATCCCTGGGACAGCCGCCGATGCCAATACTCTGATCAAAGGCTACCTCGCGACCCTGCCCGATCCGAACTATGGCAGGCAGCTTCAGGATTTCAGTGTGGCTGGTCACCCGTCGGAGTACCGTCTGAGGATCACCTATGAAGAGACCGAGATCCTGTTATCCGGCGGAGAAACAGCGCGGTTGCGGCAGCCGACCTACGCGGCCACCGATCTGGGTTATGGCCCACTTCACCCCGATGCGATGCTCAGCCCGCGCGTTGCACCGCAGATGATCGGCCTTGGCCTGCTGGAGGCCATACCGGCGGCTGATATCATTGCTGCGGCGGACCCCGATGATGCTGACCGCGATGGCATCTCTGGCCGCCACAACATCGTGTGGTCGGCGGAATATGATAAACCTATGCTGGGCCGGTTTGGCCTGAAAGCTGGTTCCCCCACCGTTCGGGAGCAATCTGCGGGGGCATTTGCGGGTGATATCGGGATTTCGACGCCTCTTTTCCCCGCAGCATGGGGGGAATGCATGCCAAACCAAGGTGCGTGTCGAGAGGCGCCGCACGGGGATCAGGATGATCGCGGGTTCGAAGTTGATGCCGCAGGCCTTGATCTGGTGACGTTCTACAGCCGCAATCTGGGTGTGCCCGCGCGCCGTGATCTGGCGGATCCAACTGTTTTGCGCGGCAAGGAGGTTTTCCACACAACCGGATGCACCTCGTGCCATACGCCATCATTTGTAACACACCGGCTGCACGATCAACCTGAACAAAGCTTTCAATTGATCTGGCCCTACACCGATCTGCTGTTGCATGACATGGGACCGGGCCTTGCCGATAATCGGCCCGAGGCGCGGGCAACCGGTACGGAATGGCGCACACCACCGCTGTGGGGAATTGGCCTGACCGAACAGGTCTCTGGCCACACGTATTTTCTGCATGACGGTCGGGCACGATCGCTTCTGGAGGCTGTATTGTGGCACGGAGGTGAGGCGCAAAGCCATCGTGACGCAGTGATCGCAATGCCGCCAGACGACCGCGCAGCCCTCATCCGTTTTCTGGAAAGCCTTTGATATGCGCAGTTGGAAAGCCGCCATCCTGATCATGATCGCAATGCCAGCCTGGGCAGAAACGCCGGATATCGCAGGGATCGTCGATGACCATATCCTTCCGGGCTATCAGGCGCTCGCAGCTAGGACTGCGGGGTTGGCGGACGCCGCCCAGGCCGATTGCACTCCCGGCAATGCGCACCTGAACACGGCCTATCACGCTGCTTTCGATGCCTGGATCATGGTCAGTCACCTGCGGTTTGGCCCGTCAGAACAAGATGATCGCGCCTTTGCGCTTGCCTTCTGGCCGGATACGCGCGGGGCCACCCCCAAAACGCTCGCAGCACTTTTGCGGGATCAAGATCCGGTCGTCAGATCGCCCGAAGCCTTTCAAACCGTATCAGTCGCGGCGCGTGGATTTTATGCGCTCGAACTCCTGCTTTATGATCCGCAGTTTCAACAAAACGAGGCTGTCGGATATCGCTGCACGCTCATTACAACATTGACCCAGGGAATAGCCGCTTCTGCTGCCGCGATCTTGGACGATTGGGAGGGCGGTTATGCCGACCTGATGCGAGGCGCCGGATCGAATGACACGTATCGCAGCCCGGATGAGGCGGTGCGCCAGATGTTTACCGCCCTGTCGAGCGGGCTGGAGTTTACCGCTGAGACGCGACTGGGTCGCCCCATGGGCACATTTGACAAACCGCGCCCGAATCGAGCTGAGGCGCGCCGCTCCGGTCGGGCCCTGCACCATGTGACGCTGTCCCTGACAGCGACCCGCGATCTGGCAGCGGCTCTGTCAGGTGGCGATACCGATCTGGACGCGGCCTTTGGGCGCGCTATCAACCGCGCCACCGCGCTGGATGATCCGGTTCTGGCCACGGTTGCCACGCCCGAGGGGCGGTTTCGGGTCGAGGTCTTGCAGCAATCGATCACCGATATCCGTCAACAAGTCGCGGAGGATCTGGGCCCGCGCCTTGGTATCGCGACGGGCTTTAACTCACTGGATGGCGATTGATGGCGGATCGGCGGTCCTTTCTTGCCGGTCTGCTGGCAACCGGGCTCTGCCCGACGCGCGGTTGGGCGGATTTGGGCAACCCGGCTTATCTGGCGGCTGCGCGCTTGCCATCGGGCAAATACGCCTTGTTCGGTTTGAGCAATGACGGCGCGCCACTTTTCCAGATCCCTCTGCCCAACCGTGGCCATGCCTCCGCGGCCCATCCATACCACGCTGTTGCCGTCGCCTTTGCCCGCAGACCCGGTACGTTTGCACTAGTGATCAACTGTACGTCCGGCACGGTCATTGCGCGCCTGACCGCGCCGGGGGGGCATCATTTCAGTGGTCACGGCACCTTCTCTGCCGATGGCGGGCTTCTGTTCACCGCGGAGAATGACTTTGAAAACGCCCGCGGCATGGTTGGCGTTTGGCGCACCGGCGATTATGCCCGCCTCACCGCCTTTTCCAGCGGCGGCATCGGCCCCCATGACCTGAAACTGATGCCTGATGGCCGGCGGATGGTCGTGGCCAACGGTGGGATAGAAACTCACCCCGATACCGGCCGTACGAAGTTGAACCTGCCGACGATGCGCCCCAATCTGACCTATCTGTCGCTGGACGGGGTGGTCGCAGATCAAATCGAACCACCGGTGGAGTGGCACAAGAACTCAATCCGGCATCTTGCGGTGCATGGGGACGGCCGGGTCGCCATCGCCTGTCAATGGCAGGGGGATCTGTCTGATGTGCCACCATTACTTGCCACCCATGACGGTGGCGCGGCCCTCGCTTTTCGCGCCTCCGGACATGGTTATGAGCGGCGCATGCAGGGCTATGCAGGCAGCATCGCAGTATCGCGCAATAGCCGGATTGCCGTCACCGGACCCCGCGGCGGTCTGGCGCTGATTTTTGACCGTTCTGGCCAATTCCAAGACACCATCACTGAACAGGACATCTGTGGTGTGGCTCCCGCAGCCGATGATCTGGCTTTCACAACCGGCCTTGGCCGCGTTCTGTTTCCGATCGCCACGACATGGGTGACACGCGAACATGATCTGCAGTGGGACAATCATCTGATCGCTATCGCCGGGTGACGTGATCTCGCGCTGCTACCCGTCGAACCGGATCGCAAGGTTAAAGCTATGGCTGCGCCCCCTGATGCCAGATGGCGCCTTTGGGAAACGCCCGGCCCGTTGAACGGCCTGCATTGCCGCACGGTCAAGGGTGCGATCTCCCGAACTGCGCGCCACCGACACTCCGGCAAGCTGACCGTTCACCGCCACCACAATGTTCACGGTCACCGATCCACGCGCGCGAACGGCGCGCGATTTGCGACGATCAATGCGCGTGCGGATCTGGCTGCCCCATTGCGCCATGAGGTTCCGCCGCTCTGCCCGGGAAAGGCTGGCCGTGCCAGACCTATCGGCCCCGGCCCTGGCCCCGCTCCCCTGGCCTGCCGCCTGCCTTTGATTTTGGGATCGGGTTGCTTGATTTCTATCCGGTTCTGCCGCCCTTGGGCGTTGTGCCGGATCTCGTGCCGCGGCCTGGTTCGTGGGCTCTGGCGCCGCTTTGGGCCGGTCAGGTCGCGGGGGTGGTACGCGCGACACTTCAGGTGACAGCGCGCTGCTGTCCGGATCAGAGGGCAAGGCCGCCACGACCTCTGGCGGGGCCTGGTCAGTTGGTGCGACAGGCGCCACCTGTTGTGCCGCCGGGGCAGCTTGCATCGTGGGTGCCACTGGCGCCACGCCCACGGATTGCGGCACGTTCAGCGATTGGGTCACCGGTACTGAGGTTGTAGCGGATACAGCCTGATCTTCCGGGGGGGACGCAACCTTGGCCGGGGCGACCGATGGACGTGTCGCTTGAACCGAAGCCACCTGGGCCACGTTGTCCGCTGTCACGGCATTCGGTTTTTCGACCTCATCGGCCAGATCGACACTGGCAATCATGGCGGCCAGATGCGGTGTCATCGCCTGCAGGCTCACATCACTATCACCTCCGGCACCTGCGTCGCCCTGGGCCCCCGAGGGCACCTGCAGAAACAGCGCGAGATGGATCAAAAGAGCAAATCCGCCAAAGACGCCCCATTCGAGGATGCGCGCAAACTTCATGGTGCCGCCGTTACGAGGGCAACGCGTGTCACGCCCAATTGCCCCAGCTGGGTCAACAGAGCCGCGATCACAGCCCCTTTGGCCTGGTTATCGGCGCGAAGTTCAAGCGGTGTGCCCTCTTGGACCATCGCAACCTCTTTCACGGCCGCGATCGCTGCCTCACCGGTATGCTCACCAAAGGCCACCTCGCCCCCGGCAGAGATATGGAGCACCAGATCACCTTCGGCGCGCTCCTCCTGCTCCGCCGTGGGCAAGGCTACGGGGAAGGGTTCCGGTGGTGCGATCTCTGCCGTCATCAGGAAAAAGATCAGCAACAAGAATACGACATTGATCATCGGAACGATGCTTTCCGGCCGGGTCCGGCGGGGTCTGGTGGGCAATCGCATCGCCTTACTCCACCATAACGAATGACACGTGGCCCGCCGCTTTCAACATTGCCATCGTTTCCACCAGACGTTGGAGAACCACACCCTCCCCGGCCCGTATCACGATCAGATCGCTTTCCGTTTCGACCAATGGGGCAAGCTGGACCGCCAGGGCATGTTCCGCAACGGCCACTCCGTTCAGCCGTAGACCGTCCGATAAAACATCAATCAGGCGCGGCGGCCCCTGATTTCTTTGCTCACCCTGGGATCCAGCCAGGTTCAGCGGCATCACGGTATCGATGCCAAAGCGGGAGGCCAGCATGAAAAAGACCAGCAGCAGAAAGACCACATCGATCATCGGGGTCAAACTGGGGCGGCGTGCACGCCTGCGTGGACCAAGTCGCAGCATTACTCAGCCACCGCGGTGAAGGCTGCCGGCGGGGTGGCCCCATGTTGAGGAGGATGACCGCGATGCCTTCCGGTAAAGATCTGAGTGGCCAGATCTTCAATATCGGCCTGCACGCGATCGGCAATGCTTTCGAACCAAGTCAGCGCAGCAGAGGCCGGGATTGCCACGGCCATTCCTGCCGCTGTGGTCAAAAGCGCCTCCCATATGCCACCTGCCAAAGCAGCTGGATCAGCGCGGGATCCTGCGTCCTGCAAGGCTTGAAACGCCTCGATCATGCCAAGCACGGTTCCTAACAGGCCAATCAGCGGGGCGATTGTCGCGATAAGTTCAAGGGCACGCAGACCGCTGCGGGTGCGGGCTAGCTCGATCTGGGCAATCCGCTCCGTCTCCTCCCGCATATGGTCTTCGGGCACCGCGGTGCTGGTAAGGCTGGTCAAGGCGCTGTGTACGACGCGCGACCTAAGATCCCTCGCCCTGTCGACCGCGGACAATGCGGTATCCCCGTCGCCGCATCGCCACAGCCGCACAGCATCCCGCGCCCGCGCACCGGCCCAGGCCCCGAGGATTAACAGGCGCCAAAGCTTCCACAGGATCAAGGCAACTGTGACCACGGAGAGGCCCGCAATGACCCACATCGCCGGACCGCCTTGCGCCAGGAACTGCTGGACTTCGCCAAGGGCGTCGGGGACAGTATCCAGCATATTATGCCTCTTCCCCGGATCGCGGATCGGATTGGGCGATCTCCTGGGATGAAGCCTGCCCCATAGTACCTGGGAAGATGGCTGATGACGTGTCGATGGCAACTGCTGCGCGCATGAGCGGCCTACCCTTTAGCGTTTGGTTTCGGGGGGAGGGCTGGCTCAACGACCAAATCGGCAAGGTACCAATTCGTCGCGTTATGCTTGCTCTTCAAGTTAACAAATAATGAACGGGATCGACAAGGTGCAATGGCTCAAAGCAGCGATCGACCGCGGCTGGGCTCAAAACTTCCGGTGGGTCACAGGCTCGCGCGCCGATTAGAATTCCGCTGGTTCACAGGCGCCACCGCGATGGCACATTTCAACGTCAGCCAGCATCTCGGGCGCAGGCTTGCTGAAATACTGGGTGCCACAGGGATCCATCTGGATGACAGCGCGCGGTTGGGACTGTTTTACAAAGATCAATGCACGTTCCTGGCCCGGAAAGTCGCCACACCACGGACCGGCGCACATACTTGTAACATCGACCCGCAGATTTACCGATTTCTGAAAGCCCTGGGGCCCCAGCGCCTTTCCCGTGACGCGACCCGATGCCGTCAAATCCGGGGCTTCATGGAAGGTACCCGTGTCAGGGCGTACGGGGGCAGGGCCGTCCAGGGTAACCTGGCCGAGAATGACGTAATATACGTCTGACGCCTCAGAGGCATTGATATAGCTGGCCACGGGGTCGGGTCGCATGCAGCTCAGTGCCTGAGCCTGACCACAGATCAACAGCGCTGTCATCAAACCAAACACCTGTTTCATGGAAAGTGTCCCCGAAAAGCGTCAAGAACCTGTTCATAGATCTCACGCTTGAACGGCACGATATTGGCCGACAATTCACCCGGTGGCAGCCAGCGCCAATCGGAAAATTCGGGTTCGCTGGTCTGAATATTGACTTGAGCGTCGCTGCCGTCGAACCGCATCAGGACCCAAAGCTGCTTTTGCCCCCGAAAGCGCCCGCCCCACAATTTACCTTGCAGGCTGTCAGGCAGGTCATAGGCCAGCCAATCTGACGTCTCATCCATGACTGTCACCAGGTTGGAGGTAATACCCGTTTCTTCCTCCAACTCCCGCAGGGCAGCTGTCCTGGGATCTTCGCCTGGATCGATACCCCCTTGCGGCATTTGCCAGGCAACGAGGTCACTGTCCAAACGCTGGCCCACAAAGACATGGCCATCTGCGTTCAACAGCATCACGCCCACGCAGGGCCGGTATGGCAGATCATGGTGCGTCATGGATTTAACCTAACAAGGGGCCTAAGCGGGGCCGTGACACGACCCCGCCCGGTGTATCATTCCGGGCTGTCGATGGCTGAAAGGCCCTTCAGGATGTCGATGGCGTAGGCCAGCTGATAGTCCTCTTCGCGCAATTTGGCCGCGTCTTCGGCTTTCTTGCGGTCAGCCTCAATGATCCGGCGTTCATCTTCGCTGACCGAGTCGTTGTCCAAGCTGCCGCGTAGGTCGGCTTCCGACCGGCTGGGGCGGTTGCTCTCCTCTTCCTCGGTCTCGGCTTCCAGGTTGGTGCGGGGTTGAACCACCACGATGTCCGGTGACACGCCCAGCGCCTGGATCGAGCGGCCCGATGGGGTGTAATACCGCGCGGTGGTCAGGCGCATCGCGCCGTCACCACGCAATGGCATCACCGTCTGGACAGATCCTTTGCCAAAGCTCTTTTCGCCAACCACAATCGCACGGCGATGATCCTGCAAGGCTCCGGCGACAATCTCGGACGCGGAGGCAGACCCGCCATTGATCAGCACGACCATCGGTTTGCCAACAGCCAGATCACCTGGCTCGGCATTGTAGCGATCCCCATCTTGCGGATCGCGACCCCGGGTCGAAACGATCTCTCCCTTCTCCAGGAAGGCATCGGACACCTTGATGGCTTGCGTGAGCAGACCGCCCGGATTGTTGCGCAGATCAAGGACAAAGCCGTTGACCGCCTCCATGCCGCCAGCTTCTTCCACGGCCTTCTCAAGACCGGATTGCAAGTTGGGGAAGGTCTGATCGTTGAACGTCGTCACCCGCAAAACGACTGTTTCGCCTTGGGTTCTGGTACGAACGGCGGTCAGGGTGATCGTGTCGCGAATGATGGTGACGTCGAAGGGTTCATCCGCGCCTTCGCGCACCACGGTGATCACAATTTCGCTGCCCACGGGGCCGCGCATGAGTTCCACAGCATCATCCAGGGTCAGCCCCAGAACACTTTCGCCGTCGACATGGGTGATGAAATCGCCAGCTTCGATCCCCGCCTCATCCGCGGGTGTGTCATCGATGGGCGAGACGACTTTCACAAAGCCTTCTTCTTGCGTGACCTCTATCCCCAGCCCACCAAACTCGCCGCGGGTCTGTACCCGCATATCGCTGGCATCTTTTGGCGACAGGTAGCTGGAATGGGGGTCGAGCGAGGTCAGCATTCCGTTAATTGCCGCTTCGATCAGCTCGCTTTCATCGACCTCTTCGACATATTGCGCGCGGATCCGTTCAAAGATGTCGCCAAACAGATCAAGCTGCTCGTAAATGCTGGTCTTGCGCTCCGTCTCTTGGGCAATCAACGGACCAGCCACCTGGGTGGTGATCACAGCACCGGCCAGGGTGCCTCCCAATGCGGCCATCACGAACTTTTTCATCTTGCTCCTATCCGTCCTTTGCCCCGGCGAACCAGTCTGCCGGATCCATGGGCGTTTGTTTAACTCTTAACCCTATATAGAGCGTTTCCGGCGCCGGGGCGCCACTCACTTCTCCGCGTTCCACGGAATGGGCATCCTTCGGCTTGGATACCCCTGTCAGGCCCAATGGCGCACCAGCCTCAACGATTTCTCCCGGTGTTCCATATACCTTGTCCATCCGCGCCAGGATCAGATGTGTTCCGGCTTCGGGCTCTAACACGATCACCTGCCCCAAATCCAGCAACGGTCCCGCATAGCGGATTGTCGCAGCCATCGGCGCGGTCACCAGGGTCTGCGGTGCAACATTCAGGATCAATGCGCCCTCTTTGGCGGTCCGGGCAACCTGCTCTCCCACCGGCCATGGCAACCGACCTTTAAGCTCAGCCATTTCTGTCGCGGCCGGGCCTGGTGCAGCACCCAAACCATCGCTGAACTCGGCCAGCGTCGTGGTCGCTGCCAGCAATCCGGCCATCTGGGCTGGGTCGGATAGAAATCGCGTGGGGATATCTGTGCGGGCCGCCATGGCGGCGGTCAGATCAGAGCGTGCAGTCTCGGCCTTTGATGCGGCATCCTGCATGGCGGTTTCCGCAGTTTTCACGGCAGACCGGGCTTGCATAAGGGTTGCAAGGCTGCTCCTTAGCGATGTCGCACGTCTCTCTAGTTCCGGCCTTAGACCAACGAGCAACATCTCGGCCCGCGAAGCCGCGATCGGCCCACCGGGATGGGCTAACGGTGCCGCGTCGCCCTGGCGGGACATCATGGCCAGGATGGTCGTCAGGCGGGCGATCTCGTCCCGCTGTGCCTGAAAAACCAGTGTTTGGGTCTGTTCCGCTACGCGCGCCTTTGCCAGACTTTCGGCCAAGGACGCCTGCTCATTCTCATATCCGCGAATGGCCGTCGTTAGCGAGTCAATGTCATGCTTGCCTATGTCTGCCAACCCGGCGCTTGCCATGGCGGCATAGATCAGGACAGCGAAACGCCACATGGTCATGATCCGATCAGCGACCGGCCCGTCATTTCATCGGGCTGCACCAGCCCCATCAGGGCCAGGATTGTCGGCGCCAGATCGGCCAGCCGCCCATGGCGAAGTGTGGCGCCTTGCGGGCCACCGATCAGGATCACGGGCACGGGGTTCAGCGTATGGGCCGTATGCGCACCGCCGGTCTCAGGGTCGATCATAACCTCACAATTGCCATGGTCCGCGGTCACAACCATTGCGCCACCTGCGGCGCTCAAGGCTTTCATCACCTGCCCCAACCCCCGATCCACGGCGGCGCAGGCCGCCATCGCAGCCTTAACATCGCCGGTATGCCCGACCATATCCGGGTTGGCATAATTCGCGACGATCAGGTCGTACCCTGTCTCGATCGCAGAAACGAACCGCTCCGTCACCTCCGTGGCGGACATTTCAGGCTGCAGATCATAGGTTGCAATCTTGGGAGAAGCCGGCATGAACCGGTCTTCACCATTCTCTGGTGTCTCCCGCCCACCATTCAGAAAGAACGTAACATGGGGGTACTTCTCGGTCTCGGCAAGTCGAAACTGGCGCTTGCCATGGGCGGCAACCCAGGCACCGAGCGTATTGGTGATGGTCTGCTTAGGAAAGACCGTCGTCATATAGGCGTTGTGTGCCTCGGAATAGTCGACCATGCCCAGTCTTGCGGCCAGTTCCGGCGCCGGGCTGCGATCAAAGGCATCAAAGTCCAGCGCGCAGATGGCCGCAAGGATCTCCCGCGCACGGTCAGCGCGGAAGTTGAGGCAGAAAAAGCCATCGCCACCCTGCATTCCGGTATAATTACCAATGACATGGGGGGGGATGAACTCATCGCTCTTGTCATCGGCATAGGCCGCCTGAACCGCTGCCGCGGCACTGTCGGCCTGAATACCCTCGCCGCGCACCATGGCAGCGTGGGCGAGTGCGACCCGATCCCAGCGATTGTCGCGGTCCATCGCGAAGTATCGCCCGCACACGGTGGCAATCCGTACACCGTCCGGCACTTCGTCAGCCAGCCGATCAATGAAGCTATCGGCAGAACGTGGAGCGACGTCACGCCCATCTGTCACCGCATGCAAGGCAACCGGAACACCAGCATCCGTCAAAACCCGCAGGGCGGCCAGCACGTGGTCGATATGCCCATGCACCCCACCGTCAGAGATGACACCCATGACATGGGCAACTCCGCCAGATGTCTTCATCCGGTCAATGAATGCGACCAATGCCGCCTCGTGGGCAAAGGTGCCCTCTTCGATCGCCAGGTCGATCTGCCCAAGATCCATCGCCACGACCCGACCAGCGCCAATATTGGTATGCCCGACCTCCGAATTGCCCATCTGCCCCTTTGGCAATCCGACATCCGGCCCATGGGTGATGAGTGTCGCATTGGGATATTCGGCCATCAGATGATCAAAAACTGGGGTTTCGGCCAGCAACGGCGCGTTGCCTTCCGGCCTGTCACTCAGACCCCAGCCATCCAGAATGCACAAAACAACAGGTCCGGCCATCGAACATCCCCTTCGTCTTTGTGCCTTCTAGCGATCCGGGGGCAAAAGCAAAACCACTGCCCCATCATGTGTCTACAAATATCCTCGCCAAAGGCCTAAACTCTAAATCCGATGGTACGGTGCCCCCGCCAGGATGGACATGGCGCGATATAACTGCTCGGCCAGCATCACCCGCACCAACATATGCGGCCAGACCATGGTGCCAAACGACAAAACCTGATCCGCCTCTGCAACGAAATCTCGCGCCAGACCATCTGCACCGCCAATGACAAAGGTCGCATGGCCGTGCCCGGCATCGCGCCAGCCAGCCAGCGTATCTGCAAATTTGGGGGAGGTCAGGGTGCGCCCACGCTCATCCAAAGCGACCATCACGCTACCTGTGGGTCGCGTCTTGCGTAGCAATACGGCCTCTGCGGCCATGCCGCCGCCTTTGCGGCCGTCTACCTCAATCACGTCGAACGCGCTGAAGCCGAGGGATCGCCCGGACCGTGCGGCCCGGGTCAGGTAATCCTCCACTAGGTCGCGTTTCGGCCCCGCACGCAAGCGGCCAACCGCCAAAACGCCAACCTGCATCAGGCGTCGCTACGCTCCGCGGATGAAGCGCCCTGGGGCAACCACATCTTTTCAAGCTGGTAAAACTCGCGCACTTCCGGGCGGAAGACATGGACAATCACGTCGCCGGTATCGATCAAGACCCAGTCGCCTGCATCTTTGCCTTCGATCTTACAACTGCGGTCATGCTCCTGCTTGAGCGTCTCGACCAGTTTTTGTGAGATCGACGCGACTTGACGCGATGATCGGCCCGAACAGATCACCATGTAGTCGCCCATTTCGGATTTACCGGTCAGGTCGATCTGCACGATCTCTTCGGCTTTATCTTGGTTCAATTGGATCAAAATGCGGTCAAGCAGCTGCTCGCTGGTCAAAGCATTGTGCTGCACCGTCATCGATGCGCTGGCCGTCGCACGATCAGGCGCGACCTGGACAGAGTGAGACAGGACATGGTCCTCCGGGTTGCACGTCGCTCAGCCCCGACGCTGGGCATGATAGGAAAATAGCATTGGATCGGTCAAATCTCAAGATTTGTAACGTTATATGCCGCAACGCTCCAATGGTTCATCCTCAAACAGGGTCGAGACACGACCCCGACGGATCAATGGCAGGAACTGCCCATCGGGCTCGACCCGCAACCAGATCGACCCGCGGGCGCCGTCAGTCGGGCCAGCGCCCCGAATGCAGCCTTCGATGGCAATTCCCAGCGATCCATCAAGATCCGCCTCATCCTGCATTTCCATCTGCCGGATCCGCGCCTGCAATGCCCGCATGCGTGCCCTATCGGCGGGTGCAATCCGATAGAAGGCCATGCGCCCGTCCGCCGGTGGCGCCCCTGCGATTTGGTCACGCCGCTGCAACACGAATTGGGCTGAGGCATGTTCACCGGTGAGCTTCTGAACAGCCGATAACCTCAACACCTCGGACCCTGCGCTCAGGTCCAGTCCATCGGGTATATCCAGCGCTACTTCCAAGCCCGCAGGATCCACCGTCAGGGGCGAAAACTGGTCCAGCTTCGCCACGGTAGATGGCACCACCGCCCCGCATCCCTTTAGGATCAAGGCCAGACCAATTGCAACAATCAACAGGACACAACGCGAAAGCGTGAGATTCTCCTTTGACATAATTTAATTAACGTGAAACAATAAATAAATGCGATGTAAAGGATAAACATTCATGTCGAATACTAGGCGGATCTCGCGGCTTGCGCGCATTCTGCGCACCACGGTGTTGTTAATGCTGTACGCGCTCCCTCTATTTGTAATCGTCCCCTTGCTGACTTACCCGGATCTGTCGGTTCCCATCCGTGAAGAGTACAGCGACTACAACCTGCCCCATGCGTTTGCGACCTGGCAGATCGCGGCTTATATCGCCGTCTTCTCAGTGGGGCTGGCCATTTTGGCGATCCCGCTTTGGCATCTACACCGGCTCCTGGCGCGCTATGCTTTGGGCGAAACACTCAGCCCCGCCTGCGCCCAGGCTCTGCGTAGGATCGGCCAAGGTTTACTTGCTGTCGCCGCGTTCAGCTTTGTCTCGAACACCATCGACATTCTTATCCTGACCGCGCTCAACGCATCGGGCGAACGCACGCTCAGCATTGGGATCGAGGACTCGGATCTTGCCTTGGTTCTGGCCGGAACGGTTGTGATTCTGGTTGGCTGGGTAATGGGACAGGCGGCCGAAATGGCGGATGAAAACCGGAGCTTCATATGACCGCCCCGCACCGGATCGAGGTGCGACTTGATGTCATGATGGCGCGGCGCAAGGTCAGGGGGCGCGATCTGGCCGCTGCCATCGGGATCACCGAACAAAACATCAGCCTGCTGAAATCTGGCAAGGTGAAGGGCATCCGGTTTGAGACCCTGGCCGCGATCTGCACCTATCTGGACTGTCAGCCGGGTGACATTTTGGAGGCCGTGCCAGTTGATTGATCCATCCCCGCCTCGTCCAACATGCGGATTTCACGCTGCGGGAAGGGGATGGAGATGCCCGCTGCCTCAAACGCATCCCACAGCGCCAGAAAGACCGCCCCACGGATATTGGTCAGCCCGCCGGTCGGGTCAGAGATCCAGAACCGCAGGATGTAATCGACCGAGCTGTCGCCGAACCCCACGATATGGCAGACCGGGCGGCGATCGTCCAAAACGCGCGACACGCTGGACGCGGCTTCAATGGCGATGGCCCGCACCTTGTGGGGATCGTTGTGGTAAGCCGTCCCGAAATGGATATCCAACCGCACGAAATCATTGGAATGGGACCAGTTCACCACTTGGCCGGTGATCAGATCCTCATTCGGGATCAGGTATTCTTTGCCGTCCCGCGTGGTGATCGATACATAGCGCGCCCCCAGCGAGTTGATCCAGCCAAAGGTCTCTCCCAGGCTGATCACGTCCCCCGGTTTGATTGACTTATCCAGCAGGATGATGATGCCGGACACCAAGTTTGACACGACCTTTTGCAACCCGAAACCAAGGCCAACGCCGATGGCGCCTGACAAGACAGCAAGCCCGGTCAGGTCAAAACCAACCGCCTTGAGACCGATGAAAAAGGCGGCCCCATACAGCACCAGTTGCAACACCTTGACCACCAACACCTGCATGGACGGTGACAGATCCTCATTCTGTCTCACGCGCGTCGATGTTGTCTGGGTGATCAGCCGCGCCAAGGTCAGCAAGACGCCCGTGGCCACAAGAGCCTGCAGCAACAGCAAGACCGAAAGCCTGAATTCACCAAATTCGAGGGCAAGGGTGTCGAGCAGTTGGTAGGTTTCGTCCAATAACCCAACGTAGTAGAGCGTGACCCAGATCCACGCGCCCCACGAGACCAGGCGCTGCATGAAGCGATTTCGGATCAATCGCGTGGCCAAGGCCACGATAAGCCATGCTGTCGCGATCGAGGCAACAAGGGTCAGAATGTACCGCGCCGATGGCCAGACAATGATTTGACGCACCACTACAACGGCAATCCACGACAGAATTACGAATAGGATTAGTCGCAGGCGCTGTCGGATCACGACCATCCATCGCAGCCGCCATTTGGCCCAACCTTCGCGATTACGGGTCCAGGCCTGCAACTTTGGCTCTAACCAAAGTGCCAACAGATGGGCGACGGCCAGCAAAACAACTGCCAAGACGATCTGTGTAAACTGCCGCGGGCTGAGGATCAGGGCGGCCAAGCTTTGGAACCGAGCCCACAGGGATAAAATCAGATCAACGAGTGTATTGAGATCGGTATCCAAAAATCACGCCTTGCTGAGCTCAGGTGGCTCAGCTTGGCATGGCGACCCGCAAGGTCACAAGGCTTTGCAACCTCGACTCAATTTACGGCAATGGCCACCTCGTTGCGGCGGTTCCACGGCATCGTGAACGGATCATCGTAGAAATAGTATCGGACTGATCCGGCCGCCGTTAGTCCCCGCTCGGCCATCCAGGCCCGCAATGCCTGTTCCTTTTCGCGTAACTTGGCGCTGTTCCACCGGCCAGAAAACTGGATCGTCGCTTGCCGGTCCCCTGGCACCTCAACGATTCGCACGGTGTCATCCATCGGTTTGGGCAGCGCTTCCATGTCATACTGGCTTGGCATGGCAAACCGAACCAACCAGCCATTCTTGCCGGGGATCTGTGATACAGGCGCGGTCATGGCGATGCTTTCATCCGCCGAATTTCCACCAAAGATGAATTTAGCCAATGTCCGAAACCCGCTGCTGGCAGCCTGGTTGCGCGAACCGCCTTTGGCCACCTCAGCCACCAGATGCGGCTCATAAAGCCGCACCTCAAAAGGCCCATCCGCCTGTTGAACGGAATAGGTGGGGATTTCGTAACCCTTGTACATGTTCGCCCCCGCAATGGTGGACATCAAAGCCAGCGCAATCGCTCCGATCAAGGCGACATGCAGTGTCACGTAAGAACTGCGCATCACTCTCTCCAATCATATTAACTTCATGGTCATTCGTGGCTGTTACGTCTCATGTCAGGGATCGGATCATCCCTGCGTGCATTTGGGCCGGGCGAAACGACGCTTTGGTGCACACGGTGACCCAGCTTCCCCCATGTGCGACCCACAATTGACCAAGAGCCGCCTCAGATCCGTCTTGTTTCAGCGGTGTATAAATACCCGTCAACCGGGGGCAGGCAGGCAATATCCATGCGACCATACATTCAGTTCATCTATGCAACCTTGCTGCGGTTGCAGGCCGGATGCGCTGCGGTGCTGTGTCTGGCCTTCCTGACGTGTCTGCCTGGGGCAGTCCGTGAGGGAGCCGCCTTGAAGGGGCCGCTGCTATTGAATGGCGCCGCGCTGCTGGTCTGTGTTGTGATCCTGGCCCCAAATCTTGTGCCGACATGGGTCAAACGCCCCGGCCACTTTGTTCATGCAGCGGGAATGATCCTTGGTCATTGGGCACTAACCAGCCTTTTCCTTTCGGCCGCGACGGCCAGCATCGTCTCTCTGGGGCTGGACGAAACCCCCTCCCGCGTGATCACCACGGGCGCCGCGTCGATCCTGGGCGGGTCTGGGGCCGCATTGATGCTTACGGGCCTGATCCTTTCGGTCTGGACATCGGATCACCATCTCGACCGTCACACCCCCTATGCGTTGGACGCCGTACCGATCCCCCATGATCCGATGGAACTGCGCGCGCTGCGTCGGTCCGGCCTCGGATAGCCGATCTTGCCGTCATGGGCCGGGCGTTGTATCCAACTGGTATGACTATCTTCCTTGATATGGATGATCGCGCGCGCCTGACGGAACGGTTCCACGGCGCGACCCGGTCTGTGCTGGCACGCTCCTGAGCGTCCCGTGCTGCCACTGATCTAGATCCATTCACAAACGGGAGCGGACCGATGTCCCCCAAGACGCTGTACGATAAAATCTGGGATGCCCATGTCGCCCACGAGGCGGATGACGGCACCTGCCTGCTCTATATCGATCGCCATCTGGTGCATGAGGTCACCAGTCCCCAAGCCTTTGAGGGGCTGCGCATGGCCGGCCGCAAAGTACGCGCACCAGAAAAAACCATCGCCGTGCCGGACCATAACGTCCCCACCACACCGGGCCGTGAAAATGCCGATAACATGACAGAGGATAGCCGGATCCAGGTTGAGGCGCTGGACAAGAACGCCAAAGATTTCGGCATCCACTATTATCCCGTGACTGATATCCGCCAGGGCATTGTGCATATCATCGGCCCCGAACAGGGATGGACCTTGCCCGGCATGACCATCGTCTGCGGCGACAGCCACACCGCCACCCATGGTGCCTTTGGTGCGCTGGCCCACGGCATTGGCACATCCGAGGTCGAACATGTTCTGGCCACGCAAACTCTGATCCAGAAAAAATCCAAGAATATGAAGGTGGAGATCACCGGCAAACTGGCGCCCGGCGTTACGGCCAAGGACATCACCTTGTCCGTCATCGGCAAAACTGGCACGGCGGGTGGCACCGGCTATGTCATTGAGTATTGCGGTGAGGCGATCCGCGATCTGTCCATGGAAGGCCGCATGACCGTTTGCAACATGGCCATCGAAGGCGGCGCACGGGCAGGGCTTATCGCGCCAGACCAGAAAACCTATGACTACGTTCAAGGCCGCCCCCATGCGCCGAAAGGTGCGCAATGGGAGGCAGCGCTCAATTGGTGGCAGACCCTTTATTCCGACGATGATGCCACATGGGACATGGTTGTCACGATCAAAGGCGAGGATATCGCCCCCGTTGTCACCTGGGGCACATCTCCCGAAGATGTGTTGCCCATCACCGCAAAAGTGCCCGCGCCAGAGGACTTTACGGGCGGAAAGGTAGACGCCGCCAAACGCTCGCTCGACTATATGGGCCTCGCTCCAGGCACGCCCCTGTCGGATGTGACCATCGACACGGTCTTTATCGGGTCCTGCACCAATGGCCGGATCGAGGATTTGCGCGCTGCCGCCGCCATCCTAAAGGGCAAAAAGATCAAGGATGGCCTGCGTGCCATGGTCGTCCCGGGTTCCGGCCTGGTCCGCGCCCAGGCAGAGGAAGAGGGCCTGGCGGGCATCTTCAAGGATGCCGGATTTGAATGGCGCCTCGCCGGGTGCTCCATGTGCCTGGCCATGAACCCCGACCAATTACAGCCGGGAGAGCGTTGCGCGGCCACGTCCAACCGCAACTTCGAAGGGCGCCAAGGCCGCGGCGGACGCACCCATCTGATGAGCCCTGCCATGGCTGCCGCCGCCGCCGTTACCGGCAAGCTCACAGATGTGCGTGAGGTGATGTAGTGCGGCGTCTGGCGGTGGTGTTGGCCATCGGATTGGGTGTCGCATTGCCGGCCGGCTCAGTGGCCGCGCGGGACTATGAGTCATGGCGAACTTTGGACTATGGCGGCGACAACAACCGTGCTGGTGCCATGTCATGCACAAATGATTACCTGCACATGGCCTGCATGCACTTTGCCTGTGAAAGGCGGGGCCAGACCAAGCTCACCTTCTCAGACCTCGGCTTTGTGCGCGATCTTCAGCGTGATCCGGCCGAACCGCGGCGTACCAAGGTGCGGATCGACCTCCCGGATGGGGCGCGCTTTCAGCTGGCGGCGAAACGTGTTTCGGTCAAGGGCACGGCCTACAATGTGGTCGTCGCACAAGGCTTAGATGATCCGCGGATTGTTGAGAGTTTTGCGGAGTTAGAGGATGGGGATACCAAGCGCCCTATAACCGTCAGCCCCCCTGACGGTCGTCGAACCGCCTTTGAAACTGGATATATCGGTTTCGCGATGGGGCAAATGCCAGAACTTTGCGCGAAATAGAGTGGCGTTTCGAACCATCCCGGGTGACATGGCTCTGTCTTATCTCTTAGGATACCCGTTAATGCGTCTTTTCCTACTCAGCCTGCTATTCATCCCGCTGCCCGCCAATGCCCAGTGGAGTACGTTTGACCATGACGGGCGGGAATATGCCTCCATTTGTTCGGATGATGCGGATGAAACCTGTGTCTATCTGACCTGCGAGGGCAACACACCATCCTTTTCGCTCGTCAGCTTGGGCGCATGGGCTGTGAAAATCGGCGATGAGTACCCGATGTTTCTGAGCATCGGTGGAGGGGGCGTGCGGGATCTGGAGGGCGAGGTGGAAGCAGCCGCTGGGTTCGGCCCCGAATTTTTTGCCATCAGCGCAAAGATCGGGCCAGAACAGGTTACCTTGCTGAAAGAGCAGATGGCTTTTGCGGTTGGCCTGTCTAACGGTGAGTTATGGACATTTAACCTGCGTGGATCCGGCGCGGCGCTGTCATCAGCTCTCGCGCAGTGCGGTTCTTAGGCATCTACCTTCGGTTTGCGCCCCAATCATCAGGGTAACGTCCCGGCATGGCTGAGTCAGTCTGCGTTCACTTTAGCGCCGCCAAACTCGAACAGGATGGCAGAGATGTCGTCTGGAAAGTCCTGTTCGCCTGCATATTTCGACAGATCCCACGTCAAAGCTTCCATGAATGCCGTGCCTTTGACATCGCGATTGCGGCGCAAAAGATCAGCAGTGCCCGCATCATCCAGCAGTTCGCCATCCGCATTGGGGCATTCCGTCACGCCGTCGGAGACAATGCACAACCGATCACCGGCTGAAAGTCGAACGGTAAATGTATCGTAATCCATCTCGGGGATGAGGCCGATGGGTGGCCCACCTGCGCCAACATGTTCGATCTCGCCATTGGCGCGGTGGATCAACGGATGCGGGTGACCAGCTTGCACCATCTGCACCTCCCCCGAAACCAGATCGAGGTCCGCGAAAACCATTGTAAAGTAGTTCTCCGTTTCCATTTCGGTCAGAGTCAAATGGTTGAGGATTTTTGCAACTTGGTCAGGGGGATATGAGTCGTAAATCCCAAACTCACCTTCGATCAGGGCCACATTCTGATCAGGAGACGAACTGGATAGATAGCCGGCCAGTCGCGCGGTCATCAACGCAGACGCGATACCATGCCCGGACACGTCAATGGCGAACAATGCCACGCGGCGGGCACTTATCGGAAAAAATCCGACCAGATCACCCCCAACATGCCCGCTGGGGCGCAGCAAAAGAGACAAATCGGACGCCCCAAAGGACCGGTACCGCTCTTTCACCAGGGATTGCTGAAGTTTGCGCGCTTCCTGAAGGTCACGATCAACCGAGTCGTATAGCGCATTCATCTTATCGAGCGTTTCGGTCACGAGCCTGTTCTTCGCCACAAGCTCCTCCTGCATGCGCAGGATCCGCTCACCTGCGGTCAACCGGGCGCGCAATTCTTCGGAACTGACAGGTTTGGTCAGAAAGTCATCGGCACCGGCATCCAGGCCCAGAGCAATCTCTGCCTTTTCGCTTTTGGACGTCAAAAGCAGGAAATAGCCGTAGGACTCACGCTCTAACTGACGAAAAGCTTTGCAAAAATCCGGTCCGGTCATCCCCGGCATCATCCAGTCACTGATGACGAAATCGGGCGAGGCAGACATACATATGGCCAGACCCGCTTCAGCCGACTCGGCTTCCCAAGTTTCAAACCCCCAGCGCGACAAGAGTGAGGACAGGATCTTGCGCTGAAGTCGGCTGTCGTCAACGATCAGGACGGAACGCGACCTTGCGCGATCAACATCGCTTTCGGTGGCATCCATTGGACTTATTCCGGCGTTCACATGTTCCTCCGGAGTGGTTGATGCCTGATCCAACCCGTACTTTGGCACACCGACTTTAACAGGCGATAAACGCGCCTCCTGTAACACATATTTTGCGGCATTAAGGAAAAGCTTAACCCAAGGCCACTATACCGAACCCGTCGAAACGAATGGATGTACAACATGATCGACTGGGACCGTGTTAACGAACTGCGCAATGAAGTGGGCAATGACGGCTTTGCGGAGATCGTGGAGCTTTTTCTGGATGAGGCCGATGCAGCGATCCGCGATCTGAAAAATGGAGTGAGCGAAAATGACCTTGAGCAAGCCCTTCATTTTCTGAAGGGATGCGCGTTGAATTTGGGGTTCTCTGAACTCGCCAAGCATTGTCAAATAGGAGAAATAAGGGCGATGGAGCAGAAATTCGATCAGATCGATTTACCCATAGTCATCAAATCTTATCAGCTTGCACGCGCCGAATTCACCGCCAGTGCGGACATCAAGATTGCGAGCTAGCACGGGCTATCAGATGACGAATTCGACCAAGGTTTCGTCATCGGTGATGTCGTCAAAGACAAAACCGGCTTCGGCAAGACGCCGAAAAAGTTCAGGGAAATCCGCGGCATCCCGCGCCTCCAAGCCCATCAGAACCGACCCAAAGTTGCGCGCTGATTTCTTAAGATACTCAAACCGGGTGATGTCATCATTGGGCCCCAACAGTCCCAGGAAATCGCGCAAAGCACCAGGTCGTTGGGGCAACCTCAGGATGAGATATTTCTTAAGGCCAAGATACCGCTGCGCACGCTCTTTCACCTCAGGCAGACGATCGAAATCGAAATTCCCGCCCGAGGTGACACAAACCACCGTCTTGCTACGCAATTGATCTGCAAGTTCGGGCAGCACATCAATTGACAGCGCGCCAGCGGGCTCCAGAACGATCCCTTCGACATTCAGCATCTCCACGATGCTGGTACAAATCCGGTTCTCGGGCGCGCATAGCACATGGGCGGGATCAACCGTTTTGAGGATGTCGAAATTCCGTTGCCCGATTTTGGCCACCGCTGCGCCATCGACAAAAGTATCGACTTTTCCCAGAGAAACTGGCTTGCCTGATGCCAGTGCCGCGGTCAAGCTCGCGCCACCCGTCGGCTCGACATAGCGCATCTTGGTCCCCGGAGCTTCGGAGGCCATGAATTGCGTCACCCCCGATGACAAACCTCCCCCGCCGACCGGCAGTATGACCATGTCTGGCCGTGGGCATTCGGCCAGCACCTCAACGGCGACGCTGGCTTGACCCTCGATCACATCTGGATCATCGAACGGAGATAGGAAATAGCCGCCTGCCTCAGCACAAAACGCTTGAGCTGCCGCTAACGTGTCGTCGAAATAGTCGCCGACAAGTCGCACTTCGATATTGTCGCCGCCAAACGTTTTTGTCTTCTGGATTTTCTGCTGCGGTGTCGTCACCGGCATGAATATCACACCACGGACCCCGAAATGACGACAGACATAAGCGACGCCCTGCGCGTGATTTCCCGCGCTGGCGCAAACAAACAGCTGCATGTCGGGAGCGGAGGCCTGCATCTTGCGCATCGCGTTGAAAGCACCGCGTAATTTATAGGACCGTACCGGCGACAGATCCTCTCGTTTCAACCAGATATCAGCGCCATATCGGTTTGACAGAAACGCATTATGCTGCAGCGGCGTTGGGGGAAACAGCGCCCGCATCCGGGCCGTGGCAGCGTGGGCGGTGTCGGCAAAGGCGGTCATCCGGCTTCCCTGCCCCAAAAACAGGTGAGCACGCAAGGGCAGCGTCCCTTGCCCCGCGGATAAATTCGGGCTACCCGGCGAACGATTTTTGCGAAAGGCGCCCTGAGATGTCTGCACCCAAGAAAGTTGTTTTGGCCTATTCCGGTGGGCTTGATACGTCCATCATCTTGAAATGGTTGCAGACGGAGTATGGCTGCGAGGTCGTGACCTTCACAGCGGATCTTGGTCAGGGAGAGGAGTTGGAACCGGCCCGCAAGAAGGCCGAGATGATGGGCGCGAGCGCCATTTACATCGAAGACGTGCGGGAAGAGTTTGTGCGCGATTTCGTGTTTCCGATGTTCCGCGCAAACGCGGTGTATGAAGGGCTATACCTTTTGGGAACCTCCATCGCCAGGCCCCTAATTTCAAAGCGTTTGGTGGAGATTGCGGCCGCCGAAGGCGCAGATGCCGTGGCCCATGGCGCGACCGGTAAGGGCAATGATCAAGTGCGCTTTGAGTTAAGCGCCTATGCCCTGAATCCCGATATCAAGGTGATTGCGCCCTGGCGGGAATGGGATCTTTCGAGCCGGACCAAACTGATTGATTTCGCTGAAAAACATCAGATTCCAATCGCCAAAGACAAGCGGGGCGAGGCCCCGTTCAGCGTGGATGCGAACCTGCTGCATACCTCGTCCGAAGGGAAAGTTTTGGAAGACCCGGCAGTGGACGCGCCCGATTATGTCTATCAGCGCACGGTTCATCCTGAAGACGCGCCCGATCTGCCGCAATATGTCGAGATTGGGTTCGAGACGGGCGATGCTGTCTCCGTTGATGGTGAGGCTCTGAGCCCCGCTAACCTTCTGACAAAGCTGAATGAACTCGGGGGCAAGCACGGATGCGGTCGGCTGGATCTTGTCGAGGGGCGGTTCGTGGGCATGAAATCGCGCGGCATCTATGAGACGCCGGGCGGCACCCTTTTGTTGGAGGCCCATCGCGGGATCGAGTCCATCACGCTTGACCGGGGGGCTGCGCACCTGAAAGACGAATTGATGCCGCGTTATGCCGAGCTGATCTATAACGGGTTTTGGTTCAGCCCCGAACGCGAGATGTTGCAGGCCCTGATCGACAAATCACAAGATCATGTGACAGGATCTGTCCGCCTGAAATTGTACAAGGGCAGCGCCCGGACGGTGGGGCGCTGGTCGGATCACAGCCTGTATTCAGAGGCCCATGTCACATTTGAAGATGATGCGGGCGCCTATGACCAGAAGGATGCGGCGGGGTTCATTCAGTTGAATGCATTGCGTCTGAAACTGCTGGCCGCCCGGGACCACCGCCTAAAATAGCCTTTTTTCGTATAGGCTTAGGTAGAATGGTAATGCGGATTTGGCGAGGGTCGCAGCCGGGCCGGTAAGATCCGGCAAATCAGCTTCGGGACCGGCGAAACCGGTGCTTTGATGAACAGCACCGTACCAGTGTTTGGCCCAGATGCCGTCAGACGGATGGCCACCAGCACGCCATCTGAGCATGGTTTCGGCGTTTTCCAGATTGAGTGCTGCACATATTTTCATCATATTTTCCAGTGGGTTGCGCCTGAATAAGGTCGCGTCGATCACAATGGGCGCTTGCCCCATTGCAAGGCATCGGTCGTAAATCTGAATCTGCTGGACATATCCAAGCTCTCCCAGTTTCGGGTTCTCCCGCTTGGCCAGGTAGCTGGCCACGACTCGGGCGGGATGACGTATCAGGAAGACATTCGTCACATCTGCTAGCCAACCTAATGGGAAGGATGGCAGCATGTGATGGGTCATATGCTTTTGATAGTAGATGGGTTTCGCGGTGGGAGCCACCAGGCTGCATTGGGCCGCCACAACCTCGGCGTCGGTCTCCATCCCGGCGATAATCTGGTCTTTCATCGGGTGGTCCAGCCCGGTTTCGTGCAGGTAGGCGCCATAGAACGGCTCGTCTACCACGGCACAATCCGGGCGCTGCGCAAAGGCATACATCATGGCCGTCGACAGGTTCCGCGGACCGGACCACATCGCGATTTTCAGGGCGCACATCCTATGCAGAATCCATACATACGGCATACATATGATCCGCATATAACTGCCGGATATGTTGCGTCACTGGCCCTGGCCCACCGCGTCCGATCACGCGCCCATCGATCTGCCCCACGGGGGTCTGGGCGCCAAATGTGCCCGTCAGAAATGCCTCATCCGCGCCGTAGGTCTCGACCAACGAAAAGTTACGTTCAAAAACCGGGATCCCGTCGGCGCGGCACAGATCGATGACCTTTTGCCGGGTGATGCCGTTCATGCAGTAATCCCCGGTCGACGTCCAAACCTGGCCCTTTCTGACGATGAAAAAGTTGCAGGCATTGGTCGTGTTCACAAAGCCATGGGCATCAAGCATCAGCGCTTCATCGGCGCCGGCCTTCTCGGCAGCGATGCAGGCAAGGACGCAGTTCAGCTTGGAATGGCTGTTCAGTTTTGGATCCTGGCTGATGGGCAGCCCACGGATGTGGGGCACGGTGGCCAGGCGAAGCGGGCGGGGGAGCGACGGCGTGGAATGCTCCATGATGATCACGAAAGTCGGGCCAGAGCGGCTAAGCGACGGATGCTGAAACGGCCGGATCTTAACCCCGCGTGTGATCATCAACCTGGCATGGGCATCGGTTTCCATATCGTTGGCTTGGCGCGTCTCCTCCAGCGCGGCGGTTACCCCCGCGCGGTCGCGACCGATATCCAGGTCGATCGCCTTGGCGGCCTCGAACAGCCGGTCAAGATGATCGTCCAGAAATGCCCATCGCCCGTGATAAAGGCGCAGCCCTTCCCAGATGCCATCGCCCAGCATGAAGCCACTGTCATACACACTGACCATGGCCTGATCGCGAGGGCGTAAAACGCCGTCGACATAGATCTGAATATGAGCATTACGCGTATCTTCATCAGCCTGATGGGTGGTGATTGTTTCAGTCATGGTTCCCATCGCTCACCTTGCGTCACTGGTTCGTGAGATCACAGACACATGGATTGCATGGGTCGACACGGCGCAGCAAGGGTAGAGACAACGATAGGGAGAACGCAGATGACCTGGACCTTTCAACAGATCAAACCCATGCTTTTGAGCATCGCGATCCTGTTTGGGATTGTGGCTGAGTGCACCCGTGTTGAGGCCGCCCCTTTGGAGACCGCCATTGTGGCTGGTGGATGCTTTTGGTGTGTCGAGCACGACTTTGAACAGGTTAAAGGCGTGGCGGAAGCTGTATCAGGATTTATCGGCGGCGACGTTGCCAACCCGACTTACAAGCAAGTGAGCAAAGGCGGTACCGGCCATTTGGAAGCCGTGAAGATCACGTTTGACCCCGCGCAGATTTCCTATGCCCAGGTGATCAACCTGTTTTTCCGCTCGGTGGATCCAACGGATGCAGGTGGGCAATTCTGTGATCGGGGCGCGCATTATGCCACTGCGATCTTTGCGACCAATGCCGATCAGGCTAAGGTAGCCGAAGCCGAAAAAACCAAAGCGCAAAGGCAACTTGGCCTCAAGGTTGTGACCCCTATTCGGCAGGCAGGCCCGTTTTACCCGGCGGGGGCCTACCATCAGGATTATTCCAAAAGCACCAAGGTGATCGTCACCCGGTTCGGGCCACGCAGCAAGGCTAAGGCTTACAAGCTATATCGCGAGGCTTGCGGGCGAGATCAGCGCGTACAGGCCCTGTGGGGCGATGGTGCACCGTTCATCAACTAGGCTGCGGTGACCAACATGGCGGTTTCGCTTTAAGCAAAGATCTGGCGGCAGAGTGATTAGGCCAGGCCGGTTGGATATGGCATGGCCTTGCTTTGAAGGTTCCGGTGCGCCCAAAGGGCGGCTTGGTCAGGATTGGGTCTTTTGCCGGTGTTCGGTCAGGTGGCGCCGGACGATTTCAAACCAAAGCCCCGAATCCTTCATTTTCCGCAGGCCACTATTAATCACCTCGACCAGTTCGGTGCTCTGTGGATGGGTTTTTGCAATAACGGCGCGCAGGGCAAGGTACTGTTGAGGCCCTCGCTCAGCACGATCTTGTCCCCGGCGTCTAGGTCAGCGATGTGACCGGTGGCCGTGTCGATATCCAGAAGGGCAATATCAGACTCGCCGCTGATCAGGCTTTCAACACAGGCCAGCGGGCTTTCGGCGCGGACCAATGTAATTGTGGGTTCGGTCAAGCCAGCCTCTGTCAATGTGGCCACGGGATAGCCCGCGGGCCGACAGATGATTTACCTTCCATCGCGGCATGATCGGTGAAGGTGCCGGCCTCCACCGTGCTGAAATATCCCAGAACCTGTTCATAAAGCGGTTCTGTGAAGTTCAGGTTGTTGCAGCGAAATTTCGATTCGTCCTCCAACCGCTCGACCAGATCGCAGTTGGGGCGCATCAACCGATGCTGAAGTCATAGGCATGATCGCTGATCAGCGGCTGCAGATGTGCGTTCCAATCATTGACGAAATCGATCTGGTAGTCGGGATCGCCATCTGCCTGTTCGAGGGCGACATTGATGATGTCGGTCAGCATGCCGCCTTGGTCTTGCTCCTCGTTGGTGAACGGCCCCCAATCGGTGGCGGCTAAAACGCGAATAGGGCGGCTTTCGGCCGGGCTTGGCAGCGCTTCCACCGTTGCGCCCCGTCCGACCGTCTCGGTACTTGCGGTGGAGGGCACAAGGTCACCGTCCAGGCAGGGGATCCGCAGAGACATGCCGGCGCGGATCAACGCAGGGTTCGGCCCGATGGCTCGGGAATTCGCCCGGTAGATCTGTGTGAAGGCGGTTGCTTCCCCATAGGCGGCCGCAGCGATTGAGGAGAGAAAATCCCCCCGCTGCACCGTGTAGTCCTGCCCGCATTGCATACTTCAGGCGTGGAGCGCGCCACCGGCCAAGCATATGCCAACGGCAAGGGCCGCTGCTGTCAATCCGGGCATGTGATATCCGTTCTATCTAATGGGGCGAAAATCTCCACCTTTTGATTGATGAACCGGCTGTGGGGATGGTCGTCGCAGGCGATCAGGTCGATATCGCCATGGACTACTGCGCGCAGGGTGATCCCGCGTGCTGTCAGTCCGTCTCCGGCCAGTCCAAGAATGTCGTCGCGGACGGTTTCAGCGGCGGCTTAGAACGCGTCCTGGGCCGCGGGCAATGACGGAAATGCCCGGTCGACAACCCCAGCCCCCACGATTTCGCTGTTATCAAGCGTGTCGCTGGCGATCAGACCCATCAAAGCGGCAAACTGTGTATCGCGCCAAAGGTCCTGCCCCCCCGGTGGCGGCATCGGCGAACGGATAGCGGAATGTCGTGGTAAGCCGTTCCGTGCTTTGGATCAGTTTCACCAGATCCAGCAGGGGAGGTTGACGTTCAGGCGCGTTGATGGCGCATTTCCAATGCCCGTGCGACCTGGCTTGCCACCTCCTGCCTGCGGCGATCTTCCGATATGCGTTGGACCTGAAGGCCAGCGTGACCGGCCTGACGCAAAGTCTCAGCGGCAGTGTCAGAGCGTAGAAAACGTGACCAGTCTGTCAGGAATGCAGCGCCCTCTGCCCCGGATGCGGTAAGTGTCACCGGCACGGTCAGCGCGTGCCGACGCGACTTGACGCGAAATATGTCGGATCCGGTGGGTGCAATACAGGATTGAATGGTCAGCATCGATTTTCCATCCGCCAACTGAGCGGGTGTAACACTGATCGCACCTGGAAAAATGGGCAAACCCTCGACCAGTCGTACGTCATCTTCGAGCGTGATCAAGTTATTTTCGGTCAGGGATTTGCCTGCTGGAGCGCGGATCAGATCCCGCATGGCCTGCTTTGTTGGCGTGTCGTTGAAGGTAGACAGGACCGTGATGGCAAGATCGGTGCCGCCGACCCGGTTCCAATTCGTGACATCGCCGGACAGGATGCGGGCCAAATCAGTCAGCGAGATGTCGGTGACACCCACATTGCCCGACACGATAGGTTGGAACGCGGTTGCGGCGATCAATTCCGCGGTTTCGCTGGGCTGATCTGTGGCAGTTGTCACGGTCAGCGCTGGTTGATCGCCATCGGCTGACAAGGCTGCCGATTATAAGATCGGGAAGATCGGTTCCACCCAATGAGATCGCAATCGTGTCATTCGTGCCGGGGGCAAGATCGGCACTGACCCGTTCTGATTGGGCAAAGCTGACGATCAGGTCGGTCACCAAATCCATGGACAAGGGTGGTGCGACGGCCAGTGACAGAACAGGTTTTGCCGAGACCGCGACCATGGGAACGCCATCCGGGCACAGCGCACCTGCACAAAGCGTCCCGGTGAGGGGGACACTGACCCGCCCCATGAGCGTTTCGACGCGGTAGATGTGGCCGTCGAACTCGATCAACTCACCTTCGATATCCAGACAGCCAACTTCCGAGATCAACTTGATCGGTTCGGAAAGGGCCGAAAAACGCACACCGCCAGCACGAAAGCGCTCGTCAGCACCGTTCTCGTTCGTTACCCCACTCCTTTTACGGCCGCGAAAAGCGGCCTCTGTCATACCTGATCGGACAAATGGAGTTGTCTGATCAGCTGCTGTCTCGGGATCGATCCTCCCCAAAGGATCGGGTGAGTAAGAATTATCAAATCGCGCATAGACTGTCGCGGATAACTGCCCATCGTCGGCGATATTTTATGTATACGCTACCTGTTGCCCACAAAATTGGCATCAGATCTGATCAAACCGATACTAATTGACCGGTCCTTTATAAGACTCTGTTTTCAAACGAAGATTTATCAAGAATCTGTCGCTGTAGCGACCAACTGCCATGGCGCGTATTTGCCTATCTCAAAATACAACCTGACGTGTCAGTCCAACAATCGCAGCAAATACTGCCCATAATCATTTTTCTTGAAAGTCATGGCCCGGGCGCGCAGTTGATCCGCATTGATCCACCCGGCGGCATAGGCAATCTCTTCGGGGCTTCCGGTTTGCAAGCCCTGACGCTCCTGAAGAGTGCGCACGAAATTTCCGGCATCCAGAAGGCTGGCATGGGTGCCGGTATCGAGCCAGGCATAGCCACGGCCCATCTGTTCAACAGAAAGGGCATCATCATTCAGGTACATCTCTAGCAGGGTTGTAATCTCCAACTCGCCGCGCGGCGATGGCTTCACCTGCCGGGCGCGTTTGGGGGCGTCACCATCCAGAAAATACAGGCCCGTCACCGCAAAGTTTGACGGAGGCATCTCAGGTTTTTCGATGATCGAACGGGCCTTTCCAGCTTCGTCAAAGTCCACCACACCGTAGCGTTCCGGGTCTGCCACCCTGTACCCAAACACGGTGCCACCGCTGGTTCTCTGATCGGCAGCTTGCAGGATCTCGGGCAGGCCGTGGCCAAAAAAGATATTATCGCCCAGAACCATGGCGGAGGGGGAGCCGGCCAGGAAATCCTCGGCCAGCAGATAGGCTTGGGCCAGACCATCGGGCGAAGCCTGCTGAATGAAGGTAAAGGATAGGCCCCACTGGCTGCCATCGCCCAGCAGGCGCTTGAACTGATCCTGATCCTCCGGCGTGGTGATGATCGCAATTTCACGGATCCCGCCTAGCATCAGAACCGAGAGCGGGTAAAAGATCATCGGTTTGTCATGGACCGGCAGCAGCTGCTTTGAGACGCCCATCGTGATCGGGTAAAGTCGGGTGCCTGAGCCGCCTGCCAGAATAATGCCTTTGCGTTGGGTCATTGAGTGTTCAGTTCCTTCAGGACGTCTGCCAAATCTGCGCGCCAATCCGGACGCTCGATCCCGTATTCGCGGCTAAGCGTCGTGCAGTCGAGCCGGGAATTGGCGGGCCGCTGGGCCGGGGTGGGATAAGCACTGGTGGGGATGTCGGTGACGGTGCAGTCGATATCCGACTGGGCAAAGATCTCGCGCGCGAAATCAGCCCAACTGACATCGGGGGTGCCCGCGAAATGGTAAGTGCCGGACGGGGCGGTTTCGGCATGGAACTTGACGGCCATGGCCAGCAACGCGTCCGCGATGGCCGCCGCCGAGGTTGGCCCTCCGATCTGATCGGCGACGATATTCAGGCTGTCGCGTTCGGCGCCCAAGCGCCGCATGGTTTTGACGAAGTTGCCACCATGGGCCGAAAAAACCCAACTTGTGCGCAAGATGGCATAATCGCCATCAACCGCCCGGATTGCGTCTTCGCCGACCAATTTCGTCCGACCATAGGCGCCCAAGGGGCCTGTTTCGGCGTCAGGTGCACGCGGTCGCTCGCCTGATCCGTCAAAGACGTAATCGGTTGAGACATGGATCAACGGGATATCGCGGCGTTTGGCCGTTTCGGCCAACAGGCGCACGGCAACACCATTGATCGAGAGGGCGCGTGCCTCCTCCTCCTCCGCCTTGTCGACGGCCGTGTAGGCCGCCGCATTGATAAACACATCGGCATCCAGCGTTTCGGCGGCGCGGCGGATATCGTCAGGGTCGGCCAGATCCACGTCCGTTCGGCCAAGGGCCGTCACCTCACCGCGGCGTTGCAGCTCGGTCGCAACCTGGCCGGACTTTCCAAAAACAACAGTCTTCACAGGGTTGGCCCACCCACCGAAGGCTGCCCAGAACGACAGAAATTGGCCACGTGCCGCAAGGTCTCTTCCTTTATTTGCCCGTCAATTGCGGTTTGGATTTCCGCCTAATCACGCGATGGAACTTGCACAGCCCGTGCCGACTTGCAACAACACCCGTGGCGGACTGCTCGGGATACGGCACATGATCTCTCGTCTGTATTATCTTGATGCGTTGCGTAGTTTTTGCATGCTGTTTGGGATCTTGCTGCACACGGGGACGTTGCAGCCAGACTCGTTGGAGCGGATCGTCAGCGCGGCGATGTCGCAGCATTTTCGCATGCCAACATTTTTCGTCATCTCAGGCTTTTTTGCCGTGATGATGTTGGACAAGCGGGGCTTGATCGGGTTTGCCAAGCACCGGCTCGTAGCGCTCGCTGTGCCCCTGGTGGTGGTGCTGATTGTGCTGAACCCGATCACTAATTGGCTCGTCTATGTGCACCATGTCGGGCCCATCGGATTTATGACCTATCTCATGGGGAACGCAGCGCCTGCCGAACGTGACACGATCTGGCACCTGCATCTTTGGTTCCTGTTCACCTTGATGGTCTACATGGTATTTCTTCCTTTGGTCGAGCGGCTGATCTCCTGGCGGCCCGTTCACAGGGCCATCGATTGGATCGCCCACCGGCAAGGCGATCTGTTGCTGGCAATCGTTGCCGTTGGGATCATCGCCGGTGAACTGGCGGGCCGGGCAACCTATAGCCTGGCTTTTGAAGCATGGGTCGGCGGCACCTGGGCGGATTGGCTGGTGATTGCCACGTTACGCAATGCCCCCTATTTTTTGCTGGGTGCGGCGGCCTTCAGGGTTCCCGCCTTGTTTGAGGCACTGCACCGGATCAGCTGGCCCATGCTGAGCGTCGGGCTGATCCTCGTTTTTGCGCGGCCCTATCTGCCGCTGAGCGGTGGGATCGATACATTGGCGCTGGTCGTCTCGGAAGAGACGCTGACCGTCGCCGCTGCCGCCGCATTATTCGCTATCTTTCGCAAGATGCTCTCCGCAAGGACAACCGTGGTCACCGCGCTGAACGATGCGGTCTATTCGATCTACCTGCTGCATTATTTTCTGATCTACGGGCTGGCCGTCTGGGTTCTGCCGGGGATCCAGCCTTTCCTGTGGCAATATACGCTGATCTGTTTGGCGACACTTGCCATCTCGTACGGCATGCACCGCTTGATCATTCGAAACGTGCCAGCGCTTCGCTTGTTGCTGAATGGTAAACCGCTCCCGGCCAAACCTGCCTGATCAGCCAGTGCCCAAGCGCTGCCCGACCCCGTCGCGGTCCTGAAGGGCCCGCCACCAATCCTCGTTATCCAGATACCATTGTACGGTTTTCTCCAGCCCTTGTTCCAGTGTCACTGAGGGACGCCAACCCAACTCTGTCCGGATGCGTGTCGGATCAATGGCGTAACGCATATCGTGGCCGGGGCGATCCGTGACAAAGGTGATTTGGTCCTTGTAAGGCTGCGACCCTGGTTTCAGACGGTCCAGAATGGCGCAGATCATATGGACGAGGTCCAGGTTCGTCGCCTCGTTCTCCCCCCCGATATTGTAGCCGCGGCCCACCTCACCCTTGGTCAGGACGGTCAGCAAGGCGTCGGCGTGGTCTTCGACGTAAAGCCAGTCACGAATGTTCTCGCCCTTGCCATAGATCGGGATTGGCTTGCCCGCCAGTGCGTTCAGGATGACGACTGGGATCAACTTTTCGGGGAAATGATAGGGGCCGTAATTGTTGGAACAGTTGGTCAGCAGGATCGGCAGCCCATAGGTGTGATACCACGCTTGGACAAGGTGATCGGACGAGGCTTTCGAGGCGGAATAGGGGCTGCGCGGATCATATGGCGTGTCTTCTGTAAAAAGGCCGTTTGCACCCAGCGATCCAAACACCTCATCGGTGGAAATATGGTGAAAGCGAAAGTTCTCGGGCTTGCCACGATCCGTCCAATAGGCGCGCGCAGCTTCCAGCAGCGTGTAGGTACCGGTGACATTAGTGTGGATGAACTCGGCCGGACCATCGATGGAGCGGTCGACATGGGACTCAGCAGCCAGATGCAGGATCGCGTCGGGCTGATGATCCGACAGGATGCGCGCCATGGCTGGGGCGTCGCAGATATCGGCCTGCTCAAAATGGTAGCTGTTGGATTGCGCCGCTTGCGCGACGTTGTCGGGGCAGGCCGCATAAGTCAGCTTGTCGACATTGACGATCTGATGACCCGCCGCGATGGCCTGCCGCACGACGGCAGAGCCAATGAACCCGGCGCCGCCGGTGACCAGAAGTTTCATCGCCTATCCCTCGTATGTGAAGGGCGAGTCGAAGCCCACGAGCCCCGGTGCCGTTTTGTCTTTGTCCGACAGGATTGCAGTGGTCTGGTCAAGACCCCAATCAATGCCAATGGCGGGATCAGCGAAATGTAAGGCCCCCTCGGTCTCGGGCGCGTAGGTATCGGAGCATTTGTAAATGATCTCGGTCCCCGGTGCCCTGGTGGCAAAGCCATGGGCGAAGCCGGCAGGCACCAACAGCATCTTGGCATTTTCAAACGTCAACTCAGCCCCCACCCACTGCCCGTAGGTTGGGGAGCCCTTACGGATATCGACAGCAACATCGAACAGCGCGCCACGGCCACAGCGCACCAGCTTGTCCTGCGCGCGTGGTGGGGCCTGAAAGTGCAGCCCACGCACGGTGCCGACATGTTCGGACAGGGAGTGATTGTCCTGCACAAAGGTCATGGCGATATCTGCTTCGGCAAAACTCTGTGCATTATAGGTTTCGGAAAAAAAGCCGCGATCATCGCCGAAACGCTTAGGCGTGATGATCAAGACACCCGGGAGAGCGGTCTCTTCAATGTTCATCTGAACCTCTAAGGTCAAAATCTATCGGGAGGGCCATATCAGGTTTTACCCCGCAGGCAACGCGACGGGTCTTTTCCGTCAGAAATGGCGAGGATCCGGGGCGTTTTTGCGCAATTTTGTGGCAAGGCGACAGGAGGGCCATCCGGAGGTTGTATCGCTGTCGATGACTTTTCCCTTGAAAAAGACAAGCCCAACTTCTAATTGCCTATCAACAGCGGCGCGTCGGGGTCCAAACCTGATGCCCACCGGGACTATCGTAACGGGCCGCGGGCCCGTTTTTTTGTGCTTGGAGCACGCATGTCTGACCTGATCGCCAAAACCAATATCGACCAGCGGCTGGCCGAGATCATCACGCCCGTGATCGAGGATCTGGGGTTTGAACTGGTGCGCGTTCGGTTGATGTCGGGCAAGACCAAGACGATGCAGATCATGGCCGAGCGCCCCGAGGGCGGGATCGAGGTGGATGATTGCGCCACAATCTCGACCGCGGTCAGCGCTATCATGGACGTCGAGGACCCGATCGAAGACAATTACACGCTTGAAGTTTCGAGCCCCGGGATTGATCGGCCCCTGACACGGCTGAAGGATTTTGCCACCTGGGCGGGCTATGAGGCCAAGATCGAGACAACCGAGATGATCGACGGACGGCGCCGGTTCAAGGGCCAGTTGGCCGGAACCGAGGATGGTGAGGTCCTGATCGAGATCGAAGAAGGCACAATCGGGCTGCAATTCGACTGGCTGAGCGACGCCAAGCTGGTGCTGACCGATGAGTTGATCCGCGAGATGCTGCGCCAGCGCAAGGCCGCCGGCATTGTGAACGAAGACCAATTCGACGAGATAGAAACAGAAAATCCCGATGATCTCGGGCCGGAGGACTGAACGACATGGCCATTACGTCTGCCAACCAGCTGGAATTGTTGCAAACCGCCGAGGCTGTCGCGCGCGAAAAGATGATCGACCCCGAACTGGTGGTCGAGGCGATGGAAGAGAGCCTCGCCCGGGCCGCAAAATCTCGTTACGGGGCCGAGATGGACATCCGCGTCTCAATCGACCGCAAGACGGGCCGCGCGACGTTCACCCGGGTGCGCACGGTGGTCGAAGACGAGTTGCTTGAGAACTACCAGGCCGAGCTGACCGTGGCTCAGGCCAAGGAATACATGGCCGATCCGACCGTGGGAGATGAGCTGCGTGACGAGGTTCCGCCTGTGGAAATGGGTCGGATCGCTGCGCAATCGGCCAAGCAGGTGATCCTGCAAAAGGTGCGCGAAGCCGAGCGTGACCGCCAGTTTGAGGAATTCCAGGACCGTGCCGGGACGATCATCAATGGTCTGGTCAAGCGTGAGGAATATGGCAACATCATCGTGGATATCGGCCGTGGCGAAGGCATCCTGCGCCGGAACGAGAAGATCGGGCGCGAAAGCTACCGCCCCGGTGACCGCATCCGCTGCTTTATTAAAGACGTGCGGCGTGAGGCGCGCGGACCCCAGATCTTTTTGAGCCGGACCGCACCTGAATTCATGTCTGAGCTGTTCAAGATGGAAGTGCCCGAGATCTATGACGGCATCATCGATATCAAGGCCGTGGCCCGTGACCCGGGCAGCCGCGCCAAGATTGCGGTGATCAGCTATGACAACTCGATTGATCCCGTGGGTGCATGTGTTGGTATGCGCGGCAGCCGCGTGCAGGCCGTCGTGAACGAGCTTCAAGGCGAAAAGATCGACATCATCCCCTGGAACGAGGATCAGCCGACTTTCCTGGTGAATGCGCTGCAGCCTGCCGAAGTGGCCAAGGTGGTTTTGGACGAAGAAGCCGAGCGGATCGAAGTGGTGGTCCCCGATGAGCAGCTGAGCCTTGCCATCGGTCGTCGTGGCCAGAACGTGCGATTGGCGAGCCAGCTGACTGGTCTGGATATCGATATCATGACCGAGGAAGAGGAAAGCGCCCGCAGGCAGGCTGAGTTTGAGGAGCGGACAAACCTGTTCGTCTCGACCCTGGATCTGGACGAGTTCTTTGCCCAGTTGCTGGTGTCCGAGGGCTTCACCTCGCTTGAGGAAGTGGCCTATGTCGATGCGGAAGAGCTGTTGGTGATCGATGGCGTTGATAATGACACGGCCGCCGAATTGCAGGCCCGTGCGCGCGATCATCTGGACGAACAGAACCGGAAAGCCCTGGAAAAAGCGCGCGAAGCCGGTGTTGAAGAGGCGCTTATTGAATTTGAGGGCCTGACACCCCAGATGATCGAAGCGCTGGCCGCGGATGGTGTGAAAACGCTCGAAGACTTTGCCACCTGCGCCGATTGGGAATTGGCGGGCGGCTGGACGACGGTCGATGGCGAACGGGTCAAGGATGACGGCCTGCTTGAAAAGTTCGATGTATCGTTGGCCGAAGCCCAGGACCTGGTCATGACGGCGCGCGTGGCGCTGGGTTGGGTTGACCCCGAAGAGCTGATCGCGCAGGCCGCCGAAGCAGACGAGACGACCGAGGCTGAGGACGCACAGGCCTGATCGAATAAAGATGGGACGTGGGGGCACCAAGAAAGACCGGGACGCCGGTCCGGAGCGAAAGTGCATCGCAACCGGGGAGGTTCAGCCCAAATCGGGGCTGATCCGCTTTGTTGTGGGTCCCGAAGGTGTTATCATCCCTGATCTGGCGGAAAAGTTGCCAGGTCGAGGGATTTGGGTGGCCGCAACACGGGATGCGGTGACCAAGGCGATTAAGAAACGGTTGTTTGCGCGCGCCGCACGCCAAAGCGTTGAGGTGCCGGATGATCTGGGTGACCGACTTGAGGCGTTGATGCTGAAGCGGGTGACCGATCTGATCTCGTTGGCGCGCAAGGCAGGCCGGGCGATCGCTGGGTATGAAAAGGTCAAAGGCGCACTTTTGACCGAAGAGGCAAAGGTTCTGATCCAGGCTTCGGATGGGTCGGAACGGGGCAAGACGAAACTACGCGCCCCGGATGGAGAGAACACGTTTATCGGCTGTTTGACGGCCCAAGAATTGGGTTTGTCCTTTGGCCGGGATCATGTCATACACGCTGCTCTTGCGGCTGGTGGACTCACAAAGCGTGTTGTAGAAGACGCCGCAAGGTTATCTGGCCTGCGCGAGATGAACGGGGAAAACGCCCCGGAAAGGACATAAGTTCGCATGAGCGATAGTGACGGCAAAAAGACTCTTGGGCTACGCGGCGGTGGGTCGCGACCGGGCCAAGTGAAGCAGAGCTTCAGCCACGGACGGACGAAAAATGTGGTGGTCGAGACCAAGCGAAAGCGGGTCGTCGTGCCGAAGCCGGCTGCCGGAAAGGCTGGCGGTGCCGCGGGTGGTGACCCATCGCGTCGCCCCGCCGGGATCACCGATAGCGAGATGGAACGCCGGTTAAAGGCATTGCAGGTCGCCAAAGCCCGCGAAGCCGAAGACGCCGCCAAACGCGCCGCCGATGAAAAGGCACGCGAAGAAGAGCGCGCGCGCCGCCGTGAAGAGATTGACGCTAAGGAACGCGCGGAGCGGGAACGCGAAGAAGCGTTGAAAGCCAAGGCCGAGGAAGAAGAGCGTAAGAAACGCGAAGCGGAAGTCGCCGCCGAACGGGCTCGTCAGGAAAAAGCGAAGCCAGCCGTTACAACTGCACCGCAGCAAGATGCAGATGGCGGCGCGCAAACGGCGAGGGTGCCCAACAAATCCGGCCTTGCCACGCCGCGCAAAATCGACCGTGAGCGCGACGATCAAAAAGGGCGCGCCAGTAAGGGCCGTGATGATGGTCGCCGGGCCGGTAAGCTAACCCTGAACCAGGCCCTGTCGGGCGGTGAGGGTGGACGGCACCGCAGCATGGCCGCCATGAAGCGGAAACAGGAGCGTGCGCGGCAAAAGGCCATGGGCGGAACCGAGACACGCGAAAAGGTCGTGCGCGACGTACAGGTGCCCGAGACCATTGTGGTCCAGGAATTGGCCAATAGGATGGCTGAACGCGTTGCCGATGTCGTAAAGGCATTGATGAATAACGGACTGATGCTGACCCAGAACCAGTCGATCGATGCCGATACGGCGGAATTGATCGTCGAAGAGTTCGGTCACAAGATCGTCCGGGTGTCTGACGCCGACGTCGAAGATGTGATTGATTCGGTTCAAGATGATGAAGGCGATCTGGAATCTCGTCCCCCGGTCATCACGATCATGGGTCACGTGGACCACGGTAAGACCTCGCTGCTGGACGCGATCCGGAATGCCAAGGTTGTGGCGGGGGAAGCAGGCGGGATCACACAGCATATCGGGGCCTATCAGGTGACGACCGATGATGGTGCCGTGCTGTCATTTCTTGATACACCCGGCCACGCGGCCTTTACATCGATGCGAGCTCGCGGTGCGCAAGTCACTGATATCGTTGTGCTTGTTGTGGCCGCCGATGACGCGGTGATGCCCCAAACAATCGAGGCGATTGCCCATGCCAAGGCCGCCGAAGTGCCTATGATCGTGGCTATCAACAAGATCGACAAGCCTGAGGCCAACCCGGACAAAGTGCGCACCGATCTTCTGCAGCATGAAGTGATCGTCGAAAAGATGTCCGGCGAAGTGCAGGACGTCGAAGTGTCTGCCATCAGTGGTCAAGGTCTGAACGAGTTGCTTGAAAGCATCGCCTTGCAATCCGAAATCCTGGAATTGAAGGCTAATCCGAAACGGGCAGCCTCTGGTGCCGTGATCGAAGCCCAGCTTGATGTCGGTCGCGGGCCGGTCGCCACAGTTCTGGTGCAAAACGGCACCTTGCAGCAGGGCGACATCTTCGTCGTGGGTGAACAGTGGGGCAAGGTCCGCGCTCTGATCGACGACAAGGGCGAACGCGTCAAAGAGGCCGGGCCATCGGTTCCGGTTGAGGTGCTTGGTCTGAACGGAACGCCCGAAGCCGGCGACGTGCTCAACGTGGTGGATACCGAGGCGCAGGCCCGCGAAATCGCTGAATATCGCGAGCAACAGGCCAAGGACAAACGCGCCGCCGCAGGTGCTGCAACCACGCTGGATCAACTGTTGGCCAAGGCGAAGGATGACGAAAATGTCTCGGAACTGCCGATCGTCGTGAAGGCCGATGTCCAGGGTTCTGCCGAGGCGATTGGCCAAGCGATGGAGAAGATCGGCAACGATGAAGTGCGCGTCCGCGTGCTGCATTCGGGCGTCGGTGCCATCACGGAATCTGATATCGGCCTTGCCGAAGCCTCCGGCGCTCCTGTCTTTGGCTTCAACGTGCGGGCAAATGCGCCAGCACGGGCAGCGGCCAACCAAAAAGGCGTCGAAATCCGGTATTACTCGGTGATCTACGACCTGGTGGATGACGTCAAAGCCGCTGCAAGTGGTCTGTTGTCAGCCGAGGTTCGGGAGAACTTCATCGGCTATGCCGAGATCAAGGAGGTCTTCAAGGTCTCCAACGTTGGTAAGGTTGCCGGTTGCCTCGTCACTGAAGGGGTCGCCCGCCGGTCTGCCGGTGTGCGCCTGCTGCGCGACAATGTTGTGATCCACGAGGGTACGCTGAAAACACTCAAGCGCTTCAAGGATGAAGTGGCCGAGGTCCAGTCAGGTCAGGAATGCGGTATGGCGTTCGAGAATTATGATGACATTCGTCCAGCCGACGTGATCGAGATCTTTGAACGTGAAGAGGTCGAGCGGACGCTGGCCTGATCAAAGATCAGGCCGGGCCTCCCATGACGGGTATAAGACACAAAAAAGGGCGGTCCCCACGACCGCCCTTTTTTGTACTGATAAAAAACCGATTAGATGGCGCGGCCACCAATCGGAAAACCGGCGAAGAGTTTTTGACCGACGCGGACAAGGATCTTGCCGTCGGTCAGGCTTTTAACAAACGTGCCCTGAACTGATACACAACTACCAAGTGTGATGGTCTTTAGCATGTTGATCTCCTCCCCAACGCTTACACCCTAAGATTAGAGTAAAAGTTTTAATACGCCATCCATAAATTCGCCTTAATACGGGAAAATTCGCCCAAATGATGTGCAAATTCGTAACAATGTGTCGCAGAAGCGTCATGCTGCAATGCAGCAGTTACAACCAATCCCTCAAAATGGGAATCAACGGCAAGTCCGCAGCGGGCATCGGATAATCTCTTAGGTTGTTAACTCGGACCCATTTCAAAGCCTGGTCTTCGCGCGATACGGGTGTTCCTTTCCATTTCCGGCAGGCGAATAAAGGCATCAGCAAATGGAAATCGTCATAGCCGTGACTGGCAAAGGTTAATGGCGCCAGACAACTTTGCCAGGTGTCTATGCCAAGTTCTTCGTCTAACTCACGGATAAGAGCGGCTTCTGGCGTTTCGCCTTGCTCGACCTTGCCCCCGGGAAATTCCCACAAACCGGCCATGGATTTGCCTTCGGGGCGCTGCGCGATCAGAACGCGATTGTCAGGATCAATCAATGCGACGGCTGAAACGAGAACAATTTTCATCAAATGCGTTTCATTAAAGGATTATGATCGATAGTCAGCGTTGATCTCGATATAACCGTGGGTCAAATCGCAGGTCCAGGCTGTGAATTCGGCCGATCCCACGCCTAAATCCACCGTAATACCAATGTCCGAATGGGTCATGTATGCTGCGCCCGCGCTTTCGGTATAGCTGCTGGCAACCCATCCATGCTCGGCAACGAGAATGTCACCAAAATGAATGGAAAGCTGATCGCGGTCCGCGGTTGCCCCAGATTTTCCAACAGCCATTACGATACGGCCCCAATTCGGATCCTCCCCAGCAATCGCGGTCTTGACCAAAGGGGAATTCGCGATTGCCATGGCGGCCCGCTTTGCATCGGCGGCATCCAGCGCGCCCTTGACGGAAACCCGCACAAACTTGGTTGCTCCCTCACCGTCCCGAACAATTTGATGGGCGAGATCCAGCATAATCGCGTGCAGACCATCGGCAAAGACCCGACCGGTGGCATTGGACAGATCCGTCACAGTTGGGCCATACCCCGTCGCCGCCACCATGACCGTGTCTGAGGTTGAAGTGTCGCTGTCCACTGTGATCGCGTTGAACGTGGTTTCGGAATGACGCGACACCAGTTGCTGCAACAAAGCTTGGGAGACAGTGGCATCCGTAAAAATATAGGCTAGCATGGTCGCCATATCCGGTGCGATCATGCCAGAGCCCTTTGCCATACCCGATATCGTGATCGGCCCCGCCTCGGTTTCGATCACTTGGCTAGACCCTTTGGCAAAGGTATCCGTGGTGCGGATCGCATGGGCCGCCTTACCCAACCCGCCCTCATCCAGCCGGGCGGTGAGGCCCGCCATATGGGCGGTGATCTTGTCATGGGGCAGCGTCTCCCCAATGACCCCGGTGGAGGCCGTGAACACCCGATGTAGCGGAATTTGCGTCGCCTCACGGACCGCATCGCACAGGATATTCACAGCATCGCGACCGTTCCTGCCTGTAAATGCGTTGGCATTGCCAGCATTCACCAAGATGGCCGCGCCATCCACAACAGGCCCGTCAAAGCGCGTCTCCTTCAAAGGAGCATCGTTGCCCAGTTTGGCTTGACAGTCCAAGACAGGCGCGGCCCGCGTGGCAGACTTGGTAAAGACGCCCGCGATTTCCGTACCCGGGTCCAGAACCGCCAGCATGACGTCATCTCGGCCTTCATACCGTACCCCGGACGCCGCGGTGGCAAATCGGGCGCCCCGAACGACATGCAGGTCTGGAAATCGCGCCGGCGCGAGCGGAGAGACCGGAAGTTCGGCCATTTACTCAGTCGACAACAGGTCGAGGTTCCGTATCAGTGAGGGGTCAATCTCGATCTCCATGCGCTGGATCTCTTCGCCCTCGGTCAGATTTTCAACCGTATCTTCAATGGCCTTCGACCTGATCTCGTTCTCCAGCTCAGCGCGGATTTCGTCCAGGCTTGGCGCCTCCTGCAGCCGGGTCTCGATCAACTTGATCACATGCCAGCCAAACTGGGTCTGGACCGGGTCCGAGATCGCGTCGGGCTCCATATCCATGACGACCGTTTCAAACTCCGGCACCATCATCCCCTTGGAAAACCAGCCAAGTGCGCCGCCATTGGGGCCGGACGGACCCGTCGACTTCTCCTTGGCCAGCTCCGCAAAATCAGCCCCTTCGTCCAGCTGTGTCTTGACCTCGTTGGCCTCTTCCTCTGTCTCAACCAGAATATGCGCCGCATTAAACTCTTTGGCGGGCTCCTGATCGGCAAAGCGGGCGTCATAAGCGGCCTGTACCGCGCTGTCGCTCACGGCGTCATCGGCAATGCTTTTTAGTGCTTCACCCGCCAGAAAACCACTAACCTGATTTTCCAATCCCAACTCGGACTTGCGCGACAGGTCATCCTCGATCGTCTGGGCCAGGGCATTTTGCTGGATCAGCTGGTCCAGCAAGCCATCATATAAAACGTCGTCTGGCAATTCCTGATACTGCTGGGGCAGGGTCGATTGCGCGGCGATCATATGGCCAAGCGTAATCTCAATTTCACCCACGGTCGCGATGACAGTGTCCGCGGTGGCGTCGATTACCGGAGCAGCCGTATCTTCATTTGCCTGCTCTGCATCTTGGTCGGCGGGCTGTTCGCTGTCCTGGGCCCAGGCGCCGAATGACAGGGTCAATGCAACGACACTTGTCAGCAAAGCGGTCTTTGTCAGGTTCATCATATGCCTTCTCCCCTTGTGTCGCGATGCTTGGCGACGTTGACACTCTGAAACCGGCCCCTTACATCGCGGTTGGTCTGGGGGAGGCTTTCACTCTGCCGTCATAGGCAAGGCCGGAACCAGGGGCAAGGTGCCCCCACACACGTAAGCGTTAAAGCGGAGCCGATATGCTGGGTCTAGGAACCATCGCGAAAAAGGTCTTTGGCACCCCCAATGATCGCAAGGTTAAATCAACCCGACATCTTGTCGATAAGATTAACGCGCTGGAACCGGAATTTGAAGCCCTCAGCGATGAGGGTTTGCAAGACAAGACAGCGGAATTGCGGCAGCGCGCCAATTCGGGCGAAAGCCTGGATGATCTGCTGCCTGAAGCGTTTGCCAATTGCCGTGAGGGTGCGCGCCGGGCCTTGGGTTTGCGAGCCTTTGATGTGCAACTGATGGGCGGCATCTTCCTGCATCAGGGCAATATCGCTGAAATGAAGACGGGTGAGGGCAAGACACTCGTCGCCACGTTCCCGGCTTACCTGAACGCGCTGACCGGAAAGGGCGTGCATATCGTCACCGTCAATGACTACTTGGCCAAGCGCGACTCCGAATGGATGGGCAAGGTCTATACCCAGCTCGGCATGACCTGCGGCGTCGTATATCCCCAGCAGGACGAAGGCGAAAAGCGGGACGCCTACGCGGCCGATGTCACCTACGCCACAAACAACGAACTTGGATTCGACTATCTACGCGACAACATGAAATCCGAATTGTCGCAACTGTCCCAGCGCGGTCACAACTTTGCGATTGTGGATGAGGTCGACTCGATCCTGATCGATGAGGCGCGGACGCCTCTGATCATCTCGGGCCCCGCCCAGGATCGCAGCGATCTTTATGTCAGCATCGATGAACTGATCCCGAAACTGAACGACGATCACTACACGCTGGATGAGAAGACCCGCAACGTTACCTTCACCGATGACGGCAACGAGTTCCTCGAAGGGATCCTGCAATCCGCCGGTCTGCTGCCCGAGGAACAGTCCCTTTATGACCCGGAAAGCACCACCATCGTTCATCACGTGAACCAGGGCCTGCGGGCACACAAGCTGTTCACGAAGGACAAGGATTACATCGTCCGCGACGGCGAGGTGATGCTGATCGACGAATTCACCGGCCGGATGATGACCGGGCGGCGGTTATCCGATGGCCTGCACCAGGCGATCGAGGCAAAGGAAGGCTGCGAAATTCAGCCCGAAAACGTGACCCTCGCATCTGTCACGTTCCAAAACTACTTCCGGCTTTATAACACGTTGTCCGGCATGACGGGCACGGCCTTGACGGAGGCCGAGGAATTTTCCGAAATCTACGGCCTGGGCGTTGTGGAGGTCCCGACGAACAAGGGCATCGCGCGTGAAGACGACCATGACCAGGTTTACCGCACCGCCAAGGAAAAGCTGGGTGCGATTGTCGAGGCTATTCGTGAGGCCAACAACAAGGGCCAGCCTGTTCTTGTCGGCACCACCAGTATCGAGAAATCAGAGGGCCTCTCAGAGCTTCTTAAAGAGGCCGGGATCCCCCACAATGTCCTGAATGCCCGCCAGCATGAGCAAGAGGCGCAGATCGTCGCCGATGCGGGTAAGACAGGGGCCGTTACGATTGCAACCAACATGGCGGGCCGCGGGACCGACATACAATTGGGCGGCAACGTGGAAATGCGCGTCCTACAGGCCCTGGCCGAAACCCCGGATGCGGATCCGGATGACGTGCGCACCCGGATCGAAGCTGAGGTCGTGGACGAAAAGCAAAAGGTCCTGGATGCAGGCGGTTTGTTCGTTCTGGCGACAGAGCGCCATGAAAGCCGCCGGATCGACAACCAGTTGCGCGGCCGGTCAGGCCGCCAGGGCGATCCTGGCAAGTCCTCCTTTTATCTGAGCCTTGAGGATGACCTGATGCGCATCTTCGGCTCTGAACGTCTCGACAATGTGCTGGGCAAGCTCGGCATGCAGGAAGGCGAGGCAATCGTGCACCCCTGGGTGAACAAAAGCCTCGCAAAAGCGCAGGCCAAGGTCGAAGGGCGCAACTTCGATATCCGCAAGCAGTTGCTGAAATTCGATGATGTGATGAACGACCAGCGCAAGGTGATCTTTGGCCAGCGCATGGAAATCATGGAGGCCGATGACCTTTCGGAAGTCACTCAGGACATGCGCCACCAGGTCATCGATGACCTGATTGACCAGTTCATGCCGCCCAAATCCTATTCGGACCAGTGGGACATGCACGGCTTTTATGCCGCCACGCTGGAAATCCTTGGCGTGGATGTCCCGTTGATCGCCTGGGGCCAGGAAGATGGCGTTGACGATGATGTCGTGCGGGAGCGTCTGTACAAAGCCTCCGATGAATTCATGGCGCAAAAGGCGGTTCAATTCGGCCCCGAAAACATGCGCAACATCGAAAAGCAGATCCTTTTGCAGACAATCGATGGCAAATGGCGGGAGCATCTGCTGACATTGGAACATCTCCGCTCGGTCGTGGGGTTCCGGGGTTATGCCCAACGCGATCCGCTGAATGAGTACAAGACCGAGTCGTTTCAGCTGTTCGAAGGGATGTTGGACAGCTTGCGGACCGAGACCACCAAAAAGCTCAGCCAGATCCGGCCCCTCACGGAAGAGGAGCAAAAGGCCATGATTCAGCAATTGATGGCGCAGCAGCCGGATTTGATCGAAGGCGCAAGCCAGATGGTCGCTGGTGAAGAGGTTGAGGCCGAGGCCGACCCGATGCTGCCCACCGGTCGCCGCCCCGGCTTTGACGAGAATGATCGCTCGACATGGGGCAATCCCGGTCGCAACGAGCTTTGCCCGTGCGGGAGCGGCAAGAAATTCAAGCACTGCCACGGTGCCAAGGTCTGATCGCCGCCGCATTTGACAGTCTGAATTGAGGCGCAGTTGCGGCCAAGAACAGCCACAACGGTATTTTACGCCGAAACCGGCCTATACGCATGTTAACCGCGTCACAATTTGGCTGAAAATGAGCGTGCTCTTGCCACGACCCCGCCCGAATTACCTCTGATAACAAACCTGTCGCTTAGAAAAGTGATGGGGGATGAATGAGTTATTTTCAGCGTATCAAGACAGCCGGTCTCGCATTTTCCTTGGCCATGGCCACCGGATTTGTCATGCAGCATGGCGATCTTTTGTTCGGTACATCTGCACCCCAGACCGACACAGCTCCAGCCGCCTTGAACACCGCAGACGTGCAACCCACCGGGGCCGAGATCATCCTCCAGGATGTTCAACCGCTGATCGGTGTTGCCATACCGCCAAATGCCACCGTCACTGCTGATGATGCGCTGCTGCCAGAGCTTGTCAGCATCCCGTCGGGCCCCCATCCCAAGCTGAGCTATGAGGGCGTGACCCTGCCCGTGGGCAGCGGATTTCAGCAATATTCAGGTGACTTTTCCCTGACGCAGGACGAGCGCGTCGCTGGTCCCGAGGAAAGCTGCATCGCCGATTTCACGGCATCGCCCGCCACGGCTTCCATGATCTATCTGGTGCTGGACGCGCCCTGTTATCCGCGCAGTATCGTCAACCTGCGCCAGGGGGGCCTGCGCTTTACCGTTCTCACCGATGCCAAGGGACATTACGAGGCGCAGATACCCGCCCTGGAACAGACCACGATCGTTTCCGCGACATTCGACGATGGCTGGGTTGCCCGCGCCAAGGTTGAATTCGAAGAGTATACGCAGTTTCAAAGGGTTGCGCTGCAGTGGAAGGGTAAGCCCGTTCTGCGCATGCACGCCTTTGAAGGTGATCAACGGCGAGGTCAGGCGGGCCATATCTGGCATCGCAATACCGGCGATCCCAAGCAGTCCTTCGGCCAAGGGGGCGGCTTCATGACCGTTCTCGGTGATCCCCGTCTTTTGCAAGGCTGGCAGGTTGAGATCTACAGTTTCCCGACCGAAGACCTGACCGTTGCATCCCGCGTCCGCTTGAATGTCGAAGCTGAAGTCACGCGCCGCAACTGCGGGCGCAATATCTCGGCCAAGATCCTGCAACCCGGCTTTGATGCTGGCAGCAAACCGGTCGCTTTGACGATTGCCATGCCACGCTGCAATGCCGTGGGTCGGGTCTTGGTTATGGATGATGTCTTGCGCGACATGCGTGTCGCTGCCCGCTGAACCGCCTACAGGTTACCCTCGCTCCGAAAACTCAGCGCGCTTGATTTGCCGATGATCAGGTGATCGTGCAACACGATCCCCAATGTGTGCGCGGCAGACTGAATCTGGTGTGTCATCTGGATGTCAGCCTCAGATGGAGTTGGATCACCTGACGGGTGATTATGCACCAGAATCAATGCGCTGGCATTCAGTTCCAAGGCTCGCTTGACCACTTCACGCGGATAAACCGGTACATGATCAACAGTGCCCTGCGCCTGTTGTTCGTCAGCAATCAAAACGTTCTTTCGATCCAGATACAGGACGCGAAACTGTTCCGTTTCCCGGTGGGCCATGGCGGTGTGGCAGTAATCTAGCACCGCATCCCAACCCGAAATCACATCGCGCCCCATCACGCAGGATCGCGCCATGCGTTGCGCGGCGGCTTCGACGATCTTCAACTCTACAATCACGGCATTACCCACGCCCGGCACCTCGGATAGGCGACCGGGACCCGCCGCCAGGACGCGATTGAAATCGCCAAACCTCTCCAGCAAGAGCCGTGCAAGGGGTTTGACATCACGGCGTGGAATGGCGCGGAACAGGACCAGTTCCAACAGCTCGTAATCCGGCATCGCATCCGGTCCCCCGGCCAGAAACCGTTCCCGCAACCGCTGGCGATGATCCTTGATATAGGATGGCAGTGCCCTGCCCTCGACCACAATCGGGGCCTCGTCACCACCGAACAGCGGCATCGGTGATTCCTGAAGTGAAGCGGTCCGGCTCATGGTCCGGACGCTCTCATGACGTGGCTAATGAAGGGTTAATGTTCGCCGGGATCAGCCCTTCATGCTGTCCCAAAACCCCCGCACTTTCGAGAAAAAGCTGGACCCTTCCGGGTGGTTGTCTTCACTCAACTTTTCAAACTCGCGCAGCAGCTCTTTCTGGCGGCTGGTCAGGTTCACGGGCGTCTCGACCGCCAGTTCAATGAACATGTCACCGGCGCTGCCTTGGCGAAGCGGCGGCATCCCCTTGCCGCGCAGGCGCATCTGCTTGCCAGACTGGCTGCCCGCGGGCACCTTGACCCGGCTGCGACCGCCATCGATTGTCGGCACCTCGATATCACCACCCAGCGCGGCAGAGGTCACACTGACCGGAACCCGACAGAACAGATGCGGCCCGTCGCGCACGAACAACTCGTGATCGGCCACCTCGATAAAGATATACAGGTCGCCTGTTGGCCCACCGCGCAGACCGGCTTCTCCTTCGCCGGCCAGACGAATGCGCGTTCCCGTTTCAACACCTGCAGGGATGTTGACGGACAGGGCGCGCTCCTTCTCGATCCGGCCAGCGCCGCCACAGACCTGGCAGGGATTCTTGATGATCTGGCCCAGGCCAGCACAGGTCGGACAGGTGCGTTCGACCGTGAAAAAACCCTGCTGTGCCCGCACCTTACCCATGCCATTGCAGGTTGGGCAGGTCACCGGCTCTGCGCCGCCCTCTGCTCCCGTACCCGAACAGGCCTCGCATTGGACAGAGCTGGGTACATTCAGGGTTTTCGGAGAGCCGGAATACGCCTCTTCCAGCGAGATCTTCAGGTTATAGCGCAAGTCAGCGCCGCGTGCGGCCCGGTTGCGGCCGCCACCGCCGGAACGCTGACCGCCCATGAAATCACCGAACAGATCGTCGAACACGTCAGAGAAGGCACCGGCGAAATCGCCCTGACGGGCGCCGCCGCTGCGGCCGCCACCCATGCCCCCTTCGAACGCCGCATGGCCGAACCTGTCATAGGCTGCCTTGCGGTCCGGGTCTTTCAGCGCGTCATAGGCCTCGTTCACCTCTTTGAACTGCTCTTCGGCCGTTGGATTGTCAGAATTGCGATCCGGGTGAAGCTCCTTGGCCTTGCGGCGATAGGCTTTCTTCAACTCGTCCTCGGATGCCCCGCGCGAGACGCCCAACACATCATAATAGTCACGTTTTGCCATAGGACCCCTCTTCCATTGAACGCAAGGGCCGGCCCATGGTCAGGGGCCGGCCACAGGGGTACGCGCGCAGGGCCAGTTAGCCGTGCTTGTTACCGTCAAGATCCTCGAAATCGGCATCGACAATCTCATCGTCGACACCGGCAACCTCTTCGTCCATCTCAGGCGCGGCTTCGCCAGCCTTCTCCTGCTCGGCCTTGTAGATGGCCTCACCCAGTTTCATGGCAGCTTCGGTCAGGTTCTGGATCCCGCCTTTGATCTTGGCGATATCTTCGGTTTCAAGCGCTTCTTCCAGCGGACCCATGGCCAGTTCGATGGCCTCGACCGTGGATGGATCGACTTTGTCGGAATGCTCGGTGAGCGATTTCTTGGTCGAATGGACAAGGCTCTCACCCTGGTTCTTGGTCTCGACCAATTCCTTGCGATCCTTGTCGGCCTCGGCATTGGCTTCGGCGTCCTTGACCATTTGGTCGATTTCATCATCCGACAGACCGCCCGAGGCCTGGATCGTGATGTTCTGTTCCTTGCCAGTGCCCTTATCCTTGGCGCTGACCGACACAATGCCATTGGCATCAATGTCGAAGGTCACCTCGATCTGCGGTAAGCCACGCGGTGCAGGAGGGATATCTTCCAGGTTGAACTGGCCCAGGATCTTGTTATCCGCGGCCATCTCACGCTCACCTTGGAACACCCGGATCGTCACGGCGTTCTGGTTATCCTCGGCGGTTGAAAAGATCTGGCTTTTCTTGGTCGGGATCGTAGTGTTGCGGTCGATCAGGCGGGTAAAGACACCGCCCAACGTCTCGATCCCCAAAGACAACGGCGTCACGTCCAGCAGCACCACATCCTTGACGTCGCCTTGCAGGACACCGGCCTGAATGGCCGCACCGGCGGCGACAACCTCATCTGGGTTCACACCCTTATGGGGTTCCTTGCCAAAGAATTTCGTGACCTCTTCGGTGACCCGTGGCATGCGGGTCATCCCGCCGACCAACACGACCTCATCAATATCGCCAACCGTTAGACCGGCATCCTTCAGCGCGGCCTGGCACGGCTTGATCGACGCCTTGATCAGGTCATTGACCAGAGATTCCAACTTTGCGCGCGTCAATTTCATGACCATGTGCAAGGGCTGGCCGCCATTCGGATCCATCGAGATGAAGGGCTGGTTGATCTCGGTCTGCTGGCTGGATGACAGCTCGATCTTGGCCTTTTCGGCAGCTTCCTTCAGACGCTGCAGCGCCATCTTGTCCTTGGTCAAGTCGACGCCGTTCTCTTTTTTGAACTCGTCGGCCAGGTAGGACACGATGCGCATGTCAAAATCTTCACCACCCAGGAATGTATCACCGTTAGTGGATTTGACCTCGAAAAGGCCATCGTCGATTTCCAGGATGGTCACGTCGAACGTACCCCCACCCAGGTCATAGACGGCAATCGTGCGCGTCTCTTTCTTGTCGAGGCCATAGGCGAGGGCTGCCGCGGTCGGCTCGTTGATGATCCGCAGCACTTCAAGGCCGGCGATCTTGCCCGCATCCTTGGTGGCCTGACGCTGGGCGTCGTTGAAATAGGCCGGTACCGTGATCACGGCTTGCGTGACGTCTTCGCCAAGGTAGCTTTCTGCCGTTTCCTTCATCTTTTGCAGGATGAAAGCACTGATCTGGCTGGGGGAGTACTTGTCGTCGCGCACCTCGACCCAGGCATCGCCATTACCGCCATCGATAATGGAATAGGGGAGGTTCTTTTTATCTTTCGCGATGTCGGCATCATCGAACCGACGGCCCACAAGGCGCTTTACCGCGAAGATGGTGTTGTCAGGGTTCGTGACGGCCTGGCGTTTGGCCGGTTGGCCCACGAGCCGTTCGCTATCGGTGAACGCGACGATCGACGGTGTCGTGCGCGCGCCTTCGGCGTTTTCGATGATCCGTGGCTGGCTGCCATCCATGATGGCGACGCAGCTATTGGTGGTTCCAAGGTCTATTCCGATGACTTTGGCCATGTAACTCTACCTCTTCTTTGGCGATGTTGCGGGGGCTCGCCCTGCATTCAGGCACATGCCGCCCAATCCCATACCGCCCGGGATCACCCCGGCGCAGCATCAGCAGGGTATATAGGTTGCGGCCATAGGGCCTGCAAGCGCAGAAAAGGCTGGACTTTGAGTGAGAATCGACTGGAAACCGCATGACAGTCTCAAACGCGCCGGTGACTTTACGTGGGGTGTTAATTTACCCTTCATTAATCTCCATCGAAGATCAGGCGGCGATACTAGACGACTTGAGCAAGGTGTTGAAAGCAGCCCCGTTGTTTCAGCCGGTCACCCCGTCCGGCAAGCCGATGTCCGTCAGAATGAGTGCGGCGGGGCAATATGGCTGGATCACCGACCGTCAGGGGTATCGCTATGCGCCGACGCATCCGGACGGGCAGCTTTGGCCAGCCATTCCAGGGCGCATCCTGCGGATCTGGGATCAGGTGGCTGGTGTGGACCGGCAACCCGAATGCTGTTTGATCAATTTCTATGGCGCCGAGGCGCGGATGGGTCTGCACCAGGACCGGGATGAGGCGGATTTCACCATGCCTGTCGTCTCGATCTCATTGGGCGATGAAGGGTTGTTTCGGGTTGGCAACACGACACGCGGCGGGAAGACGGAAAGCCTCTGGCTGCGCTCGGGTGATGTGGCGGTAATGGGCGGCGCGGCACGGCTGGTTTACCACGGCGTTGATCGGATCCGTGCCGGAACATCAACGCTGATGCCCAAGGGCGGGCGGGTCAATCTGACCCTCAGGGTCGTGACATGAGGCAGATGTATCGGATCGCCTGCACGATCCGACCGATGGGGGCGCTGCCCCCGCAGCCTGCGGCTGCTCCCCCGGGATATTTTTGGACACATGATGGAATTGACGTGCTGTCCCCGCGGGGACATTTGAAATCATTTGCTTTTTATGGCCGCGGAGGCCCAGTCAGCCCCCAGGATTATGTCTGCCGGGGCGCTTTGAGATTTGATTGCCACGGCGTTGGGGAGATCATTGTTTTGCACCTTGGCGGCTGCGGCAGCTGGCGCAAATCCATAGGACAGCCAGCGTGCGGTGAGGCGTTGTTTCAGAACGTTGTCCGGGATGTCGAGCCAGATGGTCAGATCCCACAGTGCGGCGAGGCCGGACCAGGGCGGCTGTTGAAACAGAAGGTAATTGCCTTCGATGATGATCGTTTTGCAAGTTGCCGGGATCTCGGCAGCCGCTGCAACGGCGATCTCCCGGTCGCGGTCAAAGAGCGGGACAAAGATCGGGGCACCGCTGGCGACACGCTCCAGACATGTGGCGAACCCCGCGACATCGAATGTTTCCGGGGCGCCCTTGCGAGAGAGCAGCCCCTTTGGTTCCAAAAGACGGTTGTCGAGGTGGAAGCCATCCATGGGGAGCAAGGCGGTGTCTGGACCAAGGGCCTGGACCAACGCTTCGGCCAGGGTGGATTTGCCGCTGCCTGGCGGGCCTGCCACGGCGATGAGGGTCCGGCCGCCGTCTTTTGCAGGAAGGGCGCGGATGCGGGTCACCACGGGGGCGAGCGTCATGCGGCCTCAGGCTCTTTCGCGCCGGTCATGAAGGCCACGGCATCGGCCATGGTATAGTCGGTCGGATTGATCACCGTCAGCCGTTTGCCAAGCCGGTGGATGTGGATCCGGTCGCAAACCTCGAACACATGGGGCATGTTGTGGCTGATGAGGATGATGGGAATGCCGCGGGACCGGACATCCTGGATCAGTTCCAGCACCCGGCGGCTTTCCTTGACGCCCAAGGCCGCGGTTGGCTCATCCAGGATGATGACCTTGGACCCGAAGGCAGCCGCGCGCGCCACGGCGACGCCTTGGCGTTGGCCACCGGACAAGGTTTCAACCGCCTGGTTGATGTTCTGGATCGTCATCAGGCCCAGTTCGGATAACTTATCGCGCGCAAACTTTTCCATGGCCGGGCGGTCGAGCATGCGGAAGACAGTGCCCAAAATGCCCGGGCGGCGCAGCTCGCGCCCCATGAACATGTTGTCGGCAATCGACAGGGCGGGGGACATGGCGAGGGTCTGGTAGACCGTTTCGATCCCGTGTTCGCGGGCTTGGATCGGAGAGGTGAAGTGGACGGGCTTGCCGTCCAGCTGCACCTCGCCACCGTCGGGAATGACCGCACCTGAGACTGCTTTGATCAACGTGGATTTACCCGCGCCATTGTCACCGATGACCCCCAGAATCTCGCCTGGGTAAAGCTCAAAATCGCAATGGTCCAAGGCGGTGACGGGACCGTAGCGTTTGACCAGGTTGCGGCCTTGCAAAATGGGCGCGGTCATATCGAGACCTTTCGGATCCACTGGTCCACCGCCACGGCGGCGATGATCAGGACACCGATCAACAAAAAGGTCCATTGCGGATCGGCGCCTGCCATGCGCAGGCCAAGCTCGAACACACCGACGATCAGCGCTCCGAAAAGGGCACCGAGGATCGAGCCGCGCCCGCCGAACAAGGAGATGCCGCCGATCACCACGGCAGTAATGGCCTGGATATTGCCGATCACCCCAGTTGTGGCCGATGGCGAGACCGAGCTGAACCGCCCGATCATCACCCATCCTGCAAAGCCGCAGATCAAGCCAGCCAGCATATAGACCGACATTAGGGTGCGATGGCGATTGACCCCGGCCAGCTCTGCAGCCTCCGGATCATCGCCGACCGCGTAGACATGCCGCCCCCATGGTGTGGATTTGAGCGCGTAGGCCAGGATGAAGGCGATCAACAGCATTGAGATCACCCCGAGCGTAAGGGTCGCCCCACCCATCGTGAATTTGGTGCCCATGAATTGCAGAAGACTGGCCTGGGCTGCGATATCCTGGGACCGGATCGTTTCATTCGCGGAATACAGATAGTTGGCGGCCAGCACGATCTGCCACATGCCCAGCGTCACGATGAACGGCGGGAGTTTGATCCGGCTGACCAGAAAGCCGGAGACGGCGCCAATCGCACTACCCACGGCGAGGCCGATCATGATCGAGAATGTGGGTGGAATGCCGTAGCGGAAGGTGAACTGCCCCATGATGACCGAGCACAGAACGGCGATGGCCCCGACGCTGAGGTCAATGCCCGCGGTCAGGATGATCAGGGTCTGTGCCGCGGCCAAGACACCCACGATCTGCACCTGTTGCAGGATCAAAGTCAGCGTGAAGGATTTGAAGAAGCGGTAGCTGCCGTTGGAGACGTCCTCCAAACGGGCGATGCCAAGGGAGACCTTGATCGGTTCCCAATCGATGTAGAGGCCAAGGCCAAGGGTCGACAGAACCAGCACAATCAGCGGCACCAGCGACGGATTGGTATGCAGCAGATGTTGCAGCCGATGGACGAAACCGCGTTTGTGACCGTCGAATTCGGCAACGGTTTCAGTGCGGGATGCGGCGGTTTCAAAATCGTTGGCGGTGTTCATCCGGGTCCTCCCCACCCTGGCCTGACAGGGGCGGTGGACCGCCCCTGTGCGATGACTGGGTCAGATCAGCCCCAGCAGAGGTTGGTGCCCTCGGTGGTGTCGATGGATTCGACCCCTTCGGCGGGTTGGTCTGTGATCAGGGCCACACCGGTATCGAAGAAATCCTTGCCTTCGGAATTGGCGGGCTTTGAGCCGTCTTCGGCCCATTTGGCGATGGCTTCGATCCCGAGGGAGGCCATGAGCAGCGGGTATTGCTGCGATGTCGCACCGATCACGCCATCCTTGACGTTTTGCACACCGGGGCAGCCGCCATCGACCGAGACGATCAGCACATCATTTTCACGACCGATCGCCTTGAGCGCTTCATAGGCACCCGCGGCGGCGGGTTCGTTGATCGTGTAGACAACGTTGATCTCTGGATCAGTGGCCAGCAGGTTTTCCATGGCCTTGCGTCCGCCTTCTTCATTCCCGGCGGTCACGTCATTGCCGACAATGCGGGGGTCGGTCTCATCCCCCCATTTGTTAGGGTCGCCCAGATCGATGCCAAAGCCCTGCAGGAACCCCTGGTCGCGCAGCACGCCGACCGATGGCTGGCTGACGGCCAGGTCGAGCATGGCGATCTTGGCATTGGCGGCCTCGTCCCCCAGCGAAGCGGCGGCCCATTTGCCGATCAATTCCCCGGCCAGGAAGTTATCGGTGGCGAAGGTTGCATCAGCGGCATCGATGGGTTCAAGCGGTGTATCCAGCGCGATGACGAGCAATCCGGCATCGCGCGCCTGCTGCACGGCTGGCACGATGGAGGATGTGTCAGATGCCGTCAGCAGGATGCCCTTGGCCCCGTCAGCGATGCAGGTTTCAATCGCCTGGACCTGGGTTTCATGGTCGCCATCGACCTTGCCCGCGAATGATTTCAGCGAAATGCCCAGCTCTTCGGCTTTGGCTGTCGCGCCTTCCTTCATCTTGACGAAAAACGGATTGGTATCGGTCTTTGTGATCAGGCAGGCCGAAACGGCATGTCCGCCCGCCATGGCAGTACCTGCCATGGCAACCAGGCTGATTGCGGTGCCCAGAAACAACTTTTTCATGTGATCTCCTCCCATTTGGGTTGGTTTGCACGCCTGCGATCTCGAGTCGTTCAGGTCGTCAAGTCTCCCAACGTCAAGTAAGCGGGCTGGGCGGGGGAGTGTCAATAAATAAACTTAGGTGATTAATCCAGGGCATGCTATCGAAGATAAACATTGAGCGCGGTATGCGACCCCGTCATGAGTGAATACAAACCGACTGAATTGCATACCGGCATGAGCGGGACGGGATTGCGCGACCATAATGAGCGGTTGGTCCTGTCTTTGATCCAGCGTCACGGTGCCTTGCCCAGTGCGGATATTGCGCGGCGCATCGGCCTGTCGGCACAGACCGCCTCGGTCATCACGCGGTCGCTGGAACGGGATGGGTTGCTGAAACGGGGCGAGCCTGTGCGCGGGCGGGTCGGCAAGCCATCCGTGCCCTTGGGGTTGCATCCTGATGGGGCATTTGCCGTTGGTCTGCGGATTGGACGGCGCGGGGCTGATCTGATCCTGATGGATCTGGTCGGTGCGATCCGGGGGCAAAAGACGGTGCGCTACGCCTATCCGACCCCGGCTGTGGTGATGGCCTTTGCAGCCGACGCGCTGGAGCAGTTGATGGCACCTTTGGATCCCGCCAAGCAGGCCCGCTTTGCCGGTATCGGGGTGGCCGCGCCGTTTGACCTGTGGAACTGGTTGGACCGCCTGAACGCCCCTAAAGAAGAGATGAACGCCTGGCGCGATTTCTGCTTTACCAAGGCCTTTTCGCAGTTGAGTGACCGGCCCGTCGTGTCAGGCAATGACGCCACCGTGGCCTGCATTGCCGAGCATGTGACGGGCCGGGGCGCCGATTTTGCCGATTACGCCTATTTCTATATCGGTGATTTCTGCGGTGGGGGCGTGGTGCTGAACGGCATGGTCTATCCCGGTCGGTCGGGCAATGCTGGCGCATTCGGGTCGCTTCCGGTCGCGGCGCATCAGGCATCCGACCGGCAGTTGATCCACCACGCCTCCCTGCATTTGCTGGAGCGGCAGTTGGCGGCAAGCGGTCTTTCGGTGGACCTGCTGCGCGGAGAGGATGCCAGTTGGACGGGGTTTGACCAGTTCCTACACCCCTGGTTGGATCAAACGGCTCATAGCCTGGCTTTGGCTGCGGTATCGGCTGCATCGGTGATCGACTTTCAGGCCATTGTCATCGATGGGGATTTTCCCACGGGTGTCCGATCCGCCTTGGTACAGCGGGTGGCGGCGTGCATGGGCGACATGGACACGACCGGAATTGTGCCGCCGCAGATCGTGCCCGGCAGTATCGGCCCCATGGCCGGTGCGATGGGGGCAGCCCATCAGGTGATCCTGTCCCGATATCTGCTGACGCAGACGATGCTTTAGATGTCAGGTGCGGATGATCCGCTGGGGGCCCTTTCCGGGCAGACGCATGATATCCCCGTCGACCTCCATATTCAGCTTCACGCAGGTGACGTGCCAGCCGACAGATCCAAGATGGGCGCGGTCGTTGGAGGAGAGATGCGATTTGACCTGGGCCGACAGATCCTTGAAGGCCAGGCCGTCGGCTCCGGCCTCGTCCAGCAGATCAAGGATGATGGTGCGGATGGTGGTGTATTTCCAGGTGGGAATGCGCGTGACGCCATCGCGCCCTTCGGCAGGGGTTCGGCATTCTGTGCGGGGTTCATGGGGATAGCTGTCAGTCATAGTGTCCTCCTGCAGGGGATGCTAAGATATGCCCAACCACCACCGTCAAGTCCGCCATGCCTGCCCTGTGCCGCACCTGCCTGACCCAATTTGATGCCGGGACGCGCTGCCCGGCCTGTGCGTCACCGCGCGTGATGGCGCATCCGGAACTGTTCGATCTGTCCATCGCCCATATGGATTGCGATGCCTTCTATGCCTCGGTCGAGAAGCGGGACAATCCTGACCTGGCTGACAAACCGGTCATCATCGGGGGTGGGAAGCGTGGCGTGGTCTCCACCGCCTGCTATATTGCGCGGATCCGGGGGGTACGGTCGGCGATGCCGATGTTCAAGGCGCTGCAGCTTTGCCCCGAGGCGGTCGTCGTTAAAGGCCGCATGTCGGTCTACGTCGAGGTGTCCCGGCAGGTGCGCGCGCTGATGGAGGATCTGACCCCCGCGATCGAACCGCTTTCACTGGATGAGGCCTTTCTGGATCTGACCGGAACGGCCCGGCTGCACGGCGCCCCGCCTGCGGTGATGCTGGCGCGGCTGGTGCAGCGGATGGAGCAGGAGATCGGGATTACCGGCTCCATCGGTTTGAGCCACAACAAGTTTCTGGCCAAGGTCGCCAGCGATCTGGACAAGCCCCGCGGGTTTTCCGTGATCGGTGCGGCCGAGACCGAGGATTTTCTGCGCGATCAGCCGGTGCGGTTGATTTGGGGCGTGGGTCAGGCATTCCAGGCTTCGCTTGAAAAAGTAGGCATCCGCACCTTTGCGGATCTGCGGCGGTGGGACCGGAAGGAATTGGCCGCGCGGTTCGGTGGTTCGGGTGACCGGCTGTGGAACCTGGCCTGGGGGCGGGATCACCGGGCGGTGACGCGCAACAGCCGCGCCAAATCAATCTCGAACGAGACGACGTTCCATGATGACACGGCGAGCCATCATTTGCTGGATGGGCATATCTGGCGGCTGTCCGAAAAGGTGGCGGACAGGGCCAAGGCCAAGGATATCGCCGGTCGGGTCGTGACGCTGAAACTGAAGCGGGCCAATCACGCCTTGCTCAGCAAACGGATCTCGTTGCGCGAGCCGACCCAGTTGACTGACAAGATATATCGTACCGCGCGCGATTTGCTGGATCAGGTGAGCGATCCCGGCCCGTTCCGACTGTTGGGCGTGGGGATCAGCGATCTGGTCCCGGCGGCGGACGCTGACAGTGTCGGCGATCTGCTGGATCCCGGCGCGCAGCAAAGGGCCAAGGCAGAGCGGGCAAGCGATGCGATCCGCGACAGGTTCGGCAGCGATGCCATCGTCAAGGGGCGCGCGCTGCGTTAAGCGGTGTCGCCAAACGGGACCTACAGGCGGTATCTGCCATGGGTGTCAGCCTGGCATGGGGCCTGGGGTCGTGCGAAGGTTATCGTGCCTTCGGGATCTGAAAAACCTTGGCAAAACCCCACGGATTTCCGGCGTCAGTCGTTAGCAAGCGCTAGCCGTCATTCCGCCGCGAGGGGCTGGGCGACACGCCCGATTTCGATAATCTCTGCAACGGCTTGGGTGATCTGGCGTTTGAACGTGTCGAAGTTTTCATTTGGCTGGATGGTCGCCTCATCCATATAAAGTGAGCGATCAATCTCCACCTGGACGGCGTGCTGATTGCGCGAGGGACGCCCATAGGCTTGCGTCACATAGGCGCCCGCGAATGGTGCGTTGCGCGCGACGCGCAAACCGGCGCGCTGAAACGCCGCTTCGATCCGGGAGATGATATCGGGTGCGCACGCCGCCCCGAACCGGTCGCCCAACACCACCTCTGGCCATGTCTTGGTATCGCCCGAGATGGCATCGATAGCTTCATGTGGCATGGAGTGGCAGTCGATCAGGACTGCTGCGCCGAACATGTCTTTCGCGGTGTCCAATTCGGCCTGCAACGCGGCATGGTAGGGGTGCCAGTGATCGGCAAGGCGCGCCTTGGCTTCGGCAAGTTCCAGTTTGCCGCGATAGATCGCACGGCCATTTGCGACAACGCGGGGGATGACCCCCAAACCGGAACTGACGCGCGGATTGTGGGTGGTTCCCTTGACCCCGTCGATCACGGCCGGGTCCAGTTCATCGGCGCTTCGGTTCAGGTCGACAAAGGCGCGCGGCACATCAGCCGCCAAAAGCGGGGCCCCCAAGGCAGGGGCACCATCGAACAGTTGATCCACAAATGCATCTTCGGAGGAGCGAATCGCACGATCATCAAGCACCGTCTTACGCAGGAATGACCAAGGATATGCCTGTCCGCTATGGGGCGAAGAAAACACAACACTGGTCAACCGCACCGTCGGTTCCAACAATCTGTACGATCTTTTGGCCATTCCGTCTCCTCTGCTGGTCTACATAGCCGGATTCTGCCGGTGTCCAAAAGCCCTTGAACCGCGTGCGCCTTCCACTTATACGGCTCAAACCGTGGCGCGGGGAGTCGTTCTTTACGTCATGCACGGGTGATTAGCTCAGCGGTAGAGCACTTCGTTGACATCGAAGGGGTCACTGGTTCGATCCCAGTATCGCCCACCATTGAATTTGGCCCTTTGCAGGGCTGTAACCGAAACAGGCGCCCGCGCGCCGCGCATAGAAAGGACGACCCATGAAGGTCAAGAATTCGCTTCGCTCGTTGAAAAACCGGCACCGCGATTGCCGTATCGTGCGCCGCAAAGGCCGCGTGTACGTGATCAACAAAACACAGCGCCGGTTCAAAGCCCGTCAAGGCTGAACCCGCTCCGGGATATGTGATAAGAAGGCCGCGGTTTCAGTGGCCTTTTTCTTTTGAATAAGAGTGATCGGGAACTGTTTCGGACAGACGCTGTGGTTACTATCGTATGTTCGGTCGTGATCCGCCTGTTGTGGAAATGTGAGAGGGCTTCATTTTTGGGTCCGGCATGACAGCTCACGGTCATGAGCCGTTGGTCTCCCACGAAGTGCCAGACCGGGGCGTGGCCTTTGGACACAGCAGCGCGGTTCGCTGTCGATCTGTTTTGGTGTCGAACTGGATTGGCAGCCGCCGAAGATTGGCGAGCGAGGCCGTCAAACCGAATTCAGCGATGCCACCATTGCGACTTTGGGCGCGGCCCGAACGCTGCGCAGCAAGACGGCCTTGCCCACCAGGGTTCACCGTAGCTGAAAGAAATCTATTGCTCCGGCTTATTCCCATGGATCGGCCCTTGTGGTGCAGTCATTGTTATCAAGGGAATGGCAGCAAACAGTAACCGGTCCGGGCTCAGCCAAGATGTGCTGTGGCTTCGATTTCTACAACCGCTTCATCCTCCAAAAGGGCTGAAACGACAACCATCGACATTGCGGGGAAGTGCTTACCAAAGACTTCGCGGTAGGCTGCACCGACTTCACTTTGTCTTCGTGCATATTCCATCTTGTCTGTGACAAACCAGGTCAGTCGCGTCACGTCTGAAACCTGTCCGCCAGCCGCTTCGACGATCGCTTTGATGTTTTTTAAGGCCTGGTGCATTTGGCCGACAAAATCATCCGAAACGAAGGTTTTATTGCCATCCCACCCGATTTGCCCGCCGATATGCAGGGTGCCGTCTTTGGAGAGCATGCCGTTGGCGTATCCTTTTGCAGGCAACCAGCCTTCGGGTTGGATCGTCTTGTGGCTCATGGCGCATTTTCCTTGTGTTCTTCCAATTTGGTGCGCAGATCAGCGGGCCATGCGGTTGCTTTGCCTGCCTCATCGACAAAGACCAGCGTACCAGATGCCTCAAACCGCAATACTGTGCCGCACCGCGCCGTCATCTCGTACCCCATGGAACTGCGCCCGACCCGCGTGATCGAGACCCGCAAAATAAGCAGGTCGCCTTGGCGGCTGGGTGTCGCGAACCGCGCCTTGATCTCGGCGGTTGGTACAGCGGCTGCCTTGTGCAGAATATCCCACGGCGCGTCCAAGGCCTCTTCAAAAAATGCCTCAAGGCCATCGTTGATCATCTCGAAATAGCGCGGGTAAAATACGATGCCGGCGGGATCGCAGTGGCGGAATAAAACCCTCTGGCGCATGTCAAACGTCATGTCATCGCACGATCAGAACGTTTTGGCTGTGATCGCGACGACAACTTCGCAGGTCGTTCCCGGCACCTGGCAGATTTGGTCAACGTCACAGATCGTCATAACGGATGTGATCCTTTGAGGACAAAGCGTTGAATTTTGCCGGTTTGCGTCTTGGGTAAGGCATCTGTGAACACGACAGAGCGCGGATATTTGTAAGGCGCAATGATTGCTTTGACATGGTCCTGAAGGGTTTTGACCAGCCTATCGTCGCGCGCAGCCCCTTCTGACAGCACGATATGTGCCTGAACGATATGTCCACGATCCTTATCAGGTGCGCCAATGACCGCACATTCGGCGACGGCGTCGTGGCTGAGCAGCGCGGCTTCAACTTCGGGACCGGCGATGTTGTAGCCCGCAGACAAGATCATATCGTCATTGCGGGCCGAAAAATGAAAATAGCCCTCTTCATCCTGCATGAAACTGTCACCGGTGATGTTCCATCCTTGGGCCACATAGTTTCTTTGCCGCTCATCCTTCAGGTAGCGGCACCCAGTCGGGCCGCGCACAGCAAGCCGCCCGACCTCCCCCCGCGGTGCCTCCGACCCATCGGCAGACAGCACTTTGGCCTCGTAGCCCGATACCGGTTTCCCGGTGCAGGCGGGGCGATGGTCTTCAAAGCGATTGGAGATGAAGATGTGCAGCATCTCCGTCGCCCCGATGCCATCAAGCAGGGGTTTGCCCGTCTTCTCGATCCACTCATCATAGACAGGTTGTGGCAACGTCTCCCCCGCCGAGACCGCGGCGCGGAGACTGGAAAGATCGGCCCCGTCTTCCATTGCACGCATCATCACGCGATAGGCGGTCGGGGCCGTGAAACAAACCGTGGCTTTGTATTTCTCGATGATCTTGATCATATTGGGCGGTGTTGCCTGTTCCAACAGCGTGGCTGTCGCGCCAAAACGTAGCGGGAACAGCGCCAAACCACCCAAACCAAAGGTAAAGGCCAGCGGTGGCGACCCCACGAATATATCATCGGGCACCACGCCCAGAACCTCCCGCGCATAGCCATCCGCAATGATCATCAGATCGCGGTGGAAATGCATCGTGGCCTTTGGCTCTCCCGTTGATCCGCTGGTAAATCCGAGCAATGCGACATCATCGCTGCTGGTCGGCACGGCTTCGAATTTCACAGGTTTTTCCAGCGCCAGACGGTCCAACTCCGCATCGTGATTTGACGTTCCATCAAAGGCCACAACCTGAAGGCCGGGGCAGGTTGCAGCACATCCGTTCATCTCTTCCATCAGGCGCGTGTCGCAAAGCGCGAAGGTAACCTCAGCTTTTTCGACATATGTCTTTAGCTCAATCGCGCGCAGCATGGGCATCGTATTGATGACGACCGCGCCTACCTTGGTCGCCGCCAGCCAACACGCGACCATTGCGGGATTATTTGCAGACCGGATCATCACGCGGTTTCCCGGTTTCACACCCATGTCGTCAACCAGTACATGGGCCAGCCGGTTGGTCCAGTCGCTCAGCTCTTTGTAGGTGCGCATCCGGCCATTGCCGATCAATGCGGTATGATCGCCAAAACCCTTGGCCACCATCGCATCGGTCAGCTCGTGTCCGGCATTCAGGACCTCAGGATAGTCGAACCCGTCCAGCAGGAAGTCAGGCTGATCCTCCACGGGGGGCAGGTTATCTTGGGCAAATGTATCGACATGGGCCGTTGCGCCGCGCATCACGCCTCTCCCTGATGAGCGGCCATTGCCTGGCGCGCGATAATGATCTTTTGGACGTCAGAGGCACCCTCGTAGATGCGCAAGGCTCTGATTTCGCGATAGAGCGTTTCAACGACCGTGCCCGAGCGCACGCCATCGCCGCCAAAAAGCTGTACCGCCTTGTCGATGACCTGCTGGGCTTGATCCGTGGCAAAAAGCTTGGCCATTGCCGCTTCGCGGGTCACCCGGGGCGCACCGCTGTCCTTTGCCCAGGCCGCGCGATAAATCAGCAATGCGCTTGCATCGATATCAAGTGCCATATCGGCAATATGACCTTGCACCATCTGCAGGGCCGCCAAAGGTGCGCCTTGTACCTGCCTGGAAGTCACACGGGCAAGCGCCTCATCCAGCGCGCGGCGGGCAAAGCCAAGCGCCGCAGCCGCGACAGTGGAGCGGAACACATCAAGCACTGACATCGCAATTTTGAAACCCTGCCCCGGCCCGCCGATCATCGCGGTTGCTGGCAGACGCACCTCGTCAAAGCGCAACCGCGCGAGCGGGTGGGGCGCAATGGTCTCCAGCCGTTCGACAACGTCGAAGCCGGGCAGGTCTGGGGTGACGATAAAGGCCGACATACCCTTGGCGCCCGACACATCTTTGCTTCGCGCAAACACCGTGTACATGTCGGCGATCCCACCATTTGAGATCCAGGTCTTCTGCCCGTTGAGTATAAAATGCGTGCCATCGGGTGTGGCCGACATCGTGTTATTCGCCACATCTGAACCAGACCCCGGCTCCGTCAGCGCAAAGGCGGAAATTGCCTGACCGGTTCTCGTGCGCGGCAGCCATTCCTGTTTTTGCTCGTCCGAGCCGAACAGTGAAATCGCGCCCGTGCCCAGGCCCTGCATCGCAAAAGCGAAATCCGCCAGCCCGTCATGGCGCGCGAGGATTTCGCGACACAGGCACAGGCTGCGCACGTCCAGCTTGCCTTCCGGGCTGCCAGTATGTTCCAGCAATCCGGCCCGTCCAAGGTGGCTCACCAGAGCGCGGCAGGCCGTGTCAGTGTCTTCATGCTGAACAACCAGATCGTGCGCCACCTCTTCTGCCCGCGCGGCCAAGGCAGCATGTTCGGGCGCAAAGAATGGCCATGAGAGATAGCTTTGATCTGCCATCAGTTGCCCTCGAACACCGGTTTTTCCTTGGCGACGAAAGCATTGTAGGCCCGTTCAAAATCGCCGGTTTGCATGCATATGGCCTGCGCTTGCGCTTCAGCCTCGATCGCCTGTTCGATCGACATGGACCATTCCTGCGCGAGCATTGTTTTGGTCATCATATGTGCAAAATTCGGTCCCGCGGCGATGCGTTCCGCCATCTCTGTCGCGCTATTTTTTAATGCGTCTTGAGGGACCACTTGGTTGTAAAACCCCCAGGCAGACCCTTCGTCAGCCGACATCGACCGACCGGTATATAGCAGTTCCGCCGCGCGGGTTTGGCCGATGATGCGGGGCAAGATCGCACAAGCTCCCATATCGCACCCCGCCAACCCTACGCGGGTGAACAGAAACGCACATTTCGCTGCGGGTGTGGCGATCCGCAGATCTGACGCCATGGCAATGATCGCACCGGCCCCGACGCAGACCCCATCAATCGCGGCGATCACCGGCTTTCCGCAATGAACAATGGCTTTGACCAAATCCCCGGTCATCCGGGTGAATGTCAAAAGCTCTTTCATATTCATTCGGGTGAGTGGGCCAATGATATCGTGCACATCTCCGCCAGAGGAAAAATTGCCTCCATTTGCTCCAAAGATCACGACATTGATATCGTCGCGATAGACCAGCCCCCGGAACCAATCGCGCAGCTCTGCGTAGCTTTCGAAGGTGAGTGGATTTTTCCGGTCGGGCCGATTCAGTGCGACATGGGCGATCCGCCCTTCGATCTGGCATTTGAAATGTTGGACGATTTCAACCATCGCTGTCAGGTTCCGCGGCTAAGCTTGTTTCCAGCGCTTGCAGGTCGTCGGCCAAGGCCCGCGCCATTTCAGCGTCAAAACCCGACAGCATGTCGTTGACCCATCCTTCATGCGCCACGGCCTGACGGGCAAACTCTTCCTGCCCCCGCTGCGTGAGCCGCACGAGGGACGCGCGCCGGTCGCCTTGCACGGATACCCGCACCAGCAAGCCCTCTTCAGCCAAACGATCCACGATGCCGGTGACATTGCCATTGGAGACCTTGAGCACGCCAGATATCTGGCTCATCTTCAGGCCATCGGCATAACGCGAGAGCGCCGCGAGCACGTCAAAGCGCGGCAGGGTAGTGTTAAAGTCTGCTTTAAAATTCTCTCTCAGCGTGGTCTCGATTGAACGGCTGGCTTTCAAGAAGCGCAACCACAGCCGCAAACGTTCCTTTGAAGGTGCCTCTAACGGGTCCTTGTGTGGCGTTATGCTCATATCTCTCCTCCAGACAGGCTAAGTGCGTGCCCATTCACCGCCTGTGCCGCGGGTGACAGCAACCACATGACAGCGCTTGCCACTTCCCCGGTCTGGACAAAGCGCTTTTGCGGATTGGACGAAGACAGCGATCTTGCCGCGTCCTCGCGTGTCATCCCCGTTTTTTCGACGATGGTATCGATCGAACGTACCAGCATGGGGGTTTCCACAAAGCCAGGGCAAACCGCGTTCACCGTGATCCCGGTATGGGCGAGCTCAAGTGCCAGAGCGCGGGTCAGGCCAATAACGCCATGCTTTGCCGCACAATAGCCGGACACGTAGGGATAGCCTTTGAGGCCGGCAGTCGAGGCAACGGCGATCATGCGGCCCGCCTTGGCCGCCTGCATATCTGGCAGCGCCGCTTTCCACACATTGAAAACCCCGACCAAATTGATGTCGGTCATCGCCTGTAGGTCCATCACATCCATCTTGTGGAAAGGCACCGAATGCGCGGCACCTGCATTGGCAATGACAGCCTCAATGGGCCCTTGTTCCACGCGTGCAGCTGCAAAGGCGGTTTCGACCGCCGCAGCGTCTGTTACATCGCAGGTTTGATGAGGCAGCTTTTGTGCAGCCAAAGCCGCCTTGGTGCGGCCTATGATCGTCACCGCATGGTGGGAGGCCGCCAGAGTCTGTGCCACGTCCGCGCCGACACCGGAACCGCCACCTGTGACGACGACATGCATGTTCAGACTTTCCCCGCCATCTCGGTGGCACGGTCGGCCAAACGCCAGGCCTGATCGCGGCCGGCCTCGTAAGGTTTCGGCCAAACCTCTTGGCGGTCCCCAATTTCGGATGCGGCGTGCAATGTCCAATACGGGTCAGCCAGATGGGGTCGCGCCAAACATACAAGATCGGCCCGCCCCGCCATCAGGATCGAGTTCACATGATCCGCTTCATAAATATTCCCCACGGCCATGGTCTTAATTCCACGTTCATTTCGAATGCGGTCTGAGAATGGTGTTTGGAACATGCGGCCATAGACAGGCATGGCCCGCGTCGAAGTCTGCCCGGCTGAAACATCGATGATGTCAGCGCCCGCTGCTTCGAATGCTGTGGCGATTTCAACAGCTTCGTCGGCCGTCACACCATCGTCTCCGGCCCAGTCACTGGCAGAGATGCGCACCGACATGGGCTTGTCGGCTGGCCAGACCGCACGCATGGCTTGAAACACCTCCAATGGATAGCGCAATCGGTTTTCCAAGCTGCCGCTGTAGTCATCATCGCGTGCGTTGGACAACGGCGAGATGAATGATGAAATGAGATAGCCGTGGGCGGCATGCAGTTCGATCATGTCAAAACCGGCGCGGTTGGCCATTTGCGCCGCATCGATGAACTCATCGCGCACGGCATCCATATCTGCGCGGTCCATCGCTTTGGGCGTGTCACTTCCTGCGGCCCATGGAATTGCTGAGGCTGATATCAGTGGCCAATTCCCGTCGGTCAGCGGTTGATCCATACCGTCCCACCCAAGGCGGGTGGACCCCTTGCGCCCGGAATGACCGATCTGGCAGCAGATCTTGGCGTCGGTTTCAGTGTGGACAAAGTTCGTGAGCCGCGCCCAAGCTGCTTCATGCTCAGGTGCGTAAAGACCCGGACAACCCGGCGTGATCCGCCCATGGGCGGACGTACAGGTCATTTCGGTATAGACTAGGCCAGCACCACCTTTGGCACGTTCGCCGTAGTGGATCAGGTGCCAATCGGTTGGATTGCCATCGACGGCCTTGTACTGCGCCATGGGTGAGACCACGATACGGTTCTTCAACGCCATCTCACGTAAACGGAATGGTGCAAACATTGGCGCGCGGGCGGGTGTGTTATGGCCTTCGCCAGCTTGCTCCATGAACCATGCTTCTGCAGATCCCAGCCAATTGGCATCGCGTTCCCGCAGGTTCTCGTGACTGATCCGCTGGCTGCGCGTCAACAGTGAGTAGTTCAGCTGTACTGGGTCGAGATCAAGGTAGCGCTCCACGCCCTCAAACCATTCGACAGAGTTTCGCGCCGCCGATTGCAGCCGCAATACCTCCAACCTGCGTTCTTCTTGATAGCGTGCAAAGGCCGCATCCAGCGTGTCTTCGGTATGGATGAGATCGGCCAGTGCAATCGCGCCCTCAAGCGCCAGCTTTGTGCCCGAACCGATCGAGAAATGTGCCGTGGCCGCCGCGTCGCCCAACAAGGCGATATTTTCGTGATGCCAGGTCTCACACAGCACGCGCGGGAAGCGTAACCAGGCAGAGCCGCGGATGTGGTTTGCATTCGTCATCAGGGCATGCCCGCCCAGATGATCGCGGAAGATGTCTTCGCAGATGGCTATGCTTTCTTGCTGGCTCAGGTCACCAAAGCCATACGCCTCAAATGTGTTTTGCGTGCATTCAACAATGAACGTCGCGGTCTCATCATCGAATTGATAGGCGTGGGCCCAGACCCACCCTTTTTCAGTGTTTTCGAAGATAAAAGTGAAGGCATCGTCAAATTTTTGATGGGTTCCCAGCCAGACAAACTGGCACAAACGCTGATCGATGTCTGGCTGAAAGACGTGCGCAAACTCCATCCGGGTTTTGGAGTTCAACCCATCGGCTGCGATCACCACATCAAAGTCGTCTTTATACGCGCTCGCGCTTTCGACTTCTGTTTCAAACTGAAGGACGACGCCCAAGTCACGCGCACGCTCTTGCAACAAAAGCAGAAGCCGCTTGCGGCCGATCCCGCAAAACCCATGGCCGCCGGACACTGTCCGCTTGCCCTGATGCACGAGCGCGACATCGTCCCAATAGGCGAAGTGTTTGCGGATCGATGCCGCACTGACGGCGTCATTCAAAGCAAGGTTTTCGAGCGTTTCGTCTGATAAAACGACACCCCAGCCAAATGTGTCATTGGGCCGGTTCCGTTCGATCACCACAACTTCCGCACTTGGATCACGGAGTTTCAAAGAAATCCCGAAATACAAGCCAGCCGGGCCGCCGCCAAGACAAGCTACACGCACTTCAACGCCTCATCTTTGATGTCACGCCGTTAACGATATTCAGTAAGAGCTAAAATTTCAAGTAAGAATATTTTATGTTTAAAGCAGATTTTTAGCGACGAGGCGGAAGGTAAGTTTACGGGAGGATCGTCAAGAGCAAGCGGTCGGCGCGATCCATATTTCGCTTACGATGCCAAAGGCGAAACGGGCTGACAGGATGAGGGCTGATCGGCTGCGCAAACCACCTGCGCAGCGGATGACGATTGTAACCGTCGCATGCTGATCCAAGACCTGAAGGACAAAGACGCGCCAGCCACACATCCTTTGTCAAATCGAAATAAAATATAAAATTATAAAACATATATGATTTACAAAATCATGTATGAATGGTAGTGTTGATATCGTAAAGGTGGCATGACGATGCATAAACCTTCGAAATCGGGTGAACTCTATAGTCGGATGAGGGCAGATATTCTGTCGCTCAAACTGCCACCGGGCGGCGCATTGCGCCTGCCCGCGTTGTCGGAGCGTTATGACCTTGGCATAACCCCGATCCGCGATTGCCTGAACCGGCTGAGCGCCGACAAACTGGTTGTGATCGAACATAACAAGGGGTTCCGCGTGGCGGGCCTGTCGCTCATGGAATTGCTGGATCTGGAACGGAGCCGCTGCATTATTGAAGGCGCACTATTTGCGCGCGCGATGGAGCAGGGCGATGACAGCTGGGAGGCCGGACTGATTGGAGCTTACCACCACCTAACGGCTATTTCACCGATGTCGGTGCTGGGGTCTGAGGATGAATTGACGCTTTGGAACCGAAGGCATGACGCATTCCATGACGCGCTGATTGCTCGGGTCGATGCACCGTGGATGTTGCACTTTCACCGGCAGCTCAGGGATCAACTCGTCCGCTACCAGAGGTTCATTCAAACCGGTCTGCGCGATCTACACCAAACCCACCCCGATGCGGCCCCCCAAGCAGCTGAGATCTACGCGACGGCCCTCGCCACCGAACCGCATGACGCCCTGTATCAAGTGGCGATCGGGCGCGATGTATCCGCAGCAAAGACGGTCGTTGAAGCCCATGTGAACTTATCCATCAAGGCTTTTGAAAGGCTCAGCACACTGATCCCTGCCAATACCCAAGTGGCCAAGATTTTGCAGGCACCAAATGCGGAGATCCAGATATGACCGCTTATGATCCCTCGGCCGAGGGGGCGCAAATGTCATTTGCCAAAGACATGTCCTACATCGATTACCTCGCGCTTGATCCTATCCTGGGCGCACAAAACCGACAGTCGGACTCCCATGACGAGATGTTGTTTATCATTCAGCATCAAACGTCTGAACTGTGGATGCGCCTTGCGCTCCATGAGATCACGGTTGCCCGTGATGAACTCGCTCGGGGCAACTTTTCACCCGTGTTCAAAATGCTATCGCGGGTGGCGCGCATCTTTGAACAGCTCAATAACGCTTGGGATGTGCTGCGCACCATGACCCCTAGCGAATACACCGCTTTTCGGGATAATCTGGGCAAGTCTTCGGGCTTTCAATCCCATCAATACCGCCTGATCGAGTTCATTTTGGGGAACCGCAACGCCGCCATGATGAAGGTGCATGCGCATCGCCCTGCGTTGCATCATATGCTTGAGCAAGAACTGGGTCGGAAGTCGCTCTATCACGTGGCGCTTGATCAATTGGCCGCCCATTTTGATGTGACCTTCGCGCCAGATGTCTACCGGTTCAACCAGCCGCATATGGCCGATCCGGTCATCATGGATGCCTGGGCGCAAGTCTATGCCGCGCCTGATCAGCATTGGCCGCTTTACGAACTGGCGGAAAAGCTGGTTGATATCGAAGACTATTTTCGCAGGTGGCGTTTCAACCATGTCACCACTGTCGAACGCATCATCGGGTTCAAACGCGGCACCGGCGGCACGTCGGGCATGAAATATCTGCGCAAAATGCTTGAAGTGGAGCTTTTCCCCGAACTTTGGAACGTGAGAGGTCAGCTATGAAAAACACCGTACACGACCTGCCGATAAAGGAGCGGTTCGATCTGCCTGAGGGTGTGATCTATCTTGATGGCAACTCCCTTGGCCCGCTGCCCAAAGGCACAAGTGAACGCCTTCAATTCATGTTGACCGAGGAGTGGGGGGGCCACCTGATCACCGGATGGAATCGCGATGGCTGGATGGAACAGCCTGCCCGCGTCGGCAATCAGGTTGCCCGGCTGATTGGTGCTCCGGATGGCAGTGTCACGATAGGCGATACGCTTTCCATAAAGGTATACCAAGCCCTGTCTGCTGCGCTCAAGATGCGCCCCCGGCGGCGGGTGATCCTGTCGGACAGCGGCAACTTCCCATCAGATCTTTACATGGCACAGGGGCTGATTGGGCAGTTGGATCAAGGGTATGAGTTGCGGATCGTGGACCCGGAAGAAGTGGCGGATGCCATGGACGAAACCGTCGCGGTCGCCATGATCACCCAGGTTGATTACCGTACAGGTCGCATGCATGACATGAATGCGATCACACTGGCAGCCCACACGGCCGGGGCTGTCATGGTGTGGGATCTTGCACATAGTGCAGGTGCCGTACCGGTGGATCTCGTGGCATCCAATAGCGAATTTGCCGTGGGATGCACGTACAAATACCTCAATGGCGGTCCCGGCGCACCAGCCTTCATCTATGTGCGTCGCGATATTGCTGAGACTGTAGATCCAGCCCTTGCAGGGTGGCTGGGGCATGATGCGCCTTTTGCCTTTGAGCTGGATTATCGCCCAGCGCCGGGTATCGGTCGCATGCGCGTCGGCACCCCGCCGGTCATGCAAATGACGGCACTGGAACATGCGCTAGGGCTTTGGGACAGTGTCGATATGGCTAAGGTGCGTCGCGCCTCGGTGGCGCTGTCTGACTGCTTTATCCGCGAGGTTGAGGCGCGCTGCCCGGCTCTCACTCTTGTCAGCCCACGCGACAGTGCTGCGCGTGGGAGCCAGGTTTCATTTGCCTTCGACAACGGCTACGCCGCCATGCAGGCCCTTATCGACCGAAATGTAATCGGAGACTTCCGCGCACCCAACATCATGCGTTTCGGTTTTACACCGCTATACATTGACGAGGCAGATGTACGGAAAGCTGTCGATGTTATCGAAGACGTCATCAATAATGGGCTCTGGAAGCATGACAAATACAAGAAACAGGCCCTTGTCACCTAAAGCGAACAGTTTGCTCGGAAATCATAGAGACGACATTAGGTTGTCTTGACGAAATGGGTTCGCACTGTGTCGCAGGCATGCGTTAAGCTGGTATCTGCGATGGAGACCGGCTTGGCACGAGATTTGATGACGGACGACGAATGGGCGTTCTTTGAACACGTCATCCTTCCTGCACGTGCCCGGAACGGGCGCAAACCCTCCAATCATCGCAGTGTTCTGGACCGGATATTCTGGATTGCGCGCACCGGATCGCCTTGGTGGGACCTGCCCGAAGAGTTCGGCAAATGGTCAAGCGTTTACAGGCCGTTCCGGCGCTAGACGCTGGCGGGGCTGTGGGAGGACATTCTCGAAGCCCTGAACCATGGCGGAGCTGTTCCGGACGTCCTGCAAATCATCGACAGTCCCGTCATCCGCGCCCACCACCAGGCAGCGGGCGCTAAAGGGGGACGCCGCGACAGGGTTTGGACCGCTCGAGAGGTGGGTTCACGACCAAGGCCCACCTCCGGGTCTGTGCGACAGGACTGCCCATGAGAACTGACATCGCACCAGGACAAACTTTGGACTATCTGGGGTTTGATTTGATGATGGATAACAATCTAACTGCGCTTGCCCATACGTACGTTTCCGATGTCATCGACGCAACCTTTGGCGCGGAAGTTCGAGATCGGCAATCCGAACGTCCATGTGAGTCCCCAGTGATTGAAAAACTCCTGCAGCTTACCCGGACACCCCCAACTTTTGTCCCCCCCGTGAGAACGGCGGCCGCCCGAAGCAATTCATGTTGCACTAATGATCTCAAGTTGCGATTTCAGCGGCTTTGGCTTGGTGAAGGGACTGGACGACACCGCTTGGGGGTGACAGCGTGCCGACATGACACGGCACATCATCCAACAAGCTGACACTTCAGAAGATGGCAGGCGAACAGCACCTGCGGCTTCCCGTAACACGGTGCCCTTGATCAAAGCGCTTGGCGCACGTTTGCCGTCCACGGGGCGCGTTCTGGAAGTGGCCAGTGGCACCGGCCAGCACGCTGCCGCTTTCGCCGCGGCCTTTCCCGCTTTGGAGTGGACCCCATCGGATGTGGATCCTGGACAACGCGAAAGCATTGCGGCGTGGCATCAGTCCACGCGTCTTGTGAACCTGCTAGAACCTTTGGCCGTTGATGTGGCCACATCTTGGCCCATCGCACAGGGATCTGTGCAGGCCGTTCTCACCGTTAACCTGTTCCATCTGATCCCGGAGGTGCTGGTCAGGCGCTTTTTTGTCGAAGCTCGTGTGGCATTGAGCGACGGCGGCCGGGTTATTGTGTATGGCCCATTCCGACGCGGGACCACGTTTGTGTCAGACGGGGATCAGGCCTTTGACGCATCCTTGCGTGCCCGCGATCCTGCGATTGGCTACAAGTCTGTGGAAGAGGTTACGGACGTTGTCGAAAGCGCTGGTTTCACTTCAGTAGCACGCGATAACATGCCCGCCAACAACCTGCTACTGACGTTCGCCACAGCGTAAATGTAACCGCGCGGTGGCCGGTTGAGGCTTTGCCCCGTCCTGATCAGCCGATCTCTCGGCCAACTTCAGTCAAGTAGCGCCAGATCAACTGTTCTCCGTCCCGCTCGAATAACACGGTTGAGAGGCGTCTGTTTTCCGGCGCGGACGCAAGCGCGCCGGTCTGATGTTCGATGTACTGGAACAGAATGAATCCAGGCCAGGACCCCAGCAGCCGTGGCGCTTCGATGGTGATCTGGAAACCGGGGTTCGTGCCGCGGCCCGCGGTTATACCAGTGACGATGTCGGCGCGGGTCAGAACCACACCAGCGGGCTGCACATTTTCGAACTCCGTGTGAAGGACATCTGCAAAGTCGCGGTCAAGAGCCTCCTGGGCCAGTTCTCCGCGAAACCATGCCCCCAGAAAAACGTGCAGGCGTACAACCTCGTCATGGGCCAGATCGAAGTCATCCATGGCTCAGGTCCCCGCCTTGCTCATTCCGAATTGGTTTCCGTTTGCTCGCTGGGCATCTCGTCTTTGCTGTCCAGCAGGAACTTAGCCGTGCAGGCCACCACATGCGCCAGCATGGCGGGCTCACGCAAGGCACCAAAGTCGTGCCCGGCATTCACATGCAGCAACTCTGTCTTCGCAATACGTCGATTTGCAACGTCTGTCACGTTGCAGTTAATGCGGTTCTGCCTCAATCTGTGTGGTACTGTTCTGGTTTGGGCTATGCCTAATAGTCATGATCACAAAATCAAAATTGCCTCCTGGCACAGGAGTTAGTGTTCAGGACATCATCTTCTAAGATGACAATGTCTGTATGGTTTCGGCGGTGGCTCAACCTGTCGGTCTCTGTCCTGATTGTGGTACACGAAGCCGTCATCGACATGGTTGGCGCAGGCGCAGCCTGTCTGATCTATCGATCCAAGGGCGTATAGTTCGTGTAAAGTTGACGCTAAACCGCTGGCAATGCAGGCGCCGCGAATGCAGGCGACGCACGTTCTCCGACGAGCTTCCGGCGATTGCGCGACCCTATGCACGTAGAACATCCAGGATGGCTGAAATCGTTGGGTTCGTAGGTCACAGGCTGGGCGGTCGTCCGGCTGAAAGCCTGATGCAACGGCTGGGCATGAAAGTTTGCCCAAGGTGAAGACATCCATGTCTTCGGCATTGATGATTGGAGGTGGCGGCGATCCTCTCATTATGGAACTATCATGGTGGATCTCGAGACAAGGTCAGTGGTTGATGCCTCGGAGCAAGCTTTCGGCAAGACAGGCCCGAAAAGTTGACGCGCTAAAACAAGGATGCCTGGCCATTGGCACCATGCGTCAGCTGGCCATGCGGTTTCGAGCCCTTTTCCGCATCAAAGAACCTGAAAAACTGGAGCAATGGATCGACACCGCAATCGAAACCGACCTTACCGAAATGCTGCGCTTTGCGAGGGCCCTGCACAGGGATCTCAATGCCGTGAAGAATGCAATCGCTCTGCCGTGGAGCAACGGGCAAGCAGAAGGACAGATCAACCGCCTTAAAACACTGAAAAGAGCCATGTATGGCCGAGCAGGACCGGAACTAATGCGCGCACGAACGCTGCCGTTCAATCACACAGATTGAGGCAGAACCTTATTTAGGGTCAGGACCCATTAATTTCTGAATGGCGGCATGCTTCACGGTTCAAAAAAAAAGAGCGGTGAACACGTCTGATCTATTCTGGCTGACGGATGCGCAGATGGCGCGCCTTGAACCCTTCTTTCCGAAGTCCCACGGCAAGCCTCGCGTCGATGATAGGCATGTGTTGAGTGGGATTATCTTCATCAATCGCAATGGCTTACGCTGGCGTGATGCGCCCAGGGAACACGGTCCGCACAAGACGCTTTATAACTGTTGGAAACGCTGGAGCGATAAGGGCATCTTCGCAAAGATGATGATGGGACTGGCAGCCGATCACTGCGAGGAGACGACCGCGATGATTGATGCGACCTATCTCAAAGCACACCATACGGCGTCCAGTTTGGGCGCCAAAAAGGGGGGCGTGGTCGTCTAATTGGTCGCACCAAGGGCGGCATGAACACGAAGCTGCACGCCATCTGCGACAGCCTGGGCCGACCGCTGAATTCGTTCGTCACCGCCGGACAAGTCAGTGGCTACATTGGCGCCCGGGCGTTGCTGAGCAGCCTACCGGAGGTCGATTGGCTACGCCAATGACGCAACAAAGCAAGTCTCGACGATCTACATGCTAAGGTCTTGTTTCAACTTGGAATCGGCGTTGATTGCAAATTGTGTTTAACGCCGAACGAAAATTGAAGAGCATGCTGATGCTTGTCGAAATATGCAGTGAAATGAAAATTATAGACAAAGACTCCCAGGTTTTGCCCACTCCCCGTTTCTTCAAAGGTCTGTTCCAGCTCCGCAAAGCCGGGCTGCGTCCCGTCATCAACCCGGTGATGCAAACGTGCGCGCTCTCGCCATGAACTCAGTGAATTGATAGATCGTCAGCCTTCGGATCAATCGCCAGCTTGGTCATTCGTCGATACATCGTAGCCCGGCCGATCTCGAGTGCCCGCGCGGCTTCGGAGACGTTACGATTGTGTTGAGTGAGAGCCTGCACAATGGTGGTCCGTTCCGCCTTTTCAAAGCTGACCTGCGGGCGATCATCCGTGTCCAATATCTCGGAGACAAGTTGCGGCATGATAATGCCTCCACCTCCTAGTTGGTACTTGTGGCGGGCGTTTCTTGTTGCGCCAACAACAACGTCGTCTTGGTCAATGGCCAAGAATGCAGCACCTCCACCGGACGCGCCCAGCACATCCAGAATGCGCGCCTTTGCATAGGCCGTTCGGAAACTGTCTGCCTCAATTTGGCGGGCGATCTGCTGTACAAGAGCGCGAACGAGAACATTTAGGTTCTCGGTATGGTCATGCCTGGCAGAGGATACATCAAGTGCACCGATCAACGACCCGTCCGGTCCAAAGATCGGAGCGTCAATGCAGCTCATGCCGGTGTTGCGGGCGTAGAAGTGTTGCTCAAGATGGATGACGGTCTGTTTGGCCTCAACAAGACAGGTCCCGATCCCATTTGTACCTTCGGCCTTCTCGCTCCAGTCGGTCCCTTTCCAAAGGCCCCATTCCCTGAACTGATCACTGTCGGCGGTGTTGATCCGCTGATCCAAGATCACCCCCTGCGCGTCAGAAAGAAGAACGCAGCACCCCGGCTGCCCGACAAGCCCAAAAAGATGATCAAGATAGGGAGCAGCAATGTCGGTGAAGCGTTCTTCCCGTTGTTGGCGTTCCCTGAGGTTTGCTTGATCGACGCGCTCGGGCGCTCTGCGCTCTCCGGGATGAAGCCCATGTATCGCCATCGACCGGGTCCAAGATGCAGCCAAACGGCTCAGCGCTGCGGCCTTCGAAGATTCTGCCGTTGAAATGACATTCTCTATGTGGCTTTCGCGGCTGTTCAACATCGTGGATATCCCTTTTCTGTTGGATGTCAGATTTGATGGCGTGTTTTCAGGTCAGCTGCGCCACCTGTGCCTTGATCCGGTCTTCGAGTGTGCCGGGAGATGTCACGGTCAGATCGGCGCCAATGACTTGAACATCCCTGATGCCAAGAAACTCCAGCACGTGCTTCAGGTACGGTGTTGCAAAATCCATCTCAGAGCCGGCCGATGTCTCACCACTGGCCAAAACGATGTACGCTTTCTTGCCTGTTGCCAGACCAACATAAGTGTGTTCGGGATCTGGACGGAACGTGATCCCGGGCCGTGCCACATGATCAATCCAGGCCTTCATCGCGCTGGACAGACCAAAGTTATACATCGCGACGCCGAGCACCAGAATATCGGCATTCAGCACTTCCTGGGCGAGCGCATTCGACGTGGCCAGGATCTCATCCTGTTCTGCTGAGCGGTCATCGATGTGCGTGAAACTCGCGCCGATCCACTCTTCAGAGAGGAACGCTGCCTGGGCCACGGCTTCGCGCTCGACGACAACGACGTTGCTGTAGCGCGCTCTCAAATGTTCGACCACCATATCTCCGCCGAGGCGGGATGCCGATCCCGTCATGCGGGCGCTTGAATTGACATGTAGAATTGAAACCATCTTAGTTTCTCCAGAAAGAATTTCATCCGCCTCTAACGTGGTTCATTTCGGCCTTGCGACGTGCTGAACGTGCATTACGGTTCTGATGTCTGTCCCACTGACGAGACAGTCTTTGCGTCAAGGTGCCATCTTTTCGATGAACTCGATCCGGTACCCATCAGGGTCTTCGATGAACGAAATGACTTCTTTGACGCCCGTTTCTTCGGGCGCAAAGGTCATCGGCCCTGCCGGACGCACGACATGGACACCAAGGGACTTCAGGTGCTTTTCCATGGCGTAGATATCATCGACTTCGAGTGCGATGTGCCCATAGGCATTGCCAAGTTCGTAGTCGTTGTCGTCCCAGTTGTAGGTCAGCTCGATCACGGCATCAGACGCTGCATCGCCGTACCCAATGAACACCAAAGTGAACTTGCCCTCTGGAAAAGTTTCGCGCCGCATCTCATACATGCCGAGCGCATCCTGATAAAATTTCAGGGAACGGTCTAAATCGCGAACACGTAGCATCGTATAGAGAATGCGGTTTGGAATCGGTGCGTTATCCATTGAAATTTCCTGATGCTATGGGCTCGTCCGCTTGGGTGGCGGATGAGCAATTGCGCTATATTAACTGTGTGACGGGGCGGTCAGGATCCTGCTTCCAAACAGCAAATGACCCATCAAACAAGGTGCCCTGTTCGTGGATTAATTCGAGGGCGAGCAGAACCACTGTGGCCGCGTAGCCTGACCCGCAAGACGCAATCAGGGGTTTGGTTTTCCAACAGGGGGCCAAATCGTCCAGAGCGGCGCGGATACCCTGTTGATCCAAGAAAAGACCCGTTTCGGGTTCAAGCATCGCACTGAACGGGACATTGAGCGCCCCGGGGATATGTCCTGTCTGCGGATCATCCGGCTTCCCGGCGTAATTCGCAGGCCCACGTGCATCGATGACGCATGCCGTGGCGCGCCGATCGATGAAAGTATCCAAATCTATCGTCAACCCGTCTTGCAAACGCGGTTCGACGGAGCCGGTGCCATAGGTCGTTGGCTCTGTGGAAATCGGTAAGCCTTGTTCCGACCAGAATTTCCAACCTCCGTTCAAGACACGCACATTGGTAAAGCCCCAATGGCGCATCGCCATCCAAATCCGCCCTGCTTGCATATGCGATGAGGCGTCGTAGAGCACGACGAGATCGCCAGGGTTGATGCCGAGGCGCGTGAACGATTGACGTGCGCCAGCTTCGTCCGAGATGGGTGCCAAGTTGGTGGCGACATCCGTCGCGATAAACTCCTTGGTCCAGTCAAGGAAAGCCGCGCCTTCGATGTGACCCTCGGCGTACTCCTCCGGCAGGGCACGCGCAGGCTTGGCCCATGTGCCCCTGACGTCAAATATCTTTACGTCAGATCGGCCCAACAGATGTGCGAGTTGCTTGGCTGAAATCAGAGGGGAGCGGTCATCAACCGTTCCTTTCCAGTCATGTGACATTGCCATTATTCGACCGGGGCGAAGTCAAAAGGCACGCCCTGCCAAAAGAAAGACACGCAATCGACGGGGCTGTCAGCCGCACATTGGGTGACATGCGGCGCATCTGCTGGCACGCTGTAAAAGCTGCCTGCGGACAGCGTCACGTTTGAGGCGTCATTGCCTTCAATCGGGTTTTCGAATTTCCCTTGGATAACGACCGCTTCGTAAGCGGCACCGTGGGTATGCAGGGGCGTCGCCTGACCAGCAGGAATGCGCACAAAGGTGCCATGGGCGCCATTTTCGCGATCACCCGACACGGTGGCAAAAGCAACAACGCCCGGGACGATGTCCTCAAAGACAATTTCCGACGCGTCAAGGAATTGACCGGCCTTCGCGTGGTCATTTGCAAGACCGGCAGTGGTGAACAGAGAGGTGGCAGTAAGTGCAATCAGGTGGGTTGCAAGCCTCATTTCAGCAGATCCTTTGTGGAGTTTATCTGCTAGAAAATTAGCCTTGAACGTGGCCCTGCCCTATACATGGAATCTAAAACAGCATGGACAAAATCGTTGTGCATACCATTTTTCCCTCTAGATAACACTTTTTTGAAAGCCATATTAATCCAAGGAACTGGACAAACTCGACAGCGCGAATAAGCGGATGGAGCGAGGGGGACGGACAATTGCAAACGCGCACGCTTACGATCCAAGACTCAACTGACCCCGATGCAAGCTTACGTGTCCAATCGCAGCCCGGGGAACCTCCGGCCTATTCAGAAGTGCTCTATCGACTTTTTTTGCCAGTTGGCGGGCCTGTGGATGTGGTGATCGAAGGGTGCGGTATCACCTTGGATCAGTTTCAGTTGCTCACCCTGTCTCCCGGAGAGCGGATCAGCTTCTCGCCAAGTGCCTCGTTTCTGTCCTGTGCTTTTCACCACAATTTCTTTTGTGTACGGGTAATGAGGAACGAGGTGTTTTGTGATGGTGTCGTCTTTAACCGCCTGCGTGGTTTGCCGATCGTCGATCTGAAAGAGGATGGCTATCGAACCGCGCGAGCGCGGTTTGAGGAGCTGGGCAATATCATCAGCGGTGAGAGCTTGTTTAAACCCGAACATGCAATCAATACGATCAAGTCCCTGCTTCTTCAGGCGGCGGATTGCAAAATCAGGTATGCAAATCCCGATGAAACCTTCCAAGTGACACCGGCAAAAGTGTCCGAGATCGTCGCAAGGTTTCAGGATTTGGTCGAAGACAACTATGCAAAACATCTGGAGATTGCGGAGTATTGCGATATGCTTGGCGTTACGATTGCGACCCTAAATCGGCATGTGAAAAATGAATTGGGTCAGACGGCAAAGCAGTTGGCGCAAGAGCGTCTGGCACTTGAAGCGCGCGTGGCACTTCGGACTGGAGATCGGTCTGTGAAAGAGGTTGCATTTGACCTCGGGTTTGGCGATCCACTTTACTTTTCACGCTTCTTTCGGAAGCAATTCGGCGCGGCGCCTACGCAGTATTTCTCGGGCACGGCCTGACAAAGACCGCGCCCCAATTGGACCTGTCGCGGTTTGATGCCGCTCCTTTGATAGCATTTACTGCACCAAAGGAGATGTGAGTGGGCAAAACGTGGGGTTTTTTGTCTATGATGTTGGTTTCACGGCGAGGGAATTGCCATGGATGTGCGGATCGTCGTCGAGACAACATTTGAGAACGGAACTACGCAGACGCGGCGTCTGGGACGCTTGTCCCGGCCATTTCGAGATACGCAGCCGAAGGGTTTTGGACTGCTGATCGAAGATGCAAAATCCATGCTCTGGCAATTGCAGCAAACGATCCTTCGTGACCAGATCGAGGAGATCTCTGAGGCGAGCAGGGTTAGCCCTGACTGCAACAAGGTCAGAGCGATCCATGGCTATCGACCCAGTGTTCTGGACACACTGTTCGGTCGTTTCCAGGTCAAGGCGCCACGCATTCGCCGTTGCGCCTGCAACGCCAAATCTGAGGTCGCCCTGGGTGGACCATTGTCGCCGCTGGCCCGTTTCTCCCCGGACCGATCAACACCTGAATTGCAGCGCCTTCAAGCTGAACCCGGAGCGCGGCATTCGTTTCGAGAAGCAGCGCGTATCATGGAGATGTTTCTGCCATGCGCCAAGCAAGCGAACACCTCGGTACGTGATCGCCTCGGCAAGATCGCCAAGAAAATCAGCGGCAGCGAGTATGTGGAACCGGCTGTCTCGTCCGCAGGTAAGAGCGCGGCTCCGGTGACGGTCTTTCCGGACGGTGCGCATATTCGGAGCAGACCGGAATACCAGAAGCGGCACCTCGATGTTGTGGTCGGCAAGATCGAGAGTTCGCACATGTGCCGTCGTTTCGGGCTTGTACAGCAGGCGGCTCAAGCGCCAGCGAGGTAAGATCTTAAAGAAACTGGCTGGGACGGCGAGAGCCCTGTCACCGTGATTTCGGATGAAGAACCCGCATTGCCCAATCTGGTGCGCTACGCCGTTGGCGGGCCGGTTCGCCATATCCTTGATTGGTGGCACATCTCGATGCGGGTAAAACATGTTGAGAACGCCGTAAGGGGGCTGCTGCAAGCCAAGAGTTTCTCTGGCAGTTCGGTGTTGTTCGAGCGGCCACAACGGACCTTCGATGGCTGAAGACCGATTGCGAGCGGCTCTGCAAAGATGATCCCAGACTGTGCGACGCGGCTGCGCGTGTAAAAGCGCGTTGCCGGCAACTCTACACCTATCTGGCAAACAACATGGATAGCCTGACCGACTATGGGAGGCGATATCGCAATGGTCTTCCGATCTCCTCGTCCCGCGCAGAAGGCTGCGTGGACGACATCGGCAACACACGGATGGGAAAGCGCCGTTGCATGAGGTGGTCACCCAAAGGCGCCCATCGCGTCGCCATCGTGCGGGCCGCCGGTCTCGACGGAAGGTTGACCAGCGCATACCACAGCCGGACCCCCAAGTTTTGCCCAATCCCGATACTGGCTTCAATGTCTGCTTTTATCTTGGCGAATTGTTCGTTGCCGAATATATCACTCACCCTATCATTAGTTGATATACATTGCTTGTATTATATCTCAATCCTTTAAGGACATAGCCTTTTGCAACGCTCTCGGCGCGCATGTCATCAGTCCATTTTACCTCCCCGTTGGGATAGTAAATGTATCCAAGCTTTGGATATTTTTCGACTAGCTGTCCTGAGATGTCGCTAACAATACGAGGCTCCCCGTTTGCATCGAAGGCTGGGCCACGCTGCGTCTCAATTTCTTTGAAGACAGGATTGTCTGCGAAAACCGGAACAACCTTTCTTTTGTCATCAAACTGACCACCAAAGTAATTTCCGAGGCTTTTATGGTAGTCTTGAACTTTTGCTTTGTTTTCTTCTGGGATTACTGAAACCTTGAAGTTTGGATCGGCAGAATTAAGAGGAATGGACTTTAAAGTATCTTTCCCAAACTGCTTGTCTAGATTTTCTTGACCGAGTGAGTGGATCGAAACGAAGTTCTGAAAGTTCTGAAAGTTCTGAGCCTTTACACCATAGTCATGGGCTTCTTTGGCGCATGCTTCAAGATCACTTTCTGGCAACTTGTCCAGTTCACCTTGAAGTTCATTGCCCAGCAAATCCAGATATCGGAGGGATCCATCTTTTCCGGTAGCAATAAGATCATTGTAGCTATTCGATTGTTTCCCATTGTGCACATTTGCGTCGATGCTGCGGCCAACACGCGCAGTTGACGGAAGGATGTTGTCACGTTGACGCTCTCCGGCTTGTTAACTCACCGATGGCAGCGTAGCGGACGCTCATGAACCCGACGAAGATCAGCTACAAGCGTCATTGCTTCCCGCCCGAAATCATCGCCCATGCCGTCTGGCTCTATGCCCGATTCAATCTGAGCCTGCGCGAGGTTGAGGAGATGTTGCTCGAGCACGGCGTCGATGTGTCTTATGAAATATTGCGGCGGTGGACGGCAAAGTTTGGCCCCAAGATCGCGAGCAGATTGCGTCGTCGCTAGGCACTTAAGATATTTGACGGATGTAAGTTCGCCGAGATTGCGCACCCCTGCGTCTCACTAGTGGGACACATCGCCAGAACGCTTGCCTTTAATGAATGGAAAACAGGGAGGGCACATCGCAAGCTTTGCGGACTGCAATCCATCAGGAGCACGAAGAATGAACGCACCTAGCAATTACGTTGTCGACGCAATTTCTGCCAATAACCGTGATTTTGAGCAAGCGTTTCAGGCTTTGAATGCCGAAGGGCTCGCCGCTGTCTACACCTCAAACGGTATGCTCATGCCACCGAACAGCCCGATCATCCAAGGACGCGCCAACATGACGGCCTTTTGGCAGGGCCTGATCGATATGGGCATTGCCGGGGTTGAGTTTGACACAGTTGAGCTCGATCAGGTTGGAGACAGCGTCAACGAGGTCGGCAAATTCAAACTGAAGACCGCTGATGGTTCTGTCGCTGATAGCGGCAAATTCATCGTTGTCTGGAAACAAGAAGCCGGGAAATGGTTGTGGCACCATGACATCTTCAGCAGTGATAATGCAGCCTAAACACATGATCGCGCTGGCCTCAGATCCCGGCCAGCGCATTCTCGATATCGAAAATGAGGTCATCGACCTCTTCCTGCCCAACCGCCAACCGCGAGAGCGCATCGTCGATCCCGAACCGCACACGCTCTTCGGGCTTGTAGACCGCATGTGTCATCGTCGCGGGGTGCTGTACGAGCGTTTCCGCGTCGCCCAAGCTCACGGCGCATTTGATCAGTTCCAACGCATTGATGAACCGCCATCCTGCCACGATACCGCCATCAAAGCGCAAGCCAATGATCGCGTCATAAGCTCCGGTTGCGCAAAACCAGACGGGCCTGGATACAGAACGGACTTTAACCTTTCAGATGCGCTAAGAGCCTCTGCGATATGCAATGCAAACGCTGAGTGCGCCGTAACTCGCAAGACGAGCGTCCTGAGACTGCGCGGGGTCTGAAACGCCGTGAATGGCCACATTGTCGCGCCAGTTATGTAGCGTAGACCTTTACCCCTGACTCAAGTCTTGACGTCCCACCGCAATACCACCGAGCTGGTCGCCGTGTCCGCCAAGGAACTTCGTCGCCGAATGCACGACAATGTCCGCGCTATGCTCGACCGGTCTTTGCAGAACCGGGGTCGCAAAGGTGTTATCGACGACGATGATTGCCCCAGCCGCATGGGTTATGGAGGAAACTGCCTGAATATCGATGAGGCGCACATTGGGGTTAGAAGGCCTGTCAAAGAAGACTATCTTCTCAATGCTTGCTCGACAACATTTAGATCAGTCATGTCGATAAAGATTGTCTCAACCCCAAAATCATGCAGACCTGTGGCGAAAAAGCGAAGCTACAGCATGGACCACTTGATCAACGATGACCCGGTCGCCGGCCGTCAAATGCGAGAAAGCGACAATCGTGATTGCCGCGATGACCGTGGCCAGGGCCAAACCCGCTTCGGCACCTTCGAGGCTGGCCATGCGCTGTTCCAAGATGGCTTTGCGGGTGTCGTAGGCACCGTCGGCGGTGACGCTGCCGATCTGCTCGTGCGCCGGAATCTGTTTGAGCAGGTCGGGTAACACCGGCGCATCGCCGATGTGGCTACCTGTGATCTCCACGGCCCGAACCTCCAGCGTTTCCTCATCAATCCCCAGATGGATCTTGCGCCAGACGCGCCGTTTCGGGCCGCCATGCTTGCGTGTGTGCCACTCGCCTTCGCCCTCAACCTTGATCCCAGTGCTGTCGATCAGCAGGTGCAGCGGCCCCTTGGACCCGCGATACGGTATGTTCACAGCCAGGGTCTTCTGGCGGCGGGACAGGGTGCTGAAGTCAGGCACCGTCCAGTCGAGGCCAACCAGCTGCAGCAGGCTCTCGACGAAGCCGGTCGTCTGCCTGAGCGCCATGCCGAATATCACCTTCATCGAAAGGCACATCTGGATGGCGGCATCGCTATAGGTCTGCTGGCGGCCACGCCTGCCTGTCGGCGAGGCATCCCAGCTCATCTCGGGGTCGAACCAGATCGTCAGCGAGCCACGGCGCTTGAGCGCTTCGTTATAGGCCGGCCAGTTCCTGGTCCTGTAGATCGGGGGGGGAGGTCTGCTCCATGCAGCCCAGCTACCACGCTGGATTCACGTGATGAATCCTCCATAGCATTTGTGCAACAGAGCCTCGACAATACCAACGAACCGCCATGAGGATCACATCCTTCGGAAATCGATGCTGTTTGAACGGATTTCGACGTGGCATACCCACCTCCTGAATGCTTGGACCAAGTCTGGCTTGCCAGATGGGCTAACGCAACAGAGCCGGCCATTGGCAATAGATTTCATGAAGTGTCCGGCAATGTTGACCAATGTGCATCCAATCCGCATCTTTCGATACATGGACGATATTCACCCTTACTCGAATTGTCTCGTGTTGAACACAGTTAGAGCGGCTCGGATATTGCTGCGGCAGCACGACCAAAAGCTCAAGGCCTATGGTGTTACGGTTCAGCAATTTGCCCTTTTGTCGACGATCCGCTTGCGTCCATCCGAGACTGTCGCAAGCCTTGCCGAAAGAGTTGCGCTCGACCGGACCAGCTTGACCCGTAATCTGGACCTGCTTGAAAAGAAAGGCCTTATTCAACGGGTGGCGGGAGCAGGCAATGCACGCCGTTGTGTGCTGACCCCGGCAGGAGAGCGGCTTCAGGACGATCTTAACGAGGAATGGCACACGGCCCAAAATCATCTACTGTCCCGTGTGACGGCGGAAGAGGCGGAGACCTATCTACGGGTCGCTAAGGCACTTTCCATGGAATAAAAATAGCGCAATGCGGTTGTCTCGAAATTATATAGTGTATATGCACAGTGCAAATGCACATATGAGGTGGGCCATGCAGGATCCTATCGTCGTCACTGGGCTAGGTGCGGTGACGCCGCTTGCGTCTGGCGTAGAGGCAACCTGGCGACGGTTGATTGCTGGCGAAAGCGGCATAAAGACAAATGATCGCTTCGATACCGAGGGCTGGAAGTGCCGTATCGCGGGACTCGTCCCGTCTCAGGTTGACGCGCCCGATGGTTTCGATCCGGAGGTCGCCATGTCACCGCAGGATTTGCGCAAGACCGACCTGTTCATCCATTACGCGATGGCCGCCGCAGATGAGGCTTTGCGGCAGTCCGGTTGGGAGCCCCAGGACAGGCATGGCAAGTCTAGGACCGCCACGCAAATCGCCACGGGTGTGGGCGGGATACCCGCTATCACCGGCGCGGCGGAAACGATCCGGACAATCGGCGTGCGCAGGCTTTCCCCCTTCATCATCCCGTCATTTCTACCCAATCTCGCGGCAGGCCAGATCGCCATCCGTTTTGGTTTCAATGGCCCGTCAGGGGCACCGGTGACGGCCTGCGGGGCATCGGCACAGGCCATCGGTGACGCTATGCGCCTGATCCGCATGGGTGAGGCTGATGTAGCGCTGTGCGGAGGGACGGAAGCCTGTGTCGATCCGGTCGCCATCGGTGGCTTTACCGCCGCCCGGGCGCTCTCCGTGGGGTATAACGAGGCTCCTGCCGCCGCATCCCGTCCCTTCGATGCCGGTCACGAAGGCTTTGTCCTGTCGGAAGGCGCGGCGATGCTGGTGATCGAACGGCTAAGCCACGCGGAGCGACGCGGTGCGACGCCACTGGCGATACTGTCTGGTTATGGAACAACGACAGACGCCCATCACGTCACGGCAGGGTGGCCAGACGGGCGGGAGGCTGCCCGTGCGGTTCAGATGGCACTGGCGATGGCTGGGCTGGCACCTAATAAGATCAACTACGTGAATGCTCATGCGACATCGACGCCGGTGGGTGACGCTGCCGAACTTCGTGCGCTTTCCACAATATTTGGAGTGAATGGCGGAGGCGTGCCAGTCAGTTCAACCAAATCGGCGACGGGGCATATGCTGGGGGCCGCAGGTGCCATGGAAGCGGCATTCTCAATCCTGGCGCTTCGTGATCAGATTCTGCCGGTCGGCCTCAACATCGTCGATCCGATGGAAGAAGCCAGAGGCTTTGACCTCGTGCGTGATGCCGCACGTTCGCAAGACGTGCATCATGTTGTTTCGAACGCATTCGGTTTTGGCGGGGTGAATACGGCCCTGGCCTTCAGCCGAATTTGCTAGGAAGCTTGGTCGTTCTGCCCTAGAGTTGAAATCCTTCAAACCCGCCAGCCGCCAAAGAGTTTACTTTAGCCCTCAAGGTATGTTTCGCGACCGTTCGTGGTTCTCGGCGACGCCTGCGGGCCGCATAAGTATCTCAACAACCGGATTGAAGCTGACCACGCTGCTTTGAAGCAGCTTCTGCGACCAAAACGGGAGTTCCGAAAGATGACCTCAGCCAAGAACACTCTGAAAGGCATCGAAACCCACCGGGCCATCAAAAAGGGCCATTTCGCAAACAACGAGCCCGGCGTCTTGAACGAAGTGGCATTCGTTGCAAACCTGTTCAGGTCGGCGGCTGCGTAGTCCCAATGACCAGATAGGCCAATTGAAGGTCTCCGCACTAATGCAACAGAGCCCCCTATCCTTCTGGCAGATCGTACAACATCATCTTGCCGTCGGCCTCAGCCTCCAATACCTTGTTCACCATCACGCCGGTCGGATCTCCTAGTTGTTCCAGGTGAGCGATGGCGGCTTTGATAAGTGCCTTTGCCTGAACCCTTCCGAGGCACGGCAAGACGATCATGCCAGGGTGTATTTCAGCGCGCGACGCAAGCGCACGGAAGTCGCGTGCATTCTCCGTTACAATGATGAGGTCGTGTTCGATACAACGGGCGAGCACGGTATGATCTGCCTCACCGAGCCCGCCCTGATTGCGCGGATGAACGACATAGTAGCCTTCCTCCGCCATAAGCTCGTTCGCCACGCGCGGTGACAGGCATTCGTCCAGAAATAGCCGCATCAATGAGGCTTATGCGGCCTTGCGCCAAGGCTTGCCAGCACTCGGTCTTCCCCGAGGCGGATGCGCCTTCGCATAGACGAGTGCCGCCTCGAACGCCTCCTTGCTGATCTCGGAATAGTCCTCGACCAGATCGTCCAAGGTTTCGCCACTTTCGATGCGCCCGAGAACGGATTGGCAGGTAATGCGTGTCCCTTTCAGGATCGGCTCACCGCCCAAGATATCTGGATCTACTGCCAAGTGCTCATGCCTGGTTTCAAGGTAGCTAAGTGTTCGATCCCAAACCTCGGTTACAAGCGGTTCAAGATGCAGCGTCAGGCCCGGTGATAGCTCCAAGCTGCCAAACTTGTCTGCTTTCGAGCTTCGCAGGAACTTCCAAACACGTCGTTTCGACTTCTTTTCCATCTTGATGCCATCAAGCGACTGCATGGCTCGCGCATAGGCTACTGCATGCATTGGCACGTGCGCAGCCACCGTCTTGCGCATCCAAAGCTTCGTCTTACGCCTTGGAACGATACCTTCTTCGCAATCCTTCTCAATCCGCCTTGGAGCGACCCCAGCAAGATGTGCGGCTTCCTTGATTGTGAGATCTGCGGATACTTGCGTCAACATAATCTTTCCCTTCAGGGGGATAGATAATGGCTACCACCCAACTTGTCAAGATTCTGTCGCTTTGATCAGCCGGGATCACGCGGGTCTAACCCAAGCTCAGGCAAATCCCGCAAGCTCTGTAAGTCGAAGGGGCTCTGTTGGTGTTGTCACGTTAACTTTGGCGCTGAACACGACGGGTAACTTGCGCAGTTCCGTTCGAAAGTGCAGGCAGTCCTTCAGTTCGGGGCGCTTGCAGGTCGTCTCGAAGAAGAACCGCGACCCAACAAGCCGCACATTGTAGGTCGACGGGGTGACGTTCGCGTTGACCATGTGCAACTGATAAGCGCGCAAGTCTTCCTCTGTAGCGGTGTCCGGTGACCGCGCGAGGAACTCGGCAAAATAACTGACTGCCCGGATATGCGCCGTCTGCGAGCTTTCCCCTAGCCCTTTGATCCGCACATCTTCGATCATACGGGCACGCAGCGGGCTTATCTTCTCCTGTGTCATTGAAACCTCCTGTCCGATTGAGAAACCTCATGTCTGACGTCAGCGCCCATGGGTCCAAATAGGGTCATTTTCTAAGAGAGTGTTTGTTGCTCATCGTCACCACCGAGGAGTGGACGATGAGACAGACAACAAAGAGCCCCTGCGAGAAGATCGTCAAAGATATCAAGCGGGCAACCCGCAAACATTATTCATCCGAAGAGAAGATCCGGATTGTGCTGGATGGCCTGCGGGGCGAGGACAGCATTGCTGAGCTGTGCCGTCGTGAGGGCATATCACAGGGCATCTATTACAAGTGGTCCAAAGATTTCATGGAGGCTGGGAAGAAGCGGCTTGCAGGTGACACTGCGCGTGCTGCGAACACTGATGAGGTCAAGGAACTGCGTCGGGAGGCAAAGGATCTCAAGGAGGTGGTTGCGGAGCAGACGCTCGAATTGCGTCTTCTCAAAAAAAGCATGCTCGGGGATGGGGAATGAGACCTTGTCCGCCATTGGTCCGAGGACAATGGTCGAATGACGCATGAGATATGCTGCATCTGAGAAACTGGAGATCATCCGGTTGGTCGAGGAAAGCCACCTGTCGGCCCGTCGGACCTTGGCCAAGCTTGGCCTTCCACGCACCACATTCTACCGCTGGTATGACCGGTACCTGCAACGTGGTGAGGCTGGCCTTGAAGATCAATCTCCCAAGCCAAAGCACGTCTGGAACCGCGTACCGGACGATGTGAAACGCAAGGTTGTCGACTTCGCCTTGAAAGAGACAGAGCTGTCGCCGCGCGAGTTGGCGGTGACGTTTACAGATCAAGAACGCTATTTTGTCTCGGAATCTACAGTGTATCGGGTGCTGAAGGCGCATGATCTGATCACCAGCCCGGCGTTCATCGTGCTCAAGGCGGCAAACGAGTTCAAAGATAAGACGACGGCCATCAACCAGCTTTGGCAGACCGACTTCACCTACATCAAGGTATTGGGTTGGGGCTGGTTCTATCTCAGCACGGTTCTAGACGATTACAGCCGCTATATCGTCTCCTGGAAGCTTTGCACGAACATGCGGGCGGAAGATGTGACGGATACTCTGGAACTGGCGTTGCAAGCATCTGGCTGCGACCAGGTTCATGTCGTTCATAAACCGCGCCTGCTTAGCGATAACGGCTCAAGT
>NZ_JAFEUL010000029.1 GCF_016901225.1 Actibacterium sp. 188UL27-1 | reverse complement strand
CCGGCAAAACGACAGACCGACAGGCCGCCCGGTACAACCAGCGGAACAATAAGCCCGCGAACAGCCCAGCGAGGCTGCCAGAACCTCAAATCACTGCGACCTCTTCAACAAAATAAGCTCTTTTTGTACGGCGCTCGTCTGGGTCTACATGTGATCCATCGCCTACCGTCCGAGGACAGCCCCCCACCCGGGACGATGACATGGACATGCGGTTGATGCGTCATCGCCGAGCCCCAGGTATGCAGCACGCTGGTCATGCCGATCCGCGCACCCAGATGCTTGGGATCAGCGGCGATGGTCAGGAGCGTCTCAGCCGATGCCTTGAACAGCAGGCCACAGGCCGCAGCTTTGTTTTGATAGGCGATATCGGCGATCTGGGCCGGCAACGTGAACACTACATGGAAGTACTCGACGGGCAGCAGGTCCTCCATGCGCGCCTGCATCCAGTCCCGCGATGCGGCACCCTGGCACTTCGGACAGTGCCGATTGCGGCACGAGTTATAGGCGATGTGCTCATAACCACACTTGGTGCAGGCCGCGACATGGCCTCCAAGCGCAGCGGTCCGGCAGGTCTCGATAGCAGACATCACCTTCAACTGCGGCAGGTTTAGATGTTCGGCGTGCTCGCGGCGATAGGCCGGCCCATGGGCGCGGAAGATATCCGCGACCTCCAGCTTTGGCCGGTACATGGGCCGGGATCAGCCGGAGCCAGCCCCCCGTCGCTCCAGCAGATCGAGCGGGCTGGTCACACTCTGGATCGTCTTGGTCGCCACCTTGGTATAGATCGTTGCGGTCTCCAGCTTGGCATGACCCAACAGAACCTGGATGACGCGGATGTCGGTCCCGCCCTCCAGCAGATGCGTGGCAAAGCTGTGCCGCAGAGTGTGGGGTGACACCTTCTTTTTGATCTCGGCGAAGTCGCAAGCCGCCCCAAACGCGCGGTTGAACTGCCGGGTCGAGATCGGGTCGACCCGGTTGCGCGCGGGAAAGAGCCAGCCCGCGGGACGGGCTTCGCGATAATAGTCGCGCAGCAGTTCAAGCAGGCTTGGCGACAGCATCACATGCCGGTCCTTGCGGCCCTTTCCCTGATCGACCCGGATCAGCATCCTGTCACTATCGATATCGGGCACACGCAGATGGCTTACTTCGCTGGCCCGCCGCCCGCCGCCATAGGCGACGCTGAACGCTGCCCTGTATTTGAGGCCCGGGCCCGGGGCAACTTCGAGAATGCGCGTGACCTCCTCGGCGCTGAGCACGACCGGGATCTTCTTCGCCAGACGCTGATGGCGCATGTGCCGCTCCATCTCGGGCCGGGCGCAAGTCACCGAGAAGAAAAAGCCCAAGACGCTCAGCCGGTTGTTAAAGGTAGGTGCACCGACACCCCGTTCCTTCATGTCGAGTTGAAAGGCGCGCAGATCCTCAGGTGTCGCATTGTCCGGCGAACGGCCCGGAAATTGCGTGAAGTCGCGCATCGCCCGCAGGTACATGGTCTGCGTTTTCGGCTGCAGACCCTTGATGCGCATATCTTCGAGAAACCGCCGGCGCAGAGCGGGAACGTGTTGATCAGACATGGAAACCTCCTGTCATCGGATTGAGAAGGTCCCAATCGTCCGACAGGCGCGCCTATCTACCAAATCCCGGCGCCCAGATCGGCGCGCGCCACTTGCCTCAAGCGCCAATACCGCGAGAGCGGTTTCCTCCTCGTCCCGCATCTTACCCATTCATGCGGTGCGCCGTGGATGGTGGGTTTACGGATAGGGCTTTTCGTCATGAGCATACGCTTTCGCACGTCGTCGGAAGCGATCCCAGATACCTGACCCATCCTGCCCCACGTAACGCGTTGAAATCCTTGGCTTCAGGCCGCATTGCGTCGGGCAGGCTTTTGGGATGATGGCTTAGTTCAGGACTGCGCTCACATTGTCGCTGGTGGCCGCCGCGCCGCCAGGGGCCGCTTCGATAAAGAGGAACGGCGCCTCCGTGGGGGCCCCGCCATCGGCGCGGATCGTCTTCCACAGGCGGATATGGCCCAGGGCCGTATTGGCCTGGTTGGCGATCATGGTCACGGTATTGGGGCGGATGACATCCGTGGGGGTCGCGTTCAACTCACCCGCCACGCCGAACCGGCTGTTGGTCTTTTCGACATCGTTCACGAACAGGCGCACGATCTGGCCGGGATAGTCGACCACCACGCGCACCGTGTTGAGCTGGGTCGTGTCGGCCACGGCCCCGGTGAAGGTCTGGTTGAAGGCGAAACTGCCATTGCTGTTGGTCTTGGTCACCACGGTCACGTCACCCGATGCGGTCAGGCGGACATTGTGATGGCCCCCCTTGACGTAAAGCAGGCCCGCCGCCGCCGTGCCACCGGGATACTGGAGCTGCGCCTCCAGCGTCCATTGGCCGGTGCCGCTGAACCAGGGGCCGGCATATTTGCTGAAATTGGACGGCAGTACGTACAGGCCCGATGGGGTCGGTAGGGCATTGGCCGCATTGATCACATCGGTATCGCTGGGCAATTGCACCTTCAGCCCGTCCCAGCCCGCGACGCCCACATCGACGATGGCGCGGTGTTTCGGGCCGTCATTGACGTAATAGGTGTGGCTGTTGATGGCCGGCCCGCCCGAGAAGGGTTCAAAGTAAAGCGTGCTGAGCCCGTCAAACGTGGCCCCGCCATTGGGATAGACCAGGATCTCCCCTGCGGCGGCCGGGGTCGTGGTGCCGGGGCTGACGATCAGGGCCCGGGTGATCTGATCCCCGGGTTCGGCGGCCAGGCCCAGCACATCCCCCTGGAACAGCGGATCGGCGGCGGAGGGCAGGGCGGGCAGGCCCTGCGCCTTGGCCACGGTGGTGATCGGCCCGGCGCTGGAGCCCAGGCGCACATGGTCGGCCTCCCAGGTGATCTGGTCGATCTGGGGCAAGTCGAAATCCAGCACGCCCACATCGCGCAGGGTCAGCGCCATCAGGGATCGCGCCCGCTCCATCACGCCGTAATCGCTGTCGGCGGTATAGTGGGAGACATCGCCCCAATTGCCGCCCTCGGTCGTGCCCAGATGGGCCAGGTTGTGATCACCGCTTAGGATGACCGTGTCGGGGAAGGCGGCGGCCAGTTGGTTGCGCGAGCGCAGGTGGCGATAGGCGGCGGTCTCTTCCAGGAAATTGCCGGTGCCCGGATAGACCCCGCCAAAGCCCGACCCCTGGACGACCAATGCCGTGTCCCCCGTGGCAAGCCCCGGCAGCAGATCCAGCCAGGTATGGTCGACCGTGCCATTGCCATCGGGCAGGGCGGCGGGGAAGCTGGTGGCAAAGGTCGCCCCATTAAGGTTTTTGTTCAGGAAGGCCGCGGCGACGTAGCGGGCATATTCCCCATCGCTGTTGTTCAGGGAATTGGTGTGGGACAAAAGGAACGCCCCGATCGTGGCCCCATCGGCGGTGACCGCATCGAACAGGGCTTCGACCACCTCGAACCGGCGGCGATCATCATTATCGCGCAAGGTCAGGGTCTGGGCCACGCCGGATTTGTTATCCGACACCATCAGCACCTTCAGCCCCGGTGCGTTCTGGGTCAGGATCGAGGCCATCTCGGCCAGGGGTTTGGTGCGCGGGGTGGCATCGGTGACAAAGCGGAAATTGCCGACCGTGCCGGTATCGGTGTCGTTCTGGCCGCCGCGATTGTTCAGGTCGATGATCTGGAACGCCTCCGGGTCCAGGATCGGCTGGTGGGTGACGGCGGCATTGGCGTTCAGCCCGTCATAATCCTTGACGATGCGGAAGCCGTTGGACTGTTCGGAAAAGACAAAGATCAGGCCGGTGCCGAACCGGTGGGATGTGGTGGCCGCCACGGCCGGATTGGCCTTGAGCCGCACTTCGGGGCGCATCCAGTTGGCATTCTGGCCGGTGCTGACCTGGCCTGCCCAATCGCCCGACCCGTTCGTGGTGGCGATATCGGCCCAGGGGGCCACTTCGCTGCCAGCCTCGGTCACGATCCGCGCCTGGATCACCGCACCTGCATCGGACGTGCCCGACAGCGGAATGGCGGCGCTGTCACGCCCGACGGCGAGGCCTGCATCAAACAGCGTTCTGTCGCGCGAAAACTCCGCCAGGGTCAGCTGGGTGGGCTGGCTTGCCGGGGGCGCCACGGGATCGCTGACCGTGACCGTCCCAGTGGAGATCAGGGTCTGCCCGCCTAAGGTCACCACCGCTTCGAGCACCCGTCCCAGATCGGCCTGCAACACGGTATAGCGCGGGCCGGTGGCGCCGGGGATGTTGGGCCCGTCCGCTTCGCGCCACCGGAAGGTGGCCTGGCGCGCCTGATCGGCGGTCAGCCCCAGAATGTCGATCACATCGCCCGGGCTGGCCGTGGATGTGCTGAGCACGATGGCCGAGGCCGCCGTGATGTTCAGGCCCAGATTGAGTCCCATCTTCGCTGCTCTCCTGCAGTGGCGAAGCCACCGGTCCACCTGTTGGAGAGACTGCAAAGCCAGGCACAGGATCCAGAGGATCACGCCAGTCGCAGGTCCGGGTCGCCGGGAAGCCTCTGGTCTATCGGTCATGGTCACGCTCCGGCATATCCGTGCCGGCACTCTAATCGCGGCCCGGCAGAGACGGCAATCGGGGGATCGGCCAGCCCTGCCGGACGGCGCGCACCATAAGGGCAGGGCAGGGCGCGTTGCCGCCGATCCGCCTGACACGGGCGGGGCAGTAAGGGTCGGTTAAGCGGCGCGGGGGGCGCTTACGGCTGGGGCCGAAACAGGACCCGCACGTCGGTGTGGACGTTCCTGCAGATCGCAGCGGGTGCGCCTGAAAAGCCCAAATTGACCGATGCTGCAGGGCGCTCAAATGTCAGCTTTCGCGGCGCGAGCCATAAGTATATCGACATCTAACTAGTTATAAACTATATCGTATATAACCGGTTAGATGTAGGTAGATCAATGGACCCTGTCAGAAACCCATTCGCGCCCGGCGCGGGCTCACAACCACCGGAACTTGCCGGTAGAGATGAGATTATCTCAGACGCAGACACTGCTTTGAAAAGGATGTTGGTTGGAAAGCATGCGCAATCTCAGATGCTGCTTGGATTACGCGGGACCGGCAAAACTGTTTTGCTCAACACTATCGAAAACGCTGCCGAAGAAAATGGCTACCTAACATCTGTTATCGAAGCACCGGAGGATAAACCTCTTGCTGAGCTTTTATACCCAAAGATGCAACAAGTGCTCCGAAAACTGTCGTTGATAGAGAACGCTAAAGCAAAAACGCACGCCGCAATGAAAGCTCTGAGAAGCTTTGCCGGTGCATTCAAAGTGCAGATCGGGGACCTGTCAGTTTCCGTTGACCCGGAACCAGGCGTAGCGGATAGCGGAAATCTGGAATACGATCTCCCTGATATGTTCGTCGCGATTGGGAGCGCTGCAAAAGCAGCTGGCAAGGGTTGGTGCCTCCTCATTGATGAGGTCCAATATCTCAAATCAAGTGAGCTGGCAGCGCTCATTGTTGCTATCCACAAAGTTGGTCAAAAACAGCTTCCAGTCATTTTTTTTGGCGCAGGGCTTCCGCAGCTGGCTGGTCTTTCTGGCGATGCCAAATCATATGCCGAACGGCTCTTTTCTTACCCAAAAGTTGGGGCTCTCGATGAAGAAGCCGCCTTGAAAGCAGTACGAGGACCTATAAGGGAGGAAGGCGAAGAGATAACCGACGGTGCCCTGAGTGAAATCAACAAAATCACCGAAGGTTATCCATACTTCTTGCAAGAGTGGGGCTTCCAATCATGGAATACTGCTGACAAGTCACCGATTGATGCTAGCGACGTCAAGAATGCCACCAACAGTGCCTTGAAGAGACTGGACGATGGTTTCTTCCAAGTCCGGTTCGACAGACTAACACCAAAGGAGCGTGAGTACGTGGTTGCGATGGCAGAGCTTGGCAAAGGCCCTTATCGCTCTTCAGAAGTCGCCGAACGTCTGGGTGAGCCTCCTTCCAAGCTTGGACCTCGTCGAGCGCAAATCATCGACAAGGGAATGATTTACAGTCCTCAATATGGCGATATAGATTTCACTGTCCCAATGTTCGACGATTATCTCCGGCGGAATTGGGAGCTAGGCGGCTCAAAAAGCTGAGTCGTGACCGTAAGCAGATTTCGATTGCAGAAAAGATCTGGAAAGCTGCCATTGGGGCAGCCGCAGCGAAAGCTCCCCTCGTCCGCGTCTAATCAGTTCTCAGTCGTTTTACGGAACGGCAGGTGTCATAGCACTGCTCTTGTTTAAGAAGGTCATCGTACCGGCCATATGAAACCCGTAAGGCGAACAGGGCCAATTGCCCCGGTCACGCCTGCCGATAATGGCAGCGGGCCGCCGGGGGCGGCACCGCTGGAGTGGCTCGCTTGACCAACGGGCCGGGTCAACTGGGGCGTTTTACCACAGACCGGTGACGCGATAGGATTTCGCACGTTGCTCTGCGGCCTGGCGTTCAAGTTCGGCCTGGTTGCGGCGGGTGTGATGGTGGCGCCAATGGTCTGGCGCGGCCCAATCCTCGGTTCGAGCCTCGGTCCGGGTTGCGACGCGCAGCGCATCTGCGATAACTGTAAGCATGGCTTTTCCTTTCCAAAGGTGATGCCCTGAAGCTATCCTCCATAGTTTGGTATTACGAGATTTTATGATTTCTAAAATGTTAGCTGAGCTTTCATATGGATTGGCGTGATATCCCCTCCCTCGCCGCCTTGCGCGCGTTCGAGGCCGCCGCCCGGGCCGGGTCGTTCAGCCTGGCCGCCCGGGAATTGAATGTCACCCATGCCGCCATTGCCCAGCATGTGCGCGCGGTCGAGGCGCATTTGCAGACCTCCCTCCTGGTCCGGTCTGGCCGCGGCGTTGCCTTGACAAAAGCTGGGCAGCGCTTGTCGGCCTCCCTGGCAGAGGGGTTTGGCGTGATCACCACGGGCGTGCGGGCCGTGGCCGCCGATATGGCCGCCCGCCCGTTGCAGGTGACCCTAACCCCCAGCTTTGCCGAACATTGGTTGATGCCCCGCCTGGCCGGTTTTTGGTCGGCCCATCCCGATATCACCGTTTCGATAACGCCAAACAGGGAGGTTGTGGACCTGCGCCGCGACAGTTTCGACCTGGGGATCCGCTATGGGCGTGGGGGCTGGCCGGGACTGGAGGCCGTGCACCTGGTCCAGGCCGATTTCGTCATTGTGGCCGCGCCTGCGCTGTTGCAGGGACAAAAGGCGGATACCTTCGACGACCTGGCCACATTGCCGTGGATCTTTGAGACCATGCATTACGAACAGCGCCGGTGGCTGACCGACCTTGGGCTGAATCTGACGGCCTGCCAAGTCAAGCAGGTGCCCACGCTTAGCATGTTATTGCCAGCACTTCGGGTCGGTGCGGGTGTTTCGGTCATCGCCGGCCCCTTGGTTGAGCAGGACATCGCCCAGGGCAGGTTGGTCGCCTTGATGCGGGAGCGCCGGCAGGGATTGGCATACTATATCATTCATCCGCCCGGTCAGCTTTCTGATCGCGGGGCGGTGTTCAAGACATGGCTGCTCGGCCAGACCAGCCCCTAGAGCGTCTGACGAAATACCTGAAATATCGCGTATCACGTAACGCGTTGAAATCTATGATTTCAGGTCGTGTTACGTGATTCAGGTTTTTCGCATGACGCCCTAATCTTCTTGCCCGAACAGGACACGCAACCCATGGCCTTTTACATTTGCCACAAAAAGCCAAAAAAACGACCTCAAACCGGTCGTAAGAATTGGTTAACGCTCGCTTGATACGGCGGAAGCCATGGCCTAGGGACGGCCTTGGATGGCGCAATCAGTCAGAAGGACATGCCATGGACTCGCAGACCTCAGCGGTCCCCCAGATTTCGGTCCTGCTGCCGGTCCATAATGGTGTGCCCTATATCGAAGAAGCGCTGCGCAGCGTCATGGGCCAGACCTTCACCGATATCGAGATCGTGGTGATTGATGATGGCTCCACCGATGACACGCCACAGGTCCTGGCGCGCCTGGCCGCCGAAGATCCGCGCATCCGCGTGATCCGGCCCGACACCAACCTGCGCCTGCCCGGCGCGTTGAACCTGGGGCTGGACCATGTACGGGGCGCTTACGTGGCCCGGATGGATGCCGATGACATCTGCGAACCTGACCGGCTGGCCCGGCAACATGCCTATCTGGAAGCCAATCCCGAGATCACGCTGATCGGCTGCAGCGTGACCCGGATCCGCGGGGATGGCACGCCGTTCCAGGTCAGTGTGCGCGGGCAGGACCCGTTTGCCGCGCGCTGGATGACCCGCTTTGTCATGCCGTTCCGGCATCCGACATTCCTGTTCCGCCGGGATGAGATGCCCTTGCGCTATGATCCGGCCTGTACCGTGTCGGAGGATTACGATATCCTGGCTCGCCTGAGTGCGGACCATAAGATCGCCTGTATCCCGGATGTGCTGCTGCGCTACCGCGAACATGACGGATCCCTGACAGGCACCAAATGGAAGCTGATGCTGGCCGAGGCCAAGCGGATTGCCGTGCCCGTGCAGCAGGCGGATCTGAGCCCCCGTGTGTTCGAGGCGCTGGCGCCGTTTCGCGCCGCCTATTACGACCAGACCCCGCTTGACCGAGGCGGGCAGGCGGCCCTGTTCAAGGGGCTGAAAATGATGATCGAAGAAGATGCGCGCACCTCGCCTTCCCACCGTGCCTGGGTCACACGGCAAGCAGCGCAGATGGCTGCCCAGGCCCTGTTGCGCGCGGGGACCGGCAAGGTCCAGGTGGTGCAGGCGTTTCTGATGGCCGGGACCAGTTTCATGCCGGCCCTGGCCATGCGCTTTCTGGAGACCCGGCGCGCCTTGCCGGCCCCGCTCAGGTCTGAACCTCAAACCTGACCGCCCCGGCGGACGGTTGGGATTTGGATATTTAAGAACACATAATGGGAAGAGGGTGCATGTCTTCGATCGTCCGTCTTTCACGCAAATCGAGTTCTGTCTGGGCCATGTCCGTTCTCGTTGCTTTTCAGCAAGACAGGGGTCGATTCCGGTAAGGGGCAGGATCGTATCATAAGGGTTTTCTGCTTGAATTTTTCCACCGGTATTCGCCCGTGAGCAGGATGTGGGCCCATCCGAGGGGCGAGATATGCGACAGAAATTTTGGTGAGCAATCGAGACCGGCGCGATTTCGTGCTGTTGCGGCGTGCCCGAGATGCTTTGTGTTCCAGTAGATGATGATCACGGCCAGCAGGTTCAGACCGGCCATACGATAATGCTGCCCCTCGGCGGTGCGGTCACGGATTTCGCCCTGGCGTCCAATGCGCAGGGCGTTTTTCAGAGCGTGATGGGCCTCGCCTTTGTTCAGTCCGATTTGGGCGCGACGCTGCATGTCGGCATCAAGCAACCAGTCGATGATGAAGAGTGTCCGTTCTACCCGCCCGACTTCCCGGAGTGCCAAGGCCAACTCATGTTGGCGAGGATAGGAAGCCAGTTTCTTGAGGAGCTGACTGGGTGGGATAGACCCAGACGCCATGGTCGCAACGGCGCGCAGAAGGTTAGGCCAGTTTTGGCGGATCAGGTCTTCGCGGATTTTGCCGCCGATCATGTTGCGCAATTTCTGAGGCGTTGCCGCAGGATCGAAGACATAGAGCCGTTTCGAGGGCAGGTCGCGGATGCGCGGGATGAAGCGATAGGAGAGCAGCGATGTGACGGCAAAGACATGATCCGTGAAGCCGCCGGTATCGGCGTATTGCTCTTTGATATTCTTGCCAGCCTCATTCATCAGCAGGCCATCGAGAATGTAGGGTGCTTCGCTGACGGTCGCAGGAATGTCCTGAGTGGCAAAGGGGCCAAACTGGTCAGAGATGTGGGTATATGCTTTGCGGCCTGGGTCGTTCCCATATTTCGCGTTGATCAGGTTCATGGCTTCGCCCTGCCGGGACGCAGGGAAGAATTGGCCGTCACTTGATGCGGTTATGCCGGTTCCCCAGAAGCGCGCCATGGGCAGATCAGATTGGGCTTTGATCACCATGGCCAGGGCACGATTGATAGCATCGCTTTCGACATGCCACCGGGAGATGCGCGAGAGCTGGAAGTAATCATGCGTGCTCGTTGCCTCTGCCATTTTGCTCAAGCCAAGGTTCAAGCCCTCGGCCAATAAGACGTTCAGTAATCCGATTTTGTCTGCACATGGCACACCTGTGCGCAGGTGGGTGAAGGCTTCGGCAAATCCGAGTTCGTCTTCCACATCCATCAGAATGTCAGTGATGCGCGCGTCTGGCAGGCGGCGATACAGATCGAGCACCAACTCATCCGCTTCGGGCGGTACGTCATGCTTCAAGCAGTCAACATGCAAGATGCCATCTTCAATGGTGCCGCCGGGGATGGCCTCGTTTCGCGCGGCTTTGGCGAGACGTTTCAAGCCATCGGCCATTCGCGCTTTCTGATCCAAGTATCAGGATCGAAGGGAACGGCCAATCGTGGTACCGATTTTGCGGCTTCGACCGGAACAAGTGCCTGTTTGAGATCAGCGTAACGCTTGGAATGCGCGAGCCAGATGTCGCCTGACCGAAAAGCATCACGCAGATGAAATAGGACAGCCACTTCCCACAATCGGTGATCGTGTTCTGTTTCGGTCCTCAGATGCCTGTGCCACTTCGAGGTTTTGCGAAGGACCCCGATTGGTCGCATGCCCGAGACGGCCTCCCCAGATAGAATCTGTGCTGCTTTCAAGAGTGGGGTGCTGACGGGTGCGGCCTCAACATCTAGGGCCCGCAGCATGCGTGGCGCATATCGCCGGAGGCGTAGATAGCCTTGTTTGACATGACTGAGCGGATCTGCGGAAAGCGCGCTGGTCAGCTTCGAGGATTGCGCGATCAGGGTTTCCAAACCAGCCCATCCGGGATGATCTGCAATGGCGCCATTCAAGTCGGAACCATCGGCTCTTGCCGCCAACAACACTGACCCAAGTTCTGTCAATGAGCGTAGCGTCTGTTCAATGGTCACCTTCTGAGCATCGACCCGCGCGTCACAGATTTTCTTGGCTTCTCGCCAAGTCTTCCCAACGATCCTATCGTGGGTTTCGACAATGGCGTCCGCGATGGCAGCGGCCCATTCGATGGCGCAGACAGCCAAGATCGCAAGTCGCCGGTCACTGGATATGTCGCGCAAGCCGTCCGCAAAGTAACGCTCACCTTGGCGGCGCAGGCGGGTGACCCTGTGGGGCGGAATATCGTCGAGGATATCGGGTTGGAGATTGAGCCCCTGCAAAAGCTCCAGACGATCCAAAAGACGACATGCATCGGCGGAATTGCTACCCACTTCAAACTGGCGCGGCCAGACAAAACGGGTGATCCGGTCGTCAATCAGTTCAGACAGCAAACCGTCAAGCTTGCGCTTGGCATCGTCACTGACCCGCTCGACGATCCTGGTCTCAATCCGCCGTTCGGCAGCAACCAGGGCGTCCGCGCAAAGCCTTTCAACGGTGGTGATCCCAGGTACGATGATCATGTGCTGGCGGCACCGTTCGACAAACCTTTGGGCGAGATCGGCATTGGATTGTGCGGTTTCAGCTTCGCCAGCCAACCAGTCGGTAAGATCGCGAGCGCCGCGCCCGGTGAACATCTTGTATCCGTAAATTTCACGCAGGTCGGCCAAGTGTTCGCGCCGAGTTTCAGCCCTGTGCGCATACTCGGTCAGATCGTCCGGGTTCAGGCCAAGCTGCGCGGCCAAGAAGTCTGTGATCTCTGATGGAATGACTTCGCCCGGCACCAATAACCGCCCTGGATACCGAAAGGCGCTGAGCTGCAGTGCAAAGCCAAAACGGTTGTGCGCCCTGCGCCGAGACTGGATGTGCTCGATGTCATCATCGGCCAAGGTGTAATGGCGCAGCAGCGTTTCCTGATCTGTCGGCAAGTCAAAGAGCACGGCCCGTTGGCGGGCGTTCAAAATCTGTCGTCGTGGCAAGGTATCTTCCTGAATGAGAGATAACGGCTGCGTCCGAAAGACGGACGCTGAGCGGACAGAGTCAAACGAACACACGCGCCACATGAAACCACTGCTTTTGTCGTCTCATATATCTGGTACGATTAAATTTGCAAAAGAGGCCCCTTATCCGTACACTTTGCCTATGACTGCGACAAAAATTGGATACGCCCGCTGCTCCACCGACGGCCAAGACCTCACCGCCCAGAAACAGGCGCTCGAAATGCTCGGTGTGACCCCGGATCGCGTCTACACCGACCATGGCCTGACCGGCACAAACCGTGCACGGCCTGGGTTGGATCAGGCAATTGCTGCTGTGAGGGCAGGCGACACTCTGGTTGTACCCAAGCTCGACCGGCTTGCTCGTTCCGTTCCAGATGCCCGCGCCATCGCCGATCAGCTAGAAGCGAAAGGCGTGAAGCTCGCCTTGGGCGCATCTGTCTATGACCCCACCGATCCAATGGGAAAGATGTTCTTCAACATCCTCGCCACCTTCGCCGAGTTCGAAGCCGATCTTATCCGCATGCGCACCCGCGAAGGCATGGCTATTGCGCGGGCCAAGGGGAAGCTGCGCGGCAAACAGCCCAAATTATCGGAGAAACAGCAGCGCGAGCTAGCTCGTATGCACGCCACCGGGGAATATTCCATCAGCGATCTGGCCGAGGTCTTCTCCGTGTCGCGGCCAACCGTCTACCGAACTTTAAATCGAACAAAAAACATATGAGGTATCTAAAATCCGATCTGGGTCTTCTCTTGCTGCACGCACTCCCGTTCGGCCCAGAAATGTGGTCGCAGCAAACGGCCATTTTGCCGAACAAGACATACGCCCCCGATCTCTATACATTCGGAAAACACATCGAAAACTGGGCTAAGCAGGCCCTCGTTCAAGCGCATGAAGGCAAACTGGTTGTTGTTGGCTGTTCTGTTGGGGGATCATGCGCACTTGAGATTGCCGCCCTCGCACCCGAACGGGTTGCAGCGCTTGTGCTGATTGGAACAAAGGCGGGTCATAACCCTGAACCCGATTTCTTGAAGGCTGCCATTGATCTCTTGGAAAACAAAGGCGTTAAAGCGGCTTGGGCCACATACTGGGAGCCACTGCTTTCATCAGCACCACAGAAAAGCCAGGCACGATCAATCGCATTGGATCAAAATGTGGATCATCTCGTCAACGGATTGACCGCCTTCCACACTCGGCCTAACCGCGAAGAAGACCTCGCCAACTGGCCGTTTCCCGTACATGTCATGACCGGTGAAGACGACCAACTGCCTGGCATCAGCTATAGCCGCTCAATGGCCGCCCGTGCGAAGCATGGAACTTTGCATATCGTAAAATCTGCTGGGCACTATCTTCCGATCACGAACGCCGATCAGGTCAACAAGCTCATCAAAAGCGTCGTGGACAGCTACACTCACCAAGCTTCCGTGAATCCTTAGACCAGATGAGCGTTTTGCGGCGGGCGTGGTGCCCGTGATTTTCTCGGCGAACACAGGATTGTTCGACGGAGGAGATACGGATGAACAAGACGCTTTATGTGGGATTGGATGTTCACAAGGACACGATTGCAGTGGCTGTTGCAGAGGACGGCAGGAATGGCGAGATGCGGTTTCATGGAACGGTGGTCAATTCAGCTGATGCCGTTTTACGGCTTACGAAGACGCTTAGGAAGAATGGACACACGCCCTCATTTTGTTATGAAGCTGGGCCCTGTGGTTACGGCATTCATCGGCACTTGACGAAGCTTGGGTTCGAATGCGCGGTCGTCGCACCAACGATGATCCCACGTAAAACAGGCGATCGGGTAAAGACAGACCGGCGCGACGCTGAAATGCTGGCACGGCTTTGGCGGGCGGGCGAACTGACCCCGATCTGGACACCTGATGAAGAGCAAGAAGCCATGCGTGATCTGATCCGTGCCCGCAAGCAGGCGATGGATGCGGTGAAGACCGCCAAGCAACAACTCTTGAGCTTTCTGCTGCGACATGGCCTTTGTTACGAGAACGGGAAGTACTGGACGCAGCGCCATCGCCGTTGGCTTGCTGAGATGCGCAAGTTCCGGTTCCCGCATCAGCAGCTGGCATTCGAAGAGTATAAACGCGCCCTTGCCCAGGCAGAAGATCGGGTTGCAACATTGAACACAGCCATCGAAGACGCTGTTCCAGGCTGGCATTTTGCGCCCGTTGTTGATGCTCTGCGCGCCTTGCGCGGCGTGAACACCACCATCGCAGCCACTGTGGTTGCCGAGATCGGTGACATCACCTGGTTCGAAAACCCCCGGCAGTTGATGGCTTGGCTCGGTCTTGTCCCGAGTGAGCACTCCAGCGGAAGCACGACGCGACGTGGACGGTTGACCAAGACGGGCAATGCACTGGCGCGCACGAGGCTCGTCGAGGCCGGGTGGTCATATCGCCACCCTCCGAAAGAAGGGCATCCATACCTCAAGCGTTCGGCGCATTTGCCCCAGCAGATCAAGGATATTGGCTGGAAAGCCCAGACCCGCCTATGCAAACGGTATCGCGCTCTGAGCAGGACAGGCAAACCTCAACCCCGCGTCTTGGCCGCTATTGCACGGGAACTGGCCGGGTTCGTATGGGATATTGCCAGGAAAACACCGCTCAAGGCCTAAACGACCCAGCCAGACTGCCTGTGCAGTCCGCTGGAGATGGTGGCCATTGATGGGGAAATCCTCGGAGTGCGGTGGGGCGAACCCCCGGTCTTAGAGAGAGGCAATCCCACGTCGTATTTGGTAAGGCGGTATCCAATCCGCGGATGAGAGCATGACAACACTCGATTGCGGCAACCGTCTCCAGCGCCTGTACAGGCTACAAACTTTGACCATCCCGCGCCAGTGGGGTAGTCTCATCGTGCCGGGAAGACCAAAAACGCTCATGAGAGCGTACTATTTCGCCCCCAGCCCTAAGCGACCCCTAAAGCAATGAAGTTTAGGTTTATCGAAGAACACAGGTGTAGCTTTCCAGCCAACCGCCTTTGCGATGTCGTCGGCGTTAGCACGCGCGGATTGCGAGCCTTCCGCAGCCGTCCGGCCAGTCGTAGGCAACGGTCTGATCTGGTGATGCTTGCGCACATCAAAGAACAATCCCGTCTCAGCCTGGGCAGTTATGGTCGGCCACGTATGACCGAAGAGCTCAAGGAGATTGGTCTGAATGTCGGGCATCGCCGTGTTGGATGCTTGATGCGTCAGAACGGCATATCTGTTGTCAGGACGCGCAAACACAAGGTGACTACAGACAGTGACCACAAGTGCAATATCGCGCCAAACCTGTTGGATCGCGGCTTCAACTCTGATGTCCCAAACCAAACGTGGGCGGGCGACATCAGTTATGTCTGGACGCGCGAGGGCTGGTTGTATCTAGCCGTGATCCTAGATCTGCATTCGCGGCGCGTCATCGGCTGGGCAATGAGTAACCGCATGAAGCGTGACCTCGCGATCCGGGCGCTGAAGATGGCCATCGCGTTCAGGCAACCACCCAAAGGCTGCATCCATCACACGGATCGTGGCTCGCAATATTGTTCTCATGACTATCAGAAAATCCTGCGCCAGAACGGGTTCAAGGTATCGATGTCTGGGAAAGGCAATTGCTATGATAATGCTGCCGTCGAGACGTTCTTCAAAACAATCAAGGCTGAACTGATCTGGCGGCATCCTTGGGAGACACGACGCAAGGCTGAGATGGCCATCTTGGAATACATCAACGGCTTCTACAATCCGCGCCGCCGCCACTCAGCATTGGGTTGGAAAAGCCCGGTCGCATTCGAACGCAAGGTGGCCTAAACAAGCACCAGGGGCGGCACGAAAACGCGACAGGTCCACATGTCAGCCGGTCATTCGGGGGCCGCCCGACAAAAACGGCGCGTGGGATCACGCGCCGTTTTGATGTTTGGGTGCGGTCGCCTGCCAGATCGGCGGCGACGCGCAATTTACTTTGCGGTGCGGCGGCGGCGGGCCATCGCCAGGATGCCCAGGCCACCGATCAGCAGAAAGCCTGCTGCGGGCAGGGGAATCGGTGCGGGGGGGAATGGTATCTCATCCGTTGGGCCCACAAATTCGAAATCACCTGCGAACAGGAAGTTCCGACCGGATCCAACACCACCACCGGCTTCAAAGCTCAAATCAAAGCTCGACAGACCATCAAAGGCAAAGACAACTGCCGCCTGCTCCTGCTCATCCGTCAGCGTATCCGAGTTCGTCACGTTGGGCACATTCACGGCCGCAGCGCCACCCACTGTCACGGCACCGGGTGCCGTGGACACATCCAGAACCGTGTCGACCCGGGTGATGGTCGTGCCGGGCGATGTCAGGGTCAACTGTTCCTGCCCGGCAAAGTCCAGGTCAAAGAAGGCCATTTCCACATCTGTCAGCGTGGCCGATCCACCGGTCGCGCTGTCGATGAAGGAAAACCGCAGATCGGCGGTTGTGCCCGTGGCCACGTTGATCTGGCCGTCATTGCCGTTGACCGTACCGTTCTTGGTATCGCGGCGCGAATCCCAGGATGATCCGCCGATGGTGCTGATCACCAGATCAGTGCCGGATGCCACATCCGAGAAAGTCAGCGTATCGGTGACGGCATCAAAGGAGCCCGCGCTGAAATCCAGCGATATGGCCGATGAAATGGTCGGAGCTGCTGCAAGCGCAGCCGCGGCCAGGAGAATCTTTGCAGAGTGTATCAAGGAAGAATTCCTCTTGATCGGTTTGCATTCAGTACGTTTTCAGAAACTCGAAAGGCGACTGACCGCCACATTTGTGCCGGACGAAGCCACGGAAAAAACACAGTTGGGGAGTGCCGTCTTTTTTACCTCTGGTCAAGCAGCTTCGTCAGCTACCCAGGGTTGAATGGCGGCCTATTGCCCAAATGCCTAAATCATTTGCGCAAAGAAAAACGGCGCGTCTGCAGACGCGCCGTTTTATGACTGTTCGGTGACCGTTTCCGGCCGGATCGCTTAACTGCGGCGGCGGGCCACAGCTAGGGCGCCCAGGCCACCGATCAGCAGGAAGCCTGCAGCGGGCAGCGGCACGGGGGCCGGGAAGTCGATCGTGGTCGTGTCGGTGGTGAAGGCGAAGTCATCATCAAAGATGAAGTTCCGGCCCGAACCCAGCGCACCGCCAGCGTCAAAGCTCAGATCAAAGCTCGACACGCTGTCGAACGAAAAGATCACGGCGGCCTTTTCCTGATCTTCGGTCAGCGACGAAGAGTCGGTGACATTGGCCACGTTCACGTCGCTGGCACCGGTCAGTGTCACGGAACCCGGCTCGGTCGAGACGCCCAGGGCGGTGTCGACGCGGGTGATGGTGGAAGCTGCCGTGCGCAGGGTCAGCTTTTCCTGGCCAGCGAAGTCCAGATCAAAGAAGGCCAGGTCGATATCGGCCAGGGTCGCCGCACCGCCGGTGTCCCGGTTGATGAACGAAAAGCGCAGATCGGCCATGGTGCCAGTTGCCACGTTGATGCGGCCGTCATCGCCATTGGCGGTGCCGTTGCGCGCATCGTTGTTGGATGCCCAGGAGGTGCCACCGATAGTGCTCACGACCAGGTCGGTACCGGCTGCAACATTCGAAAAGGTCAGCACGTCATTGACGGCGTCAAAGGAGCCAGCGCTGAAATCCAGCGACGCGGCCGAAGAGATGGTTGGCGCAGCAGCAATAGCAGCGGCACCCAAAAGCATTTTTACGGTATGCGACAAGGTCACAGCCTTTCTATGGGTTCGTTTCTGAGCACCGGGCGGACCCGGAACGTTGGCGGCAGATATATCCAACGGCATCTCCACCGACAACGAATTTCAACCCGATTTGAGGCGAATGCTGCATTTGCATCCCAGGCGTGTGTCCATTGGTCCGCAACCCCGAACAGAATGTTTTCATATCGGCAACGAACCGCGGTTCAAAAATATTACAATGCATTGATATTAAAATACAAATATTGAATTGTGGCGCCCTTGTGGCAGGCCTGTGGCGATAGCGCTCCGGTCGTGTCATAATTGGGTTTCCAGGCTTTTTTGCCCCGCGACACCAATGGTGGCGAATCAGTCACCATTTTGGTGTACCATCGCCCATCGCCGCCCTGCAGCATTTACGGATTCCAGGCCCATGCCGATCATACGAACCGGACCCTCTTTGACCTTCTACGCCCATGTGCCCAAATGCGGCGGATCCTCCATGGCGCAGTACCTGACCGACAGGTTCGGCCCCATCGCCTTTCACAACCCCTATTTCCTGTCGCTGAAACCAGAGAACCGCTGGTCGAAAAGCTCGCCCCAGCATATCGACGTGACCAGCCTGCACCGATTGTTCCCCGAAGGTTTCTTTGACCATGTCTTTACCTTCGTGCGCCATCCCGTGGGCCGGATCATCAGCGCCTATCATTTCCAGGTGGAGGTCGAGCGATCGGTCTCCGAAGCGGTCTCCTTCATCGACTGGCTTGACGAGATCGAGGACAGGTTGGCCGAGACGCCGTTCATCTTTGACAACCACATCCGCCCCATGGCCGATATCGTGCCGGACGGCGCCCAGGTCTTTTACATGGAGCACGGGATGGATGCGGTGATCCCCTGGCTGGATGATGTGGTGGGCGAAAAGACCGGCCCGCGCGCCCTGCCCCGGGTCAATGAACGCAAAAAACCCGCCAAGACAGACACGGCCCCCATCGTGCCCGATGATGCGATCCTCGACCGGATCGCCCGGATCTATGCCACCGATTTCGACCGGTTCGGGTACACGATCGGGGAAAAGATGCCCGCCGCCCCTGCCCCGGACCTGCCCGCCGATGTCATCGCCGCGCGCGATGCCGCGCGCAAGGCCCATGGCACGCCGGGCAAGCAGTTGAAACGCAAGGTGCAGGCCTTGTTCGGGAAATGACCGCAATCGACCCGTCCGACCGGCCCCGCAGGGCCCGTGCCGGTCTTGGCCAGCCCGGCCCCACTCAGGCCCCCCCAGCGCGGCCGGGCCTGGCCAAGGCGGGCTGGAAAAACGGCTGGACGATCTGGGTCGCGATCTTTCTGATCGCCACGTTCCAGCCCATGACACTGGATGTGGCGGGGATCTATTTCAACGGCGCCCGGCTGATCTGTTTTCTGATCATGATCCCCCTGACCATCGCCTGGCTGCAGGGCAAGGCGGGCCGGATCATGACAGCCGACCTGCTGCTGATCGCCTTTTGCTTTTGGATGATCCTGTCGCTTTTGCTGCACCAGGGCGTGGGCACGGCGGTGAATTACGGCGCCTCCCAGGCGATCGAGATCATGGGCCCCTACCTGCTGGCGCGCCTGGCGATCCGCAATATCGAGGGGTTCCTGCATTTCGGCCGCTGGCTTTTGGGACTGACCCTGTTCGTTCTGCCCTTCGCCGCGTTCGAGGCCGTGTTCGACCGACAGCCGCTGCGCACCCTCTTTGACGTGGTCCCGGTCTTTGGCCTGATCACGCCGGTGGATTACGGCGAACGGCTGGGCCTGACCCGGGCCCAGGTCAGTTTCGAACATCCCATCCTCTATGGCGTCATCGTCTCCATCGGGTTTTCCCTGGCCTGGGTGGCGCTGCGGGCGACGCAGATGGGCATGACGGGGCGGATATTGCGGGCGGGCGGCGTGTTCCTGGCCACGTTCTTTTCGCTGTCCTCTGGGGCGCTCGCCTCGGTCATGGTGCAGATCATCCTGATCGGCTGGGACACGGTCCTGTCCCAGGTCAAAAAGCGCTGGCAGATCCTGTTGGGGATCATCGCGTTCTTCTACACCGTGCTTGAGATTGTCTCGAACCGCGGCCCGATCATCCTGGCCATCTCGTATCTGACCTTCAGCGGCGGCACGGCCTGGAACCGGGTCCTGATCTGGCGCTATGGCACGGATGAGGTCTGGCGCTATCCCCTCCTGGGCCAGGGCCTGTTCGAGGATTGGGAACGCCCGGTCTGGATGGTCGCCTCGATCGACAATTACTGGCTCCTGATCGCCATGCGCTATGGGTTGCCCGGGATCATCCTGGTCCTGACCGCCATGGTCCTGCTGATGCGCGGCAACTGGCGCCAGGACTGGAGCGCGATACCCGCCTATGCCGCCTGCCGCGATGCCTATGTGTTCACGCTCTTTGCGCTTTTCATCTCCTTTGCCACCGTGGCGGCCTTCAGCGTGGCGCAGTCGCTTTTGTTCTTCTTCCTGGGCAGCGGGGTCTGGCTGATCCAGATGGCCGAGGCGCAGCGAAAAGAGGCCGAGCGCACCCGCCATGACACGGCAGACCCCGATGACGATATGGGCGCCCTGGTCCCGCCGGATCTGGAAGACGACCAAAGCGTGCCCGCCCTGGACGAGACCCGCAATCGCGGCCCCCGCGGCAGGCTGATCTATTCGCGCTTTGCCGCCAAGCCGGGCCGCACCGGGCGCAAGGCCGCGGCCTCCGTGGATCAGACCACATTACCAAGCCAGGCCAGATCAAGCCAAGCCAGGCCTGCCGCGTCAAAGGCGGCCCCAGCCCCCCGGGCCCCCGATGCGGAGCGCCCGTCCGGCCCGGTCCAGCCCGCAAAGGCGCGCAAGCCCCGCCATATCGAACGGAAGCCGCGCCCCGGCCCCGGCCCCAAACGCCCCTGATCCAGAACAGCCTCACCCTTGGCCCTGATCCCGACACCCGTCCTGGCACCGCCCCTGGGCGGATCCGGGGGCGCGGCAATTCCCGTCCGCGCCAAAACACCTTACATCAGAGGGCAGGCCCCGCGCCCTACCCCGCCCTACCCTACCCCGCCCCGCCCCAAAGGATCCCGCCATGTCCGTTTCCCCGCGCCGCCTGCTGCCGCTGATCGCCTGTCTGCTCTGCCTGACCCCGATTGTGACCGCGCCTGCCGGGGCGGCGCATATCCATGCCACAGCTTCGCCCCAGGCCGCCCGGCCCGACACAACGCCGCCACAGATGGCCGGTTTGAACACATCGGCGCCTTGCACGGGCGCTGCCGCCACAGCTTGGCCACAAGGTGTTGAAAATACGTCTGTTTGTGGGGGGGCAGGCAACAAAACCGTCACGAAGACACCTCCGTTGCTTAAACCTTCCTTTAACGCTTTCGCAGATCCTGCATCGGCGTGGGGGCGTCGTGGGATCAGCGGGTTTGCCAGATCCCACATCGTAAACGTGGGTGATGTAACCGTGAGTGGTTTTGTGTTTGAGGTAGACAGTGCTGCGGCGCTGCGCGAGGTGTTGGCAACGGCGACAGGCGGGGACACGGTCATATTGGCCGATGGGGATTACGGTTTCCTTAAACTGTCCCAGCAATTCAGTGAAACAGTTACAATTCAGGCGGCCGAAGGGGCCGATGTCAGCTTCAGCGGTCTGAAGATGACGGGCAGCCGGAACCTGACCTTTGACGGGGTCACGTTCGATTACCAATTCAAACCGGGCGATCAGTTGCTGGAGCGCGACTTCACCGTGCAAAACAGCCATGACATCACCTTTACCAACATGGTCTTTGATGGCGACGTGGCCGCGGGCCTGAGCGAGATCGATGACGGCTATGCGGCGGGCTTTGGCCTCCAGGTCCGCGGTGGGTCCGGCATCACCGTTCAACAGTCTGAAATAAAAGGGTTTTACAAGGGTCTCTCCTTCAGTGGCACCAATGATGTCACCGTGCAGGAGAATGACATCCACGGCATCCGGTCCGACGGGATCAACTTTGCCGCCGTCCAGGGCGGGCAGATCCTGGACAACCACATCCACGATTTCGCGACCAATACCAAATTGGCCAACAACCATGCCCAGGCCGACCACCGGGACATGATCCAGATCTTTACCAAGGGCACCAGCCGCCCCTCGACCGATATCACGATCGACAACAACCGGCTTGATATGGGGGCTGGCGGCGCGACCCAGGGCATCTGGATGCGCAATGAAGAGGTCGATCACGGCAAGGCGGGGGAGGAGATGTTCTACCGCAATGTCACCATCACCAACAATCTGGTCATCAACGGCATGGCCAACGGGATCGGCGTGGGGGAGACCTTTGGCCTGACCGTGACCAACAACACCCTCCTGCCCGCCCCGGGCGTGGATTGGCCGCCGACCCCGGTGATCCGGGTGCAGCCCGCCTCCCGGGATGTGCAGATCACCAACAACGTCGCCAAGGCCGTGAACGTGCAGGACACCGCCACCAAGCAGATCCGCGCCGAGGGGGAGACCGATACCGACTGGACCCTGGACCGCAATATGACGATCCAGACCCGGGATCCGGATGCGCCGGGATATCTGGGCGATCTGGTCATTGCCACCGGCGGCGGGGCAGGCTCCTATATCCCGCGTCCAGGCAGTGCCCTGGACGGGACCGGCGCGGGCTCTGCCCTCCTGGCCCATGACCCGACCCCCGACACCCTGACGGCCCTGGCCGTGGTCGCCGAAGACGGCGCGCGCAACAAATTGAGTTTCGATGCGACACTCAGCGCCGGGCCAGGCGGCATCCTGGGGGCAGATGCCCGCTATACCTGGGATTTCGGCAATGGCCAGACCGCCGAAGGGCCGGCCATCGGTTATACCTACCCCGATCCCGGCACCTATACCGTGACCCTGACCGTCGAAGCCGCCGATGGCAGCCGCGACGTGATCCAGACCACGGTCGATATCGCCGGTCCCGACGTATTCTCCTTTGACGGGGCGACAGGCGTGGCCGCCCGGATCGACCATGGCGTTGCGAAAGAGCTGAACACCGCCCTGCCCCTTGTCGATCTGGCCGAAGGCGGCCAGGCGATCAAGATGGCCGGTGATCAGGCGATTGCCCTGCCCCGCTCGGCCTTCGATGGCTATTACGGCGCGTCGGGCTTTGGCCTGGACCTGTCTTTGCGCATGGATGACGGCACAGCCAATGCCGGTCAGGTGATCCGCTTGCACAAGGCCATGGTTGTCCATGTCACGGGCAAGGGCGAGGTCCAGCTGGAACTGACCCCGGACGGCGCCAGCAAGGCGATTAAACTGACGACCAAGGGCGCGGGCCTACAAGACGGGCACTGGCATGACATCCACATCCACTGGAACGGTATCTCGGGCGAGATGGAGATCCTGGTCGATGACGCCGTGCTGGCCTCGCACGTCCTGGAGGGGCAGTTGAAACCCCTGCAGAACTGGGCGCCCAGCCTGGGCTCCCCCTGGCACAAAAGCTTCACCGGAGAGATCCGCCAGATCGACCTCCAGGCCGAACCCGATGCCTATGCCGCGGCCCGGGATCTGGGGCCGCAGCCGATCCGCAAGGCGGAGGCCGGCTGGCCCGATATCTTTGACTTCGACGGCACGACCGGGACAGCCACGCAGTTTGCCGATGGCACCGAAACGGTCTTGGATCTGGACCTGCCCCTGGTCGCTACCGGCGATGGCGGCCAGGCGATCAAGATGGTGCGCGACGGGGCGGTCGCCCTGCCGAAATCGGCCTTTGCCGATTTCTATGGTGCCGACGGGTTTACGCTGGATCTGTCGCTGCGCATGGATGAGGGATCCGCCAATGCGGGCCAATTGCTGCGCGTCCATAAATCGGTCGTGATCCATGTCATCCATAGCGGCGAGATCCGCCTGGAGGTGATCCCAGAGGGCGCGACAGAAGCTTTCGACATCCGCACCAAGGGCGCTGGCCTGTTGGACGGCGCCTGGCATGACGTGCAACTGCGCGCCGATGGTGTGGCAGGCGTCATGCAGATCCTCGTGGATGGGGAGGTCCTGGCCGAGACCGCCTTTGAAGGCCCGTTGAAACAGCTGGAGCATTGGGAGCCCACCCTGGGCTCCACCTGGCATCAGAATTTCACCGGCCAGATCCGCGAATTCGACTTGGCCGCCCTGCCCCCGACCCCGCCGGAAGAGGGGCCCGACTGGCCCAATATCTTTGACTTCGACGGGGCCACCGCCACGGCCACTCAGTTCGACGGCAGCGGCGCGACAGCACTGGACTTGGACCTGCCCCTGGTCGCCACCGGCGATGGCGGCCAGGCAATCAAGATGGAGCGCGACGGGGCGGTCGCCTTGCCGAAATCGGCCTTTGCCGGGCTTTATGGCGCGGAGGGGTTCATCCTGGATCTGTCGCTGCGCATGGATGAGGGATCCGCCAATGCGGGCCAATTGCTGCGCGTCCATAAATCGGTCGTGATCCATGTCATCCATAGCGGCGAGATCCGCCTGGAAGTGATCGCCGAGGGTGCGACAGAAGCTTTTGACATCCGCACCAAGGGCGCTGGCCTGTTGGACGGCGCCTGGCATGACGTGCAACTGCGCGCCGATGGTGTGGCAGGCGTCATGCAGATCCTCGTGGATGGGGAGGTCCTGGCCGAGACCGCCTTTGAAGGCCCGTTGAAGGAGGTTGATGTCTGGGACCCGACCCTGGGCTCCACCTGGCACCGGAACTTCACCGGCCAGATCCGCGATTTTGAACTGCAGGCCGCCCCGGAGGCGGAGGATATCCCGACCCCGGTCGATCCGGTTTCGTTCGATGCGCTGCTGGCCCATATGGAGCTGCAGGACACCATTGCCTTTGGCTTTGGCGCATCCGACCATATCCTGGAGGATGGCCGCACCGTTCAGTTGGACGGGGTCAGCCTGGCCGAGGGCGGGTTCGAGATCGGCCGCCATGTCCCCTTGGAAGAGGCGGCCCGAATGGGCGTGAGCCTGGTCTTCACTCCCCATGGCACCGCCGTGGAAGAAGGGCAGCTTCTGGCCCAGGGCGACCGGTTCAGCGTGGCATTCGAGGATGGCAAGCTGGCGATCAGCGCCCGCCTGGCCGATGGGTCGAGCTACCAGGTCCTGTCGGATATACTGGAACTGGAGGATCTGACATCCCACCGCCTGCTGGTCCAGATCGATGACGACACCGACATCCTGCGCGCCGTGATCGATGACGAGATCATCTTTTACGAAACCGGGCAGGATTTCGATCTGGGGGACGGCACACAGGAGGCCTGGTCCCTGGGAGATCCGACCGGTGGCGCCACCCTGACCGCCCATATCGACCAGGTCCAGATCTTTGGCTTCGGCGAAGAATGGTTGGCGTAACGCCCTGTTATCCAAAGGCGGCCACCCCGGTTTGGGGTGGCCATTCTGACACTCTAGCGGGGGCGCTGCCCCCGGCAGCCCTTGGCTGCTCCCCCGAAGTATTTTCACCAATAAGAACGAGAGATGTTTCGCGCGCGAAACACCCCCATCATGTGTCCAAAAATATCCCGGGGGAGTCGCCAGCGGCGACGGGGGCTGGCCCCCTCCCCGACCTGAACCCGCGATATGCTCTGTTCCTTGCACTGCGCGTTTCGCAGCCGTCCCTATGATGCGCGTTTCGCGCAATACGCCACAAATGCCTTGGCCGGGCTGCGCAGGCGGGGCTTGCCAGAGGCGGCCCAGTAGCGGCGCCAATCGGCCTCCAGCGCGTAGATGTCCAGGCCGGGAGCCGCGGCGCGGGCAGCATCCATGGCCTCGGGCGGCAGGGTCGGGCCATCCGCCTCGATCACATCCATACGGGGGCGGACAAGGACCAGATCCCCAGGCGCGACGCTCAACTCATAATCGGGCAAGGCGGCGGCAGCCTCCATATCGCGGATCATCTTGCGAAACACACGCAAGGGGCTGGCCGACCCCGACTTGCGATGCAGCACAGTCATCGAGACGCGCCAACTGGCCTGCCGCCCGCAATGTTTGCGTGCAATCTCATAGACCCGGCGCTCCAGGGGTTTGCGCAGCGCGAAATAGTCCGGCGACAGCGACAGGACCGACCGCGACAGGATCGCGCGATACAGCCAATCCGACAGGGTCACAGACACGCTGACCATCCGACCAGATCGCGTACGCCGCGTCACCTGCCAGCTTTCGATCAGGCCAAAGCCCGTCGTCGTCTCCACATCGCCGGTGACGATGTTGGTGGTGATGCGGGTGCCGGCCAGCCGCTCGAACGCCTCGACCAGGCGGCGGTAGCTGTCGCCCCCGGTTTCGCGGCGGGTGGATTTCAGCAGGTCATGGGCCACCAGTTCCAGCCGCTTCGAGACATCGCGCCCGGCATTCAGCGCCGCCACCAACTGGCTGATGCAATAGATCAGGATGTCCTTGTCATGGATCGTGGCCAGCCCCTTGACCGACGGCGTAATCTTGATCCGCGTCGTCCCATGGGCATAGTCCAGCACCCGCCGATCAGGCCGGGTGGAAAGCGAAAAAACGGGATGCTCCATGCTGGCCATATCATCCTTGGGTAAGGCAGTGGCGATATCGCAGAGAAAAAAATCCGGGGTGACAGCACCGGATGCAGGAGGAGGGTGGAAAGGCTGCTCGGCCATTTTGACTTCGGTGTTTTATTTACACCCAAAGTAAGCGGCATAGCGCGCCAGGTCCATCACCGGTTCGGGGGTTTGGAGTCGGGAGTTCGGGGGTCTGGAGTCACTTTTTCGGGGGTTTGGAATCGCGTGATCCAGAAAAGCCTGCAAAACATGTTTTTATTCAATGGGTTACGAAATTTCAGGATTACCTTAACTATAAATAACAAATTGAATAACAGCAGGCGCATCTTCAGCAGCCTGATAGCAGCCAGACCACCCTATTGAATTTGCTTAGAAAAATCTGGGCCTATCCTTTTTTCTTTCATATGCGCATAACTTGCGTATCTTGCTTAAAAAGGCGCACATCAAAAGGCGTTACAGGAGCAGCTCAATGGCCAAGGCCCCCGATCACCCACCCTATTTCAACATCTCTCCCGATACAGCTTTGGCTGATCTCGGCCCAGCTGTCACGACAGATGATTTTGCCCATGCCGCAGATATGGCAGGACAAGGACGGGACGATCTGATCCGGCGCGGTCTGAACGCAGAAGGCCAAAAAACCCTGCGCCGGTTTTCGACCTGGGAGATCACCAAATACCTGATCCCCGTGGCCACCCCCCATTTTCGTCGGGTGCTGAAAGCCAACCGGGATCTGCCCCAAGGCCATTCCGACAGCGAGGCAGGCGCCAAATGGTTCACCCTGGATGAGGTGCTGCGCCTGCGGGCCTTCTTTGCCGCCGAAGGGTCCAAGACCAAGGAATACCTACCATACCGGCCCAAGGGGCTGCCTGCAAAAATCGCGGCGGTCGCCAATTTCAAAGGCGGCGTGGGCAAGACCAGTACGGCGGCGCATCTGGCCATGTCGGCGGCCTTGGATGGCTACCGGGTGCTGGTGATTGATCTCGATAGCCAGGGCTCCATGACCTCGATCTTTGGCGGGCGGGTTGCCGATGAATGGCAGACGGTCTTCCCCCTGCTGGCGCGCGACTACGCCGAAAACCTGCAGGCCGAGAACCGGGCGCGCATGGGCCGCGGCGATCCTCCCCTGCCACTTGATGACATGCTGGCCGCGGCGCTGAAGTTGCGCAGCCAGGACCTGATCCAGACCACCCATTGGCCCAATATCGACCTTCTGGGCGCGCAGCTGAACCTTTACTGGGCCGAGTTCCAGGTGCCCGTCTGGCGGATGCAGCTTAAGGGCTGGAAGCTATGGGACGGGCTGGCGAACCGGCTGACGGCGGATGGCGTGTTGGACGATTATGACCTCGTGCTGCTCGATACGCCGCCTGCCTTGGGATACCTGACCATCAACGGGTTGTCGGCTGCGGATATCCTGTTGATCCCGCTGGGCGCGTCCTTTCTGGAATTTGACTCCACGGGGCGGTTTTTCGACATGCTCCACGCCACGTTTGGCTCCATCGAGGAAGGGGAGAACCTGGCCGCCCGCGCCCTGGGCACGCCGGAGCTGCGGTTCGAATGGGATGCCGTGCGCGCCGTGGTCACCCGGTTCGATGCGGCCCAGCAGATGGAATTGGCCAACCTGATGCAGGCCTATATCACCCCCTTCATGTCGCCTTACCGGCAGGATTACACGGCGCTTGTGGGCCAGGCAGGCGAACAGGTGGCGGGTATCTACGAGGCGGATTACCGCGATTTCAACCGCGAAACCTATATCCGCGGGCGCGAGACATTCGATGCCACCTATGCGGCCTTCAAGCGGCTTCTGATCGGGGCCTGGAGGCGCGATGAATTGGCCTCTGATGCTGAAGGAGCTGCATAATGGCCCGCCGTCGCCTGACCCCCGCCGCCCCCAAGCTGGAAACCAAATCCGCGTTCGGTGGCGGGAAGGAGAGCACTCCGCGCCTGACCCCGCCGATTGCCCAGGTGGCCGGGCAATCGGCCGAAGCCGCCGCCTTGCACGAGGTGACCGAAGAGATTGCACGGGCGCGGGCGACAGGCCGCATGGTCCTTGAGGTGCCGCTGGAGCAGATCAAGACCGGGTTCTTGCGCCGCGACCGGTTGGCGCTGGACCCGGAGGAGCTGGAGGCGCTGAAATCCTCCATCCGCGCCCATGGCCAGCGCACACCGGCTGAGGTCAGCCTGCTGGACATCCCGCCGCCTGATCCCAACGGCGTGCCCGAGCCGCACCAGCCTTACGGCCTGGTCTCGGGCTGGCGGCGGTTCTGTGCGCTCAGCGCCTTGCATGGGGAGACCGGGGAGGCGCGGTTTGCCACGCTGCGCGCCTTGGTCCGGGCGCCCGAGGACAGCGCTGACAGCTATGTTGCCATGGTCGAAGAGAACGAGGTCCGCGTTGGCCTGAGCTACTATGAGCGGGCGCAGATTGTCGCCTGGGCCACGCGTCTGGGTGTGTTCGACAGTCACTACACGGCGCTGAAACATCTGTTCGCCACGGCCAGCCGGGCGAAACGGTCCAAGATCGGGTCCTTCATCACGATCCACCAAGAGCTGAGCAGCGTGCTCTACTGGCCACGTCTGATCGGTGAGCGGTTGGGCCTGGCCTTGGCCGCGCGGTTGAAAGAGGGGCAGGGGGATGTGATCTTTGCTGCCCTCAAAGCCGCCGATTGCCAAAGCCCGGAACAGGAACAGGCCGCGCTGGAACGCGTGGTCAAAGGCGATGTTTCGCGCGCGAAACGCCCCCCCGCCACGCCTGAATCCTTGGCCCCCGAAACATTGACCAAAGACATCGATATGGTCCTGACCCAAAAGGCCGGGCGCCTGGACCTGCGGCTGACAGGGGCCGGGGTGACGGATGATTTCGCGGACCGGCTGCGACAGGCTTTGACAGAGATTGGCAAAGGATAGCGGCACCGCGCCCCTCCGATCTCACCGCATGTTTCGCGCGCGAAACGCCCCTCCCATCATGTGTCCAAAAATATCCCGGGGGGGTCGCCGGATCGGCGACGGGGGCTGGCCCCCCCTGCATCGCTCTCCATTCTCGCCCAGCCCTGCAGCGGTGCGAAACCAAAATTGACCGACTGTTGGGCAATCCCGCCACCGTCTCTACCCGCCCCACGATTCCGGTTGGCGGGCCAACGCGGTGCTGTATAAGCAGCGCGACCTATGACTGCCCGGACGACCCCTGAATGATCGCCAAGCTTCGCAACCTCATCTTCCGCAAGGTCGTCGTGAAATCGACGCTGTGGTGGTACCGCACCGTTTACGGCATGAAGATCGGCGACCATACCCGCATCAGCCGCGGCGTGCGGATGGACCGAACCAACCCCAAGGGCGTGACCATCGGCAGCTTTACGGCGATCACGCGGGGGGTCTCGATCATCTCCCATGATTTCGTGATGCGCGAATGGCGGCCTGTCAAAGTGGGCGACAATTGCTTTATCGGGTTCAACGCGATCATCCTGCCTGGCGTCACCGTGGGCAACCATGTGATCGTGGCGGGCAATTCGGTGGTGGTCAAAGACGTGCCCGACAATTGCGTCGTCATGGGCAATCCGGCCCGGGTGGTCGAGCAAAACATCGTGACGGGCCCCTGGGGCATCCGTCTGGACAAGGGCAATGAGACGCCCGTGAAATATTAAGGACGACACAGTATGGCCGACAGTTTGGAACCCGAGATTGCCCGCGTCTTTGCCTCTGTCTGGGCCACGGAAGTGGGCGGTGATGTCCCGGAACTGAAACCGGATACGGTGCTGCTGGAATCGGGGCTGGATTCCTTAGGTTTCGCGATCTTCGTCAGCGAGCTGGAAAACGAACTGGGCTTTGATCCCTTCACGCTGTCGACCGATGCCTATTACCCGCAGACCTATGCGGAATTTGTGGGCTTCTACGAAAAGTACCGACCCGCCGCGTGACGCTGTCTGCGCGCATCGGGGCCTGGCCCGCCGACCACGTTCTGGCGCAGGTGCCGGGGGCTGCACTGGCCGTGGGCGATCTGGCGGGGCAGGGGGCGGCTGTGCCTGCGGATGCTGTGGTGTTGATCTGCCTCGACAATGTGCTGGACCTGGTCCGGGTGCTGTCCGCTTTGGACGGGGCGGTGGCCGGGTTACTGTTGGTCTCCACCAGTCAAACGCCCGAGGTTGTGGCCGAACTGGCGGCTTTGGCCGGGGCCGGGGTGGTTGTGACCGACCGGGCGGACCTCGATGGCGTCCCCGCTGCAGATGTGATCGGCGACCGGACCGGTGACCAGGCGACGGGTTGGATGATGACCACGTCAGGCACGACCGGCATCCCCAAGATCGTGCCCCATACATTTGACAGCCTGTCCCGCACCGTGCGCCGCGATCCGTTCGGCGCGACCCCGGTCTGGGGCCTGGTCTATGAGATGACGCGGTTCGCGGGGCTCCAGGTCGCGCTGCAATCCCTGGCCGGTGGTGGGACGCTGGCGGCAGCGCCACGCCACGCGCCCATGCCGGACCAGGTGGCGTTCATGGCCCAGACCGGTGTCACGCATCTGTCGGCCACGCCCACCCTCTGGCGGCGCCTCCTGATGGTGCCGGGGCTGGAGAGCCTGCCCCTGAAACAGGTCACCATGGGCGGGGAGATCGCAGACCAGGCCGTACTTGATGCCGCGGCGGCGCGGTTCCCGAAGGCCCGCCTCACCCATATCTACGCCTCGACCGAGGCGGGGGTGGGTTTCGCCGTAAATGACCGCCAGGCAGGTTTCCCTTTGCGCTATTGCGACGAGGCACCGGGTGGTGTGGGCATCCGCATCACCGACAGCACGCTCTGGCTGCGCCCCCCCGGCGGTCGGCAGATCCGCTACCTGGGCGGGCAGGCGGTGGAGGTCGATGCCGATGGCTATGTCGCCACCGGGGACATGCTGGAAGTGACCAATGACCGCGCCCTGTTCCTGGGCCGTGATAGCGGTGTAGTGAATGTGGGCGGCGTGAAGGTCTACCCGGAACGGGTCGAGCGTGTGATCGCCGCCGTGCCGGGCGTGGGTCTGGCCCAGGTCATTTCGCGCAAGAACCCGATCACCGGTGCGCTGCTGATGGCCAATGTGGTGGCCGAAGACAGCGCTGACCAAGCCGCCTTGAAGGTGGCCATAACTGAGACCTGCCGCGCCGAACTGGAACGCGAGGCTGTGCCCGCCCGCATCACCTTCGTCGCGGCCCTGGAAATGAATGCCGCTGGCAAGATCAAACGAGGTTAGCCTGATGAAAAACGTTATCGTCACCGGGGTGTCCAAGGGCCTTGGCCTCGCCATTGCGCAGCGCATCGCGGACCTGCCGGAATATCGCCTGATCGGCATGTCCCGCTCGATCGGCGACTATGGCGCCCTGGTCGAGGCGCATCCCGAGCGGGTCGAACACCGGGTGTTTGATGCTGGCGATATCGATGCGATTGCCGGTCATGTCCGCGAGATCACGCAAGAGCATGGCAAGATCTACGGCTTGGTGAACAATGCCGGCATGGGCCTTGATGGCGTACTGGCCACGCAACATGCCAGCGACATCGAAAAGGTGCTGAAGGTGAACCTGGAAGCGCCGATTACGCTGTGCAAATACGCTGCCCGCTCGATGTTGGCCGCGCGTGAGGGGCGGATCATCAATATCTCCTCGATCATCGCTTCGACTGGTTTCCATGGCCTGGCCGCCTATGCCGCGTCCAAAGCGGGGCTCGAAGGGCTCACCCGGTCCTTGTCCCGCGAGGTCGGCAAGATGGGCATCACCGTCAACTGTGTCGCGCCAGGATATATGGAGACCGAGATGACCGAGGGGATCGACCAGCACAAGATGGCCTCGATCCGCCGCCGCGCGCCCCTGGGCCTTGCCCGCCCCGACGATGTGGCAGGCGCCGTGATCTACCTGCTGGGCCCCGATGGTGCCCGGATCTCCGGGTCGGTTATCACGGTCGATGGTGGCTCTACGGCCTGAGGGCGCATATCAGATTTTGTGCCTCCGGCGGGAGTATTTTCAACAATAAGAAACACCAGAAGAAGTGCCCCTGCCATCCAGAGATGACAAGGGACTTTCTCATTGTGCGGTCATCGGCGCTCCCGCCTGTACCGCTCTTATATCAAAAGCGATCTTACTTTCTTATTGGTAAAAATACTCCCGCCGGAGGCACAAATAAACCGCCGAAGGCGGCCCGGCCCAACGCTTTTGGACGCATCTTTGATGCGGCGAAAAGGGGCGGGCGGGCTACCGTTTGGGCCAGAGCGCAAAGCCTAGAACGACGCCCAGCGGATTTAGGATTAAATCGGTAATGTCGAAGGTGCGATAGGGGCAGGGATAGACGCCCCAGAGGCCGGTGACCTGGCTGAGTTCGATGATCAGGCTCAAGGCCAGGCCATAGGCGAGGGCGTGCCACAGGTAAGTGGTATGGCGGGTCAGAGCTGCGCCGACCAAGGCGAAGAACCCGACATTCATAGCGGTGGAGGCTGCCAGCGTGCTGGTGATCCAGTCCATGGGGCCTTGCGCCGTGGCCCAGAGCAGGACCAGCGTGCCGTCATAGTCGAACGGGATTAGAACAGCGGATTTGCACGTATAACCGGGCCTGGGTAGGGGGTGTAGGGCCAGGGCCATCACAAAGAGCGTCGTCAAAGCCAGCGGCCAAAACCGCCAGATCCCGCCACGCATCAGGGACAAAACGCCGACCCCCAACACCGTGCCAACCGCAGCCAGCCCCGCTGCACCGCCCAGGAATTTTGCCAGTTCAGGGATCGTCATGGGGGCGATATAGGGGGAGGCGGGGCAAAGCACGAGGCTTTGTCCCTTTATCACGGCGGATCAATCCGAAAGGTGGCCCATGGCTTTGCCCTCCCTTCCAAGGATCGCCCGGCGCTTGCGGGGAGGCACCCCTCTGCCCGCACCCCTGGTGCAGCCTGCGGCCAGTCCGCGCCGGTTCGAGCGCCATTGCTTTATCGCGGGTCTGCATCGCAGCGGCACCACCCTGGTCGAGCATCTGTTGCAGGCCAGCTGCGCCGTTTCAGTCCTAAGGGCGGATGTGCCGGAAAATGAGGGTCAGCATTTGCAGGATGTGGTGCCCGCGGCGATCCAATGGGGCGGGCCGGGCCGGTTCGCCTTTGCGCCCCAGATGCACACGGCCCCCGCCCAAGGCCCCGAAGCGGAGCGCCAGCGCGATCGCCTGCTGGCCTGTTGGGCCCCTTGGGTGGATGGCGATGCGCCGGTTCTGCTGGAAAAGAGCCCCCCCAACCTGGTGCGGATCCCGTGGCTGCGCAGCCTTTTTCCCGGCGCGCGCTTCCTGATTGTCACGCGCGATCCCCGTGCCGCCGCTGCGGCCACGCTGAAATGGGCGCACAGCACCCATCGCGAGCTGGTCTATCACTGGCATGTGGCCCATGGCGCGGCCCTGGAGACGGCGGGTGAGGATTGCGTCTTTCTGCGCTATGAAGATCTGTGCGCAGACCCGGCTGCGGAACTGGACCGGATCACCACCGCGCTGGATCTGCCGCGCCGGGACAGCCCGCTGGATCTGACCGACCGCTTTGCCGAGATCCGCAACAGCAATGACCGCTACTTGGCCGATCTGCCCCCCACGCGATACGGGCCGGGTGCCTGGGACAGGCTGGGCTATGTGATGTCCTGATGCATGGGCGTGACCTACGGCGCTGCGCCCGAAGGCAAATTGCCTGACCCCCGGCGCCGCGGATCAAGGCGGGTATGCGCACAAAACCCACCTCCCCATGGAGGACGCAAATTATCGGATGAAGGGGACGGCTTTTGGATCTCACCCGTCTTCATATGCCGCGATGACGTCTTGTTCGGACCCGTATGCCTCAATGAGGGGTCCGATCCAGTCCAACACCTGAGCAACGGTCCATTTGTCTTCAACAAGCGTTGCCATGACGTCATACCAATAGGGCTCGTCGGGATGCCAAAGAATGCAGTTTTCGGCATAGAGGAAACTGTTGCACACAATCCAGGCTGTTCGCTTGTTGGCGTCGGTGAAACCATGGCTTGTCGCGATTGAATGCAACAGACAGGCCGCCTTTGACGCAACGGTAGGATAGGGCGTGAGGCCGGAAAATTCTGTATATGGCCGGCCAATCGCACTCAAAATGTCGTCACGGCTTTTGATGCCCCGAACACCGCCGCCGTTTTCCAATGCGGCTTCATGCGCGCCTACCACGTCTTCATAGGTGACGCGGTAATGGTCCGGCACTATCGGTCTGCGAGCTTGATCAGACCCGTTCGGTCACGTCGCGATACGACTTTCACACCGTTTGAAAACTTCCCGGTTTTGGCATTCCGCTGTGTCGACGCGCTGGCTGCGGCGGTCTTTGCCGTTGTGCCACGTTCGGCAAAACGGCCGGACGCCGCCCTTGCGGTGGTTTTTTCGGTGTTTTTGGCCATGGATCACCTCTTTGGCTGAGACATGTCCATGTTCCTCCAAAATTTCAAGCAATCCTTGATGCTTGCGCCGCACAAAACGCGCCGCTGACCATTGGTGGGTTTGGGTTCTGGCTTTGGAAAGCGGGCTGGGCCCGCTGAATGGGCTGTCACACGGGGCAAGTGCCCACGGGAAAAAGGGCCTCCGCCAGGCGGAACCCCTTTCCCCTGTGCCCCTGGTGCACCCCTCGGAAAATCTGGATTCGCCGTTCTGGCGTGTCGTGTTGACCTGTCTTAGCGCCTCTGCCCCTGCAAAAGCGTTAACGTTCCGGCGCCTCTGCCGACAACTTTAACAGTCGCGCGGTCAACGTCTATGCGGCACGCCCAGCCAGCGCTTGCTGCGGGGGCAGGGAGGGGTGAATATTGCCGCGCCGGGCCCGGCGCGGTCGGTCATGGCTTGATGCGACGCGCGCCGGGTGGCAGGGAGCGGGGGAGTGCCGCCCGTCAGGACAATCCATGCCCAACCTGCCCTATGATATCATCATGGCCACCCGGAACCGGCCCGAGGCGGTCGCCCTGTCCCTGCCGCTGATCCTGGCCCAGACCCGGCTGCCCCAGGAAGTGGTGATCGTCGACAGCTCGGACGATCCCGCTCCGATCCGCGCCTTGGCCGAGGCTGCGGCGGCAAAGGGCATCGTGCCGGTGCGCTACACCCATTCGGGGCCCGGCCTGACCCATCAGCGCAATGTGGGGCTGGGGATGACCGGATCGCCCATCGTGATCTTTCCCGATGATGACTCGCTGATGTATCTGGATTGCGCCGCACATATGCTGGCCGCCTATGAGGCCGATACCAAGGGCACCATTGCCGGGGTCTGTGCCCGCCCCGTGGACCATGCCCCGCCTGAGACCGAAGGCGATCTGGGCGCGTACCAGGCGGAGGCGACAAGCTCCGTGAAAACCGCCCTGACTGCAGCCCGCCAGGCCGCCAAGGATGCCCTTGGTTTCACCAATCCCTTTGTCGCCACGGGCCGCAAGCTGAATGCGCAATACCGTCTGCCGGGCTGGGCGGCGCGGCAACAGGTGGTGCGGGTGCCCTATATGACAGGCTTTCGCATGTCCTACCGCCGCGATGCCATCCAGGAGCCGGGCTTTGACGAGACGCTCCAGCGCTATGGCTGGTACGAGGATATCGATGCGTCCTGCACCGCGCTCCGCCACGGCCAGACCGTGGGGGCGCTGCAGGCCCGGATCTATCATCACCGGGTCGCGGCGGCGCGGGCCAATGGCTATACGATGGGGCTGTGGGCGGTGCTGAACCGGACCTATGTCGTCACCAAGCATATCCATGCCAATCCTGGTGTGTTCCGCAGCCCCGGCCTGCACCTGGCGCGGCTGAAAGCCTATTGCCGGGCGCGCGCCCTGGTCTATCGCTTGACCGCGCGGGATGACTTTGCCCGCGACCGGGCCCGTGGTGCCGCCGATGGCCTGGCCCGGATGGATCAGTTGACCCGCGCTGCACCGGATGAGTTGGCCGCGGCCTATACCCGGCTGACGGCGGAAGCTGCATGAGCGCCAAACGCGGGGCGGCCGTCCTGATCAGTGGGCAGGCCGGCGGGTTCATCCTGCGGTTTGTGCGCAATATCCTGGTGGCGCGGCTGCTGACGGTCGAGGATTACGGGATCGCCAGCACCTTCGTTGTGGCCATGTCCCTGGTCCAGATGTCGACCAACCTGAATTTCCGCACCCTGCTGATCCAAAGCCGCGATGGGGATGATCCGGATTTCATGGCCGCGATCCAGGGGCTGAACGTGTTGCGGGGTTTTGCGATCGGGGCGATCCTGTTTCTGACCGCGGCCCCCATTGCCCGGCTGATGGGCCAGCCCGAGCTGATCTGGCCCTATCAGATGGTGGCGATCCTGCCGATCATCGGCGCCTTCGGCCATACGGATGTGGAACGCCTGCACCGCACGATGCGGTTTGGCGCAACGGTGATCCAGAACCTGTCGGCCCTGTCGATGTCGTTGCTGCTGCTGTGGCCCCTGGCCCTGTGGCTGGGGGATTTCCGGGTGATGCTGGGGCTTTACGTGGTCGAGCAGATCACCCGCACCGGGATCAGCCATGTCATTGCCGAACGCCGCTACCGCCTGGTGTGGGACAAGGATGTCGCGATCCAGGGGCTGCGGTTCGGCTGGCCGCTTTTGCTGGCGGGGGCGCTTTTATTCGCCACCCAGCAGGGGGACCGGATCATCGTGGCCAACCAGTTCGGCGCCCATATGCTGGGCCTGTTCAGCGCGGCGGTGAACCTGACCATGCCCCTGGCGCTGCTGCTGGCGGGGCTGAGCCGGACGTTTTTCCTGCCGCTTTTGTCCAAGGCCCAGGATGCGCCGGCGCTCTTTGCCGACCGGGCGGCCTTTGCCATGCAGGCCACGCTTTGTGCCGGGCTTTTGGGTGTGGTGGGGTTCGGTATTCTGGGGCCGCCGGTCCTGTTGGTGATCTTTGGCGAGAAATATACCGAAGCCCTGCCCATGGTCGGCATGATCGGCACGATCTTTGCCCTGGCCATTCCCCGGGCGGGCCTGACCACCGTGGCCATCGCCAAGGGCCATACGATCAACATGCTGATCACCAATTCGGTGCGGATCTCGTTCCTGCCGCTGGTGGTTTGGGTGGCGATCACGACCCAGTCGGTGCTGATGCTGCTGACCGTCAGCCTGATGGCCGAGATGACCGCGCTGTTCGTGGCCTTCCTGCTGTTGCAGTTCCAGACCCGGCTGGGGGGGCTGGGCCGGATGGTGCTGCCCTATGGGCTGGCCGTGGGATGTATCGCGCTGATGGCCGTGGCGATCCACCGGGCACCGGAGAATATTGCGGGGCTGACGCCCCTGTCCCTGGGGGCGGTTGGCCTGTTTCTGGGGGTGGTCCTGTCGTGCCGGACCCTTTTGACAGAGCTGCGCGCGCGGTTTCTGATCCGGGGCTAGGGGTGGGGCGCTCCGGCGGCTATGGTGATGGTGTCAGCCAGGGGCCCCAGATCCGGTAATCTTCGGCATAGTGGCGGCGCAGATCCGCCAACAGGGCGGGGGGCAGATCGTCGGGCCCGATCCTGGGCCCCCCTGTCTGTTCATGGCCCAGCGTCAGGTCCGGCGCGCCGTGGCCTTTCAAATAGGCGGGCAGGGTTTCCAGATCGGGCAGCGTGAAGATCCGGTGATAGCGGCGGGGCCTGTCACCCAGGAAATGGGTCAGCGCCCGTGTATGGTGATCGATCCCGGCATGGAGGCGGGCGTAATCGGGCAGGCGCCGGATAAAGGTTTCAAGATCCGGCGCGCGGGGCAGGCCCGCCGTGTCCAGGGTCCCTTGCGGCAGATCGGCCAGTTCCCCATGGAAGACGACCCGGTTGGCATAGGCCGACAGCACCCGCTGCACCGGGTCGCGGATCACGCAGAACCAGCGTTTGTGCAGGTGCCGGACCGGGTAGAGCGGGTGAAACCGGGTCGTGGGCGCCACCTCATGGACCCGGGCCTGGGCCGCCGATGGTGCGCCTGCGGCCTGGGCGTTATGGATCAGGATCGCGCGCTTGATCGAGGTGCAGGCCGCTTTGGGCACCGGAAAGTACAAAAGCCGTGTGGCGGCAACGGGAATGGGCATGGCTGGCGTCTTTCCGGGCACGAATGGTTGTCAGGGGTAATCGCCCCAGCCCCAGGCGGCAAGCATCGCGCGAAGCGGTGTTCACCATCGATGCGATGTTCTATAGCGCAAGGCAGATGCGCAGAATGGTCAGGGAGTGCTGAAATGGCGTCGATCATGGACCCGTCATATGATCGGGAAGGGCCGGAACCCGTTCACCACAAGCTGTTGATCTGTGCGGCGCCGCGGACCTCGTCCAACATGTTGGCCCGGGCGCTGATGGCGGCGGGGATCGGCCTGCCGGCGGAATATTTCAACCCCAGCTTCTGTCTGGAGGCGGCCGAACGGTGGGACTGCCCCGCGCCGTCCCATGATCACACCACCACCGCGGCCTTTCTGGAGGCGTTGCAGGCGCGGCGTAGTGCGAACGGCGTTTTTGCCAGCAAGCTGCAATTTTGGCAGTTCCAGCGGTTTCTGACCAATCCGGTGGGGCAGGGGCTGTTTGATGGTGCCAAGGTCGTGTTCCTGCTGCGCGAGGATCTGATGGCGCAGGCCGCCTCGTTCGCCGTGGCGCTTGAGACGGACAATTGGGAGACCGGGGCCGAGGCCGCACCCTTGCCCGATGATGCGCCCCTGCGCGAGGATCTGGTGCACCGGTCCTGCGAGGATATGCTGCATGAGGAAGGCAGCTGGCGGCGGTTCTTCCTGCTGTCGGGGATCAAGCCGATGGTGATCCCGGACCGGGTCGTGAACCGCGACACGCGCCGCGCAGTCACCGATATTGCCGAAGCGATGGGGGTGGAGCCCGACCTGACTGGCCTTGATGCCTATCTGGACGGGGCCAAACGCTATGCCACGTTTTCGGGTCGCAAGGATCGCTACAATGCCTATAGCGCCGAGGTGTTCGGCGACCGTGCCTTTGATTACGAGGAATACAACTTCAAGACCCAGCTCAAGCGGGTGGTCGGCAAGAAGGTGACCGGTCTGCTGAAACGCGGATAGGGGAGGCTCCCGCCCCCTTGGGCGATGCGGGGCAAAGCCCCGCAGACCCAAGGCGTTGGGCCCGGCCGCGCCCTGCGGGCGCGGAAAGGCCCGTCCTGCCCCCCAGTGGGTCCCCGGCAGGGTCGCTGGCTGGTGGGCTTGCGCCCCTGACAGACGGCCCCCCGTCTTTTATGGCGCTTCGCGAAATAAGGGGCGCTCACGACTGGCGACGAAAGAGTGCGTCAGCGCGAAACCTGACCTTCAAATGCCGCACCGCCGCAAGTTCGGTCAGATGCAGGTTTTTCGGACGCCACGCGTGATGTTTGAATAACGCACGGCGTGGGCTGGCGTCGGAGAAGCGCTCAGGCACGAAATCGCGGGGCTGGTTTGGGGCGGACCGACTGCAACTATGGGGATTTGAAGCGGTTGACCTGCTTGGCGTTCGCCGGGCAAGTCGCACCAATTGCAGGTTTGGGGTTGGATTGGTGACGTGTGATCGACCTGGGTCCCATTTGGAAGATGCGGGCTTATTTTGTTGAAGAAGTCTTTGTTGTTTTGGGCCAATTCGTTTGCTTCACTTCCTTTTGTCGGATGAGGAGGGATTTGACGATGATGGGTGTTCAGGAAGCTCCGGCTCGGTTGTTTT
>NZ_JAFEUL010000028.1 GCF_016901225.1 Actibacterium sp. 188UL27-1 | reverse complement strand
GATCCCATCGGTGCAGGCCCGACAGGCATATTTCGGACGGACCGTGACAATCACACGGAGCTGGGCGGGGACAATGTCGAGCCGCTCCGTGCGGTCCTCACCGATCCGGTGCATTCGGCCAGAGCCGCATGGGCAGTCCAGTGTGTCTGGCTCGATGACCTCCTCGATCCGTGGCAGATGCTCTGGAAGGTGACCTAGGTTCTTCTGGATCGGCGCGGCGCGGCGCCGAGGCTTCTCCGGTTGCTGGGCGTCCTTAGCCTCTTCCGCCTCGGCGATCGCCACGGTCAGATCCTCAAAGGCAAGCTGACGGTCATCTTCCGGCAGCTTCTCGGATTTCTTGCCGTAGAGCGCCTGGTGCAATTCCTTGATCAGCGCCTCCAGGCGGGCGGTGACCGCCTCGAGTTCCGCCACCCGTTCGCTTTTCGCCAGAAGCAGCTCGAAGGCGGCCCGATGCTCCGGTGGCAGGAGGCTCAGATCCAGTGATTTCGGATCGACGGTCATACCCGCAATATATCGCAAAAAAAGCGTCTTGGGTGGCCCAGAATAGCCCGCTGATGCACTCCGCCGCAGTTGGGCGACGCACCCGCCGGGCATGAACACGGCGCCAATCCAAACCCTCGAACAGGGCTTAAAATTGCGCCGGGCTCAGGCGCATCACCCCGTCCTGGATAGCCGGCCAGGCGAACTTGCCCTCTTCGAGCCGCTTGTAAGTCAGCACCAGGCCAGACCCGTCCCACATCAGCACCTTCACTCGGTCGCCTCGCTTCGAACGGAACACCACCACGACCCCGGAGTGCGGATCGAGGCCAAGCTGCTTCTCCACCACCGCGGCCAACCCGTCATGGCTCTTGCGAAAGTCCACGGGCTTGGTGGCGATCACCACTTTCACTCCCTGCGCCTGGACGATCATACCCCGCGCAGAGCCCGCGCGATCTCACCGATGCGCATAGCACCGGTTGCACCGGGCACACGCACGGACATGCCATGCACGACAATCTCGATGTGATCCAGACAATCGGGTTCGGTTACCGCAGCCGGCTTGGTGATTTCCAATGCCGCAAAGTCTTCGTCTGGCAACGCGGGCATCGGCAACTTGCCGTCCCGTGCAAAGCGCCGCCATGTCGATAGCTGCTGAGGCGGGATCCCGTTCCGCCGTGCCACGTCGCCGACTTTCACGCCAGACCGGAAACTCTCCAGCACGATCCTGGCTTTCTCCTCATCCGGCCAATTCCGTCGTCCGGTCGAACCTTCGAGCACCTCAAGCCGTTCAACACGCGCGGCTTCATCTAGCAAAAGCAAATCGTTTTCCAACAAACGTGACATTTCACGATCCCTCTTCACTTGGATCGATAAAACTTCACAAGCTCAGAAAACGATACGTGCCCCTTAAACAACGCTTACAAAGAACCTAGATGATGCTGACAAATGCTATGTCGGCATGCGCGCCATGATCAACGTTACATCGCGGAGCATGGCATCAATGCACCAATAGAAATCCCTTTCAAAAAGATATGGCAACCGGAAGCCGAAGTGATATCTGAACCGTCATTTTAGGATCACCTTGTCGCTTTCAACGCTGTTGTTGAGATCCCTGTAGTTGATCTGATTGGTATCGCCAGAATGCGGATCGTATAGGTGGCCGATATGACGGGCCAAAATCCGATGGCCTCGCACAGAATGAAATCGGCCAACGCAATCGCACGCGTAGGGTGACCTCATTTTGAAAAACTTTCCTGTCTTCGCATATCTCCACCGCTTCCGTTGGTTCTGTACCCTGTGTACGAGCTCTCCTCTTTGTATGCCTTTCCACATAGTAAGCCATTGTTAATATTTAACATAGTCCTGTCGAAGGTATGCTTATGATCCCGCTTAAAACACTGCGATGGAAAAGGGGCGGCCGCATAGGCCACCCCCTGAGCCTCATCTAAGGCTGGCTGTCGACAAAAGATCGGTAATGCGGCGAACCGAGGCGCGACGATTAAGACGCTCGGCTTGGGAGGTGACGACCTTTAGATTGGCCTCACCATATCCCTGAACAATCATGTTTTCGGGCGGGACATCGAAATATTCGGTCAGGGCAAGGGCCACGGATTCCGCCCGGCGATCTGACAGGGCAAGATTGTAGCTGGCATCCCCAACGGCATCGGTATGCCCCTCAATCAGGAACACCTCGCCCGGATTGTCTGCGATCTGCTGACGAATGGTGACCCCCAGATCGCGCAATTCCTCTGCCTCGGTCGCGCGAATGGCGGCCGAGCCAGTCTCGAACGTCACGGTGGTCAACTCAATCTCAGGTGCCAATTCCCGGACAGCACGGATCTGGCGGATCTGTTGCAGTGTGAAACGACGCTCCAGACCGATATCCTGTGCTTGCAGGGCAGCGCGCAGGTCATCAAGCTCTGCCTCATCGCTGCGCACCTTTGGAACGGCTTGGGGCAGTTCTGAAATCTCTACAGGCGCAGCGTCCCGGGTGTCGTCAAACAGGACAATCTCGCGACCATCCGGCAAGATCCGGGTGCGGCGCAGAACCTGGCCGTTGAAGTCTCGTATGGTCACAATGCGTGTGTTGTCCGGGCGCAGCACAGTCGTAAGGGTAGATCCGTCGTCAAAGGTCCTGGTTTGCACCTCGGAGCCCGGGCGACGCAAAAGCACGTCATCATCTTTTAGAACCTGCAGGCCACCATCATCGCGTTGCACGACCACCCGGTCCCCGGAATTGGTCATGACCCTATCACCATTTTTCAAAATCGAGCCGACGATGGCGGCCCCTGCGACCCCGATGGCGAGCTTCTGAGCAGTGCTCAACCCCTCATCATCGTCGTCTTCCCGGATGCTGGCATTCGCATCCGTGTCGAAGTCCTGGGTGCTCGACCGAATATCGGCTTCGGTCACGGTCTCTGTTTCGACCGTACCGGTCTCATCCGCATCGGTTGACGTTGATGCAGCAACGTCGGGAGCTTCATTGGCGCGTTCGGTGCTGGTTTCCGTATCAACCTGTGAAACCCGCTCTGCATCGGGCTCGGACGGCTCTACTGTCTCAATCTCGGCCGTCTCTGGTGTCCGATCTTCCGTCGCTGTATCTTTCGGCGCGGCGTTGGCATCAGGTGCTTGCTCCTGCGCGGTTGTCGATGTTTCGGTATCTTCGGTTGTTGTGTCACCTGTCTCTTGGGTTGCTGCTGCACCATCACCCTCAGAGGTCTCGTTCTCCTCCAAAGGTGCTGTAGTCGGATCCGGCGTGTCCTGGGGTTGTTCTGCGACTGCCTCGGCCTGCCCCTCCTGATCCGCTTCCGGCTCGGTCGTTACCTCGGCCTCAGTTGTCGGCGCTTCTTCGGTGGTTTGATCGGTCTTGGGCATGGCCTCCGCGTCGACGTCTTCGTCGCTTTTTTCCTCAAGGGGAACTTCGGCAGTCGCAGCCGGGGCCTCATTGGTCAAAATCTCTGGTTCTTCGGCCGAAACGGCCCCCTCGGTCGGCTCGGTTTCAGCGTCCGGCACGGCAGGGGTGATCTGTAAGGCGCCATCGACAAATGTGACACCATCCGGCAATGCACCGCTGTCGTCCAAGTCAATCCGACCGTCAGTGACAGCCGCGATCACTTGTTCCGCGCACGATGTCGGATCCTCCGCTGCTGCGCAGACGTCGGAAAGTCCGGGTAAATCGCCCGATTGTTGGGCCACCAGACCTGTCGGCATGATCAACGACAGGGATGCGATCAAAGCAGTGCTGGTCTTAAGCGTATGTTTGGTCATGGATCTAGGTCCTCCTACAGGCGTTGTAAAAGAACGCACGGAGTGCGCAGAAAGTTCATATAGCTGCACCGCATAACTGCCCGATTATCGCCAATCGGCCGATCCAGTGTTACGGTCCACCGCCGATGAGCAGCGCTGGCGAATATCAAATCACGACGAGCTGACGCGAAAGTTCCTGAACGATCCCCGGATAGACCGGCCACTGTATTTGGCGCGCTGCGCCATTCCAGCTTGGATCAGCCGGCCATTTCGCTCTGCCTACTATCGTTCGGCGCAGCGGTGCCCGACAGTTTTCAATTGTCATCATAGTCTTCGGCTAGATCGGAGTTCCCGTGCGCCAAGCGGGCGAGTTCTTGCGTCAATCGCTTCTTGTACCGTCTTTGACGTCTGCGGCCCTTGGCAGCAGTCGCTCGCCAATCCGCCCGTTTGTCGAACACAAGTGCGTCGATATCCTGCGCAACTTCGACTTTTTCGGCGTCTGCCGGGGAAGAGCGTTTTGGCATGCTGTATCTCCGCCTCAATCCTATGGTTTGTACCGTGCCCAGTTTTGCGTTGCGTTGTGAGATCTGCCAATTTGGCTTGAATTATCATGATGTTTTCATGCGGTCTGACGGCCGGAGAAGCCGCGCAGACCGCGCGTGACCCAACACACCAGTCTCAATCGACGGTCATAGCTTTCGCGCCAACTGCTGCTCGACATGCGTTCATTGTTCGGCATCAGCTTGTTGGCCCGTTAGGAAGCCATCCACTGAATCCACGGTTGCAGGCATGATCTTCGACATAATGGAACACCTTTCGCATCTGTGAAACAAGTTAGCGCCCTTGGTTGCGTTGAAAATGCGTGGATGTCGCATTCACCCGACCTAGACGTGGGATCTGTCACCGCTATCTGCCTCCGAATGAAATCGTCAAACGTCTCACCAATGTTGAAACTGATAGACCTGGTGATGGGTCTCCGGCGGAGCCCTCCTGGCGCGGCCCGCATAACCACTGCGGTGCTCTATGGCATCGTGTGTCATGTGGCCTTTTTTCTGGCCGTTACGGCAATGATTTGCGCCATGTTCTGGGGAATGTCGGAAAGCCTTGGCCGGGTTGCTGCGCCGTGGTCGGTTTTAGCAAACCTTGCGTTGGTTATTCAATTTCCACTGACCCATTCCTTACTTTTATCGCGGCGCGGCGGTCAGATCTTGGCGAAGATGGCACCACGGGCCTTTGGGCCCACCTTGGCCACAACGACCTACGCGATTATCGCATCGCTTCAGCTGTTTGCCCTATTCGTCTTTTGGACGCCCAGCGGGATCATTTGGTGGCAGGCGGAAGGATCTGTTTTCATTGTTTTGTGTGGGCTTTATGGGCTGTCCTGGGTGCTCCTCGCCTGGTCAAGCTACGACGCGGGAGCCGAAGTTCAATCCGGTGCCTTGGGCTGGATGTCGCTGGCGCAGAACATCAAACCTGTTTTCCCCGACATGCCAACCACGGGATTGTTTCGCATCATTCGCCAACCGATCTATGTGTCCTTTGCATTAACGACCTGGACGGTGCCGGCTTGGACACCTGATCAATTTTGCCTGGCAATTGCGTTGACCGCCTACTGTCTGATGGCCCCAAGGTTGAAGGAACGCCGGTTTGCCAAGCGGTACGGATCGCGATTTGAGGCATATAGGCATGACGTACCCTATGCCTTCCCCCGCATACGATCACCAAACGGTTAGTTTAAGGTAACTTCGCAAATTCATGAACACAGGTGTCAATCTACGCAAACCGCTGTCGAAACCATGCTGTTTTAACGTCAGGCTTCAGGCGACAGGATGAAGACCTGGAGTTATGACGATGTGCGCGCCACGCCGATGCAACATCATGCTCCGTGCCCCGCTCGCCAAAACACAAAGCGCGTTTAAAGCCAGGTCTTCGGCAGCCGCGAGGTCTCGTCAAAGGATGTGAGACAGGAAATCAGCGCTGCGGTCATAAGCCGGTTTGGTGAAAAACGCCTCTGGCGTATTGGTTTCGACGATTTCCCCTTGATCCATGAAGATGACCTGGTCAGCGACCTGGCGGGCAAACCCCATCTCATGGGTGACACAAATCATGGTCATGCCCGCCTCGGCAAGTTCGACCATGACATCAAGAACCTCCTTGATCATCTCTGGATCCAGCGCCGATGTCGGTTCATCAAACAGCATGATCTTTGGCTTCACACATAGGGCGCGGGCGATGGCCACACGTTGTTGCTGACCCCCGGACAGCTGAAGGGGATATTTCTGCGCCTGCTCTGCGATGCCGACACGGGTCAGGTGGATCATGGCAATCTCTTCGGCCTCGACCTTGGGCATTTGCTGCCCCAGCAAAGGGGTTAGGGTGCAGTTCTCAAGCACCGTCAAATGGGGAAATAGGTTAAAGCTTTGGAACACCATGCCAACGCGGGATCGGATGTCACGCTGGTTACGCCCCTTGGCTTCAACTTCGATCCCGTCCACGACGATACTACCTTCCTGGTGGAGCTCAAGCTGGTTTATGCAGCGGATCAAGGTCGATTTGCCGGACCCTGACGGGCCACAGATGACGAATTTTTCACCATCCCGCACGGTCAGGTTGATATCTTTCAGAACATGGAACGGGCCGAACCATTTGTTCAAATTGATGATCTCGATCATCCGGTCTGGCTTTGTCATCCCGTATCCCTTCCCGTCGCCAGCTTTTTCTCTAGTCCTATCGAATAGGACGACATGGCAAAGCAGAACACGAAATAGATGAGCGACACGACGAAGAACGGCTCAATGAACAGGCCTAGCCAATTGGTGTCTTCGCCGATGGCACGGGCCATGTTCATCAGGTCAAAAAGCCCGATGATCGAGACGAGCGTTGTGTCCTTGAAAAGGCCGATGAAGTTGCCGACGATGGCCGGGATCATGATCTTGAGCGCCTGGGGCAGCACCACCTGCGACGTCGTCTGCCAATAGGTCAGGCCCAGGGAATGGGCGGCTTCATATTGACCATTGGGGATGGCCTGCAATCCGCCCCGAATAATCTCCGCCATGTAGGCGGAGGCAAAAAGGCACACTGCCACGATAGCGCGCAACAGCTGGTTCACCTCCGTTCCGGCTGGCATGAACAGCGGCAACATCGTGTTGAACATGAAAAGGATGGTGATCAGAGGCACAGAGCGGAAAAGCTCAATGAATATCGTGCTGAGCGATGCGATCACCGGCATGTTTGACCGCCGCCCCAGAGCTAGCATGATGCCTGCGGGCAAAGAGAATGTGATCCCGATGCCCGAGATCACGAGGGTCAGGAACAACCCGCCCCAGAACCGCGTGCGCACTTCGGTGAAAGAGACCGACCAGACGGCCAGGCACGCCAGCAAAAAAATCGCCAAGACGGCCAGCAGGCGAATGCGAGTTTGCATCTTTTCCTCGGCATTCGCGCGCCCCAACGCATCGATCAACCACGCGCCAGCGGTTTTGGCCTGCAAGGTCTCGGTCAATGCGGTGGCCCAGACGATGACAAAACCGGTCAAACCCAAGGCGATCAAACCGGTCCAGACCACGCCCTTATCACCGCCCAGAAAGAAGTAGCTCGCCAGAAACGGATACAGCATGACCGCACTGAGCCCGATGCCGATTTTCGAGGTCACGCGCGGTATCCAAAGGGGCACCATCCACAGGATCAGGGCCAGAAAGCCCACATTGATCCGCCAGACCTGATCCTTGGGATAAAGCCCATAGATCAGGTTTTCGAACCAGATGGCGACCCCGGGCCAGCAGGCACCGGCACGGCCGACCGCGTCCAAACATTCGCGGCGGGTATCGGCGGACCAGACCGCATTGAACAAGGCCCAGTTCAGCACTGCACTCAGTACCGTAAACGCGATATAGGCGCCCAGCAGCGTCATCAGCGCGTTGGGAATGTCGCTGAACAAGTTCTTGCGGATCCAGGCCGCGACGCCCGCACTATCCGCGGGGGGCGGCCGGTCGGGGCGCGGCACGAATGTTTGCAGGTCACTGGTCACCCGTTATCGCTCCTTCAATTGGACGCGTTTGTTGTAGATGTTCATCACCGCCGAGACGGACAGGCTGACAGCGCAATAAAAGCCCATGGTCATCGCGACGATGGGGATGGCCCGGCCCGACTGGTTGAGGGAAGTGTTCATCCACACACTCACCAGATCGGGGAAACCGATGGCGATGGCGAGCGACGAGTTCTTGGTGACGTTCAGGTATTGGCTGATCAAAGGCGGGATGATGACCCGCATGGCCTGGGGCATCACCACCCGGCGCAGGGTCCAGTTTGCAGGCAGGTTGAGGGCACCTGCAGCCTCTAGCTGCCCCTTTGAGACGGATTGTATACCCGAGCGAATGATCTCTGCGATAAAGCACGACGTATAGGCCGACAACGCCACGATCAGCGCGCAAAAGCTGGGGGGCACTGTGATGCCACCCACGTAGTTCAGTCCCTTCAACTCCGGCATGTCCCAGCTCAGCGGGCTGCCCAGTACCAGAAAAGCCAGCAATGGCACCAGAATGACGATGCCAAGCCCGGTCAGAATGGCGGGAAAGCTCTGTCCGGTCCGCTCCAATCGCCGCGCGGCCCAGATGTAAAGAGCGATGGCCCCAATGACGGAGACTGCCAGGATCCCTAGCCACAGGGTGAACCCCGCCTCCACCACCGGGCCAGGCAGGTAAAAGCCACGGTTATTCAGGACAAAACCGCCCGTAATCTCCATACTCTGCCTAGGCCGTGGCAGCAGGTTGAAGACACCAAAATACCACGCGATGATCTGCAAAAGCAGCGGCGTGTTGCGAATGATCTCAACATAGGATCGGGCCACGGCGGCGATGATCCAGTTCGTGGAAAGCCGCGCCAGGCCAACCAGCACGCCAAAGACCGTCGACAAAGCAATTGCCACCACCGCCACCAACAGCGTGTTCATTATGCCCACCGCAAAGACCCGCAGGTAAGTGTCGCCTTCCTTGTAGGGGATCAACGTGAACCCAATGCCAAAGCCGGCAGAAACATCCAAAAAACCAAAGCCCGCCGATAGATTGCGGGCCTGGAGGTTAATCATGGTGTTGCGCGTCAGCCAGAACAGCAACGCCACAACCGTGAACAAGGTCAGCGCCTGGATGATCGCCGACCGAATGCGCGCATCATAAATGGCCCGGCTCAGCTTGCCGCGCTGCTTTGTCTTGTCAGACAGCTCTGGGATGCTTGTCATTGGGGGACCTTCCGGCTGGGGCGCAATGGCGCCGCCCCGCAGGGCAGCGCCGATACCGGATCAGCGGAAGGGCGGAGCGTAGATGATGCCGCCTTCGGTCCAAAGTGCGTTCAGCGTTCCCTCACGCGGGATGCCGATGGGCGTGTTTGCCCCGATATGCTTTTCGTAAAGCTCGCCGTAATTGCCGACCATCTTGATGACATCGATCATGAAGGTTGGCTTGACGCCCAGACCCTCGCCAATATTGCCTTCGCTGCCCAGCAGGCGGGCAATGTTGGGGTCGGTTGACGTGGCCATCTCATCGACATTCTCGGACGACACACCCAGTTCTTCGGCGTTGATCATACCGAAGATGACCCAGCGCACTAGGTTGGCCCAGGCATCATCGCCTTGGCGTACGACCGGCCCCAGCGGCTCTTTCGAGACGGTTTCGGGCAGCAAGATATGCTCATCCGGTGACGGAAAGGCGGATCGCCGCGCCGCCAGACCGGACTTGTCGTTGGTATAGGCATCGCAACCGCCGCCCAGATAGGTCTCAACCAGAACGTTGACGTTTTCGTTCGTGACGGGCGTGAAACTCATCTCGTTGGCGCGGAAGTAATCGGCCAGGTTCAGCTCCGTCGTCGTGCCGGTCAGCACGCAGATCACACCGCCATCCAGTTCCAATGCCGAAGTGATGCCTGAATCCGCAGGGACCAGAAACCCCTGCCCGTCGTAGAAATTCACCGTGGTAAAATCGAGGCCAAGTTGCGTATCGCGCACCGCAGTCCAAGTCGTCGTCCGGGACAGCATGTCGCTTTCGGCATTGGCCAGCGCCGTGAACCGCACCGCAGAGGTCACCGATTGGTATTCCACCTTGTCAGGATCACCGAAAATGGCGGCGGACACGCCACGGCACAGATCGACATCCATGCCGGACCATGTGCCGTCCTCAGCCAATGCGTAGAACCCTGGTGTGGGAAGACCCACCTGGCAGTTGAGAATGCCGCGTTCTTCGACGGTGGCCAGCGTTTCCTGCGCGAATACAGGTGTTGCGTTCAGGGCCGCCAATGCGGCACCCGTCAGTAAAATACGTTTCATGTCCAGTTCCCCGTTGGTCGCGACAGACCGTGGTCGGCCGCATGCACACCGAAACACTGGCGCGGTGGCACTATTCCAAAAGGTCAAAATTGCGAGCGAGGACATCAAAGACGCAAAATAGGAAGGAAAAGAGGGCAAATTAGATGCGCCTGCCCGCAAATTCATCGAATGATGATCGAAAACTGAGGATCCGTCAGCGTGATATCCGCTGCGTCTATGGCCACCTGCCAAGGCGGATTACCGTTATCTGGTCAAACAGACAGCGCAGGAGAGCCGTAAGCCCGTGTCCGAACTGAATACCGATTTTCTCAAGCAATCCTTTCCCGCGTTGAGCGGGTCTCAGGTATATTTCGACAATGCGGGCGGCTCGCAGGTGGCGCGCCATGTCGGCGACCGGCTGGTCGAATACCTTTACACCGCGAACGTTCAACTGGGGGCGAGTTATCCGGCCTCTGCACAGGCGGGCCAGATGGTTGATGCGGGCCGGGCCGCGCTGGCCATGCTGATGAACGCAGCCCGCCCCGAAGAGGTGGTGATGGGCGCCACATCGACCCAGCTTTTGGGACAGTTGGCCCAAGCGTTGTCCCAGGATTGGCAACCGGGTGATGAGGTCGTGGTGACCAATTTTGATCACGAGGCCAATATCGGGCCTTGGGTAAAACTGGCCGATAAGGGGATTGTCATCCGGGAATGGAAGATGCCGCACAGCGCGCATGAGCCCGATCTGGCGGATCTGCGGTCGCTGCTGTCGGATCGCACCAAACTGGTTGCGGTCACCCATGCCTCCAACATTTACGGTACGATCAACCCGATCCCGAAAATTGCGCAAGCGGTCCGCAAGGCAGGTGCCCTGATCTGCGTTGACGGCGTGGCCTACGCACCCCACCGGGCCGTGGATGTACAGGCACTTGGCGTCGATTTCTACGTTTTCTCAGCCTACAAAGTGTATGGCCCGCACTTTGCCGCCCTGTACGGCCGCTACGAGGCATTACTTGCCGCCGGCAATATTAACCATCGCTTCTTTACGCGCGCAAAGGTTCCGCAAAAGATGGAGCCGGGCAATGCCAATTACGAGCTGGCCTATGCCTGCACCGGCATTATCGATTACCTGGTGGCCTTTGCCCAGGAGCATGGCATCAACATGCAGGGGCGTGCCGCCATCGAGGGTGCCTTTGATGTGATCACCGCCCATGAAGAGCGGTTGTCAGATCGGTTGCTCGATTATCTGCGCAAACGCACCGATGCGACGATCATCGGCGCCCCTGAAGCGGACCACATGCAACGCGTGCCCACGATCTCGTTCACGCTGGCGGACCGCAACTCTCGTGATGTGGTTGAGGCCGTGGATCCAACCGGCCTCGGCATCCGCTACGGTGATTTCTATTCACGCAGCTTGGTTGAGGGTTTGAACCTACCGAACGCGGATGGAGTCATCCGGGTCTCCGCTGTGCATTACAATAGTGTTCAGGATATCGACCGCCTGATCTCTGCATTGGAGGCAGCGTGACCCGCTGCGGCCAAAATCGGCGCAACTGAACGGCAGTAAATCGGTGCTTGCTGGGTCAAGCACCTTCCCGCGTGGCCGACTGGATCTCGATCTGATAGCCTTCGGGATCGTTGAACACGAAGGCCCGGATGCCAAGCTGATCGCTTTCGAAAAGCTCTGACAGGGCATCCAAAGACATCTCCCGCGCATACGCATACCACGCGTCCACATCCGTCACACGAATACACAACTGCACTGGTTTGACCGCCGCCCATTTGTTCATACCCTTGGTTTCATCGACTAGGCCGACATGAGCGCCGGGGCAAATGCGGTAGATCTTGCACCAGCCCTGATCGATGGCGAGCGGCAAACCAAGGACCCTCTCGTAGAACTGCATCGCCGTGGCCAAGTCGCGATAGTACAGGAACGTGATAGCAAGTTCATTGGGAGTTTCGGGGCGGGGCATGATGGGATCTCCTGCACTTAAACAATGTGATGCCGCCCGATGACGGCGGCGTTGCCAGAGCCATAGCAAAAGAGCGATCGATGCGGAATGCGGTTAAGATTTGCGCCACAGGCCGGCTTGGCCGCAATCTGCCTGGAAACTCTGGCCCCGGCGCGCGACGTTTTTCCCGCCGCGCATTTTCCGAGCAATCGGGCACAGCGCCAATGCTGCCAGGTTAGAAAATAAGATTATTGGAATACTGATAATCTTAGAAAATTCCGCAAATGGTAAAATAATCTTTTTTCTACAGATACATACCAAAATTTCGGGACGTCCTATGCAGGCAACGTCCTCATTGACACAATCAGTCTCGGCGCTGCGTCAATAAGGCAATGAGAACTGTAACCGAGTGTCGAGGACGCTTTCGATGACGCGCAGGACTGCCGGTTTACCTATGTCGGGATTGGTCGGGATATGACGGTGGGCGCGGTCCACGCCGATCTTGTCTTGCACAATGGGACGGTCTGGTGCGGGCTTGGCCTGGAACCGGCTGACGCGATCGCGCTTTGGGACGGGCGTGTTCTGGCGACAGGGTCAGACGCTGAGATTGCCCCTTTGATCGGTCCGGCCACACATATGCTTGACCTGCATGGGCGTTTGGCGACACCGGGCCTGAACGACGCGCATATGCATCTGATCCCCTATGGCACGGCGATGGCTGAGGTTGATTTGCGACCCAAGGTGGCCCCGACATTGACGGCGTTGCTAGACGCTATTGCCACGCGGGCCACTGCTGTGCCCAAGGGCAATTGGGTCATCGGGCGCGGCTACGACCATTTCAAGCTAGATACCGGGCGCCACCCCTTTCGGGAAGAATTGGATCAGGCGGCCCCCGACCACCCGGTTTACATCGTGCGCACCGATGGGCATCTGGCGGTGGCAAACTCTATGGCGCTGGACCTGGCCGGGATCACCGATGACACACCATCGCCCCCTGGCGGACTAATCGAACGCCAGAATGGGCGGCTGACGGGGCTTTTGGCCGAAACCGGGCGCGAGCCTGTCATGAAGGTCCTGCCACCGGCCACGGTCGAGGATTTGGTGGGCAGCATCGAACGCGCGGGAGCCGATTTGTTGTCGTATGGCATCACGTCCTGCATGGAAGCCGCGGTGGGAATTCGCGACGGCTGGACCGAGATGCTCGCCTATCAGACAGCCCACCGGACGGGGCGCCTGCCATTGCGGGTCTATACGACACTGATGGGGGACAAGACCCGCTCGATCCTGCCGCAATGCCTGCAAGCGGGGATGATTTCGGGCGGTGGCGACGACATGTTCCGGATCGGTCCGGTAAAGATTTTCACCGATGGCTCCGCTGGCGGACGCACCGCGGCAATGACGCGCCCCTATATCGGCGGTGGGGCGGATGATCTGGGTTTGCTTTGCCTTGGCAATGATGAACTGGCCGCCATGGTGCTGAAAGGTCACCGCCAGGGCTTTCGCTTTGCGGTCCATGCCATCGGCGATGCGGCGATTGAGCAAGTTCTGAATGCGTTGGAGGCCGCTTTGGCCGACACGCCAGACCCAAACCGACGCCACCGGATCGAGCATTGTGGATGGTTGCGACCCGATCAGATGGCGCGCATGGTTGCGTCGCATATTCTGCCCGCGCCGCAACCTGCATTTCTGTACTACTTCGGCGACCTTTATCTGACGTTGTTGGAGGCCGAACGGGTCGCGGCCAGCCACCCGATGCGGACCTGGATCGAGGCCGGTCTACAGCCCAGCGCCAGCACCGATTGCCCGGTGGTGGAGATTAATCCCTTTGCCAACCTTTACACGATGGTGACGCGCAAAACGGAACAGGGCACCGAAATCGGCACCGATCAGGCGCTGACCATCAAAGAGGCGTTGCATGCCTATACCTATGCCTCGGCCTATGCGGCGCATGAGGAGACGATCAAAGGCCGCCTGATCCCGGGCCAGTTGGGCGATGTCGCGGTTTTCGATACGGATCTTTTGGCCTGTACGCCCGAGGAGATACGGGACGCACGCTGTGACGTGACAATTCTGGGAGGACGCGTCGTTTATGACCGCGAGGCCGCGACATGATCGACCAGATCCTGAAACGGCTGCTGATCTCAATCCCCGTGCTTTTTGGCGTTCTGCTGCTTGGATTTGGATTGCTGATCCTGGTCCCCGGCGATCCGGCGATTGTCATGGCGGGACCAACAGCAACGCCGGAGGTTGTGGCCGCGATCCGGGAAGAGATGGGCCTTGATGACCCGGTTTTGGTGCAATTTGGTAAATATCTGGGGCGGGTGCTGCAAGGTGATCTGGGGCGGTCGCTGATCTCTAACAAGACGGTGGTGTCAGAGTTGGCGGCGGCGATCGGGCCGACGGCCGAGTTGATGTTTGCCTGCCTCATCTGGTCAGTCCCCTTGGGCATCGGGCTGGGCACGCTGGCGGCGGTGTGGCGCGGATCCATCCTGGACCGCGCGATCATGGCGATTTCCGTAGCCGGTGTTTCGCTGCCGATCTTTTTCATCTGCCTGATGATGATCCAGTTTTTGGGCGTGCAATGGCGGCTTTTGCCGTTCATCGGGCGGGGCGGGCCGCTTTGGACCATCGATGGCCTGCGCCATATCGCGTTGCCCGCCCTGTCGCTGGGTGCAATTTTCATCGGGCCCGTGGCGCGGATCACACGGTCATCGGTGCTGGAGGTGCTCAAACTCGATCATGTGCGCACGGCGCGCGCCAAGGGCCTGTCAGAACGCCGGGTCATCCTGGGTCACGGGTTGCGTAACGCGCTTATCCCGGTGGTCACGCTGATCGGATTGCAGGTAGGTTACCTGCTGGGCGGTGCCGTGGTCACCGAAAGCATTTTCTCTTTCCCAGGCATCGGCAGGTTGGCCGTCGGGGCGATCTTATCCTCCGATTTTCCACTGGCACAGGGCACGATCCTGATTTTGGCCGTGGGGTTCATCCTGATCAATATGATCGTGGATATCCTTTATGTGTTGCTGGATCCGCGGGTGCAGGCATGACCGTCGCCGATGCCCAGATATTGGATGCGCCACAGCCGATTGCGATCTGGTGGCGACGGCTGCTGCAGGACCCCGCAGCACTGATTGCTTTGATGATACTCGGTGGCGTTGCGCTATGCGCCGCGGCCGCACCGCTTATTGCGCCGCATGATCCTTTTGCAAGTTCTCGCGCTGTGATGCAGCCCCCGGTCTGGGCAGCGAAGGGGGATTGGGTTCATCCGTTGGGGACCGACGGGCAAGGGCGGGACATGCTCTCGCGCCTTTTTTACGGAACGCGGCTGACCCTGATCATTGGGCTGGTCTCTGTCGGGATTGGTGGTGCCTTTGGTTCCCTGATGGGATTGCTGGCGGCGTTTCGACCTGGGCTCGACCCATGGATCATGCGCTGTGCGGATGTCATGCTGTCTTTCCCGGCCATTTTACTGGGCCTCGCCTTTGTGGCGGTGATGGGGCCCGGGGCGTTGCCGGTCGTCGTCGCGCTGGCCGTGGCCACGGTGCCCGATTGTGCCCGCATCGCGCGGTCGGTCGCCGTTTCCGTCATGCAGCAAGACTATGTGGAGGCAGGGCGCGCCGTGGGCCTGTCGGATCTGGCGCTGTTCAGCCGTTACCTGCTGCGCAACTGTATTTCGTCGATCATGATCTTCATCTCACTGCGCTTTGGCCAGATCATCCTGATCGGGGCGGCCTTGTCGTTTCTGGGGCTGGGCGCGCGGCCCCCTACGGCTGAGCTGGGCATGATGGCCGCACAGGGCCGCGATTTTCTGCTGTTCGCACCGCATATCGCGATCATCCCATCGGTGCTGATCTTTGTCATGGTGCTGGCGGCCAACGTGCTGGGGGACGCATTGCGCGATGTGCTGGATCCACGACTGCGATCTTAAAAGACAACGGGGAAAGGACTTGGAATGAGACGACTTCTGACGAGCACCGCCATTGTGCTGACAGCCGGCCTGGCACAGGCGGCTGAGATCACCATCCTGCGGGAGGTCGATAGCAACAATTATGACCCGCACAAAACCACCTCGCGCGCAGCTTCTGAGGTGCTGTTCATGATGGGGGACACGCTGGTCAGCTTGGCCCCCGATATGCAGACCATCGATACCGGCGTGGCCGAAAGCTGGACCATGTCCGAGGATGGGACGATCTATACCTTTAAGCTGCGCGAGGATGTGCAATTTTGCGACGGAAAAAAGATGACCGCCGAAGACGTGGTCTATTCAGTCAACCGCTGGATCGACCCAGAGACCAAGTCTCCCGTCGCCTGGCGTGCGGGGGAAGTGGAAAGCGTGACCGCGATTGATGACTACACGGTCGAATACAAGCTGACAGCGCCATTCTCTGAGCTGCTGTATCAGCTGACGCAAAGTTTTGGCACGATCATCGACAAGGACAATGTCGAAGCGTTGGGGGAGGATTTCGGGATAACCGGATTTAACGGGACCGGCCCGTTTTGCTGGGCAGAATGGACGCCGCGCGACAAGATGGTGATCACGAAGCATGAGGCCTATGCCTGGGGCGCGGGCTTCCATGTCAATACCGGCCCTGCCTCCATGGACAGCATCACCTGGCAGATCGTGCCTGAGGAAAACACCCGCACCGTGGGTGTGATCACCGGTCAGACCCAGGTGACGCAATACGTGCCCTACATTGCGCTGGAACAGCTCAAAGCCTCGCCCGGGGTTGAAGTCGTGCAATCGGATCTCGCGTTTTGGACCTATTACATGGGGTTCAAGATCGACAAGGAGACGGTGTCCGATCCTGCCGTGCGCCGGGCTGTCAACCTGGCTGTCGATCAGGAGGCGATGTCGGAGGATCTGTTCTTTGGCGCCGTCAAACCCGCCTATTCCTATGTCAGCCAAGAGGCGCTTGATTGGAATGTCGGCCTTGATGACAAATTGCTGACCTATGACCCGGCGAAGGCCAACCAGATCCTGGACGAGGCGGGATGGGTCATGGGCGATGATGGCGTGCGATCAAAAGATGGTGTGCGGCTGGCACCGGTGGCCTATGTCTTTGCCGGATCGACCTGGGCCAAGATCTCTGAGTCTGTGCAGGCCTACCTGCGGGAAATCGGGGTCGATATGCAGATCCAGGCCTTTGACGCGACGGTGGCCTGGGGCAAGCTGGCGACGCAGGAATTCGATATGTACGGCATGTCGTTTCCCTATGTGTCATCCGGGGATGCGCTGAATCTTTACTTCCGGTCGCAAAACGCCCCCAGCCCGAACCGGATGAACTGGATCGATGACAAGACGGATGCGCTGCTGTTGGCCGGAGCGACAGCGACCACGGATACGGACCGGGCACAGGCTTATGGTGAAGTTTTGGAACTGGTGCATGACGCGGCCGTCTGGCTGCCGCTTTACCACGAGCCGATGGTGATCGCGCAATCGACCGAGTTGGAAACCGTGGTGCCGCACAACATCTATGGCGCCGGTCTTTATAAGGGTCTGGACCTCAAGTTCAAAGAGTGACGCCATCGGTCGCTGACCCAAAGGGCCGCGTTGCGCGGCCCCTTGACACCTAACTTAACCAGAGGATCTCCATGCCCGTCACCGTGATCAGAAACGCTGCCTGGATTGTGGCCTATGACACCGAAAAGGGCACGCATTGCTATTTGCGCGACGGCGATGTGGCCTTTGAGGGTGATCTTATCGTGCAGGTCGGTGGCACATACGATGGTCAGGTCGATACCGAGATTGATGGGCGCAACCGGTTGGTTTCACCGGGTCTGGTGAACATCCATTCCCACCCCTCCAGCGAGGCGATGAACAAGGGGATGCTGGATGAGTTGGGTAGCCCGCGTTTGGGCATGTCATCGCTTTATGAATTCATGCCGCTCTTTCGCCCCGATGACGACGGTCGTCGCGCCTGCGTGGAGGTGACTTATTCCGAATTGCTGCTGTCTGGCGTCACCACGTTGGTCGATCTGTCGGTTGCGTGGGACGGTTGGGTTGAAACCTTCGCGGCCTCTGGGCTGCGCGGTGTCGTTTCGCCCATGTACCGATCCGCCCGCTGGTATACCGACAATGGCCATGTGGTGAATTACGAATGGGAACCGGACGAAGGCCGCGCCGCCATGGAGGAGGCTGTCCGTGTCATCGACGCCGCCATTGCGCATCCTTCTGGCCGGTTGTCCGGCATGGTCTCCCCCAGTCAGATCGACACTTGCACCGCCGGTTTGATCAGCGACAGCTTTGCCCTGGCGCAAGAGCGTGGCTTACCGTTCCAGATCCATGCCGCGCAATCCGTGGTCGAATTCAACGAGATCACGCGCCGCCACGGCGTGACCTCATTGGAATGGTTGCATAGTCTAGGTGTGCTGAAACCAGGGGCGATCGTCGGGCATGGCATCTTCCTGAATGACTACCCCCATGTCTTTTGGCCGGAGGCGGCGGATTTCGCGCTTTTGCAAGGGTCAGGCGCCGCTGTCGCCCATTGCCCGACGGTTTTCCAACGCCGCGGGATCGCGATGAACACGGTCGGGCGTTACATTCGGGGAGGTATCGATGTCGGGATCGGGACCGACACCTATCCGCACAACATGCTCGAAGAGCTGCGCAACGCGCTGTATCTGTCTCGCGTCATGTCGAAAAACCCCTATGACCTGCGTACATCCGACATCTTCGATGCCGCGACCTTGGGTGGGGCCAAGATCCTGGGGCGCGACGATATCGGGCGGCTTGCGGTCGGGGCCAAGGCTGATCTGTTCCTGGCCGATATTACCGACCCGGCGATGATGCCCCTGCGCGATCCGTTGCGGTCCCTGATCTATGTCGCGGCAGAGCGAGCAATCAGGGACGTCTTTGTCGATGGCCACGCGGTTGTGGTCGATGGCACGGTCACGGCGTTCGATCTGCCCGACGCCCTGGCACGCCTGCAACAGGCGCAACGGCGCGCGGAAGCGACCTTTCAGGGCCTGGATTTCGCGGATCGTCCGCACGATGTCGCCTCCCCTTATGTTTACGGCACATCATGACCACAGGCGCGCCTTTGCTTGAGATCCGCGATCTGGAGGTGACATTCCATGTCGGCGGCACAGTGCACCGCGCTGTCCAAGGCGTTTCGCTGTCATTGGAGCGGGGACGCACCCTGGGCGTTGTCGGCGAATCCGGATGCGGAAAGTCAGTCACTTCGCTGTCCATCATGCGGTTGGTCCCACAGCCACCCGGGACCTATGCGGGCGGTCAGATCCTGTTTGACGGGCAAGACCTGCTGACCCTGCCGGAGCGGGAGATGCGTCGCCTGCGGGGCGGGCGGATCGGCATGATCTTTCAGGAGCCCATGACCTCCCTCAACCCGGTCTATACCTGCGGGACGCAAATCATCGAGAGCCTGAAGGCGCATTCCGGGCGATCCGGCAACGCTGCGCAAGACCGGGCTGTGGAGTTGCTGGATCTGGTCGGGCTGCCGTCGCCAAAGACGCGCATCGACGACTTCCCGCACCAGCTTTCGGGGGGGCAGCGGCAGCGCGTCATGATCGCGCTTGCCCTGGCCAACAACCCGGATCTGCTGATCGCGGATGAGCCCACAACGGCGCTTGATGTGACGATACAGGCACAGATCCTGGATCTGATGGGCGACTTGCGGGCCAGGACTGGGGCTGCGGTCCTGCTGGTCACCCATGATCTGGGCGTCGTGGCGCAGACCTGTGACGACGTGGTCGTCATGTATGCCGGGCGTGTGGTGGAACAGGCGCCAACCGCGGCCCTCTTCGATGACCCGCAGCATCCCTACACGGTCGGGTTGATGGCCGCCGTGCCGCGCATTGACACGGCTGCCAGTCGGCTTGCGACGATCCCCGGGGCTGTTCCGCCACCTTGGGTCGACGTGGCGGGCTGCCGCTTTGCCTCCCGGTGTCCGTTGGCGGGGCCGCAATGCCGCGAAGTGGATCCGCCGCTTCAGACGCTTTCGCCGGGCCACACGGTGGCCTGCTGGAAAGCCCCGATCGAGGCGGCGGCATGACGGCGATGCTGGAGGTTCGCGGTCTGACGAAACACTTCCCCGTGAGGCGCGGTGTTCTGCGCCGTGTGGTGGGGCAGGTCCAGGCGGTCAACGATGTCAGCTTTGACGTGGCCGAAGGGGAAACCCTGGCCATCGTCGGTGAATCCGGTTGTGGCAAATCCACCATCGGTCGCGCTTTGCTACGGTTGACCCCGCCCACCGATGGCTCGGTGCGACTGGACGGGGCGCCTATCCTGACGCTGCCGCCAGACAAGATGCGCGCGATGCGCCGCCGCATGCAGATCATCTTTCAGGATCCCTATGCATCGCTGAACCCGCGCATGACGGTGGCGGAAACGATGTCGGAGCCTCTGCTGCTCCACGGCCTTGCCACGCCCAAAGACGTGACCGAACGGGTGGCGGCGCTGTTGAAAACCTGCGGACTGCAACCTTGGCATGCCGGGCGCTACCCGCATGAGTTTTCGGGTGGGCAGCGCCAGCGGGTCGGCATTGCGCGGGCGCTGGCGACGCGTCCCCGGCTCATCGTCTGTGACGAACCGGTCTCGGCCCTCGATGTGTCGGTCCAAGCGCAGATCGTCAATCTGCTGCGGGATCTGCAGGCAGAGTTCGGTATCGGCTATGTTTTCATCAGCCATGATCTGGCCGTGGTGCGGCACCTGGCGACACGGGTGGCCGTGGTCTACCTGGGCCGCATCGTCGAAGAAGCACCGGTCGCGGATCTCTTTGCCAACCCGCGCCATCCTTATACGCGTTCCCTTATTGCGGCGGCCCCGCGCCCCGATCCGAACCAGCGCAATGACCGTGCCCCGGTGCAAGGCGATCTGCCTTCGGCGCTGGCGCCACCGCCAGGCTGCGCCTTTCACCCGCGATGCGCCTTGGCCCAGGCGCGCTGTCAGCGTGAACGCCCGGTCCTGCGCATGGTCGGTAACGCCCAAGTCGCGTGCCATTTTGACGAGGACGCTTCGGTTCAGGGCAAAATCGCAGAGCCTGCGCCATCGGATGCCTTGCAACGACGGCTCGCAGTGCTTGAAGCAGCCAGACGACAGGAGCTTGCATGAAAGACGAACCCACTGATGCAGCACCCGTGATGAACGGAGCCGAATCCGTCGTGCGCAGTTTGCATGGTGCTGGCGTTGAGGTGTGCTTTGCCAACCCGGGCACGTCGGAGATGCAATTCGTCGATGCGCTGGATCGGACGGGCCTGTTGCGCTGTGTTCTGGGACTGTTTGAAGGGGTCGCAACCGGTGCAGCGGACGGTTATGCGCGCATGGCCCTGAAACCTGCGGTGACGCTGCTGCACCTGGCCCCCGGTTTGGCGAATGGCGGGGCCAACATGCACAATGCGCGCAAGGCACGCGCACCCATGGTTAACCTGGTGGGGGATCATGCGGTCCGCCACCGGGGCTATGATGCGCCGCTCACCGCAGATGTCGAAGGCGCGGCGGAGCCGTTTTCGGATTGGGTGCGCACGGCCTCAAGCCCCGCCACTTTCGCGGCGGATGCGATGGAGGCATTAGGCGCCGCCATGGCCAATCCCCGTCAGGTAGCCACGCTGATAGCGCCCGCTGACCTGGGCTGGGATGCTGGCGGGGTCGTGGCGCCTCCCCCGGACACGGCATCCTTTGCACCGCTGGATCCTGTAGCCGTTGAGAACGCGGCCCAGATGCTGGGCCCCGACACGGTTTTTCTGGTGGGCGGCCGCGTGCTGGAAACGCCCAAAGCGGTGGCGCTGTTGCAGGGGATCGCGGCACAGACCGGCGCGAAAGTCGTGGCACCAACATCGAACCGGCGCAGTGACCGAGGGGCCGGGCGGGCAGGTCTGGTAAGATGCCCATATCCCATCGATATGGCGCTGCAGACCTTTGCCCCTTTTCGCAAGGCCATCTTGATCGAAACGGTGCCGCCGGTTGCGTTCTTTGCCTATCCCGAACGGCCCAGCCTGCTGCTCCCCGAAACGTGTGAACAGATGGTCCTGACTGGCATCGACGGTGACGGACCTGCCGCGGTATCTGCCTTGGCGGCATACATGGATGCGGAGCCCCATGTGCCAGGCGTGGCACTACCGCCGTCACCACAGGCAGGCACGATCCGCCATGACACCATCGCGGCGGCCATCGCCAATGCCTTACCTGAGAACGCAATCGTCGTGGATGAAAGCCTCACAGGCGGGCGTGATATCTGGTCGGCAACAAAAGCCGCAGCCCCCCATAGCTGGATCTCACTTACCGGTGGGGCCATCGGTGACGGTATCCCACTGGCGCTGGGTGCGGCCGTGGCCTGCCCGGACCGGCCGGTTCTGACGCTGCAAGCGGACGGATCGGCGATGTATACGATCCAGGGCCTTTGGAGCCAGGCCCGCGAAGGCGTCAATATCACGACACTGATCTTTGCCAATCGCACATACGAAATCCTCAAGACGGAACTCTTCGCGGTGGGCGCAAATCCCGGACGTTCGGCGCTGGATATGCTGGACCTGGATCGTCCGAATATCGACTTTGTGGCGCTGGCCAAGGGGATGGGTGTGCCGGGTCGGCGGGCGGACTGCGTCGCGGATCTTCAGCGCATTCTGGTGACGGCGATGGACGAGCCAGGCCCATTTCTGATCGAGGCCATGATGTGACGATCAAAGACCAAAGGACCGAAAACACGAAACGTAGCTAGCGAAAAACATTGGGCGCAGAGCCCGCCAAATCGACAAACCACAGGAGGTTTCCCATGGAAAGAACGATGATCCTAGGCGCGGTGGCCGCGCTGCTTAGTCTGGGTGGCGCAGCGCTTGCGCAGGACAAGACCTATACCGTGGCGCTTGACGGCACCTTTGCACCTCATGCGATGCCCTCTCTCTCGGGCGGTGTGGAGGGGTTCAACGTCGATCTTGCCAATGAGATCGGCGAACGGCTGGGCGTTAAGATGGATATCGTGGCCACCCAATTTTCCGGGATCCTGCCGGGTCTGGCGGCGGGCACCTATGATTTCGTCGTGGCCCCCACGACCATCACGGAAGAGCGCGCCGAGAATATCCTGTTCTCCGAAGGGTATCTAAACACGGATTTCGGTTTTGTCGTCAAAGCCGGGACCGAAGAGATCACCGATCTGGCACAGTTCAAGGACAAGATCATCGCCGTCAATAAAGGGTCGGTCTATGATAGCTGGGCCACCGATCTGACCGAAGAGATCGGGTGGACGGTGGAAAGCTATGGCACGAACACGGATGCCGTTCAGGCTGTTATTTCCGGTCGTGCCTTTGCCAATGTAGCTGGCAACACCGTGTCAGCCTGGGCCGTCAAACAAAACGCGCAACTGGAGATGAGCTATGTCCACACCACCGGTCTGGTCTGGGGCATGCCCTTCCGTACCGGTGACGAGGAGCTGCGTGCCTCGGTCGAGAAGGTCATCGAATGCATGAAACTCGATGGGACGATGGCCACGATGAGCATCAAATGGTTCGGCGCGGAACCTGCGCCGGGATCTGCGGCGCTAACCCCGCTGCCGGGTTTTGGTGAACCGGACTTTAAGGGATATGTCGAAAGCGATCATACGCCTGGCTGTGCCTGACATGATACTGTCGCCCGCGCCCCAAGGATCAGCCGCCACGGCAACATTTCGGGTTGAGGCGCTGCACAAATCCTTTGGGGCCGATCCGGTGCTGAAGGGCATCAACTTGTCGGTGCAGCGCAGCGAGATGGTCTTTGTATTGGGGCCCTCCGGCTCTGGCAAATCCACGATGCTGCGCTGTTGCAACCGGCTGGAAGAACCCGATGCGGGCGAGATTTTCATCCAAGGGGATCGACTGACCGGGCCGGGCGTCGACCTGAACAAAATGCGCCAACGGATCGGAATAGTGTTTCAATCCTTCAATCTTTACCCGCATCTCAGCGCGCTTGGGAATGTCACCTTGGCGCTGCGAAAGGTTCAAAAGATGCCGCGCGAAAAGGCGCGGGTTGCAGGGCTTGAGGCGCTGGACCGCGTTGGCCTGAGCGATCGCGCGCGGCATTACCCATCGCAATTGTCGGGGGGGCAGCAACAGCGGGTGGCGATTGCCCGTGCGCTGGCGCTGAACCCGACCGTGATGCTGTTTGATGAGCCGACCTCGGCGCTGGACCCTGAGCTCGTGGGCGACGTCCTGGACGTGATGCGCGATATGAAACGGCAAGGGATGACCATGGTCGTGGTCAGCCACGAGATGAAATTTGCACGCGATGCGGCCGATCGCGTGATCTTTATGGATGATGGCCTGATCGTCGAAGAAGGCCCACCAGAGCAGATCTTTGGCGACCCCCAGCACAACCGCACGCGCGCCTTCCTGTCGCGCTTTCACGAGTAGCAGGTTGGAGCGGTTTATCGACACCTTTTTCAACGCAGCGGTGCTGGCCCGCTACGCGCCTGCGATACTGGAAGGGGCGCTGGTCACCGTGCTTTTATCGCTATTGATCGTTATGGCAGGTACTGTTTTGGGCAGCGGGCTGGCATGCCTCCGGGCTTACCGGATCAAGCCGGTATCGATCTTGATCGTGGTATTTGCTGATATGTTGCGCGCCTTGCCACCATTGGTTTTGATCCTTCTGGCGTTTTTCGGGCTACCAAATGTGGGGATTGTGCTGTCGTCTTTCATGGTGCTTTTTGTCGTGCTGACCCTGGTCTTGGCCGCCTTTGCCGAAGAAATCGTTTGGGCCGGCATCACAGCCACACCCAAAGGCCAGTGGGAGGCGGCGCGGTCGACGGGCCTGTCCTTTACCCGCGCGCTGATCTTTGTGGTTCTGCCCCAAGCCGTACGCATGGTGATCCCACCCCTGACCAACCGCGCCATCGCGATCACCAAGATGACCGCGTTGGGCATGGTGATCGGTGTGCCCGACATCCTGGGCCAAGCGACAACGGCGCAAAGCTTTTCGGCCAATGCCTCCCCTCTGACCCTGGCGGCCATCGCCTATGTGATCCTGTTCTTGCCCTTCGTCATTGCCTCGCGCTGGCTTGAGGCCCGTTTCGCGCCGCCGGCGGCCTAGGATGGAAGCGATGCTGGATCAGTTCTTCAACCTCGCCATCATGGCCAAGGCCCTGCCATTGGTGCTGACGGGACTGGGTATGACGCTGCTCATTTGCGCCGTTGTGATCCCGCTGGGGGCTTTGGGCGGACTGTTGGCCGCCCTTGGTTCTGTGTCCGAAAGCCGTGCCCTGCGCTGGCTCACAATCGGGTTTATCGATTTTTTTCGCGCTGTGCCGCCACTGGTTTTGCTGATTTTCATCTATGCAGGCTTGCCCTTTGCCGGGATCAGCATGTCGCCCTTCATGGCTGTTACAATTGGGTTTTTCCTGAACAATTCTGCCTATTTCGCAGAGATTTTTCGCGCAGGCCTGTTGTCGGTTCCAAAGGGACAGGTTGAGGCCGCGCGCTCGACCGGTCTGGGGCAGCGCGACACGCTCATCTGGGTTACGCTGCCCCAAGCCACACGTAATGTGTTGCCGGATCTGCTGTCGAATGTGGTGGAGGTCGTCAAGCTGACCTCACTCGCCTCGGTCGTCAGCCTTGGGGAAATGCTGCATGCCGCGGGGATGGTGCGGTCAATCACTTACAATGCTTCGCCGCTGGTCCTTGCGGCGGGGATTTATCTGCTGTTGCTCTGGCCCGTGATCCGATTGATCGGACGGTTTGAGCGGCGCCTGGCAAGTTAACGTGGAGGAGCGGAGATGCGCGAGATTGTGATCGGAGGGGCGCAGATGGGCGCCATCCAAACGGCCGAGAGCCGCGAGGCGGTCGTGGCACGCATGATCGTATTGCTGGATCAGGCAGCCAAGGCTGGCTGCGATCTGGTGGTCTTTCCCGAACTGGCCCTGACAACGTTCTTTCCGCGCTGGTGGATGGAAGATCCAGCAGAGGTCGCGTCCTGGTATGAGGTCGAAATGCCCAATGCTGCTACCGCGCCGCTGTTTAACCGCGCGCGCCAGCATGGTACCGCCATCACCTTTGGCTACGCTGAACAGACGCCAGAGGGGCGAAAATTCAATACCTCGATCCTGACCGACCGGTCTGGCCAAATCGTCGGCAAGTATCGCAAGGTCCACTTGCCGGGGCATTCGGACTATGACCCGGACCGCGCCTTTCAGCACCTGGAAAAGCGGTATTTCGAGCCGGGAGATCTGGGGTTCCCGGTCTGGCGCAATCTTGATGCCTGGATGGGTATGTGCATCTGCAATGACCGCCGTTGGCCGGAGGTCTACCGCGAGATGGGGTTGCAAGGGGTCGAGTTGATCACGCTGGGCTATAACACGCCGTCGGTGAACAGTCAGGACAGCGCGGAGGGGTTGGAGCAACGGCTGTATCACTCGGATCTGTCGATGACGGCGGGTGCCTACCAGAATGCCGCCTGGGTTGTGGGCGTGGCCAAGGCAGGTGTCGAAGATGGGCATCCCCTGATTGGCGGCAGCATCATCGTGGATCCTAACGGCTATGTCGTGGCCCGGGCCGCGGGAGAGGGCGATGAACTGATCGTGCATGGCTGCGATATGGATCTTTGCACCTTCGGCAAGACCACTATTTTCGACTTTGCCCGCCACCGCCGGACCGAGCATTACAGCAGGATCACTGCACAGACCGGGGTGGTTCTGCCTGAATGACCCTATCCCTGGATCTGGACGCGATGACACCCGCACTGCGGTACAAGCTTTTGACTGCTGTGGTGCTGCCGCGCCCTGTGGCCTGGGTTACGACACTGGCGGTTGGGGGTACGGTCAACGCCGCCCCCTATTCGTTCTTTAACCTCTTTGGTCAGGACCCGGCCCTTGTGATCCTGGGCCTTCAACATCGCGCCGATGGATCCCCGAAAGACACGACCGAAAACATCGGGCGCACCGGCGAATTTGTCGTCAATATCGCCACACCGTCTTTGAATGCGTCGATGGTCGATACGGCAGCGACCTATCCCAGCGATGTATCCGAAGCGGGCGCGCTTGACCTTGGGCTGGCCGCCTCGACCCATGTCGCACCACCGCGTTTGGCCGATGTGCCGGTTGCCATTGAATGCAGGCTCTTGGACAGATTGACCTATTCAGCCGAACGCGACATCGTTGTGGGCAAGGCTGTTGGGCTGGCAGCGCGGGATGGGCTGATCGATACCGACACTTGGCGTGTCGATTGGAAGGGCGACTATCCGGTCGCCCGCCTTTTTGCGGATCGCTATGCCCGGCTTGACGAGATTGAACCGCGGAGCATTCCGACCCTACCAGAATTAAAGGAAACTCCGTGATGACCCGGCTGATCGACCGACATTCCGAGGGTGTGTTCATCATCGCCGCCACCCCTTTTGACGACAGCGGCGCGCTTGATCTGGCCAGTGCCGACCGAATGGTAGATTTCTACCTTGAGGCCGGCGTTACCGGCATAACGATCCTTGGCATCATGGGCGAGGCTCCAAAGATGGGCGGGGATGAAGCTGTAACCTTTGCCCACCGCGTCATGAACCGGGTGGCTGGCCGGGTCCCGGTTGTGGTCGGTGTGTCGGCGGCGGGCCTAGATAACATGGCACGCCTTGCCAATACCGTGATGGCGGCAGGCGCAGGCGGTGTCATGGTCGCGCCGCAGCCGGGCATGAACACGGAAGCCAAGCTGACCGGTTACATGGCGCAGGTCTGCACGGCCCTACCGGATATCCCGATCTGTTTTCAGGATTATCCGCAAACCACAGGCGTGCAGGTTTCGGTCGAGACGATTTTGTCTCTGACAACCGATCACCCGCAAATCGTCATGTTGAAACATGAAGACTGGCCTGGGCTGACCAAACTTTCCCGTGTTCGTACCGAAACGGGCACCTCCAAGGTCCCGCGCATGTCGATCCTGACGGGCAATTCGGCGCTGTTCCTGCCGCAGGAGATGCAGCGCGGCGCGGATGGAGCGATGACCGGCTTTGCCTTTCCCGAAATGCTGGTCCAGGTCGTGGCGCGCCACCAAGCCGGAGATGTCGATGGCGCCGAAGATCTGTTCGACGCCTATCTGCCGCTTGTGCGCTATGAACAACAGCTTGGCCTTGGACTTGCCATTCGCAAGGAAACGTTGCGAAGGCGGGGCGTGCTCTCTTCGGCGAAAGTGCGTGCGCCAGGGCCTGCGATGACACCGCTGGATCACGCGGAACTGAAGCGGCTGATGACCCGTCTGGAAAAGCGATTGGAGGAACTGAGGTGATGTATCCTAGGCGGACAACAAAACACGGGCGTCTGATACCAGCACTAAAGGCGGCTGGCCATAATATCGGGTGCATGATCTGCCTCTCATCGGGGTCGCGTGATGTTTGACCTTGTGATCAAAGACGGCACAATCGTCACGGCCTCGGATACCTATATCGCCGATATCGGCATCGCCGAAGGTCAGATCGCGGCGCTGGGTCGGGATCTGTCAGGCCACGACCAGATCGATGCCGGTGGCAAGCTGGTCCTGCCCGGCGGGATCGAGGCGCATTGCCATATTGCACAGGAATCCGCGACAGGCGGCATGACATCTGATGATTATCGCAGCGGCTCGATCTCTGCGGCTTTTGGGGGCAATTCGTGTTTCGTACCCTTTGCCGCGCAGCATCGCGGCATGGGCGTGACCGAGACGCTGGATCTGTACGATAGCCGCGCGCAGGGGAATTCCGTCATCGATTACGGGTATCATCTGATCGTCGCCGACCCGACCGAGAAGGTGCTGACCGAAGAGTTGCCTGCCGCCTTTGCCCGCGGTGTGACGTCGTTCAAGGTCTTCATGACCTATGATCTGATGCGCGTCGATGATCGCCAATTCCTTGATATTCTGACAGTGGCGCGCAGCCATGGCGCCCTGACCATGGTACACGCGGAGAACAGCGGCATGATTTCGTGGATGTCAGACCGGCTGGTGGCGGCTGGTCATACCACCCCGCGCTATCACGCGCCCAGCCATCCCGCGCTGGCGGAATCCGAGGCCGTGAACCGGGCGATAGCGCTGGCCAAGCTGGTCGATGCGCCTTTGCTGATTGTCCATGTCTCAACGCCAGAAGGGGCCGCGTTGGTGTCACAGGCGCGGATGGAGGGTGCCAAGATCTTTGGAGAGACCTGCGCGCAATATCTGTTCCTGACCCGCGATGACCTGGATCGCCCCGGCATGGAGGGCGCAAAATTCATGTGCTCACCTCCCTTGCGCGACGTGCCCACGCAAGAAGCGTTATGGCGTCACCTTCAAGCGGGGACCTTCAGCATATTCTCGTCGGATCATGCGCCCTACCGGTTCGACGAGACGGGCAAGCTATCCAATGGCCCGACAGCCACGTTCAAGCAGATCGCCAACGGCATGCCCGGCATCGGGCTGCGCCTGCCCCTTTTGTTCTCTGAAGGGGTCGGTAAGGGGCGGATCACCTTGCAGCAATTCGCGGCACTTTCAGCCACCAATGCCGCCCGGCTTTATGGGTTGGAGAAAAAAGGCAGTATTGCTATTGGCATGGATGCCGATATCGCCATCTGGGACCCGACCGAAAGCCGCACCGTCACCGCCGAAGACCAGCACGACAATATGGATTACACGCCATTCGATGGCTGGCGGGTCACCGGTTGGCCAATCACAGTTCTGTCGCGCGGGCAGCGGGTGATTGACGGGGGCAAGTTGCTGGCAGAACCGGGGCAGGGGCAGTATGTAGCCCGCGCAAAGACCGATCTCACCGGTTATCCCGGCCACCGCGCCGTTGAGTTGGACCCGAATACCAATTTCGGCGCAGAGATTGCCCCATGACCGGCCCGATTGTCGTCATCAATCCCAATTCCAACACGGCTGTGACCGACGGGTTGGACCAGGCGCTCGCGCCCTTTCGCATGTCGAGTGGCCCCGATATCGACTGCGTCACGCTCACCGACGGACTGTTCGGGATTGAAACGCAGGTTCATTCCGACCAGGTCGTCTTGCCACTGGTCAGTCTGGTACAGGGCCATGCAGATGCCAGCGCGTTTGTCATCGCCTGCTATTCGGATCCTGGGATCGATGCCTGCCGGGCCGTGGCCACAGCACCGGTATTCGGCATACAGGAAAGCGGTGTCTTTACAGCCCTCTCCCGGGGTGATCGGATTGGGATCATTGGCATCTCGGCTGCCTCAGAACGCCGACATCGGGTTTATATGCGGCGCATGGGCGTATTGGACCGGGTGGCAGGTGAGCGTGCGCTCAACATGAGTGTAGATGAAAGCGCGCGAGGCACCGGCACGTTTTCCCGGCTAGTGGAGGTCGGACAGGACCTGATCCACGACGGGGCCGAGGCGCTGGTACTGGGTTGCGCTGGCATGGCGGCGCACCGTGCGCCATTGGAAGATCGACTGGAGCTACCGGTGATCGACCCGACCCAGGCGGCGGTTGCCATGGCGTTGGGGACCGTGTTGTCGCAACACCTCTGACAGCGCTATACCAGAGCCATGAAAATCGCCCGTCGCAACGACCTATCACTGCGCCTGCTTGAGATCTTTGGCACGCTGATGGTCCATCAGACGACTGTCCGGGCCGCGGAAGAGCTTGGGATCTCCCAGCCCTCGGTTTCGACATCAATCCAGCAACTTGAACAACAGTTGGGATTTGCGCTTTTCGAGCGATCCAAAAAACGAATGATCCCAACCAGCGATGCGCACATTCTTTTTCATGAGGTCGAGCCGATGTTCGGGCAATTACGCAGCGTCGAAGCGCGCGTGCGCGATCTGCGCGGCGGTGCTGTGGGCCGACTGCGCCTGGTGGCAACGCCGCCCTTGGGCCATTCCGTCGTGCCCGGGGCCTTACTGGCCTTTCTGGAGGAACGACCCGGTGTCACGGTGCAATATGATGTACGCCGGATGGAAAACGTCATCGATGCGGTGACGACCGGGGCTGCCGATATTGGACTTTGCCTTGGCCTAGACAGTCATCCGGGTGTGATCGTCAAAAAGATGCGAACGGACCGCATGGTAGCGCTCATGCGCAATGATCATCCACTGGCGGCCCACGCGGTCATCACGCCCGCGGACGTCGCCGGCGAACATGGTTTCATCGGTCTGGACCGAGCGTCCCGTTTGGGGTTCCTGCTCCAAACCACGTTTGAGACCGCAGGTATTGCCTACACACCACGGGTTGAAGTGCGCTACTGCCATACAGCCGCCGTTCTGGCCCATTCCGGAACGGGGGTCGCGTTCGTTGATCGATATACAGCTGCTTTTCTGCCGAATATGGATTTGGCCATACGTCCTTTCGATCCGACTATTTCCGTTTCCGCCTGCATGTTGACACGTCCGGGACGACCACTGTCACGTTTGGCGGCTGAGTTCCGGGACACTTTCATGAAAGCGTTGTTGCCGTGACCGTTCGGGGCATTGGGTTTGTGCGCAGCCCCGAAATTACCGGAGTTTTCGAACGGGTCATACGACGGGCCGTTATTCATCTGACCTCTGGGCAGGATCCAATTCACCACCGGTGGCCAGCATCAATGTCGCGCACGTCACCGATGCCGAATTCCGATAAAATATCCCACAGCAAAGCCAAAACCCCGTTCTGAACGGACACATCAAAGCCAGATACACGCTCATCGGCAATGATCAGTCTGGGCCGCAAGGCCAAGGCTCACGCGATGCAAATTTGTTGCCACCGCGCCCGACAATTCATGTGAGTACGGGCCCATCCCTAGGCCGCATCGGGAAACCGCACGGCATCAAGTGCGGCAATGGCCTGCATGCGCGTTTTAGGCAGGGAACGGGGCTGTGATAAATGCGCTAACTTCAGTCTTTTGCAGGTATGACCGCCGGAGATCCCCTTACACCAGGCCGGCCGGATGTCGGGCATATTGCACGAATGACTGCGGGTCGAGGCTCAGTTGCACACAGATATTCTGCACCTTTCAGCCGTTGCTGATTTACCTGCAATCTGACGAACCGCGTCGGCTGATGGTGCAATCGGGGGAGCCAACATGGCCGCCGTGGCCCTATATCAAATCAGCAAAGACCCGAAAACGCCAGCTTTGGACTAGGCAGATGATGGATTGGACGTCGTCAGGCCGGGACAGCGCTTTCGCAAGCTGAGACGGCATATCATTTGTACGAATTGGCCCGTTGCATCAAAGATATGCCCGGTTTCGTGGCCTTTGCGCCCTCAAATGCCGGACAAGCGGGCAACGATCTGACCTTTCCCTTTCGAAGCCGCAAAATCAACATGCGCAATCGCCCGTTCTGGCACCGCGGCTCTACCATTTAAGGCCGAGGAAACAGGAGAGGTTGCGACATGGATCGGCGTAGATTTTTGAAAACCGCAGGGGTTGGAGCAGGCACCATTGGGCTCGCGGCCCCGACAATCGCACGCGCTCAGGCGCTCAAGTGGAAAATGACAACGGCTTTCCCGCCGGGACAGCCATTTTATTCGACAGGTCCAGGCTCGCTCAGTGACTTCACCGACCGGGTGCGTGCGATGTCGGGTGGGGCGCTGGACATCCAGGTGTTCAATGGCGGGGAACTGGTCCCAGCATTCGAAGGATTTGACGCGGTCCGGCAGGGTATTGTCGAGATGAACGGCTGGGTCAGCTATTTCGGCGCGGGCAAGGTGCCCGCAGCGCAGTTCTTTGGCGCCGTTCCGTTTGGGATGTCGACCCAGGGACAGAATGCGTGGTTCTACGTGGGCGATGGGATCGACTTGTGGAACGAAACCTACGAGCCGCTTGGATTGGTCGCCATGCCCGTCGGTGCCACCGGTGTTCAGATGACCGGTTGGTTCAACAAGGAGATCAATTCCATCGAAGACATGCAGGGGCTGCGGATGCGCATCCCCGGCCTTGCGGCCAAAGCCTATGCCCGCGTCGGCGTTGAGGTGAAATTGCTACCGGGGGGTGAGATCTTCCCGGCACTGGAACGCGGTGTCATCGATGCGGCGGAATGGGTTGGCCCTGCACAGGACAAAATTCTTGGCCTGAACACGGCGGCAAAATTCTATTATACCACCGGATGGCATGAACCGACGACCGTGACCGAACTGGCCATCAACAAGGCGGCCTTTGACGGGCTAGGGGCGGAACTGCAAGAGATCGTCCGCAATGCCGCTGCCGCCTGCAACGTGATCTCCCATTCCTGGGCCGAAGCGAACAATGCGGCCGCCCTCAAGGAATTTGAGGCATCTGGCACCGAACTCCGCGTCCTGCCCGATGATGTGATCGCGGCCCTTAAAACCGAGATGGGCCCGGTCTATGACGAACTGGCCAGCAGCGATGCGCAATTCAAAAAGGTCATGGACAACTATTTCGCCTTCAAGGAGGAGCATGACATCTGGGCCTCCGCCTCCGAACAAGTCTGGCATTCGCAACTGCGCGACGCCTGACCGCGCCCGGCGTTAGCATCCAAACACACTCGGACAGCGCCCCTAAAAGGGCGCTGTTCCCCTGTGCAAAGACAAGGAATATCGGAATGAACACCGCACTTTCACTGGCTGGGGCAATCGATACGTTGACAGGTTGGGCCGCCAAACTGGCCTCGGCCCTCCTGCTGGCCTTGATCGCCCTCGTCTTTTTCAACGTGTTCGGGCGGTATGCGGGCGGGGGCAGTGCCGTCTGGCTTCAAGAGTTGGAATGGCATTTGATGGCGCCCATCGCCTTGCTGGGCATCACCGTGCTTATGCTGGAAAAGGGCCATGTCCGCGTTGACATGCTATACGACCGGCTGGGGCCAAAGGCGCAAGAGGGCCTAGACCTGTTTTCGATGCTGTGCGGTGTCGTGATAGCCTGCCTCTTCATCAAATATTCCTGGGGGTTCGTCGACAGTGCCTGGTCCATCGGCGAAGGCTCCCCCGATCCGGGCGGTCTGCCCGCGCGCTATGTGGTCAAGGGGATGATCCCCGTGGCGTTTGGCCTATTCGCCTTGCAATGTCTGGCCAATGCGATCCGCCATGCCGATGCGCTGCGCCAATTGCGGGCCTGACCCATGGGAGAATACATTGCAGTCTACATGATTCTGGGCTTTATGTGCGCGTTACTCATCGGCATGCCGGTAGGGATCGGCATTGCCGTTGCGGGTTTCATTTTTGGCTGGATCGGCTTTGGCGACTTTCTGTTCAACCTTGTCCCGTCACGTATCTACGGCGTTGTCACAAAATACGAATTCCTCGCGATCCCGCTCTTTGTCTATATGGGCGTGATGCTGGAGAAGTCCCGCGTTGCCGAAGACATGTTAGAGGTGATCGGCCGTCTCTCGGGCCGCCTGAACGGTGGCATGGCGGTCGCCCTGATCATCGTCGGCGTTCTGATGGGCGCGTCGACAGGCATTGTCGGGGCAACCGTGGTGACACTGACGATGCTGACCATGCCTGTGCTGTTGAAACGCAATTACGATGGCGGGTTGGCGTCAGGCGCCATATGTGCCTCTGGCACATTGGGTCAGATCATTCCGCCATCGCTGGTCCTGATCCTGCTGGCCGACATCATGGGCGAAAGTGTGGGTACCCTGTTTGCGGCATCCATGATCCCAGGGCTCATGCTGGCGAGTTTGTACATCACCTACATCCTGGTGTTGGGCCGGGTCCGCCCCGACATGATGCCCCCGATCCCAGCTGACGAACGCGCACGCAGCGGGGGCTGGTCTTTGGCATGGAAAGCGGTCAAGGCTTTGGCGCCACCGCTCTTATTGGTCGGCGGTGTGCTGGGCACGATCATCGGCGGCATCGCCGCCCCAACCGAAGCAGCTGGCGTGGGCGCGGTTCTATCGATCCTGATCGCCGCGTTTTATGGTAGGTTACGATTGGCAATGATCTGGGATGCGGCCAATGGGGCGCTCCGTATCTCTGCCATGATCTTTTTCATCCTGATCGCGGCGCAGGTGTTCTCCGTCGCATTCCGCGGTTTGCAAGGCGAAGACTTGGTAAAAGACACCCTTGCCCTTTTGCCGGGTGGAGAGCTTGGGGCGCTGATCTTTCTGATGGTACTGCTATTCTTGCTGGGTTTTTTCCTGGAATGGATCGAGATCAGCTATATCGCCCTCCCCCTCCTCCTGCCGTTCTTCGTGGCGCAAGGGACAGACATGGTATGGTTGGCCGCGCTCATCGCCCTGAACCTGCAAACCTCGTTCCTCACACCACCTTTTGGATGGGCCTTGTTCTTTTTGAAAGGGGCGGCCCCACCCAGCGTCACGACCGGCATGATCTACCGCGGTGTGGTACCTTTCATCGGCATTCAGGCCGTCGCGCTGGTGTTGCTGTTCTCGTTTCCCGCGATCGCAACCTGGCTGCCCGACGCCATCGGTTGGTGAAGCGCCTCACTCAAGGTCGAGCTGTCGGTAATGGTCATTGATCTTGCCGGCTGTGGTCCACCAAACCGCACCGCCACCCGCCGATTGCATATGGCGCAAGGCGCGGGCCAAGTGTTTTGCCCGGTGTGGCTGCCCCATGATGTAGCCATGCAGCGCAAGCCCCATGACCAAGGGGCATCGTGCACTTTCCTCCAGCATGACATCGAACGCATCGATGATCATGTCGCAGAACTCCGCGCCCTCCCGCTTGCGCCCAACGATCTGCGGGATGTCGTTCAACTCCTGCGGATAGGGCACTGACAGGATCTTGCCCCCACGCGTCGCCATCCACACGGGCTGATCATCGTGGCACCAATCCAACAAATATTCGTAACCCGCCTCCTGCAACAAATCCGGCGTCAGATGACTTTGAGAGATCCAGGGGCTCAGCCAACCTTTCGGCGGGCTGCCTTCCTGCTGGGTCAGGGTGTGCGTGGCCTCCTGGATCAGCGCGCGTTCGTCATCTTCGCTCATCGCACCCTGACGCTCGGCATTGGTGCGCCCATGTCCCGCAATCTCATCTCCTCGCGCCCGGAATGCCTCGGCCAGGCCCGGCGCCTCAAGGTAGATCGAACTGTTCACCAAAGCTGTCGTCGGCAGGCCCAAGCGATCAAACAGATCCAGCAATCGCCACGCCCCAACACGGTTGCCATAATCGCGCCACGCATAATTCAGCACATCGGGCTGCGGCCCTCCCGGCGCAAGCTCCGCCCCCAACCCCTCACCAAAGGCAAAGCATTCCAGGTTAATCCCCAAATAAACAGCCAGCCGCTTGCCATCTGGCCAGGAAAAATCCGGGCGCTCTGTGATCGCGCTATAGGGGTAACGATTATGGGACAGCATCAAAGCACACCAAATTCAAGTAACGGGTCTTTCGGATAAACTGCCTTCATCAAACATCTTTTCAAGCTGCAACTCCCCGGCAAAGGCCAGCGCCATCATCGCGGCGTAACATGCTCCGCCGCGGCACTGTTATTCTAACTAAATTGGGATCGAATACCGCGAATTGACGGTCAAAAGGATATCGGCATTGCCTGCCGCGACACGTTTTGACCCATCCATTCCGTCAATCAATAGGGTCGCAATGGAACATTTCCGGTGCGTGGCACTTGTATTTGTACGAGATAAAGCAGGGCGGGCACCGCAACCGCTCGATGCGAGATTTCAAAATTCATACCTTGACTGGGCAAAATTGTGAAAAACCGGGTGATGCCGAAATGAAAACCAACGACAATGCAACTGCCCAATGTTTCGCGACTTGTTTACGACGCCGAAATGTCGCGAATAGACATTCGAATTAGCCGCGAGTTCGGTGACGCTAGGGAAATTCGGCGCTTTGATACCGCATGATCCAACAGACGATCGAACAAAACACCCAATGACCAACAAGGGACGCTCCATGACCGAGGACTCAGACCGCGTAGACGTCGCGCGCCCACCCCTGTTCAACGCGGTGTTCATCATCTCGTTGATCTGCGTTGCGGGAATTGGGGGGTGGGGCTTGATCAGTCCCGATGCGATGACCGGCGCCTTCCTCGGCTTCACGAACTACATGCTGACGGGTATCAGCTGGTACTGGCTCACGATTACCACTGGGTTCCTCATCCTGAGCCTTTACCTTGCATTCGGACCATACGGTAACGTCCGCCTCGGCGCCGATGATGAACGCCCCGAATTTTCGACCGCGTCCTGGATCGCAATGCTGTTTGCCGGTGGTATGGGCGCGGGCTTGCTGTTCTGGGGCGTGGCCGAGCCGATCTATCATTTCGAGGGACCGCCGGGCATGGAGGGTGGCACAGCGCAAGCCGCACGCGAGGCCATGGTGATCACCAATCTGCATTGGGGCCTGCACGCCTGGGCCATCTATGGCGTATGCGCGCTTGTGATCGCCTATTTCACGTTCCGTCGAAACGAGACATCCGAGATTTCTACCCCCATCAAATCGGTTTTCACCGGGCCAGGGGGCAAACCCATCGGTACGCTCGCCAATGTTCTGGGTGTATTGGCGGTGGTCTTTGGGCTGGCGGGATCCCTGACGATGGGCACGCTTCAGGTGCGTGGCGGCCTGAGCGAGGTTTTCGGTCTTGATGCGACCACAACGCTGTCGCTGATCATCATGGGTGTCCTTTTCGTCTGTTACATGTTGTCGGCGACCACGGGGGTCGACAAGGGGATCAAGATCCTCTCGAACCTCAACATGCTCATCGCCATTGGGTTGCTTCTGGTGGTCATCACATTCGGCCCGTCCCGCTTTATCCTGGAAACGTTCGTGAATTCGATCGGTGAGTATTTTTCGCGCCTCCCCGCCATGGCATTCCGCATGTTCCCGTATGAGGGCCTTTCAGGGTGGACCAGTGGCTGGACACTGACATACCTGATCTGGTGGCTTGCCTGGGGCCCATTTGTGGGCATCTTTGTCGCGCGCATCAGCCGGGGTCGCACAATCCGTGAGTTCTGCATTGGCGTGATCTTCGTGCCGACAATGTTCTCGATCCTGTGGTTCGCGGCCTTTGGCGGCACCGCGATCTATATCCAACTCTTCGGCGGGGGTGGACTGACCGAGCTTGTCTTTGCCGATGTGACATCGGCGTTGTTTGCCTTTCTCAACTATTTCCCCGCGGGCGAGATCTTGGGCGGAGTGGCCTGCCTGCTGATCTTCATCTTCCTGGTGACATCAGCGGATTCCGGGACTTTCGTTCTATCCATGATGACGACCGAGGGAAATTTGAACCCGCCCGTCTTTCACAAGATGGTCTGGGGCGTACTGATCGCTGTCCTGACAGCCGGAACCCTCCTGACGGGATCAATTACCGTGGCAAAGGCCATGGCAATAACAGGCGCCTTGCCATTCTCCGTCATTCTTTTGTTGCAGATCGTTGGCTTCATGCGGGCGATCAAGACGGAGCGACCAGACAAAACAAGACCGCGCGAGGCGCGCGGGCATGTTGAAACAGCGGCCGCAACTGCCAAACCTGCGGAGTGAGCGTGATGAGACATGTCTTAGCCTTTCTTGCTCTTCTGGGCCTAAGCGCCTGCGATCAGGCTTCTGATACATTAATCATTGGCGGTAAGGATTTCAGCGAAAGCTCGATCCTGTCAGAGATGATGGCCGCCTTGGCTGAGGATGCGGGCATTGCCGTGACCAGCCGCACCAACCTGGGCGACACGCTTGTGAACCTCGAAGCGCTCCGCAGGGGTGAGATTGACGTCTATGCCGAATATAACGGCACCGGCCTGGTGATGTTGGGCCAGCCTGCAATGGCCGATGGCGATGCTGCGATGGAGCGGGTGCGCTCACTTTATCAGCCGCTTGGGCTGGTCTGGGGTGACCGCTTTGGGTTTGCCAATAATTACGGGCTGGCCATGCGGGCGGGGCGAGCGGAAGAACTTGGGATCACCACCATCTCCGATCTCGTCGACGGCGCAGGCACGTTAACAATCGGTATCGACGAAAACTTCCAGACCCGTCCGCTGGATGGCTTTGGCCCGATGACAGCCCGCTATGGTATGGAATTTGGATCAGTAAACATAGTTCCCGCAGCAGAGCGGCCGTCGCTCTACGATAGGCTGCTCGACGGTTCGGTCGATGTCGTCGAAGTCTTTACCACCGATGGGCAAATCGCTGATCTGAGCCTTGTCCTGCTGGAAGATGACCTGACCTTTTTCCCGGTATATCAGGCAGCCCCCCTGATCCGGGCCGACGCGCTGGTGCGTTTCCCAGAGTTGCAGGCTGCGTTCAATCGCCTTGTGGGCATGCTGGATGCCGAAATGATGCAGGAACTTAACAGTCGTGTTGATCAGGATGCGCTGTCGCCGCGGGAAGTGGCCCGCGCCGCTTTGGCTGAGTTGGGCCTGATCGACGGCGGCGACGGTTTGGAGATCACCGAACCGGTGGTTGTCGCACATTCCCCATTGATCGGCACAGATGCGGAAACCGGTATTGCGCTCCGCACCGTGCGCCAGGCCTATCCCGGGCGTCGCGTCCTTCTGCAATCGCAGGACGACCCATTGAGCATTGTCGGTGCAGGCGGCGCGCCCCTCGCCCTTGCTGCCGCCGTGGAATTTGCGGATCTTGGAGAAGGGGGTGCCCTGACCGTTCGCCCGTTTGAAGCGTTCGGTGTCGTTGGGCAGGCCTATATGCATGTCGTGGGCCTGGGCGATACGGAGCGCTTGGTTGATGTGCAAACACTCGCCACGGGGCCGGACGGTTCCGCCTCACACCGCGTCGCAACGATCCTTGCGACCACCTATGACGGCATCACGATCAGCCCTGTTGCAGACGGCGATCTTGCATCGGCCCAAGCCGATGCAGCGCTGGTTCTCGCGCCGATCGCGTCGGCCATCGTGCAGGATCTGCTGGCAAATGGCCGCCTTCTCGCCGTGGATGGTTGGGACAGCGGCAACAACCTGGTCCGGTTCCCACAGCTACGCCAGGCCCGCATCCCCGCTGGCAGCTATGACGGCCAACCCGGGGCCATCGAAACGCTCTCTTCGCAACTGGTTCTGGCTGGTCCGGTTGTCGTCGATACCGATGCAGTGGGTCCAGCGGGCCCCGGCGCGTCGCTTCCAACCGATGTCGCCGCTCTGCCTGACAGTACGGTCTTGGCGATCAACTCGGCCCTGGGGGTCGGCACCGGGCTCGACCCGGCGATCCAAGCAGCACCGGCTCTTGCGCCCACCCTGCCGTCGCCACCGGCATCGGTGAACCCATCCTCGGCTATCTCATTGATGACGGCCGTGGTCATCATCATGTTCGGCTGGTTTCTCTGGCTCTATGCCCGTCCGGAACGGAGATAAGACAATGGCTGACCAATTGCTGATCCCCATCGATCTGGTCCATGAGTCTTCATGGCACAAAGCGGTTCCCCAAGGGTTTGCACTGGCAAGCCCAACCGGGGCCAATGTCACGGTCATGACGGTTGTGCCGGAAATGATCGCGGGCCTTGATTGGCGCTACTCGATCCGAGGTGAGACCGGTGGATCAGAAGATCTCAAGATAGAAGATCTGCTGAGGGATGCACGCACGCGGCTGGAGCAGATTGGCACGTCCCATGCCCCCGAGGGAATAGGGTTTGACGTAATCGCCCGCTATGGAACTGTCTATGAAGAGATCCTGAATGTCGCCGACGAACTGCCCGCGACGCAGATCGTGATGGCTGCCACCCGACCATCCCTGTCAGATTATCTGATCGGCCCGAACACAGCCCGGGTCGTGCGCCATGCAAAATGTTCAGTCCAGGTCGTGCGCGACTGAAGTCGCGAACCGTATGCGGCACAGCGCCTCGGTCAGCGGGCCTACCTTGATCACCTATCGCCAGGAAATTCCGATGGCAGCGCGGGCGATGGCGAATAACAGGACCTTGGGATCTCAGTCTGATCATGGTGCGACACGCTGCCAATCCTCCGGCCTGCGAAACGTGATCTCCACCCGTTGCATCGTTCCGGGCGGCGCTTGTGATCCTTGGATGGCTGTCTGTTGTTGCTTTCAGGCAGAGACCCTGCCGCGTATCGCCGTGGTGGTTCACAGCTTCTCTGACTCGGTCCAAATCGTCACTGAGATCCACTGACCGGTAGCCATGACCTGTCACGGTTTGATGCCGCTCCTTTGCTGGCATTTATTGCCGGCGGCCTTCCTTGACTGGTTACTGAGCCTCTCTCGAAATTCCCGAACACACGATGTTGGATCGGATGGTAGTCAACTCCATGACTGACGTGCAGGATTAATCAAATGACAACCATTTCGATGGTCGGAGTCCCGCCTCTACCGTAACCGCCCGATTTGAACCGCCTGCCGCGCCGGATTATCAGATCTTATAAGACGTCGTTACTAACGTGGTTAACGACATCGTATTGCGATCGTAGATTTTTCGACATGAGGTGATTGTTGGGGTCGAGCGTCGGCGTTTCTGGCCCGTTGACTTTAAGCTGTTGATTTTACGGGAAGTCGGCGTGGGCGGTACGACCGTGACTGATATTGCCTTGCGTCAAGGCTTAACGCGGCAGC
>NZ_JAFEUL010000027.1:37500-42171 GCF_016901225.1 Actibacterium sp. 188UL27-1 | reverse complement strand
ACCACCGTCCGCACACAAGCCTCGCTGGTATGACGCCAGCCGAATATGCTAACCGGTCAAAGGAAGACCAAAACCTGAACAGAGCTAACCTAAATTAGCGGACTCTAAGGGGAGCAGGTCACGCGCTTGAACTTTGTGGGCCAAAGTCGACGACTATCTTTTCCGATAAGGATGGAGCAGCCGAAAGCATGAAAGACATTTTGGATTTTCTGATCACTTGCTAGTTTACCCAGATTTTGAGAGTTCATGATGACTGTATCCTTTTGGATGCCTCATAAAATGCCAGAAGCGAGCTGATCAGGGGTAATTTAGGGGCTCAGATGCAACGCTTACAAAGATTTCATCTTTATCAGCGACACACTGATTACCTGATGACTGGCATCGACGGGACAGCCCCGCCCCGCCAGCGCAACGGCGGGGCCGCTTGTTACGGTCTACGCGGCGAGTGCACCTGCCTGCCTTTGATGCAATGCACGGTACAGGCCATTTTTTCGGGTCAGCAATTCCTCAGGCATACCATCCTCGACAATGCGGCCCTTATCAAAGACCAGTAGTCGATCCAGCTTAGCGACCGTGGCCAGACGGTGGGCGATGATCAATGTCGTGCGCCCTTCCATTAGACGTTCGGCTGCGGCGGCGACCTTTGCCTCTGCTTCGGAATCTAGGCTCGACGTCGCCTCATCCATGACGAGGACCGGCGCATCCGACAGGAACGCGCGGGCAATGGCGATCCGTTGACGCTCTCCGCCAGACAGTTTGACCCCACGTTCGCCGACCAATGTGCCGTAGCCCTTGGGCATCGCGTCAATGAACTCCGCAGCTCCGGCCCGATCCGCCGCTGTACGCACGGCATCCATACCAGCGCCGGGACGGGCATAGGCGATGTTGTCCGCCAAGCTGCGATGAAACAGAATTGGTTCCTGCGCGACCACCGCCAAGGACTGGCGCAGATCAGATAGCGGCAATGACGCGATGTTCACACCATCAAGCTCAATCTGCCCTGCCGTCACTTCATGCAATCGCTGCAACAGTTTCACAAAGGTCGTCTTGCCAGATCCCGACCGCCCCACCAGACCAACCCGCTGACCCGCGGAGATCGACAGGTTCAAATCGGTAAAAAGCGGTGTTTTCGCACCAGAATAGCCATAGCTAACGTTGCGGAACACAATGGTTCCAGTCCGTTCAGCAGGCAGTTTCACGGTGGGGGGCTGCGCCACAAGCTCTTCAGGTGCGGCCTGCATCAGGTCAACCAACTCTTCCATATCATTGATGGCCCGCTGAAGTGCGCGGATCTCTTGCCCGATAGATCGTAAGTACCCCTGGAGGGTCGCGAATGCCGTAACGGCAAAGGCAACCTCCCCCGGCCCGGCAAGTCCGCGAGACCAAGCCAGAACAGCACCACCCAGCACAATAACTCGCAATATCCAGAGGATGGCGTCCTGAACCAGACCAGATACTGTGCCGCGCCGCCAAGTGCGGTTCGTGCGATGGGCCCATTTCGAAACGACACGGGCCAGACGCTCCTCTTCGCGCGCCTCAGCCGCATGTGCCTTGACCACCGCGTTTGATGTGATTGCATCGGCGATTGCGCCGCTCATCCGGCTATCCTGTGCATTGGATAAGCTGGCAGCGGGAGCAACCCAACGGGCTGATAACATGACTGAGACTGCGATGAACAATGCACTTCCCAGAAAAGCGATAACCCCTAGCTCCGGCCGGAAGAACGCCAAGGTGGCCGCAGTACCGACCAGTGCCAAAAAGGCGGGCAACAGGGCAAGAAATATCATATCGCCCATATCGTCCATGGCCCAAGCACCTCGGGTGACCTTTCGGACCGTTGAACCGCCAAAGTTGTTGGCGTGCCATGCGGTGGGCAAACGTTGAATCCGTGCAAACCCGTCCATCACGAGGTTGCGCATGGAGAGCAGCGTCATTTCTATGATAACGAAATAAGCCACGACCTTTGCGGCAACAGATAGGGCTGCCAACACCAACATTATGGCCAATGCAGTCCAGGCGGTGGCGGAGTCACGGTCTGGGCTGGCAATGGTATCAACCAAAACCCCGGTCGCTACGGGGAAACCAACATCAGCGGCGGTCGACAAGAGAACCAATAAGATCAGCGCGGCAACGCGCCAGGGCTGCTGCCGCCAGCGGTTCCACGTGAATGATAGGATGCGACGGGGCGCATCTTGTTTAGCTTTGCGGATCATGAAAGCACCATGGACGGGCCGACAATCGACACTGTGTCCTTGCAAATGTGAATTTGGCGACTGAATCGCGCCTAGATTCAAATCTTCCGCCTATTGAGACGGAGATTTTTCCTCAGTTCGAAACGTGTCGAGCTCGGTCGAATTTGTTTCGTAGGAAGGCGAACACTATGGTAAAATTCATCATCGTAGCCCTCCTCGAATTTTACGTACTGCGATTAACTGTAACTTATCAGATCGGTTTCGGTCAATCGTAGACCAAACCCATCGGCAAAAATCTCGCAATAACACATGATAAAATACGCTTCTCGCTCAGTTGGAACATACAACGCAGAACAAAACGAGGTACGGAGCAGTTGCTCTTAACTCGATTTAATATCGGCATGATATGCTGAATGCATCGTTAGAGAGATACGCTTCCAAGGGGTTTACTAGGTTTGGCGATGACCTACTCTCCCACGTCTTAAGACGCAGTACCATCGGCGCTACGGTGCTTAACTGCCGGGTTCGGGATGGAGCCGGGTGTTTCACTCGCGCTATGATCACCAAACCAAATAAACCCCTTGGGGATGTTCCAAGCTTTATACACATGGTGTGTATGCTTTCGATCAGCAGTGCCAACCTGGCTTCTACTGGATCAAATCAAGCCTATCGGGCAATTAGTACCGGTCAACTGAACGCATTACTGCGCTTACATCTCCGGCCTATCGACGTGGTGGTCTACCACGGCCCTCAGGGATACCTTGTTTCGAGGGGGGCTTCCCGCTTAGATGCCTTCAGCGGTTATCCTTTCCGATCATAGCTACCCTGCACTGCTGCTGGCGCAACAACAGGTCCACCAGTGGATCGTTCACCCCGGTCCTCTCGTACTAGGGGCAACTCCTCTCAAGTATCCTACACCCACGGCAGATAGGGACCGAACTGTCTCACGACGTTCTAAACCCAGCTCACGTACCTCTTTAAACGGCGAACAGCCGTACCCTTGGGACCTGCTCCAGCCCCAGGATGAGATGAGCCGACATCGAGGTGCCAAACGGTGCCGTCGATATGGACTCTTGGGCACCATCAGCCTGTTATCCCCGGCGTACCTTTTATCCGTTGAGCGATGGCCCTTCCACTCGGGACCACCGGATCACTATGGCCGTCTTTCGACTCTGCTCGACTTGTCAGTCTCGCAGTCAGGCTGGCTTCTGCCATTGCACTCAACGAGCGATGTCCGACCGCTCTGAGCCAACCTTCGCGCGCCTCCGTTACGCTTTAGGAGGCGACCGCCCCAGTCAAACTACCCGCCACACAGGGTCCCGGATCCGGATAACGGACCGCGGTTAGACATCAAGCAGAGCAAGGGTGGTATCTCAAGGGTGGCTCCACAGAGACTAGCGTCTCTGCTTCAAAGCCCACCACCTATCCTGCACATGCTCGGCCTAATGCCAATGTGAAGCTGTAGTAAAGGTGCACGGGGTCTTTCCGTCTAACCGCGGGAAGCCTGCATCTTGACAGGCAATTCAATTTCGCTGAGTCGATGTTGGAGACAGCGGGGAAGTCGTTACGCCATTCGTGCAGGTCGGAACTTACCCGACAAGGAATTTCGCTACCTTAGGACCGTTATAGTTACGGCCGCCGTTTACCTGGGCTTCAATTCGGAGCTCTCACCCCTCCTTTTAACCTTCAGGCACCGGGCAGGCGTCAGACCCTATACGTCGTCTTGCGACTTCGCAGAGCCCTGTGTTTTTAGTAAACAGTCGCCACCCCCTGGTTTGTGCCCCCAGCTTCCAGTTGCCTAGAAACCGGGCCTCCTTCTCGCGAACTTACGGAGGTATTTTGCCGAGTTCCTTCAACATCGTTCTCTCAAGCGCCTTGGTATGCTCTACCAGTCCACCTGTGTCGGTTTAGGGTACGGTCTGATGGAGGGCTATTTCCAGGAACCAATTAGCGGCTCGCCCAATCCGATAAGGGCGAACAACCGTCATGATCCGTCACATCCTCCTGGCCCACGAATATTAACGTGGTTCCCATCGCCTACGGCTTTCGCCCTCGGCTTAGGGGCCGGCTTACCCTGCTCAGATTAGCTTTAAGCAGGAACCCTTGGACTTTCGGCGAGAGTGTCTCTCACACTCTTTGTCGCTACTCATGTCATCATTCTCGCTAGTGATCTCTCCACCGGATCGCTCACGCGCCGGCTTCACAGAAAACTCCGAGCCTCCGATACACCTCTAGAGGTGCAGAAGAGGCGTGGAATTATTTCACACTACGCTCTGCTACCATGCCTTACGGCATCCTAAGCTTCGGCTCATGGCTTGAGCCCCGATACATCTTCGCCGCAGGACAACTTATCTAGACCAGTGAGCTGTTACGCTATCTTTAAAGGATGGCTGCTTCTAAGCCAACCTCCTGGTTGTTTTGGTCGTCCCACCTGCTTTCCCACTTAGCCATGAATTAGGGGCCTTAGCTGTAGGTTAGG
>NZ_JAFEUL010000027.1:0-32500 GCF_016901225.1 Actibacterium sp. 188UL27-1 | reverse complement strand
TCGCGCCCGACTGAACGCCGACCTTGTCAAGGATATGCTTCAACTCAAACCCGACCCAAGGCACCACCATAGACCAGGCCTCGACACAACGAAACCGGTAGATCCGCTCCTCCAACGTGGCGCCATCGACCAGATCGTCCAACGCATAATCACCGGGCTTGTCGACCAACCCATCGACCTTGATCGACCAGGGCTTCGTTGTCAGCGTGTGAGCATATTTGGCCGGATCTTCCTTGCTCGTCCCAAATTCATAAAAATTGTTATAGCTCGTGATCTGCTCAAATGTGTTGGGCTCCTCATCCGTCGAAAAGTCAGAGGATGCAGCGTTGAGCTTGGCCAGAACCGGTCCTGCAATTCCACCCAACGCAGCGGCGCCTGCGCCGGTCATCAACTGCCTACGGTTCATGAACACCGATTTCGGTGTTACATCGGACCAGTTCAGATCATTCTTCCAGCGTCCTGCCATCGGTGCCTCCAAATCTCGTTTGTCTGTGCATACCTCTAAACTGGGCTTTTCTAAGTCCAGATCTCATCACCTCACGGGATCGTTTGGTGGATGTAGCTCGGGAAAAGTTCGTTCATCGGGACCGAGATCCCGTTCGGCTGTACAAGCCGGACATGCCTACGCCTGATCTGACGCGGTTCCGATACACCAACTGAATGTGCGATCATCTCCACCTCCTTAGTGATCGAATTAGCGTAATGGGCGACCTTTTCCGCCTTTGTGTTTACCACCAGACCCTTCTGAAAACGTGGATCATGGGTGGTGATCCCGGTCGGACAAGTGTTGCGATTGCATTTGAGCGCCTGGATGCAGCCCAGGCTGAACATGAACCCACGGGCCGAGGTCACAAAATCCGCCCCTGCCGCCAAGGCCCAGGCAACATCGCCAGGATTGACGAGCTTGCCGCTGGCAATCAGGCGGATCCTGTCGTTGAGGCCATATTCTGAGCGCAGATTCGATAAAAGCGGCAGCGCCTCCCGCACAGGCATGCCCACCAAGTCGATCAACGGCATAGGTGCCGCACCTGTTCCACCTTCGCCGCCATCAAGCGTAATGAAGTCGGGGGCAGCGTCCTCTCCGCGCTCGGCAATCAGCTTGAACAGATCGCGCATCGCATCTTCGCCACCGACAACCGTCTTGAACCCAACGGGCTTACCCGTGATCTCTCGGATCTTTTGAACGAAATCCAGCAGATCGCCGAAATCATCGACCTCCACATGACGGTTGGGAGAGAGCGAGTCCTGCCCCCGCACGATCCCCCGGATCTGTGCAATTTCGGCATTGACCTTAGCGGCAGGCAGAATGCCACCTTTGCCGGGTTTCGCCCCCTGAGCCAACTTGATCTCGAACATGCGGACTTGCGGATGGGCGGCCACCTCGCGCAGCTTATCACTGTCCAGGTTACCGGCCATGTCGCGCACGCCGTATTTCGCGGTGCCAATCTGAAAAACCAGATCGCACCCCCCCTTCAGGTGGTAAGGGCTCAACCCACCCTCGCCGGTATTCATCCAGATCCCAGCCTTGGCCGCACCTTTGCTTAGCGCCTCGACAGCGGGACGAGAGATCGCGCCATAACTCATGCCGGATATGTTAAAGATCGACTGCGCCACAAAAGGTTCGCGCGCGGTGGGACCGATCACCATGGCTTCGGTCGCGGCAAACTGGTCATCCAGCGGCGGAAAGGCCGCATTCACAAAGATCGGGGTTCCTGCCACGCCGATATTGCGGGTCGAACCAAACGCGACCGTGTTGCCCATGCCGCCACTGGCCCGGTGGACCCATTCCCGTTGGGCGCGGTTGAATGGCAGCTCTTCCCGGTCCATGGCAAAGAAATACTGGCGAAAGAACTCTCCCAACTCCGAAAACAGATGCCGGAACCGCCCGATCACAGGGTAATTGCGGCGGATCGCATCTTCGGTCTGTCGTCGGTCAATGATAAAGAACGCCAGCGCGGCGAGCATGGCCACACCGATCATAAAAACAAAGAGCAAGGCCAGGAACTGCAACGCCCAACCTGCCCACTCCATGTAATACATGTCTAACCCCCTCAACGTTGGGGTGATTTTGCGGGGCAGTGGCGGCTACTGCAAGGCAAAGGCCCGTCAGATCTTCACGCCGGATCACCTCGCATCACGCAACCGTTACTGGAAATGACGCTCGCCGCTGGCTTAGCTCAGTTCACTTTTCTGTCCACCCATATCGGCGGCAATCCCCCGTGATCTATTGCCGCTCAGCTATCGTAAGATTTGTATTGTCCAACACCGGACAAGGCAACTGAGACAGGAGAGAGACTTATGTTTCGGAGAACTTTTGTTGCACTGACTGCTGCGGCAACCCTGATGGGTGGCGTGGCGTTTGCAGGCCCCAAAGATATTGTGGACACCGCTGCTGGCGCTGGCACATTCGGCACGCTGGTTGCGGCGGTCGAAGCCGCGGAGCTGGTCGATACGCTGAAAAGCGAAGGTCCGTTCACCGTTTTCGCCCCCACGGATGAGGCATTTGCTGCCTTGCCCGAAGGCACGGTTGACGAACTTCTGAAGCCAGAGAACAAAGAACAACTGGTAGCGATCCTGACCTACCATGTTGTTCCCGGTAAGGTAATGTCGGGCGATCTGTCCGGCACGCAAGACGTAGCCACCGTGCAGGGCAGCAACGTGACGATCGATACGTCTTCTGGCGTGACAATCAACGAAGCTGCGGTGACAACCGCAGATATCGAAGCATCGAACGGCGTCATTCACGTCATCGACAAGGTCATTCTGCCCGAAGGGTAAGTTGACCACGGGGGCGGTCTGATCAGACCGCCCCAACCCCCCAATACGCACATCGCCAATAATGAAAAAATCCGGGATCCGTCGATCCACGGAACCGGCTACGCTGACTCACCATCCAAGGAATGAAAATGGATACGATCACCACGACGGCCGTCAATACGTCGGCCTTGTCTGTACTTGTGAGCGCTTTGCAATTTGTCGATGCAGAAACCGGGTCAAATCTGGTCGCCACGCTGGATACACCCGATGCGGGCGTTACCGTCTTTGCCCCCACCAACGCGGCTTTTGGTCAATTGGCCACCGATCTGGGATTTGACGGCGATGCAGCTGATACAGATGCCGTCACCGCTTTCCTTGTGGCCAACGTTCCGGCAACCACTCTACGGGACATCATCACATACCACGTTCTGCCCGACGTTAAGTTTTCCGCCGATCTGGCAGCCGACGATGCTGCCGACGTGGCACTGACAACGCTGAATGGCGCGACACTCACGCCTGAATTGCCAACCCTTGTCGATAACGAACCCGACTTGATCGACCCGTCTCTGGTGGAGGGCCTGATCGATATCGAGGCAACGAATGGCGTCGTACATGTCATCGACCGGGTGCTGCTGCCCATCGATCTGCCGGACAATGATGCCCCCACATTGGCGGGTATCGTGGCGGCCAACGGTGCGGGGTTTGATGACAATGGTGGCGATTTCGATATCCTGCTGGCCGCTGTCAATCTGGCTGGCCTGACCGAGACATTGGACAGTGCCGATGGTGACCTGACCGTCTTTGCCCCAACTGACGATGCGTTCATCGGATTGGCCACCACACTTGGCTTTGACGGCACGGATGAGGCAGGCGCATTGGGATACATCGCCGATGCCCTTTCGCTTCTCAGCGGTGGCGGCGATCCGATTCCGCTGCTGACAGATGTGCTGCTGTATCACGTGTCGGGCGAAAGCCTGCAATCCAGTCAGATCATCGCCAACGGCACCGTCCCGACATTGCAGGGCGGCACGCTGAGGCTGGATGGCTTGAGCCTGCAGGATGCCGATTCTGACCTACCCGACCCAAGCCTGATCACGACGGATATCCAGGCCTCAAACGGCATAGCCCACGCGATCGATGGCGTCCTGATACCCGCTGATCTGTTGCAGTCCGACGGTTCAGACGATGTCGACTTCATCATCGCAGATGATGATCGCAATATCATCCGCACGGGACGCGACAATGACCTGATCGACGCCAAGGGCGGCAATGACTTTATCCGCGCGGGCAAAGGCAACGACAGCGCCCTTGGCGGTGATGGAAATGATTCCATCGGCGGTGGGCGCGGAAACGACACCGTGGATGGCGGTGCCGGCAACGATCTGGTCCGAGGCGGCGGCGGCAATGACATCGTTTTGGGCGGCGAAGGGCGCGACATCCTCAAAGGAGGCAGCGGCGACGATACGCTCGATGGCGGTGCAGGCAGCGACCTGATCTTCGGCGGGCGCGGCGCGGATACGTTCATCTTCAAGCAGGGCAACGGGTCGGATCGCATCTTCACCTTCGGCTTTGGCGAGGACAAGATCGACCTGACCGATTTCGAATTGTCGGGTTTCGAGGCGATCGAAGATCAAATCGATCGCGGTTTCTTCAACACCCGCATCGACTTTGACAATGGCGACCACCTGAGCATCACCACATTCGGGGGCCACCGGATCAGCGAAGACGATTTCATCTTCTGAACCGAAAACCATGTGCGGCGCCTGACGGGCGCCGCAGACCTAGCGCGGCCGCGGCAGCGACCCGTCACGATACGGGGCCCAATCCTCGATCTCAGGGTAGTGGGCGCGCTGCCAGTCGGCCACGCGAGGGTTCATCACGCGCCGCCACAGGGCCGGGATCATCGCAAGACCGGTCATGACAGGATAGCCATAAGGCATTTGTGGTGCCTCCTGCGGCCCCCGAGCCTGAAGAAGCGGAAATCGCCGGTCGGGTTTGTAATGATGGTCGCTATGGCGCTGTAAATTGATCAGCAACCAGTTCGAGGCCAGCTGGTTCGCATTCCACGAATGGCGCGGCTGAACATGTTCATATTTTCCGTCACCCAGATGTTTGCGGGTCAGGCCGTAGTGTTCAATGTAATTGACCAGTTCCAACTGCCAGATCGCCACGATTGCCTGAAAAACGAACAGGCCCAACCCGATCCAGCCACCCAGCGCAAAGGCCAGCCCCAGGAATGCGGATTGCAACAACCCATAGCGCCAGAACGGATTGGAGCGGTGCCACCAGGCACGCTGCCGCCGGGCCAGCATGGCGGCTTCGGCTTTCCATGCGGATACCAGGCACTCCCGCAGGACGCGCGGCAGGAACACATAGAATCCTTCGTTATACCGCGCCGAGACAGGATCACGGGGCGTTCCAACATAGCGGTGGTGGACCAACAGATGCTCACTGCGGAAATGTCCGTATAGTGTGATGGTCATCAGCAGATCACCCATCCAGCGCTCCAGCCGGTTCTTCTGATGCATCAGTTCATGGGCGTAAACGATGCCGATTGTCCCCGCGATCACGCCAACGCCAAAGAACAAGACAACCTTCTCCAGCAGCCCCAGATGAGCGGCGCCGGGCACATACCACACCAAAAAGAATGTGAGGCAGGCCTGAACCGGAAACCAAAGGATCGTCAGAAGCCGATACCAAAACAGATCATCATCACCGGTTTGCGGATCGGCATTCACCTCATACGTGCCTGCTACCGCATCAAGGACCGAGAACAGTCCCCAGGTGAATACGGGCAAGATGGCGACCCAGAGCCCGCCATGGATTGCGCCCATCAGGGCGAGTGGGACCGTCAGCAATGACATCCAAAATGGTGCGGTCTTGGTGAATGAGGTTGCAGTTGCCGGATGGGTGTCTGTGGTTGTCATAAATGGCCTCCCTTGGAATGGCAGCTTACAGACCGCACCAGGTCGCTCAAATGATATCTCCATGTTGCGACGCAAGGTCATAGCACTTGCGCATGACCGTCGGCAGATCCCCGGCACTGAATTCGGCCGCGGCCCGAAACTCTCCCCGATGAGGGAGGAAATTCTCTGGAACACGAGCTGCGAAAACTTGTAGGCGCAGGTGAAAATGCGTGAAGGTGTGGCGCACCTCACCCGGTACTTCGTGCCAATCCGCTTCGACGGGCGGCGATGCGGTCGGCGTATCGCCCCAGTCCGAACCGGGCCATCCCAGCATCCCACCCAACAATCCCTTTGCAGGGCGGGTTTCCAGCAGCCAAGCTCCATCCTCCCGCTGGGCCACGTAGGCGATACCGCGGCGCACGGGCTTGGCCGCTTTCGCGGCCTTTCGCGGCAGATCTGGCGCCACACCAGCGCGGCGGGCAGCGCACCCCTCCATCCAGGGGCAGATCCCGCAAGCCGGACTGCGCGGTGTGCAAATCGTGGCGCCCAGATCCATCACCGCCTGGGCATAATCACCGGGCCGGATCGCAGGCGTTAACCCTTCCGCCAGTTCGGTCAGTTCACCCTTCGCCTTGGGCAACGGCGTCTCGACACGATAATAACGCGCCATCACCCGCTCAACGTTGCCGTCCACAACGGTGGCTTGCTCGTCAAAGGCAATGGCAGCAACCGCAGCGGCGGTGTAAGGTCCGATGCCCGGCAAGGTCAGCAACACCTCTCGCGTCCGGGGAAACTGGCCGTCATATTCCGTCGCCACGACTCGCGCACATTTCAGAAGGTTGCGCGCTCGGGCATAGTAGCCAAGCCCGGCCCAGGCGGCCATGACATCGGCATCCTCTGCCGCGGCCAGATCCGTGACGCGGGGCCAGATCTCGGTAAATCGCAAAAAGTAATCGCGCACGGCAGCCACGGTCGTCTGCTGTAGCATCACCTCGCTCAGCCAAACGCGATAGGCATCCGGCGTCACACCTGACGCACGGTCCGCCGGACCAATCCGCCATGGCATTGAACGGGCATGAATGTCATACCATTCCAGCAGATGCGTGGGCAGATCCGCCACGTCATAACGCATAGTTTATGGCCCTGCCCCGCATTATTCTGGCTCAAAGGACGGCAAACTCTATGATAGCGCTCATCTTGTAAAGTACGGAACATGGCAAAACACAGCGCACATAAATCCCGCCGCATGCGGGGATTTGAACGGGCCTCTGGCCTGCTCACGACCCGTGTGCGCGATGCAGGGGCGAAACGCGGCTTCGCCGTCACGCGGCTGTTGACCCATTGGTCCGAGATCGTGGGAGAGGATGTCGCCAAGAGCGCCCGCCCCGTCGATATCCGCTATGGGCGCGACGGGTTCGGCGCCACGCTGACAGTGCTGACCACGGGTGCCGCCGCCCCGATGTTGCAAATGCAGGAGCCCAAGATCCGCGCCAAGGTCAACGCCGTCTACGGCTACAATGCGATCGCCCGGATCCGCCTGACCCAAACTGCACCGACGGGCTTTGCCGAAGGCCAGGCCCAATTCACGTCCGCACCCAAAGAACCCAAAGCCCCATCAACCGAACACCAGCAACAGGCGGCGCATCTTACCGGCGATGTTGCCAATCCAGACCTGCGCACGGCACTCGAAACCCTGGCCAAAAACGTTCTGACAAAAACAAACTCACCGCAAAAGGACCGCCCATGAACCGCCGCACTCTTTTGATGACCGCCTCAGCCGCCGCCGTTGGGTCCGCAGGCCTTTACTGGTTCAGCAGTGCATCCAATACCGGAACGCTGATACCGCCAGCCCAGGCACAATCGTCTGAAGCATCCGAAATCGACACGTCGGACATCGTTGAAATGACCATGGGGGATCCGGAAGCCCCGGTGACCGTGGTCGAATATGCCTCCTATACCTGCCCGCATTGCGCGACCTTCCACAAGGAAACGTTCAAGAAGCTCAAGACCGAATTCATCGATACCGGCAAGGTGCATTTCATCTACCGCGAGGTTTATTTCGACCGGCCAGGCCTGTGGGCCAGCATGGTGGCGCGGTGTGGTGGCCCGGTGCGGTATTTCGGCATCAACGAGCTGCTTTACAATCAACAGCGCGAATGGACATCGGGTGACTCGTCCGCCGTCGTCGCGAACCTGCGCAAGATCGGTCGCACAGCGGGCCTTGATGACGCCATGCTGGATGCCTGCCTTCAAGATGCTGGCAAGGCCGAAGCGCTCTATGCCAATTATCAAAAGAACATGGAGGCCGACGGAATTCGCTCCACGCCGTCCTTCCTGATCAATGGCAATCTTATCTCGGGCAATACCAGCTTCAGCGAGTTCTCGCGCCTGATCGAAGCCGAATTGCCAAGCTGATCCACATCGGGCGCGCGTAATGATACGGCGGTCGCGCGCCCGTTCCCGGTTGTCTTGTTGCACAATTGCGCATCTTTTTGGACACCGGACCATGAACACCCCAACCTTGTCTCATATCCCCCTCATTCCTCGCAACCTGCTGCTGGGCAATCCCAGCCGGTCTGGCCCGGCTCTGTCGCGGGATGGGACACGGCTGACATGGCAGGCGCCGCTAGATGGCGTGATGAATATATGGATCGCCCCGGTTGACGATATCGCCGCGGCGGAGCCACTGACCCGCTTCACCGACCGCCCGATCTTTTGGAATGCCTGGACCGGTGACAACCGATGGGTCCTCTTCTCCAAGGATATCAACGGGAATGATAATGGTCGTCTGTATGCAGTTAACCCCGATACCGGCGACCTGCGCGACCTAACCCCCTTCGATGACATCGCCCCATTCTTTCAGATGGCGTCCGCCGCCATGCCCGGAAAGATCATCGCCAGCATGAACCTGCGCGACAAAAGTTGGTTTGATCCCTACATCATCGATGTGGAGACCGGCACGCATACCATGCTATATGAAAACACGCAGGGCTTCGGTCAAATCCAAACCGATTGGCAGGGGAACCTTCGGATTACGCACCGAACCTTGCCTAATCGCGGCGGGTCAGAGGTGCTCTTCTACGACCGCGGTCAATTCGAGCCGGTGCGCGTGATCCCCCATGAAGATAGCCTGACGTCCTGGTTTTCCATTTTCAACTGGACCGGCACGCATGTGTCCGCAATCTCGTCGGTTGGGCGCAACACCTCTGCCATGATCCGGATCGACATGGAAAGCGGCGCTGAAGATGTGCTGGCAACCCACGCGGATGCAGATGTTACCGGCATACTGCACCATCCCCAAAGCAAGGAACCCATGGCCGCGCTCGCCGATCCAGGTCGTGCCGAATGGCAGATCCTGGATGATGCCGCGGCCCCCTTGACCAAGGTGGCGGCCTGCTTTCCCGACTCCGACTGCTACATTGCCAGCCTGACCGCAGACAACGCCAAATGGATACTGGCGATGACCAGCCCGGCACAGGGCAACACCTATCACCTCGTTGAAACCGCCGACGAAACGGTGACACCGCTTTTCGCGGAGCGGCCGGAACTTAGTCAACAGCCTCTCGTCGGAATGCAGACGCTTCGCATCCCGTCCCGTGATGGCATGCCCCTGGTGTCGTACCTCAGCCTGCCGCCAACTATTGCGGGCGATCGCCCTCAAGATCCGGTTCCGCTGGTTCTTAACGTTCATGGCGGCCCCTGGGGAAGAGACGTCTATTGCCACGATCCCGATCACCAGTGGCTCGCCAATCGGGGTTACGCCGTAATGTCGGTTAACTACCGCTGCTCAACCGGTTTCGGCAAAGCCTTCGTCAATGCAGGTGATAAGGAACATGCGGGCAAGATCCACAATGACCTGATCGATGCGGTCGACTGGGCCATTGCAGAAGGAATCGCAGACCCGGACAAGATCGCCATCATGGGCGGATCCTATGGCGGCTATGCGGCTTTTGTCGCGGCGACCTTCACACCCGACAGGTTCTGTTGCACCTTGCCCGTTGTCGGCTTTACCGACGTGCAAACGCTTTTGGAAAGCATCCCGCCCTATTGGGAAGATGAACGCGCCTTGTTCATCGACCGCTACGGCGACCCGGAGACTGAGGAAGGACGTGCTCTGCTCGCCTCCCAATCTCCGATCCACAAGGTCGACCGGATTACAAAACCGATGCTGATCACCCATGGCGCCAATGATGTGCGTTGCACACTGGATCAAAGCGACCGGATTGTCGCCGCGATGCAGGCCAAGGATATTCCCGTGACCTATGTGGTGTTCCCCGATGAGGGCCATGGTCTGCGCCGCCACGAAAACCGCCTGGCCCATGCTGCGATCACCGAAGCCTTCCTGGCCCGGCATATGGGTGGACGGGTCGAACCGGTCGGCGATGATTTCAAGGACGCCTCGCACGAAATCCGGGCCGGAGCGCTGTTCGACGACGACAAGCGCATTTGATCCATTGGGATGATCCGGTTCAACACCATCGTGTGGCGCATCAAGGAGCCTCCCCGCCGCTCACACCACAGTGCGAACAGCCAACCGGGACCGTTGTGGCATCCTCCTCGGCCAGCCAAAGCCACCGGCGATCATCGCCAGCCCTGACCCAACTACCGCCGTGGCCTAAGGCGCAGGCTGCGGCGCCTCTTTCAACCGGCTGGCCGTTTGATGCGCAGCCAGCCGCACTTCATCAGCTAGATCTGAACCGGGCAAGGTACGGGCCAGAACCATGCCGCCAACGGCCAACGCGGCCATCGCCAAGGCGCGGGAGCGGGCATCCGCGCCCTCGATCGCGCTTTCGAACAGCCACACCATGGCAGTCAGCAACGCGTGATAGGCGTTCTGAACCTCCTCCCCAGCCCGGGCCACGTCCGAAGGCAGCGCAATCATTGGACACTGGTTTTCCAGATCACCCAGATGCTTTTCCGACAGGTAGCTGTCCAACATATGCTGTGCCATCTCGGGCGACAGCCGCGACAGATCGATGCCCGCCTCATCCCGCCACTGGGCCCCGCGCCCGTGCAGGAAACTGTGCACCGCGGCGCTGTACAACTCATCCTTATTCTTGAAATGATTGTAAAAACCGCCGCGCGTCAGCCCCGCCTCCCGCATGACCATGTCAATGGTCACACCCCGAAGCCCGTGCAGGTTAAACAGGATACGCGCCGTCTCTATGATCCGTGCCCGGGTTCGTTCTTTGTGTTCCGCGCTCAATGGCATCGCGATCCTCCCTGTGTTCCGGCCACCTTAGCAGCACGGTTAATATGTTCTTGAACATATCAAGATGTCCGGCACAGTGACCCCATCAAACGAAAGGAGCGGCAATGCCTAAATTCATTCTAGCTTATCACGGCAGCCCAAAACTGGAGACCAAGGAAGAAGGCCAAGCCCATATGGCTGCCTGGCGCGACTGGATGAGTGGAATGGGCGATGCCGTCATCGATCCCGGCATGCCTGTCGGCCCGTCCAAAACCATCCAGACGGATGGCACAGTGGCGGATAATGGCGGCGCAAATCCCCTGTCAGGCATCACTATCATCCAGGCCAAGACGATGGATGACGCCATCGCCATGGCCAAACCCTGCCCCCATGTCACCGCCGGAGGCTCGATCGAGGTCGCCCAGGCGCTCGATATGGATATGTAAAGACACCCCATGGAAAACCTGCTGAACGCGGTGCCTGTTTGGGCACCCTATCACCCGGCAATGTTGGTGCTGGCAATGCTGTGTCTGATCGCATTGTGCCAATCCCTACTTTGCGCCCCACTGGCTTTCATCAATGGTGGGCAGGTCCCCGGCGCACCGACCCGGCATGATGATACCCATCTCAGCTTTCGTGCGCTGCGGACCTACGCCAACACGGTCGAGAATTTGCCTGCCTTCACCGGTGCGCTCTTGGCGGCCATCATCGCTGGTGTCGGCGCTGTTCTGGTCAACTGGCTGGCTGTCCTCCATCTCGCCTGCCGCCTCGCTTACTGGGCATTCTACTATGCAGGCATCGGCAAACATGCGGGCGGCCCCCGGACAATCGCCTATCTTGGCGGGGTGATCAGCAACATGGTCCTGGTAGCGGCAGCCATCTATGCGCTGGTCTGATCCGCCAGCGCCGCAAAGATCTGTCGATAAACATCAAAGGCGAGGTCTGGTAACTGCCCCGCCACCTTGAAATCCAGCCATTTCACGGAGCTATGCTCTTCACCCAGGTTGGCCGGCACACCGTGCCAACCGTGAACGACATACAGATGAAAGGTCACGTCGCCATCGGCCATATCCCTCAGAAACGCTGATAACGTGACCTCTACGCCGATTTCTTCGCGCACTTCACGCAACAGGGCGTTGTGCAAGGTCTCCCCCGCCTCGACATGGCCACCGGGAAAGCTCCACCGCCCAGGATAGGCCCGTCGCGTATCCGCCCGTTTGGCCATCAGGATCTGCCCATCGCGCACCAACAGGGCCTTTACGATATCTGTCACCGTCCACCTTTCTCGAACGTCCCGGCATATCATAGACCATGGCGGGATGTGCGGTCTGCTGCATCGGGGATCACCCGGCCGCGATCACTTCGATCTCCACCTTCCAGTCCTCCGACAAGGTCTCCACAATAATCGCCGTGGTGGGAAGACGGCGTTGGCCGAGGGCGTGTACCCGCGCCTCCTGGTTCTCGGCAACATAGGCTGCATCCCGCAGATAAGACGTCACCTGCACAATGTTATCGACCGACATTTCGACCTCCTTAAGGATGCGCCGGATATTGGACCAGACCAGATCCAGCTGCGTCGACAGCTCCGGTGGCGCAGTCCCATCCTCCGCCAATCCCATCGTCCCACTGACGAACAACCAACGCCGCGCACCGGTCACCTCCAACGCGTGAATGTAGTCAGGCGTGGCAGCATAGATACCCTGAACCGGATTAATTTGTCTTTCCTGCATGGCAACTTTCCTTTTCTGTTAATGTCCAACAACAAATCATCATGGGATAAAAGCCGGAGATATCGGAATGATATCAAAACCAGATAAGGATCACGCAAAACGCCCGTCTGACCGCCCCCTGGACGCGCTTGACCGAAGGATATTAAGCGCGCTCACCAAGGATGCCCGCCAGACCAACGCCGCATTGGGAGAGCAGGTGGGCCTGTCCGCCCCGGCAGTACATGAACGGGTGAAGAGGTTACGGGCGAACGGGATCATTTCCCGAACCGCGGCGCGCCTGGATGGCCCATCCGTGGGCAAACCCCTGCTCGCCTTTGTCCATGTCGATGCGGATGGTTGGGGCAAAAGCGAACGCATGATGCGGCTGGCGGAATTTCCAGAGGTAGAGGAAATGCATTCCGTCGCGGGGGACACATCCGTCATCATGAAGGTGCGCGCGGCCAACACGCTCGCGCTGGAGCATTTCCTGTCGCAGCTTTATCAACTACCCGGGATACGCGGGACCAAAAGCTTCATTGCGCTATCGACCTACCTGGACCGCCCGGTTCAGGCAGAGGTCACAATGGACTGGCCGACCCTCCATCTCCCGCCTGAATGAAACCAGCCTCCCTTGCCCCTCCCCGGCACTTGGCCTAGCTCAGGGAGACCGCAAACCAGGAGCCCGCCGTGACAGAGCCACTTGACCACCTGACGGACGCGCTCCTGACCGCCGCACGCAAGGCCGGGGCCGATACCGCAGATGCCATCGCCGTCCAGAACCGGGCGGTTTCCATCGACGTACGGCTGGGCAAGCTCGAACAGGCCGAACGGTCCGAGGGCACCGATATTGGCCTGCGCGTTATCCTGGGTAAGCGCCAGGCCTGCGTCGCCTCGTCCTTGCTGACGGCCGACACGATTGCCGAAATGGCCGAACGCGCCGTCGCCATGGCACGCGAAGCGCCGGAGGATCCCGGCGTTGGCCTTGCAGATCCCGCTCAATTGGCGACGAATCTGGACACTGCGCCCCTTGATATGATCGACCCAGCGCCCGAACCGGACCCGGCGGAACTGGAAGCTGCGGCGCGCACCGCTGAAGCCGCCGCCCTCGCCGTCGCCGGGATCAGCCAAGTCGAAAGCAGCGGCGCGCAATTCGCGGGCCGGCGGGTCCATCTTGCCACCACGACCGGGTTTTCCGCAGGCTATGCGCGCACGGATAACGGCATCTTCACCGCCGCCATTACGGGCGAGGGTACGGAGATGGAGGTGGACTACCACAGCGAAGTCCGCACCTACCGCGCGGACCTGCCCGACCCTGCGCAGATCGGGCGCATCGCCGCCGAACGCACCCTGGCCCGCGCAGGTGCCCGCAAGCCCAAGACAGGCGCCTATCCAGTGCTTTATGACGAACGGATCTCTTCCAGCCTGATCAGCCACCTGACTGCCGCAATGGGCGGCACCGCAATCGTGCGCGGCGCCTCCTGGCTGCGTGAGGCGATGGGAGAGCAGGTCCTGCCGAAAGGCATGTCGCTCAGCAAGGAACCGCATCGCCCGCGCACCTCCGGCTCCCGTCTGTTCGATGCCGAGGGGCTACCAACCACCCCCATGGATATCGTCGAAGATGGTGTGCTGAAAAGCTGGACGATGGACTTGTCGACCGCCCGCCACCTTGGCCTGAACAGCACCGGCGATGCCGCGCGCAACACATCTGCGCCCCCGCAACCGATGCTCTTTAACCTGTCGCTGACCCAGGGCACCCAAACCCGCGCCAATCTGCTGGCAGAGATGGGGACGGGCCTTTTGGTTACCTCCATGATCGGCTCCACCATCAACCCGACAACCGGGGATTACTCCCGCGGGGCCGCCGGATACTGGGTGGAGAATGGCGAACTGGCCTATCCCGTCAACGAATGCACGATCGCTGGCAATCTGCGCGACATGCTGATGACCCTGCGCGCGGCCAACGATGCCCGGCCCCACCTGTCGCGCCGGGTTCCGTCGCTGTTGGTCGAAGGGATGACCCTTGCCGGCGACTGATCTGGAGCTGCTGATCCAGGCCGCACATGCCTCCGGCAACATCGCCACACGCTTCTGGACCGACGGTCACAAGACCTGGGACAAGCCAGGCGATGCGGGTCCGGTGACAGAGGCCGATCTGGCCGTCGATGCCATGCTCCACGACACGTTGCGCGCCGCCCGCCCCAATTACGGCTGGCTGAGCGAGGAAACAGAGGATAACACCAAGCGCCTGACCCAGGACACGATCTTTATCATCGATCCCATCGACGGCACCCGCGCCTTTGCCGCCGGAGAGCGCACATGGGCTCATTCCCTGGCCGTTGCCCATCGCGGACAGATCACGGCTGCCGTCGTCTATCTGCCGTTGCGCGACAAGATCTATACGGCGGCGACCGGTCAGGGGGCACAAGCCAATGGTGCTCCGATCCAGCCCAGCCCCCGCACCGCGCTGGACGGGGCGCAGATCCTCGCCTCCAAACCGACCTTCCAGCCGCAGCATTGGATCCCGCCCATGCCAAAGCTCAACCGCAATTTCCGCACTTCCATCGCCTACCGGATGTGCCTTGTGGCCGAAGGGCGGTTTGACGCGATGTTCACCTTCCGCAATACGTGGGAATGGGACATCGCCGCCGGGGCCCTGATCGCGGCAGAAGCTGGGGCCACGGTAACCGACCGCCATGGCACGCCAATTACCTTCAACAGTCCCGATGCCCATGCGAAAGGCACCCTCTGCGCTCCCGCACCGATCCATGCCCAAACGCTCGCGGCCCTCACCACCGAAACCAGCACCCAGCCTTAGTTGACACTCCACCTGTCGATTGGCCACGCTTCTTCCTATTTATCGGAGGAGTTGGATGCCCCTTTTTACCATCTCGAATTTTGCCACCCTCGCCAAATTGATGGTCGCCACGAGAAAGATCCTGACCGAAGAGGATCCGCTGAACCGGTTCAAAGCGATGACCGATCTGGCAACCAATGCCAAATCCCTAAAGGGCGCACTCAACGACCGCAAAATGACCAAGCTTGCGACGATGCTGGAAAAGACGGCCCAGAATGCCGATGCCGCATTCGCCCATGCAGGCCCCAACAAAACCAACGCCCAACGGATCTTTTGGCAGGTCGTGCCCATCGCAATCGAAGACCCAAAAATTTTGGTAGATGCCGATCTGTCCTATCTTGCCGCGACGGACGCCATGGTGGCCAAGATCAAGGTCGAGGACACAGCGGAGGATTTCACGCGCGAACCGCTGGCCGCAACCTACTTTCGCAAGGTGATGCAACCCGTGCTCAAGCAATTGCTGGACGATCCGGCATTCGTTGATGGATTGGCGCCGGAACTGCGGCGCCGCTCCCGCCAGGATGAACGGGCCACGCGCGACACATCCGAGCGGACGATGGCCATGGTCGAAACGCTGCTGCAACGGACCGAGGGCGCGGTACCAAAGAAAACCCTCCTCAGCATCGTCCACACATTCGCACCGGACGCGCAGACCAAAGATCACATTCTGGCCAACCTGAATTATGCCGCGCAACTGGCCGTGGATCGCAAGGCACAAGATGCCGCCGATGACCGACGGGCCAAGGTGAAACAGCTGCTGTCCGGCCTGGCCAATCTGCGCGATGATGGGCACCTGGAAAAGGCGGCCGCGGCTGCAACCGACGCCGTTGAAAGCTACCGGTCCGAACATCCCGATGATGTCACCGGGATCTCTGCCTTGCTGTCCGCCGCGGTGGATTACCACATACTGATCGATGACCTTGATCCGGCGACACGTTATTTGCTGGAACAGGCAGATCTGGGCGGCCCGGCAGCGTCGTTCGACACGCTCAGACAGGTCTATCTCCACTGGTACGAAAGAGGTCGGGATAGGAGCATTCCGATCATGCTCCATCTCAGCGGGACCATCGCGATGGAAATGTTCGAACGTGCAGGCAATGACGCAGATCGCGGCATGGCAATGAACGATCTGGGCAATGCCTGTGCCGTCGCCGGCAGCCGGGATCCGACGCTCTCGTTTCTGGATAACGCCATTATCGGATTTGAACGCGCCATCCGGTATCGGAACCAGCCCGACCACGAATTGGCCTGGGCCGAAAGCCAGATGAACCTGGGGCATGCAAGCTCGCAAAAGGCGCGCCGGACGCGCGACAAACAGACGATCGAGACTGCGGGCAAGGCCTATATGGCCGCGCTGTCGGTCTTCTGCGCGGATCAAGACCCGGTGGACTGGACCATCGCCGTTTTGGGGATGGGAAATCTGTTCGTCCTGATTGGATCGATCGGCCAAGATCACGAAAGCCTGGCAACCGGGTGCGACTATCTGGATAAGGCGAGGGATCATCTTTCCCCTGACGATTATCCCGAAATCTGGGCCACCGCCCATCTGGACTATGGCGCCGCGCTGTCACAACTGGGCGCCTTGACCGACAATCAGACCTGTCTGATCAACGCCGCGTCCATGCTTCGGCTCGCCTTGCAAAGGCTGGACAAGCGCGACACGCCATATCCGTGGGCCAAGTCACAATTGAACCTCGGCAATGCGCAGGCCGAACTTGCGCGAATGGCTGGTGGCGCGGATCGGCTGGAAGCCGCAACCGATGCCTATCTGAAAGCAGCTGAGGTTTTGACACCCGAGGCGGACCCTCGGGGTTGGATCGAGCTTCAGTCGAACTTCGCCCGCCTCCACCTCTATTATTTTGACCAGGATCAGGTCGCGACCAATCTGGAGGAGGCCGAAGCCTATCTGACTGCCATCGAAGACGCACTGGATGGCGAGATCGCCCAAGAACTGGCCCAGAAAATCGCCGCTACTCGACAAGACATTCAGGATCGAAGGATTGAAAAACAGGACTGATACCGGTGTATCATCCGCCTTGGTCCGGATGCAGATGCCGCATCAAGAATGGTGGCAGGACCATCCGCATCGTGATTGAAGCGGCGGCACAATTCATCGCACGTTAACGTTCTGCGCACGCTATGCTGCGGCGCGATATGTATGGAATGTGCATGGGTTATGCATGGCCTATGACAGCCCAACTTGCCCCATTTGGTCGCGTTCGCTACGGTGCGGCAACGCATCTTCCAGACCGGAGTGACCATGACCCAGCGCCTGCATCTTGTCTTTGGTGGCGAGCTTATCGATCCGTCCCGGACCGAGTTCAAAGACCCCAATGACATCCACATGGTCGGGATTTTTCCGGACTACGCAACCGCCTATAATGCCTGGAAATCCGAGGCGCAGCGCACCGTCGACAATGCCCATATGCGCTATTTCATTGCGCATCTGCACAGGCTTCGGGATGAAGAACAGGCCGCTTCGGCGACCGAAGAACTAGGCAACTAGGCCCGCACGATGCTGGGTCGCATGTTGGGCGGATCCGATACGGGCCTGTTTCCGCGCAAGCGTGACGCCCGGCCGGCTGGTCCGCTGATCTGGATCCACGCGCCCGGCGGACGTCCCATCACGCAGGCAGAGGGCGCGGCCCTGGAAGATCTGCATCGCGCCTTGCTCGATGCGGATCCCGGCCTGACTTTTGCGATTTGCACCAATGCTCCGTTGCACCTACAAGTCCCTGTTTTACAAGTGAAATGCCCAGGTGAAACAGCCCGGGATGCGCAGAAATTCCTGCAACACTGGCGGCCGTCTCTGGGCATCTGGCTGGGCCCGGGTGACCCGAACCTTGTCCGCGTCTGCTCTGAACAAGGGATCCCGACAATCCTGGTGGCCAGCGATCCTGAAATCGTGCATCACCGCCTTGCGCGCGCCAGCTTTCCCTTCTTTGATCATATCCTGGCTGCGGATGAGATCACGGCTGCGGCCTTGGTCACGCCAACAGGCAAGGCCCCGGACGTCGTCGGCCCGCTGTCGAGTTGCCCCGCACCGCTCAAGGTCAACGAGGCGGAGTTGGAGGATATCGCCGGTGTGCTGGCCGGACGCCCGCTGTGGTTCGCCGCCTATGTCCCGCACGCCGAAATCGCCGCGGTTCTGGCCGCACAACGCCAAGCCATGCAAAGCGCCCATCGTCTGCTGTTGCTGCTGATGATCGATGAGGAGGAGGACAGCGACCCGTCCTGGCGCGATGGCATTCGTCACCTCAGCGAGCGCGATGTAGAAGGCGAGCCCTACGATGCCTCGGAGGTGTTCGTGATCCGTGGCGCGGACGAGTTGGGCCTGTGGCTGCGCCTTGCGCCCCTGACCTATCTGGGTGGCTCCTTGTCCACCGAATGCGCAATGAACCCGATGCAGGCCGCGGCCCTTGGCTCTGCCTTGATTGCGGGGCACCGGGGTGGGCGTTGGAGCGATCACCTGCAACGCCTTGAAACGGTGGAAGGTTTGCGCCGGATCGGAACGGCCAAGGCGCTGGGGCGGATCGTGACCACGCTGATGTCGGCAGACCACGCTGCCAGCCTGGCCCACAATGCCTGGACCCTGTCGACCGAAGGAGCGCCGCTGCTCAACCGCCTGACCGAACTTAGCCTTGATGCCGCCGACCGCCTTCCGATGGGGCAGGCGATCCGGCCCTGATGCCAGCCCCCGCCTTTTGGAACACGGGGCCCGCGCGGCGAAGCTGGCAAGCCCATCTGCTTCGTCCACTTGGCGCGATCTATGCTGGCGCAACGGCGCGGCGGTTGCGCAAGGGACACCCCCATCGGGCCGACATTCCAGTGATTTGCGTCGGAAACCTCAATGTTGGTGGCACTGGTAAAACACCCACAGCGATGGCATTGGCCATGGCCTTGGGCGACGGGGTGGGCATTGTCAGTCGCGGTCACGGCGGGCAATTGACCGGGCCGGTCAAGGTCGACCCCAACCAGATGACCGCCGGGGATGTCGGAGATGAACCGCTCCTGTTATCAGCTTTTGCGCAGGTTTGGATTGGCCGAGCCCGGGACGAGGCTGTTCAACTGGCGGAAACCGACGGCGACCTGAAGGTGATCATCCTTGATGACGGATTTCAAAACCCGTTTGTTCACAAGGACCTGTCCATCATCGTCGTCGACGCACAAACTGGGTTTGGCAATGGTCTGTGCCTGCCCGCTGGCCCGTTACGTGAACCCGTGGCCGCAGGTCTGGCACGGGCCGATCTGGTTCTGTCGATCGGGGATGAAACCGCTCAGGATCGCTTCAGTGAAACCTGGGGCAATCAGGTCACCGTTCCCCGATTGACCGGGCATCTTGCCCCGCTGCAAACCGGCATGGACTGGACCGGGTTACCGGTGATGGCCTTTGCCGGGATCGGTCGCCCCGCGAAATTCTTTCAAACGCTGCGCACACTCGGCGTTGACCTGCGCGACACCCGCGCGCTGGAAGATCACCAACCCCTGACACCAGCACTTATGACCCGGCTTGAGGCAGAGGCCAAAGCAAAGGGGGCGCAACTGGTGACGACTGAAAAAGATGCGGTGCGATTGCCGGCGGAGTTCAGACCAAAGGTGCTGACGGTGCCGGTGCGGCTGCAGATCCATGATTGGGATCCGCTACAGGCCCGGCTTACGAAGCTGGGCCTGTAGACGCGCCCCACGCCATGTTGGTGGTGCAGGGCACCGGGTCTTATTTACCTGGCATCAGGATATTGCCATTGGCCGTCACTTCACCGTTTGGCGCAACGACGATTTCAGAGAGCAACGTGTCCTCACCTTCGCCCGGACGGAAAGCCATTCCGCTCATCATGCGCACACCCAGGGCCTGATCCTGCGGGACAAGGCCCATCTGCACCAGCTTGTCGAGCAAGGCATTGGCGCCAACCAAGGTAAAGTTGGCAGATCCTTCGGGACGGGGCATCCCGTCAAAGGTTTGCAGATCTTCGTTGTCGAACGTGAAGGAACCTCCACCGGTCAGTTCCGCACCAGCAACGTTGACCTGCAATGCATCCAGATCAAGAGCGTGCAACTCACCCGGAGGTCCAGCAGGAACGGCACTCGGGTCAAGACTAGGGTCAAGGATGTCCATCAACCAGTTGCCCTGCCCGGTTAGATCGATCAGCAGCTTTGCCGGCGTCCGCGGCAGCACGGTCGCCGGGTCGAACATGTTCCAAACCGGATCGCCCAGTGTGAGTTGATCCATATCGATCTTCACCCGGAACGGCTGCGGCTCTTCCGATTCTGCAATGGGCATCACCACATTGGTCGTCAGGCTGTTCCAGCTTGCATCGACCTGCGGAATCGGGATGTCAGAGCTTTGCAGCGCAACCTTCAGAACGTCATAGATCACTTCATAGCTGATCTCATCGGGGTTGATCGCGAAATCGGCAGAGCCGCCTTCGGATGTGAGATCCATGTTAAAGGTCTGCGCCGCCTCCGCCACATCAATCGATATGGTCGAGGGGCCGTAGGTCATCTTGCCGGTGCCCGCGAGACCATTCTTGAGCATGGTCGGCAGGTCGCTGGTGCCGAAAAGCGATCCGTTCGTGCTGGTTGAAATGAAGGTGATGTCCTTCATCTCCCCACCGCCCGTGAAGTTAGCGTTGGTGTCCGGATCTTCGCCCTTCATGTCCATGCTCAAGGCAGAGATCGTGAAATTCGAAACCAGCTCGACCGGCGTCGCCTTGCTGATGGAATACTGACCGGCCGTGTTGGTCAGGGAGAATGTCATCTCAAATGGCGCGACCTCGTCACCCACCTTAATCTCGGTCGGTTCGACGGTCAGGGTCGGAGCAGTAAAGACATAGCTGACTGCCTCACCCGCATCGGAGGCAATAACGGTCGCATCAGGCTGGCTGACCTTCATGGCGACAGTGACCGTCTCCCCAAATTCGGGTGTCATGGCCATGGTCATGTCGTAATCCGGCGAGAACGTCATGGTGACCGTTCCGTCACTGTTTTCGGTCATCACCACCTGTTCAAGCCGACCCGACAGCGTGCCGTCCTGCATTTCAGAGCTGAAGGCCATGCCGGTCAGGGTCAGAACGCCGCCCGCCTCGGTCTCGCCCTCGACGGTCATCGTCTGACCGGAGGCTTCTGCTTGCTGTTGCCAATTTTCCCATGTCTCTTGCGCAGTCAGCGCCCAGCCCTGCACCGGCAGCAGGGACAATGCCAACACGCTGGCCGTCACGTGAAGAGATCTAGTCATAGAAAGGTCCTTTTCGGGTCATCGTAAATATATAGTTGGCCCATGGTTGAGCCGAAAGCCGCAGGCAAAACCGACCGAGCCTTGGACTTGGCACTGGCAGACCGCTAACACTGGCGTAACTTAGGAGTGGAGCGGTCAAGATGGTAGACCTCAACGGGCAATACAGTGCTGATTACTGGGGCAAGCAGAGGAATTGGTGCGGAAACAGTCCGTATCTTTGCCCGCGCGGGCGCCAAGGTAGGGATGATGGCGCGCAGCGAGACGGCGTTGGCCGATCTGGCCGCCGAAATCGGTCAGGACGCAGTGCCCTTGCCGTGTGACGTGGCCGATTACGATGCCGTCAGTGCCGCGGTAGCAACGCTGGGCAAGGTTGATATTCTGATCAACAATGCCGGTGTGATCGAACCGATCTCGCATCTTGCACACTCCGATCCGTCGGATTGGGGACAGGTGATCGATATCAACCTGAAAGGCGTTTACAACGGGATGCGCGCCGTGTTGCCCGGCATGCTGGCTGCGGGTGGTGGCACGATCCTGACCGTCAGTTCCGGTGCTGCCCATGGCCCGGTAGAGGCATGGTCGCATTACTGCGCGTCCAAGGCCGCCTGCGCCATGCTGACCCGCTGCATCGACAAGGAAAACGCAGACCAAGGCATCCGCGCCATGGGGTTGAGCCCGGGCACGGTCGCCACCCAGATGCAACGAGAGATCAAGGCATCCGGCGTGAACCCGGTCAGCCAGTTGGATTGGGATGTGCATATTCCCGCGAATTGGCCCGCACAGGCCCTTTTGTGGATGTGCGGGCCCGAGGCGGATGGCTATGCCGGATCCGAAATCAGCCTGCGTGATGACGAGATCCGCCAGAAAATCGGCCTGACCGCGTGATCGCGCTGGATCGCAGGGGCAACGGGACAGAGGCCCTGTGGACGCTCACCATCGACCGGACCGACAAGGCCAACGCGCTGCGCCGGGATATGCTGCAAGAGATTCTGACGATCTTTGAAGCGGCCGCCGCCGAACAAATCGGCGGTTTGATCCTGACCGGCGCAGGCACGGTTTTCAGTGCGGGCGCGGATCTGGATCAGGCGAAGGTCGGTCTGGCCACCGATCAGATCTGGGAAAGAGTCTCGGCCCGGTTGGCCAGCCTGGATTGCATGACCATTGCCGCGCTGAACGGAACCCTGGCCGGTGGCGCATTTGGTATGGCCCTGGCCTGCGATCTGCGGATTTCCGTGCCCAGCGCCAAGTTCTTTTATCCTGTCATGCAGTTGGGCTTTGCCCCGCAACCGTCCGACCCACAGCGGATGACCGCACTTATCGGGCCGTCCAAGACCAGGCTGATCCTGATGGCCAGCGAACGGATCGACGCCGCAACGGCGCTGGACTGGGGTTTGATCGATCGGATTACCGAACCCGACAGTCTGCTGCCCACAGCCCATGCATGGATCGAACCGACCCTGGCTGCCCCGTTGGAGATCCGGCGCAAGATCAAGCGGATGTGCCCGTGATACGGCGCGTAGCTGATGCCATGCGACATATCCTCCCCCTTGGAGGAGGCGGGCAATGAGGATAGCAAGAGGTTGAACAAGCTGGAAAAGACGATCCTTGGCAGAGATTAGCAACCGTCCCCCACCCCGCCCCCTGACATTGAGAGACGTCTCGGAAGCCTCTGGCGTCAGCGAAATGACCGTCAGTCGGGTTTTGCGCAATCGCGGCGATGTCAGCCCGACGACCCGGGAAAAGGTGTTGGCCGCGGCCAAGCGGTTGGGTTACGTGCCCAACAAGATCGCAGGCGCGCTGGCCTCCAGCCGGGTCAATCTGGTGGCGGTGATCATCCCCAGCCTGTCGAACATGGTCTTCCCTGAGGTTCTGATGGGCATCAATGCGGTGCTTGATGAAACCGATCTGCAGCCTGTTGTGGGCGTCACCCAATACAGCCCCGAGCGTGAGGAAAAGGTGCTGTATCAGATGCTGTCCTGGCGGCCCTCCGGCGTGATCATTGCGGGTCTGGAACATACCGAACCCGCCATGGCCATGCTGCGATCCGCCGGGTGCCCCGTGGTGCAGATCATGGACGTGGATGGTGATCCCGTTGATGCCATGGTTGGCATCTCCCACCGCCGAGCCGGTCGCAAGATGGCCCAGGCCATTCTGGAGGCGGGTTACACACGGATCGGGTTTCTGGGCACCAAGATGCCGCTGGACCACCGCGCCCGCAAACGGTTCGAAGGCTTTACGGAGGTTCTGGCCAAGGCCGGGCTGGAGATTGCGGACCGGGAATTTTACGAAGGTGGATCAGCCTTGACCAAGGGGCGCGAAATGACAGCGGCCATGCTGGACCGAACCCCCGATCTGGATTTTCTGTATTACTCCAACGATATGATCGGCGCTGGCGGGCTGCTGTATTGCCTTGAGAAAGGCATTGATGTGCCGGGAAAGGTCGGTCTGGCGGGGTTCAATGGGGTCGAACTGATCGGCGGCCTGCCCAAACGGCTTGCCACCATGGATGCCTGCCGGGTTGAGATCGGAGAGGAAGCCGCCCGCATCATTGCCACCCGGGCCGAGGACGGCGCAACCGGCAGTGGCGAAAGCGTGGTTCTGACCCCCAAGCTGGAACTGGGCGAAACGCTTGCCCGCAATGGACAAGGGCCTGTTGATCCGGTTTAAGCGCCGCAAAAGACAGGTGCGACGGCCCGAATGGTTGATGTCTCTATCGTGATCCCGATGAAGAACGAGGCCCTGAATGTGGGGCCCGTCGTCGGGGATATCATCGCCACGTGCGACGGGCTGACCGCGTTTGAAGTGATCGTGGTCGATGACGGATCCACCGATGATACCGCCGATCAGGTGCGCGCCATGGGCGACCCGCGGGTGCGCCTGTTGCAGCATGATCGGTCCGGCGGGCAAAGTGCGGCGGTGCATAGCGGGGTGATTGCGGCCAAGGGGCGGATCATCTGCACCCTGGACGGCGACGGGCAGAACCCCCCGTCGGAGTTGCCGAAACTGTTCCAACCCCTGCTGGCAGACACAACCGGGCAGCTTGGCCTTGTCGCCGGGCAGCGCGTCAGGCGGCAGGATACGACATCGAAACTGTGGGCCTCGCGCCTCGCCAATACTTTACGCGCGCAAATTTTGAAGGATGGGACCCGCGATACCGGCTGTGGTTTGAAAGGGTTCCGCCGCGATGCCTTTCTGGCGCTGCCCTATTTCGATCACATGCATCGCTATCTGCCTGCCCTGTTCAAGCGTGACGGCTGGCAGGTGGAACTGGCCGATGTCAGCCATAGGGAACGTGCGGCGGGCGCCTCGCATTACACCAATTTCCACCGAGCCATGGTCGGGTTCTTTGATCTGATGGGCGTGGCCTGGCTGATCCGCCGCCGCAAAAAGGCGCAGCCCCTGCGACAGACCGATGGCTGAGACGGCGTTTCGCATCCTCGCCGTGTCAAGCTGGCTTGAGTTTTGGTGGGTCATGGTGGGCCTGGGCGGGCAGTTGCTGTTCACCGCGCGGTTCCTGATCCAGTGGATCGCAAGCGAACGCGCCGGCAAATCGGTGATGCCCGTGGCGTTCTGGTACTTTTCCATCAGCGGCGGGATCATCCTGTTTGCCTATGCCTGCTACCGGCAGGATCCGGTTTTTATCTTGGGTCAGACGATGGGTTTGGTCGTCTATATCCGCAACCTCTGGCTGATCCATGTCGAACGTCGCCGCGGCTGACCGCTGGCTGCCTTGGGCGGTTTTATGGGTCGGGGTGATCACCGCCTACCGGATCGTGATGCTGGCCTTTGACTCCACCGATCTGTTCGTGGACGAGGCGCAGTATTGGCTGTGGGGGCAGGATCTGGCCTTTGGCTATTATTCCAAACCGCCCATGATTGGCTGGGTGATCCGGTTATCGACCGAGGTCGGTGGGTCAGACGCCCCCTTCTGGGTCCGCCTGCCCGGCGCGATTTTCCATGGGGCAACTGCGTTGATCCTGGCCGCGATCGCCGCGCACAGCTTTGGCGCCCGGGCCGCGTCGGTAGCCGTAGCCGTAGCCTATGCGACCCTGCCGGTGGTGACCGTGGGAAGCTTCCTGATCTCAACAGATACGGTGATGTTCCCGTTTCTTGCGCTGGCCTTGTTGTGTTGGCTGCGGGTGCTGGGCGGTGCTGGCTGGGGATGGGCGGTGACTGCCGGATCGGCGCTGGGCCTTGCCTTCCTGTCGAAATATGCGGCGGCCTACTACGTTATGGGGGCGATTCTGGCCGCCATCTTCGGGGCGCAAGCGCGGCCCAGCTGGCGCAATGCGGGGTTGGGCCTGATGGCATTTTGCATCGTGATTGCACCAAATATCCTGTGGAACCTGGTGAATGGTGCCCACACGGTTGAACACACGTTGGACAACGCTGATTGGGTGCGCGACCCCGGCACGCGGGCCGCGTTCAACTGGGCGGGTCTGGCCGAGTTTTTTGGCAACCAGTTTATCGTATTCGGTCCTGTCTTCTTTGGCGCGCTGCTATGGCTTTGGGCGCGGCTGCGGGGTGTGTTTCTTTGGTTCTCGCTTCCCATCGTGCTATTGGTCTGTGGCCAGGCCTTCCTGTCGCAGGCCTATGCGAACTGGGCTGCCGCCGCCTATCTGGCGGGCACGTTGATGGTGGTGCCATGGCTGGCGCTGAACCACCGCCACTGGTTGACCGGATCACTGGTGCTGCACGGTATATTCGCCGCCACCATCCCGCTGGGTGCAATCTTTGCGGCAAGTGCGGCACCGGACAGTCTGCTTGAGCGCGTCTATGGCCGCTACCTGGGCCAGACTGCCTTTAGCGAGGCTATCCTGACGGCAGCCCAACGCGACGGCGTAACTGCCATTGTCGCCGATAACCGCGATGTGCTGGCGGACCTGTTCTATACGGGGCGGGATGCGGGCCTGCCGATCTATGCCAAACCGCGGGCGGGGCGCGCGCGCAATCATTACGAACTTAACCACAGCTACGGGGGTACCCAACCGGGTCGCGTGCTGTTTGTTGGCCGCAACGTGCCGGATGCCTGCAATCCGTCCCCCACGAAATTGGAGCATCCCGCCCCTGACCAGCGCATTGCGGCTTATGTCATCGATGGCACCTGTTGGGGCGATCCGTGACGCTTTCGGGTTTTCGGATCCGCCAGCACAGGCTAGTTGGCAATCAAGGGCGTGAAGTGGGTAAGGGGCAGCGGACGTGACACAGCAACAAACGGCGCTGGTAACCGGCGCGGCAGGGTTCATCGGATTTCACGTCGCCAAACGGTTGTTGGACGACGGGTACCGCGTCATCGGGCTTGACTCCATGAACGACTATTACGACGTCACGCTGAAAGAGCGGCGCGCACAGATCCTGATTGAAGACCCCACATTCACGATGGTCCACGGCAAGCTGGAACAGCCCCGCCTGCTGTTGGAGCTGTTCTGCCGGCATCAACCCACGGTTGTCGTCCACCTGGCCGCGCAGGCGGGCGTACGGTTTTCCATCGAACAGCCACGCAGCTACGTCGAAGCCAACCTGATCGGCATGTTCGAACTTTTGGAGGCCGCACGCGCCCATCCACCGACGCATATGCTAATGGCTTCGACCTCCAGCATCTACGGCGCCAATACCAAGATGCCCTATGCCGAGACGGATAAGGTCGACACCCAGATGTCGTTCTATGCGGCGACCAAAAAGGCGAATGAGGCGATGGCCCATTCCTACGCCCACCTTTACGGCCTGCCCATGACGATGTTCCGGTTCTTCACCGTTTATGGCCCGTGGGGGCGGCCCGATATGGCGCTGTTCAAATTCGTCTCGGCCATCCAGGAGGGTCGTGCGATTGACGTCTATAACCACGGCAACATGCGCCGCGACTTCACCTATATTGATGATCTGGTCGAAGGGGTCCGCAGGTTGATCGACACCCCCCCGCTGGGGCCCGATCACCGCACCGATCCAATCCCCGGCGACAGCCTATCGCCCGTTGCGCCATGGCGGACGGTGAATATCGGCAATGCCAATCCCACGGCTTTGGGGGATTTCATCGCAGCCATCGAAGGGGCAATGGGGCAGGAGGCGCAGAAGACCTACATGGATATGCAACCTGGCGACGTTCCCGCGACATGGGCCGATACCAGCCTGCTGACCCACTTGATCGGCACGCTGCCGCAGACCGACCTGAAAACTGGTATCACAGCCTTTGTCCGGTGGTACAAAGCGTCATACAACCGCGCACCCTAGGATAAACCGCCTACATCATGGGCATTGTTGCGGGCAAAGGTATCGGGCGTTGACATCATGCCCGTCGCGGTTATGAGCGCCGCATTGACGCCGGGCCGCGTTTGGCCCATGCGTCTGTGGCATTTGGAATAAGGTAAGGGTTTTCGCAATGAAAATAGCGATGATTGGCACCGGATATGTCGGTCTGGTCTCTGGCGTCTGTGTCTCGGATTTCGGGCATGAAGTGATCTGCGTCGACAAGAACGCCGAAAAGGTCGCAATGCTGGAGCGGGGCGAGGTCCCGATCTATGAGCCAGGCCTGGACGAGCTGATGGCCAAGAACGTGCAGGCGGGCCGATTATCGTTCACCCAGGATCTGGGCGCCGCCGTGGCCGAAGCCGATGCCGTGTTCATCGCCGTCGGCACGCCGACCCGCCGGGGCGACGGCCATGCAGACCTGACCTTTGTCTATGCCGCCGCCAAGGAGATTGCCGCATCGCTGACGGGCTATACCGTGGTCGTGACCAAATCGACTGTCCCCGTGGGGACAAACCGCGAAGTGGGCCGCATCATCAAGGAAACGGCCCCCGAGGCAGATTTCGACGTCGCCTCCAACCCCGAATTCCTGCGCGAAGGGGCCGCGATTGATGATTTTATGCGCCCCGACCGGGTGGTTGTTGGTCTGGAATCCGAGCGCGCCAAGGAGGTGATGAGCGACATCTACCGCCCGCTCTTCCTGCGCGACTTCCCCGTCGTCTACACCGATCTGGAAAGCGCCGAGGTGATCAAATACGCCGCCAACGCGTTCCTTGCGACCAAGATCACCTTCATCAACGAAATGGCGATGCTGTGTGAGCGTGTCGGGGCGGATATCAAATCCGTATCCAAGGGCATAGGGCTGGACGGTCGTATCGGGAACAAGTTCCTCCATGCCGGGCCGGGCTATGGCGGGTCGTGCTTCCCGAAAGACACCCGTGCCTTGGCCCGGATCGGCCAGGAACATGCAGCCCCGTTGCAGATCACCGAGACGGTCATCAAGGTCAATGAAGAGATCAAGCGCAGGATGGTCGAAAAGTTGAGCGACCTGTGCGATGGCACCTTCAACGGCAAAACGGTCGCCGTGCTGGGCGCGACGTTCAAACCCAATACCGACGATATGCGCGAAGCGCCGTCCCTTACGATCATCCCCGCCTTGGTCGGTGGCGGTGCCAAGGTCCGCGTGGTCGACCCCCAGGGGCGCCGCGAAGGCGAAGCCATGCTGCCTGGCGTCGAATGGGTGGAAGACGCGTATCAAGCAGCCCAAGACGCCGACGCGCTGGTGCTGTTGACCGAATGGAACGAATTCCGCGCCCTGGATCTGGAACGTCTGTCAGGCATCATGAAGACCGCGCGCATGGCGGATCTGCGCAACGTCTATGCAGGCCCTGACGTGACAAAAGCCGGTTTCGAAACCTATGTCAGCGTCGGTCGCTAAACGCAGCTGAACAACGACAACGGCCTCAGCCCACAGGTTGGGGCCTTTTTGTGAAGGCCAGCTCGCTACCGACAATTCGGCTGTCGGCGCCTGATCGTCATAGCCCGGCCCCTGGTATCAACTGACAGTCATGCAGCTACAGGTGGCCCCATGGCTGACCTTTTGCGATACGCTGCCCATCAACAGGCTACCGATACTGCCCAGCCCACGTCGCCCCAGCACCACCAAATCAGCCTCTACCATTGTGATCACTTTCAATATGTCGGTCGCGGGATCGTGGCTGCCCACGATGCTTTGCTTGGCATTGCAACCTTTGGCGGTGGCGATGCTCTCGGCTTCGCGCATGACTTTGCGGCCCGCTTCGGCGATCGTGTTCGGGTCCGGCGCGATCTCAACAGCACCTGCGCCAACCGCGATGGCCGTGGTCTCAACCTGTGGGGAATGAACAAGATGCAGTTCGGATCCATATTGGGTGGCCAGGTTGCACACGACCGACAAGGCGTGCTTGGCAGGTTCAGACCCATCTACCGCGACGACAATACGTTCGAACATGGTAGCTACCTTCCCTGATGATGCGCCAGCTTGACACGCCATACCGCGCTGTGGCTTGACCAAGATCAATCGCCGCTCGATTTTCAGTTAACAGCGACGGCCTCAGTCGCTGCTGCGGAATGGGAACACCCCGACGGGTCGGCCTCCCTCGGAATGTCCCGCTTTTTGCGCGCTCACGCACATTGACCCCCAATCATTTGCAGTTTCGTTTTGGCGCAACGACGTCTAAGTCGCGATGTGCAAGTCAGGAAGCGGGCTTTCAGGATCCAAGCCGCGCCCCGGCCTGCCCGAAAAGGAGAGCGAATGTGCCATCCATAGTCTCGGTCAATGATCTGCAAAAGACCTACGATAGCGGGTTCGAAGCGCTCAAACGCATCAATCTGGAAATTGAAGAAGGGGAGATTTTGGCCCTTCTTGGCCCCAATGGTGCTGGCAAGACCACCTTGATCTCTACCATCTGCGGGATCACGCGCCCCACATCGGGGACTGTCACGGTGGGCGGCCATGACGTCATCGATGACTTTCGGGGGGCGCGTCAGATGATCGGCCTTGTTCCGCAAGAAATCAATCTGGAGCCGTTCATGAAGGTCCAGAACACCGTCGCCTTCACCCGCGGGTTATTCGGCAAAAAACCTGATCCAGCGTATCTGCAAGACATTCTCACCCGTCTGTCCCTGTGGGACAAGCGGGACGCCAAGGTGATGGAGCTTTCGGGCGGTATGAAACGGCGCGTCCTGATCGCCAAAGCACTCAGCCATGGGCCGCGCATTCTGTTTCTGGACGAACCGACTGCAGGTGTCGATGTCGAACTCCGCAAGGACATGTGGGAGACGGTTGCGGCCCTCAAAGCGGATGGTGTGACCACGATCCTGACCACGCATTACATCGAAGAGGCGGAAGCGATCGCCGATCGCGTCGCGGTCATCAACAAGGGGGAGATCCTGTTGGTCGAAGACAAGGCCGATCTGATGGTGCGCATGGGCAAGAAACGCCTGACCATCGCCCTGCAACACCCCACCGACCAGATCCCCGATGCCTTGTCGCGGTATGAGCTGATTTTGGGAAATGGTGGCGAAACCCTCACCTACACCTACGACACCGAAGGTGAGCGCACGGGTATCACCGCCCTGCTTTCCGATCTGTCGGCGGCTGGTCTCCAGATGCGGGATCTACAGACCGGACAGAGCAGCCTCGAAGACATCTTTGTCGATCTCGTAAAGGACCCGGCATGAACGTGATCGCGATCCAGACCATCTTTTGGACGGAAATGGCGCGCTTCTTTCGCACCATGAGCCAAAGCCTGATCTCCCCAGTCTTGTCGACCTCGCTTTATTTCGTCGTCTTCGGTTCTGCCATCGGCAGCCGCATCGATCAGGTCGAAGGGGTCGCTTACGGCGCCTTCATCGTTCCAGGGCTCATCATGCTGAGCGTGATGACCCAGGCGGTCTCAAATGCCTCTTTCGGGATCTATTTTCCAAAATTCATCGGCACGATCTATGAGCATCTGTCGGCGCCCGTGAATTTTCTGGAGATCGTCATTGGTTTCGTGGGGGCCGCGGCTGTCAAAGCGCTCATGATCGGGATCATCATCCTGGTGACCGCCTTTTTCTTTGTCGACCTGCCCATCGTCCACCCGTTGGCCATGGTCGCGTTTTTGCTGCTCACCTGCCTGTCCTTCGCGCTTTTGGGCTTCATCATTGGCATCTGGGCCGAGAATTTTGAGCAATTGCAGCTAATCCCGCTGCTGGTCATCACGCCATTGGTCTTTCTGGGGGGCAGTTTCTATTCCATCTCTATGCTTCCGCCGGTATGGCAGACAATCTCGATGTTCAATCCGGTGGTGTATCTGGTCTCGGGTTTCCGTTGGTCATTCTTTGGGACGGCCGATGTGCCCATCGGAGTCAGTTTACTGGCCATCGGTACGTTCACCGCGATCTGCCTGGGAGTGATTTGGTGGATCTTCAAGACCGGGTATCGGCTACGGCAATAGGTCAGGCCCATCATCAGGGTGTTGGTTTGAGACAAACCCTTGGTTCAGGGCCCAGTTTTGCGCGCGTTCCTTTGTCGTTTCTTCGGGCAGCCTCGAAAGATCCCCGAAGAAAGCACTAGTGTTCCCCCATTGATATAGTCAACCAGCGGTGGGCTAGCTGTTGCTGGGTCACGCCAAACTGGCAGTGTCGCTGACCGGGTTCTCCTTACACCAGCGCCGATCCCGACGGCTTCATGCGAACGAACCAAATGTCGATTACGTCAAAGCCTTCGCTGACAGTTTCGATGCCCCTCTGCGTGTGGGGGTTACGATGCGCCGGATAGCGCAAATACGCTGCCCGATCCCAAGACGACCGAGGCGAAGTCCGACCATGACATGTCGGGCCACGACGGCGGGCACGAGATCGACATGCGTCGGTTCGCCTGTGATGGTCTGCCGTTTTAAGGATCGGTAATCGGCATGCACGGCAAGACGGTCACCTTTGCGCCCGATCTGGAAAAGAACCGTAAGCGATGTCTCGGGACCGTCTACGGGTTGGCTTGACTGGCGTTAAAGCTCCACGGGAGGAGTTCATCTAGCCTGTTTTGCGGGTGCCCGCTGGCGATGCGTTCAAGGGTGGTTCTGAGGT
>NZ_JAFEUL010000026.1 GCF_016901225.1 Actibacterium sp. 188UL27-1 | reverse complement strand
GCACGCCGTCTCAAAACGCTCAGCGGCCTCACACCCTACGAATACATCTGCAAAATCTGGACATCTGAGCCAGAGCCATTCATCCTAAATCCGATCCACCAGATGCCGGGACTGAACAACTAGATGTCTTTGTAAGCGACCGCGATGCGGCACCGGTTGATGATGCAAATGTCCGGATTGTCGTGAACGATACGGCACTTGATCTGGAGCTTGCTGGGGGTGGGCAGTTCAAAGCCTCCCGCCTGGCACTAGGTATGTAGACGTTAACAGTTGAACCTCGAACAGGTTCCCGTCAGCCGGTCACACGCGAGATTGTCCTGACGCCTGGGCCGAACTCTGTGGTCGCGTCTGTCGGTCAGAGGGATGAACCCACCTTACCCTTCGGCTGACGGCCCCCTACATCACCGGCAACGGAAGGATGCAATTCTGGCCTCCGTGCGGCCAACACGGAAAAGCGTGTTCCAGCTTGAGGACGTATTGAACGAACTCGGACTGGAACGCCTTGATCAAAAGGATGACCAACCTGCCTTCCCCCGTGATCCGAGCCTAATTTCCATGCCGGGCGGGCTTGCAGAGGCCGGATCGCAGCTTACCCGGCTCAAGCAGATCGCGGATCGTCGCAGTGTTCATATCATATTTGGCGCTATCATCCAGCATGGTGAAACAGCCCTGCCACGCGGTCTGACAAACCGCATAGTCATTCGTTTCGAAAGCTTTGTTAAAGCGGATACGGCCCGGCCTGCCGGATTACAGTATGCTGAGGTTGGCCAACAAACTCAACGAGATGGCAGAGGTTGTATATGCCGAGCCGCGGATGCTCAGCGTGCTTGAGCAGGATGTCTATACCCCCGACGATCTGCTTTACAGCCATCAGACCTATCTCCCGTTGATCGATTGGGACGCGGCTTGGGATACCCTGGACAATACCAACGTGAACCTGCGCGGCGGAACACCGGAGATTTGTATCGCAGTGCTGGACATCGACGGGGTGACGCCGAACCATCCCGACCTTCCGGCGCCCTTGACCGGCGGGTCACAAAAGGTGCTGATGTCAGTTAATTTCGCATCCATGTTCCCGGAAAATCCGACAGATGGTTTCCTGGATCACCACGGCACCCAAGTCGCCGGTATGGCAACGGCTGCCTTTGACAATAATCGCGGCATCGCGGGTGTCGCCCCAAATTGTCACGTCATTGGCGCTCGCTTGCCCTTTAGCCCCGACGATCTGGAGTCAGCCGACGTGATACTTTGGACGGCGGGTCTGGATGCTGGGAATACCGATCCGGCTTTTCCTGCATTTCCGGGCCAACTCGCCGATATGATTATCAATTCATGGGGATCAGGAAACAGCCCACTATCCCACGTTTGATGCGATTTCTTTGATTTTCTCACTACTTACGGATGCAGGGGCCGCGGCTGTGTTGTGATCTTTTCCGTTGGCAATCTTGGCTTCGTGCCATTCAGCGCCGTTCGACGCTATGCCATGCAAGAGCGTACCGTTGCAGTGGGCGCCAGCATCGGCCCCGATCCGACCAGATCGTTCCATGCCGATCCGAACGGTGACGCCGAAGACTTAGTGGCGCTGACAGACACACGTGGTTTTTATTCACCGTAAGGGCCGGAAATGGATCTGGTCGCCCCAGCCGCACGGCCAAAATCTGAGGCGGCGACATTGATAAATCATGTCAGCTGTCCGGGTCGGTAACGGCTCCTGGAGCGGCATCGCCACACCCGGTTTGGAAGAAGACTACGATGTCGCATTTGGCACCACCAGCCATGCCGCCCCCACGGCTGGTGGCGTTGCGGCCTTAATTCTGTCTGCCAATCCCGCGCTCAAAGGGTTACAGATGCGGGGTATCCTGCGCGACACCGCAGTCAAAATCGATATGGCGAATACCCAGGCCCGCGGCTCTTGTGCCACTGGCAACCGTCATCATTGGCGGTCAGGATATAGGCTGGCGTCCTTGCCTTTTGCTGGATGCATCGCGCCATGATGGTCAAGTTGCACCGATGGGCAGCGCTATCGATATCCGCCGATTCAATAATATCTGCCAGCGCAATATCTGGATTGACGATCCGACATAAGTTCAAAGTTCGCGATTGTCGGAGGCGCCCTCGATGCAGGTCGCCTGCAATCGCTTATTATCGATGCCACGCGGTTCAAACTGGATCTGAAGTTTCAGTTGCAGTTGAGCGATGTCCGATTGATGGACCAAATGCTGGAAGCTGTGGCTTCCGGTTTGATCAACGCGGATCTGGCGCCCCTGGGCGAGCGGTTGGAACCGTCTGACGAAACCGCATTGGCATTGCTGGCATCATCTACAATCAGGTTCCGCGGCGATGCCCTGCTTGAACTTCGACTGGCAGATCGGACGATCATGGAATTCAAGGTCTCCCCATAGTCATGGTTTGGCATCCTGGACGACCGATCAGGGGCAGGGGGCAAAGGTTGTCGATCTGGATGGGAAACCTGCCGTACAGTTTGATGGCGGTGCGGTATACGAAATCCCGCTCTCGACCAGTGACGGACAGCTTTTTGGCCATCCTATCGGCCTTTAGGGGAAGAGATGGGCAAAGGGGAATTACGGGTGACCCTACGACATGGTGATCAAACCCTGGCCCCGGGAGATACGATCCAGTTTTCGTGACACCTTTCGCCATAAAAAGGCGCCGGGGAACGTACAAAACATGTCAGCAGATCATAAAAACACAAAAACGCCCCGGGGGGCGCCTTGCACTTTTCGTTGGTTGCGGGAGTAGGATTTGAACCTACGACCTTCAGGTTATGAGCCTGACGAGCTACCGGGCTGCTCCATCCCGCGCCAACATTGAAATGACGTAGAGGGTCTATCGGGGAGTCGCAAGGGGGGCTTCGAAAAAATGTTACATTTGCCGTAGCATCCTGGGCGCACATACTTGCGCCCGGAATTTTGCGGGGATCAGTTCCAGAAATCGTCTTGCCATTCTGGGTTCGGCAACTCTTCCACCACCTCAAATGCGTAGGTTTCCGAAAATGTCCGTCCGTGGCGATCCGTTGTCGTGACCTGCATCTTGTGCAGTCCGGTGGGCAGGCTTTGGGGTAGATCGGCACGCCACAGGTGATGGCTGCTATCGGTCAACATCCAGTTCTGAAACGGCCCTGCATGGCCCGCCCAGGACGTGCCTTTCCATGTGGTGAACCCTGCGGTTTCCTCTCCACCATCGACCGAGATCGCGGCGACGGATCCTTGTGTCGACTGCTTGGCCAAGGCCAACGGATCGGCATAGTCCACGCCCTCCAGCTTGGCCTCACCCGTGCCATCCTGGGTGCGGGCGGCCTCAATGGGGGTCTCGCCATTGATCGAAATACTGACTTGGCTTTGCTGCGATCCGTTCCAGACATTGACAGCAACCCAGCTGCCGTCAGCCAGATCTTCTTGCGTCAGCATGTACATATCGCCAAGATCCCGCAGCACCACCGGCGGCTTCTGGTCAAAGGTCCGCTGATATAGTTCCCGGTAGGCAATCAACCGTTCCGCCCATTCGCGGAACCGCGGTGTGCTGAACGAGGCATGGAGTTGATTATCCTCGCTCAGGTGGAACGTCTTGTAGGTATCGACATAATCCGACCCATCGAAATCGAGCTGATAGTAGCCCCGCGGCGCCCCCAATCGCTGTGTGGCATGGGGCACACCCTGATCATTCAGATCTCCGGCCCACCAACTGCCCGAAACGGCACCGGTTACGATTTGGTGGAAGGGCGCTTCGGCCAGATTGGTGTTGGCTTCCCATCCATCGAATGACTCACCTTTTTCGATGTTTTCCGTCGTGTGGGTATGGCCCGACAGTCCCAGAACCGGGCGATCCCCCAGAACCGCAACCAGTTCATCCAAGTTGTCTGTCTGGTGCTTGGCCGCATCATTATCGGTGAAAGTCTGAAACGGAATATGCGCTGTCATCACGATCAGTTTGTCCTGGGGCACGTTGGCCAGGTCGTTTTTCAGCCATTCCAACTGGCGCCCCGAGACGACACCGTTATAGGTCAGGTCCTCATTGGCGGCGCAAAAGGGATGTGGGTCCACGCCGTTGCAAGGATATCTGACATTGTCTAGGCCGACGAAATGCACGTTTCCGATATCGGCTGACCAGTATTCCGGCCCCCATTCGCGGCGGAACGTGTCAAAGCTATCCTCATCATCAGCAGCGTCGAAATCCACGTCATGGTTACCACCAACATAATATTGCGGCACACCCCCGACGGCGATGATTTTCTTGAACCGGGGATAAAGCGACAGGTCATCCCCCATCACGTCACCGGCAAAGATCAAGCATTCCGTATTGGAGTTGTCACGCGCGGCCAGCATCTTGCCCGCGGTGTCCCGCACATATCCGATCTCGCGGTTGGTATAGGGTTGCGTATCGCCAAAGATCAGGCAGTTGAACTGATCCCCTGATCCGTCTTCGATCAGCGGAAAGTTGATGGCCTGGGGCAGCGGGCCGGTGGGTTCGATGCCGCCAAACCGCAGATCGGGGGAGCCGTCGACTTTGTGGACATAGGCGAATTGCGGGATCATGTCGGCGTCAACTGGCGTTGCGTGGCCAGCGGGTTTGGTCACGAAAAGGTTCATGTCATCATAGGCTGGCAGCTCATAGGTGCCATCTTCTCCTGTCAGAACAACCTCGCGCCCGTTCGAGACCTGGACCCCAGCCAGACCAACCTCGTCGTCATCCAGCTTGGAATTGCGGTTTTCATCGATAAAGACCGTGCCGCGTGCGGCATCCGCCGCCGTATCGCCGGTAATCAACTCAACCGACCCGATATATGTCGTGTCCTTCGCATAGGCCATCTGGGCCAGTACCAGCGCGGTGGTTGTCAGCATGATTTGTTTCATCGCGAAACGCTCCCTGTCGGTAAACATGCCTTTATTAAAAGGCCTACCTGACAGTTCGCTTACTGATTGATGACGTTTTGTTGACAGATGACTGTCAGACCACCGCTTCCGCCCTGAGGGAGAGGGTCTGCTCTCGCAGCCAGTTTACAAAGCCGCGCGGATTGCTTGACCATTCTTCAATGGCGGTACGCGCGATCGGATGTCCGACAACGGGGGCCTGGGGCCGGTTCAGGGCATGCACAACTTCATACAACAGCAATCCCTGGCGGATCGTTGGCGAAAGGCGATCCGCGATCTGATACAAACGCGAATTCTGGCCAGGAAAGAAGATGGGTACGACCCGCGCGCCGGACCGCTGGATCATTTTGGCCGTGAACGGGTTCCACTCTTTCTCAATCGCGGGGCCAAACATGGTGTCGGCTGATGCCACCACACCGGATGGGAACAGGACAGTGGCACCGCCATTTTTGAGATGCTCCATGGCGCAACGGCGCATTTCCAAATTCTGTTCGCGCGCATCATGTTCATGGGGGAATGGCACGGGGATCATGAACCGTTCGATCTCCCCCACACCGGTCAATAGGGACCGCGTCAGGATCTTGTAATCCTGCCGCCGCCGTCCGATCAATTCTGCCAGAACCATGCCATCGACCAACCCGTGGGGGTGATTGGCTACAATCACCAGCGGGCCCTCTTCGGGAATGCGGTCGGACTGTTCCTGGGGGGTTTTCAACTCGATCCCCATCACGTCCAGCGCCTGTTTCCAGAAGCCCTGGCCATCGGGTACCCCCAATGCCTCGAACCGACGGATCAGGCGCAGCAAATGCAGCTTGCCGGTGAACAACTCCATCGTTTTAATGATGTTGGCTTGAAGCGGACGAGTGAATGTGCCGGCATAACTCAGGCGTCGCCGATCATAGGCTTCGTCACCCAATTTTCCGCCATCGCCTTGTGTGCCCAACCGCTGACGAATGCGAACGGGGGTATGGCGGTAGTGCGTGCTTTCTACCAAGCTAGCTGGCCCTCTTTAACATTACCTTAGAAGTCCTCACCGAACCGGTCGGCCACCAAGGCTTCCAATGCGTCCAAAAGCGCGTGTGCCTCTGATCCGCAGGTTTCAACTTCAATAGAGGTTCCCTTTGAGGCTGCCAACATTAAAAGCCCCATTATACTGTCACCCCCCGCCTCCAAACCGTCACGCCGGACCTGCGCCGTTGCGTCAAAGCGCTCCACCGTTTCCACGAATTTGGCTGAGGCACGGGCATGCAGGCCCTTCTCGTTGATTATGTCGAGCGTTTTTTGTGTCGTCACTGTCCGGTCTGCCGCGGGGGTTAGCCCCCGTCAAAGCTGTTGATATATTTCCGACCGGCGGTCAAAGCGTGCTCTACCGCGGCCGTGACCGACATTTGGCGCGACTTTGCCAATTTAATCAACAGCGGAAGATTGGCGCCATACACAATCTTGCGGTCCTGTGGGCTGCATGCACGCAATGACAGGTTGGAGGGGGACCCGCCAAACATGTCGGTCACGACCACAACACCATCCCCGGCATCAACCTCGTCGGCGGCCGCACAAATCTCGTTCTGCTTTTTCGCGCGATCATGGTCGGGGGCGATAGCAATCGCCTTTATCCCTTCCTGAGCACCTACGACATGCTCCACGGCAGACAGATATTCCTGTGCCAATCCGCCATGTGCGACAATGACTATGCCTATCAAACCCGTAACCCTGATGCCTGCCCATCTGCGCCCCCCCGGCGCCGTTCAAGCTCCCTATGTCGAATAGACACCTGCCAATTGGCCGCCGCAAGACGATTCACAATCGCCTCGGCCACGCAAACAGACCGGTGTTGCCCACCCGTGCAGCCAAAGCCGATGGTTAGGTGGGATTTGCCCTCATCCACATGGGCTGGTAGCAACAATTCGGTTAAATCTGTGACTTTGTTCAGAAATTCAGAATAGCGAGCATCCGCCGCAATGTAGCTGATGACGTCTTTGTCGCGGCCATCACCAGTGCGCAGGGTATCATCCCAGTATGGGTTGCGCAAGAATCGGCAGTCAAACACCATATCCAAGCCGCGGGGCAGCCCGCGTTTGTAGCTGAAGGAATGCACTGACAGCGCCATGCGCACGGCTGTGGCATAGCTGAACCAGCGGTCGATTTCGGCTCGCAGGTCGTGCTGGCTCAACTCGCTTGTATCGATCAAGACCTCTGCCCGCTCGCGGATCGGAGCCAACAGGTCCAATTCCCGGGCGATGCCATCCTCGGGCGACTCCGCCGGAGCCATCGGATGCCGCCGCCGCGTTTCGGAATATCGGCGCAACAGGATATCCGGACGGCAATCCACGTAGAACACCTCGGCCCGCGCACGTCCAAGAGGGCCGTCAAGGAAGTCCAGAAATCCCTGTACGCTGAACTCACGATTCCGGGTATCGACACCCAGGGCCAGGGCCAGGGACCGGCCATGGGGCGGCCCGTCAAACAGCCGCGGTATCAGGGAGAGTGGCAGGTTATCGATGGTCTCGTAATCCAGATCTTCCAGCGCCCGGATCGCTGTGGATCGGCCTGCCCCTGACGGTCCTGTGACCAAAACAAGCCGACGCGCAGGCGCCGTGGCGGCGGGCCGTTCAGTCGCTGGGATTGTGGTCGCGGGTTGAGCCATCACAAAGACCGTGTTGCATGCAAAGCATCAAAGCTGACGCCAGATGTGAGCCTTCCGGCCGCCGAAACAAGGGCAATTGCACTCCTAATAGCTCAATCGCGTAAGTTTGAGGTAAACGCGCCACCTCAATCTGGTCCAAATCTATGGCCCGGTGGACCACCACTTGATCCATCGACGGCACCGTCAACAGGCCTATCCCACGCATTTCGAGCAGATTGCGGATGGGTCCAGGCGCCCGTGCCATCAGGGTCGTATCGCAGCGTTCCACAATTGTACGATCATCCGCAACCAAAGCGGCACCCAATGCCAACATCTCGATGGCCAAGGCGGATTTCCCGGCGCCCGATGCACCCAAGATCAACAAACCCTTGCCCGCCACCGCGACGGTGCTGGCATGCAAAACGGTCTCGCGTTCGATATCAGACAGGCAGACCCACCACGAACCGCGCGCCCAAAGGTTCTGACGTTATATCCACATCGGTCGGGCGGATATTCTCCGCCCAGATCACACCGCCATGGGCCTCGACGATCTGTTTCGAGATCGCAAGACCAAGGCCCGAATGGTCACCGAACTGGCCTGCGGGCCGTTCCGAATAAAAGCGGTTAAAAATCTTGGTCAACGCCTGATCGGGGATGCCTGGCCCGGTATCTTCGACCACGACCAACACCCGGTTTTCACGTTTACGCACCCAGACGCGGACAGCGTCACCGTCTTCGCAAAAGGAAATCGCGTTTGTCACCAGATTGACGAAAACCTGCGCCAGACGCGCCTCCAACCCATAGGTGCTGATGGGCGTCTTGGGCATGTCGGTGATGAACTCGACCCCTTTCTTTTCGGCCTGTTCACCCAGATAGGAGGTCACGTTGCCGATCATCTTGATCAGGTCAAAGCTCTCCTCCTCCTCCTTCACCAGTTCGCTGTCCAACCGGGATGCGTTCGAGATGTCGCTAACAAGCCGGTCCAAACGGCGCACGTCATGGTCCAGCACGTCTAGCAACTTTTCCCGTTGATCATCCCGCTTGGCGATCCGCAGGGTCACGACAGCGGATCGGAGCGAGGCCAGGGGGTTCTTGATCTCATGGGCGACGTCAGCAGCAAACTGTTCGTTTGCATCGATCCGATCATAAAGTGCCGCCACCATGCCGCGCAGTGCCGAAGACAGCCGTCCGATTTCGTCCGGGCGGCCCGAAAGGTCAGGGATCCGCACGCGGCTTGGCGCCACTTTGCGGGAATTCTTGTCGCGCCCGATCTCGGCAGCAGCCGCCAGATCGGCTAGCGGGTTGGCAATGGTGGAGGCCAACAGCAAACTCAACCCGATCGACACCAACATGGCGATCACGAACATCTGCAAAACCTGCTCGCGCTCGCTCCGCACCAGCAAATCGATCTCACCAGCGGCACTAGTCAAGGCGACGATGCCCACGACCTTGTCGTCTTTCACAATAGGAGTCGCGACCGAAAACAACGTATTGCCTGCGGGGTCCGTTCCGCTGCGAACAAGGGTCTGACCGGCGATGGCTGGCTCGACCAAGGCGCGGGCCAGCGCTTCCCGGTCCAGGCTGGGCGGATCATCTGCTCCGACATAAAAGACGGCAGACATGACCTCCCACACTGTGTTCAGGAAATTGGTCACGATCGTGCTGCTGGCATCCGCCAGGGGGCCGGTCCGCGGGGCGAGCATTTGCCCGACCAACCCCTGTTCGGGATCAAATACATAAACGGCCACACCGCCGGACAGGTTCAGGCGTTCCAGGGTGCTGGCCACATCCAGCCCGTCATCGCTGGCCAGGGTCACAGGTGCGGTGTTGGGGGGTATCTGGACCTCAAAGATCTTAGCGATCAATTCAGCTTCGGTTTTCAGCGCCGCTTCGCGCTGGGAGGCCAGACTGTCCCGAAAGGGGTTGAGGTAGAAGACACCCGCGGCCAAGATCAACAGGCCGATCAGATTGAAGGTGATGATTTTCCGGGCAAGCGGGGACCTGTTGAGCGTGAGATATCCGCGACGCTCGCGGGTTGCGCGCATCTCTCGGTCGAAGCCATCGGGGCTGACCCAGTCCTCCCCTAGGACGACATCCCCGTCATATGTTGCCTCCGTGTCGCGCACGGTCAGGCTCCCTTCAAAGAGGATTACTCTTCGTTATACCGATATCCGATGCCGTAAAGCGTTTCGATGGCCGAAAAATCATCATCCACACTCCGCATCTTTTTCCGCAGACGTTTGATGTGGCTGTCGATGGTGCGGTCATCGACATAAACCTGATCGTCATAGGCCACATCCATCAATTGGTCGCGACTTTTGACAAAACCGGGCCGTTGGGCAAGGGCCTGCAGCAGCAGAAATTCCGTGACGGTCAGGGCCACATCCTTGCCCTTCCATGTCACCGCATGGCGTAGCGGATCCATCGACAATTCGCCCCGGACCAACACCTGTGCCGTCTCGACCTCCCCGGCCTCATCGCTGACCATCACTTCCTGACGGCGCAACAGGGCGCGGATCCGTTCGACCAACAGACGCTGGCTAAAGGGTTTTTTCACGTAATCATCGGCACCCATGCGCAGGCCCAGCACCTCGTCGATCTCATCATCCTTGGAAGTCAGAAAGATCACCGGCATGGAAGTTTTCTGGCGCAACCGCTGCAGCAGGTCCATCCCGTCCATGCGCGGCATCTTTATATCCAGCACCGCCATGTCGGGCATGCTCTTGTTAAAGGCATCCAAGGCTGACTGGCCGTCATTATATGTCTCGACCTCGAAACCCTCCGCCTCAAGCGTCATCGAAACCGACGTCAGAATGTTCCGGTCGTCGTCAACAAGAGCAATTCTTGACATCCGCGTATTCCCCACACTGTTTATTATCGTCGCGTAAAGCTTCGATAGTTTCCGGTTTTGCGCACAATGAATCAACTCATAAGTACGAATCGATGTGCCCAGACCGCAGACCATACCGGGTATCTGGCAAAAAAATGGCGATTTTGCATCACATTACCCTTGGTTACCGTGACGTGGCATAAGCGCATCGGCGCTAATCAGACACTGGTGTCGCTAACAGTTCCTCTTGGTTGCGCTAACGTTTGTACGCGCCCTGTTCTCGTCATGTTGCAGCATGATAAGGTTACAAAGTCCCTGACGGTGTGGGGGCAACCGCAGGATATTAGTTCGGTTTTTGACACAATCGCCTCAATCGGCAGAGGCGGCAAAAGGAGTATTCCCCCATGACAACGGGACGCGTGAACCCAGCCCAGACACTTGAACACCAAGGTATCACGGGGCTTGGCACCGTATATTACAACCTGCTGGAGCCCGCCATTATTCAGGAAGCCCTGAAGCGGGATGAAGGCACACTTGGCAAAGGGGGCGCTTTTCTGGTGACCACCGGCCAATTCACCGGCCGCTCTCCCAAGGACAAACATGTCGTGCGGTCTGCCAGCACCGAAGACACGATCTGGTGGGAGAATAACGCGCCGATGACCGAAGCGGCCTTCGATCAGCTTTATGCCGACATGATCGATCATATGAAGGGGCGGAACTATTTCGTCCAGGATATGTATGCGGGCGCCGATCCTGCGCAGCGTCTGGATGTGCGCCTGGTCACCGAACTGGCCTGGCACAACCTTTTCATCCGCCACATGTTCCGCCGCCCCGAACGCGCCGAACTGGATGGCTATATCCCGGAATTCACCGTCATCAACTGCCCCAGCTTCAAAGCCGATCCCGCCAAGCATGGCTGCCGGTCAGAGACCGTGATCGCCATGAATTTTGACCGCAAGCTGATCCTGATCGGCAATACGGAATATGCGGGCGAGAACAAGAAGTCGGTCTTCAGCCTGCTAAATTATCTGCTGCCTGAGAAAGGCATCATGCCGATGCATTGCTCGGCCAACCATGTGGACGGCAATCCGGTTGATGCCGCAGTGTTCTTTGGTTTGTCCGGGACGGGCAAAACGACTCTGTCAGCCGACCCCGACCGGACCTTGCTGGGGGATGACGAACACGGTTGGTCTGATCGCGGCACCTTCAATTTTGAAGGGGGCTGCTACGCCAAGACGATCTCCTTATCGGCAGAGGCTGAGCCGGAGATCTTTGCCACGACGGACATGTTCGGCACTGTGATCGAAAATATGGTGTTCGATCCAGAGACCTTCGAGCTGGATTTCGAAGATAGCTCCCTCACCGCCAACATGCGCTGCGCCTATCCGCTGCATTACATCCCCAATGCATCCGAGAACGGGCTGGGCGGTCATCCGAAGAATATCGTGATGCTCACTTGTGATGCCTTTGGCGTGCTGCCTCCCATTGCGCGGCTGACACCGGCCCAGGCCATGTATCACTTCCTGTCCGGTTTCACGTCAAAGGTGGCGGGCACCGAACGTGGTGTGACCGAGCCGGAGCCCACATTCTCCACCTGCTTTGGCGCGCCCTTCATGCCGCGCCGGCCTGAGGTTTATGGCAACTTGCTACGCGACAAGATCTCGGCCCATGGCGCAACCTGCTGGTTGGTGAATACCGGCTGGACCGGCGGCGCCTATGGCATAGGCAGCCGGATGCCGATCAAAGCGACCCGGGCCCTGCTGACCGCAGCGCTGAACGGAACGCTGGGCGAAGGCACGTTCCGCAAGGATCCGAACTTTGGCTTCGAAGTCCCTGTCGCGCTTGCAGGTATCGACGACCAACTGCTGGATCCGCGCCAAACCTGGGCCGACCCTGCAGCATATGATGCGCAGGCGGCCAAACTGGTGGAGATGTTTGCGAATAACTTTGCGCAATACACCGCCCATATCGACGAAGATGTGAAAGCCGTCGCGATAGGCTGATCCGCCGCGCCTCCGCGAAGGGAGCGCTCCCGCCCCTTTTGCCCGCATCACGGATGCGTCTAAAAGCGTTGGGCCCGGCGGCGGCGCCGGGTCCTGCGGACCGGGACGCCGCCGCCTTTTTAGCAATTGTTGCGCCTGCGATCATCGGCTTGCAGAGGGGCATCTGATTGGCCATTCCTAAGTCATGCGCACGATCTGTTTGATATCCCTCCTATTGCTGAGCTTTTGCCAACCCGATGAAACCATCTCGGCCTATGCTGGCACAGGTAGCCAATGGCGTTTGGTGAGCATCGATGATCAACCCTTTGAGGCATCCGCTGACCTGCTTTTTCCAGAAGAGGGAGAAGTAACCGGCGCGGGCCCCTGCAACACCTTTACGGCCCGCCAGACCGCTCCTTATCCCTGGATCGAGGTCCGGGATATCGCCGCCGCCCGCCGGGCCTGCCCCGATCTGCCCGCCGAAACCATCTTTTTCGAAGCACTCGAAGCCATGGCATTGGCCGAGGTAAGCGGTGACATTCTAATCCTGACAGATGAAAGCGGACGTCAGCTGATCTTTGAACGGCAGTGAGGGGGGTCGTCCCGGAAAACCGCATTCCTCATTCTTATTGGTAAAAATACTCCGGGGGTTTGGGGGCTGGCCCCCAACTGTGACCAGCCATCCGCAGACGATGGAATATGAGGTCACATCCCGGCCTCGGCCGCGATCTGGGCGCGGCTTTTGCGGGCCCGTTCCGTCGCTGATTTCAGCTGTCCACAGGCGGCCATGATATCCTCGCCCCGCGGCGTCCGGATGGGCGAGGCATAACCCGCCTTGTAGATAATGTCGGCAAACGCCCGGATCCGGTTGTTTGAGGAGCGTTCATAGGGGGCCCCCGGCCAGGGGTTGAACGGGATCAGATTGATCTTGGCCGGGATGCCCTCGATCAATTTGATCAAACGGCGGGCATCGTCATCGCTATCATTGACGTCCCGCAGCATCACGTATTCGAACGTGATCCGCTCGGAATTGCTCAACTTGGGATAAGCGCGCAGCGCATCCAACAAGTCTGCGATGTTCCACTTCCTGTTGATCGGGACCAACCGGTCACGCACATCATCCGTCGTGGCATGGAAGCTAACGGCCAGCAGACATCCGATCTCTTCGGCCGTGCGTGCAATCTCAGGCACCACGCCAGAGGTCGACAGGGTGATCCGGCGACGGCTCAAGCTGATCCCTTCCGGATCCATCGCAATTTTCATCGCATCGCGGACGGCCTCGAAATTGTAGAGAGGCTCGCCCATCCCCATCAGGACGATATTGCTCAAAAGGCGGCTTTCATCCTTTGGGTTCCGCCCCGGTTCAGGCCATTCGCCCAGATCATCGCGGGCCAGCATCACCTGGCCGATAATCTCCCCCGCGGTCAGGTTGCGGACCAGCTTTTGCGTTCCGGTATGGCAGAACGAACAGGTCAGTGTGCAGCCCACCTGGCTTGAGATACACAACGTGCCGCGTCCCTCTTCGGGGATATACACCGTCTCAACCTCGTGCCCGCCAGCGATGCGGACCAGATATTTGCGGGTACCGTCACTGCTGACCTGCCGGGTGACAACCTCCGGCAATTCGATCACAAACCGCTCCGACAACAAGGCCCGGTAAGGTTTGGCAAGGTTGGTCATTTCATCGAAGGACCGAACACCCTTTTCGTAGATCCACTGCCAAACCTGGCCGACCCGCATCTTGGCCTGTTTCTCGGGCGTGCCAGCGGCGACCAGCGTGTCGCGCAATTGCGCACGGGTGAGCCCGACCAGATTAATCGGGCCGCCCTCGGGCAGCTTGCGGGGAATGGTCAGCAGATCCTGCGTGATCGGGGCGGGCATGGCGGTATCCATTGAATGGGTTAAGCGGCGATATAGGACAATCGGCCCGCAAAAAACAGTCCCTGTGACGCAAGGAGAAAAGGTGACCCACGGCGCAAATCCACCAAAATCCCGTCGACACGAAAAAAGGTGCGAATAAGTCGGCCACTGGCGCGTAACCCTTACAGCATCGACATTGGTGCAGACACGATCCTTTTGGCCGGTGGCAGCCCGGCATAGACCCAATTTCAATCAACTTGGACCCGGCGTGATTACAAAAGCCGGGCCCGATATGGACCAAAGGCCGCTTATTATGACGGACACCACCGCACCAAGCAGACCCCCATCTGCTGCCGATCAGATCGCAGCGCTCGACCCGGAGGCCAGCTATGAGGAGATTGCCCGCCTGCTCTACGCCTATGAATTCTCGTGGGATATCGAACGCGCGTTGGAATTCGCTCTGTTTCGTACCTATGCCGTGCCCGCGATCTCGGGCCTTTTGGCAAAAACCGGAGAGTTTGAGACCCGCCCCCGCAAACGCTATGACGATACCGAACTGATCCTGGCCGAAACCATCGAAAATGGGTTGGACAGTACCGAGGGGCAGCGTTCCATCGCACGCATGAACGCCATGCATGGGCGGTTCAGGATCGGTAACGGTGACATGCTTTACGTCTTGTCGACCTTTATCTGCGAACCGATCCGCTGGCTGGACCGTTTCGGGCGCAGGTCCATGACCAACCGGGAAAAACGCGCCTGGTTCCTGTACTACCGCGGTTTGGGCGAACGGATGGGGATTGAACAGATCCCCACCGACCTGACCGATATGATGCGTTTCAACGTCGAATATGAGGCCACCCACTTTCGTTTTGCCGACACGAACCGGCGGATCGCCGATGCCACGACTGTTCTGCTGCTGGGCTTTTATGTGCCAAGCTGGCTGTTCTGGATGGGGCGGCCCGCCGTGCGCGCCTTTCTGGATCAGCGGCTATTAGACAGTATGGGATTGGCGCCCGCGCCAAGCTGGGTCCGGGGCATGCTCATGGCCGCACTCCGTCTTCGGTCTGGCCTTCTCAAGCGGCTCCCGCTGCGACGCAAACCCCGGTACCTGACACAGGTCCCCCGCCCGACCTACCCGGAAGGTTACCGGATCGAGGAATTGGGCACCTTCCACAAGGTCAGGTAACGAAACACGCCCCCGCCTCGGGGCCGAACCGGGCCACCAGCAGATCGCGGGTGGCCGCCTCAAACGCCGTGGGCCAAGTCAGGTCCAACTCTGCGGCAAGGGCACGGGCGCGCGGGAAAAAGGCGCGCGCCATGGCGAAATGGGACGCCAAAATCTCGTCCGGGTCGGGACCGGGATACGGCAAGGCCATCAACGCCTCCATATCCGCGGGCAACAGCGTCTTTGACAGATGCAGCGCGCCGCCTGCACTATCCAACCCGCCCGTAACCTGCATGATGGTGATCAGCTGATCCTTTTCTAGCGCCACGCCCCATATCGCCGTATGCAACTCCCCCCGCCCGATCACGACCGAGATCAGGCCAAGAACGCGAATGAACTCCTCAATCGCATAGGCCACGCGTCCCTTTGGATCAGGCGCGGGCACCACCTGCGGCAGGGTCGCAACGATGTTGTCGGGGTCGTGCAACACCAGCAGATCAGTTTGTGCGCGTCGCTCGAACGCCGCGCGATCCGTCATGAACAGGTCGATTCGTGTCCAATCCTGCAGGATCGCGTTGATCAGGGCGGGCGGGCGCCCCATCTGCCGCCACAGGACAACCGGCTGCAAAATCTCGCAGGCCGTGCGAAACCGTTTGGCAACCTCCGCACGCTCCGCCGGATCGACGACGCCGACAAAGTCATAATCGCTGAAATCGTCGCCAGCCCCGCGGCCCAGACTGCCAGCCAGGCACAGGACCTCAAGCTGGGGGGTGGTCTGCATTGCCTCGCTCAGGCGCTTTGGAATAGTCATGGTCAAACGATAGACCTGGCAGCACGGCCTGTCGAACCACTCTCGGGAAAGGCGCAATGGATCGCCGATGTTTCTGCACCACCCTGACAACTGCATGGGTTGCGGCTGCACTGCCCGCTCCGGCACAAGATCGGCAGATCATCGATATCGCGTTTGACCACAGCCTGCAGGTCAATGGACAGCGCGATAGGGTCACCGCGCAGGGCTTTGCAGAGCTTCGGACCGGGTTGATGATCATCGATGTCCCGACCGGTCGGATACTGCATCCCGCAGTCTCGTCCGACCTATCCGATGCGCCGCCATCCCAGCCGTGGCTGGCCGATCTCCAGACCTCTCCCGCCAATGTCCGAATGGTGACACGGATCACGCGGATGGCAGGGGTCACGGTGACCAGCCGGTTCAAACTGACCTTGGCGGATGCGATCCTGCGGGTCCGGGTTGAGACGACCGGCACGTTAACCGATACAACACCGGATTCGGCGGAAGGCCGCATCATCCAAACCCCGCATACTCTATCCGACTTCCTCGCTTACAGCACGATGACACATGACAGGGCTGCCAAGGGCAAGACCCGTATCATCTATACCAATAGCCTTCGATGATATCCTGACCTCGACCTGCCCGGTGGGCGCGGCCGCTTCGATCAACCCGAACAGCGTTTGGCCGCATCTTCCTGTGCCGCCGTGAAGCCCAGCAACGAAAACGTATCTTTCGTCTGGGTTCCGCGGGCAGAACGTGCCGTCAGCACGGAATCGGCGCCACGTTTCATCGCTGCCACGATCTTGGCGTCATCTTCCGGTGCGGGCCAGGCAAACTCACCTTCGGTGAACAGCTCGAACGTGCTGTCGCCCACTTGCATCGACACGGTGGAGCCGTCAGCAAAAGGATATCCGCCGGTAAACGACACTTCAGGTGATCCACCATTGCCGGGACGGTAGGTCACGAAAAGCAGGATATCGCTGCGCCGCACGGCCACCACACGGCCATCGCGCGTGTTCACCGTCTCTTTCGGGGCCGAAACACCCCAGCATTCCTTGGGTCCATCTGCCGGTTCGGCAAACACGCTCCAATCGGTGTTCTCTGACACGCGGTTGGTGCTTTCCTGTGCAACGGCCCAACTGGCCGCCAAACAGATGCTGGCCACGATCCCAGCTTTCATCCATGACATCATACAATTTACGCCTTCTGCTGTCTCTGCCTCGACGCGTTCCCCCAGCGGGCCTTCAATGGCATCTTGTCTGGCAACGGGATTGCTGTCCTAGTCTGCCATGGACAATAACGCAAAAGCGCCCAATGGGGAAAGCCCCCGATGGTGCATAATAATGAAACAAGATCGAAGGGGGCCAAGGGCTATGGGCAGTTTGGCGCAGGTTGTGGTGTGGCGCGGTGCGTATCGGGAAAGCGTGCACCAGGTGCAGGCGGTGGTTTGCGCCGCGGATGGCACGGTGGAACAGGCCTGGGGCGCCCATGATACGGTGATCCTGCCCCGCTCCTCCTCCAAGATGATCCAGGCATTGCCGCTGGTAAATAGTGGCGCTGCCGATCAACGCGGTCTTACGGATGAACATCTGGCACTGGCCTGCGCCTCCCATAAAGGTGCTGCGATCCATACCGACCGGGTGCGACGCTGGCTGGCTGATCTGGCGCTGGGCGATGGCGACCTGCGCTGTGGCCCGCAATTGCCGACGGACAAACCGGCCCGCACCGGATTGATCCGCGCCGATCACAGCCCGTGCCAATATCACAACAACTGTTCGGGCAAGCATACGGGCTTTCTGACCCTGGGGCAGCATCTGGGTGCCGGGCCTGACTACATCGATCCCGATCATCCCGTGCAGATCGCCGTGCGGGCCGCGCAGGAGGATATCACGGGGGAGGATGTGGCCGATCACGCGATCGATGGCTGCTCGGCGCCCAACCTCTCCGTCTCCTTGCGGGGTCTCGCCACGGCCATGGCCCGGTTCGCGACCGCCAAGGATGGCAGCGCGCCGGCGCGGTTGCGCAATGCCATGATGGCGTATCCGGCCCTCGTCGCCGGTGAAGGACGGGCCTGTACCGAGTTGATGCGCGCCGCCCAGGGGCAGGCCGCATTGAAAACGGGGGCAGAGGGGGTGTTCGTCGCGATCCTGCCGGGCTTGGGCAAGGGCATCGCGCTCAAGGCGCTTTGTGGCACAACCCGCGCTGCCGAAGCCGTCGTGGCGGCCCTGCTGGTGCGCCTTGGGGTTCTGGCGCCCGATGATCCGGCAGTGCTGCGCCGGGTGAATGCGCCGATCCTGAACCGGCGCGACCTCGTCACGGGCCATATTCGGGTCGAATTTCCCTGAGATCTCGAATCGCAGCCGTTCGGCAGGGTCCGTGACGGCACAAATCACGGGTCGCCCCGCGCTGAAAACCGGCGAAATGCGGTCCGCGTCTTTCCGTCAGGGCAGCATGTTTCCGCGAAACACGGCCATGTGACAGCGTATTTCAGTCGTTCACGCAACTCCGTGATGATGTTACAGGTTGGGTAACCGCTTGGCATCTGGCGGTTTTTGCCAGCGTGACACTCCTCAAAGATGGCATGCGACAGTATGCGGATCACGAAACCCTACACGGGCTCGTTGGGCGCGTGTGATCGGCCGCCTTGCTATTAAGAGGGTGCCAGGGCGGACCGGGAAGACATCGCAACTCCCTGAAACTGAACGCAAATAACACTAGCTTCCAAAGGATGGACTCATGAGAAAACTGACTGCTATCGCGCTTGCTGCTGGCCTGGCTCTTTCGGCAACCACTGGCGCCTTCGCGCAGGACAACGCCGCCTCGATCAACAACGGCCAAAGCATGATGATCGGCGCGCTGTTCAACAGCCTGACCTCCGAAGGGATCACCACGGATGGCATCGAAAAGCTGACGCTCAGCGAAGTTGCCCGCCTCAACAACCTGATCCACTCCGACGCCGAGCGGAACGACAAGGTCGGCCAAGCCAACCTGATCCTGGAGCGGGCCCGCGAGCGCGACTGATCCCGGTTCCGATATCACCGGGGTGCCGTCACATGGCGGCACCCCACACCACATTCGCCACGATCCAACGCATCGAGGATATGATGATTTCTCCCGTGACACGTCGACATTTCCTTTATGCAACCGCCGGTGCCGCGGCCCTGACGGTCTCCACGTCACCGGCCAGGGCGCGCTGGGTCAGCGGCGATGATACCTTCCCCTACGAGGTCACCCGGACCGAAGCCGAATGGCGCGCCACGCTGACGGATGACGAATACATGATCCTCCGCGAAGGCCATACCGAGGCCAAGAAATCCCACCCCTATTGGGAGAAAACCAGCGAAGAGGCGGGGATCTACAGCTGCAAGGGCTGCGACCTTGAGATCTACGAGGCCAAGTGGAAGACCGTGCTGGAAATCGGTTGGGTCTTCTTCCAGCATTCGATCCCCAACACCGTGATGACCGGTATCGAATGGCCCGAAGGCTCTGAAATGATGGATGAATTCAAATCCCTCACCGCGATGGAGGCCCATTGTCGCCGCTGCGGCAGCCATCTTGGCCACCTCGTCCCGCTCAAGGGCCAGGTCCTCCATTGCATCAACGGTGCCAGCCTCAAATTCCGCCCCGCCGCCGTCTGACCAGATGTCTGCGTCGGTGCTACATCTCGACGAACGCGGCCTTCGGAATGCCCTGCAGGTACAAAAGCGCGGTCAGATCGGCGTGGTTGATCTGAATGGGTGACTGCGCCCGCACCGCCGGTTTGGCATGGGCCGCCACGCCCAGCCCCGCAATCTTCAGCATCGGCAGGTCATTGGCCCCGTCGCCCACGGCGATCACGTCCACCGGTTCCAAACCCAGCCTGTCGCGGATCTCTGCCAGCGCCCGCACCTTAGCATCGGCCCCCAGGATCGGCGCACCCACCTTTCCGGTCAGCACGCCATCGGCCGCGACCAGGATGTTGGCGCGGTGTTCATCCATGCCCAAACGCCCGGCAATCGCCTCGGTAAACGCCGTGAACCCGCCGGAAACCAGCGCCGTGTGGCATCCCCGCGCCCGCATCGTCGCGATCAAGGTCGCAGCCCCGGGGGCCAAGGTGATCCGCTCCGCCAGAACCCGTGCGATCACGTCTACATCCAGCCCCTTCAGCAACCCGACCCGCTCCCGCAGGGCCGCATCGAAATCCAGCTCGCCGTTCATCGCGCGCGCCGTGATACCGGCAACCCGGTCACCGACCCCGGCCTCATCCGCCAATTCATCAATGCATTCCTGCCCGATCATGGTCGAATCCATATCGGCCAGCAGCAGCTTCTTCACACTGCCCGCCGCAACAGGGGTGATCACCAGATCGATGCCCTCCGCATCCCGGCGCTCCCAAGCCTGCTGAAAATCCGGCGGTACATCCGGGACCACGAACCGTGCCGCCGCGTCCGGGGCCAGCCACGTGATTCCGCCCTTCGCGCCCCATGACCGATGCAGCGCATCGACAGATCCTGCGGTCGACGGGCCACCGTCCGGCCCGGCAATCAAGGTAACAACATACACGCGCAGCTTCCCTTCCCAACGACACCTGTGACTAACCACGCCTTCCACCGCGCTGCCAGACCAAGTCACGCAAGTTTCCGATACGCCCCTGCCGCGCCGTCAAAATCGCCTCACATCTCAAAAGCAATCGATTTCCTGGTTGCAGCGACTCATGGTCAGCGGCTATCCCCGCAGGTGGGACACCCTTCCCCAACGAAGGGCGCTTATCTGTAAGGATACCACCAATGACGACACCTCAACCGGCCACGCAGCCGGGCATAAAACCTGTGGACATTCCGGCCAACCCGCGTTTCTCCTCCGGTCCTTGCGCCAAACCTCCAACCTTCGCACTCAGCAAGCTGTCGGATGCCGCTTTGGGTCGCTCCCACCGCGCCGCCATCGGTAAGGACAAGCTGAAAGCAGCCATCGAACGCACGCGCACGATCCTCGGCATTCCCGCCGATTACAAAATCGGCATCGTGCCCGCCTCGGATACGGGTGCCTATGAAATGGCCATGTGGACCATGCTGGGCCAGCGCCCCGTGGAAATGGTCGCCTGGGAAAGCTTCGGCGCAGGCTGGGTCACCGACGCGGTCAAACAGTTGAAACTCGACGCGCAGGTGCATGACGCGCCCTATGGCCAGATCGTCGACATGGCCGCGCTCGACTATGACAAAGACGTCTGTTTCACCTGGAATGGTACCACATCCGGTGTCCGCATGGCCAACGGGGACGCCATTTCGGCAGACCGCGCGGGCCTGACCTTGTGTGACGCGACCTCCGCCGCCTTCGCCATGGACCTGCCTTGGGACAAGCTCGATGTCGTCACCTATAGTTGGCAAAAGGTGCTGGGGGGCGAGGCGGCCCATGGCATGCTCATCCTCTCTCCCCGCGCGGTGGACCGGTTGGAAACTTACACGCCGCCCTGGCCCCTGCCCAAGATCTTCCGCCTGACCAAAGGCGGCAAGCTGAACGAGGGCATTTTCCGGGGGGAGACCATCAACACCCCCTCCATGCTTTGCGTCGAAGACTACCTGCAGGCCCTCGATTGGGCGGAGTCCGTCGGCGGGCTCCCGGGCCTGATCGCCCGCGCTGATGCCAATGCCAAGGCGGTCGCAGATTTCGTGGCCGCGACCCCATGGATCGACCATCTGGCGACGGATCCGGCGACCCGGTCCAACACCTCCGTCTGTCTGAAATTCACCGATGATCGGATTGATGACGGCGCGGCCTTTGCCAAAGCCATCGCCAAACGGTTGGAAGCCGAAGGCGTGGCCCTGGATATCGGCGGCTACCGCGATGCCCCTCCGGGCCTGCGGATCTGGTGCGGCGCCACTGTCGAGACATCAGACATCTCGGCCATGCTGCCTTGGCTCGCCTGGGCGTTCGAGGCCGAGATTTCCGCACAGAAAGCCGTCGCTTAACCCCCTATCGTGCGCTAACCGCGTATGTATGCCGTATGCATGCCTTGTGCATCGGTTCTGCATCCGCCGCACATCCGTAAATAGGAGCCCAAAATGGCCCCCAAAGTTCTCGTCTCTGACAAGCTCAGTGAAACCGCCGTTCAGATCTTTCGTGACCGTGGCATCGATGTCGATTTCCAGCCCGCCCTTGGCAAGGACAAGGATAAGCTGCTGGAAATCATCGGAAATTACGATGGCCTCGCCATCCGCTCCGCCACTAAAGTCACTGAAAAGGTGCTGGCAGCCGCGACCAACCTCAAGGTGATTGGTCGCGCCGGCATCGGCGTCGATAACGTCGATATTCCAAAGGCGTCGCAGCAAGGGGTGATCGTCATGAACACCCCCTTCGGCAATTCCATCACCACCGCCGAACATGCCATCGCGATGATGATGGCCGTGGCCCGGCAAATCCCCGAGGCCAATGCCTCAACCCATTCCGGTAAATGGGAAAAATCGCGCTTCATGGGGGTTGAGCTGACGGCCAAGACTCTGGGCGTGATCGGGTGCGGCAATATCGGATCCATCGCCGCCGAACGCGCCCTTGGCCTGAAAATGAAGGTGATCGCCTTTGATCCGTTCCTTAGTGAAGAACGCGCCGACAAGCTGGGCGTCCGCAAGGTTGAACTGGATGAACTCCTTGAAAAAGCTGACTTTATCACGCTTCACGTCCCGCTGACCGAAAAGACCAAGAACATCCTGTCGCGCGAAAACATCGCCAAACTCAAGCCGGGTGTCCGCATCGTCAACTGCGCTCGCGGTGGTCTGGTGGACGAAGAGGCCCTGGCCGAAGCCCTGAAAGACGGTCGTGTCGCCGGGGCCGCTTTCGATGTCTTTGCCGTGGAACCTGCAACCGAGTCACCGCTCTTTAACCTCGATAATGTCGTGGTAACGCCCCACCTGGGTGCCGCCACGACGGAGGCGCAGGAGAACGTCGCACTTCAGGTGGCTGAACAGATGTCGGACTACCTGTTGACGGGTGCGGTCACCAATGCGCTAAATATGCCCTCTGTCAAGGCGGAGGAGGCCAAGGTCATGACCCCCTGGGTCAAACTGGCCGAGCACCTCGGCGCTTTTGTCGGACAGTTGACCGATGAGCCGGTTAAGGCCATCAATATCTTGTATGACGGCACGGTGGCTGACCTAAATCTTGAGGCGCTGAACTGCGCCACCATCGCTGGTCTCATGAAGGCCACCAACCCCGAGGTCAACATGGTCTCCGCCCCCGTCCTGGCCAAGGATCGTGGGATCAAGGTCAGTCGCACCACCCAGGGACGGACCGGCATCTTTGAGGCCTATATCAAACTGACCGTCGTGACCGAAGACCGCGAACGTTCCATTGCGGGCACCGTGTTTTCCGATGGAAAACCACGGTTTATCCAGATCAAGGGCATCAACATCGATGCCGAGATCGGCGGCCATATGCTCTATACGACCAACACCGATATGCCCGGCATTATCGGCACGTTGGGCCAGACCATGGGCGAAAACGGCGTCAATATCGCCAACTTTACCTTGGGCCGTGCCGATCGCGGGAAAGAGGCGATTGCCCTGCTATACGTCGATGATCCGATCCCGACCCCTGTCTTGGACAAGCTGTCCCAGACCGGCATGTTCCAATCGGTGCGACCCCTCATCTTTGACGTGGCCTGACATGAAAAAGGCACTGTCCCCGCGGGGACAGTGCCTTTTTGCCGATGGGGGGTGTTAAGCTGGGAATGCTGTTTATATGCCATCCGACCCATAAATAGGACATCCTATGCGGCTTTACGCAATCGGCGACATTCACGGACATCTCGACCTGGCGCGCGCGGCCCACGACCGGATCGACCGGGATCGGGACCTGACGGGTGACTACGACGCCCCGGTGATACATATCGGCGATTATTGCGACCGCGGCCCCAACGTGGCGGGTCTGCTGGATTACCTGATTGCCGGGCAAGCGGCGGGGGCCCCGTGGCATTTCATGAAGGGCAACCATGACCGCATGATGCGCCGCTTTCTGGAGCCGGAGCGCAAGCGAGACCAACTGCGCGACGACCTCCATTGGCTGCAGGACAACATGGGGGGCAAGACGACCCTGGCATCCTATGGGGTTGATGTCTCCCCAAGGCGGGACAGGGCCGCTATCCATGCCGATGCCCGCGAAGCGGTATCTGAACACCACATCACGTTTTTGGAGGGTTTGCAGAACAGTTTGCACCTGGGTGACGTTTTCCTGTGCCACGCTGGCATTCGCCCGGGCCTTCCGCTGGATCGGCAGGATGAAGATGATCTGGTCTGGATCCGCGATGCCTTTTTGATGGATATGCGGGACCACGGCGCGTTGATCGTCCATGGTCATACACCGATCCGGCAGGTCACGCATTACGGCAACCGCGTGAACATCGATAGCGGTGCGGCCTATGGCGGGCCCCTGACGGCCATCGTGATCGAAGGCAACGCGGTTTGGCATCTGACTGACGATGGACGGGAGATCCTGGAGCCGATTCCACAGATCATGGCCGGCTGACACGCCGCCACGGACCGGTAGCATGCCGCTGTTTTGAGACGTCAATCGATTTTATTTGAACAGGTGTTCAAAAATTATTTGACGATTCCGATCTGTCGCCGATTATATTCGTTAAGAAATCGACAGTGCTCAACAATGAAGCGCTGCAGGGGAGGATGCTGTGACGGTGCCAGACATGGGTTCGATACCGGCTTTGTTGCGTCGCAATGCGCAATCATTCGGCGACCAACCGGCCTATCGCGAAAAAGAGTTTGGCATCTGGCAGGCCTGGACCTGGGCCGAGGCGCTGGATGAGGTCGAGGGGATCGCCCTTGGTCTGCTGTCGCTTGACCTGCAGCCGGGCGAGCATGTTGCCATCATCGGGCGCAACCGGCCTGAGCTGTATATGTCGATGGTTGGGGTGCAGATGGCGGGCGGCGTGCCGGTGCCGCTGTACCAGGACGCCGTCGCCGAAGAGATGACCTATGTGCTGGACCATTGCGGTGCACGGATCGTCATCGCCGGGGACCAGGAGCAGGTCGACAAGGTGCTGGAGGTGCGCGAGCGCGTCACCGGGATCGAACAGATGATCTACCTTGATACGCGCGGCTTGCGGAAATACGACCATACCCATCTGCATTCGTTGAAAGATCTGATCGCGAAAGGCAAAGCCGCAGCCGATCTGAAGCCGGTGTTGCAGTCGCGCGGAGCGGCGCTGGACATGCAATCCACCTGCGTTATGCTGTATACCTCTGGCACCACCGGTAAGCCCAAAGGCGTGGTGCTGAGCAATCACAACATCATTGAAACCTCCCGCAATTCCAGTGACTTCGACCATCTGGGGCAGGGGGAAGAGGTCTTGGCCTATTTGCCCATGGCCTGGGTTGGGGATTTCATCTTTTCCATCGGGCAGGCCTATTGGAACGGGTTCTGCGTGAACTGCCCCGAAAGCGCCGACACGATGATGACCGATCTGCGAGAGATCGGGCCGACCTATTACTTTGCACCGCCGCGGATTTTTGAAACGCAGCTGACCCATGTGATGATCCGGATGGAGGATGCGGGTGGCCTGAAGCGGCGCATGTTCCACTACTTCATGGATGTGGCGAAGCGGGTTGGGCCCGCATTGCTGGATGGCAAGGCGGTCAGCGGCTCTGACAAATTGCTGTACCGTTTGGGGGAGATCCTGGTCTATGGCCCGCTGAAAAACACCCTTGGCCTGAGCAAGGTGCGCGTGGGCTACACGGCGGGTGAGGCGATCGGGCCCGAAATCTTTGATTTTTACCGCAGCCTTGGGATCAATCTGAAGCAGCTCTATGGCCAGACCGAGGCCAGCGTGTTTATCACCCAACAAAAGGATCACGAGGTGCGGCCGGACACGGTGGGCACTCCGACCCCCGGTGTTGAACTGAAGATCGCCGAGAATGGAGAGGTTTTTTACCGCTCCCCCGGGGTGTTCCAGGAATATTTCAAGAATGCCGACAGCACCGCCGGGACCAAAGATGCCGACGGCTGGGTCGCTACCGGCGATGCGGGGTTCATTGAGGCTGATACGGGCCATTTGCGCATCATCGACCGGGCGAAGGATGTCGGCAAAATGGCCGATGGCAGCCTGTTTGCCCCGAAATATGTTGAGAACAAGCTGAAATTCTTTCCCAACATTCTGGAGGTCGTGGTGTTTGGCAATGGCCGCGACATGTGCACGGCCTTCATCAACATCGATCTGACGGCGGTGGGCAACTGGGCGGAGCGTAACAACATTGCCTATGGCAGTTATCAGGAACTGGCCGGCCATCCGCAGGTCCTGTCCACCATCCAGGCCCATGTCGAAGAGGTGAATGTCAGCGTGGCCGAGGATGAGATGCTGTCGGGCTGCCAGATCCACCGGTTTTTGGTGCTGCACAAGGAATTGGACCCCGATGACGGCGAAATGACCCGCACTCGCAAGGTGCGTCGCCGGATCGTTGAGGAGAAGTTCGCCGACCTGATCGCCGCGCTTTATGATGGGTCGAGCAGCGTTTCGACGGTGACCGAGGTCACCTATGAGGACGGACGCAAGGGGGCAATCAAGGCAACCCTGGAGCTGCGCGATGCCAAGACCCACCAGGTTGCCCAACGGATGGCGGCAGAGTGATCTATGTCTTTGCGATAGGGGTTGGTCTGCTGGCCCTTGCCCTGCCGGTGCCGGGCGATGTGCCGCTATTGGCCCGCGCGTCGATCCGACGGCGGCTGTGGCAGACCGGCGCGGCCTTGATCGCGCTGGCCGTCATCGCCGGGGAGTACAACGCGGCAGCACTCGTAGCCTTGATCGTGATGGTGGTTTTGTTTGTCACGGCCATTGGTTTGTTGTTCTGGTTGGAAGACGGGCGGTTCACCGCGGACCGCATGCGCGCCTCGCTGGGATGGTATTTTGTGAATGCCGGGCCCGCAGGCGCACCGATGGGCGGGCACAGATTACTGGCGCTGGTCACGGTTTTGCTGTTGGCCGTTTTGCTGGTTGTCCGCCCGGTTGTGCGGGAGATCCTGGGGTTGAACCAGGTCGAGGTTACGACAAGCCACGCTGGGTTATCGCCGGGGAGCACCGCATGAAGGATACGGTCGACAGTTATGTGACTGCGGATGGACGGACCATTGGCGGTGTGATGATGGAGATGAAGAACATCACCCTGCGCTTTGGCGGGGTGGTCGCGATCAAGGATATCAGCTTTGACATCCGCGAGGGGGAGATCCGCGCGATCATCGGCCCGAATGGTGCGGGCAAGTCCAGCATGTTGAACGTGATCAGCGGCTTTTACCATCCGCAGGAGGGGGAGGTCTGGTTTCGGGGGCAAAGGCGCCCGTCGATGCGGCCCTATCAGGTGGCCCGGCTGGGCATCGCCCGGACATTCCAGAACATCGCCTTGTTTGAGGGGATGAGCGTGCTGGACAACATCATGACCGGTCGCCTGACCCAAATGAAATCCAACATTATCCAGCAGGCGATCTGGTGGGGTGCTGCCGAAAAGGAAGAAACCGCGAACCGGGAGCGGGTTGAGCGGATCATCGATTTTCTTGAGATCCAGGCCATCCGCAAGACCCCGGTGGGGCGTCTGCCCTATGGCCTGAAAAAGCGGGTCGAGTTGGGGCGCGCCCTGGCAGCCGAACCCAAGCTGCTGCTGCTGGACGAGCCGATGGCTGGGATGAATGTCGAGGAGAAAGAGGACATGTCCCGCTATATTCTTGACGTGAATGATGAATTTGGCACCACCGTCGCCCTGATCGAGCACGATATGGGCGTGGTCATGGATCTGTCGGATCGGGTGGTGGTTATGGATTACGGCAAGAAGATCGGGGATGGCACACCGGACGAGGTGCGCAACAACCAGGATGTCATCGATGCCTATCTGGGTGTCTCCCATGACTGAGGCGCGCCACGCGTGACGGGGGTGTCGGACATGATCCGCGCAGGCGATGTGCAGGCGGATTGCGGTTTGGCATGGACTTGCCCAAACCAGGCTGTGGGAGGTGTTCACACACCTTTGCAATTGCCGAGACGCGCTGCCGAGGTAGGTTTGTGCCATCAACCAACTGGTGGGACGACTTCGATGGACAATATTCACCCGGTCAAAGCGACGCTGAACGAGCTGCGCAACAAGGCGATCCATTTGCGATCTCGCTTGGTGCCGACGGGATACGAAGACCACATTCACTGGCTTTTCATCGCGACGTTGCCGAATTCGGGGTCGACCGCACTGGCGCAGCTCTTGGCATCTGCCCCCGCAGCGGTGTCCCTGACCAGCAATGGCGAGGGGGCGTGGATGATCCCGGCGCTGCATGGTCCGGAACGATCCAACCCCGATCTGCCGCTGAACTATCACCAGATCAAAGCCGTGTGGACCAACCGAATTGCCAAGAAGGCGCCAAAGCCTTGTGTGGTGGTGGAAAAGTCACCCACCAATATCGTGCGGATGAAAGAGATGATTGCGGGGTTTGCGCCGTCCCAATGCACGCTCGTTTCGCTGACGCGCGATCCTTACGCCATTTGCGCGAGTTGGGCCAAGCGGTATCCGGGTATGAATACTGAGTCTTCCTGGATCATAGATCCGCCGCAGCAACCAAAGGGGCTGAATGAGGATGAGGCGTTTTACTGGACCGTCGGCATGATATGCGGCTACCGGTTGAAGTTTATGCAGCATTTGTCCGACCGTGTTGATCTGGCATTGTCCTATGAGGGGATCATCGAAGATGTGCCCGGCACGGCCGACCGGTTAAAAAAGGTCTGCCCGATCCTGGACGGCATCGAACAGGAGGTCCGGGTCAAGGTGAAGGATTATGCGCCCCAACCGCTGACGAATATGAATGACCGCCAGATCTCAAAGCTGTCGCCCCGGCGGATTGAGATGATCACGGCTGGTCTGACCCCGTTCCGCAACGCTGTCGAGGCGGCTGGATATCAGTTGCGTCCGAGCGCGACGATGCAGTGATGACGGTGCGCTGGATCATCCCGTCACTTTCGCCGGCGGCCCCACCGGCCTTGGCCGCGGATTGGACGGATGCCCAGGGCCCGGCTTTTGTCGAGACCGATCCGCTCGCGTTTCTCACAACCCTTCCGATATCGAGGTGACCCATGCCTGACCAGTTCCTTTATGGCGTGGAGGTCGTCTTGAACGGCCTGATGGCCGGGGTGCTTTATGCCCTTGTGGCGCTGGGCTTTGTCCTGATTTTCAAGGCATCGGGTATCTTTAACTACGCCCAGGGCGTGATGGCCTTGTTTGCCGCCTTGACGCTGGTGGGCATCATGGAAGGTCAGGTCCCCTTTGCCCATCTGATCAACGCGATCTTTGGAACGGAGGTGCACCATTTTGGCTGGCACGTCCCTGCCGTGGCGGCGATCATTCTGACGATATTGGTGATGGTCGCGCTGGCCTGGGCGGTCCAGCAATTCGTCATGCGGCACCTGGTCAATCAGGAACCGATCATCCTGTTCATGGCGACCATCGGTCTGGCCTATTTCCTGGAAGGGTTCGGCGACCTGATGTGGGGGTCCGAGATCAAGAAGCTGGATGTGGGCCTGCCCCAGGGTGCCAGCCTTTGGGTTGAGGAAAACACAGCCTGGCTGGGCGGGGAGAGCTTTTACGGCTTTTTCATCGACCAGTTGGACATCGTGGCCACGGTTGTTGCCGCGATCCTTGTGATCGCGCTGGTCCTGTTTTCGCAATATACCAAGCAAGGTCGCGCATTACGTGCTGTGGCCGACGATCACCAGGCGGCCTTGTCTGTCGGTATCTCTCTCAATGTGATCTGGGTCTTGGTCTGGTCGCTGGCCGGGTTCGTTGCCTTGGTTGCGGGCATCATGTGGGGGGCGAAATCGGGTGTTCAGTTTTCCCTCAGCCTGATCGCGCTGAAGGCGCTGCCAGTGTTGATGCTGGGTGGGTTCACCTCGATCCCCGGTGCCATCGTGGGCGGGTTGATCATTGGGGTTGGCGAAAAGCTGTTCGAGTTCCTGGTGGGCCCCCTGGTGGGTGGTGCCACCGAGAACTGGTTTGCCTATGTTCTGGCCCTGCTGTTTCTTGTTTTCCGCCCACAAGGCCTGTTTGGGGAGAAGATCATTGAACGGGTCTGACCGAAAAGGCGGGCGATCACCTTGCGGATGGTCAGGAATTGGCCGCCGCGATCACAGCCGACCACACCACGACCAGACAGCTGAGGAACAGGGCCAGGATTGGGCTGACACCGAGGAGGGTTGCCACGACCTCGACCAGGCACAGACCACCGATGATGTACCAGTAGACCGGGCGAACCGCCTTGGCGATCCTGGTTCCGATGCGTTGAAAGAATGCGATTTCGCGTGTGGCGGACAGGATCGCCGCCTGTGGTTGTTTGATGTCCATACCGCGGACCCTTTTAACAGTGTACAATTGTCTACAAATTGCTGGAGCTTTGAGGCAGAAACGGGGCGCCGGGCGGCCCGATTGAGCGTCAATTCGTTAACAGATCATTTCCGGGAGTTACGTAAGGTCGCTTATCGGGTATCCTCGATCTCTGAATGGAGCTTGAGGGTGATCAGCCCAAGGGCCACCACACCGATCACGGCGCCGGTAAACAGGCTAAGGCCAAAAACCAGCATCCCGAGGCATCCCAGAACCAGCGCAAACAGGACCACGACGGTCAGTAATGGCAGCGCCTCTCCCTCGCGTGCGGGGCTTTGCGGTTCGGCCTCTTCGGCTTCTGGTATGTCTTCCAGGATCGCGTTTCGGGTCACCTCGAATGCGTCCGGGCTTAGTACGCCGTCTTCCCGCAATTGGGCCAGACGGCGTAGTTCATCGATGGTTGGCATGGTCCCTACCCCCTGTCCTCGCATGATGAACATGCCGCGGCTTTGGGGTACGAATGTGGCAATCCCCCTGAAAAGTAGGGCTTTGGTTAATTGCTACGACGCTCGGCCCCGCCGGAACGAGGCGGCAACGGCTGCGATCGAAACACATCCAATCGCGACATATACGGCGGACATCGTGCCAAACATCATGAGGGCCAAGCCCGCAAAGACGACAGCGGCACCGGCCAGGAAGAAGACCTGCGTGACGATGTATTCGGCGACGTACCACATCCACCACTTGCGGACATGTTCGGCCTCGGCCTGGTCCTGCATCAATTTCGCATGCGCTTGTGCGAATTGTGCATCATCAATCGTTCCATCCTCATGCAAAGAGGTCAACGTTTTGAGATCTGACTGGATGGACATGCGGCGCTCCCTTCGACGTAACACAGTGAGGGTGGGCAATGACAATGACACAAAAATGGCAATAATCGCAGATTGTCGTGACAAATGGGTGGGGTGGCACTGATGCTGTACCGTGAGGCCGGAGATTTCAAAACATCCTATGTCGCCGACGGGCAGACCTTTCCCATCGCGTTTGACCGCTACAGGTACTATGCCGTTCTGGTGGTGGCACTGGCGATCATCCCGCTGTTCATCAACGACTACTATGTAAACGCTGTGTTCCTGCCGTTCCTGATCTATTCGATCGCGGCGATCGGGCTGAACATCCTGACGGGATATTGCGGGCAGGTCAGCCTGGGAACCGGCGGGTTCATGGCTGTGGGCGCCTATGCCTGTTACAAGCTGATGACGGCCTATCCGGATGTGAACATCCTGTTCCACGTTCTGGCTGGTGGGATCGTGACGGCCTGTGTGGGGATCCTGTTTGGCCTGCCATCGCTGCGGATCAAGGGGTTCTACCTGGCTGTGGCGACGCTTGCGGCGCAGTTCTTTCTGGTTTGGCTCTTCAACCGGGTGCCGTGGTTTTACAACTATTCCGCCTCCGGCCAGATCAGCGCGCCAGAGCGCACGTTGCTGGGCATGGCAGTGACCGGGCCCAATGCCGATGCGTGGCTGCGCTACCTGTTTTGCCTGATCTTCTTGATCGGGGTAGCCTGGATTGCCCGCAATCTGACCCGCGGCACGACGGGCCGGACCTGGATGGCGATCCGCGACATGGACATCGCAGCCGAGATCATTGGGGTGAACCCCCTGCGCGCAAAACTCAGCGCTTTCGCCGTCAGCTCGTTCTTCATCGGCATTGCGGGGGCGCTGTTCTTTTCCGTCTATCTGGGCGCGGTCGAGGTGGGGGAGGTTTTTGGCATCCAGAAATCCTTCCTCGTGCTCTTTATGATCATCATCGGCGGGTTGGGCAGCATCTTTGGCAGCCTGGCCGGTGCCGCATTCCTGGTCCTGCTGCCTGTGCTGCTGAAAAACATTCTGGTGGGCGGCTTGGGCTGGCCCACGGATCTGGCGGCGCATCTGGAATTTGTGATCATCGGCGCGTTGATCATCTTTTTCCTGATCGTCGAACCCCACGGCCTGGCGCAGCTTTGGCGGTTGGCAAAGGAGAAACTGCGCCTTTGGCCGTTCCCGCACTAGGCGGCGGCCCACTAAAAACCAAATATATCTAGGGAGAACATGCATGAAACTTAAACTCGCAACCGCGACCCTGACCGGCCTTTTGATGGCGACGCCGGTCCTGGCGGACCTGGTCTTTCCGTCGCTCAGTTACCGGACGGGCCCCTATGCGGCGGGCGGTATTCCGTTTGCCGATGGCTATGCCGATTATTTCACGTTGCTGAACGAACGTGACGGCGGCATCGGGGGCGTTCCGGCGCGCGTTCTGGAATGCGAAACCGGCTATAACACTGAAAAAGGCGTGGAATGCTACGAATCCACCAAGGGTGAGGGCGCGCTGGTCTATCAGCCGCTGTCCACCGGCATCACCTATCAGTTGATCCCGAAAGCCACCGCTGATGGTATCCCACTTCACACGATGGGCTATGGCCGGACCTCCGCCGCCAATGGCAAGATCTTTTCGAATGTCTTCAACTATCCCGCCAACTATTGGGATGGGGCATCGATCACCGTGAATTACCTGTTGGAGCAGAATGGTGGCAGCCTGGACGGCAAGAAGATCGCGCTGATCTACCACAACTCTGCCTATGGCAAGGAGCCGATCCGCACGCTGGAGAAGCTGTCGGAAAAGCATGGTTACGAGTTCACCGCCATCGCCGTGGATCACCCGGGCCAGGAGCAGAAATCCCAGTGGTTGCAGATCCGGCGCGAGCGTCCGGATTACGTGGTCATGTGGGGCTGGGGCGTGATGAACCAGGTCGCCGTGCAGGAAGCTGCAAATATCCGCTTCCCCATGGAGAACTTCATCGGCAATTGGTGGGCCGGATCCGAGAATGACGTGATCCCTGCAGGGGCTGCCGCCGATGGCTATAAATCACTGAACATGCACAATATCGGCGCCGATTTCCCGATCTATGACGACCTGAAAACCCATGTCTTTGACGCGGGTAAGGCTGCGGGTTCCGGCGATCAGACCGGTACGGTTCTGTACAACCGCGGCCTTTATGCGGCGATGTTGGCGGCCGAGGCGGCCAAGAAGGCGCAAGAGATCCACGGGGTTGAGGAGATCACCGCCGCGATGATGCGCGACGGTATGGAGGCGCTTGAGATCACCGAGGAGACGATGGCCGAATTGGGCATGCCAAACTTTGGCCCGGCTTTCGCCGTCAGCTGTGAAAACCACGGCGGATCCGGACAGGCCAAGGTGCAGCAATGGGATGCCACTGCCAAAACCTGGAATGTCGTGACCGACTGGATCGACAGCGACAAATCGGTAATCGATCCGTTGGTCGAAGAAGACAGCCAGGCCTTTGCCGCGGAGAACAACATCGCCGAAGGGTGTTCGTAAAGACCTTTCCCCTGCCGCGCCGGGCGTGGCGGGGGTATTCGATCACGCGGCTGGATCAGGCCGTTATCCATGACCGTGCGCTGGGAGCTGGACCCGTTTGGTGGGCCCGGCCTCCGCAAGAGGAGAGCGACGATGCTTGACGCCAGGACAGAGACCGACACCCTGCTGGAGGTCAACAATATCGAGGTGATCTACAACCACGTGATCCTGGTTCTGAAGGGCGTCAGCCTGAAGGTGCCCAAGGGTGGGATAACCGCGCTTTTGGGTGGCAATGGTGCGGGCAAGACAACGACGCTGAAAGCTATCTCGAACCTGCTGCATTCGGAGCGGGGCGAGGTCACCAAGGGATCGATCCTCTATCACGGTGAACCTGTTGCGGCGCAGAATCCGGCGGATCTGGTGAAGCGTGGGGTCATTCAGGTGATGGAGGGCCGACACTGTTTTGAGCATCTGACGGTCGAGGAAAACCTGCTGACCGGTGCCTATACCCGGCGCGCGGGCGGTGGGACGGTCGCCGAGGATCTGGAAAAGGTCTACACCTACTTTCCCCGCCTGAAAGAGCGGCGCAAAAGCCAGGCGGGCTACACATCGGGCGGAGAGCAGCAGATGTGCGCCATCGGGCGCGCGCTGATGTCCAAACCCGAGACCATTCTGCTGGATGAGCCCAGCATGGGTCTGGCCCCGCAATTGGTGGAAGAGATCTTTGGCATCGTGAAGGATCTGAACGAGCGCGAAGGCGTGTCATTCCTGCTGGCCGAGCAGAACACCAATGTCGCCCTGCGGTTTGCGCATTATGGGTATATCCTTGAATCCGGCCGCATCGTCATGGACGGCCCGGCGGCCGAATTACGCGAGAACCCCGACGTCAAGGAGTTCTACCTCGGCATGAGCGAAGAGGGCCGCAAGAGCTTCCGAGACGTCCGCAGCTACCGCCGCCGCAAACGCTGGCTGAGTTGATCGGTTAAGCCCGCAAAGGGCGCGCGTGAGACAAAATGGCTGAATATACATTCTCGGCGGCCTGTGGCTCCTGTCACGCGGAATATACGCGGGCGCTTTCGAAATATGAGGCGGCCTTTTTCGACAGCTTGGACATCGACACGCACTGTCCCCATTGCGGTCAGAGGCCAAAACTCTCTCGTCACAGCCTGCCTGACATCGACCTGGAGCTTCTAGAAGCGTGGTTCGCTGATGAGAGCTTAGTTTTTATGATACAAGATGAGGACCTTATCATCGCGGTTACACCGCTTCCCATCTTGCGAGCGGCGATTGGGGACGATCCCGCGCGCGCGGCCAGACTTGCCGAGGCCTTGGCCGTTAAGTTCTACGACGATTTGGTTGAGAGTGATGAAGAGCGTCGCTGGCTGGCAGATTTCCTGCGCAACAATGGGGAACTGTGGCGTCCCGTCGCCATGGATTACATCGTTCGGGGCGTCGATAAGCGCTTATGATCTGGCAACCAACCGCCGACCTCGAATGTTGCGGAACCTCAAACCCGTCTCGCCCGCCAACTTTCGGCATAGACCCGGCCAACATGGCCCGCTTGTCAGATGGCTATCGGATAACCGCGGCAGTTCCGCCATAGTGATTTGAGCTTAAGCCTGGAAAGACATGCACGATGACATCTTATTTCGACAATCTGGAAACACGAAGCGCGGATGAGCGGGCGGACAGCTTGGCGCAGTGCCTTCCGGCTCAGGTCTCGACGGCCAAGGGTTTGGCTGGGTATGGGGCGACTTTGGCTGAGGTGGATCCTGCGGTTGTGACCGGAATGGAGGCCTTGGCGCAGTTGCCGGTGCTGCGGAAAGCTGCGTTGGGGGAGGCACAGGGGAAGGCCGCCCCGCTGGGGGGTTTTGCGGTGCCTCCGGTGACGGGGTTCGACCATGTTTTTCAGTCGCCTGGGCCGATCTACGAGCCTGGCATGGCCTCCCATGACTGGTGGCGGGTGGGGCGGTTTCTTCATGCCGCCGGTGTGGGAAAAGGGGATATCGTTCAGAACTGTTTCAGCTATCATCTGACACCTGCTGGCATGATCTTTGAAAACGGGGCGCGAGCGGTGGGCGCTACCGTCGTTCCTGCGGGGACGGGCCAGACAGAGATGCAGGTCCAGGCCGCGGCGGCGATAGGCACCACGGCCTATGCGGGTACGCCGGATTACCTGAAGGTCATCCTCGACAAGGCCGACGAGATGGGTGTGGCGCTTGGCATTACCAAGGCCACGGTTGGGGGTGGCGCACTCTTCCCCGCACTACGCCAGGCCTATGCAGACCGTGGTATTCAATGCATGCAGAACTATGCCACCGCCGATCTGGGCAATATCGCCTATGAAAGCCCGGCGATGGAGGGGATGATCGTTGATGAAGGTGTCATCGTGGAGATTGTGACCCCCGGCACCGGTGACCCCGTGCCAGAGGGCGAGGTGGGCGAGGTCGTGGTGACCACGCTGAATCCCGACTACCCGCTGATCCGCTTTGCCACCGGCGACCTGAGTGCCGTCATGCCGGGTACCAGCCCCTGCGGTCGCACCAATATGCGCATCAGGGGCTGGATGGGTCGTGCCGACCAGACGACCAAGATCAAGGGCATGTTCGTGCGCCCCGAACAGGTCGCGGCCCTCGTCGCGCGCCACCCCGAGATTGACCGTGCCCGGGTCATCGCCACCCGGGACGGGGATCAGGACGCCATGACGGTGCAGATCGAAACCGATGCCACCGATGCCGATGCCTTTTTGCAATCGGTGATCGATACGCTGAAACTGAAAGGCGCCATCGAACTGGCCGCCCCCGGTTCCCTGCCCCGTGATGGTAAGGTGATCGACGACCAGCGCAGCTACGACTGAAAGGACAGGCCCATGCAGATCCTGAAACACCTTATGGCGACCGTCGCTCTGGCGAGTCTGATGGGCACAACCGCGCTGGCCGACAAGGCGCTGCTGTTAGGCGTACCAGAAGACCGGACCCGCGTGCTGGGCACCCGCATTGGCGACATCTCTGGTACGTTGCGCGATGGGGGCTACACGGTGATCGAGGCCGATGCACGCTCGATCAATGTCATGCATGAAACGCTCAGCCGGATGTTGAACCGGATCGATGACGAGCAGCGTGTGCTGTTCTACCTGAACGGTTCATTCGTGCGGTCGGGCAACCAGACCTGGCTGATCGCGGGCAATACAAATGACCGGCCCGATCTGGCCACCATCGGCCGATATGGCCTGTCCGTGGATACGGTGCTTGAGATTGCGGCGCGCATCCCCGGTGGCGCCATCGTGCTGCTAGGCGATACCGAGGATGCCCCGGATCTGGGCGACGCGCTGGTCGAAGGCTTTGCCCGGTTTGACATACCGCAGGGGGTTAGCGTGATCCAAGGGCGCGCCGATGATATCGCGCGCTTTGCCTCGAACGGGTTGCTGGATGCCGAAGTCGGGCTGAAAACGGCGATTGACGGCGCGGATGGCCTGACGGTGCGTGGCTTTGTTTCGGACCGGGTTGTGGCCATTACCGAGACGGGTATCAGTGGCGGAGAGATCCCCCCGGTGGCGCCCCAAGCGGCTGAAGTGGAGCGCGCCATTTGGGAAGCGACCCAGGCACAGGATACGGTCGAAGCCTATGAGGGTTACGTCCGCCGCTACCCCAATGGTCAATTCGCCGATGAAGCGCGCAAGCTGATTGCAGCGATTGAGGCGGAACCCTTTCGCGTGGAACGGTTGGCCGAAGAGGGGCTGAACCTGAACCGCGATGCACGGCGCGAGATCCAGCGCGACCTGACCATCCTGAATTACAAGCCGCGCGGCATCGATGGAATCTTTGGCAACGGCACCCGCGCCGCGGTGGAGCGCTTTCAAACCAAGAACGGCTTTCCCAAGACGGGCTTTCTGAACGATCTGCAGATCCGCCGCCTGTCACTGCAGGCTGAGCAACGCACGGCGGAACTGGAGGCAGAGGCCGAACGCCGGCGCCTGGATGCGGAGCGCCAAGATACGGCCTATTGGAATGCGTCAGGGCGGGCTGGCGATGAGGCCGGCTTGCGCACGTACCTGAAACGCTATCCCGACGGGCTGTTCTCTGACGTGGCGCAACAGGGGCTCGATAAGTTCGAGGCGGAAAAACGGGCCGCCGCCGAGGCGGAAGAGCGCGCAGCCTGGGAAGCCGCACGCGAGGCTGGAACCGAGGACGCCTATCAACGCTATCTCAATTCCTTCCCGCGTGGTGCGTTTGTGGCCGACGCCCAGGCAAGCCTGGCCGCTTTGCGCCAGGATGACAGTTCGGAACGTCAAGCTGCCGAAAAGGGTGAAAGCGCGCTACACCTGCCCGGCATCTCCCGCGTTTTGATCGAAAAACGGCTGGACCAGCTTGGGCTGGAACCTGGCCCTGCAGATGGGACCTTCGACGACAATACCCGCAAGGCGATCCGCCGGTTTCAGCGGGATCGGTCGCTGGACATCACCGGCTATCTCAACGAGCAAACGCTGGTGCGGATCCTGGCCGATGTGGGCATCACGATCCAACGGAACTGACGGCAGAATGTTGGTCTAGGTGGCCCGAAGCCTCGTCTTTCTCCAATCGGACATTTGCAACCGTTTCAATGTTCGAGAGGTGCGAGATCACAATCCGATTGGGGCAGTTCGCGGGTGCGCTTAGAGACGATGGTCAAACCGCTGCTCTGTTTCGCCCAAAACGTCACCGCTTGTCTGCAAGTGACGACCTGCATACTGCCTGTCACAACGCCCGATCCTGTCTGCCCCTTGTAGGACGAAGGTTGGCGTCCTCCACTTGGATCGCGACGACGGGACGGTTTAAGGCTGCAAGCATCCACTCCGCGAAGGATTTAAGCTGGCGTCGTTTCTTTCCACGCATCCAGTATGAAACGGCTGGTCATCAGATCCAGATGAGCGCCGCCGCCATTCTTGAAAACGGTTATCTCATCGTCGCTTTGGCGTTTCATCTGGTCCAACTGGTAATAATCAGCGATCACGTCATCTGGGGTGATCACCTCCTTGGCGATGGGCGTCTTGAGTTCGCCAATATGCTCGATGGTCGATGCGCGGCTGTCGACAAACAACCGTCCCCGCCGCAACACATCATCGTCCGCCTCGCGCATGTCTGGCCGGTAGGCACCGATCAAATCAACGTGCTGACCGGGCTGCAGCCATTCGCCCCTGATCACCGGATCGGTCGACATGGTGGCGCAGGTGATGATGTCGGCTTGTGCGACCGCCTCAGGCAGGCTGGGTTCCACCCAAATACCGGGATGCGTTTCCGCAAAGGCCTGCGCCCCGGCCAGGGTTCGGTTCCAGATCGAAAACTCTGCAGCAGGAAACAAGGCGCCATAGGCCGCAGCAAGCGAATGCCCTACCGTCCCCGCGCCGACAATCAGGATGCGGCGGCTATCTGCACGGGCCAACTGGCGCGCACCCAGCAGACTGTCCCCGGCGGTCTTCCACTTGGTCACCAGATGGAAATCGACAATGGCCTCAAGCGTGCCATCACGGTCCGAAAATAGGTTCACCGCCCCGCCAATCGTGGGCTGGCCGGTTGCGGCATTCCCGGGAAAGATCGTCGCGCATTTGACGGCCAACCCCATCCCTTTGATCCAGGCAGAGCGGTTGAGCAGCGTGTTGTCGCCCTGGTACAGGAATACGTCCGCGACTTCGGCTTTGGACAGCTTGTGCCCTGCCACAAAGGCATCGATCAGCGCCAACCAGTCGAGGCAGCGTTCACCCTCATCAAAAGGAATTACGATTGTCATGTGCGCGACCTCTCCAGCGTTGTTCATTGGTCCAGATATCGCCGATTGTGTACACTTTTGGGAACACATCAGCAGGATCACGCGGATAATGGTCATCCGGTAAATCCACATCTGTTTTGCAAGCGACGGCACAATGACGGGCTTTGTCAGGTTGACCGGGGATATGCAGAAGGAAGCGTGTGACGTTTGGGCGCAACAGAACGACGGTTTGGTCATGGACAGACAGAGGCATTTGCGTCTGCCGAGGCGATTTGAACCGGCCCAGCCAGTGCCCTCTCATGGTTTGATCGCAAACCATGAGAGGGACGTTTTCCCGTTATCGCGTGTGCCTGTCCGATGCTTCAGCGCGATTGTTCAAGCCCTTGTTTCATATGTGCGGCGACGTGCGACCCGAACTATGCATCCAAGCGCGAGCTCACCGTCACACGAAGCTTAGCCAACGGATCCCCAACATCCAGACTGGCTTTGCCGTGCATGACATGGCCGAGGGGTAAGGGATGGATGCGGGGCGGGTCGTACAGTCCAATTCGCTCTAGGGCCGTGCGCCGATGGTTCGCTGCGGGCCGGATGGGTGGCCATCAGAAAAATGATCGACCTGACAAAGATAATCAATTTGATCTTTGAGCCAGACAGCCATCCTGTGTTGGGAATTCATGTGTGACGGGGAACTCAATTGCAACTTTGGACACGCGGCTGGGTGTTGATATCGGGGTAACCTTTACCGACGTTGTCTTGGAGCGGAAAGGCCGGTCCTATTCAACCAAGGTGCTAACCACCTATGCCGCGCCGGAAAAAGCCATCATCGACGGAAGGCCGGCATCCAAGCATCCGAAGTTGATCAGATCATTCACGGTACCACCCTGGCCAGAAATGCGCTGATCGAACGCCGCGGGGCAAAGACGGCGTTGATCACGACCGAAGGATTTCGCGATGTTATCGAAATGCGGACCGAAAGCCGGTTTGAGCAATACGATCTGAACCTGAACTTGCCTGAGCCCCTGTTGCCCCACCAAATGCGTTTTACGGGTCCGGGGCGGGTTGATGCAAACGGGCAGATCCTTGTGCCCCTGAACCGCACGGATGTTGAGGCGATCGTGGACCGGATCGCGGAGGCTGGGTTCGCCTCGGTCGCGGTGGGACCGATCCATTCCTATCTGAACCCGACGCATGAGGAGCTTGTGCGTGAGGTGTTGACCGAAAAACCACCCAGTGTTTCCGTTTCGATCTCGTCTGAGGTTTCGCCCCAGATGCGGGAATATGACCGCTTCAACACGGTAGTGGCGAACGCCTATATCAAGTCGTTAATGGCGTCTTATCTGGGGCGGCTGGAAGACCGGCTAAAAGATGACGGCGTCGATTGCCGGGTTTTCCTGATGCATTCCGGGGGCGGGATCATCTCTATCCAGAACGCGGCTGAATTTCCTGGACGTTTGGTTGAGCCGGGGCCTGCCGGTGGTGCTGTTTTCGCGGCCGACATCGCCGCACGTTACGGGTTAGACACGGTGCTAAGCTTTGACATGGGTGGGACCACTGCCAAGATCTGCCGGATCAAGAACCAAACACCTAAAATCAGCCGCGTCTTCGAGGTCGCACGGACCTACCGGTTCAAGAAAGGTTCCGGAATGCCGATCTCGATCCCTGTGATCGACATGGTCGAAATTGGTGCAGGCGGCGGCAGCCTGGCGCACGTGGATGCGCTGCGCCAGATCCGGGTTGGTCCGGAGAGCGCGGGATCAGAGCCCGGCCCAGCCTGTTATGGGCGCGGCGGCGCGCGGCCTGGCGTGACAGATGCCGATCTGGTCTTGGGCAAACTTGACCCCGATAACTTTGCCGGTGGGTCGATCAAGCTGTATCCAGAGCAGTCAAAGACCGCGCTATCCACCCATGTGGGCACCACGTTGGATATGGATGCGGTTGAGAAGCAGCCTTTGGCGTGGCGGAGGTGATGGATGAGAACATGGCCAACGCGGCCCGGGTTCATGCCGTTGAAAATGGGGAGGACCCGTCAGAATACACAATGATTGCTTTTGGCGGGGCGGCCCCGCTCCATGCTGGGCGGTTATGCGAAAAGCTGGGCGTTGACCGCTTGTTGGTCCGGCCGGGGCTGGTGTCGGGTTCCTGCGCGCGCCGTTTTAGTTCGAGGCGAACCAGTCCGTCTATATGAAACTGTCGGACTTTGACCCCGAGCGGATCAAGTCCCTGCTGAGCGATCTGCAGGCCGAAGCCACCGGGTTTGTGCGCGCCGGCGACGCTGACAGTCCCGTCTTGTCAGAGTTCAAGGTCTACATGCGCTATAGCGGGCAAGGATGGGAAATCCCCATCGACCTTACCACGGCACAGGCCATCGATCCTGATGCAGCCACCTTCCAGGCACGTTTCGGGGAGGACTATACAAGGCTCTTCGCGCGGCCTGTGGCGGGGATGGACATCGAAATCACCGTCTGGTCGGTCAATGCCACCACACCATCGGAGGACGTGGCGCGGACCGAGACCAATAAAGGTACAGGTACCGCATCGATGGACGGAACCCGTCGGCTGTTCGACGCAGCGCAGGGTGCCTATACCGATGCGACCATCGTGCTGCGCGATGCCATGCAGCCCGGCCAACGGGCGCTTGGCATAGCAGCAGTAACGGAGGCGGAAACCACAATTATCATCCCCGCCAGTCGTGATGCGATCCGCCAACCCGACGGCTGCATCGACGTGGTGGTAAAAGGATCAGCCGATGGCCAATGAGCACTCGAATGTCGCCTTTCAGATCATGTGGAACCGCCTGATTTCAGTCATTGAGGAGCAAGCGCAGGCCCTGGTGCGGACCGCATTTTCAACCTCGGTCCGCGAGGCTGGCGATTTGTCGGCGGGCGTTTATGACATCCACGGCAACATGCTTGCACAAGCCGTCACGGGCACGCCGGGCCATGTGAACGCGATGGCCGATGCCGTGGCGCATTTCATCCGCCGGATCGGGCGTGACAATATCGCGGAAGGCGATGTCTACATCACCAATGACCCCTGGGAGGAGGCAGGCCACCTGCATGACATAACCATGGTCACGCCGTCCTTCCGAGGGGGCGTTTTGGTCGGGTTTTTCGCTTGCACGGCGCATGCCGTGGATATCGGGGGATGCGGCTTTGGCGCGGATGCGCACAGCGTCTATGAAGAAGGTCTTTATATCCCGATCATGAAATTCGCCGACAGGGTCAAGGTCGACGAAACGCTGATGCGGATCATCCGCGGCAATGTGCGTGAGCCTGATCAACTGATCGGAGATATCTATGCGTTGAGCACTTGTAATGAGATCGGCCACCGTCGCTTGATCTCGATGATGAACGAATTTGACCTGAGCGATCTGGACGGGATCGCCACCTCTATCCTGGATGACTCCCGCCGTGCCACCATCGCGCGGATCGCGGCGCTGCCGCAAACCTCTGCTTTGGGCGAGATGACGATGGACGGCTTTGATGTGGCGATCACGCTGAAGGTAAAGGTGTCCGTTGCGGGGGCCGGATCGTCACCGATTTTTCTGGAACATCGCCGCTGGACAAGAAGGGGATCAGCTGCCCCTTGGTCTATACCAAAGCCTATGCCTGCTACGCCTTGAAGGTCGCGATTGCGCCGGAAATCCCCAACAACGCAGACTCTCTTACGCCATTTGAGGTGGTTGCGCCCGAAAACTCCATCGTACATGCAATGCATCCTGCGCCCGTGGCGTTACGCCATATCGTGAGACATTTCGTGCCCGATGCGGTCTATGACGCCTTTGACAAGATCTTGTCCCGGCAGAAGGGGCGGGTCGTGATGGCCTTTCCCGGTGGTGCGGGTATGGTGACCCCTCCGAACGCCCTTATGACCAGGTCAAACCCGACCTTGCGCGCGGCTATATTTCAGCCGACATCGCCGAAGTGGAGGACGCCGTTGCAAACGGAAAGACCGTCTGACGCCAAAACACCCCCAAACACCGCGGTCATCCAGCCATGATGTGAACATCACCTATGGGAGATCGTGGGATCGTCGATAACAGAGTTCCTGATGGAAAACGCCGATTTCAATGGATCCGTCCCCGTCATGAATCGCGACAGGAGCTACGAGATTTGATCCTTATCTCACACTAATTCGTGTGTGCGGAAGCGGAGCTGGATGGGTGCGCAACCTCAGCTAAGTGTATTTTACTGCCAAGGAGAGCTTCGCCCATATTTTATGTAAAAATGAAGAGTGCAGGTAGAGGGTAAGCGCCCGGTTTTTACCGCAGCGACTGGTTTTTGAGGCGTGCGATGATGTCTGGCTCGGCGACGAAGTCATCGAGGAAGCTGTGCCATTCCTTGATGGAGACGCGCGCGTTTGCGAGGAT
>NZ_JAFEUL010000025.1 GCF_016901225.1 Actibacterium sp. 188UL27-1 | reverse complement strand
CCACCGTCCGCACACAAGCCTCGCTGGTATGACGCCAGCCGAATATGCTAACCGGTCAAAGGAAGACCAAAACCTGAACAGAGCTAACCTAAATTAGCGGACTCTAAGGGGAGCAGGTCAAAAGCCCTTGAGTAAGACTGTCCAATGAACTTCGAAAAATTAGACGCAGTCTATTCGAATAGTACGCTCTTCAACCTCAAGAATAGGATAGAAACGCTTTGCTGACATCTGCCATTGAGACGACGAAGATGCCCAAGGTTAACTTGCTTCAATCATTAAATCTCCAACTTGAAACAAAACCGGGTACGATCTTCCGTGGATTCGACTTCCAAAGTGCCGCCGTGGGCTTTCGCGATCTGATCACTGATGTAGAGACCGAGCCCCAGCCCCTGAAGTGAGCTGTCATCACCTCCTCTGGAAAAAGGCTCGAACAAAGTGGGCAAAACGTTGTCCGGGATTTTCGAGCCAGCGTTCGCAACGGAGAGTTCAAAAACATCCTCGATGGAAAGAGCTTCGACCTCAATGGGGCGGCGTCGCGATCCATGAGTGACCGCATTGCCTAGTAAATTGGACAACATCTGGCACAGACGTTCTGCGTCACATAGAATTGGGTTAGTGCTTTCAGCCTTGAACTCGATGACGCGATCCGGATGCGCGAGCCTGATTTCTTCCACCACGAGCTCGAAGCGTTTGGATAGATCGTCAGTTGGTTCAAGTGCTGCCGAAAGACCTTCGCCAAGCCGCGCCCGCGCAAAATCCATGGTGACGTCGATGAGCTTGGCCATCCTGTCTGCGCTGCTCTGGATTGATGAGAGCATCTGTTCGATTTTTTCACTGTGGGGTTCGCGAGAAGCGATGCGTACCGCTGATCCGATAGCAGCCAGAGGGTTGCGCAGGTCGTGCCCGAGAATGGCAATAAATTGTTCCCGCAAGAGCGCTTCGTCATCGCTGGTTCGCAAAGCACGGACGCGGGCCTTGTCATCCGTTATGTCGCGAGCCGAACAAAAGAACATGTCCCCTTCCTCAGCGGCGACCCACGAGAGCCAGCGATAGGACCCATCTTTGCAACGGTATCTGTTCTCGAAATGCAATGCCGGTTCGCCACGTTGCATCGCCTCGAAGACCTTGAGGGTCGGCGCCATGTCATCAGGGTGTAGGAAATCGGTGAAAACCATTGCGCGGATTTCGTCTAAGCTCCACCCCAAGACGACTTTCCATGCCGGATTGGTTTCAACAAAACGTCCGTCGTGGTCCACGAACGCCAAGAGATCGGGTGTTACACGCCAAGTCCGCGTTTCGAAAAGGTCCGGTGCAGCCATAGTTTTATCCCCACTCGCCACAGCCTGTAGCATGTTCTGTGACGTAGAAGAAATCCGGCGCGACGCAGGCAGCATGAATATCTCGGATGGTCTCTCGGTAGCGGGCATCGTTAGCAACGCTCTACGTTGGCGTTACCATCTCGACGAATACTGCGACCCCAGGGTTCGAAAAACTGTTCCAGATTAGCGAGATCGCTCAGTCAGTTCGCCAGACCTGTGCTAGCCTTGAAAGAGGATAAGGTCTTTCCGAGCGAAGATCTGCCAAATCGCGCCTTGCGGAGCTTGAATCTCTTTTCCTGTCGCGTAAATGAGCGAAAGGTAATCCTTGCTATGCAGATTGATGATCACCAACCTGATAAGCACTTGCTCAATGCAGCGGCTTGGATCGCTGGAATAGGGACTTTGTGCCTGCTGCTTGGAAATGTTGTTGGAAGCATCGTCGTACCTGACCACGATTGGGTGGCAGACACAGTCAGCGACCTAGCTGCCGGCCGATATGAGATTATCCAAGATGTTGCTCTCTACGGATACGCAGCATCGCTGATCGCTTGTGCAATCGCGGCGGCCCATCTTCATCTCGACGGCACGCGGTGGAATGTTGGTATTGCGTGCCTCGCCTTGCTCGCCATGTGTGTCGTAGTGATCGGAGCACGCAACGAATATGGTGACAACGATAGCGAAGGGATCGTAATCCACATTTACGTCGTCTATTTTCTGGGCTTACTATTTGCTGTTCTGTTTCTCACGATGGCGCGCGGCCTATCGGGCATCGCGCGGCGCTATGGTGTGATCAGCTACTGTTGCGCGGCGCTCTGGATCGTCGGCGCACCAATCTTTTTCCTCTTACCCACCGAATACGACGGCGCCTTCGAACGGGGTTTGGGCGTTATCACCATGGTCTGGGTTGCGTCGTTCAGTTGGATGCTGATCTCGGTTGCTCGCGACGCGGATCACATCCGTGCGCAAGAGATATAAGGATAGCCTCATGATCCTCGATCACGCTATGGCAGACGCCATTGCCAAAGGCTTCGTCCTGAGTGCTCTTGGCCTCGGCTGGATCATTCTGCTCGTGCGCATCGTGGGATTGCGATCTTTTTCGAAGATGACCATCTTCGACTTCGTCATGACGGTGGCGATGGGGTCGCTGCTGGCTGGTGCAGCTCAAACCGGCAAATGGGTCGATCTCGTGCAAACGATGACGGCAATGGCTGCACTCTTTGCAATTCAGTTCGGTGTCGCATATGCGCGTCAGAGGTCAGATCGTTTGGACACCGCTTTCCAGAACGCTCCTGTCCTGCTGATGCGGGATGGCAAAATTCTTTACGACGCACTTCGCAAAACCCGTGTTGCCGAAGGCGACCTCATCGCGAAACTGCGCGAAGCCAATGCGCTCGAAATGACTTCTGTACGGGCCGTAATTTTAGAGACCACCGGAGATGTGTCCGTTCTACACGGGGACCATCTAGATCAAACGCTGCTGCGCGGGGTCGATCTCGAGGATTAAAGGCGGTTGGTAGTGCCTGCTGCAAACACCGAAAAACTTGTCAGAGATTAGTGTCTACGCACCCGCCCATTCGGTAAATGCTGCTAGGCTGAAAGCGGCTTCCAGGATCGACATCGTTGTCGGTTCAGGAGTCCGGGCCCGAGTACAATGATAATGAAGTGCGTGTTCTCGACCCCCGCCAGCGCATGGCGGAACTGCTCAGTCTCGATTGCACCCCTGATTGATACGGGCAACGACCCGTATCGCTCCAGTGTTTTAACGAGTTCCGCTGCCTCCGGCGTCCCTCCGGTGGCAGCTCTTTGATTAGTACGAGCACAGCGATGCCGCTCGCACAAACCTCACAAAATTGAACAAGGAATGATAAAATGGCCGGAGTAGGATGGATTGGTGCACTGATAATCGGTGCGCTGGCGGGTTGGATCGCCGAGAACATCATGAAATCTGATCAGAGTCTGCTGATGAACATCTTACTGGGCATCGTCGGTGCACTGGTTTTGAACTGGCTGCTGATCGCCGTATTTGGCACGACGCTCGGCGGTTGGATCGGACAGTTGATTGTTGCGGCAGTAGGTGCATGTCTACTGATCTTTGTGGCGCGGCTGATCCGGCGAAAATCATAGCTAGCGATCAGCTGGCAGTCCGAACTTTCAGCTGACTAAGCTTTCCGGGAACGGGATGGTGAATTCTCGTCAAGATCACCTAAAAACCGCGCAAGTGTCTGCAATGATTGGGTCTCGTCACAAGCGATCTTGAGAACGATCAGTATCGGCAAAGCAACAATCATGCCGATGATTGACCAGATCCACGCAAAAAACGCGACAAAGAGGAATACGACCGGAGTGTTCAGGCGCATTCTGCGCGAAATCACGACCGGTGTGATGAACTGGCCTTCAACGGATGTAAGCACGATGTAGGTGGCGAAAACGCCCGCCGCAGCCCAAGTTCCATCAAGGCTCACAAATGCGACTGCCGCGGCGATAGTGGCCCCCATGAGGCCACCGAGGAATGGTACGAAGTTGAGCCCGAATGCCATGAACCCGAATATCACAGCGCTTGGCATTCCCCAAAGATGCATCGCGATACCTACAGCCACACCAAGGCCCGCGTTGATGACCGCGATACCGCCGAGATAATAACCCAAACGGTCCTCTATTGAATGCGCCACCTCCACGGCACGCCGCTTGTCAGCAAAACGCTCGAAGCTCTGCACCGTCTTGGTCAGGAACATGTCTCCGGAGGCGATCAGGAAAAAGATCAGGATAAGGGCGAAGAGAATTCGGCTCAGGAACCCCGGAGCCATGCTGAACAGCGTCGCTGCGATCCCGGTGTTTGAGACGACTTCGACTTCTACAGTTTCTGCGTCCTGACCGTCGATGATTTCCTCTGCAGCAACGGTCGCGTCGTTGATGGCCTCCAGTGTTCCGCCCGCTGCAGAAAGCTTTTGCTTGATCTCATCCATCAGCGACGGAAGGTCTTCGATGAATTGCGCCGCTGGCGCGCTGAGCTGAACAAGCAAGACTACGATGAGCGCCGTCAATATCGCTGTGAAGAGGGTAGCCGACGCCACTGGTGGGATCCCGATCTTTGCCAAGAGTCTGCGAGGTCTGTTCAGCACAAAATATCCCAGACATGCAGCCGTCACAGGGATCAGGAAATCACTTGCCCAAACCAGCGCCTGCAAAAGCAGGATGCAGAAGATACCGATGATCGCGATTTCCAGCCGCTTTGAACGCTTGTCTTTCACGGGTTCGCTGTGTTCGGTTTCAGTCTGCATTGTCTGCTCGTTTGTCTTGCGCAACAAACACAGTCGTCGCCATGGGGAAGTGGTCCGAGCCGAAGTTCTCCAATCTGCGGAACGAGACTAGCCCCACGTCCTTGGTCATAAAAATCTGATCGATCGGCAAGCGCATGACGGGATAGTCCGCGTGAAAACTGGAGATCATGCCACGTCCGACACGAGGCTCAAGAAGATCGCCGTAGTCCTTGAACCGTTTTGTGGTCCAGGACCAGGCGACATCGTTAAAGTCACCCATCACCACGGTCGGCCGCTCAGATGACTGGGTCATCAGGGCGGCGTCTTTGATCTGCTTGTCGCGCACCTCGGTTTTATTGCCTGGCACGGGAGGGCGCGGATGCAGGCCGATGAAGTTGAAGTCGACGCCGCTGGGGGACGTGAGCACCGCTCGGATGGCAGGTGTGTCATCGCCCGCAGGCCAAAGCATCTCGACGCGTGCCGTTTGGAGCCGCGTGGCAAAGATCAGCCCGTAATGGTCGTCGGCAATATGGGCCTCGACAGTCGGATACCGACTGAGCACATTGGACAGGGCAGTGTTCCAGGCTTCATCGGTTTCCATGAGCAGCAAGACATCCGGGTTTTCGCGCTGCAAGATGACGATCAGATCATCATGTCGCTCGTTTTCCATCAGGACATTCACTGACAGCAGGGTCATTTCCTCGTCTGGAGAGGGCGCGGGCGCGATGTCGATCTCCGTCTGCGCCAGCGGTGTATAGGGAAAGATCTGCAGTCCTTGATAGACTGTAACAGCGACGAAGACCGTAGAAAGCAGCGGCTTCAGGGAGACTGTGAAGGGCAGACTGACAAAGAGGGCCAACAGCGCCACCCCCGCGATTTGAACGCGTGGAAAGTCCCACATGCGGACCCACCACGTGACGCTTTTGGTCAATGGTAAGAGCGTGCTGATGACAACGCAAAGGGCGACAGCCCAGAACACCCAGTTCAGCATGAGGGTGACTGTATCATCATGAGCTCGCCGCGTCGCCTAATCTATCAGCCTTCACGGCGTCACGGGATCCCATCGGTTCATCCGGGCCTTTTGTCGTGTCCGTGCGTGTCTGCGCTTCCATCTCGGCATTTAATTCGGCACCAAGAAGAATGATAAAGGCGGAGATCCAGAACCACATCAGCAAGACGATCACACCTGCCAGTGTGCCAAAGCTCTCGTTGTAGGAGCCGAAATTGCCGACGTAGAACGCAAAGCCAGCCGATGCGATCACCCAGATGAGGCAGGCGACAATCGCGCCCGGCGACGCCCATTTCCATTCGGGTTCATCACGTGACGGGGCATAGCGGTAAAGAACGGAGAGGCCAAAGACCGTCAGCAGGAACAAGCCGACCCAAAGGCCAGCGGTCATCAGAAACTCGAATACGGCACCGAAGTCGAGGACGGCAAGAACGGTGGGCAGTCCAACGGTAGCCATGAGGGCAATCAAGAGCCCGATCATAAGAAACAGCGTCAGGGCAAAAGTGACCAGCTTCAGCCGGATAAATCCGCGTTTCTCCTCCTCGTCATAGGCGACATTGATGCCTTCGATCAGGCTCGCCATCCCCTTTGAGGCGGAATAGAGCGCGATCAGCACGCCAGCGATCGCCGCGAGACCCAGCCCGCCTCCGTGCGACCCGGCCACCTTACTGGCCTGCGCGGTTACGATAGAGATCACCTCCTCAGGCATAAGCCCCGATAAGCTTTCCAGCTGATCGACGATCTGGCTTGGCTCGACGATGAGACCACTGATCGCGATGAGGGCTGTAATTGCGGGAAAGAGCGCCAGCAAGCCGTAAAATGCAACTCCGGCTGCAATTAGACCCACCCGGTCAGCGGCGATTTCGTCCTTTACGCGGAAGGCGATATCCTTCCAGCCAAGCGCCGGAATATCGGTTGGGGTCTCGGCGGCGCGTCCGCGTGACATGGCAGAACCTCGGATTGGGAAAACTGATAGGCGGGAAAGGGCCGGATGGCCCTGTCCCTATGCGTTCAGGTCTTGGGCTTACCCAAGTCCTTGTTTTGCGCCTCTGACTTCGCCTTGTCAGCAACTCGTTCCGCTGCATCCTTGGCCTTATCGCCAATCGCCTCAACGGCAGATTTGTCACCCGGCGCACCACTGTCGAGATCGGCTTTGGTCTCGGCCGCGATATCTTTGACCTCCTCCTTTACAGTGCCAGCCACCGACAACGCCTTCGCCTTTTCTTCCTCGAAGATGCGTTCAGCCTGATCAAACAGGTCGTCGCTTTGAGCGCCCATCAAATCGTCTTCGGCTTTGGTGCGCGGCAGCGCGCCACCCAAGGCCGCACCAACGGCAAGTGCGAGCGCGCCCACTACCAATGGCTGTTGGTCGTAGAAATCAGCAGCCGCATCGGTCCCCTGGGACATCGACCGCGCGGCAGACCGGCGCATCTCGACGGCTTTCTGCCGTGCTGCGATGACACGTTTTCGGCCTTCTTCGGTCAAAGCTTCGGTGCCCTCGGCGATACGGTTCCCCGCGCTCGACAAACCTTGTTTTGCAGACTGCGTAGCATCACCAACTGCCGACTTGACCGACGAAACGGCATCGCCAACTGTGGAACCAGCGTTTGCCAACCCATCTTTCGCCGATTGCGCGCTACCTGCCGCTTTGTCCTTCACAGCTCCAGCACCGCTCGACAAATGATCAACCACTGAGGGGCTGTCATCATCATCGCCACGAGCCCAGGATGGTTGTGCGGCGGAACGGTCTGCATCGTAGGTAGTCGGTGGCGTGTATGGCAGACCGCGACTTTCACGACTACGGCGGAATTCACGCTCCGTCGCACTGTAGCGGTCGTCATCGTAATTGTCGGAAACGTGACGACGCTGCTGCGGTTGCTGCGAACTTCCGAACATCAGCCACGCCAAACCAATGCCGGTCAGCGCCAACGGGATTGGGTTGGCTTTTACTTGATTGGAGATCGAGCGGCCCATGTCGCCACCATGTTCACGAAACTGATCACCGATCTGACGGACAACCGTATCGATCGAGAATTTGTCTTGCAAATCCTCCAGATTAGAAGTCAGGTCCGACCGCTGCTCTTCAATCTCGCGTTCGATCTCTTTTGGGCTCCGGGTCTCATTTGTCATCGTAAGCTTCCTTCACGGCTGCGGCATCGCGCTGGACATTCTTGACGGTCCGCGTCGGTGCAAGGCTTGAGAGTTTGAGGTCATTGACGCCCTTGTTGATCAAGACGAATGCAATAATGGCGAGACCAGCGCCAACAATCAGGGCGGACCAGCCAGCATCGAGCCCTGCTTCGGTCAAGGCGGCCACGAGGGCGGCGGCCAAAACGTTCAAAGCAACCAACGCGATAATTGCGGCACCCGCGATCAGGCCAACGGCTACGCCGGCCTTGGTGACGTTCTCGCTGATTTCGGCGCGGGCGAGATCGACCTCGCTGCGCACGAGACCGCTGACATTGCTCATGGCCTCTGTCAGCAGGTTGCCCGCACTTTTGTTGATATTTTCATCGTTCATGAGAAATCTCCATGTCGCTCAGTTCCAGGCGTGTGGAGCGTGGTCTGCTGGTTTGGTGCGTTGGACGCCTTGGCAAAGCGCGTGGCTGCAAAGCCGATCAGGGCAGCACCCCCAAGGAAGACAAGCGGGTTCTTACGGGCAAAGGCGCTGACGTCCTGCACCATCTCGCTCAGATCCCTGTCGCGCATGGCCTCGGATGCGTCTGCAAGCCCCTCTGCGATCTGGCCAAACGTGCGTTCTTGTGGTGAGCCACTGCGCATCTCTTCGGCGGCGGTGCGCAATGCGGAGGCCACGCCAGACATCTCGTCAGCGACTGACGACTTGGCTGTCTCCGCTTGGTCTTTTGCGGCAGACGCCGCGTTTTGTGCAACATCACGTGCAGCGGACTTAGCTTGCTCTGTCACGTCGCTGGCCGTTACTTTGGCCTGAGTTGCGGCAGACTGGGATGGTTTCGGATCGGGTGTATTTTGGGTCGTCATGTCATTCTCCAATTCAGGGTCAGAACAAGAAACTGATGACGGCAAGAACGACGACAATCAGTCCGATGAGATAAAAAACGTTGTGCATTGGGGGCTCCTCTTTCAGGGCATGATCAAAAGCATTTCCGTCCGGACTAGCTTAGGTGGTTGCTGAATTGCCCGTAGGTCGCAGACGCTAATCTGGTTTAGCATTTGCCCAATCTGCAGCTGTGCAGAGCACATCGTATCTGTTGTGGGGGCCAATTCCGGCTAGCGTAGAGGCTCATCTTGAAAGGACGCCACATGAGCATTGATACGCTGGAAGACCTCTATCTTGAGCAACTCAAGGACATCCACAGCGCCAACAAGCAGGCGTTGGACGTCACTAATGAGATGGCTGAGGCCGCAACCAATACTGACTTGGCCGACGCCCTTCGCGCGGGCGCGGATGGCATCCAGGACGGCATCACCGCAATTGAGAAGATTTCAGAGGGCCACGACGAAAACCCCTCCGGTGAGCATTGCAAGGGAATGGAGGGCTTGGTCAAAGAGGCCCGCGCCCACGCCATCGAAGAAACCTTCGGCGAAGATGCAACCAAAGACGCGATGATCATCACGCAATATCAGCGGCTGACTCATTACGCGATTGCGGGATATGGCTGTCTGGCTGCATTTGCGGACCGCCTCGAGCTGGACAACGATCTCTCTGCGCTGAAAGCCTGTCTTGATGCGTCTTACGATGGCGACCGCACGATGACGGCGCTGGCGACAGGCGGGATTAACAAAAGCGCTGTGACCTGACCGTCAAGCCGATCTGGCCAAATCTGGACTCCCGGTGGTTTCCGTCCCAACCGCGGGTGGAAACCACGATGTGTCCATGTCGAGGAACGCGTTGACGAATTCACAGTCCTTCTCCCATTCATCCCGTTTGAGAAGGCGAACATAGGGGCGTTCAATCTCGATCTCATCATTCTCGACAAATCTGCGCAAGAGTTTGTTGACGTAGATTGACGTGAGGCCAACGGCTTGTCCGATCTCGACTTGACTGAATGGCACCTGAAATCGGTTGCCAAGACCGACATTGGCCACCTCAAGACGGGACCGCAGTTGCAACAGCCAGAACTTCAGCTTACCGGCGGCATCCATAGAACCAAGGCTGCTGGCGTGATGGCGCAGCGCGATCTGGTCCAGGCTGCCGACGGCCGTCAGCAGAGCTCCTAGACGTGGATAGTCGATGTACAGTGGCGCGAGCCCGCTGCGTGGGAACGGGCAGATAACACCATCGGTCTGCATCATCACGCGATGACTTGCATGGGATGATCCGATCTCTGCCAGTCCCATCACCTCGCCCGGCAGGTACACCCGCAAAATCTGACTGCGCCCGTCCGAACTGTCGGACTTGACCACGGCCCACCCGGATTTCAGGACCATGATACCTTCCGTTCGATCCCCAACGCTGACGACAGGCCGACCCTTCTTACGTGGATGCTCGTCCCTTTCCATGACTGCAATAAAGGCGCATTCGTGGTCAGTGAGGGACACGAACCTGGACAGGCGGCTGACGAGGCAGCTCTGGTATTTTTCTGACATATGAGAAGTTAACACAGTTTAGGACACGCAGCCTCGCTTTAATCTGGCCAAGCTGCGATACGCTGGGGAAATCCGCCGATATCTCACAAAAGAGCACCTATGGACCTCATCCGCATCATCCTCTCCGTCATCATTCCGCCGCTTGGCGTCTTTTTGCAGGTGGGGTTTGGAAAACATTTCTGGCTCAATATCCTGCTGACATTGCTGGGCTACATTCCGGGTCTGGTACACGCGGTCTATATTGTCGCCCGCAAGTGAGTCAGGCACCACCCAGCGAGATCGAGAAGCTTGACCGTCTTTCGACGCTGCTTGACAGCCGGTTTCGCATACCAGGCACGCCCATTCGGTTCGGATGGGACTCGCTGCTCGGGCTCATTCCTGGCGCAGGAGACCTCGCATCTCTCGGTCCGTCAGCTTATCTCATCTACAAGGGCCACCGTCTCGGCGCGCGCAAGCGCACGATTTCGCGCATGACAGCGAATAGCGGACTGGACTTTGTCGTGGGTGCGGTGCCAATCCTCGGCGATGTCTTCGACCTCGCTTTCAAAGCGAACAATCGCAACTTTGCGCTTTTGAGTAGGGACCTCGCAGATGCCTCGGCTAATAAGAAGGACGTTTCATGATTGTCGATATTGATGTGCGACTGGCCTATGATATCTCTCAACCGGTCGATCTGATCTTGCAGGTACGCGCACCGAGTTTTGCGGACCAGTATGTCCTATCCGAAACTTTTGACGTTGGCACACCGGAGCAGCTTGCAGATGCCGCAGCAGAAGCTGGTCTGGGCAGCCGAACGTTGCTGCGAACATCCAAGAACGTCGCGTGCACCTATGCGGCCAAGGTAGAGATCGACCGACCCTCTTTGGACGTTTCGGCATTGGGCAAGGTGCCTCCACATCTCCTTCCGGGGGATGTCGTCCGGTATCTGATGCCGTCGCGGTACTGCCCCTCGGACGAACTCCAGAGCTTTGTCGCAGCGGAGTTTGGTCACTTGGGCGCTGGCCGACGCGTTGCTGCAATGCGCGATTGGATTTTTGAGCGCTTCACCTATGTGCCCGGCTCCAGCAACACAAAGACGACCGCCATAGACACGTTCGTCCAAAGGCAGGGTGTTTGCCGTGATTTCGCTCACGTTCTAATTACGCTCGCCCGCGCTTCCGCCATTCCAGCAAGATTTGTCAGCGTCTATGCCCCGCACGTTACGCCGCAAGATTTTCATGCAGTCGCTGAGGTCTATCTCGACGGCACCTGGCATCTGATCGACGCCACCGGCATGGCGGAGGCATCCCAGATCGTCCGGATTGGAGTCGGCATGGATGCCGCCGAGGTTGCATTCCTATCAAGCTTCGGTCCGATTTCCCTCATCGAGAAATCGGTCAACGTGTCGATTTGCAAAGCATAGGATGTGCTATGCGGCCTCGGATTTCGGGACCGAAGTGTCAGGAAGATACGCGCTGATTTCCTGGCCACGACCTGCCGCATAGTCCATCGCGAGGCGCGACCAATCGATCATGGCGGCTTGCGACCAGTCGCCTCCGCTCTCAGCTCCCATCGGCATGCTGACAGTCGCATCGCTGCCGCTTGCACGTGAATAGTCTGCCGTGTGCTGCCCTTCGCGAAACCCATCAATGGTTTGGCGCCATCGCTTGCCATTCAAGGACAGCAAAAGTGATCCCGCCTTCGGATCGTATTCAGCGGTAAACAGCGTTCCGAAACCCTCGCCGTAGCGATCCTGGCGCAATGGTTCTTTGAGAAAGTGCCGACCAAGATCGTGTGGGCCGGCTTGCAAGCCCTTCAGATGAGCCAGCCGCTCTACGGTCCGCGTGAAGCCCGGTCGGTCTGTGGCCCTGCCCTTGCCTTGATGGTTGGTCGCGATGGCCTGCGGCATGGTCTTAGCGCCGCCTCCAGGAGCGAGTTCCACGCTTGCCGTTCGGCCTGCAGCATCCGCAAGGACCACGTTGTAGGCCATGTGGGACGGTATGCGTCTCAGTGCCGCGACAGCCTCTTCGACCGTGTCGCAGGTCTCCAGCACATAGCGCAGGATCGTGGTAATGCCAAAGCCCTCGCCCGTCTCGGATCTGCCTCCATATGCCAGCGCCACGCTAAGACCGGCATCGTTGATGCCATCCGACAGGCCCCAGAGAAATTCGACCATGCCCATGACCGCACGACCCGTCCATTCTGTGCGAAGCAGAAGCCCTTCGTTCAATTCGGGCGAGAGGTCATAGTTGCGCACCAACCGAACATCATTTCGGTCCGCAACGGCGGCCAGAGAGCATCCACCCAAATAAGGCGGCGGGCACCATGTGGAGAGGAACCGCGCGGCTCGGTCGGAGCCACCTGCAATCACAACAAGCTTGTCATAGGTTGGGATCAATTCAGGCATGTGGTGCTTCAACGCTGCTCGACAGTCGGCACGGGACGGCCCTGTATCTCCGCCGCGTGCGATGAACCACGCCTCATAATCAGGCCAGGATCGTGCCCAGCGGGCTGCCCATTTCGGGCCGGGTTTGGGTTCATCAACGGCATCGAAGGTAAGTGTCATGGTGGTCATCTCAGAAATCCTTATTCTCAGTCTCGAAGAAGAAGCGGACCATCTCGGCGCTGGCATCGGGCCCATTTGGATCGGTGTATGACCCGCCTGGCTGACCGCCTGACCACGCATGGCCCTGCCCCTCGACCGTCCAATGTTCGACCGATACGGTTCCATCGACATCGCTGGAAATCTCCTTGGTATGGCTCCGCCCGGACGCAACTCCCATGTCGGACGTTTCAACACTTTGGGTGCTCCCTACCGTGCGTGCACGCCGCGCGATGCCTTCACCGTTTGAGGGGTGCACCGTTCGGTCGGCAGATCCGTGAAACAGGATCGTACGGACCCGGTGACTAGCCGTCTCTGGATCAGGGCCAACGAGTGCATTACCCGCCATCGCGGCAAAAGCGGAAGGCACGTCCTTGGCTGATCCTGCAGGAAGGCCCGAATGCGCGCCGACCGCAGCAAAGACATCCGGATAGGTCTCCCCGAGTATGACCGCCATGGCGGCGCCTGCCGAAAGACCTGCAACGAAGGTATCGTCGCGCGTGACACCGTAATCGGCACAGATCTTCTGCGCCAAACCAGCCAGGATCGCAGGTTCCCCCTTGCCCCGACGCTGATCGCCCCGGCTGAACCAGTTCCAGCAGGACTGCGCGTTGTCGCCCCGTGATTGCGCAGGGTAGATCACCACAAACCCGTGACGGTCGGCCAAGGCGTTCATACCCGTTCCTGCGGCAAAGTCGTCCGGTGTCTGGGTGCATCCATGCAGCATCATGACAACACCTGTGATGCTCTCCTTCGCGCAAGCAGGGACATAGAGACGATAGCGGCGGCTTCCGGATGCGCATACGAAGACATCGTCCGTGAAGATCGCGCCGTCCGGAACGCTGATCTTGGGAGAGCCAGAATGTATGGTTTGCCCAGACAAACCCGCCAACATGCTGTCGATTGAAGGCAGGTTTACTCCGTGCGGTTGTGCGCCCTGCTCTAACGGCGATACGAGGCCGTGCTGCGCAAGTGTGCGTTGTACAAGATCATTAGCTGCCGACGCCCAAGCGGTATCGGCCGCCGGGCGCGTCGCGCCGACGTTGAAGAGCTTCATAGTGTTTCCTTTGTTATATGTGAGGCGGCCTACTTGATGCGGTCGCCAAGTGCCTGTTTGATGTCTGTGCTGGCTTGAAGGGCGCCAAGCACAGTGATGGACCCGATGGTCTGAAGCGCGAGCTCCGGCGTCACATCAGGATCGATCCGCGCCAACCCCACGACCTTGACATGAAGCATCTCGCCCGCATCCCGGAGCGCCTCGAGATCGGCGACCGTGTAGTCCCGAAGACCAAGTTCCATCGTGTGCCGTTCGAGCGATTTGCTGACGACCTCGCCGTGACTTTCCAGCTGATTGCGGATCGCTGTGCGGATCAGGTCACTCCTATTGGAGTAGAACCCTTCCTGAACCAACAGGTCGATCCGACCGAGATCAACAAAACCGAGGTTGATCGTGATCTTCTCGTTCTCAGGCTGCTTATCGCGAAGCTGAGTAACCTTGCCCATTTCACTTCTCCATCTGCATGGATGGTATGTGGATGTTTTTTCGGGATTTGCAATGGTTGGTCTCGTCGAAGCACCGGATTTCATGGTTCAGTGCGTTCTGCCAGCGGCTCTACGGGGTGCCGTTTCTGATTGATCGAGGGTGATCGTTTCGGCCCGTTCATAGTGAATTCAATCGTACCAACGGGTCGGGGAGCGATGAACTGAAGGTCAGACGCCGCTGCTCGCGGCGGTATTGATAGGCTGCCTTTTTGAAACAGATCGTTGAACAGCGTTTGCGTGCGGTTCGAAGCACCCAACTTGTCAGCTTTGGGCAAGCTCTGCCTGAGCATAAGCTTGGCGAACATACTTCCCGACCTTGTTGTTCGGGTAGTGTTGCGGGTCTTGGTAAATCGGTATTGAAATGTTCACCTCTGGGTCACCCGGCGTTTCATCCGTACCGCCGAGTTCGTGAAGAAGGTTCTGCATGGCGTCATTTTCTTTGGCGACCAACGCAAGGAATTCTGTTACCCCGTGCGCTTGGGCGACCTTCGCAAGAACGCCAAGCAACAAAGTGCCGATTCCGCGGTCCTGAAAAGCATCGACGACGGTAATTGCAATCTCGGCTGCGTGGTCGTCTGCGTTTGTGCGTATATAGCGTGCGATCCCGACAGGATGAGCTCTATTTTGGCGCATACACAGCGCCCCAACGGCTGCATGATCTGCCGTATTCAATGCAGCAAATTGCTCGACCTCACGACCGGTCAACCTCTTCTTTGCGGTCATGAAGCGAAAAAAACGTGACTGCTTCGAGAGACGGTCAAACCCCAGTTCAATCAGGTCGCCGTCATCCGGAACAACATCGCGGAGTGAGACCCAAAGCCCGTCCTTTACTTCAGCATCGAATGGCCGAAGCGATCGATAGGCCATCTCAACCCTCACAATCAAAATAAGCGGTGACCTCGGGCAAGTGCTTTGTGCCGCCAGGCTCATTGATGTCCTGTAACAGCCTGGAGCGTACCACCGCTGCGTTCAGAGAAACAGGCGTTCCACAAATTTTACTGGCTAAGAAAAGGATCCTATCTTGGAAAACCTTGTCAGAGTTTAGGAAATGAGCGCAGACGTCCGCGCAATATCGGTCCAAGATGGGCAAAACGCTGCATGAACCGGTTACGCCTGACTTGACCGGCACCTTGCAGCGTACGAAACCGGCCGCACTTCTCAAACCCGCGCCCTAGTCGAAGAGAGGACGTTTTCTCGGAGTACCATTCGATTGTCTGGAAGTCGGTAACGATAAAACGGATCTTCGATGAAGCGTACGAGACATTGGTCTTCAATTCTCATAGGCGTGAAGTGCGGCACAGATCTGCGTGGACGTCGATTTCTACTGAGCCGCTTTTTCCGAAGACCTGAGCGGCTATCACTGTGAACCTCTAAAGAACATTCTTTCACGAAGAAAAAAGGAAGACGCAATGACATCAAAATCCGACAAACAAGCAAAAAGTACATCAGTTCTCGCCAAGCTAAACTCGGAGGGCAAAGAACCCTCAGACCACCCATCTTCTACGAAGAGCAAATCTGTCCTCTCTGAGATCAATGAGGATCAAAGCGAAAAGAAATCGAAGTCCAAATAGGCTCTTCTACCCTCATGGCTCGCTGCAAGGCGACTATAGCCAATCGTTGCTCCAGCGGTTTGTGCTGGCGCAATTGTAGGTCCACACCAACGAAGCAACCACTTTTCACCTCTGCTTTTCGCAACGGGTCGCAAGTGTGCGTCTCACTTAATCCAGACCAACCAGGGAGTTTCAAATATGACGACTTCTACTTGCCCACCCAAAGCCTTTGTCGTGATCGCATCAGGGGCTGAGGCAAAGTTCTTTGTCAACGATGGCGCTGCACGGGACATAAAGCTGAACCACATCGGTGGCCTGTCTCCGCAAAACCTCGATGATGACGGACCCTCGGGAAACCGACCACCTGAGTCCTCCAACCGGGAGACGGATGAAGCAACTTTCGCCAAACAACTCGCGCAGTATCTCTACGCGAAGGCCCACAAGAAAGAATTCGAGCATCTGGTACTTGTTGCTGACCCAGACACGTTGGGAGAGATCCGGCCAATTCTTCACCAAGAAGTCACACAAAGAATCACTTTGGAGTTGGCAAAAACACTGATCAACTCGCCGACTGATGACATCGAACGAAGTCTCTCAGCGGATTGAGCTGTCAACAAACGGCAACTTGCCGCCGCTCATCTCTGAGCGACAGCAGCACCATTCAACACTGTATGTCGGGACTTAGCCTTCATACGCCGGCTGGGCTTCCAGGGCTTCTTCTGTGCTGTCGATATACACACGGACGTCGCCGTCTTTTTGCATGATAGTCAGCTCTTCCATGGTCACAGCGATATCTTTTTCGCCAAGACCCAGGAAACCGCCGACACCAATAACAGCACGATCGATTTCGCCGGAGGCTGTCAGCAACAGGCTGTCGATTTCACCGATATCTTCGTCATTGCTGCCGTAAACGCGGGCACCTGTGAGGTTCTCAGATGTGAGTTGTTCCGCTTCCATCGTCTCGTAACCATCGCGCTCGATTGCTGGAGCGGCGAGCATCTGACGATCAGAATGCGCCATTGCATCGGAGTTCACCATGTACTCCGGCGCGTCCTTAACCCCGGCGGCACTGGCTTTGACGACGATGAAGTATTCATCAGCATCTTCACCGTCAGACACAAATGTCAGTTCTGACAGGTCAACCGCAACAGACTTTTCACCCAGGCCCAAGAAGCCACCAACACCAACGATCACCGACGTGATGTCGCCCGAGCGCGACAAGACGATTTCATTGATCTCGCCGATGTCGTCCCATTCCTTTTCGCCGTCGGCAGCCAGCGGTTCGTTCGAGATATCGGCTTCCGAGGCGTAGACGCGCGCACCGATGAGCTCCGACGCATTCAGGTTTTGAGTTTTGTCGAACTCAAGATCCATGAATGCAGCGGTATGGCCGTCGGCCTGTGCTGATGTAGCCATCACCAGAGCAGTTGCAGCAGAGGCGAGCAGCCCAGTCATGAAACGAGTATTTTGTGTTCTCAATGAGAGAGACATGAATTTTCCTTATAATTGTATGATGCTACGGACGCGAACAACCCAATCACATGCCTTAGCATTCTCAACTTGTGAGAGATTTGATCATTCGCCGATCTGTAACGACGGGTGGGCGGATATGGTCTGCAAAGACCTCGTCGACCTTCTGCATGGATACCATCCTTAGGCGGGTAGTTGCGGAAGCATTCACTAATCTCAGACAAGTTTTGGAGCATTGCGAAGCACAAATCGCACCATCGTGTGCTTTAGGTGAAGTGCGCCTGCGAGCGACGGCACGCCAGGACACATCAAATATAGATTCTGCAGTCAACGGAAGGTTCTCGCCAGGAACTCATGTTCGGACCGCACACATCCATTCAACTGACAAAAGAAGGAACAATAGATGAAAATTCTCATGGTACTCACATCGCATGACGAACTGGGCGATACCGGCAAGAAAACCGGTTTCTGGCTCGAAGAGTTTGCTGCGCCGTATTATGTCCTGCAGGACGCTGGTGCTGAGATCACGCTTGCATCACCGAAAGGTGGCCAACCTCCGCTTGACCCAAGCAGCGATACTGCCGACGCCCAGACTGCTGCAACCGAGCGCTTCAAGGGCGATAAGGCCGCACAAAAAGTCTTGTCTGAGACGCATATCTTGTCGAAAATCAAAGAGTCGGAATACGACGCGGTATTTTATCCTGGTGGTCATGGGCCGATGTGGGATTTGGCCGAGGATCAAGACAGCATCAATTTGTTGCAAGCGTTCGCCAAAGACGACCGGCCAATTGGTGCAGTCTGCCACGCACCCGCCATTTTCAAGCATCCGAAGCGCGGCGACGGGCAGCCCTTGATTGCAGGCAAAACGGTGACGGGGTTCACCAATAGCGAAGAAGACGCAGTTGGCCTCACGGATGTCGTTCCGTTTTTGGTGGAGGACATGCTCAAAGAAAACGGAGGGGTCTACGAAAAAGGTGATGATTGGGCATCGTTCGTCACTGTCGACGGAAAGCTCGTCACCGGCCAGAACCCGGCGTCTTCCGAAGAGGCTGCCAAGAAACTGTTATTGCTCATTTGAATTGTCTGTCTTGGGGGTGCCAGTGGTGCCTCCTTCGACGGGTCCACGACCGTTTTACCAACAACGAAGCCTTGCAATCTTGGAGTGTTCCAAAATTTATGTGGTGCCCGCATCTTCCACTTCGTTCCTGACCTGACCCCAGGCCATCAGCGTAAAGATCGCTGTACCGCCAACGACATTGCCTGCCAAAACCGGTATGAAGAAGCCAAAAACTGCATCATAGAAACCAAGATCACCACGAACGGAAAGCAAGGCCATTTCTACTGAGCCTGCTACAACGTGGGTAAAGTCTCCAGCAGCAATCAACCACGTGGAAACCAATATCACGAAAAATGACGCATCCTCTGCTTGTGGGAGCATCCAGACAATGGCAGCAATAAGTATTCCCGCTGGAATTGCGCGCATGAAACTCTCCCCCGCTGGCATCCCAACCGCATGTTCCGAAAGAGAAACGAGTGCTGGCATCAGCTCCACGGGTATAGCAGAGGTGTGGGCGAATACAGTCGCGATCGCGAAAGCACCGACCACATTTGCCGACAAGACAATGAGCCATAGCCGACACACGTCACTTAGAAGCCTTCGTGACGGCGCGAACATCAGTGGAAGCACCGTTGTGATGGTATTTTCGGTAAATAGCTGCATGCGTCCGAGTATGACCAGCAGAAAGCCAAGACTGTAGCCAAGGTTCTCAATAAGATAGCTGCTTGGCGTTTCCGGCAGATAAGTTCTAAAAATTGCCTCTCCCAAAACCGAAAAACTGATCAGGATGCCAGCGGCTATGCCTGACCATACCAGTGAGCTGAGAGGGCGTTCGAGTTCCTCTTCACCGTCTCGTCGAATAACTTCGTAAATCAAACGCGGTGAGAGTTTTGTCGCTTCCTGCATAGACTGTTCATCCGCGACAGCTTCCTGCCTCGTTGCGCCTGTATCATCCTTAATTTTGGTCATTTTCCGTACGGCCTTTCTTAGATGCCATCGGACCAAAAGGCGCCATATGCATCACTTAAGGCAGGGTTTCTGCCAGTCGAAATCCCTGAACTTCGGCGTGTTGGACCGAGCTCTAAGATCATTTGAACCACTTGTCTGTTGCGCAGATGATGAGGAGAACCTGGTATGGCATCAATGCAAGTTGCGTCTGGTTCTCCAAAAATGACCTTGTTCGAACTACCTCAGTGAATTTCGGGCGCACGGGTCATCGTCGCGAACCATGGCTCTGACTTCAGTAGAAGCTGATCCGGTCCCTGCCAAGCCACATGTCTTACCAGACGTGAAACGGGGGCAGCAGGATCCGCAAAAGCTGTTCTGGTTTAGTGTTTGGAGAGTTTGCCGCGCTCCGGGACTGGCTTCATTGCCACATGACCGCCAACGTGACGACAGCCGAACTGGTCGTGCACGCGCTGGAGCTGCCTGCCTCTTCACGCCGAGGTAATGCACAAAACTCCATCAAGTAACGAAGGCCTGGCTAGGCGTGGCACGAACGAACTTCAGACACTCTTACCCGAAAGGATACTCAATGAACTGGGACCAGATTCAAGGCAACTGGAAAGAAATGACAGGGAACGTCAAAGCAAAATGGGGCGAGCTGACGGATGACGAGATCGCTGAGGTCAACGGTGACCGCGAAGCGCTTGAAGGCAAAATCCAAGCCAAATACGGCAAGACCAAAGAAGAGGCCAAGAAGGAAGTGGATGATTTCGTAAACGCGAACTGATCACCCATGTGCCATCCCATCCGCACGAGCGGCGATTGGGATGGCTATCAGGACTTCTGATTTGATTGAGGCATTGAAAATGACAAACACTGACAAGACACGTGATAAAGACATCGACATGGACCAGGACACACCGATCGAACTCAAGGGGTCGGAACAGCATCATAAACTAAAGAACCAAAAGGGGGAGAAGGGTGATCCTGATCACGCAGAGGTCGAGTCTTCCAAATCTGCCGAGATAGAAGATGCTGTGGCTGACGGTGATGAAGACACGGCCATCGGCGCGGCGCTCAAGTCTGCATCTGAGGACTAACCGGTCGTAGTGAGGTTTGGTCGATATGTTCTGCCCGCATACCGCCTATGGTTTGTACTTCGGGTGCATCGACCACACCTGAAGAGTGCGGCGCAGATGCCGTACAACCGAAAGATAAAGTTATGACCCCGCAAATGACCTTCACAACAGCAAGACAGGCTGATGTCGAAAGGTATCTCGCCGAAGCGCGCGCAATGCGCCGCGAATGGTTCGCACAGATGCTTACCGTAGGCACACATCGACTCGGCGCAATGCTTCTCCGAAGACAAGCGGTCCAAACGCCTGTGGATTGACCGCTCACTCGGCGTTTGCGCCCCTCGGTCAGACTTCGGCTCAGCCGGAACAAACACCCCTAGCAATTAGTCACGTGGATTGGCACTCCTGTCCACAAAGCCGGAAAGGCTATATTACATGACGTTCCAGAACTTATATCTATCACATCCTTTGCACCGAATTGTAGAGGTCTATTGGCGACTTCGCTCCGAGATCGCAGAAAATCGCCGGACGCGGGCTGTTTATAATCAGACCTTCGCAGAGCTATCAGCCATGTCAGATCGAGAGTTGGTCGATATCGGCCTAAGCCGCGGAGATATCGGCCAAATTTCAGCGGAAGCTGCCAATATGTAATGGCTGTGGCACTCTACATCGATCCAGATTTCTCTGGTGAAACGCACTTCGTTTGATCAAGTTCGATGCCGCAGCTCGCAGGGCCTTTCATTGACATTGAGATCACCTTTCGCTACACGCATTAGTAGAGAAGCGCTGCCAGCGTTTCACGTTTGCCTTCGCGCCGAAGGATGCTCACCTAGCGTTTTTACCATTGCAGACGAACAGGGTCCAAACCCTGAATGGTACGCTGAGCGTAAGACATTCACTCGACAGATTTGGGAACCAGGCGCCTCGTTTAGCGTTGGTCTCGTGAAGGGAATCTCATGACCTATGGCCTTACATCGCCCGACCGTTTGTCGCGCTCTTCCGGTATTCGCCGATTGAATTTCGTACCTCCCGCTCCGAGAGGACGGCAAGCGACCGCCACGAGCTCGGTCAGAAACCGCCTCTCAAAATATGTCAGGCTGACTGGCGGAGAACTGGACTTCATCGACCGCTCTGAAGATGATCCGGAGCCCATCGCGAAAGGCGACAAGCTATCCCAGCAGGGTGAGGGTGGCGACATCGTCGTGCTCCAATCTGGCTGGGCTGTCCTGAAATCCTACAATAAAAGTTCGGGCCACCAAATCCTTCGTGTTTTCTTGCCCGGGGAATTTGTTGGGTTATCCGAGATCGGTACTCCCCAGATGGAGCACCAAATCAGCATGCAAACATCAGGTGTTGTCAGCCGACTTTCGAGACGCGCATTTTACAGTGGCGTGTCCAGATTGCCCCGCCTTAACGCGTTGTTGCTCGCGCTCGTGTCGCTCGATCTGCAAGCCTTTCGGCATCACGGTTCATGCATGCGCTCGATGAGTGCGGAGAGCAATTTGAAGTTCTTTCTTCTCCAGTTGCGCTCGCGGCTAAAGGTGGCTGGGGTAGGTTCTGGTGACCGGTTTCATGTACCCTTCAGTCAAGTTGAGATCGGTCAAGCCGTTGGGCTTACGTCGATCTACGTCAACAAACTGCTTCGCGGCTTCAGAGAACGAGGAGAGTTGGAAATTGACCGTCCGTATTTTCGGCTCCTTGCCCGTGAGCAGTGGAAGGCCGACACAGACTTCCACGACGCATACGAAAATGTTGATACTTCATGGTTTCCAAAGGTCGACGAAGCTGATGATCTTTCGCCACGAAATGCTCTTAGGCGCGCGAAGGTCGCACTGGTCTAACGGAACATGGACCGTTCATCCAAGGCTTGACGTAAATTCTGTAGCCTCTGAAGGAGTCTCTCTAACCGGATAGGCCCGCCCCGCAGTGAAATTTTTGAGGTTACGCCCAGCATCGTTTAGGTGTCGCGGGCGCTGTAATTTTTGCACTAACACTCTGCCGCGCCGAGCTAATCGCAGCTCACACCCTCGAAGCAAGGTCTATCGTCGGTCGCATTTCCGCTCTTCGCTGCCAAAACACTAATGTGGAATAAGGTTTGCCCATTTAGAGCCGGCTCGCTGAACGACTAAGCGCCCTCGCGTGCTAGCCTTGATTTGATCGCCCAGAACAGGAAGCACCCGATGTCCGACAAATCCCTCTATACCGCCACGGCCGATACGCAATCCGATTCCGCTACAACAGACCGCGCGGTAGATACCGGGGGCGGGGGTGAGCATCATCAACAGCCAGATCTTGCCAGGTTGACGACAGCGCAAGGCATACCTGTTGCAGACAACCAGAATACATTGAAGGCAGGTGCACGCGGTCCTGCCTTGCTTGAAGACTTCCACTTTCGCGAGAAAATGTTCCATTTCGATCATGAACGCATCCCGGAGCGGGTCGTCCATGCCCGCGGCTATGGTGCGCATGGCTACTTCGAGACCACAGAGGACCTCTCGGACCTGACCGCCGCGCATCTATTTCAGGAGAAAGGCCGCAAGGTTCCGGCCTTCGTTCGATTTTCGACCGTTGCTGGTAACAAGGGCTCCTTCGATCTAGCTCGCGATGCGCGGGGTTTCGCGGTCAAGCTCTACACCGAGGATGGCAATTGGGACATCGTGGGCAACAACATCCCGGTGTTCTTTATTCAGGACGCGATCAAGTTCCCGGATCTGGTCCACTCGGTGAAGGAAGCGCCAGACCGTGCCTTTCCGCAAGCCCAATCAGCTCACGACAACTTCTGGGACTTCATCTCACTGATGCCTGAAGCCATGCACATGATCATGTGGACCATGTCAGACCGAGGCATCCCAAGATCGTTCCGGTTTATGGAGGGGTTCGGGGTTCACACGTTCCGCTTCGTTAACGCGGACGGCGAAGGACAATTCGTCAAATTCCACTGGAAGACCAAGCAGGGTTTGCAATCGGTGCTCTGGAACGAGGCGGTCAAGATCAACGGGGCCGACCCCGATTTCCATCGCCGCGATCTTTGGAACGCGATTGAAGCGGGCGATCTTCCGGAATGGGAACTGGGCATCCAGGTTTTTGACGATGCGTTTGCAGACGCTTTCCCGTTCGATGTTCTCGATGCGACAAAGCTCATCCCTGAAGAAGACGTGCCGGTCCGCATCGTCGGACGGCTGGTCCTTGATCGGACGGTGGACAACTTCTTCTCCGAAACCGAGCAGGTTGCCTTCTGCACGCAGAACATCGTGCCGGGGATCGACTTCACCGATGATCCGTTGCTCCAGGGGCGGAACTTTTCCTATCTCGACACGCAGGTCAAACGGCTGGGGGGTCCGAATTTCACGCATATTCCGATCAACGCGCCCAAATGCCCAATTCACCACTTCCAGCAAGATGGTCAAATGGCGATGCATGCCCCCAAGGGTCGCGCCAATTATGAGCCGAACAGTTGGAAGAAGGGCGGACCGCGTGCTGATCCCCACACTGGCTTCCGACCCTACAATGCGCATGTTGAAGGTGAGAAGCGTAAGGCGCGGCCGGAGTCCTTTGCCGATCATTACAGCCAGGCGCGGCAGTTTTATCTCAGCCAGACACCCATCGAACAGACGCATATCGCAGACGCACTGGTGTTTGAACTCTCCAAGGTCAAGACACCAGTGATCCGCGAACGCGTCGTGTCCCATCTGTTGGTGATCGACCATGGCCTGGCCGCTGACGTCGCCGATGGCCTCGGATTGTCTCCCATTCCGGACGCGGCGAAACCTGCGAAAGACCCTGTCGAAGGGCTAAAGCCGTCCGACGCCCTGTCAATCCAGAAGAACGGCCCGGGGAGTTTTGGCGGTCGCAAGCTCGGAATACTCGCCACGGACAGGGTTGAAGACGCCATCTTAGACAACTTGAAAAGTGCTGTCGAAAATATCGGCGGTACGGTCGAAATCGTTTCAATGAACGTGGGCGGCATCATCACTAAGGATGGCGTATCCATTGCGGCAGACGAAAAAATCGATGGTGCACCATCGGTCCTTTTCGACGCAGTCGCGGTCTTAGCGACAGAGGACGGCGCGGAAGCGCTCGCGGCAATGCTCCCAGCAAGGGACTTCGTGTCCGATGCGTTTGGCCACGCCAAATTCATCGCCTACACAGGCCCGGCCAAGGGATTGTTCAAGGCTGCTGGCGTCAGAGAAACCGACAGCGGTATGGTCGAACTGTCCTCTCCGGATGAGATCGACGGTTTCGTCAGTAAGCTGTCGGATCTCCGCTTTTGGGATCGATTGTCCGATGGGCAGTAAAAGGTCCACCAAGAGACAGGCAGTCTCAAGCGCATGTCGGCACGCGATTCCAAAGCTTGGATCAATTGTGGGACAAAGACCCCATCGAGCAGGTAGGCGATGGTCCTTGGAAACCACCGTCTCTGCTGCGCGAGCGGGCATCACATCAAGGCATCGCGATGCAAACCCCCTGCCCGACCGATCGCCCAAACTGTTAATCCGTTTTGTGGTCCCCAGGTTCGGCACATAGCCACGATCTCCACATTGCCGCACATCTTCAACACCGAATGCTTGGCTCATTCACCATACAGCCACTTTCCAAATCGATGCCTCAACTGCGCGCTGCATCCCTAACTAGAAAGTACTTCATGTCCGAAATTCAAACAATTGATCCAACAACGGAGCAACCAATCGCAAGTTACGACCTGATGACCCGGGAAAAGGCGATAACTCGGGTTCAGGCATGTCACGATGCCTTCCTGGCTTGGCGTGAGGTGCCTCATTCAGATCGCGGCGACATTCTGCGCGCCATCGCTGCGACCTTGCGCGAAAATGCCGATGCGCTTGCTAAGCTGATGACGCAGGAGACCGGAAAACTGCTGCGCGATGGTTGTACAGAGGTTGAGCTGTGCGCGGCGATTTTCGAATACACGGCGGACAACGGCCCCACCTTTTTGGCCGATGAGGAGCGCACCCACTCTGGTGGAGAGAAATCCGGTTTGGTCGCCTATTGCCCGATAGGTGTCATCTACAGCATCCAGCCGTGGAACTTTCCCGTCTATCAACCTGTCAGGGTTTTGGCCGCCAACCTGATGGCCGGCAACGGCGTGGTCCTGAAACATGCAGGCATCTGTACCGGAAGCGGGCTAATGCTGCGCGACCTCTGTGTGAAGGCAGGATTGCCCGAGGACCTGTTCCAGGCGGTCATCATCGATCACGAGACATCCGACAAGATCATCGAACACCCATTGGTGCGCGGCGTCACGATGACAGGCAGCGACGGCGCCGGGAGCCATATCGGCGCGACAGCGGCAAAGAATCTCAAGAAGTCTGTGCTCGAGCTTGGGTCAAACGACGCTTATCTCGTCCTCGAAGACGCGGATATCGAGCTTGCGGTGAAAACCTGCGTCATGGGTCGCCTCTACAACAACGGCGAAACCTGCGTCTCGGCAAAGCGCTTTGTGGTCACCGAAAAGGTGTATGACGCATTCGTATCGAACTTCGTTGATCAAATGAAAGCCATCCGAATGGGCGATCCAACCGATGACGAAACACAGCTTGGTCCGCTCGCCAGCAAAGAACAGTTCGAGACGGTGTCGCAACAAGTGACCGAAAGCATTGAGAACGGTGCCGAGCTGCTTTGCGGGGGAAACCCGCCAGACGGTGACGGCTACTTCTACCCTGCAACAGTGCTTGGCGGGTGCAAGCCGGGCATGCCGGCCTATGATGACGAGATCTTCGGGCCAGTGGCAGCCATCATCCGCGCAAAGGATGACGAAGATGCGATGCGCATCGCCAATGATAGCCGCTATGGCCTCGGCGGCGGTATTTTTTGTGCCGACGTCGACAAGGCTGTCCGTCTGGCGCGCGACCATTTCGACACAGGCATGGTGCGGATCAACAGCTTTGGCGCAGCCGATCCGAATATGCCCTTCGGCGGCGTAAAGGATTCAGGTTTCGGACGCGAACATGGCGGGTTCGGAATGAAGGAATTCGTCAACGTAAAGGCCATCTATCGCCCGTAAAGCAGTTAACGAACGAAGCTTCTGCGACTGGTCGCGGCGGTAATACGGAACGCCATCTGCGGAAGGATCGAAACAATGATCGACATTCACTGCCTCAAATACTCGCGCGCGGTCCGCGTGGTTTGGCTGATGGAAAACCTCGGCCAACCCTACAACCTGATCGAGTATCCGCGGACCGAGGCATTCCGCGCACCGCCGGAGTTGTCGGAAGTCCACGATCTGGGCAAATCACCGGTCATCAAAGATGGTGATCTGACGCTCGCTGAGTCAGGAACAATCCTCCGCTACCTTGCGCACAAGCACGGTGATACCAGCCATCAGCCCAATGCAGGCACGCAAGACTTTTGGCGCCATGAGGAGTTGCTCGACTATGTGGAAAGCTCATTCGCCGATGCGGCTATGGGCGTGTTGCTGCCCGCGATGACTGGTGACGCGCCCTCTCGCGAGGCGAAACACCGGTTCCAAATGCATGCGGACCACCTCATGAGGGACCTGCCTCCCGAGGGACTTCTGTTCGCAGAGCGCGTCATGTTGGCTGATATCCAGTTTTCTTATCTGCTCGCCAACCTCTCCAGTCTGGATGCGCTGTCCGCGCATCCCCGGCTGGAACGCTATTGGTCCGACATGCAAAGACAGCCGGGATATCTGGCTGCAATCGCCAATGCCGGACCGATGGCTCCGGAAAAATCGACAATTCTCGAAAACCATTAATCCCAAAAGGAAACAACATGCGTGTACTTGTCGCCGGTGCTACCGGCAAAACCGGCCTTCGCCTGACCCAGGAACTCCTTGACCGGGGGCATACCCCTGTCGCGCTGGTCCGCGAAAGCTCCGACACCAGCACGTTGCCCCAGGGTGTCCAGCTCCGTCAGGGCGATCTCACAGACCTCAACGACGATGTTTGCGACGGATGTGAAGCGGTTGTGTTTGCCGCGGGTTCAGGTGGCGATACCTCCGAAGAAATGACCGAGAAGGTTGACCGCGACGGTGCCAAGGCGCTGGTCGATGCCGCAGCGAAGTCACATGTCGCGCGGTTTGTCATGTTGAGCACTGTTGGTGCTGATGATCCAAACCCCGAAGGCGACATGGCGCATTACCTGCAAGCCAAACATGACGCTGACGAGTATTTGAAAGCCTCTGGTCTCGACTATGCGATCCTGCGTCCGGTCGCCCTGACCACCGACGATGGGACCCGTGACATGAAGTTTGGCGACGATGTTGATGTGGGTGCAAAAGCTGCACGTGGCGATGTCGCCGCTGTCCTGGCGCGCGCCGTGGACGAAGACACATGGCTTGGCAAATCCCAACTCATGCAGTCCGCATAACACGCACCCCGCATACTGACGCAAGGAGGATTGACAGATGAAGCATCGGTTTTCACGACGGGGATTTTTGGCCACGGTCTCGGGAGCGGCCCTGGCCACCGCTTCCAATTGGCCGGGCGATGTTTACGCGCAGAACGTCGCACCAGACGCGTTCCTGAAGCTGTCCGAGGCTATGACAGGCGCTGGTGGGCTGAGCGATGATATCGCCTCAGACATGCTCTCCGCATTTGAGGCGGCTGGAAAAGGCAGTGACATCGCGGCGCTGTTGGACGGCGAAGCGGATAGGCCCCTCGAAAACGAGATCGTCGCGGCGTGGTACAGCGGCGTATCGCCAAACCCCGATGACGATACCGTTCTCACCTATACCGATGCGCTGATGTGGTCTGCAATGACCTACACCAAACCGCTGGGTTTTTGTGGAGGCGGCATGGGCTATTGGACCGAGCCCCCGACGGCCTGACACGTCCATCCGCCCCCAGAAACCAACCGAGGAGCCACTCAAATGGCAGATGACATCACCGCCGACATTCTGATTATCGGAACAGGCGTCGCAGGCGCAATCACCGGTGCCAAACTCGCCGAGCAGGGTTTTCAGGTCGCCTTTCTCGATGCCGGACCACGCATCGACCGCGCAGCAGCGGTAGAACGGTTCTGGAACGCCAAGATCAAGGTTCCCGAGTCGGCTTATCCAAATAACCCAGACGCCCCACATCCCGAGACCCACAAGATTGCGGAGGTCTATCAACAGACCGGCCCCGAGCTCTTCCGGTCAACCTACCTAAAGGTCGTGGGCGGCACGACGTGGCATTGGCTTGGCACGACACTACGCAACCTGCCCTCGGATTTCCGGCTCAAAACACTCTACGGGCGCGGTGTCGATTGGCCGATCAGCTATGACGATCTTGAACCCTTCTACCTGCAGGCCGAACAGGAAATCGGTGTCGCAGGCGACTCTTCAGAAGACCTCGGATCGCCCCGGTCTGGTACATTTCCGATGGACCCGATTCCGATGACCTATCTGGACCGACACTTCGCTGATCGACTGGTGGGCACGTCCTATCAGGTCAAGTCGACCCCGCAGGGACGGAACTCCGCTTACCACATGGACAGACCCGAATGCTGCGGCAACGCGTCCTGCATTCCGGTGTGCCCGATCCAGGCCAAATATGACGCGACCGTGCACGTGGCGCGCGCCGAAGCTGCGGGCGCACAGGTGCACAGTCAAACAACGGCCACGAAACTCAATTTGGGGCCGGACAATTCCATCGCCTCGGTTTCGTTTCGCCGCGACGATGGCAGCACTGGCACCGCCTCTGCCCGGGTGGTCGTGGTCGCCGCGCATGGGATCGAAACCCCACGCCTGCTGCTTCATTCCGCTCAGGAAAGCGCCCCGAACGGTGTCGCCAACAGCTCTGACCAGGTCGGTCGAAACTTGATGGATCACCCGACGCGCCTGAGTTGGGCCGAAGCAGCCGAGCCGGTCTGGCCCTATCGCGGGCCGCTTTCCACATCGGGCATCGAAAATCTGCGCGATGGCGATTTCCGTGCCGAGCGGGCCGCGTTCCGCATCGAAATTGGGAATGATGGTCACAGTTGGCCCACAGGTGCACCGACCACCACCGCGGCGGACCTCGCGCGTCAGGATCTCAGAGGCGACGCTCTCAACGAGAAGCTTCGTGACGTGACATCGCGACAGATCAGACTCGCTTCCCTTGTTGAGCAATCACCGGATGCCAATAACCGTGTGACACTGGACCCTGACAAAAAAGATGGTCATGGAATACCGCTGCCGCGCATCGCGTATGACTTCGACGATTATACACGCGATGGCCTCCAAGCGGCAGAGGAAGCACACAATGAGGTCTTCAGCGCAATCGGGGCGACGAATGTACAGCACGCGACAGAGGTGCAGGGTGCGGGTCACATAATAGGCACTGTACGTATGGGTGATGACGCTTCGGCGGCAGTGGTCGATGCAAACTCGCAAAGCTTCGATCACCGGAACCTCTTCGTCCTGGGCTCCGGCACCTTCCCAACCTCGGCAACAGCAAATCCAACTTTGACAATCGCAGCCTTATCGTTGCGGGCAGTGGATGCTATTGCAACAACAGTGCGGTAACGGTCCTGAGAGGAACCTATGCAACGCTGACGTGACTAATATGACGTGCTCTAATTTTTTGATCTAACGGCAATCGAAAAGGCAAATCTGAGTCATCCGCTACCTAATCGTCTCAGGCAATTGGTAGTAGTGGGTCCCATTATCATCACCGCTCCAACCGGCAAATACCTGCGCTACCACGGGCGTGCCAAATCACCTGCACCAAATTTCAGTCCGCTGGAATGGCACCCTTCTTGCGAGCTCGCTCGACCAAGTCCGTATAGCGCTGCCCGATACCAACTTCGGAGAAATGCCTGCACCAAGCGGCTAGGAAAGCCTTCTCGCGCTCAACCTCTTTCTGCTTCGAAAGGATCACAGCAATCCGGTAGGAATAGTACGGCGCGGGTGTCATGCCGGAGCGTTCCCATCCATCGAGTCCCTCGCTGACGATCTCCACCTGCTTGGCGAGGTCGTTGTCGTATTGTTTGATGCCGCCAGGGTCCTCGAGAACCGAAGGCGATCTGCCGGCTTCCATTTCGACCAACTTGCGCTGAATCGTAGCCTCATCGTCCTCGATGAAATCGATCCTGTTCTTTTTCTGCCTCGCATCCGCCTGCTTCGCTGTAAGGGCAGGCATCGCGTTCATCCGCTCGATCAATGAATCGAGCTTCTCGAGTGCGTTCTCGTCCACTCTGGTGACAGGTTTCGATGGCGCTTTCTCAAATCCCTGCTCCCGTCGCTGCTTGGCTGGTGGCCATAGACCTGCGCAGTTCAATATGACGTCGACCTCCCCGATCCGGGACTTCTTCAGTTCCACGGCAATTGGCATCCCCTCCGGAAAGCTTGCGACCTCAGCAGCCACATCGGCGGGCACATAGCCCAAGAAGACCCGTGATGTTGGCGTTTCGTGCGGACCAAGGATGCCGATCACCTGCATGGCGTTCTTGTCAAACTTGTTGTCAGGCTCGGGATTAAGCAATGCCCCGAAAGGCTCGCCCCGCTCGTCGGCTTGGGCGGCCAGTCGAAGAAACTCTCTTGCTGACTCCTTGTGATTGAAGAGTCCTTGGACGTCGAACCATCCGCTTCCAATCTTCCACTGTACCCAATCGCCCGCGGGCGCATTGTCGCCAAACTCATGGACATCCCAACCCATCGAAGCCGGTGCCCGCAATCCGCGTTGCTTGGCGCCGGAAGTCGCCTTGGGTTTTGCCGCTTCGGTTGAGGGCCGGGTCTCATCGTCATGCCGGTGTTGTCGGGTGGCCTTACTCGGCTTCCAGGCCCAGATTCCGAGAATGACGAGAACGACTCCGCCAACGATCCACCAGAACGAAAAGCTCACTTTCTTCCTCCATCCGAAAAGCGTCCTTCGACGACGTCCTACATAATGACTGCCTAGCGCCATACTTGGTACTCCCCAACTCAGCGTTCGGCTGTTCTGACGTCAACGGACTGCATTCTCCATTGTCGTTGTCGGCGCGAACCCATTTTCCGCATAAAGGTGAAATGAGCGGAGTGCGGCTTCGGCGCCGCCGGTCCATCAGGCAGTCCGGTCCAGCGACAAGTGGGGGGTCAACCAAGAATTGAGGACTCGGTTGATCAGGCTGGCATATCTACAATGGCCACCCCCGGAATTGCGGTCTGGGCCATCTCAACCAAGTGCGCGTGGTGCGTGAAGAGGATTGCCTGCCCACTTGCCCCTATCTCGGCGCACAGTTGCAATGCGGCCCGGGCCCGTGTGTCGTCGAACGTTTCCATGATGTCGTCGAGGACCATCGGAAGGGGTCCGAGGTCACGCGCAAAGCTGCGATACCCCGCTAGCCGCAAGGCGAAGTAAAGCTGGCCCATAGTCCCCGTCGACATCTTATCGACCGGAACCTTGTCCCCGTCGGCGTCGATGCCGACCAGCTTTTCACCTTCGACCTGGCTCCAAACCTCGACGCCGCGCCACTTGGGCGCGGTCATGGTGACAAAGGCCGCTTCGACATCGCGCAGCATGTCGCTGCGTCGTTCCTCTGCCAGCCGGCGAAGTGCCCCTCGGGCCGCCAGCACACCCAGCCGCGCAACGACCGCGTTGCGACCGCCGCTGCGGAGCGCCTCCAGTAACGTCGCCTGTTCGGTGACCAGATCACTACGGTCGGAGGCGTCGAATGCTTCGCGGTACAAACGCTCGGCCTCACGTGCCGCATCGCGCGCTGCGTCGCGGCTGTCTTGCGCATCTTGCACCTGCTGTTCGAGAACAATTCCACGAGAGGCGTCCGGCATCCGGTCGAGTTCCTCGCCGAAGAGGTCCTTGTCGACGCCAACGATGGCCTGCTGCCTTTCCTGATCCGCCGCTAGATGTTTGGCACGCAGTCGATCTCGCTCAACGAGCCGGGCAATGCGATCGCTTGGCATAAGGCTGTCGTCTCCTTGACCCTTGAAACGATCACCTAATTCATTCTCCGCGGTCTCAAGATCGGTTTTGTGGCGATCTCGTGCCGCCTTGGCCTTGTCCCTGCGTGACTCGGCATCGCCACGTTGTTCGTCGGCGCGCGTTGCCGCCGCTACACGCAAGCGCGCCTGGTCGATGGTCTGAATAGGTTCCAGCCCGCCCTGATCATCTGTCGTACCAAGGATCTTCGCCAGCCGTTCGGCCCCGTCTGAATACGCCGAAATCGCCTGCTGCAGAGCCTCGACCCGCTCATCGAGACGCTGATGATCGGTGTGTAGCCGAATTAAGTTCCATAACTGTGGAAGAGCAGTCCGGACTCCTTCGACCGAGCGATCCGGTAGCGGCAAAGAGGAAGTCAACCGTTCGAACTCGAGCTCGGCCTGTTTTAGATCGTCCTTCTTGACCAGCGCGTCGTCGTCCAGTTTGTCGATGGCCTTCTGGCTGTCCTTCCATTTACTCCAGGCCTTGCGAACACTTTCTTCCAGCGTAAGAACCCTTTGCACTAGGGCAGCCATATTGCCTTTATCCACGCCGAGATCCAAGGCGCGGGCCGCTTCCATCAGTTCGGAGCGTAAGGCTTCTTCGCGGTGGCGGCGGGTATCCGACGCTGCTTGCGCGTTCGAGTGATCGGCAGCGGCGTTGGCCGCCGCTGCAAGAGCCTGATGGCGTGGTCCGAAAGCCGCCGGAGGGGCGCCTGCTTCCAGACCGAGCCTCACCGATAGCCTCGAATGAACCTCTGACAAACTCTCGCGGCGGTCGATCAGGTTTGCCAGCCGCGCTTCAGCGGTTTCGAAACGCGCCTTCGCTGTCCTTTCCCGCCTCTGCGCTTCAAGTCGCCGCTGGCGGATCTCCGCCCCCGCCACGAAATGGCCGCGTGCGCTGTCGTCCGCACGCATCGCCGCCTCGAATTGGTCTGCGGAGGGATCGGACAGGTCGTCGCGGTGGCGAGTCCAAGCCAGGTCGCGGTGGCGGCGGGTTTCCTCGGTCGTTGCGACATCCACCGCCTCGGGCGCGGCCTGCAAAGCCGAGAGATCTGCTGTTGCATCCTCCAATTCTTTCGAGCGCTCCTCGACGTTGCTCTCGGCTGCGGCGATATCCGAGGATAAGTCCGACCACTCTCGCGCGGCTTTCTCAAGCGTTTCGGGCGCGGGTAGGCCGGCGTCGACCAAGCCAGTCCAGTCCGCAGGTAAGTCGGCGGCAGCCTTGGTGAGGCGCGCGAGGGTTTGTTCCCGCTCTGTTTCGAACGCGGTCAGGTCCGAAACCGGCCTCCAGGCCTCGAATGCGACGCGCAGGAGCGTCAGATCTTGCGGTTCGCTAGGCGGCTCGCCCTCCCTCGCTCTCGCGGCATCGGCGACGGCCTTCGCCGTGTTCAACGCCTCGCTCGCCATGCGACAAGCTTCGACAGCCTCCGCGATCTCTTCCAAGTCCTCCGTGTCGAGGACAAGATCCGACACGGCAGTGCCGGACATCGAGAGCCGCGCCAGCGCCGCCGATATCTCCGTGGCGAGCGCGTCCCGGTCTGCAGTGCGACGGTCGAGATCCGCGTGCGCCGTCGTGGCGCGGTCCATCAACGGGGCTCCATCGACCTTCATCTGATCGAGACGTTCCAACTCGGCGCTCAGCGCCGGGGCGAGCGTGTCAGCGGGGTTCCCCTCAATGATCTGGTCCAGGCCGGCGACGTCATCGTCTGCCTCCGAGATCCTGGCCTCGAGCGAGGAGATTTTCTCCACAAGCGCCGCCACGCGCTCGGCCGCATCCCGTGGCAGGTCCGGGCCACTCGGGTAGTTCTTCAGGGTCTCGGCGAGTCGCTCCATCTCCTCGGTTCGGTCGAACCACGTACTGGCCGCCGTGGAGGCAAGACGGCGTTTCTGCGCGGTGACCAGCGCCGTGTTTTCCGCGTCGAACAGTGCAGCCTTCTGGTCACGGTCCTGACGAAGAGTTCGTTCCCGTTCCGAGGTCAGCCGATCCGCTCGAAGCTCGCGACCGATCTTTTTCAGGCGGTCGCTCGCCAGTTTCAGCTCCGTGGCACGGCCATGTTTTTTGTGGAATTTGTCGGCGCGCTCCGACAGCGTGTTCAGCGTCTCCGAAATGCCGGTCAGACCCGAGACGCCCGCATGCAAGAGTTGGCCCAAGTCGCCCTTCGCACTGGCAATCCGTTCGCCGCCGTCCCGCAGACCTCTTTCATCCAGCGAGAACCGCTCCTCGAATTCGTGCCGGGTTAACCCGTGCAACGCGCTCCCGAGGATCGTGTCGGCAATTGGCCGATTGTCCGTGTCCAGCAAGGACTGCGACCGCTTACTATTTCGCCTCAGGACAGTCGCCCCTCGGTCGGGGAGATCAAGGTCCGCCCCTACAAGCAAGTCGCTGCGCTCGAACCGGAATGCGTAGGGATGCGCACCAGCCCGGAAGCCAAAGAAAATCTCCAGTAACGCATGAAACGCGGTCGACTTTCCGGCCTCGTTCGGCCCGAAAACGACGGATACATCAGGGGTGTCACGCGCGGGCACCGGAAAGACGATTTCAGCGTCTTCGAAATTGCCATAGCGGATGAGATGCAGCGCATTCAGCCTCATTCCGCGCGCTCCGCATGAAGCGCAAGCATCACCTCAGCGATGGCGTCCTCGAGCAATGCATCCAGAGCGTGATCTTCCAGTTCTGCAGCGATTTCATTCGGCAGCGCGGTTCGGACCTCATCAAGTTGTTGCAGGGCGGCTTGCCTAAAACCGTCTTCCGCCATTTCCGTACGCATCAGGCGGACAAGGTCATCTGTCTCGGTGTTAGGCGAGCGGGAGGGCGGCACTACCTCGACCTTATCCAGAAATACCCGATCAACGTCGTCCAGCACTTCCGCTGCGAGCTCCGTGACAAACGCGCCGCTCTGCCTCAAGCTCGTTGCCCTCAGCCGGACGGCGGCATCCTTATTCGGGAGCTGCGCCGATAAGAACCCGTCTCTAAGGGAAGCAACCATATCCTGCTGATCGCCGGAGTCCTGGAGGTCCAATTCCAACTCGGCAAAGCCCAACCGCGAGACGTCGCGCCGCTCGGCTACGGGTGCGCCGTCTCCCATTTCGACAAGCGTAACTGTCCCGCCTTGGCGCTCACCGAAATGGCGCGGTTGCGGGATGCCCGGCATGACCGCCAAGACGGGGCCATCCCGACGCTCGAACGGCGCATGTATGTGACCGAGGCACCAAAGGTCGAAGCCATGCGCCATCAGGTCGGCTGCGGCGCAGGGCGCATACGGGTCATGACCGGGAGCGCCATCGAGCGAGGTATGCATAAGACCGACATTTCGCTTGTCCGGCACCGGTTTCGGGTAGTCGGGAAGGAAGCTCTTTCCGACATGAGCTGCATCGTACGAAAGCCCGTGAAAGGCGGTGTCGCCGATTTCGACCGTTGGCATTTCCTTGTGAAGAAGATGGATGTTGGGACCAAGCTCTCCGTGGGCACGGTGATCGAGCAACGCGTCGTGGTTACCTCGGACCAAGACCGTTGGCACACCTGCCTCCGCGGCCCGTGACAACTGTGCGATCAGGAAGGCGCGCGATCGGAGATCTGGGTATCCGTTGTCGAAAGTGTCCCCCGCCAACACGAGCGCGTCGACCTTCTCAGAGATCGCCAGGTCTATGATCCGTACGAACGTGTCGCGACTAGCTTGCTTCAAACGATCCCCAAGATCGGGGTTTCGCAGTGCGACCGACCTGATCGGAGAACCTAGGTGAATGTCGGCAGTAACAAGTAGACGCATTATTCTTCACCATTAGAATTCATGAATACAAGCGGTTACAAATTCTGCGATCTTTTGCCATGTGGTTCCAGCGTTGTTCCATGTGACGGGCTGTCATGTTCCTGACGACACTTGGACTTCTCCGCTAGACCTGTTTCAAACTGATCACACCTGCGTCTTTATTCGAGAAACATAGCGCTCCGTCACCTAGGAAGACCATGGCATAGGTGGATCGCGACGTTGACTTAACGCAATTTTTAGCGCACATTTCCCGCAAAACGCAACCCCACAGAATCGGAGCAGTCATGGGGGATTTTGTCAAAACCCGTTTCCCGGTCGCGATCTATCGCGGCCTGATCATTGATCTTGAGGACCGCCTGCGCGGAGAAGCCCTTAAAGCACATCGGATGATTCAGGATCACTCCGGTCTGGATACACGTCGCGCACGGCGCCTTGAGGGAATGTCGCGTTTCCACATGATGGAAAAGGGGTTTCAGGAGGTCTGTGAACTTCATGGCGGCGCACTGCTCGACGGTGGCATTATCCCCGGTTCGGACTTCAAGGTTTTCCAACCGTTCATGCGTTTCGAGCATGAGGGGCAAGGCTTCATCCTTGGCCTCGCAGCAATGCCGGAACCCAGCAAACTTCCGGTCAAGAACAAGTCGCGGAAGGCCGGTGTGACACTGAACTACAAGCTGTCTCCTCACTTCGATTTTGATGGTACTGCCCCTCAGATCGGGGACATCTGCATTCTGTTTCTCTTCGCTCGCGACCCTGAACATGCCGGCAAGATCAAGGAGTTGGCCATCGGTCTCATTGACTCCGATTATGAGCAATACCTTTTCTACGAACGAATCGACCAATACCTGGCAGATGACGGGGATGTGTCGGAACCCAGTTCGCCGTTTTCGACACCTCCCGCATTGCCTGCCAGCGGTGCAGTCCGCCTGAAGCGCACGATGAAGCCTTTTGTTCCTCCCGAGGCTCCATCTGTGGATGATGAACAGGATGGCAAAGCGTAAAGGTGCCACCGGCATCACAGGAGGGAAGAATGCGAGTGGGAACACCCGGCTTCGTGCCGGAACGTCTCGTTGAGGCGCGCGCCGCCCGGCGCGTTCAAAGCATGAAAGAGTTGGCCCTGATGCTAGGAGTCAGCCCTAGTTCGGTTTCCCGTTGGGAAACCGGCAAGCAGGCGCCGGAAGCCGATGCTCTAACAGAATTGGCGAGGGCCCTGCGGGTCCGGCGAGAGTTTTTTCTCCGTCCGGTCTTCGACAGCCCGCGACCGATGTTCTATCGAAAACTGGTTAGCACGCTGAAGCGCGACCGCGAGTATCAAACTTCTCAGGTGAGCTGGCTACATGAGATCAGCCATGTCTTGCAGCACTATGTTGATTTCCCAGAACTCGACATTCCAGACGTTCTGGGTGGCTCCAGCTACGGTCAGCTTCGGGACGAAGACATCGAGGACATCGCCGACGAACTGCGGTCCCACTGGCAATTGGGCGAAGGCCCTTGCACAAATGTCGTAGCGGTCCTTGAAAAGATAGGCTGTGTCGTCGGCTCCATCGAAATGGGAACGTCCAAACTCGACGGCGTTTGCAGCTGGTCCAAGTCCGAGGACCGTCCTCACATCTTGCTCGCATCAGACAAGATGAATCTCCCCCGTCGTCAGATGGACGCCGCCCATGAACTGGGTCATGCTGTGCTGCACCGGAATGTCAGCGCAAAAGCATTGCGCGATGATCTTCCAGAGATCGAGCGCCAGGCATTCCGTTTCGCAAGCGCGTTTCTTATGCCGCAGACGACTTATGTGCCGGAGGTCCCGAACTACTCCCTGGCAGGGTTGCTGTCTCTGAAAGAACGTTGGCGCGTTTCTGTGAAGGCCCAGATCAAGCGGTTGGTGGATCTAGAGATCATCCCGCAGGATCATGCCACGCAGCTCTATAAGACCTATTCCGCTAAAGGCTGGAACCGACAAGAGCCGATGGACAAGGAGTGGGCTGTTCCAAAGCCACGTATGTTGCATGACGCTCTTTGCCTGATCGTGGATTCCGGCACCCGCAGTAAGGACGACCTGCTTTCGGTCGAGTTCACGATGCATCCAGGCGATATTGAGAACCTCGTTGGCCTTCCGTCTGGTTGGTTCAGCAAGAAAACAGGCGACGTGGTGTCATTGACTCTCAAGACGGACGTTTCGCGTGAGACAGGTGCACCTGCAGGAGGTTCAGTGATCCCATTCTCCCGGCGTGAATCGTAGTAGGGTCGGCACATGCGCGTGAAAATCGATGTCTCAGAAGAGGAACTGGATGGTGACTATGGCGCGGTTCCGGGGCTCATCATCACCTGTACCCGGTGCCGGCACTCTGTGGAGGTGTTCGGCACCGAAGAAAATTCGGTGAAACGCGGAGCGGTCATGCTTCGGGATGAATGTCCTTTTGACGAAGACAACTTCTACTCGGCGTAGTTCGTTGGAGGACCTCTTAATATCGTCGGTCGATCGCCGCAGATCGATCCGTGATCTGACATGCCCGGACTGCGGCGTAAATTTGAACCGTTTTTCATGAATAACACCTATTCAAGAACATTTTTCATGTGTTAGGAACGGATTTCATGGACGCAATGCTCTGCAGCAAAAATTCACGCCAAGGGAACGGAATTCATGCCATCGGACCAACAGGTACTTTTTTCGGGCCCGAGAACCGTTTTTCAGGAGCGGCGCCTTCCTGAGACCGCCACCTTGGCAGGCTACAGCGCACTGATCGACGCCTACAGATTATCTGTGCCACTGCCCCGCAAACTTTCGGCAACCGGGAACCATCACCGGGTCGTTGAGGATGAGGTTTGGCGCATCCTGACGCCGCGCCACGCCCCGAGTGCAGACCTGGATGGCCACCTCACCTTCGCTCTCAAATATGAAGGGCTTGACCTTGCTGTCCTCGCGAAGCTGTTCGCGGCCACCGGGCCTGACGGCATTGTTGACATCGTGCGCAAAAAGCCGACCGGCAGCTACGCAAGGCGCATCTGGTTTCTGTTTGAATGGCTAACGGGAAGCCGACTGAATCTGCCAGATGCAGAGGGCGGTCGCTACGTGCCTGTCGTTGATCCCGACCAACAGTTCGCGACGGAAGGGGAAAACGCTCCCCGATATCGCGTTAAAAATAATCTGCCGGGAACCAGAGACTTCTGCCCGCTGGTCTTTCGCACGCAAAAGCTAGACGAGTTCATCGCGATGGACCTGGCGAGTCGAGCCCGCGCGGTCATCGCCGACGTCCCCCGGGACTTGCTCGCGCGCACGGCTGCTTTCCTTTTACTCAAAGACTCACGTTCCAGCTACGCGATCGAAGGCGAGCGTCCACCACAAGACCGAATTCAGCGTTGGGGCCGTGCGATCGGCGAGGCCGGTCGCCAGCCGCTCGACCGCGATGAGCTGCTACGACTGCAACGGATCGTCATAGGTGATGCCCGGTTCATAAAGCTGGGTTTCCGCGACGAGGGCGGTTTTGTTGGCGAGCATGACCGCGAAACAAGGATGCCGTTGCCTGATCATATAAGTGCCCGGCATGAAGATCTTCCGTCCCTGACTGACGGGATGATCGCCTTTGATCACGGTGCGTCTCGGCACTCTGACCAGATCGTGTCCGCTGCAATCCTCGCATTCGGTTTTGTCTACATACACCCGTTTGAAGACGGTAACGGCCGGCTGCACCGTTACCTGATCCACCATGTTCTGGCGGAACGCGGCTTCAACCCACCAGGGGTGGTCTTTCCGGTGTCCGCCGCGATCCTAGAACGCATAGATGAGTATAGAACGGTTCTTGAGAGCTATTCAGCACGACTGCTGCCGCTCATCGAGTGGGAGCCGACGGAAAAATTCAACGTTCGGGTCTTGAACGACACAGGCGATTTCTACCGCTTCTTCGACGCGACGCCACACGCAGAATTCCTCTACTCATGCGTCCAAAAGACAATCGAAGAAGACCTGCCGTACGAGACAGCATTCCTTCGAAATTACGATGCATTCCGCAGCCAGGTCGAAGCCATTGTTGATATGCCTGACCGCACCATCGATCTGTTGTTTCGCTTCCTTCAACAGAACGGAGGCACCCTGTCGCGTCGCGCTCGAACCAATGAGTTCAAGGCATTGACCGACGACGAAACGGCGCGGATCGAGCACGTCTTTGCAGAAACAATGATTTAGATCGAGGTGACCTTGTATGCACTTGTCACGGATTGTGATTGAGAACTTTCGGAACTTTTCAAAATTGGACGTAGCCCTCGATGGGAACGTCGTTGTGGTTGGCGAAAACAAGGTCGGCAAAAGCAACCTGATGCATGCCCTCCGATTGCTGTTTGATCCCTCTCTGCCTGACAGCGCCCGTGAACTTGGCCTCGCCGATTTCTGGGACGGCCTTGGCGGCCCAGAAGAAGACGACAAGATAGTCATTGGTGTCGAAATCGAAGAATTTGACACTGACCTCGATATCCTTGCTCTGCTCACGGACTTCCGCCTTGACGACGACCCCGACACGGTCCGCCTGACCTACGAATGTCGCGCTCGACCGGGATTGGGCCGTGCGCCAACATCGGACAACGATCTGGAGTTCATCTGTTTCGGCGGCGAAAGCGAGACGAAACGTTTCGGCCATGACCTCCGCCGCCGCCTGACAATGGACCTGTTGCCAGCACTTCGTGACGCTGAAGGTGATCTCGCGGCGTGGCGCCGATCGCCTCTACGCCCGCTCATCGAGGAAGCCTTCGCCGACATCGACCAGGCAGATCTTGATGAGATTGGTGAAGCAATCGAGGAAGCCACCGAAAAATTGACGGCCTTCCCGAGTGTAGGGGATCTTGAGACAGACCTCGGTCAACTCTTTGCAGCCATGAGCGGCCCCAAGCAGGATGTCAAACCACGACTTGGCTTTGGCGCCACCGATGTCACACGCCTTTTTCGTAGCATAAGGCTGCTGATCGATGACGGCAGGCGGTCCATCAATGACGCAAGCCTCGGCTCGGCCAACATCATGTTCCTGAGCCTCAAGATGCTGGAACTGAGCAGGCTGATTGCGGAGAACCATCGCGATCATACGCTATTGGCCATCGAAGAACCTGAAGCCCACCTTCACCCGCATCTACAACGATCAGTTTATCGCCACCTTTTTCAGTCAGTTGATAATCCTGATCAGCAGAAGCAAATGTCAGTGCTACTGACTTCGCACTCGCCGCATATTGCCAGCGTTGCTCCGTTGCGTTCCCTTCTCTTGCTAAAAGAGAAAGCTGACGAGGGCACGACCGGCTGCTCTACAGCGTCGATAAGACTGACAGATGATGAGGTCGACGATCTCACGCGTTATCTGGATGTGACGCGTGCTGAGATGCTGTTCGCCCGCGGTATCATTTTGGTCGAAGGCGACGCAGAAAAGTTCCTTGTGCCACTCTTCGCTGAGGCTCTTGGCTGTTCGCTCGATATGCTCGGAATTACCGTGTGCTCAGTCGCCGGGACAAATTTCACGCCCTATGCGAAGTTCTTGACCTCCCTGGACATACCCTTCTCGATCATCACAGATTGGGATCCAATGCCGAAGAGCAAACCCTTGGCCGTAAATCGAGGGATCAAACTTGCGGTCGCGATCGAGCGCGCCAGAACAAAAAAAATCCCAAGAGCGCTCGCAAAAGAATTGGGAGACATCGCCGAAAACAAGGATGAAGACGATCTCGCAGGTCGCTTCGAAGATTTCGGCATTTATACGAACATCCGCACTCTTGAGACAGATCTGTACGAAGACGGGTTCGCAGCTGACATTCTCGACACGCTCAACGAAGGAAAATGGAGCAAGGCGAGACAAGCGCAGATCAATGCCTGGACTGCTGATCACGACAGTATCAACCACGACCAGATGCTCAAGCTGATCGATGTGGTTGGGAAAGGGCGCTTTGCACAACGCCTTGCCTCTAAAATCGAAGGACGAAAGCCCCCGCGCTATATCGAAGATGCTATCCGACATGTGGTGAAACGTGTCTGACGCGTCCATCTACCTGAAAGCTGCCGAAGATCTACGGGCTAATCCCGCACAATGGGCCGCCTACGAATCTCAAGGACACTGTGTTGTCCTTGCCGGGCCAGGTAGCGGGAAGACAAAGACCTTGACCGTCAAATTGGCACGTCTGCTGGCCGAAGATATTCAGGAGCCACGGGGCCTCGCCTGCATCACCTACAACAATGAATGCGCCCGGGAGCTCGAAACCAGGCTATCAGCGCTCGGAATTGAGGCCGGAAGAAGAGCGTTTATTGGGACTGTCCACTCCTTCTCCCTAACACAGATCGTCCTACCGTATGCCAAGGCAGCCGAAATGGGGCTCCCCGACGAGTTTTGCGTCGCAACTCGCGCGGAGCGGCGTCAAGCATTGGAAGCCGCTTATAGGAAGGTGATTGGCGGGCGTGATAACCCACAACAGCTCGATTTCACGATGGGCACCTACCGTCGATCCATTCTGAACAGAAGCAGCGCGGAATGGTATGGAACTGATCCCGAGATGGCCGCATTGGTGGAGGCCTTTGAGGCCGAACTCAGGGCAATGGGGCGAATTGATTTTGACGATATGCCTCTTCTCGCCGTCAGAGCGCTGCGCGAGCATGAATGGCTGCAGCGCGCCATTCTCGCCAAGTACCCGGTCCTTGTTGTCGATGAATATCAAGACCTCGGAAGAGCGCTCCATCGTATGGTCATGGGCCTGTGTTTCAGCACCGGGATGAGGCTTTTCGCAGTCGGAGACGCAGACCAATCCATCTATGAATTCAACGGGGCGAACCCGCAGCTTCTTCGCGAGCTGGCGGCCCTTGATGATGTCGAATGTGTGCGGTTGCGACTAAACTACCGATCTGGATCGAAGATTGTAGAAGCATCCAATTTTGCGCTTGGCGAAGCGCGAGACTACAAGGCGGTTGACGGTGCAGAGGAAGGCACGGTCTATTTTCACCCTCAGCAGGGTAGTTACGAACACCAGGCCGCAGAGGCGTTCAGGACAGTCATCGCTGACATCGCCAAACGACATCCGGATTTGGAGCCCGGAGACATCGCTATCCTCTACCCAGCTGCCTGGCTAGGTGACAAGGTTGCCGAAGTGGCCCAGCAGGTCGGCTTGTCAGTTATCAGAACTGATACGAACGCAATATATCCTCGCGCGAGCCGCTTGATGCGCTGGCTGGAGAGCTGTGCAAAATGGTGTTCGGGTGGATGGCAAACAGGAACACCGCGTTTCAACCATCTGGTCAACGAAGGCGCACGCCTGTTCGCCGAAGAGATCAACACACCCGAGTTGCACCTCGCCTTCCAACGAGCGCTAATGCAATGCCTCTGGTCGCGGCGCGATGGCACCTTGGTACTGAGAAAATGGCTGTCAGATGTTCGCGCGGCAATCATCAAAGACCTGATGGTCAAGTGCCGCTCAATGAAAGATGAGGGCGAAACACTGGACACTTTCATCGCGCGCACCCAAGCAGGCAAAGATTGTGAAGATATGACTGTCAGTCAGTTCGCCGGCCAAAGCGAAGGGAACGACAGCCTGCATCTTTCAACACTTCACAGTGCCAAAGGTCGAGAATTCCCGATCGTCATCATGTTTGGTATGGATCAGGGGAGGATTCCGAGAAACGATTCCACCCCGTCACAGAAGTTGGAAGCTCGACGCCTTTTCTACGTGGGATTTACGCGGGCCAAATCGGAAGTACACATCATGCATTCTAGCTCGCGCCCGTCGCCTTTCGTGACCGAACTTGCCGCACGCCTCGATCAATAGGAAAACTGCGTAGCGGCGACAGCGAACATATGCTTTTGTTAGAATGCCGATATCCATGGGCTGTGCAGCTGACGCGCGGCAATTTTACAGGGTACTCGGCTCAGCTGCACCTACCACGCCTGCATCCTCCAACTGCTCCCGATCGGGAAGATCGAGAAGGCTCTCCAACCCGAAGGCGACGAGGAACTGCTCTGTGGTGACGAAGGTATAGGGAGCGCCGCGCCGAGGCGACCTTGGCCCGGTCCCGATCAGGTCGCGCACATGCAGTCGGCCGATCAGGTCGCGGCTGATTTCCTTGCCGAAGATATCCTTCAGTGCGTCGCGGGTGATCGGCTGGTGGTAGGCGATGGCGGCCAGGACCGCGACGTCGAATTCGCTCAGGTCCAGCAATTGGTCCCCGATATCTGCCGCCGCGCGGATCGCGGGGGCGTAGGTGGCGCGCGTGCGGAACATCCAGCCGCCAGCGACCTGGGCGATCTCGAAGGCCCGCCCTTCCAGATCTGCGGCGAGGTCCTCGACCAGAAGGTCGACCGAAGCCCCCTGCCCCACCACGCGTGCCAGGTCGTCGCGCGGCACCGGCGAAGCTGAGGCAAAGAGCACCGCCTCGATCCGGCGCATCCATTCACGCCAGCGCAGCTCGGGTGGCAGGTCGGGCAACTCGCGATCCAGTTCGGGGTCAGAGCGATCCTTCGCCATCGCTAGACCCCGTAAAACCGGAAGGTGTCGCGCCCGGTCAGCTCGTGCACCGCGCCGAGGTCGACCAGCCGGTCGCAGAGCCGCCGCGCGGCGCGATCCGTCAAGGGCAAAGCCGAAGGCGCCATAGCATCGCGGGTCAGGAACATCTTGACCGCGTCGCCCGCCCCCTTGGCCCGCAGCTTGGGTGCGACCGCCTTGAGATGCGCCGCCCGCCGCGCGAGGTCGACGGAGAGACGCACGGCCTCAAGGACCGACGAGATCAGCGAGCGATAACAGGCGAAGCGAAGATCATCGCCTTGCTTGCGCAGGTCAGCCCGTTTCAGGCCAGTCGCCAGCAGAGGCATCAGATGATCCCAACCGAGAGCTTGGGCGAGGGCTATATCCGCGAGGATCAACGCCGGCACATCGGACCGAGGCGCTTTGGTCAGCACCGCCTCCAGCACCATCGCGGCACGGGCTACCGGCATTCCCTGCCCTGTATCCAGCCACCCGGCAATCTGGCCCGGCTCGAAGGCCGGCAAGGCTCGTCCCAAAGTCTTGATCGACACCGGCCGCTCCGCCGCACGCCGCCAGGCAAGGTAGGTTTCGCCCGCTGGTCCGGGAAGATCGCCGGGCCGCAATAGGTGTACCGCGTCGCGCAGCTCCCCTGCCCGCTCCGGGCGGCCAGAAAACGCGACACAGGCCTCTGCCGCACGCAGCGCGAGCCGGTCCCGCAACAAGGCATGGGGGAGGTCAACTCGGCTCAACACAAGATGCAGATGACTGAGCGCGGCGCCCGACAAAAACGCCACATCTTCAAGGGTTTCCGGTCGCAATGAGGTGACCCACCCCGGAAATTTCGGTAGGTTGATCAGGTCGTCCGAGATAGTGGCAGGCTGGTATGTCATGCCACAAGACTATCGCAGTACGGCGCTTACGTCCACGATATGATGTGCAAACCGCCCCACCCTGCGGCTCTCTACTATGTCCAATAAGTTTGCCTTATCGCGCATTTAGGACTGCTCGGCTTCGGCTTTTTCGCCGGATTGGTCCGGGTGCGTTAAGGGTCGTGTTCTTGGGTGGGGTTGTACTTTGCTGAGCGGTCGCTTTGCCATTTCCGAATGGAGGGTTTCTCGCATTGTCTGGGGTGCTCTGGGGGTTCGTTTTGGCTCAGGTTTTTGCGGTCCACATTTGGAACCTTTTGTGTCCTGTGATTTCTCGGATGAGGCCGATTTGCTGCATCCATGTGAGGTTGCGTTGTATGGCAGCGCGGCTGGCGCCTGTGGCGGCCTCGGCCAGGGGGGCGGAGATCAGCGGCCATTCGGTGAGCAGCGCGCGCAAAGCTGGGGGAGTGCGGCCGGAACGTTTGACCATGGCGGTTTGGGCCCGGACGGACCAGGCCTCGATCTCATCGAGATGGCGCATGGCGGTCAGGGTTGCGCTGCTCATCCCGTCAAGCCAGCGGGCCAGGCGCGCGGCGACAGATCCGTTCGCCCGCAAGGCCCCTGCCCCGCCCATGGCCAGGGGCGCAAACACGGCGCCCACTCCATCACTTGCGGCGATCCGGGCGGCGGTGACGGCAGCTTCCATCTGGTCATCCAGCTGTCCCAGGCCCGCCAGGCGCCACAGATGAAACCCCATGCAGGCGCGTGTGATCGGGTGCAGGTCCTGCGCCTCGGCCATCAGATCGGTCCAACTGCCGGCGCGGTCGGCCAGGCGGTCGGCTTCGGGATCCAGCGTCTCCGGATCATGGCGGCCGAGAAAGGTGGCCAGTCCCGCCTCGGGCCCCGGCCCCCCGGTCAGCCGTCGCACCGCCCAGCCCGCGCGGGACAACGCGGCCGTATCGTCTTGAACGCCCGACAGCCGGAGAGAGATCCAAAGCGCCAGCCGATCCGGCGGGATCCGATCGCCCGAGATCCAGCTCAGATCCGCCGCTTCGAGCAGCGCCAGCCGGTGATGCCAGCCGTCCGGCCCGCGCCCGAGGCGATCATCGAGGGCGCCAAGCCGACCCGCCACACGCGCAAGCGCCGCGGCCAAACCGGCCTCCGCCTCTCGCCAGTCCGTGAGGATCCCGGCTTCGCTTGCGCCCGCCCTCGGGCCCGGCGGCTCATCATCCGGTGCGTCTTTGATTGGACCCGGCAAAACCCACAGATCGTCCTCCAGCGGCTGCCCTGATCTATCGGCAGGTTCCTTGAATTCACCAGCTTTGTCAGAGGCTTCAGGCATCATATGCGCAAAATATGCGGCTTTTGCGGGCGACCCAAGGGTTTTTTCAACCCCCTCCCCTGCCCTGCATTAACCACACCCGCGCGATACACCGCCATCGCCCTGTCGTTGCGCCGCGCCCATAAAACAAAGGGCGTATGCAGCAGCCCCGCCACAGCGCACCCCCTTGCATCCATTTACAAACGATCGTTTACTGACGATACCCAAAACTGCAAAAGCCGCCCAAAAAGGCAACGCCAACCGGAAAA
>NZ_JAFEUL010000024.1 GCF_016901225.1 Actibacterium sp. 188UL27-1 | reverse complement strand
AAAGACGCTCGAAATGCGCCGCTTGCATCACCGCCAGCACGCCGCATAATCAAACCAACCAGATGAGCCAAACTCTCTCTTAGCTTGAGCCGCATTTGGTGCCAAAAAACCCGACGATGGACACTCTTGGTAAAAAGCATAGGCATCGGCGCCCCCGAATATCGTGGTTCTAGTCTCTCCAAGGACAGCGCATGGGGGCGCGTCTCATCATTATGAGCTGGTAAGACTGCTCAAGACAATCAAGCGCCTGCCATCAATCCGATGGTTTGCCATGGGCTTTGACCCTAATTCGGTACACGGGCAGCTTTCCGCATCAAGAATTCGGCAAACTCGAAATCCAGTTCGGAATTGACATCGACCTCTTCACCCTCTGGTGTGAGGAACCCAAAAATCCGGCTGCCTGAGATCGAGTTTTGTTGCAAAACAGTCTCTACGCTGGTGATTTCAAGGCTCGCATTCTGGTAGAATACTGGCGGTAGTTTTGCGGTCTGGTTGCTGTGCCAAGGAACACCGTCATCGGTCGCAAAGGGTGCGATCGGTGTAATTATGCCATCAGGTTGCCGTGTCCACATCTTTCCAGGATGGACATCAGCCTTTGAAATCGACCTCAGGGAGTCGTATCGGGGCCATAGATCTTGGAAAGTTTGCATCGCCAAAGCGATGGTGGCCGCCGACCGGAAAGGAGATGTTGCGCGCACGATGGCGACGAACTCAGCCCCATTGTGAAACCCATTTTCCAGAAACCACTGCAGCCACAAAATATCGGGGCTTTGGGCCTGGGCCGTCTCAGCTGGACGCAGAGCCTTACACGAGGCTCCTGCCTGACGACCAATTTCGGCATATTCCTCGCTGTCTGTGACAAGACAAACGTCTGAAAAAGCTCCGGAGTGTTGCGCCGCATTGATGCTGTGCAAAAGCAAAGGCACCCCCCCAAGAGGGCGGATATTTTTGTCTTTGACCCTGACCGACCCAGCCCGGCAAGGGATCACGGCAACACAGGTCATACTGCGATTTCTTCACCCGGTTTGGTGCTTGGCAACCCCTGACCAGCGACAAGACCAAACAGCTCTTCAACCCGGACACGGTCGTTGATGAAAGGGCTGGAAGCTTCGATAATCACACAGTCCGTGACCGCTTCTTCCTGATGGACCACACCGGGTGAGAAATGAAACACGTCGCCTGCTTGGACGAGACGCTCTTCGATTTGATGATCATTGGAGATAGTACGCACGATCATTTCGCCCGACAGAACGATGCCGCATTCGTCCTTTTTCCGGTGATACTGAAGCCCCCCCTTTTGACCGGCGTTCAATTCAAGCTTTTTGAAGGTCAAAACTCCGGGGATCGTACACAACATGGTTTCTACCCCCCAAGCGCGCAGGCCCATGTCTTCTGGTTTTGGGAATGTGGCTTCGAGATCGGCGATCATATCCTCAGTGATCATCATCTAGGTCTCCTGTATGATGGCATGAACCAAAGCGCTCAGCCGTTCTGCGTATGGGGTGTCGGTAAATGAAACGATGTGCTGCAAAGCAGGATCGTCCAAACGCGGGCATGTCGTGAGAGCTTTTGTGATGTCCTGGCGGAGGGCTGTTAAATCACGACACACTGTGACGCCTTCGATACGTTCAGTCCCGTCGAAGTGTTCGTAGAGCGCCTCGACAAGATGAGGGCTGAGTTGACTGCCTTCTTCTTCATGGGCTAAGGCGAGGACCGGTTTCTTGCAAAGCAAAGCTTCGATCATCATGCTTGTGTAGCCACTGACCACGAGAGCAGCCCCCGCCAGGACCTTGGGGTACTGATCAAGTTCGGGAAATTGCCGCGTGCTGGTCCGGCCCGTCCATTCACGCTCGCCCAGACTATCATCGAACTGGACATGAGCCAATTTGGTCACATCCGGCGCGGCTTTCATCCGTCGAAACGGATGCGGGCGATAAATGATCTTTTCCACATTGGCCGGGAAAACGCCCTCAGCGAAGAGCTGATCGAGGCATTCAAGTACACTGATCTCGTCAGAGCCGATCGCAGTTCCAAGGAAAAGCACGTAGCTTTGCTCAATTTCGGGCATATCACGATACACCTCGAACCGAGGTGTTCCAAGGGCATGTACGTTCTTTGCGATGCCTTGGATGCGATGGACATGCTCAACCGATTGTGAGCCCCAGCATCCCAAATGAGTTGGGCGCGCCCAGAAAATACTCTTGCTTGAGGCATTGTCCCAGTTGTCGACCAACAGCAAAGACGGGATCGCCATTTCATTAGCCGCGTTGATAGCGTCCAAAATTTCGGGATCGTAGGCCGAACTTGGGCAAATGATCAGGTCCGGCTTCTCTTCGGCCAGATGTGCGCCAACGGGATTGTCACGTCGCAACGTTTTTTTGCGCGCAGAGACCCACGTCTTGAACCGGGAAATGAAACGCAGCCGAGCCGTGCGCCACCGCTTTCTTCGAGATCGTTTGGGTTGCTTATACCGCTGGCTGCGGATCGCATCTGATACGAGTTGTCCGGCTTTTCCATCCTGGGACAAGAAGAGGTTCACGCCCAGGTTACGTAGCACGCGATACTTGAACGACGTTGACAGATCGGCATGGTGGAACATTAGAATGTCGAGCAGATCTTTATGCTGTTGCAGCCGGATTGGATCAAAATTCAACACTCTGACATTATGTCCAGATGAGCAAACAGCCTGCTCTAGCTCCGCGCGCCGCATTTCGAAAAGTTCTGGGCTGACAATAAAGGTGACATCAAAATTGTCAGTCAAAGGCGTAAGAACACCGGTTGTCACGTAGTTCCGATAGAACATGTCGCTGCACAAGAAGACCGCAATTTTCTGTCTACGGCGCATAGGAGTAGACCTTGTTTCGGATCGTGCTGCCCTTCGCAGCCCGTCGCTTGGTCGAATGGGTCGACAGCGAGTTGACAGCGTCATCTGGGACGTATCCGAGGGGCAAAAAGGTCTCGTCGACCTGGCACTCCTGATCGGCGTTGTCGAATTCGATGAGTAAGCTTTCGATCTGGCCTGAGACGAGCGCCTTTTGCGCCCCTTTTATGACGTCGCTCTCGCGCCCATCGATATCGATCTTTAAAATCATCGGAGTGCGTGCAGGGTACAACGCCAAGAAATCATCCAAAGAGATCACAGGGATTGTATTAAGCTCTGAGTCTGACGAAATAGGATCAGAGATCTGCGCCCCAGAGTTACCAATACGGCTGTCCGGCACAGATAAATGAACTTCACCACTTTGTGCGCCCACCCCGAAAGGCAGCGCCCAGGCCATTTCGGAATTCAGGCTGAGATTGGTTACGAGAGCTCGAAAATTCTTGGGCTCAGGCTCAAAAGCAATGGTGCGTCCCCGGGGGGATTTGGCCGCAAAGTAGCAAGCATAAATCCCTATATTCGCCCCGACATCCAAGAATGTGTATTCGCGATCAGTATATCTGTTGAGCCAGTAGATTGTCTCTGGTTCTTTGGTCAGCAGGCTGTTCACACGGTAGGTTTCCAGATCACCACTGGTCTGAAACTTGACCCCATCATTTGTGAGGATCTGCATGGTCTGCCTACCCATTCCGTAGAACGTTGTCTGGGATCACCTCAAAAGCTCTAACACTTTCTCTCAGCACCGCGCCAATCACGCGGGCGCTGTCACGCACAGGAATTCCGACACCTGGCGCATCAATGCGACCACTTAGATCGTTCAACGTCAGCCTGTGGCCGGCAGGCAGATCCGATTTGGCTACAAGCACTTTGCCCAACTTCTGAAAGACGGGCTCTTTGCCAAGCTCGTCATGGGTGCCACTGGTCATCGATCGCACCCGCCGTATATCGCGACAAAAGTTCTCAAACCCTCGCGGCTCTAAAGCGAAAGAATGATCGGTACCCTTTTGAGACCGATCAAACGTGACATGTTTTTCGAACACACGCGCGCCGAGTTGATAGCTGACAGGTCCCGAAAGCGTCCCATTAAAATGATCCGACAGGCCGATGGCCACATCCGGAAACCGCGAAATCAGCTCAGGGATGCGCTGCAAATTAAGCTCGTTGAAGGCCGTGGGATACTTTGACACGCAATGCAGCACAGCAATGTTGGAGGTAATGGAATGCACGAAGTCGATCGTTTCAATGGATTGCTCAAGGCTCCCGCCTCCGCAGCTAAGAACCACGGGTTTGCCTGCCGTAGCAATCCGATAGAGAAATGGCAAATTTCCCAAATCAAATGACGCGACTTTTAAAATTTCGACATCAAGATCAATGAGAAAATCCAAGCTCGGCTCATCAAAAGGTGTCACCATGAACAACGCACCAACGGCCTTGGCATGATCTCGGATTTCTTTGAACTGGTCGTCAGAAAATTCCAGAGCCTCGCGGTGCGCGCCATAGGTATCGGCGAAAGAGTTTTCACTGTCGTAAGGGGCGTCGAACCGCTCTTGTGAAAATAGATAGCGGTTGTCGCGCTTCTGGAATTTCACAACGTCCGCACCTAAGTCGGCAAATCGGCTGATATAATTTTTGGCTTGTTCAAGGTCGCCTTGGTGATTTTGGCCAATCTCGGCGATGATCATCGTCTCATGATCTTGGAGCCATTCTTGAATTCGGACGATCATGCGGTCACAAGCTTTTCTCGCTTTGAACGGCCCCCTTGGGCCGCACGGTCAAAAATTATGATCGTTGTCGCCTACTCAAGATAAGAGTGCAAGCATGTGCGCGCGACCAGAGACGTTTGCTGGATACACCTGTTTGAACAGCTCACGTCACACCACAGGAAAGGTCATCGATGCCCGAGCGCACCAGACACCTTTCCGCACCGCTCTATTGCGCCAGCGCTTAGATCGCAACGCGCCTCACCTGATTTCAGGATTAGGCTGCTTACTGGGTCATGCTGACGAAATGGGTTCACCCTGTGTCGCAGGCATGCGTCAAGCTGGTATCTGCGATGGAGACCGGCTTGGCACGAGATTTGATGACGGACGACGAATGGGCGTTCTTTGAACACGTCATCCTTCCTGCACGTGCCCGGAACGGGCGCAAACCCTCCAATCATCGCAGTGTTCTGGACCGGATATTCTGGATTGCGCGCACCGGATCGCCTTGGTGGGACCTGCCCGAAGAGTTCGGCAAATGGTCAAGCGTTTACAGGCCGTTCCGGCGCTAGACGCTGGCGGGGCTGTGGGAGGACATTCTCGAAGCCCTGAACCATGGCGGAGCTGTTCCGGACGTCCTGCAAATCATCGACAGTCCCGTCATCCGCGCCCACCACCAGGCAGCGGGCGCTAAAGGGGGACGCCGCGACAGGGTTTGGACCGCTCGAGAGGTGGGTTCACGACCAAGGCCCACCTCCGGGTCTGTGCGTCGCCAGACTACCTTGATGCCCATGGAACGCCCAAGGCACACGATGATCTACTATCGGGACGGGCGCAGATCATGCTCAAACTGCGCGTATTCATCGACTTCGCCGTCGCGCAACTTCGTGCAGTCAAAGCATGACGCCTCAGCAAGATCACACCTTCGCTGCCTCACAGTGTGAGCTTCGACCTCTTCACCCGCTTTCCTTGGGATCTGCACGAATAGCGGCTTGGCCGTCTGGACCGCCGAGAACAGACGCAACAAGCCGACAAATGGGCAGGGCGCGACAGACAGAAAATAGGAAAGTTTTTGTCGCTAGGGGCAGAAATATGCGTCGTCTCACAGACAGCATAAGCAACGAGACAGCAAAACGATTGTCCTATCCACCACTTGTTAACTGAAAATTTACGAGTTCAAGTAAATATTTAGCTAAATTTGACCTTTTGATCGGCGAGGGATCCACGGGGTTAGACAGGTATGGCCGGTTGAGACCGCTGGCCCACCCGTTGGAAGGGAAGTGCGGTGGGATCAGAAAAAGATTACGTTCAATTGGGGCCATCCGTGCTGATCCATGACGCCTTGGATACCGTTTGCATGGACATGATGTCCATCGTGATCGAGGTCTGTCAGGCCAAGTCGGTGGCGATCTGTCTGAATGGTATGATGCCGGGAAGCCATACGCTGGCCCAAAGCTCAACAGGCGAAGGGGGCGATCCCGAACAGGACCTGCGGGCATTCCTTGAAAAACGAACCAGCGCCAATGGCGGGCGTCAGATCAGTGGAATTGCCCATTGCGATGATCCTGCGGGGCGGGAATTTGTGTTCCTTATGCTGCCGCTTGAGGCAGCATCGCAACGCTTGGGCACCATCGCCATGGCGATACCCACCAACCGCTGGGCCAGAGAATCCTGTTTCGAGATGTGTAAACAGATCGCCTCTCTCGTTGCGATGAACCTGGCCAATAGCAGCTCGAAATACCAGTTGGAGCTAGACCTGGCCGAGATGAACCGCCGGGCCCAAAGGCTGTCCCGCAAGGCCGAACTTGACGCGCTCACCCAGGTCGAGAACAAGGCGGCATTCGAACGGAAAGTCCGTCAGCGGATGGCGGACCGGAAACGCCCGGCGGCGTTGCTGGCGCTGGATCTGGACTACTTCAAACAGGTCAATGACATCTATGGCCATCAATTCGGTGACGTCTATCTGCTGACCCTCGCTGAAACCCTGCGAACAAACCTGCCAGAGAAGGCCATCATCGGGCGGACCGGCGGGGATGAATTTTGCGTTCTGCTCGATATGCCGGAGACCGGGCGCAATTACCTCAACACGATCCTGTTGGGTCTGCGCACGGCCATTCAGCGCAACGTGGCCGTCCTGGGCAAACCGGATCTGGGGCGGGTCAGCATCGGGGTCAGCCTCTTTCCCCAGCAGGCGACACGGTATGATCAACTTTTGGAACAGGCCGATATCGCGCTCTATTCGTCAAAAGGGGTCGAGCGAAACACCACGACAATCTTCAGCAGCGAACTCAGCAATCTGGTCTATTCGCGGGACAGTCGCTCTGTCGCGCCTGCAGCGTTGGATTTCCAGAAGATCACGCCGCATTTCCAGCCGATCATCGATTTCTCAAACGGGACCTGCGACGGGATCGAGGTTTTGGCCAGGTGGGAAGACCCTGATCACGGGGTGATGGGGCCGGAGCAGTTCTATTGGATGTTCCGCGATCATCGCTTGGCCTCCAAACTGACGCTTCACATCGTGGAACGCGCCTTTCAGCAATTGGCGGAAGCCCAAAAGACCGGGTGGAACGGCGCGCCCGACCTGTGGATCAATGTCACGAGCCATGACCTTCTGGCCCCGGAATTTGTGTTCGACCTGCAGACCATCCTGACGGAGTTTGGCGTCAGTTGGGACTCCATCGTGGTCGAGGTCAGCGAGGGCAGCATGCTGGGTGAGCGCAGTGGACAATTGTCGCGGTCGCTGGAGGAAATGCGCCGTCGGGGCGCCCGTGTGGCCCTGGATGATTTCGGAACCGGCTATGCGGGATTGACCCATATTCGCGATTGGCCCGTCGATATTATCAAGATCGACCGCACGTTTGTTGAACAGATCGCAGACGACGAAAGCGCGCAAGTGGTCGTACAGGCCGTTATCATGATCGCCAAAACCATGAGCCAGCGCGTGGTCGCCGAAGGGATCGAAACCCATGCACAACTGTCGACGGTGCTGGAGCTTGGTTGCAATTTCGGTCAGGGTTTTCTGTTGTCGCCTGCCCTCTCCGCAGAAGACCTGAGCGTTTGTCCACAGATGTTTGACCTGGATAACCTGCCAGGTCTGATCGGCGATGACATCTAACCTGGCCGATCCTGCCGCGGTGGCGATAATCGGATTGCATTCCGAAGCGCTGGAAGATGCACGGGCTTGCGCAGGACCAGAGCGGAGAGAGCGCCGGGTAGGCTGGCCTGCACATCCGGCGATCCGGTCACGATAATCACCCGCATGTCCGGATGCCCCCGGGCCACGCGGTTTGACAGTTCGGTAAAGCCCACATCCCCCGGAAGGGTCGGGGTGGTGATCATGACGTCCGGCTCAGCCTCGTGCGTCAGAGTGTAAAGCGCTTCATCCCCATTCTGCGCGGTGGCGACATTGGCGCCGGATTGCCGCAGCACCTCTGTCATCATCGTGCGTAGATGCCCGTCGGTTTCGACCAGAAGGATGCGGTATCCGATCAGACAATCCTGCATCGCGGCCTCTGTCCCCGCGGGGACAGTTTCGGGATGATCAGCTTGGGGCAGGCTGAGCGTCCCCTGCAATCCGCCATCGCTGTGGTGGTGAAACTGAAGCTGACCGCCGGCGCGGCGGGCAAATGCCTCTGCAGCGACAAGACCAAGGCCGGTTCCAGACATGGCGCGCTGCCGGTTGAAATAGGTATCGCGCAGATCCGGAGAGATATGCCCATTCTCTATCCTGGCGACGATCTCCAACATGCCTGAACGAATATGAAGTCCCAACGTGATGGCACCCGCGGCACCGGGACCATCGAGGATGGTTTTGCGCATGTGACTGAGAACCTGCAGGATCGCGGCCTCAAGTTCCCCCCTTTCACAGCGCGCCAGATAGCTGCCGTCGGGCAAGTCGAGCGCAAGTGTGACGGTCTTTGGCAGAATACGCCCGAGCAAGGTGGCGGTTGACGTCAGGATGGCGGGCACGTCCACCACGGCCTGCACACGCTGCCCGGTGACAGCCGGGTCGAGCAGCCCATCCATCAACGCGCTGCCGCGGTCGCAGGCATCAAGAATGTCCTGCACCTTGCCGCGCGCCGCCTCTGGTAGGTCAAAACCGGCAAGACCTTGAGCCGCCAGCTGCGCAATACCGAACACGTTGCCCAGATCATGGGTGACATGAAACAGATTGGCCGCTTGGTCCGGTGCATCGGCGATCTGTGCCAGGCTCTCTCCCAGCATCCAGTCATCGGTGCGATCCCGAACCGACACAATCCAAAGGCGACCAGGTTCAACTGGTATCACGCGAAATTCGAAGGCGTGCTCCGCCCCGGCTTGATCCAGCCACCCTGCTTGTAGTGATGTGGTATTATTTAACCCCATCAACAATGTGAGTGGCGACGTATCTCCGCATAATATCCGCTTGTCGGCCAGGCTGTGAAAATGCGCGCCACGCAACCATGCATCCGCCTCGACCGTATTGCCCGCAAGCCGTTGCGCGACACGATTGTGAAGGCAGACACGGTGCTCATGGTCAAGAATAAACAGCGCACAGGCATCGATCAGGTCGATAATCAAGCGCAGCTGGTCGATATCCAAGCCCGCCTGCACTGTCTTTTCCAACGGTGTCATGGCGATAACATATCCCGTTCAGGATCAGAGCAACCTGCCAGCGCGCATATGCGTTGTGAAACCAGAGTCGCAGCTCCTAATTCAAAAGGGATTTAATCACTTTATCAATTTCCGACAGAGGCGCGATCTTTTCAATCTTTGCGCTGGCTTCGAGCATACCTTCAACAAAAAGCGGTGAAGTCGCGATTTCACGGCGCCCGGTTATGACGATCACGGGCATCTTGGAGTTTCTGGATCGGACCTCATGCAGGAAAGACAGCGCGCCCCCCCCGGTCATGATCATATCGCAGATCGCAATATCGAAGGGATCTCTGTCAATGATCTCAAGCGCCTCATGCCCTGAAGACGCCGTGGCGACAGTATGGTTGAGTGAGCGTAAGCCTTTGGCCAACTCATCCAAATAGATAAGATCATCATCCATAACAAGAATACGGGCCATGAGAAGTGTGTACCTGAGATAGAATGCAAGGTAGCGTGTCCTATAATGCTTAATGGTGATGATGTAGAAAGGCCAGTAGGTCGATGTCGAATGAACCCGAAGACACAAGACCTGATGATGTGGCCCTGGTGGCGATTGGAGCATCCGCCGGCGGATTAGAACCGTTGGAGAAGTTTTTTGAAGCCGTGGCCGATACGTCGGGTGTGGCCTATGTCGTCGTTCAGCATCTTTCACCCGATTACCGATCGATGATGAATGAACTGCTGGCGCGTAAATCCAACCTGCCGATTCTTCATATCGAGGATGGCATGCGGGTCTGTGCCAATACGGTCTATCTGAACCGGCCGAACATGTATGTCGAACTGGATGGCGCGGTATTCCGCACCTCATCCTATCGGGAAGGTCAGGGTCTGCCGCATCTGCCCATCGACCGCTTTTTCACATCGCTGTCGTCGCGGGACTGGAACAGGACGGTCGCAATTGTCCTGTCAGGGTCCGGTTCCGACGGGGCCCATGGCGCCCAGATCCTGCACGAGGCCGGGGCCGCCGTCCTTGTGCAATCGATGCAGGAAGCGTCATTTACGTCGATGCCGCGGGCAGTGCTGCTGTCAGGTTCCGTGGACCGTGTTCTGGATGCAGCGGACATGCCTGCGGCGATCCAGGATATCTTTACCTATGGCAAGAAAAGCACCAGCCCCGCACCGCAAGCCTATGGCCAGGGGATCCAGAGCATTTTGGGAAAGCTGGAAGCCCGTCACAAGGTCGATTTCAGCAGCTACAAACCGACCAATGTGAACCGCCGCATCGTCCGGCGTCTTCATCTGCGCGGCTTTGCCTCCCTTGAGGAATATAACGAAATTCTGGCCCAAAGCGACGAGGCCTTGAACGAGCTATTCCAAGATATGCTGATCGGTGTGACAGAGTTTTATCGTGACACGGAGGCGATCAAGACCCTGCGCACAAAGGTGCTGGATGTGCTGGCCGCCCAGGAACCGACCGGTGCTCCGCTCAAGATATGGGTGCCCGCCTGTGCCAGCGGGGAGGAGGTTTACACGATCGCAATCGAACTGAGCGAGGCGCTCCGCATCGCGGAAAGTGACCGTCGGTTCCGGATCATCGGGACGGACATCCACGCGAATTCGATCGAAATAGCCTCCCGCGGTGTCTACTCCGAAGAAAAGATCAAGAACGTACCGGAGCATCTGCGCGAACGGTATCTGGTGGCGACAAATGGCCAGTACATGATCAACCCGATATTGCGGCAGAAAATCATCTTTTCGGTACATAACCTGATCAACGATCCGCCGTTCATGAACCTTGATCTGGTATCGTGCCGCAATCTGATGATCTATCTGAAGGAGGAACCCCAGGCGAGCGTCATTTCGATGTTCATCTTCGGACTTCAGCAGCAGGGTTACCTATTTCTGGGCGCGTCCGAAAGCATCGGGAAGTTCACATCGGTCTTTGACGTTATCAGCTCGCGCTGGCGGATCTTTCAGAAAGTGGAAAATGCGCCGGGCCTGCCACGATCCTTTTTGACAAACAATCAAAGCAGTCCCCGGCCACTTGATGTGATCAGCAACCTGTCAGCCGGTCAGGTGGTCCCGCGCAAACCCTTTTATGCAGAGGTGAACGAGGTCCGCTCCCGCGATACCCTGATCCGAAGCTATGACACGTTGCTCAAACGGTATGCGCCATCCTCGATCTTGATTACCGTGGACGGCAAGGTGCTGAATTGGTTTGGCACAGCAGACGCCTTTATCGACACCATGAACAACCTGGCTGACTGGACGGTACAAGAAATCGTGCACCCCGATCTGCATTTTGCGATCAATGTCGGGATAGAAAAGTTGCGCCAGGGGCATTTCACCACCCATAGCCGCCGGATCCGCGTCACCCTGCCGGATACCGGACCTCAAGATTGCCTGGTGGAGATCGAGGCGCTGGATGATGGCCCGGGCAATTGGCTTATCCTGGCCAAGGTGGAGGTTGAGGGTACGGATGCCGATGTTGATATCATCGACGCACCGACCCCGATCATCAGCACCGATGAAGACGGATCCATGTTGACGGGACGGATCCACCACCTGGAACGCGACCTGCGCCTGACCGAGGAAACCCTGCAGCATGTCACCGAGCGGCTTGAAGCCAGCGGGGAGGAGTTGCAGGCCTCCAATGAGGAATTACAAGCCTCCAACGAGGAATTACAGGCCTCGAATGAGGAGCTTCAAAGCTCGAACGAGGAACTGCATGCGGTCAACGAAGAACTGGTTTCCGTCAGCGCAGAACACGAGCGCAAGATCGAGCTGCTGTCGGAGCTGAATGGCAATACCGAGATTGTGTTGAAGATGCTGAATACCGGCGTCATCGTCCTGGACGAAAACGACTGCATCCGCCGGTTCAGCCAGTTGATCGAACGGGATTTCCTGCTGCAGGACCATGACGTGGAACGGTCGATCAAGACGGTTGGTCCACGCCTGGATTTCGTGGATCTGCAAGACCTGACAGATGCCCTGCGGGCCGATCCTGCGCAACAGTCACGCTCCGGGATACATTCCGGTCGGACCCTGCATGTGGAGGGGCGGCGGATCGCCCTGGGGCCCAAAGGGGCGGAGATACAGGGGACTATCCTGCTGTTTCGTTGGGATTAGCCCGCCCGCGCCCCTCATCCAGCAACTGGCGCAGGGTCGCATCCAGAACATCGGGCGGGCACGGTTTTTGCAGGAACACGGCGTCGATACCGTCGCGTTCCTCGCTGGAATAACCCGCATAGCCCGAAAGCAGGATGGTCGACATACCCGGTCTGAGCGCCTGGGTGCGGCGGGTCAATTCAAACCCACCCAACCCGCCCGGCATCACGACGTCGGAAATCAGCGCGTCAAATTCCAGCCCGTCCTCGATCAGTTGCCAGGCGGCCAGACCGGTACTGACCGGCACAACCTGATAACCCATATCCTCCAACTGCTCCGCCATCATGCCCAGAAGGATGACCTCATCCTCAGCCAGCAGAATGGTTTCTCCCAGCCCGCTTGGTTCGTCCCGCGGGGGATCTGCAGCCGGTGGTTCGGGCTGCTCCCCGTCATCCACCGGCAGGATCAGAGAGACCGTGGCCCCCTCTCCCGGTTCGGATGCGATGCGCATCTTGCCCCTGGCCTGCAGCACGAAACCATAGACAATCGATAGACCCAGACCGGTCCCCGAATTGCTGCTTTTGGTGGAGAAAAACGGATCCGTCGCCCGGCGCCGCACTTCCTGATCCATGCCGGGGCCGTTATCCATGACTGTGATCCGGGCGTATCTGTTGGGCCGCAACGCGGGTTCTGCCCCGGCGGGTGCGCGCAAGGATGACAATTCCTCAGGGTCCACGACCTCCTCGGCCGTCAGATTGATCCTGTCCCCTTTGCCGGACCGCATGATCGCATCGCGACTGTTCAGAACCAGGTTCAAAAGGGCATTTTCCAGCATCGGTTGGTCGCAGAAAACGGCCAGACCGGCAACATCGACCTGGGCGTCGATCTTGATCTGTTCCTCAATGGTCGGGTTGACGAGTTTCAGGAACTCCGCAAACACGGTCTCCATCGACCGGTGGGTCGGCAGATCGGATTTATGTTTGGCAAAAGCCAGCAGACGGCCGGTCAGACTTCGCCCACGCTCGATCGTCTTGAGCGTCTCCTCCAGCAGGCCGTTGGCGCGGTCGCTTTGCACCTCCTTCTGGACCAGCGATAGCGCATAAAGGATCGTCGCGAGCAGGTTGTTGAAGTCATGCGCAATGCCACCGGTCAATTGTCCCAGGGCATCCAGACGTCCCTGTCGTTCGATCTGCTGGCGGTTCTTTTCCTGCTCAGAGACATCATCCAGTACGACGACAGTATGCACATCCGTATCCGCCTCGTGCACCAGCGCGCTTGAGATCCGCACATAGCGCGCCTCTGACGTATCCCTGCCCCGGGTCATAAGATGCACTTCGCCGCCCAGATGCGCACCCGCCAACGCCCGGTTGATAGGATCCGCGGAGGCATCAAGCGGTTTCAAATCAGCGCTATCCAGAAATTTGATGATGTCCGGCCAATCAAATGGCGTTTCCTGAACCACGGCCCCCAAGATATGCCGCGCGGGGGGATTGAGCGTCACCACCTTGCGATGGACATCCAGGCCAATGATTCCGCTATGGGCGGCATTGAATATCGCGGTCAGGCGCGCATTCAGCTTGCCGGTCGTCTGTTCGCGTTGCTCGGTTTCCTGAACGAACGACGTCAGATCCGTATGGGCGCCCAGCATCCGAATGGCCTGACCCGCATCATCCCGGACCGCCAACCCGCGACACCGCACCCAGACCATGTGTCCCATCGCGTGGCGGTATCGCACGATCTGATCATAGGGATGCCCAGGATCAGCCAGGTGTTTGTGAAAGTTCTCAAGCGCCTTTTGCTTGTCATCGGGGTGAATGATGTCTTGCCAACTGTCGGGGGAATGGGCTTTCGTCGCGGGGTCATAACCGAACAATTGCCAGAATTCGGGGCTGATCCATTCGTTTTCCGGTTGCTTCAGGTCCCAGTACCACATTCCGTCGAGGCAGGATTTCTGAAGGAAATCCCAAATCTCGCTATCTGTTTGGAGCTTGTGTTGGATTTCCTCAAGCAGATAGTGCGTCATTCCAGTGCCCCACGCATCCTGATCATGGCAAAACCCTAAAGTTATCGGAAAGCGATGACTAGAACGAACACGAAACGGGATAGGAAATCAGCGCGACATTCAAAAACAAAGGCCCACCAATAAAATCGGGGATCATTGCTTTCCAAACGCGCGGGGTATGGCACGGGGGTCTGCGGGGTGTGGCGCGGTGTCTTCGGCTGCGGGCGTCACGCCGTCGTCGCGAGCCCCAGATCGATGGCGCCCAATGTCTCTGTCACCTTGGCGGCGATATGGCGGGCGGTCAGACCGGCCTCTTCATACATGGCCGCAGGGCTTGCCTGGTCGATGAACCTGTCCGGTAGGGTCATCGTGCGAATACGCAGACCGCGGTCCAGCGCGCCCGCATCCGCCAGCATATGCAGGACCTGCGCCCCAAAACCGCCCGTTGCCCCGGTTTCAACCGTCACAAGCGCGCCGTGGTGACGGGCCAGTCGCCGGATCAGGTCGTGGTCCAGCGGTTTGGCAAAGCGGGCATCGGCGACCGTGGTTGAGATCCCGCGCGCCTCCAGCATCTCTGCCGCGGCCAAGGTCTCCGACAGGTGGCCACCAAACGATAACAGCGCCGCCGTTTCCCCCTCTCGCAAGATGCGTCCCTTGCCGATCTGCAGCGCCGTCCCCCGCTCTGGCAGATCGACGCCTGCGCCTTCACCGCGGGGATATCGGAAGGCGATCGGCCCCGCGTCGTAATCCGCCGCCGTGGCGACCATGTGCATCAACTCAGCCTCGTCCCCGACGGCCATGACCACAAAACCCGGCAGGTTCGACAGATAGCCGATGTCAAACGCGCCCGCATGGGTCGCGCCATCGGCACCGACCAACCCGGCCCGGTCAATGGCGAACCGCACCGGTAGCCGTTGCAAGGCCACATCATGGACAATCTGGTCATAACCGCGCTGCAGGAAGGTCGAATAGATCGCGCAAAACGGCTTGAGCCCGCCAGCCGCCAGACCGGCGGCAAAGGTCACGCCATGTTGCTCAGCGATCCCCACGTCAAAGACCCGCTCCGGGAACCGATCTTGCAGGATGTTTATGCCGGTGCCCGATGGCATGGCCGCCGTGATGCCTACGATACGCGGATCGTCGGCGGCCTCTTGGGTCAGCGCCTTACCAAAGACCGAGGTATAGGAGGGCGCGTTGCCTTTGGATTTCTTCTGGGTGCCAGAGACGACATCGAACTTTGAAACGCCGTGATATTTGTCCACCGACGTCTCCGCCGGTTGATATCCCTTGCCCTTGACCGTCAGCGCATGGATCAACACTGGCCCGGTGGCGCGGGCCTTGGCGGCGCGCAACACGGCCAGCAACTGACCCATATCATGGCCATCGACAGGGCCGACATAGCTGAACCCCAGCTCTTCGAACAGCGTTCCGCCAGTGCCAGCCGCGCCGGTGACCAATTGGCGGGCGCGCCGGGCGCCATCGCGCAAGGGTCCGGGCAAGGCCGCCTCGAACCCTTCGGCCATCTGCACCAAGGGCGTGTTGGCATAAAGACCCGACAGATAGGCGGACATCGCGCCAACCGGCGGGGCGATGCTCATCTCGTTATCGTTCAGGATCACGAACATGCGGCGCCCTTCATGGCCCGCATTGTTCAGCGCCTCATAGGCCATGCCAGCGCTGATCGCACCGTCGCCGATCACGGCAATCGCATCACCGGTGGGCTGGCCCATGTCGCGCGCCACCGTAAAGCCCAGGGCCGCACTGATCGAGGTGGAGCTGTGGGCCGCGCCGAACGGATCATAATCGGACTCGGATCGTTTGGTGAACCCGCTCAGACCCCCGCCCTGACGCAATGTGCGGATGCGCGACCGGCGGCCTGTCAGAAGCTTGTGCGGATAACACTGATGGCCCACATCCCAGACCAGCTTGTCACGGGGCGTGTCAAAGATGGCGTGCAACGCCACGCTCAATTCGACCACACCCAGGGACGAGCCGAGATGCCCCCCGGTTTCGGACACGGCAGAGATCACTTCGGCACGAACCTCATCGGCCAGTCGCGCCAGATCGCGGTCGGAAAAGGCCTTCAGGTCAGCCGGACCGGCGACACGGTCCAGGTGCGGGGTCTTTGGTCGGGACATTTCAGCGCTCCTCCAAGTTGAACGGACAAGTTGAACGGAAAACGCCGTGCGGGATTGCGGTCCCGCACGGCGCCAGTTTCCTGTAGCCAACAGGAAAGGGAACCGGGGTGGACACCCCGACATCCGACCCCCGGGACAGGGATCGAATGGGCAGAGAGGCGGGCGCGGGCCACCAGGGCCGCGCCCGCCCCGATCAGACGTGCCTGTTTGCCGGCACTTCAGATTCGATCAGGAAAGACAGCGGCGTCGGATCCGGCGCCTCCTTGCTTTCCGGCGGCAAAAGCCAGGAAAAGGCGATCATGCCGTAAATCAGGAACAGGACCGCGGCAAAGACAGCTGCCGCATATCCCGCGCCCTGCAGCATCAGGAACATGCCTTGATAGGCGAGACGCTCCCGATCAGTGGGCTCATATTCAGCCCCGAAGATTGGCTTTTCTTCACTCATGTCTCAGTGCTCCTTTTCGTTCACTGGTCCATCGGGGCATAGCCATGGACCTGCGCCCAGGCATACCAGTCATCGACCACGGTGCCGGTCAGCAGGATGCCGATCCCGCCGGTCAGCGTTGTCAGCACCGCAAACCACCAGGCCCAGCGGTGAATGCCCTCCATCGTGGCGTTAAAGCCCATGGTCCAGCGCCAGAACAATGCGGCGCGTTCCGAGGCCGTGCCGCGATCCACGATTTGCTCCAGTTCCCGGTCACCGCCGAAACGGGCCACCGCCAGGATCGTTGCGCCATGCATGGCAAATAGCAGAGTCGAGCCATACAAGAACACGATCGAAAGCGCGTGGAATGGATTATAGAACAGGTTGCCGTAGGTCAGGCTGAAGTTATTGGTCCAGTCCAGGTGGCTGAAGATGCCGTAGGGCACGGCCTCGGACCAGCTGCCCATCATCAGGGGCCGGATCAGACCCAGCACCAGGAACAACCAGATGGCCGACGCAAAGGCGTAGCAGATATGCTTGCCCATCCCCAACTGGTGGGCCAGCATCCAGGAGCGCATCCACCATGTGATCACGCTGACGAGCAGGAAGAACGATGCAATCAACCAGCCCAACCCCTCGCCCAAGGGCGGAATGCCCAGGCCATATTCGGGCGCAGGCGGCTCAAGCGAGAAATAGAACAGATCCCGCATGAACACGGCCGGGTTGTAACCCGCCTGGTCCCAAAAGCTGATCCCGCAGATAAAGAACCAGATCAGACCGCATGCGATTGAGGCCACACCGTAACCGCCCAGGTAGAAAGGCCCTAGCTGCGCGTTGCCGACCCATCCCAGCAAACCGGAAAAGCCGGGTTTGCCGATGCGTTCCTTCAGGTCGACATCGCCTGCCATCCCGTATTCAGGTGCGCCGCGCACCTGAACCTGGGTAAAGATGTTCTGATACTCAGCCATTTACGCCTCCCGGAATGTCTGCCCAGAACGGCAGGAATACGTACCAGTCCCACCAGGCGATCCATTGATCGAACCAGATGGTGCCCGAAATCAGGATACAGATCGCGCTCCAGAACCCGGCATTCAGCGCCAGCAGCAGACCCACCCGGTGGATCCCCAGCGTGCCGACCGAATAGCCGATGAAGTCGCGGAAATAGGTATCCTCATGATCCGGCGTCTTCATCTCGGTGCCCTTTTCAGGGTTCGCCGCCGACAGGATCAGGCCACCATGCAGCGCCAGCGCCAGCGTCGTCGTGAAGAAGAACGTGATGGCGATCATATGCGCGGGATTGTAGTGGAAGTTGCCGTATAGGTAGCCCACATTGCTGACCCAATCGAGGTGCGTCCAGATCCCATAGGGGAAGCCATGCCCCCAGGCGCCCATAAAGATCGGGCGGATCACGACCAGCGTCGTATAGGCAAAGATCGCGACACCAAAGGCGAAGGGGACGTGATAGCCCATGCCCAGCTTGTTGCAGATCTCAACCTCGCGCAGAGCCCAACTGATGAACGCGCCATGGGCACACATCGTGATGATCTGCCACAGCCCGCCTTCCATCAGCGGCGCGGGCCCCAGCCCGTATTCAAGCGCCGGTGGATCTATTGAGATCAACCAGGGGTTCCATACCCCTTCTGCGGCGGTGCCCCAAAAGATCAGGATCGTGCCGAGCGCGGCAAAGAAAAAAGTCGTGACGCCGAAAAAGCCCACGTAAAACGGCCCGACCCAGAAATCGAACAGATCGCCGCCGATGAGCGTGCCCCCTGGCACGCGATATTTTCGTTCGAAGCTGAGCAGTGCCATCTTCTTACTCCGTTGCTGGCGGCGCGGCGCACTGGCCTTGGCCGTCGTTCAAATCGCGATAGCTGCGGGCAAAAGGGCATCCTGCCCGCAGCGTTTTCTATGGTGGTACCGGTTACTCAGCAGCCGCAGCAGCACGCTGCTCCGCCTTGATTTCGAACCAGTTATATCCATCTGCACCCGTGCTCAGCAGGACGAGATGAATCATCGCTGCCAGCAGGAACAGGAACACGCCCTGCGCCACGAAAACGCGGCGTGGGTCGAAGATCAGCCAGATTTTGTAGAATTGTGCCATTCTTCAGTGCCCCCTTAGAACCACGGACGCCAGATGAACGTCGCCAAATGAGCAACAACGGCGACGGCCGAGAACAGCCAAAGCCCGCTCATATAGACGGAGTGCAACTCTTGCGCCTGCTCGTCGGTAAGACCTGTGAAGGACAGGTCGGTATTATCAGCCATTAACTTTCCTCCGGAACGCTACGCTGACGCCGCATGCCCCGCGGCCGGGGTGTTTGGGGCGATACCCCAAACAATCCATCCCGCCGCGATAGCGGGGTGAATGTCGCATCGCGCACCATTCAGGCGGCGAAAATCATCGGTGTGATGACCCGGGCCTGGCTCCAGGCCCGGGCGATGGGGCCCTTGGCGGGCAAGCGAAACTGGCGCAACGCTGTCAGCGCCCAGGTCAGGATCGCCAGCGGCAAGGTGGCCAGGAATATGATGGTGAAATAGGCGTAGAACTCCCGCTTCAGCGGTGCTGCCCGGTTCCGCTCACGCGGCATCATCAGATCGGTGGTCTGGTCCGTCATGTCAGTTCTCCCTGTTTTTCACGTGTTTTCGGCAGGGGCCCAAGCCCGCGCACCGTGTTGATCTGAACGCGCTCTGCTCCCGCAGCCAGCGCGGCTTTCTCGGCCGCATCCCTCAGGGATTTGGCCGCCGAAATTCGGGTCAAAATCGGATGGGTCGCGACGATCTCGTCCAGCAGCGTCTGCGCATCGTCGTCCCACGGGAAGTCCCGGCGCAGTGTGGCAGGCGTGGCCTCTGCCGCATCCATCTCGGTGCCCAGGGGCAGGATATGGAACAGCGCATCGAACAACCCGTTGCACACTTCCTGCAATAGATAGGTGGCGCCTGCGTAACCCATGAACGGCGTGCCAGTGGCCCGCCGGATGGCAGCACCTGGGAAACTGGCGGGAATGAAAGCAGGGCTCGGCCCGTGCCCGGCCTTCAACTCCGCCAGGTACATCTTTTCATTGATGGATCCCAAAACGACCAAAGGCCGCTTCGTCCCCATCATCTCGCGCACCGCGTCATTGTCGGTCTTCTTGCCCGCCAGCCGCGACACGGCAAACGCGCAGGGAAAGCCCAGATCATCTTCCAGAAACGCCCGAATGCCCCGTGTGTAGGTCTCGTTTGCCACAACAGCGAACTCGGCGGTGGCAAAGAAATCCTGCGTGACCGACCGCCACAAATCCCAAACCGGCTTCAGGGTCGAATGTTTCTCCCGTTCGATAAACGGCTCGGGGTCCAGCCCCAGCATCTCGCCCAGCTTGCGCAAGAACAGCGTCGTGCTTTCTACACCGATGGGCGCCTGCAGGTAAGGCTTGCCCAAAACCTCCGCAAGGCCACGGCCAAATTCGCGATACATGACGACATTGGCATCGGCATTCACCAGGTTCCGCATCTCGGCCAGATGCGCGCCCATGGGCATCACCATGTTGACCTCGGCGCCGATCCCTTCGACCAACCGCCGGATCTCCGCCAGGTCCGACGCCATGTTGAACGTGCCGTACATCGGACCCAGGATATTGATGCGAGGCTTCGCGTCCTCCTCTCGCTTGGCCTCGCGCGGCATTCGACCCTTGGTCATGCCGTATTCGGTAAAGATCCAGGTCATCGCCCGGTCCGCGCATTCCCACTGGTCCTCATCAATGGTGCGCGGCAGGAACCGCTGAATATTCGTCCCCTGAGGCGTGACCCCACCGCCGATCATCTCGGCAATCGAACCGGTCACAACGACAGCAGGCAAAGCCGGATCAAGTGTCCCCCAGGCGCGCTTCATCGCGCCCTCGGTCCCGTCCCGGCCCAGCTCTTCCTCCCCCAAACCGGTCGTCACAATCGGCAATTCATGGGGCGGCAAGGCATCGGTGTAATGCAGCACGCTGGTCACCGGCAGGTTTTCGCACCCCACCGGCCCGTCGATCACAACCTGCAAGCCTTTGACGGCGCAAAAGGCGTAAACGGCCCCCCAATAGCCACCGGCGCGGTCATGGTCCTGCACTAACATGGCCCCGCCCCTTTCTTATTGTCGAAAATACTCCGGGGGAGGCCACAGGCCGGGGGCAGCGCCCCCAAAACGCAATATCGCCAAGGCATGCCCATCAAATCATATCCTGCGCTTTGGCGGCGCGGGCCTGCTTGTCCAGCTTCTTCTGGTGCGCCGCGCGGAAATCGGGCCTTAGGTTCGGCTCCCCTTCCCAAACGCCCGCCGTATCACCGGCACCAACGCCATCGAAAAAGGCCTTCATCTTGCCCATGCGGTCCTTGTTGCCCATGGCGGCATTCATGACCTGGGCCAGGCTTCCGGCTCCAGCGGGTCCCATCAGGGGCCGCGCAGACACAAGGTTGGTATAATACAGGCCCGGCACGCCCAGTTCCTTGGCCTTCTGGACAACAGGCGTCGTGCCAATGGCCAGATCGGGGCGAATGGCCTCCATGGCTGCCGTGTCATCCTCCAGCGACGCGCGGTACTTGACCGTGACGCCCCGCGCCTCCAGCCAGTCGCGGTCGCAATCCGATTGCGGGGTCCGAGCGCAGGCTGTCCCTACGTAAGGCACATCGGCACCGCTCTCGATCAGCAACCGGGCGACCAGCAACTCACTGCCTTCATAGCCCGACAGCGTGATCGTCCCTTTGATCGGGGCCGCAGCCAAGGCCCCCTTGATCGCTGGCAAGAATGCATTCTGGGACGCTGCAACCTTGTCGACGGGCAAGCCAAAGGCCTCGCCCAAACCGCGCAGCCATTCCGCCGTGCCATCATGGCCCACGGGGGCAGAGCCCACGATCGGGCGCCCGGCGGTGGTAAATTCCCGCATCGCTGCGGTGTAGAACGGGTGGATCGCCGCCGCGACACCACAATCCAGCGCGGCATAAAGCTCGCGCCACTCGCGGCATGGCACAACGGGCCCGGCAGCCAGGCCCATGGGCGCCAACATCTGGCCAATGATCATGGGGTCCGCCGGGAACATTTCTCCCAACAGCGCAACAGTTGGGCGGTCATGCTTGCCGCCCACGGGCGCCTGGACCGGGCCAGCCTCAATTTCCTTGCGCGCGTAAGAAAGCATCGCACCGGCCAAGACATCCTTGGCCTCCGCATGGGTCGGGATGCCAAATCCGGGCACGTCAATGCCCACGATCCGCACGCCATTGATCTCATCCGGAAGCAGCCGCAGCGGCACACCACTGGCCGTGGGCACACAGAGGTTGGTCACGACGATGGCATCGTATTTCTCGGGGTCCGCCATCTCATGGACACTGTCGCGGATATCCTCGAACAGCTTGCCCGTCACCAATGTCTCGGAATTAAACGGCACATAGCCGACCGACCGCCGCGCCCCGTAGAAATGGCTCACGAATGTCAGCCCGTAGACACAGCAGGCCGAACCCGACAGAACCGTCGCCACACGCCGCATCCGCAACCCCACCCGCAATGATCCAAAGGCGGGGCACATCGATTGCGGCTTGTCATGGGGACCGGTCGGATAGTCAGCGGCGTAGCGATCCAATACCTCGGACTTGCCCGCGATGCGCGCAGCATGGTCCATCTCGGACGCGCCGCCATGGCAGCCCATCCCATCGGCGGGCAGGCCATCCTTGGGTGTCAGATCACCGTCCATGACCACCCTGCCGGATCCGGCGACCCTCAAGACGCTTCAACGCCTGCTCAAGACGGTCCAAAAGCTCCAGGTCAAACATGACGCGCCTCGCCACCAACCTGTCCAGCCTTTTGGCACTGCGATCTGTCAGCAACATTACAGTCCAGCGGGCATCTCTCGCGGAGCAACTGAGCCTCACGCAAAAGATCTTCGGTACGGCCCGTCAACTCTCGGCTCTTCTCCCGCACATACCTGGCGGTCTCAAACAGATCAGACATCGTCATAGATCACCTCCAGGCTGGCCTTGGGTGTGCCCAACTTGCCGCGCATATCGGCATCAGTTGCGGGCTCCAGCACAAAGTCGGCACCGGTTTCCTTGGCACTGAACAGGCCCAACAAACCGTCCTGGCTCAGCGGCTCGGGATGGCCCGGCGGTGCCGCGGCCACGTTATCCCCAAGGGCCGCAAACAGGTCGCCCCATTGGCCCTCTTTGGTACCAACAATCTGATAATTGGCGGATTTCCGACGCAGATCCTCGTCCTGCGGGATCGCCGCCAGGACCGGAATGTTCACCGCCTCGGCAAAGGCCGCGGCCTCGCCTGTCCCGTCATCCTTGTTGATGACCAGACCGGCCACGCCGACATTGCCACCCAGCTTGCGGAAATACTGCACGGCGGAACAGACATTGTTGGCAACATACAGCGATTGCAGGTCGTTCGACGCAACCAGGATCACCTTCTGCGCCATGTCCCGCGCGATGGGCAGGCCAAAGCCGCCGCAGACCACGTCGCCCAGGAAATCCAGCAAGACGTAGTCGAAATCCCAATCGTGGAAGCCCAGCTTTTCCAGCAGCTCAAAACCGTGGATGATCCCGCGGCCACCGCAGCCGCGCCCGACCTCTGGCCCGCCCAGTTCCATGGCAAAGACGCCGCCACGCTTGAAGCAGACATCGCCGATCTTCACCTCTTCACCCGCCAGTTTCTTTTGGGTCGAGGTCTCGATGATCGTCGGGCAGGCCTTACCACCAAACAGCAGGCTTGTCGTGTCAGATTTCGGATCACAGCCGATCAGCAGCACGCGCTTGCCCTGTTCGGCCATCATGTGGCTCAGATTGGCCAGCGTGAACGACTTGCCGATGCCGCCCTTGCCATAGATCGCAATGATTTGCGTTTTCTTGGTCGGCTCGCCCTGGGGCACCTCCAATGTCGGCTCCGCCGCCTCGTCGCGCAGCCGGTCGTCAAAGGCCTTCAGGTTGGGCACGTCCAAAGTCATCAGGCATTCCAGTCCAGGATCATTTTCAGGCAATCCGCGTCGCCAAACGCGGTCTCGTAGGCGGCGGGCGCATCGGTGGCGCGGCTCCGATGGGTGATCAGGTCGGCCAGCGACAGCGCCCCGCATTCCACCAGCGCACGGGTGGCGGCCAGGTCATCGGGCGTCCATTCCGCCGCGATGCGCAACCGCGCCTCCTTCATGAAGGCGGGCGGGAAGGCGAATTGCAGCGGCTGGGTATAGAACCCCGCCAGGACGATCTCACCCCCCTTGGCGATGCGTCCGATCAACGTGTTCAACAGATCGCCATTGCCCGACGCGTCATAGATGGAGGTGTAATCGCGTCGCTCATCCGCATCCGGGTGCAGCACGTCATAGCCCGTGGCACCACCTTGGCGCGCCGGGTCAATCTCCCAAACGGTGGGCGCGGGGGATCCCGCCGCGATGGTCAGACGCGCCAACAGACGCCCCAAAACACCGTGGCCCACGATCAGGTCGGGGACATCCTTGTTCAGACCGGCCATGGCATGGCGCGCGGTGGCGGCCAGCGCCAGCAAGGCCCCTTCGGCACCAAGACCGGCATCAACCCGGGTCACCCGGGACACATCGCTGACCAGCAGCCGCGCCGCACCGCCAAACAGGCCCTTGACGTCACCGCCATAGCAGTTGGCCCCGGGCACAAAGACACGCTCGCCTGCCCGAAAGCCGGTTGCGGGGGCAGCCTCAACCACCTCACCCACGCTTTCATAGCCTGGCACCAACGGATAGCCCATGCCCGGGAAGGGCGGCATCTTACCCGTGTAAAAGAGTTTTTCGGTCCCGGTCGAAATCCCGGAATGCCGGATTTCGACCACCAGATCGGTCTCTCCGGGATCGCTCAGCGGGACGGTGTCAACCGACAAGGCTTGCGGGCCTTCCAATATGACGGCGCTCGTCTCCACGCTGATCTCCCCCTTTTCGGCGACTCGTTTTTGCCCCAGAGCCGCCCTCTTTGATGCATCTAAGTGTACCGCCGCAGGCCATAGTGTCAACTTGTTTAGACAGTTAACTGTCCAATACAAGTTACAGTTGACGGAAGGCCGTCACAGTTGATGTGACAAAGGGGCGATGGGTCGGGCGATGGGCGACATCCACAAACCCGGCCTGCCCAAGCAGCCCGGCAATCTCGCCGGGTGATCGCGCGCGCCCCGTCTGCATCGCCATGCAATAAAAGGCGAAATAGGCATCGCCAGCCCGGTGCGGGGTCGCGCCGCCGGTCATCGGCTCCGACACGACCACCTGCCCACCGGGCGGCAGCGCGCCATGCACGGCTCGCAGCAAAGTGGCAACAGTGTCATCCGCATGGTCATAAAGCACGCGCACAAGGCTGATCGCATCCGCACCCTCGGGCAACGGATCATCGCGAAAACTGCCGGCATGGATGCTGACGCGGTCCGCAAGGCCAGCACTGGCAAAACGCTGCTCTGCCCCGGCGACAACCGCGGGCAGATCAAACAATGTCAGGTCAAGACCCGGCACAGCCCGTCCCACAGCCGCCAGAAACGCGCCCGTGCCGCCGCCCACATCCATCAGGTGGCGCATCTTGTCAAAGGACACGGCGCGCAGGGTTTCCTCGGCGACCAAGGCCTGGCTCTCCGCCATCAAGGCCGAATAGCGGGCAACCGTGTCGGGATCAGACGCCCCCGTCGCGCCAAAGACATAGGGCCAGAATCGGGCCAGCGCGGTCTGGCCTTCACCGCGCAGCAGGGCCAGCGGATCGGTCAGATCGCGGTAGAGCACATCGTGGTGGCGGATCATCCCGGCCAGACCGGGCACGCCCAGGGCCGCCGCTCCCAACCGCGCCGTCTGGTATCCATCACCGACCCGTTCCAACAGGCCCAGCGCGACACCGGCTTGCAACAGGGCTGTCATCCGCTGCGAATCCACACCGTGGCGTAGGGCCAAGGCATCGGCCTTGACGGGTGTGTCCTGCAGGGCCGCCAGCAGGTCCAACTCCACCAGGGCAAACAACACCTGCGAATGCACGAAGCCAGCCACCAGGTCGAACAATTGCGCGCCATCCCGCCGCGCCACACCGCGCGTCAGGGCAAAACCGCTCGCCCAGGATTGAAAGGCCGGATCGGCCACCTTGCGGTTCCGCCAGCGCCGCCAGCGCGCCCGCCATCCCGGGCCGTAGGGCGGGGTTAACCCCGCCTTACCCGCCGTATCGGTCATTCCGCCGCGTGGGGTGTCGGCGCAACGGGCGTCAGACGCTCAGCCTGTTTGCGCACCATTTCCGCCAGCATCGCCTCCCCCGGGCAGGACGGGATGGAGGCGATGGCACCCCCCAGAATATCCTTCAACCGCCGGATCGCCCCTTGCACACCTAACTGCGCAACGGCATTGGGCCGGTCGTGGATCTCATCCTGACCGCCCGGCTTGCCGAGTGTTTCGGCGTCATACAAGGCGTCACGCAAGTCATCGGCCACTTGGAACGCTTCGCCAATGCGCGCGCCCAGCTCTTCCCACGGCTCGGGCTCCTGCCCGGCCGCGATGGCACCCATCTGGGTGGCCGCGACAAACAAGGCGCCGGTCTTGGCCCGGTGATAGGCCCCCAGATCAACCTTTGCCTCACTCTCCCACCCCTGTCCGGCGCAGATACCGCCCGGCATGCCCGTGCGTTGCGCCAGGGTCAGCACCAATTGCGCCGCGCGCATCGGATCATCCGCGGCACGGCGTGCCAGCACCTCAAATGCCAGAACGATCAGGCTATCGCCGGTCAGCAGCGCCAGCGGCTCCCCATAGGCCCGGTGAACAGAGGGCTTGCCGCGCCGAATATCCGCATCGTCAAAGCACGGCATGTCATCATGGACCAGGCTGGCGCAATGGATCAGCTCCAGCGCCGAAATGGCGGCATCCGTCAGCGCCGGCTTGTCGTCCCCACACGCCAACGCGACGCTCAGGGCAATGGTCGGGCGGATCCGCGCCCCACCGGGCGTAACCGCATAATCCAGCGCACTTGCCAGCTGTGGCGGCGCCTTGCCGCCCCGGCTCATGGCAATCGCGCGGCCCATCGCAGCCTCGATCCGTTTTGAAAGAGTCATGGCCCTGTCCTTCGCTGGTTGTTGTGTAAACAATAGTTGACAGTAGACATGTAACGAATAGTGGACATACTGAGACAGCGAGTCAACGGAAAGGCAGCATGGCTGACAAAAACGAGCCTGTGGTGATCATCGGTGCAGGCCTGGGCGGCCTGGCAACCGCGTTGCGGCTGGCCCATGCCGGTCTGTCGGTCACTGTTTTGGAACGCGCCGGTGCGCCGGGCGGCAAGATGCGCACCCTGCCTTCGGCTGCCGGTCCGGTCGATGCGGGGCCAACCGTTCTGACGATGCGCCATGTCTTTGACCAGCTATTCGCCGATGTGGGCGAAACCCTAGACAGCCATGTCACGCTGGAGGCCGAAACCCTGCTCGCCCGCCATTTCTGGCGCGATGGCAGCACGCTTGATCTCCATGCCGACCCGGACCAATCGGCCCAGGCCATGCGCGACTTTGGCGGGCCCGATGCAGAACAGGACTATCGCCGGTTCGCGGCCCGCGCCAAACGCCTTTACGATGGTTTCAAAGCCCCGATGATGGAAACGGCGGCACCCTCGCAACTGGCGCTGACCGCCCATGTCCTACGCCATCCCGCACTGATCCCCGACATGGCCCCCCATCGCACCCTGATGTCCAGCCTGCGCGCCCAGTTCCGCGACCCGCGCCTGGCCCAGCTTTTCGGCCGCTACGCCACCTATGTCGGCGGGTCCCCTTATAAATCTCCCGCGATCCTCAGCCTCATTGCCCATGCAGAGGCGGCAGGCGTCTGGCGGGTCAAAGGTGGCATGCACCGGTTGGCCCAGGCCATGGCAGACCTCGCCACCGCCAAGGGCGCGACCTTCCACTACGACACCCATATCCACCGGATCGAGGTTCGGGGGGGCAGCGCGACCGCTGTGATCGACGCGCAAGGCACCCGCCACCCGGCCAAACACATCGTGTTCAACGGCGATCCAGCCGCCCTGATCCAGGGCCTGTTGGGCGAGGCCCCGCGCCACGCCGTGAAGGACACCCACACAACTCCGCGCAGCCTGTCCGCCTATGTCTGGGCCTTCGCCAGCACCCCCAAGGGACCGGACCTTGCCTATCACAACGTCTTTTTCGGCGCCGACCCCCGGACCGAATTCGACCCCCTGCACCATGGTCAGCCGCCTGTCGATCCGACGTTGTATATCTGCGCCGAAGATCGCGGCGGCGGCCACCGTCCCACGGGCCTTGAACGGTTCGAGATCATCATGAACGGCCCTCCCGTGCCCGCGCACGGGGACAGCGACAAGGAGCCAGCCCCATGTCAGACACCGATATTGACGACGCTGAACCACTTCGGTTTGACCTTCAATCCGACCCCGAACCCCGCGACCCTGACAACACCGCGCGGCTTTCAAACATTGTTTCCCGGGTCGGCCGGCTCCCTTTACGGGCGGAGCCCACATGGGATGATGGCGGCCTTCCACCGGCCAACAGCCCGGACCGCCCTTCCGGGCTTGATCCTCGCCGGCGGCGGGACCCATCCGGGGGCGGGGATCCCGATGGCCACCCTCTCCGGCAAGCACGCGGCCGAAACGATCTTGACCGACCGTGCTTTGACCTCGCCATCCCGCCCGACGGCTATGCCTGGTGGTATGTCGACGGGATCAGCGACGATGCCGGGCGCGCGATCTCCATCATCGGTTTCATAGGGTCGGTCTTTTCGCCCTGGTACCGCTGGTCCGGCCGCCGCAACCCGGCCAATCACTGTTGCATCAACGTGGCCACCTACGGCCCCGGGGGCCGCTGGACCATGACCGACCGGGGCGAAGACGCCCTGACCCTCAGCCATGACAAGCTGCAGGTCGGCCCCAGTTCCATGCGGTGGGAAAATGACAAGCTGATCATCGCCATCGATGAAATGACCTGGCCCCATATGGGCCGCCTCCAAGGGGAAATCATCGTGGAGCCCGAAGCGCTCACGACCGTCGAACTGCCGCTAAAGCAGGACGGCTCCCATGTCTGGCGCCCCTTCGCGCCGCTCTCCCGGATCAAGGTCAACCTCAACCGCAAGGGCTGGCAATGGGACGGCCACGGCTATTTCGACGCTAATTTCGGCACATCCGCCTTGGAGGCCGATTTCAGCTACTGGACCTGGGGCCGGTATCCCTGTCGCGAAGGCTCGGTCTGTTTCTACGATGCGACGCGACGCGATGGCTCTGACCTGTCCGTGGGCGTGATCTTTGATCCCAAGGGCGAGGCCAAGGTCATCAAGGCGCCGCCAAAGGCCCCGTTCAAACGCTCCCTCTGGGCCGTCAAACGCGAAACCCGCGCCGATGCGGGCACGACACCCCGCCAGGTCAAACAGATGCTCGACGCGCCATTCTACTGCCGCTCCGCGGTCGAGATCCAGTTTGCCGGCGAAAACACAGTCGGCGTCCACGAAGCGCTGGATCTCAACCGCTTCGCCTCCCCACTTCTCAAACCGATGCTCGCCGTGAAAGTCCCCCGCCGCCGCGGCTGGCCCGCCTGACACAGTGTCCGGGGGCAACCCGACCCGTTCAAGCGGCTTACTCTTGTCCTCCCCCCCCAAACATTGTAATTTCGGTCTGCCCACACCATTTCGATACCAGTGGAAAATGGAACCCGCTGACATGGATTACGCACGCACAAGCTGACACCGCACCGGTTTTCACTTTCGCGAGCGCTACTCATGACTTCGATTTCTATCGCCCATTTAAGCTGGCATACCCCAACCAATGATGCCGTCTTTACCGATCTCAACCTGACATTCGGGCAAGGGCGGACTGGCCTCATCGGGCGAAATGGCACCGGAAAAACGACTTTGCTGCGCCTGATTGCGGGTGAACTCTCGCCCGCGAACGGGACAATCAGCCAATCCTCGTCCCTTGGCTTTCTCAGGCAAAACCCGGAGCGGCGGCCAGATGCCACTCTTGCAGATCTCTTTGGCGTAACCGACCAGCTGCATCTCCTTGATCGGGCTGAACATGGAAAGGCAACGGCAGAGGATTTGGCGGTTGCCGACTGGACCTTGGAGACACGGCTTCACACAGCTCTCGGCAACCTCGGCCTGGACCTCGCGCCGGATACATGGCTCAGCACTTTGTCTGGGGGCCAAAGAACACGCGCCAGCATCGCCGCCCTCATGTTTGCCAATCATGACACGCTGCTCCTGGACGAACCGACGAACCATCTTGATCGCGCGGGCCGGGATTACGTCATCAACGCCATACGTTCGTCGCAAGGCTGCGTGATCGTCGCGAGCCACGACCGCACCCTACTTGAAGAGATGGACACGATCGTGGAACTGACCAGCCTTGGTGCCAAAAGCTACGGCGGTCCTTACAGCGAATACCGGTCCGCGAAAGATGCCGAGTTGGCGGGCGCCAAAGACGACCTGGCACGTGCGGAACGCAGCGTCATTGCAACACAGGCCCGCGCGCAGCGTGCGGCCGAGCGAAAGGCGCGCACCGATCGGCAAGGCAAACAGCTTCGGGCGTCGGGAAGTCAGTCAAAGCTCTTGCTTGACGCTGCAAAGGAGCGAAGCGAGGGGTCGGGCAGGTCTGCCGCGCGTCGAAGGGACCGGCAAACGAAAGAGGCTGAATCCACGCTGAGCGCCGCTCGTGAAGCCGTCGAAGTGCTTGAACCGCTCATCATGGAAATTCCACCCTCGGGCTTGGTCAGCACCCGGCAGGTCCTACAGGTTGAAGGGCTGGGGTTCGGATACGACACGGACGCACGCATCTTCAACGCTCTATCCTTCTCGATCCGGGGGCCCGAGCGTATCGCCATAAAAGGCGCGAACGGGGCCGGAAAATCGACACTGCTTGCCTGCATTCAAGGACGACTTCGGCCCCAAGTCGGCTCTGTTTCTGTCGAGGTTCCGGCCGCGCTGATCGATCAGGACATCAGTTTCCTTGATCCGGAGGAAACGGTGCGCGCGGCCTTCGCCAGACTGGATCCTGTGGCGACCGAAAACGACCGCCGCGCCGTTCTGGCCCATTTTCTGTTTCGTGGCACGGACGCAGATCAAAAGGTTGGATCGCTCAGCGGCGGGCAAAAGATGCGGGCCGGTTTGGCCTGCATGTTGGGGCACAGTCAGCCTCGCCAACTTCTGCTGCTGGACGAGCCGAACAACCACCTTGATATCGAAGCCATTGAAACACTGGAAGCCGCGCTGCTGGCCTACGATGGCGCGATCCTCGTCGTCAGTCACGATCAGGCATTTTTGGACCGGATCGGGGTCGAGCGTCGGATCCGTCTCTGACCCGAATGCCGCCAGTCAAGCAATCCGCAGCATCGGTGGGTCTGGGCTGATTGCGTTGGAAAAACTCTTTGATTTTGGCATGTCTGTTTAAGCTATCGCTTTGATTTCATTTAGATGCCAAAGGCCTGTCCGTCACTCCAGCCTGCGGCGGGCGCGCCAACTCGGAGCATTCCCCTTTGGATCGCCGTAGCTGCGCCACCTGTGCCGCATCTCCTTGCCACCCGAACAGACGTCGCAGCCATTCTCATGTCCACGATGCCCATTGACCACGGCCGGCATGGGCGTAGCGTAGGCCCGTTAAGTCGAGGTTTCCATGCGCCACCGCCGCTTCATCCAATGCGATGTCTTCACCGCCACGCCGACCCGCGGCAATGGCCTGGCCGTTGTGGTGGAGGCGGACGGGATGACCGACGCTCAGATGCAGGATTTCGCCGCCTGGACCAACCTGGCCGAAACCACGTTCCTGCTGCCTCCGACTGACCCGGCAGCCGATTACCGCGTCCGGATCTTCACACCCAAGCGAGAGATGCTGTTCGCCGGCCATCCGACCCTGGGCAGCTGTGCTGCGTGGCTCCATGCCGGGGGCCGGCCTGCCAACCCGCACACCGTCCTGCAGGAATGCGCCATCGGCCTTGTTGCCATCGACCAAACCGGCCCGGTTCCGGCCTTTGTCGCACCGCCAACCAAGATTGCGCCCCTGCCGCAAGATGACCATGACCGCATCGTCGCAACCCTCGGCATCGATCCGGCCACCATTACCGCCTCGGCACAGCTGGAGAACGGCCCCGTCTGGAAAGCGTTCGCGCTGCGCCATGCCGATGACGTGCTGACCCTTGATGCCGCCCGGCTGCGCTACCCCGATTTCCGCGCCGTGGGCCTGATCGGTCCCCATGATCCTGGCCATGGTGCCGATTACGAGGTGCGCAACATCGCCCCCTCCTCCGGCATGGTGGAGGATCCGATCACCGGTTCCCTCAACGCGGCCCTCGCCTGCTGGATGAAACGTCGCGGCACCCTGCCCGCCCAGGCCACGGTCGCCCAGGGCACCCGGATCAACCGCCAGGGCCGGGTCCATATCTCGACCCGCGATGATGACATCCTGATCGGCGGCCAAACCCATATCCTGATCGACGGCACGGTGGACATTTAGGCGCCAAATCTGCGTAAATTCTCATCGCATGTTTCGCAGATCTGCCCGCTGGCGCCCGCACCTATCGCCAAGCGCGCCCCCGCCGCGTACCTTTCAATCAAATGGGGGACAGAACATGACCAAGACACTGACCATTCTCGCCGCACTCACCATCGCTGTGATGCCACACCTGCTCCATGCCCAGGACGCCCTGCAGGAGCGGGACCGCATCCGCGCGGATATCGCCGATCAACTGGGCCTCGACTTTGTCGACACCATCCCGGCAGCGGCCAATATCGGCCTGCTCGCGGTGGACGTCCAACGCTCCTTCACCGATCCCGACGCAGCCCTTTACGTGCCCGGCTCCGAAACCGACATCGCCATGGTCGACAGTTTCGTCCGCACCAATATGGGCCGTGTCACCAATGCCTGGTACACGATGGACACCCATCCGCGCTACTATGTCGGCTCAGAATTGTACCTGGTGGATGGCGATGGCAAACCCGCGCCAATGTTCGTCGATATCGACCCGGCCCAGGTGCTCGACGGGACGTACACGGCTGCCAATTCCCACCACCAGGACGACGCCACCGCCTATGCCGAATGCCTGCAAGCCAACGGCCTGATGTGGAATGTCTGGCCCGATCACGGCGAACAGGGCACCCATGAATGGTCTCTGCACCCGGTGATGGAGACCCTGTTCGATGACTACACCACCCATTGGTCCACCCGGACCGAACGCGCGCCCGACCCGATGATCGTCTACAAGGCATCGAACCCCCATACGGAGGCTTTCGGCGCCGTCGCCGCCCTATGCCCCAGTGAAGATCCTGCCACGCAGACCCAAAACCTCTGGCTCGACGAAATCCGCGCCCATGTGGCAGCCGGTGGGGTGGTCGTGGCCTTTGGCGAGGCGATCAATTTCTGCGTCTCCGGCACCCTCATTCCCCTGGCAGAGGCGGGCATCCCGGCAGAGGCGCTGATCCTCGCCTATGACGCGTCCTCCCCGATCCCCGCCTTTGCCGACCGCACTGTGGCGGCGCTGGAACGGGCCCGCGAACTGGGCATCCGGTTTACGCAGCTTGAAACCCTCGCGGTTGAGGGTGCGTGGCGCGAAACCTCCATCGGCCAGCCCCTGGTCAATTACAGCCTGCACCACGAGCACTAGCCCGGCGGGCGGCTTTTCGCCGATCCCGCCGCCCTGGCGAACGTGCCTGCTGAACCAGGATCGAAAACGGGTCTGCCCTGGCCATATACCGGTATCATGACCTGTTTTCGTATCCTCCTGCTGTTCTGTTTCATCGGCCTGCCGCTCGCCGCATCGGCCACCCCCATGGAGCAGGTCGTGGCCTCCCTGCGCGCGCTCCAGATCGAGGTGCCGGCCCCCGCCGAACGCCGCATCATCGAACAGATGACCCCGCTCCATGATGCCAATCCCGCGCTTTTTGCCGAACAGACCGCCCGGCTGCTCGACATGGCCAACCTGTCGCAAACCGCCCAACGCCAATCCGCCCGGGTCCGCCTGACGGAACTGCACCGCCAGATGCTCACCAGGATCGGCCCTGCCACCAGCATCGCCCTCGACATCGTCGACAAAACGGACCGCATGGTGCTCGAAATCGCGCCGGGCATCGGTTTGACGGAACGCGACCTCGGCTGGTCGATGATGCTGGTGGCGATGCAGCGCACGCCCAGCGCCAAAACCCCCAATGACATCAACCTCACAGCGTCCGAAGGCGACGCGCTGATGACAGAAACACTGGCAATCATCAAAGGTGCCTCTCCCGATCAACAGCGCGTCCTGGCCAGCACCGATGCCTGGGCGTTTGGCGCCCTGCCCATCTGGGGCAATTTCAGCGCGTCAGAACTGCGCGATGTTGTCTCTGTCGTGACCAACACCGCCCCACCTCCGGCAGGAGTGGTGGACAAGGTGCTTGGCGTCACCGATCGGGCGGCCTGGCTCGCCGGCCTCGATATCGGCCTTACACCGGCGGAACGTCAGCAATATCAGGCGCTTGATCGCTTTCTGGCCAGCGGAGCCATGGCCGGATCCCTGGCTGAGCCGTTGGGCCTTGCCACGCCCGACCCCTCCGGCGGCCTCACCGCATTGAACCTGTTGATGCAACGCAACTTGGGCGCCACCACAGCAAAAGACGGCTCCGGCGCCCGAAAATAACCCCGTGCCAGACGGTCACAGACCAGAACCACAAACCCGTGGGAAAACGGCCGCAGACGCGCCATCTGCACATCGCTCAACCGCAACAGGGCCAAGATACCTTCCGCTGGTTTTCAAACTGTAGCGCCCACCGACAGCCAAAATCGATCAGGCTTCACGACAGGCGCCGCCTGTTGCATCGGCACCGTTCGGTGCCTTCCGGGTTTGACAAGCTCTTTCGGGGACAAATTCGCCTGACTGCCACCTCAATTTCCGGACAAAGGCCCAGGCGCATGACCTCCGATCTCTCTGACCTCTCCCCGCCCGTTCCCACGATCCAGCGGATTGCGCTCCAGCGGATCGACACGACCAAACTGATCCGTGACCGGGCCGCTGGCGCGGATCCCGAACTTGATGAACTCATGTCCTCGATCCAGGCGGTTGGCTTGTCCAACCCCATCCAGATCGAACGAAAGGCTGGTGGCTATGAGTTGATCCAGGGGTTTCGTCGCTGGCAGGCCATGATGGATCTTTACATCGAAACCGAGGATCCGGCCTTTGCCACCATCCCCGCAATCGTCATTGAACCGGGGCAACCACTCGAAACGCTTTACCGCCGGATGGTCGATGAAAACCTGACGCGCAAGGATATCAGCTTTGGCGAAATGGCGGACCTCGCCTTGGACTATGTCGCGGCGACGGGCGCACCGGCCGAAGCGGTCGATATGGCGGTTGATCGCCTTTTTGCCTCGGCCAGTCGGCAAAAGCGCAGCTACATCAAGCATTTTGCCTACATGTTGGATCAACTTGACCGCATGCCGCTACATACAGCTATGATACCCCGTGCCTTGGGGCTGGATATCGCCCAGGCGCTACGGGATCAGCCCGGCTTCCGGGACACCGCGATCCAGGCCCTCCGCCAAAAGCCGGATCGCACCGCCCGACAAGAGGATGCTTTGCTCCGCCACGCGCTCAGGCACGGCACTGTCCCCGCGGGGACAACGGGCCGCGCCGGATCTGGCAAGGTTTGCTTTGACCTCCCCCTCAAGGCGGGGCAGGCGCGCTGCACCGCGACCGCGGGCAAGGTCGAGCTTCGCCTCGACCATGACTTTTCCAGGCTGGACCGCCGACATCTCGAAAGCGCGACAACCGCCTTTTTTAATGCCTTGCGCGGCGCCCTTGGGGAGGATGCAGCCGCGCCCTGACCAACCTTTGTCCCCGCGGGGACAAAGGTTCACGCGACCGTCTTCAGCCCGATATCGGCGACGAACGTATTGATGATCTCAGCGAAATCCGCAGGCGCTTCTTCATGGGCCAGATGTCCCAGCCTGGGCAGATGCATCACCTGGGCTTTCGGCATCCGCAGCGCCGCCTGGTCAGCCGTGGCAGGGGGCACCGCCTGGTCATTATCACCGACGATGAACAGGCTCGGCACGGCGATATGTGGCAGGCGCTGACGCAGACCGTCCAGCTTCCATTGGGCCATCATCGTCAGGGTTCCGTCCACATGGCGGGTCTCTCCGATGGCCGCGCGGTACAGTGCCAACCCCACCGGATCGAGCGTGCTGCCGGTGCTGGCGATCAGGTTTTCGGCACTGCCATTCCGGGTCATCCGGGCAAAGGCCGGGGCGACCAACGGGTTCAGCGCCAGGGCCTTGGCCATTGCCGGAAACAGCCACCCGGCCACCCCCTTGAAATTATCAAGCGCCGGGTTGATGCCGACCACAGCCTTTGGCGGATCCGGCAAAAGATCCAGCATTTGCAGGCCCAGCGCACACCCGGCGGAATGGCCGATGATGATGTCCGGCGTGACCTCCAGCTTGGTCAGCAACCCCGCAACGTCCCGCGCCATCAGCGGCAGGCTGGAGCGTTGCAGCGCCCCCAGCTTGGTAAAGGCATGGCCCGGCAGATCCGGCGCCACCACCCGCATCTTTTGCGCCAAAAGCGGCATCAGATCCCGCCAGCTATGGGTCGCACCGCCCGCCCCGTGCAACAGCAAAACGGTCGGCCCCTCCCCCATGGTCTGGACATGCCAGCGATGGGGCCGCGACGGCACGAATTGGGAAAAGCTGGCGTTTGGCCAAACCGCGGCATAGGCCTCCCAATCCATCGCCTACACCTCCAACGCGGCAGACACCGCAGCACCCAGGCGCGCGGCATCGGCCCGGGGCAAGGGCAGGTAGGGCGCGTCAAGCATCTTGGCCATGTCCCGCAACTGCGGCTGGGGTCGTGCCCCGGTATCGATGATCAGCGCCGGCACCCCCTGCCGGGCCAGCGCCCGGGCCAGCACCATGGCATCCGATTGCGCCGCGCGCCGGTCGGCGCTGCCATCCAGCGCGATGTTTGCCCGGCCATCGGTCAACAGCGCGACGGTCGGGGTCAGCCCGCGCCCCCTGGCCTGCAGGGCCAGATCGAGGGCGGCCTGCAATCCCGCGGCCATCGGGGTGCCACCCCCACCGGGCAAGGCGGCCAGCCGCCGTTTGGTCTGCACCAGGGACCGGGTTGGCGGTAACAACAACTCGGCCCCCGTCCCGCGAAAAGCGATCAGCGCCACATGGTCCCGCCGTGCATAGGCCTGGACCAACAGCAGTTCGACCGCGCCCTTCGCCTCTGCCAGTCGGGCCATCGCGGCGGAGCCACTGGCGTCGACCACAAAGATCAGCAACCGGTCGGAGGTTTCCTGATATTGCTTCACCCGAATGTCCGCGGGGCGAATGTGCAAACGCTGTCCCCGCGGGGACAGGGACCGCCGCAAGGGTTGCCATGGGGCCGCGGCCCGCAAGGTGGCCACCAGATCGATCCGCGCATCGCCGCCCAACCTGCCGGGGCGGGACGGCAAGGGACGCCCGCGCCGGTTGCCGCGCTTTTTGGCCCCCGTCCCGGCACTACCGGTGGCGCGGGCGGCCTTCCCCGCGGCCAGGCGGGCCAACAGGTCAGCAGGCAGCATCGCGCGGACGGCCTTCAACAAGATCTCTTGTGGCAAGGCAGCGTCGTCGGGCGTGGTGTCGTCTTGGGCCTCGCCCTCGCTGGACGTGTCGGGCGGCGGTGGAGGCGGCTCGTGATCGGCCTCCGCATCCGGGATCTGCGTGGCGCGCGGGGCCAGGACCAGTTCGGTCGCGACCAGCAAGTCGGTCTGGTCCACCTCCACGCGGCCTTGGAACACCGCATGGGTCCGGGCGGCCGCCAAAGCCAAAAGCGGCGCGCGGAGGGAGGAGATCCCCAGCCGCACCGAGATGGCAGCTAGGTCCGTGATGGTGCCGGGCGGGACGGTGACGGGGACCAAAGGGGGAGGGGTGATCTGCGCAACCGCGGTATCATGAAACCCCAATTCGCTGAGGTCCAGATGGAGGGCCAACCGGTCCGCGAGGGCGGGCGGTAAGGCTTCCTCCGGCGTTGCGCCCTCGTCCAGCGCGACCAGGGCATGGCCCGTCTTTTGATCCAAGGCGATGCCAAGACGGGCAGCCAGACCCGGCGATGTTCGTTCTGCCATGGGCAGGATAAGGAGCGATGGATTCGCCATAAGCCCTTGCTGATAGATAACTTTATCGGAGGTTAAAGTGGCCGGAAGGTCCACTCCGCCATAAAGCTGTTCGTCTGAAATGGCCGGGTGCAGGCGGCGATGGGGCAGCGGCGCGGGCAAGGCTGCCAGGAACCTGTCGCGTACGGGCCCGGCCCGGCCGCGCAGCCAAATGCCGCCAAGCCCAACCGGATCAATCGCCAGCAAACGCAGCGCCAGCACGGCCCGGTCCCAGGCCGGATGGGTCACCCGGTGACCGCGGCGATGGTGGGTTCGTCAAAGACCTCGGCCAAGGTGCGAGCAACACGGGCGGAGGAGCCGGCCTCATCCAGGGGATCGCGCCGGAGACGATGGCGCAAGGCACTGGCCGCAATGGATTTTATGTGATCGAGCGTGACCGTCCCAGCCCCGTCGAACGCGGCGAGGGCGCGGGCCGCGCGGAGCAATGTCAACTCCCCCCGCAGGCCATCGGAGCCCAGCGCGATGCACAATTCGGCACAGGCGCGCAAGGTATCATCGGGGGTGACCTGACCGGACAGGGCGGCCTTTGCCGCAACGATCCGGGCGCGCAGGGTGTCCTGCTGGGGCTCCCACTGGGCGAGGAAGGTGTCGCGGTCGGTCTCGTAGGCATCGCGGCGGCGAATGACCTCGATCCGGGTATCGATATCGGTGGGGGAGGTCACCTCGACCGACAGACCAAACCGGTCAAGGAGTTGCGGGCGCAACTCGCCTTCCTCCGGATTGCCGGAGCCGACAAGAACAAAGCGGGCGGGGTGCCGGATGCTAAGCCCTTCACGCTCCACCACGTTCTCCCCGGATTGGGCGACGTCGAGCAGCAGGTCAACGATGTGATCTTCGAGCAGGTTGACCTCATCGATGTAAAGGTAGCCGCGATTGGCGCGGGCCAGGAGCCCGGGTTCAAACGCTTTTTCGCCGCGGGTCAGGGCCTTTTCGATATCGAGACTGCCGGTCACGCGATCTTCGGTCACGCCAAGGGGCAGGTCGACCACCGGTGTCGGCGCGGTGATCACGTCGCCCGCCGGCGCGGCCCAATCCGGTTGATCCTGCACCGTGGCGGCGTTGGTCGGGCTGCCGGTCACCATCTGGATCGGAGGCAACAAACCGGAGAGCGCACGCACGGCGGTGGATTTGCCCGTGCCGCGGTCGCCAAAGACCAGGACGCCGCCAATGGTCGGGTCGATAGCAGTCAGGATCATGGCCTGCTTCATCTCATCCTGGCCGACAATGGCGGTGAAGGGGAAGGCGGTCATGTCAGGCCTTTCAATCGGTCAAGGGGGCTGGCGCCGTGCCAACTGCCCGCATCGCCAAGGATGCGGAACCGGGCATAAAGCTCTTCGCGGAACCAATGGCCCTCGCGGACGGCATCAATCGCCTGGGCATGGGGGCCATCGGGGCGTCGGGCGAATTCGGCCATGGCGGCGGCGGAAGGCCAGATGGAAAAGGTGACCTGCTGCATCCAGGGCACCTCCCCGATGCCGATCTTGAAGGCAACATTGGGGTCGGCGCCGATCACTTTGGAAATGCTGGGCACCCGCTTCCAGAATTTCAGCGCGATGCGCGGTTTTACGGTGGCGCGGGTAAGCGCGGCCAGGGGTCCGGCGGGTGTGTCGGCTTGTGGCGGAAACGGATTGCGCCCCGACCACGCGCCCCGGGCAGAGGTGGTTTGCAGAAACACCGTCCAGCTTTCGGTCGCGCGGGCGCGCCAGCGGCGAAAGACCGGGGCATCGGCAATGCGGGTGCGGGCCGTCGCCTCATCGGGCCAGGTGGCCAGGATCGCCCAGACGGCGGTGTTGGGGACGGGGGTAAAACCCTCGCCCGTGCCCGAGCCGCAAAGCTTCCAGAACCCGATATCGGGCACGCGCGGCAAGATCAGGCGGGCCGCCCCCATCTGGCCCAGCACCCACAAGCGGGCCTGCCACGGCTGAAACCGGTAAAAACTGAGACTGACGGTGTGGATCGCGCGACTCCCTGACGCAAGGCTGTCAACTTTGAGTGACAGTTTACGCAGCCCCACGGCCAGAGCAAGGGGTGGTTTTGACACCGACCTGGATCTGGGGGATGGCGGTGGCACTGGTATTGCGCGGTCAGTCGGATTTGGAGGAATGCCCCCGCGTTTTGCGGTTGGCGACGGCCAGCGCCCCCAAGGCGGAGCCAAACAAAAGCAGGCTTGCGGGCAGCGGGATTGGCGCGACGAAGCCGCCGCGGCCATCCAGCGCGTAGGTGACCTGCGGATTGTCAGCGAAGGTGAAAAACTCAAAATCCAGGAAATAGAGCGTGGCGGTTTGATCCAAGGCGCCCAGGAAAGACAGCGCGATGGATGAACCGCTGCCGTTGCTGCCCTGCAGATCATCGAACGAGACGGAGAGGTTGACCGTGTCGATGCCTGCGCCACCATCGAATAGGCCATCAAAGGCACCGTCATAGAGGATGTTGCCGCCACCGGGCCCGTCGACGAAGCTGAGCATATCATCGCCCCCACCAAAGACGGACGCCCCGATGAGGCCGGGCCGCGCATCACAGGGCAGGGCCATCGCCGCCTTGGAGATCGTCAGATGCTGGGCGCCGTCACTCAGATCCAGGGCGGTGCCTTCCCGGCCTTCGATCAGGCCGGAACTGTTGATCGTGGTGGGGCCGTCAAAGTCAGATATGGCGATCCCCACGGCGCCCGACACGTGGCCCTGCACATCAATCGTCGCCTGCGGCGGGAATTGATTGCTATAGAAGTAATAGGTCGATCCGCGTCCTTCGATCCGAATGCCGGTGGTGGCGCCGGACACATCGGATACGGTAATGTCGATCTCGCTCGTCTCGAAACCGTCAATTGTGATCCCGTCGCCGGTTTTGCCGGTAATGGTCCCGGCCGTGGTGTCCAAGGTGCTGGTGACGTCGGAATTAGAGGAGGTGAGGCCGGATACCGTGATGCCATCCGTCTGACCGGTGACATCCGCCGTTGTTATTTGCACTTCGCCATAGAAGCCTGTGGCGATGCCGGCTCCGGTTTCGCCGGTAATGGTTCCGGCTGTCGTATCAAAGATCGTGGTCGCGAACGGGTTAGAGACCGTAATGCCGTCTGTGCCACCGGTGACATCAGCCGTGCTGATCTGGACCCGCGCGTATTCCGCAGTGACAGTCAGACCGGCACCTGTGGCCCCGGACACGGAGCCCGCCGTTGTGTCGATCACGGTTTCTATGTAGCGGCCCGCGGAAGTTTGGATACCGATGTCACCACCAGAGACATCGGCGGTTGTTATGTCGACGATCGCCTCGCCTCGCGAGCCGAGAAATCCCTCCTCCATGGTTGCCAGGATTCCGATGCCATCCATCCCCGAGACGGTCCCGGCTGTCGTATCGGTTTGCAGCCTTGAATTGGCGCTTGCCAGCGCGCTTATGCCGTTCTGGGACCCGGTCACATCGGCGGTGTCTATGAAGATGTACCCGCCATCGACGGTTATGCCATCACCATCCAATCCGGTGATGGTTCCGGATGTCGTGCCGATCCCCGCTATGCCGAACCGTTCAAGCAGGTAGTCACCGGGCGCCACACTGATACCGTGGGACGCCCCTGTGACATCGGCTGTGGTAATTTGGATGTCGCCGTCGGATGCCGTTATCCCGGCGCTTGTCGTTCCCCTGACGGTGCCAGCCGATGTATCGATCTGTGTGAAACTGTGTTCGAGCCCGTAATAGGTATTGTTGGTGACAATTCCGGTGGCGCCGGTGACATTGGACGTGGTGATTTCGATATAATCCTCATTGCCTGTGGCGCGTATACCAGCCGCGCTTTGGGAGGTGACTTGTCCCTGGGTCGTGGTGATCGTAACGCTGCCGAAATCTACACCATAGCCGCCATAGGGGCCGGTATATCTGCTACCCTGATAGCCTGCGCTGATCGCATCGGCGGCTGCACGGACATTGCCCGTGGTGATCGTGATATTGTCGGCCCCGTCGGTTTTATCCCCTGTCGCCACAATCCCGGGCCCGCCGGATTGCGTTGTGTCGAGGCCAAAGTCAGGCGCGCTGGTGATCGCGATGTCCTGGTCAACAGGCCCGAAGCTTTGCGTGACATCCGCAGCCGCATTGGCGGGACCGCTGCACAGATAGGTGCCCGGAATGCCTGACGGCGCCGCGCAGGTTCCGGCATAGGTGATGCGACCATATCCGCCCGCCAATGTGCCTGCGGCCACACCAAGGGCGAACCTCCCCAGGGCAGTGCGCGCCGTGAGGGAACCTTGAACGTTCAACGTGACGGCAGGCATGGGCAATCTCCTTGGGTCAAATCTTGGGTCGTCTATGTGCTGGCGTTACGTGATTTGGGTGCACCAGCGCGCGGCCGACTGGTCCGACCCTTGCCTGCTCTACCACGTTTGTGGGTGTGGCAGGTCAATTGTTGTCAGGAATTGAGACTGCCCGCCGTTGGCAGGTCCGAGCATGTGGCCATTAGAAAAGCCCAGATCGGTGGCACAGAAACAGGGGGTCAGACAGGATCAATGATGCCTTCGAGACCGATCTGATTTCGATGGTATGTTTTGCATCCGTCCTTCGCCGCGACATCGACGCGATACGCAAACCTATTGAACTGCCATGGAATAACGGACAAGCAGAAAGTCAGATCAATCGCCTAAAGACCTTCAAACGCGCAATGTACGGTCGCGCAGGACCAGCGTCACTAAAGGCCCGATTGTTATCCATGCACCACACCAAGCGAGGAAGAGCTGATTTAAGTGCCAAGTGACACGAGTATGAACTCGCATTGTATTGTCCATACTCAGTTCGATCAGTTTTCAGCATCTTTGGCAAAAGATTTTGCGGCAAAAGCAAAGATATCGTCAACGAACTCCGTGGAAAATTACTCAAATGTAGTGATCCTAAATCTCTATTTTTCCAAATATGCGTCAGGCCCAAGACTGGATTCCGATTGACAAAAATCGTCAGCAAGCGAGATGCATGGTTTTCTGAAAAGCTATAAGACGTATTTGAAATATCATGATCCCCGCATTCTGCATTTTCGCCCAAATGCGAAAAATGTCGGGAAGCGAAATGCAACTTGCGAAATTGCCGGCCAGGACGGCTGCAGAGAAACTGCAACCGGTTGCTTTGACACACACAATCGGAATCATCTGGATTGGTTGGAACGTGTTTGCGGGGTCTGCAGTTGCACAACAGGAGGTCATTCCTGCGGTTGATGTCGCGACACCCATAACGCAGGAAGTCACAGATTTCGACATTTACACCGGTCGATTTCAGGCCGCTCGAGGCCTCGATTTGCGGGCTGAAACGTCAGGTACCATCACTTCTATTGAGTTTATCGAAGGGGCGATTGTCGAAGAGGGCGATGTTCTCTTTGTGTTGGATGATCGCCGCGCCCGTGCCGAAGTCGCGCGCCTGGAGGCGAGTATGGCAGAAGCAACGGCAACACGGGACTTGGCCCGCGTTGAATTTGACCGGGCCGCAGAGCTTGCGGAGCGTCAAGCGGGTGCGCAGCGCGATGTGGATCAAAGACGTGCACAGCTTGCTGCTGCGCAAGCCGTGCTGGAAGCAACGATTGCGCAGTTGAGTATGGCACAAATTGAACTCGAAGATACGGTCGTGCGGGCGCCATTCTCGGGCCGGATCGGGGCAGCCCGCGTGGATCAAGGTGAAATCGTAGACGGCGGTACCGGTCAGGGAACCGTCCTGACCTCGCTGCTATCCGTCGATCCGATCGAGATCGTTTTCGACGCATCCGAAAGTGATTATCTCGCCTATGTCAGGCTGGACTTGGCCGAACAGGCAGGATCGTCACGCCAGGACCCGGCACAGGTTCGGCTAAAGGTCGCGGACGAGATGGAATGGAGCCATGACGGCCAAATCGATTTTATCGACAATCGCCTCGATGATAGGACCGGCACCATCCGCGTCAGAGCAAAAGTTCCCAATCCGGGTGATTTGTTCACCCCGGGCCTCTTTGCTGAGGTCCGCGTCCCCCGCTTTGGTCCCTACGACGCGGTTATGATCCCCGACGCAGCCATCCTAAGCGATCAGGCCGGACGTATCGTTTACACACTTGGTGAAGGGGACATAGTACATGCGACGCCGATTCAAATCGGTCAACTTGTCGGGGCTTTGCGGGTTATCAGATCGGGTCTTTCCACGGAGGATCGGATCGTGGTCGACGGGTTGATGTCAGTGCAACCCGGTGCCCAAGTTGAGCCCAGACCTGTCAACCTGTCCGAGACGGCAGCGGCGAGCGAGGTCGGACAATGAGCGCGTTCCGTTTCTTTGTTGACCGGCCGATCTTTGCATCTGTTCTATCCATCATTCTCGTGATCGCAGGGGCGATCAGCTATTTCAACTTGCCAGTCGCCGAATATCCCGCCATCGCACCGCCTACCGTCAATGTTTCGGCGACCTATCCAGGCGCGTCGGCGGAGACTGTCGCGGAGACAGTTGCGGCGCCGCTTGAGCAGGAGATCAACGGCATTGAAGGCATGTCCTATATGCTGTCTCAGTCGACCGGCGATGGAGCGGTCGGCATCACAGTGACATTTGCGCCTGGCACGGATCTGGATGCGGCAAACGTCTTGGTTCAAAACCGTGTGGCACGGGCGGAGTCGCGCCTGCCAGAAGAAGTTCGCCGGCTCGGCGTGAGTGTCGAAAAAGCCTCTGACGATATTCTCACGATCATCAATCTCGTGTCTTCCGACGGCTCACGCGATCTGCTTTATCTGTCAAACTACGCACGAACGCAGATCGTGGATCGCCTCTTGCGGATTGATGGCGTTGGACAAGCGAATGTATTCGCGGAACGTGCTTTCTCAATGCGGGTCTGGCTCAATCCCGAACGGATTGCGGCCCGCAATCTCACTCCGTCCGACGTTGTAACGGCCCTAGCGGACAACAACGCGCAAATTGCGTCCGGCATACTAAACCAGTTGCCCTCAACAAGCTCAAGCGCCTTTCAATTCTCGGTCGAGACACGCGGCCGCCTCCAGAATCCCGAGGAATTCGCCAATATCATCGTCAGCCGTGGGGAGGACGGCAGGATCGTGCGGCTTTCAGACGTGGCGCGTGTTGAGCTAGGTGCGCAAAGCTATGCCGTTGCCGGATACCGATCGTTGGATGCGTCCATTCCGATCGCGATTTACCAAAGCCCAGAAGCAAATGCGTTAGATGTCGCTTCAGCGGTCATCGCAGAGATGGAGCAACTGGCCGAAGGGTTTCCGGACGGCATGGCGTTCGACATCGTCTACAATCCAACTGAGTTCATCTCTGACTCTGTGGATGCCGTCTTCACCACGATCTTTCAGGCGGTTGCTCTCGTGGTGCTGGTCATTCTGATTTTTTTGCATAACTGGCGTGTTGCGATTATTCCCATAATCTCGATTCCAATTTCACTAATTGGAACCTTTTTGGTTCTTTCGGCTTTCGGCTTTTCCATAAACACCCTGACTCTCTTGGGCCTTATGCTGGCAGTGGGCATCGTGGTCGATGATGCGATTGTCGTTGTTGAAAACGCCGAACGATATCTGCGTAAGGGTCTGCCGGCAAAAGAAGCGGCGCGCAAAACAATGGATGATGTCAGCGGCGCGCTCATAGCCATCGGTTTGGTTTTGCTTGCAGTCTTTGTGCCGGTCAGCTTCGCCACAGGTGTCACTGGGATCTTCTTCCAGCAGTTTGCCCTGACAATCGCGACGGCCACGGTGATTTCGGTATCCGTCTCGCTCACGCTGTCAGCCGCTTTGGCAGGTGTGTTGATGCGGAAGAAAGACGATGTATCTGCGCGCGGGCTTGCGCGCCTGGCGACACTCTTTGATGCGGGCTTCGATCATATCGCCCGCGGCTATGGGCACTTGACGCGCGTTCTAATTCGCATACGGCTTTGGGTTTTATTGATTTACGCTGGCCTCATTGCCACCACCGTCTGGCTCTTTGTGGATACACCAACGGGGTTTATCCCTGATCAGGACAAGGGATACTTCATTGCGGCGATTCAGCTTCCGCCAGGATCTTCGTTGACCCGGACACAGGCGGTTGTCGAGGAGTTGACCGAGGTTGTCGTCGCGCATCCAGCTGTCGAGGCGACCTCGGGGTTTGCAGGTTTTGATGGTGCCACCTTCACGGCCGCGACCAACGGCGGGGCAATCTTCGCGATCCTTTCGCCGTTTAATGAAAGGGTCGCTGAGGGACACACTGTTTCGAGCGTTATCGCGGATCTCCGACCGCAAGTCGCCCGGATCGGTGCCGCTTTCACGATCCTGCTTCAGCCGCCGCCGGTCCAAGGGCTTGGAAGTGCTGGCGGATGGGAACTATACGTCCAGGATCGGGAAGGCCGCGGCGTTGCCATGCTGGAGCAGCAGTTGGGCGCCTTCCTTCAAGCCGCCAATCAAAACTCATCTGTTGCGGGTGCCTTCTCGTTCTTCAACACCGGGACACCGCGGGTCTTTGCAGACATAGACCGTGCGCGGGCTGAAATCCTGGGTGTGAGCCCTGATGCCTTGAATCAGACCTTGGAAGTCTATCTTGGCTCATCATACGTCAATGATTTCACATTTCTCGGGCGAAACTTTCAGGTCACCGCACAAGCGGACAGTCCCTTTCGAGACGATTTGGCCGATATAGCTCGCTATCGGGCAAGATCGGATAATGGGACGATGGTGCCTATCGGAACGGTGGCCGATTTCTCCTACACGACCGGTCCCAATCGAGTGCCGCGATACAATCTCTACCCGGCCGCCGAAGCTCAGGGAGGTGCCGCGCCCGGCGTTTCGTCCGGTGCGGTTCTGGCAACACTAGAACAAATCGCGGATGAAACCCTTTCGCCTGGTTTTGAGATCGAATGGACTGGCCTGTCGTTCCAGCAACAGCAAGCAGGCAACACCAGTATAATCCTTTTCGGTTTATCGGTACTCTTCGTATTTCTGGTTTTGGCAGCGCTTTATGAGAGCTGGGTGCTTCCGTTGGCGGTCATTCTCATTGTGCCAATGTGCATCCTGTCGGCCATGGTCGGGGTTAATTTTCGCGGGATGGACAACAACATTCTGACTCAAGTGGGATTGATCGTGCTCATCGCCTTGGCGTCCAAGAACGCCATTCTCATCGTTGAATTCGCACGACAGGCTGAGGCGAAAGGCGCCGAAACTGTCGCGGCATCGGTAGAGGCCGCCCGCCTGCGGTTACGACCGATCCTTATGACATCTTTGGCGTTTATCGTCGGTGTGGTCCCCTTGGTGGTCGCGACGGGTGCGGGCGCGGAGTTGCGGCAGGCCATTGGAACGGCCGTTTTTGCAGGAATGATCGGTGTGACCAGCTTTGGTTTGCTGTTCACCCCGGCCTTTTATGTGATGGCGCGTGATCTCAGCCGTTTTTTTACCGCGCGCCGATCGGATCGTGACGGCATCGGAACAACCCAATGAAACCTTTTATCGCCGTTCTTTGAGTTGCAATGCCTGGCGCTTGCACAACGGTTGGGCCATATTTCCAGTCCCCCACTCAGGACACTGGTACTGACGTCGATTTACCGTTCGCAAGATGACCCGGAAGCTCCGGCAGGAGTTCGGTGTTCACGGTGCCAAAAATCCGCTCGATCTGGCCGAGTTCAAAGATGGCGTTCGGGTCGCATGTGCCGTGAAACCCAAGAGAAGGTCGAGACGCTCAACTTCCGAGCCACGTTAGAGCCAAACGGCATGGGCCACGATCCCTGGAGGAAAGCGGTGGCGCTTATAGCTGATCTGGGTCGGGTCCATGGGCTGGTGCTCCTCAGCCGTTGGTGAAGGCGCAATCCGCAGAGCGTTAACGTGACAACACCGCACGCTCACACCCCGGCCCGCATCGAAAAATTTCCACCAATTCGACTGTTGCAACCAAGTAGAAATGTCACCCGGCGTGCAAAGCAGAAGTGTCACCAAAAACGCTGATGGTAGCAAAGCCTGACAGGGCGGAGACCTCACATATCGCAGCCCTGGCTGGCTTTGCGGA
>NZ_JAFEUL010000023.1 GCF_016901225.1 Actibacterium sp. 188UL27-1 | reverse complement strand
CGACAACGTGTCGTTCTCGGTTGAGCTGATCGCTCCGATCGCCATGGAAAACGGCCTGCGCTTCGCCATCCGCGAAGGCGGCCGCACCGTCGGCGCAGGCGTCGTCTCCAAAATCATCGACTAAGACAGTCTTCCCGAACGGCCCGCGATTTTGAAACCGCGGGCCGTTTGTCCCCTCGACGTGGGTCCCGGATGCGCCGGTCTCCACCTCTCAGGTTCATGCCATTTGAAGGCCAATGACAATGCAAAGCCAGAATATCCGTATCCGGCTGAAGGCGTTCGATTACCGCGTGCTGGATGCCAGCACGCAGGAAATCGTGAACACAGCTAAACGAACCGGTGCACAGGTGCGTGGGCCGATCCCGCTGCCCAATAAGATCGAGAAGTTCACCGTTTTGCGGGGACCACATATCGACAAGAAATCGCGCGACCAGTGGGAAATCCGTACCCATAAGCGTCTGCTCGACATTATTGACCCCACACCTCAGACCGTGGACGCGCTAATGAAGCTCGACCTGGCGGCCGGTGTGGACGTTCAGATCTCGGTTTAAGGAGGGCTCCATCATGTTGCGCTCTGGCGTGATCGCAAAGAAGGTGGGCATGACCCGCCTGTTCATGGAAGACGGCAAGCAGGTGCCGGTGACCGTTCTGCAGTTGGACAAGCTTCAGGTCGTGGCACAGCGCACTGCCGAAAAAGATGGCTATTCGGCGGTTCAGTTAGGTGCCGGGACGGCCAAAGCCAAACGCACCAGTCAAGCGATGCGCGGTCATTACTCCGTCGCCAAGGTGGAGCCCAAGCGTAAGGTCGCTGAGTTCCGCGTGGCCCCCGAAAACCTAATCGGTGTCGGTGAAGAGATCACCGCGAACCATTACTTCGAAGGTCAGTTCGTCGATGTTAGCGGCACCTCGATTGGTAAAGGTTTTGCGGGTGCGATGAAGCGGCACAACTTTGGCGGTCTGCGCGCCTCCCACGGTGTATCGATCAGCCACCGCTCGCATGGCTCGACCGGTCAGTGTCAGGACCCGGGCAAAGTGTTCAAGGGCAAGAAAATGGCCGGGCACATGGGTGCGGCCAAGGTGACGACGCAGAACCTGCAGGTCATTCGTACCGATGCTGACCGTGGCTTGATCATGGTGAAAGGTGCTGTACCGGGATCGAAAGGTGGCTGGGTCACGATCAAGGATGCGGTCAAGAAACCCATCCCTGAGAATGTGATTTATCCTGCCGCCCTAAGATCCGCTTCGGAAGAGGCGGAGCGTCTGGCTGCTGAAGCTGCCGCACAGGCCGAAGCTGAGGCGAAGGCCGCAGAAGAAGCTGCCGCCGCCGAAGCGGCCGCTGCTGAGGAAGCTGAATTGAAGGCCGCTGAGGCCGACATTGCAGCCGAAAAGAAGGAAGGTGACGAATGAAACTCGACGTCATCAAACTGGACGGCGGTGCCGCTGGTGAAGTGGAGCTGGGCGAAGAAATCTTTGGCCTGGAACCCCGAGCCGACATCTTGCACCGCGTTGTCCGCTGGCAACGCAACAAGGCGCAAGCTGGGACACACAAGGTCAAGACCCGGTCCGAAACTAGCTACTCTACTAAGAAGATCTACCGTCAGAAGGGTACCGGTGGCGCACGCCACGGCTCCCGGAATGCGCCGATCTTCCGTAAGGGTGGCATCTATAAAGGTCCGACCCCGCGCAGTCACGCCCATGACTTGCCCAAGAAGATCCGCAAGCTGGGTCTGAAACACGCCCTGTCGTCCAAGATCGCCACCGGCGACCTGGTCGTTATCGAGGCTGCTGAGGCCGAAGGTAAGACCGCGGCTTTGGCCAAGCAGATTAAAAGCCTGGGCTGGAAGCGTGCATTGATCATTGACGGGGCAGAGGTGAACGAAAGCTTCGCCCGTGCTGCGGCGAATATTGACGGCGTCGATGTGCTGCCATCGATGGGTGCCAACGTTTATGACATCTTGAAGCGTGACACGCTTGTGCTCACCAAGGCAGGTGTCGAAGCCTTGGAGGCTCGGTTGAAATGAGCATGAAGCCAGAACATTACGACGTGATCCGCAAGCCGGTCATTACCGAAAAGGCTACCATGGCCTCTGAGGCGAATGCGGTCGTATTTGAGGTCGCCATCGATGCCAACAAACCCCAGATCAAGGAAGCGATCGAGGGTCTGTTCGGTGTAAAGGTGAAGGCTGTCAACACCACGATCACCAAAGGCAAGGTCAAGCGGTTCCGGGGGCAACTCGGTAAGCGCAAGGATACCAAAAAGGCTTACGTTACGCTCGAGGAGGGCAACACGATTGACGTAACCACCGGGCTTTAATAGCTAAACCTCTCGGACGGCCCTCTTCGCGGGGCCGCTCGCATTTTACGAATGGACCATAGGGTCCAAAGCAACCACCAGCCGGGCTCACCCGGCGCTGAGAAACGGAAGACAGAAAGCATGGCACTCAAGTCGTACAAACCGACGACGCCAGGCCAGCGTGGGCTGGTTCTGATCGACCGTTCGGAGCTTTGGAAAGGTCGCCCCGTCAAATCCCTCACCGAGGGTTTGACGAAAAAGGGTGGTCGGAACAATACCGGACGGATTACCGCACGCCGCCGCGGCGGTGGTGCGAAGCGTCTCTATCGTATCGTTGATTTCAAGCGTACCAAGCGCGACATGGCCGGTACCGTCGAGCGGATCGAGTATGATCCCAACCGGACGGCCTTTATCGCCCTGATCCGCTATGAGGATGGTGAGCAGAACTACATCCTGGCTCCGCAGCGCCTTGCCGTTGGTGATCAGGTCATTTCTGCCACACGGGCGGACGTCAAGCCGGGCAATGCGATGCCCTTCTCCGGCCTGCCTATCGGGACAATCGTTCATAACATTGAGCTCAAGCCGGGCAAAGGTGGGCAGATCGCCCGCGCTGCCGGCACTTATGCGCAGTTCGTGGGCCGCGATGGTGGCTATGCCCAGATCCGCCTCAGTTCAGGCGAACTGCGCCTGGTCCGTCAGGAATGCATGTGTACTGTCGGTGCCGTCTCGAACCCCGACAACAGCAACCAAAACTATGGTAAAGCGGGCCGCATGCGCCACAAGGGCATCCGCCCCTCTGTGCGTGGTGTCGTCATGAACCCCATTGACCACCCCCATGGCGGTGGAGAAGGCCGCACATCGGGTGGTCGCCACCCTGTTACGCCTTGGGGTAAGCCCACGAAGGGGGCTCGCACCCGGAACAAGAACAAAGCGTCGCAAAAGCTGATCATTCGCTCGCGTCACGCCAAGAAGAAGGGGCGCTAATAGATGTCGCGTTCTGTTTGGAAGGGGCCTTTTGTTGACGCTTATGTGCTCAAGAAAGCCGAAAAAGCACGGGAATCGAGCCGTAACGAGGTCATCAAGATCTGGTCGCGCCGCTCGACCATTCTGCCGCAATTCGTTGGGCTGACCTTTGGTGTCTATAACGGCCAGAAGCATATCCCTGTGAACGTGTCCGAGGACATGATTGGTCAGAAATTTGGCGAATATTCCCCGACCCGCACGTATTACGGCCACGCAGCCGATAAAAAAGCGAAGAGGAAATAAGCCATGGGTAAGGACAAAAATCCCCGCCGCGTGGCTGAGAACGAAGCGATGGCCAAGACGCGCATGCTGAAGACCAGCCCGCAAAAACTGAACCTTCTGGCGCAAATGATCCGTGGCAAGAAGGTTGACAAGGCGTTGACCGATCTCACCTTTTCGAAGAAGCGCGTTGCCATTGACGTTAAGAAATGTCTGCAATCGGCGATCGCCAATGCAGAGAACAACCACAACCTGGATGTCGACGAGCTGATCGTGGCAGAGGCCTGGGTCGGCAAGAACTTGACCATGAAGCGCGGGCGTCCCCGGGCGCGAGGCCGGTTTGGTCGTATCATCAAGCCATTCGCCGAGATCACGATAAAGGTCCGCCAGGTCGAGGAGCAAGCCTAATGGGACATAAAGTCAATCCGATCGGCATGCGCTTGCAGGTGAACCGCACCTGGGACAGCCGCTGGTACGCCGACACCAAGGATTACGGGGACCTTCTGCTGGAAGACCTTAAGATCCGTTCTTTCATTGAAACCGAGTGCAAGCAGGCTGGGATCAGCCGCGTGATTATCGAGCGTCCGCACAAAAAGTGCCGTGTCACCGTTCACACTGCGCGCCCCGGCGTCATTATCGGTAAGAAAGGTGCGGATATCGAAGGTCTGCGCAAGAAACTTGCCAGCATGACCGATAGCGAACTGCACTTGAACATCGTCGAAGTTCGCAAGCCGGAGTTGGACGCGGCTCTGGTTGCCGAAAGCATCGCGCAGCAGTTGGAGCGTCGCGTTTCGTTCCGCCGCGCCATGAAACGGTCGGTCCAGAACGCCATGCGCATGGGGGCCCTTGGTATCCGTGTTAACGTGGCGGGCCGTTTGGGTGGGGCAGAGATTGCCCGGACCGAATGGTACCGCGAGGGCCGCGTGCCCCTGCATACTTTGCGGGCTGATATCGACTATGCCACCGCTGAGGGTTTGACCGCCTACGGCATCATTGGGATCAAGGTCTGGATCTTCAAAGGCGAGATCATGGAACACGATCCGGCAGCCCGTGACCGCAAGGCCCAGGAACTGCAGGACGGTCCCGCCCCGCGTGGCGCTGGCGGCGGTCGCCGCGACCGCGACCGGTAAGGAGACAAAGCAATGCTTCAGCCAAAGCGCACAAAATTCCGCAAGATGCACAAAGGCCGGATCCATGGCGAGGCTAAGGGTGGCAGCACTCTGACCTTCGGTACCTATGGTTTGAAGGCCACGCAGCCCGAGCGGGTCACAGCCCGGCAGATCGAAGCCGCCCGCCGGGCCATGACGCGTCATATGAAACGTCAGGGTCGGGTCTGGATCCGGATCTTCCCCGATCTGCCGGTCACCTCAAAGCCTGTCGAGGTGCGGATGGGTAAAGGTAAAGGTTCGGTCGATTACTGGGCGTGCAAGGTAAAGCCTGGCCGCGTTATGTTCGAGATCGACGGAGTGTCCGAGGCCGTCGCGCGTGAAGCTCTGCGCCTTGCCGCGATGAAATTGCCCGTCAAGACACGCACGGTTATTCGCGAAGACTGGTAAATTGGGTGGTGCGTCAGCAGGCCCATTATGGCCTTGCTGAAGTAACGCAAACCATTATCTGCATTCTGTCGTTAGATCCCGTCCAGCAGTGGGCGGGATTTTTCTTTCTCAGTCGAGTGGCGCCGTTTTCGGCTATGCGTCCCCAAAGATGCGGATCATCTGCGCGTCAAAACGTGCCCATGTCATGGTCGCCTTGTTGCCCGCATAGCCGTTGTAATGAGATTTGCCAGATGAATTGGGAAGGCCTGCCCAGATCTTGGCCAAGCCATTCATGAACTGGCGGCGGTTCAATTCCCCGGAACGGAACTTTGACAAGCCAGCCTGTTGCAACAGGACATGGGCAAGTTGATCTTGGACGGCCGGTGAAAAGCGTTGGTTGCGATCGATGCCAAGTTGGGTGACCAGATAATCCAGTGTCTTTGGGATGAACTGATACCGGCCTATCGCATGGGGTTGGCGCGGTGTGGCTTTGATCCAGGCAAAGATCTCAGCAATTGTCATTTGTGTCGGCGGCTTGGAGGGCTTTATCCGCGCTCCGTATTGCACAGCGTCATAGCCAAGGGGCCCGGCCTCCGCCGTGGCGATCAGATCCAAGAGCAGGGCCTGTTGCCCACCAAATGCGGATCGTGAAAGATCCGGCACGATCACGACTGCAGGCTCCGCTTTTGGCACGATCGGCGCAAAGAGCCTGGCATCGGGGGAAAAGAGGCTGGCCGATGCAACCTCGCCAGACCGGGACCTGACGCCCCCGATCAAGGGTGTCGCCCCGGATCCGGATGCTGCGGCAAACAGGGATGCCTGTTGCGCATTGATCGGGAAAGGCATCAACCATAGCAACAAGAGTAGGCAGCAAAGCCGGGCCATTCTAGCCTCATGTCAAACACATTACCCGGTCCTCATGACACAAAGCTCTTAACATCCTGTCCGCCTCTATTCCCATTTATAGTTAAAACTTACTGATATCCGATCTTGCTCGGCCATGTTCATGGGCACTTCATGGCGCAGCCAGCTTTCCCACAACAGCACATCACCCACATTCGGTTGAACATATAGAAATTGCCGCAACTCAGCTCGGGCACTGGCGATCCGGGGCGGGGCTGCCATCATCATGGCAAGCCGGGGATCCTCGAACTTGATCGCGGATGTCCCTTCGGGCATCGCGACATAGGTCGTGCCGCTAATTACGGAATGCGGATGAATATGGGCCGTGTGGATGCCTCCTTCGGGCAGGATATTAATCCAGATATCTTCCAGTTGAAGGGTCTTGTCACCCAGATCAAATTGCAGATCGCCCGCGAAATCCGCGACATGGGCATCGAGCGCTGCCACCAGATCCTTAAAAATGGGAAAGCGCCAAGGCAGATCGCTCAGCGAGGCATAGCTGGTATAGCCCGGAAATTCATTCTGAACGCACCAGTCCTGTCCGGCCTCATCATCCTCGGCGATGGTCAGGCAGGAGGTTTCAAGCTCGCTCCCGTCAATAGCAGGGTCAAATTCCGACAAGGCGGCGCGATAAAGGCGGGTGGCAAACAGTGAGGCGATCTGTGACATGCCATAGGTCTTATCGTATTTTGGGTCGCGCCGGAATCCCGGATCTGTCGCTACAAACAACCCGTCTGCGCAATCCCGCAGACCATCTTCGGATCGCCTTGCAACATGCTTGATCAAAACGAAAACCCATAATAGCGTTATTTCATCATTGCTAAGGTATGGGCCAGATGCACCTGCGGGAATGGATGTCGAGACGATATTCGATGGCTCTCCTGCTCGCAGGGAAACGGTCCCGAGGGTTTTTCATTCCTTATCCCCATGCCGCGTCGGTGCCATCAACGGTCCCGACCTATCCTGCGGTAGAAGCGCTGTTCGAGGACAAGCGCCCGGATCTATTGAAATCGTTGCAATCCTTCACGGCCTACTTGCCTGATCTGCAGGCCGGTATCGATGATAGTGCCATCCCTTGGGAAGAGGCGGGGATGTTTCCCAAGCTTGACGTATTGGTGGCCTATTGTCTGGTCCGGCAGATCGCCCCGAACCGCATTCTTGAGATCGGATCGGGCGCATCCAGTCATGTGATGGCACGCGCCCTAAGCGACAATGGACAAGGTGAATTGGTCTGTATCGATCCCAAACCCCGCCGCAGCTTGGAAGGTGCCGGGGCCCGGTTCATTGAGAGGATCCTCAGTTCGGATGACATAACCTTGTTGGAGGATTTTCAGGCCGGTGACATCTTATTCATCGACTCCAGTCATTTGATGTTGCCTGGTATGGATGTCGACATCCAGTTCAACCGGATGTTTCCGGAATTACCCTCCGGCAGTATCGTACAGGTCCACGATATCTTCCTGCCGGATACATATCCGCAAACATGGTTCCACCGCTACTATTCAGAGCAGAATGCGTTGATTGGATGGATCCTGTCCGGCTATTTCGACGTTCTGTTTCCCTGCTATCACGCGGCCACGCGGATGGAGGCCGACTTGCGCGAGCATCTTGGCGATCTTGTTCCTCGTGATTTCCGTCGCAACGCCGGCAGTATCTGGTTGCGCAGACGTTAAGTTCACCCGCGCGACGCCGGCACACATCAAAATGTAACTGATTTGTAACGGAATTTGCACAAGCAGGTCTTGTCTAGGGCCTAACCCGTTCCCATTTCTCGAAATTATCAAGTTATACGCAGAAGAAGAACGTGCTTAGAAAGCTCGCCCATTACAGCAAACCCACCATGTTGCCGCGGACCTTGCGCACAAGGTTGCCCCAGAAATCGATGCGCGACATCGTAAATCGCTATAAATACGGTCGATGGTTTCCATCCTCCGACTCGCCGATTTTTGTGTCTCCTGCAAAGATCAGTTCGACTTATGACCACACGACCAGTGGATTTCGGTTGCGCCGGCGGGACAGCGGGCGCGTGATTGGTGGTGATTGGGATTTGCACAGGGTGCATCTGGCCCGGTCTCCGAAATTTGAAAGTTGCCGACTGCACTTTCTTGAAGGAGTGCCATGGTCTGAGACGCCAATCTATGCGGAACTCATGAAACAGATCGCGGCGGGCGAACGCCCTGACGACCTGCGATCTGAGGCAGATGTCGCAGCGCGATATGCGCGCCTTGATCAGATGTTCGAAGAGACGCTGGCGCGCGGTCGTTTTTTGCTCCGACGGCATTTGCCGGAATGCTTTCGGGACGAACATGGCGGCGTCCTGATACATATTGGCCGCGATGGAACATGCCTGCGCAGCGGCGGTGGGATCCATCGCATGGCCATCGCAAAGATATTGAACCTGCCCGAAATGCCTGCGCAGATTGGCGCCATCCATCCTGACGCTATACGGGATGGTCATCTTCAGCGGTTGATGGTGTCACGTCTGGACCCGGGTGCCGGTCGCGGCAGCGACCAACCCGGGGCCACGACGTAACGTCCTGATTTAAAGGGGCCAGCGTGGCAACAAATCTGTTGCCAAGACGGGGACTACAACCTATCCAGCGCATTCTAAGAAGATCTCCACCAGAATCGCGGTAACCTGATGGGCCGTCTGGTGATTGTTGAAAGGATATAGGCGATGGACGCCAAAGACCTGCGGGAGAAAACGCCCGACCAGCTCCGCGAGGAGTTGACCAACCTCAAGAAAGAGGCATTCAATCTGCGTTTTCAGCAGGCCACGAATGCCATGGAAAACACCGCACGCATGCGCACGGTTCGCCGTGACACGGCCCGCGTGCTGACCATCCTCAACGAAAAAGCCGCCCAAGCGGCCCAGCAGGAGGCCTGATCCATGCCAAAGCGTATTCTTCAAGGCACCGTCACCTCCGACAAGAACGACCAGACCGTGACCGTTTCGGTCGAGCGTCGCTTCCGCCACCCGGTTCTGAAAAAGACGATCCGAAGCTCCAAGAAATACCGCGCACATGACGCGCAAAACAAGTTCAAGACCGGCGACACGGTCCGTATTCAGGAATGTGCGCCCGTCTCCAAATCCAAACGCTGGGAGGTGTTGACCGCCCAGTAGGGCAGTTACCACCACCCGGTTTGATCGAAACCCTGGGGCAAATAGTCCCCACAGGTCGGGAGCAACCAAATGATCCAGATGCAGACCAATCTGGATGTCGCTGACAATTCCGGCGCACGCCGTGTTCAGTGCATCAAGGTCCTCGGCGGTTCCAAGCGGAAATACGCGTCCGTAGGCGACATCATCGTGGTGTCGGTTAAGGAAGCCATCCCGCGGGGCCGTGTCAAAAAAGGCGACGTGCGCAAGGCCGTCGTCGTTCGGACGGCAAAAGAGGTTCGGCGTGACGATGGCACTGCCATTCGCTTTGACCGCAACGCCGCCGTCATTCTGAACAACAACAACGAACCCGTCGGCACCCGTATCTTTGGGCCCGTGGTGCGCGAACTGCGCGCCAAGAGCTTTATGAAGATCATCAGCCTAGCGCCGGAGGTGCTGTAAGATGGCCGCTAAACTCAAAAAAGGCGACAAGGTCGTCGTTTTGACTGGTAAGGATAAGGGGAAGACGGGGGAAATCTCTCTCGTCGATCCGAAATCCGGCAAGGCCGTGGTTGACGGGCTGAATATCTCTGTCCGTCACGTGCGTCAGAGTCAGAACAATCAAGGCGGCCGCCAGCCCAAGGCGATGCCGATTGACCTCAGCAACCTCGCCTTCGTCGACGCCAACGGCAAAGCCACCCGTGTGGGTTTCCGCATGACCGACGAAGGCAAGAAGGTCCGCTTTGCCAAATCAACGGGGGACGTGATCGATGCTTGATGCTGCAGACTACACACCTCGCTTGCGGACGGTTTATCATGACACGATCCGTGGCGCGATGAAGGAAGAGTTCGATTATAAGAACGACATGATGATCCCACGCCTTGATAAGGTCGTGTTGAATATCGGTGCCGGTGCCGAAAGCGTGCGCGACAGCAAAAAGGCCAAATCGGCCCAGGCTGACCTGACCGCGATCGCTGGCCAGCAGGCCGTTATCACCAAGGCCAAGAAATCCATCGCCGGTTTCCGCGTGCGTGAAGGCATGCCGCTGGGAACCAAGGTGACCCTGCGCGGCGACCGTATGTTCGAATTTATGGACCGTCTGATCACCATCGCTATGCCCCGCATCCGTGACTTCCGCGGCGTGTCGGGCAAGTCTTTCGATGGCCGTGGCAACTATGCCATGGGGATCAAGGAACATATTGTCTTCCCTGAGATCGAATATGACAAGGTCGATGAGGTCTGGGGCATGGACATCATCATCTGCACCACCGCTGATAATGACGCGGAAGCCAAAGCGCTGTTGAAGCATTTCAACATGCCGTTCAACAGCTGAGAAGGGCGACAGACATGGCTAAGAAAGCAATGATCGAACGCGAAAAGAAGCGGCAGAAGCTCGTGGACAAATACGCCACCAAGCGTGCGGCGCTCAAAGAGATCGCGAATGACGAAACCAAACCGATGGAAGAGCGGTTCAAGGCCCGGCTCAAGCTGGCCCAATTGCCCCGGAACTCCTCGGCCACGCGTCTACACAACCGGTGCCAACTGACCGGTCGTCCCAAGGCGTATTACCGTAAACTCAAAATGTCGCGGATCGCGCTGCGTGATCTGGCCTCTGCTGGTCAGATCCCCGGCATGGTCAAGTCAAGCTGGTAAGGGAGGGTACGACACATGAATGATCCTCTGGGCGATATGCTCACCCGTATCCGGAACGCACAGATGCGTGGAAAGTCCACCGTGCGCACCCCGGCCTCCAAGCTGCGGGCGCGTGTTCTGGATGTGCTGACCGATGAAGGCTACATCCGCGGATATGAGTCCATGGCCGACACGCAGCACCCTGAGATCGAGATCAGCCTGAAATACTATGAAGGCATCCCGGTCATTCGCGAAGTCAAGCGCGTCTCAAAGCCCGGCCGCCGGGTTTACATGGGCGTCAGCGACATCCCCCAGGTCCGCCAGGGTCTGGGCGTTTCCATCGTCTCCACGTCCAAGGGCGTGATGTCGGATGCCAATGCACGCACTGCCAATGTCGGCGGTGAAGTGCTATGCACCGTATTCTAAGGAGAGAGTCAGATGTCTCGAATTGGAAAAAGACCGGTCGATCTGCCGTCGGGTGTTGAGGCCAAGATCTCGGGCCAGACGGTTGAGGTGAAGGGGCCAAAAGGCACCCGCAGCTTTACCGCCACCGATGACGTGACCCTCGCGGTCGAAGATAACGTCATCACCATCAATCCGCGTGGCAATTCCAAGCGGGCCCGCCAGCAATGGGGCATGAGCCGCACCATGGTCGCCAATCTGGTGACCGGCGTGACCGCCGGTTTCAAGAAAGAGTTGGAGATCCAGGGTGTCGGCTACCGGGCGCAGATGCAGGGCAACACCCTGAAGCTGAGCCTGGGCCTGTCCCACGAGGTCAATTTTGACGTCCCCGAGGGCGTCACCGTGACCTGCCCCAAGCAGACCGAGGTCATCATCGAAGGCTCTGACGAGCAGTTGGTGGGCCAGGTCGCTGCAAACATTCGCGAATGGCGCAAGCCGGAGCCCTACAAAGGCAAAGGCATCCGCTACAAAGGCGAGTTCATCTTCCGCAAGGAAGGCAAGAAGAAGTAAGGACGCCGCAATGGCAAACAGCAAACGAGACCTGTTTCTGAAACGCCGCCTGCGCGTTCGGAACAAGCTGCGCAAAACAAACGACGGGCGTGTGCGTCTGTCCGTCCACCGCAGCAACAGAAATATCAGCGTTCAGCTGATCGACGATGTGAAGGGCGTGACCCTTGCATCCGCCTCGTCGCTTGAGAAAGATCTGGGCGTGATCGGCAAAAACAATGTCGAGGTCGCCACAAAAGTGGGTGAGGCGATTGCTGAACGCGCCAAGAAGGCCGGTGTCGAAAACTGCTATTTCGACCGTGGCGGTTTCCTTTTTCACGGGAAGGTCAAGGCGCTTGCCGATGCCGCCCGCGAAGGTGGTCTTAAGTTTTAAGTGGGGTGGCGGGGTGAAACCCGCATTACCATACCTTGCGGGTGGCATCGCAACCACCCCGATGATCCGGGGGCTTTGGCCCACCGCGATTGAACAAATCAGCAGGCAATGGCCTGCGAACCGATAGGAGCCGATATGGCAGAACGTGAAAACAGAGGCCGCGGACGCGGGCGCGACCGGGACGAGACCCCGGAATTTGCCGACCGCCTGGTGGCCATCAACCGTGTGTCCAAGACCGTGAAGGGTGGTAAGCGTTTCGGCTTTGCCGCACTCGTTGTCGTGGGCGACCAGAAAGGCCGCGTCGGTTTCGGCAAAGGTAAAGCCAAAGAAGTGCCCGAAGCGATCCGCAAGGCAACCGAGCAAGCCAAACGTCAGATGATCCGCGTACCGTTGCGCGAAGGGCGCACGCTGCACCACGACATTGCCGGTCGCCACGGCGCAGGTCGCGTCGTGATGCGGACGGCTCCGCAGGGTACGGGCATCATCGCCGGTGGTCCCATGCGCGCCGTGTTCGAAATGTTGGGCGTTCAGGACGTGGTGGCCAAATCCATCGGCACCCAGAACCCCTATAACATGATCCGCGCCACCATTGACGGGCTGACCAACGAATCCAGCCCGCGTATGGTCGCCCAGCGTCGTGGCAAGAAGGTCGCCGACATTCTGCCAAAGCGCGACGAGGCCCCCGCTACAACGCCCGAGGCTGAAGCCCCGGCCGAGGCCGGCGCGTAAGGAGACTGATCCATGGCAAAAACAATCGTCGTCAAGCAGATCGGCTCCCCGATCCGCCGCCCGGAAAAGCAGCGCCAGACACTGATCGGTCTGGGCCTGAACAAGATGCACAAGACCCGCGAGTTAGAGGACACGCCTTCCGTCCGCGGCATGGTCAACAAGATTCCCCACCTCGTCGAAATCATCGAAGAGCGCGGGTAATTTTACCAAATATTGATCAAAAGGCCGCTGTGAAGCGGCCTTTTTCTATTCGGTGACAGCGTAAGAGTTTTGATCCCGCCTGACAGCATTGCCCTAGTGGCGACGAGTTTTGGCATCTTCCTCCGTGGTGTATCTCGTGATCGATCGTCAGGTATATGATTGGGTCAGTTTCAATCACACCTGCTTGCACTGGCAGACTGACACCAAACATCACCAAAGCAATTGCGCATCTCTTCGTGTCCGTATCGTAGTCATTTAGGATTTCGTAATTCCGGTGAATGCGCAATAGGGCAGAGAGCCCCGATAGATTTGCCAATTGCTTCAACCCAAAGACCAATGGACTGTGGAGTTTGGATAAAACTGAGAATTTTAAGGCTTGCGGTCCGGCGAAAACGCGGAATTCTCTTTTATTGATCCAATCACCAGGCAACCTAGAGTTTGGCGGAGGGCGCGGACCAGATCATCGACCGTCTCGGTGGAGACGAACATCCCACCGGTCTGGTCGGCCAGGCATTTCGCGACGGTGGCGCCTCCGCCATAGGTTTTGGCCTCGGGGCTGTTCCAACTGAACGGATCATTGAAGACGCGAAACCCGATGACATGGACCTTCAGGTGATAGCTCTCTGCCGCCAGTTGCGCGCCCAGGGCGCAGGGGCGGCCGCCGCAGGTCTCGTTCCCGTCGGTGATTAGAACCACGATCGCCGGTTCGCGGTGGTAATCCAGCGCTTCCGCCGCTTGCGCGACTGAGGCGGCGAGCGGGGTCAAGCCGCCGGGCACCAGCGCATCCACTTCTGCGACGATGGCATCTGCCGCATCGGGGGCGGGGGGCAGCCTCAGATCGATCCCTGAACAGCTATCCGCGCCGCCTGGCCCGTAAACCAGCAATCCCACATCCCGGAACGGCGTGATATCTGGCAGGGCGCGGCGCAGGGCCTTGCGCGCCTCCACGATGCGGGTGTCGTCTTCCATGCGCACCGTCACCTCAGACATTGAGGCGGATCCGTCGAAGACCAGCATCGCGTTCTCGGCACAGCCCGCCGCCATCAAGCTAGGCGCGGCCATCAATAACGTTGCGGCAGAGAGAAGGAGTTTTCGTATCATGACACTGCCAGACTTGCACCAAAGGCCGCCCGGGTCTATACGCCGCCGGTGGTCTTGCGATAAGGCCCCGAGTCAACCAACACCATGCCGTGGTCGCCCAATTCGCTTCGGGGGCGTATCCGGCCCAGGAGAAGCGCTATGAAATTGCACGACCTCAGCCCGGCAGAGGGCTCGACCAAAACCAAGAAACGCGTGGGCCGCGGCCCCGGCTCCGGCAAGGGTAAGACCGCCGGGCGTGGTATCAAAGGCCAGAAATCCCGCTCGGGCGTGGCGATCAACGGATATGAAGGCGGCCAGATGCCGCTTTACCAGCGCTTGCCAAAGCGTGGCTTCAACAAGCCAAATCGCAAGCAATGGGCGGTAATCAATCTCGGGATCCTCCAGAAATTCATCGATGCGGGCAAGATCGATGCGGGCACCGCCATCACCGAAGATGTGCTGGTCGCCTCGGGCCTTGTCCGTCGCAAACTTGATGGTGTGCGCGTCCTTGCCAAGGGTGAGATCACGTCGAAGGTCGATCTGACTGTCGCGGGCGCCTCTGCTGCTGCCATACAGATGGTGGAAAAGGTGGGCGGTTCCCTCTCGGTCACGACTGCGTCGAAAGCCGAATAAAAGGTTGTGGGTGGCGGATCCGCTGCCTACATCGAATTCAAAGGTTTCCCGCGCCGCCGGACCTGATCCCAGGACCGGCGGCGCGTGTATATAAAGGGGCACGCTAGATGGCATCCGCAGCAGAGCAAATGGCCGCCAACATCAGTTGGGGCGCATTGGGCAAGGCAACCGAACTGCGCCAGCGCATCTTTTTCACTATCGGTTTGCTGATCGTCTATCGTCTGGGCACGTTCATCCCTGTGCCCGGCATCGAAGGCGATGCACTGCGAACCTTCATGGAAGACGCGGCCAGCGGCATCGGTGGCATATTGTCCGTGTTTACCGGCGGTGCCTTGGCGCGGATGGGCATCTTCGCTCTCGGGATCATGCCCTACATCTCGGCCTCGATCATCGTACAGCTGATGACGGCGATGGTGCCCCAGTTGGAACAGCTCAAGAAAGAAGGCGAACAGGGCCGCAAGAAGATCACTCAGTACACGCGCTACGGCACTGTTCTTTTGGCGACATTCCAGTCCTACGGGCTTGCGGTCGGGTTGCAGAACGGCTCGGTTGGTGGCCTGCCATTCGTGACTGATCCCGGCTGGTTCTTCATCACGTCCTGCGTGATAACCCTGGTCGGTGGCACCATGTTCCTGATGTGGCTCGGGGAGCAGATCACCGCCCGCGGTATCGGCAACGGCATCTCGTTGATCATATTTGTGGGCATCATCGCCGAACTTCCCGCCGCATTTGCGCAGTTCTTTGAACAGGGCCGCACCGGTGCACTGGCCACCCCCGTGGTGCTGGGCGTCGTTGTGATGTTGCTTGTGACCCTGACAGTGGTGGTCTTCATGGAGCGCAGCTTGCGCAAGATCCATATCCAGTATCCGCGCCGTCAGGTGGGCATGAAGGTCTATGATGGGGGCTCCAGCCATTTGCCGATCAAGGTAAACCCGGCCGGTGTGATCCCTGCGATCTTTGCTAGCTCACTGCTATTGCTGCCCACGACCATCGGTACGTTCTCAGGCGGCCAATCCGGCCCGGTCATGTCCACGATCCTCGCCTATTTCGGGCCAGGACAGCCCCTTTATCTGCTGTTCTTTGGTGGTATGATCGTATTTTTCACGTATTTCTATACGTTCAACGTGTCCTTCAAGACGGAGGATGTGGCCGATAACCTCAAGAACCAGAACGGGTTTATCCCCGGAATCCGTCCCGGCAAGCGAACCGCCGAATACCTGGATTACGTCGTTAACCGCATCCTGGTCCTGGGCTCAATCTATCTTGCCATCGTGTGCCTGCTGCCGGAAATGGTGCGCGCCAACCTGGCCATCACGGCCTATTTCGGCGGCACATCAATCCTGATCATCGTCTCCGTCGGCATGGACACGATCCAGCAAGTGCAATCGCACCTCTTGGCACATCAATACGAAGGCCTTATTGAAAAGTCTCAGCTTCGCGGGAAAAAGCGGGGTGCGAAAAAAGGGACAGCGCGACGATGAACATTATCCTCCTGGGCCCACCGGGCGCCGGCAAAGGCACGCAGGCGCGGATTTTGGAAGAGGCCCGGGGGATGACGCAACTCTCCACCGGGGACATGCTCCGCGAGGCCCGCACCAGCGGGACAACGATGGGCGATAAGGTTGCAGCCATCATGGATGCGGGCGGATTGGTCACCGACGAAATCGTGATCGGTCTGATCGAAGAAAAGCTGACCGGGGATCAAAACGGTGGCTTCATCTTTGATGGCTTTCCGCGTACGCTCGCCCAAGCAGATGTGCTTGGGGATCTGCTGAAACGACAGGGTCAGACGCTGGATGCCGTTGTTCAGATGCAGGTCGATGATGAGGCGTTGGTAGCGCGCATCGTCGCCAGATCCACCTGCGCCCATTGCGGCGAGGTTTATAACGACCTGACCAAACCCATCCCCGATGATGGCAAATGCTCCAATTGCGGCGGGACAGAGTTCAAACGTCGTGCGGATGACAATGAAGAGAGCCTGCGCACCCGGTTGATGGAATACTACAAAAAGACATCGCCGCTCATCGGTTATTACTACGCCAAAGGTGATCTCAAAGCGGTCGATGGTATGGGCGATGTCGCTGATGTCGGCCAGCAGATCACCAAGGCGCTGGACAGCTGATATTCCGGACGGATCTGGCCCTGTGTGACCGGCGAAAACCACATCGCGACGAAAGTTCTTGACAAAAGGTTAATCTGGCGATCTCGCCCTTGACGCTTTGTTTAAATTTGCCTAATTGACAGCTTCTCGACCGAGAATCGGCTGGCATGTGGCGAAGCAAAACTTGGCATTCAGACAGACGACTTTAATCGGCCCGCTGGCGCTCCGCCACGGGCCTTCGTTGTGAAAAAAGGTTCTGGCACTACGGAACCGCGACCAAAGGACATATCCACTTGGCACGTATCGCTGGGGTGAACATCCCGACTGCAAAGCGCGTTCCCATCGCGTTGACCTATATCCACGGCATCGGCAATGGCAGTGCCCGCAAAATTTGTGAGGCTGTGGGCATCGATTATTCCCGCCGTGTGAACGAACTTTCCGACGCCGAAGTGCTGGCCGTGCGTGAGCATATCGACGCCAACTTCACTGTCGAGGGCGACCTGCGCCGCGAAGTTCAGATGAACGTCAAGCGCCTGATGGATCTGGGCTGCTACCGGGGCCTGCGCCACCGCCGCAACCTGCCTGTGCGCGGTCAGCGAACCCATACCAATGCCCGCACACGCAAAGGCCCCGCAAAGGCCATTGCCGGTAAGAAGAAATAAGGGAGGCCTGATCCAATGGCACGTGATCGTCGCGCTCCCAAGCGCAAGGAACGCAAGAACATCGCCGCCGGTGTGGCGCATGTGAACAGCTCGTTCAACAACACCAAGATCCTGATCTCTGACGTTCAGGGCAACGCAATTGCCTGGTCCTCGGCTGGAACAATGGGTTTCAAAGGATCGCGGAAATCCACACCCTATGCGGCCCAGATGGCGGCAGAGGATGCGGGCAAGAAAGCTGCGGAACACGGCGTCAAGACGTTGGAAGTTGAAGTTCAAGGTCCGGGTTCTGGCCGCGAAAGCGCCCTGCGTGCCCTGGCGGCTGTCGGCTTCAACATCACGTCTATTCGCGACGTGACACCGATTGCCCATAATGGCTGCCGCCCGCCAAAGCGCCGCCGCGTCTGATTTTGCGTGACCGCCGGACTGCGTGCCCCCGCGCGCAGACCGGTCTTTCGATTCTTGAACCTCGGGCGTTCGCGGACCACGGACATGGGTCCCGGACTGGTATGGAGGCACTACATGATCCATAAGAACTGGCAGGAACTGATCAAACCGACGCAGCTGGATGTGAAGCCGGGCAATGACCCTGCACGACAGGCCACGGCAATTGCGGAACCGCTGGAGCGTGGCTTTGGCCTGACGCTGGGCAACGCGCTGCGGCGCGTTTTGTTGTCCTCGCTTCAGGGGGCCGCCATCACCAGCGTCCAGATCGATAACGTCCTGCACGAGTTCTCCTCGGTGGCTGGTGTGCGTGAAGACGTCACCGACATCGTTCTGAACCTCAAAGGCGTCGCGATCCGCATGGATGTCGATGGCCCCAAGCGGCTGTCGATTTCCGCCAAGGGTCCCGGTGTCGTCAAGGCTGGCGATATCTCGGACAGCGCGGGTATCGAGGTGCTCAACCGCGATCATGTCATCTGTCACTTGGATGATGGCGCTGACCTTTACGTTGAGCTGACCGTGAATACTGGCAAGGGCTACGTTGCCGCCGACAAGAACCGGCCCGAAGACGCGCCGATCGGTTTGATCCCGATCGATGCGATCTATTCGCCGGTCAAGAAGGTCAGTTATGACGTACAGCCCACCCGTGAAGGTCAGGTGTTGGACTATGACAAGCTGACGCTCAAGATCGAAACCGATGGATCGGTCACACCGGATGACGCGCTCGCCTATGCCGCGCGGATTCTGCAGGATCAGCTGTCGATCTTCGTGAACTTCGACGAGCCTGAATCGGCCACGCGCCAGGACGAGGATGACGGTCTGGAATTCAACCCGCTTCTTCTCAAGAAGGTGGACGAGTTGGAACTGTCGGTGCGTTCGGCCAACTGTCTGAAGAACGACAATATCGTGTATATTGGCGATCTCATCCAGAAGACCGAGGCCGAGATGCTGCGCACGCCCAACTTCGGCCGGAAATCCTTGAACGAGATCAAGGAGGTCCTGTCTGGTATGGGTCTGCATTTGGGTATGGATGTCGAGGAATGGCCGCCCGAGAATATCGAGGATCTGGCCAAGAAGTTCGAAGATCAATTCTAAGCAACCGGTGGGCAGATTGCCCACCCTACGGCCGGGCCAAAGGTTAACGCTTCGTGGCCCCACCGACCAAATCGTATGTATGGGATATGCATGCCGTATGCATGGAATGTGCCTCCCAAACACATGGGCAATCCCGCCCCAATAGGAGAGCGGCTGACACGCATCAGACCGCCGGACAAAGTATCAAATCGGAGTAAGAAACATGCGTCACGCCCGCGGATATCGCCGCCTGAACCGCACCCATGAACACCGCAAAGCGCTGTTCGCCAATATGGCCGGCTCGCTCATCGAACATGAACAGATCAAGACGACCTTGCCCAAGGCAAAGGAGCTCAAGCGTGTGATTGAAAAGCTGGTAACCCTCGGAAAACGCGGTGATTTGCACGCCCGACGCCAGGCTGCGGCGCGTTTGAAGCAAGACGCCCACGTTACCAAGTTGTTCGAGGTTCTGGGCCCTCGCTATGCCGAACGCCAAGGCGGCTACGTCCGCGTCCTGAAGGCTGGTTTCCGCTACGGTGACATGGCCCCCATGGCCATCATCGAGTTCGTTGAGCGGGACATCGACGCCAAAGGCGCCGGCGATAAAGCGCGTCTAGCTGCCGAAGACGCCGCTGAGTTGGGGTGACAACCTGTTGAATTCAAATATTTTTGCCTCTGGCGGGGATATTTCGAAACACATAATGAAGGGCCTGCCTTGTGTGGGCCTTTTTGGTCTTTAGGCTTTCGGCATGGCTGACTTGTTTGATACGGGCGGGGTGGTGGAGGTCAAGGGGCGGCGCCCCCTCGCTGACCGGTTGCGGCCGCGGCTCCTGTCTGACGTGATCGGACAGGACCACCTGTTGGGGGAGGATGGTCCACTGGGGGCGATGCTGGCCTCCGGCAACCTGTCTTCGCTTATCCTGTGGGGGCCGCCCGGTGTTGGGAAAACCACCATTGCCAGGCTGTTAGCCGATCAGACAGAGCTGACATTTATCCAGATCAGCGCGATTTTCACAGGTGTCCCGGACCTGCGCAAAGTGTTTGAGGCCGCCAAGATCCGCCGCGCGAACGGGCAAGGGACGCTCCTTTTCGTGGACGAGATCCACAGGTTCAACAAGGCTCAGCAGGATGGCTTCCTGCCCCATATGGAGGATGGCACGATCCTGTTAATGGGGGCGACGACCGAAAACCCGTCATTCGAATTGAACGCCGCGGTGCTGAGCCGGTCACAGGTTTTGGTGCTGGAGAGGTTGGATGAGACGGCGTTGGACCGGATCATGGAGCGGGCCGAGGCGGAGCTGGAGGTGATGTTACCCTTGACTCCGGAGGCCAGGATCACCTTGCGTGACATGGCTGACGGGGATGGGCGGGCGCTGCTCAATCTGGTGGAACAGGTCGCGGGTTGGAACCTCGCCGAACCGATTGATACCAAAGGTCTGGGGGCTCGGCTCACCCGGCGGGCCGCGCAATACGATAAGTCAGGTGATCAGCACTACAATCTGATCTCGGCCCTTCATAAATCTGTCAGGGGATCCGACCCGGATGCGGCGTTGTATTGGTTTGCGCGCATGTTAACCGGTGGTGAAGATCCCCGATATCTGGCCCGGCGGATCACCCGGATGGCGGTGGAGGATATCGGGTTGGCTGATCCGCAGGCACAATCGCTTTGCGTGCAGGCCTGGGAAACCTATGAACGACTGGGCTCACCAGAGGGGGAATTGGCCCTGGCGCAGGCCGTGACTTACCTCGCACTGGCCCCGAAATCGAACGCGACCTATGTGGCCTATAAGGGGGCGATGGCGTTGGCCAAGAAAACCGGATCAGAGCCTCCACCGAAGCATATCCTGAATGCCCCGACCACCATGATGAAAGATCAGGGTTATGGCACAGGTTATGACTATGACCACGATGCCAAGGATGGCTTTTCCGGTCAGAATTACTTCCCCGATGGCGTCCTGCGCCCCAATCTGTACGATCCGGTCGATCGTGGTTTTGAACGCGATCTGCGCAAGAGACTGGATTACTTTGCCAAACTTCGGGCCCGGCGGCAGGGTAGTTGACAACGCCCCCGGCGCGGGAAAGACAGCGCCCATGAACATATTGCTTGTGGCTTTGGGCGGCGCGTTAGGCGCTGTGTTGCGATATCTGACGACGCTGGCCGTGGCGTTCCCCTTTGGCACGCTGACGGTGAACGTTGTGGGATCTTTCCTCATGGGGGTCTTTCTCGTCCTTCTGGCTGAACGAGGATTGGACCGTTGGATCCCGCTGGTCATGTCGGGCATATTGGGCGGCTTTACGACATTTTCGGCCTTTTCGCTCGATACGATACGGCTGTTTGAAGATGGCAGACCAATGGAGGCCGGGGCCTATGCCATCGGCACTGTTCTATTGTCGTTGATCGCGATTTTTGCAGCCATCATGCTGACCCGGGCCTTGACCGTATGAGTGGGGTGCAAACGCTGACTGTTGCGACCGGCGAAGGGGACCAGCGGATTGACCGATGGTTGCGCCGCCGTTTTCCGCATCTGGGCCAGGGCCGGATCGAAAAGATGTGCCGCAAGGGGGAGTTGCGGGTGGATGGCGCGCGCGTCAAATCCTCGACCCGCGTTGAAGAGGGGCAAGCGGTGCGTGTGCCGCCGTTGCCAGAGCCCGGAGATGTCACGGCTGGGCCGAAACCCGACATATCGGATGCAGATGCCAAGATGATGCAAGCGGCCGTTTTGTACCGGGACGAGCACCTAATCGCCCTGAACAAACCGTCGGGCCTGCCAAGCCAGGGAGGAAGCAAACAGACCCGCCATGTGGACGGGCTGGCCGAGGCGTTGCGCTTCGGTTTCGATGATAAGCCGCGTCTTGTGCACCGGTTGGATAAGGACACGTCGGGCATCTTGTTGCTGGCGCGCAGTCGGGCCAGTGCCGCGGCTTTGAGTGATGCATTTCGGGCGCGGGAGACGCGCAAGATCTATTGGGCCGCTGTTGCCGGTGTGCCGCAGCCCCGCATGGGGACAATTCGCTTTGGCCTGGTCAAGGCGCCGGGCCATGGTGCGGGCGGCGAGGGCGAAAAGATGCGCTGCATCCATCCGAGCGATGTGGATGCCACGCCGGATGCAAAACGGGCCACGACCGATTATGCGATCCTATCGGCCTTGGGCGGGCGGGTCAGTTGGGCGGCTCTTGTGCCGGTCACCGGCCGGACCCACCAGTTGCGCGCCCACATGGCAGAGATCGGGCATCCGGTCATTGGTGACGGCAAATACGGAGGTGCGGGGCAGGAGAATCTGGGCGACGGCTGGGGGGCCGGCCTGGGTGGGGCTTTGTCGCGCAAATTGCACCTGCATGCCCGCAGCCTGACCCTGACCCATCCGGTCACCGGGGCGCGCCTGAACCTAGTCGCGCCCTTGCCCGATCACATGGCCCGCACCTGGAAGACGTTGGACTGGAAGGCTGCCGATGTGCCTGCGGACCCGTTTGAGGATGTGGAATGACCGCCCCTTTGCACCTTGTGATATTCGACGTCGACGGCACGCTGATCGACAGCCAGGGCCAGATCATTTCTTCGATGGAGGCCGCCTTTGAAGCGGTTCACCTGCCTGTGCCATCACCTGATCAGGTTCGCGAGATCATCGGTTTGTCCCTGTCGGTCGCCATGCAGCGTCTGGCCCCGGGCCGCCCGGCACAGATCCATGCCGATCTGGTGGAGAGCTATAAAGCAAGTTTCACCCAGCTGTTGCAGCAGCCCGATGCGGGCGATCATGTGCGATTGTTCCCCGGTGCTCGCGATCAGGTCACGGCTTTGAGTATGCAAGACGATATGCTGCTTGGTATCGCGACTGGTAAATCGCGTCGCGGGTTGGATCGCGTTTTACGGGTGCATGGATGGGAGAGGCTGTTTGTTACGCAGCAGGTCGCGGATCATCACCCGTCAAAGCCGCATCCCTCCATGGTAGAAACGGCTTTGAACGAAACCGGTGTCGCCATCAACTGTGCCGTGATGATCGGGGATACCACGTTTGATATTCAGATGGGGCGTGCGGCGGGTGTTGCGACCATCGGTGTCGCCTGGGGTTATCACGACGTAGCTGCTTTACATGATGCCGGAGCCGATATGGTTATTGACAGCTTCGATGCCCTGCCAGACGCTCTAGGCGGGGTATGGGATAGGTTAGATGAGTGAATGGACCCTCAAACGTTTTTGGTCGGCAGCGTCAATTGATGCGACCGAAGGCGGCTGGCAGATCCTGTTGGACAGCAAACCGGTACACACACCGGCCAAATCCCCCCTCATTGTGCCATCGCGTGCCTTGGCCGAGGCGATCGCCGTGGAATGGGACGCACAGGACGAAGCCGTTGATCCGCTATCCATGCCATTGACCCGATCAGCCAATGCAGCAATCGACAAGGTGACACCGCAATTTGACGAGGTGATCGCCTTGATCGCCGAATATGGCGGGGCTGATCAATTGTGCTACCGGGCCGAGGGGCCGGATGCGTTGATTCAGCGCCAGGCAGAGGCTTGGGACCCATTGCTGGATTGGGCGGCGTCTGGTCTGAAGGCACCGCTGGCTATGACCACCGGCGTGATGCACACGCCCCAACCGGCCAATAGTCTGCAGGCGCTGGGGGCGCGGGTTCGGGCGCTCAGCCCGTTTGAAGTGACCGCGTTGCATGATTTGGTGGGATTATCGGGGTCATTGATTATTGGTTTGGCCGTTCTGGATGAGGTCTTGCCGGCGGAGGAGTTGTGGCGTCGGTCTCGCATCGATGAGACCTGGCAGCAGGAGCAATGGGGTATTGATGAAGAGGCGACAGCGGCCGCCGCCACGAAGCGCGAAGACTTCCTGCATGCGGTTCGATTCATTGGGCTCGTGCGTCGATGCGACTAAAAACAGGTCAATGCGGAATTACCGCGCTTATCTTAACGTCAACACCAAACCATTAAGAAAATCCGTCTTGGAATGCGGCATAACTTCCCCAGCGCCCTTGACCTGCAACCCTGAATTTGTCCAAGTTACGTCACTCGGAAAGCGCTGGAGCGTTTTTGAAATTCAACGCATGCACAATGAATGTGTGTTTGGTTCGGGGCGGAAGACCTGCGGACCTATCAGGAAGAGGTAAACATGAACAAATCCGTATTCTTTGGCGCGCTGACGGTAGCCGGCCTTGCTGTTGGCGCTGCAGCCGCCGGTACGCTGGATGACGTCAAGGCGCGCGGCAAGCTGAACTGTGGTGTGACCACGGGTTTGATCGGCTTTGCTGCACCCGATGCGAACGGCGAATGGAAAGGGTTTGACGTCGCTGTCTGTCGGGCCGTTGCAGCCGCCGCTTTGGGAGATCCGGCTGCTGTGGAATTCGTGCCCACGACCGGCAAGACCCGGTTCACGGCGCTTGCTTCGGGTGAGATCGATATGCTGGCACGCAACACTACCTGGACATTCAGCCGTGACGTGGATCTGAAATTCACGTTCGTGGGCGTCAATTACTATGACGGTCAGGGTTTCATGGTGCCGCGTGAATTGGGCGTGTCGTCGGCCAAGGAACTGGACGGGGCAACCGTCTGCATCCAGACAGGCACCACGACCGAACTGAACCTGGCCGATTTCTTCCGCTCGAACAATATCGAGTATGAACCCGTCCCGATCGAGACCAACGCCGAGGCGCAGCAGCAGTATCTGGCCGGTGCCTGTGACGTCTACACCACGGATGCATCCGGGCTGGCCGCGACCCGTGCCGCCTTTGAGGATCCCTCGGCCCATATCGTTCTTCCTGAGATCGTCTCGAAAGAGCCGTTGGGCCCGCTTGTGCGCCATGGCGACGATGAATGGGGCGACGTGGTCCGCTGGACGCTGAACGCTCTGATCACGGCGGAAGAGTTGGGCGTTACCTCGACCAATGTTGGTGAGATGTCAGCCTCTGCCGGAGACAACCCTGAAATCAACCGCCTGTTGGGTACCGAGGGTACGCTGGGCGAGATGCTCGGCCTCGACGCTGGCTGGGCCTCCGCGGCGATCACCGCCGGGGGCAACTATGGTGAGATCTTTGAGCGCAATATCGGTGAGTCCACACCGATCGGTCTGTCACGGGGGCTCAACGCCCAGTGGACAGATGGTGGCCTGATCTACTCCCCACCGTTCCGGTAAGGACGCTGGGATCGAAGGGCGCGGGTCATTCCGCGCCCTTCGTCCATTTAAGGCGCACTGCGGAGCGCCAACCAAAATCCTTACGACCAGAATAACACGCTATATTGCACCAATAAACATCCGGGCCATGCGCAAGAGCGGCACAAGTCGCCAGTGGAAGGGAAGCCCGGGGAGCCTCAGGGAAGGCACTCATGACCACACTGACCGACCCCCCGCTGGAGTCGTTCCGTCTGTCGATGCTGTTCAACGACACGCGGTACCGATCCTTTACCTTTCAGGCCATAGCGCTGGTTTTGCTGGTCTTTGCCATCGGGTATCTGACCAGCAATTTGTTGGCCAACTTGCGCGCCCAAGGGTTGCAGCTGGGCTTCAATTTTCTGAGCGAACCCGCCGGTTATGACATCAATCAGCGCCTGATCGACTACACAAGTCAATCGAGCCATGCGCGTGCTGCCATTGTTGGAGTCTTAAACACCCTATTGGTGGCCGCTTTGGCCTGTCTGATGGCCACGGTCTTTGGGGTGGCCGCTGGCGTTTTGCGCCTGTCGAAGAACTGGCTCATCTCGAAACTGATGGCGTTCTATGTCGAGATCTTTCGCAATATTCCGGTCCTGATCTGGATCATCATCATCTTCACCATCATGACCGCCGTAATGCCCGGTCCAAGATCATATCTGGGCGAGGATCCGGAGAGCAATCTGTTGCTAGGTCTTTTCGCGTTTACCAATCGGGGGATCTACGGGCCTGCGCCGATCTGGGGCGCTGGGTCTGGTGTTGTGATCGCCGTTTTTGTCGCCTCGATCATAGGTATATTTGCCTATCGCCGCTATGCGAAACACGTGCTGTACAGCAGTGGTCAGATGCTGCCGACGGGTTGGCCAACATTGGCTCTGCTCATTCTGCCTACGGTTTTGGCGTTCTTTATGATGGGTCAACCGATTGGGTTGGATCTGCCCGATCCGCTGGCTAATCGGTTTAATCTGCGGGGCGGGACCCAAATTGGTGCGCCCCTTATCGCGTTATGGTTTGCGCTGTCGATTTACACCGGCGCCTTCATCGCAGAGAATGTGCGCGCCGGTATTCAGGCCGTGTCCAAGGGCCAAACCGAGGCTGCAAGTGCCCTGGGTTTGCGCCCAAACCGGACTATGAATTTGGTTGTTCTGCCTCAGGCCCTGCGGGTGATCATCCCGCCGCTCATCTCGCAATATCTCAACATCACCAAGAACTCCTCACTCGCGATTGTCGTGGGATATGCGGATATCACTGCCACACTGGGCGGGATCACACTGAACCAGACAGGGCGCGCGATTGAATGCGTTTTGTTGCTGATGCTCTTCTACCTGACAATTTCGCTGTCAATTTCGGCCGTCATGAATGTTTACAACAATTCTGTCGCCTTAAAGGAGCGTTGATCGATGTCCGATACTCAACAACACTCCGTCGCGTTTGTCCGAACCGAGGCCATACCGGAAAGGGAGCCGCCCTATACGGCTTCTGGCCCGCTGAAGTGGATGAAGGACAATCTGTTTGCCACGCCGTTCAATGGCATACTGACCATTGTCGCAGTGTATCTCATCTACATGATCCTCTCGTCCGCCTTGCCATGGATGCTGAACGGCATCTGGACGACGTCCAGCCTTGCGGAATGTCGGACCGTGCTTGATGGGGCGGTCGGGGCCTGCTTTTCTGTCCTGACCGAACGTTGGAACCAGTTGTTGTTCGGGTTCAAATATCCCAGCGAGTTGTATTGGCGCCCTGGTCTGGCCTTCATGTTGCTTTTCGTTGCGATTGCACCCGTTCTATTCTTTGATCTACCTCGCAAGTTGCTGATCTTCACAGGGCTTTACCCCTTCATCGCCTATTACCTCGTCTGGGGTGGCGCGATTGGCGTGCCTCTGGTGGCGCTTGCCGGCTGTGTTGCGGGCGCTGTTTTCTACCAGAGTTTTGTGGCGCGCAATTTTGCATTGGGCTTCCTGGGCGGGGTCATAGCCGCTTTTGTCACCTGGTACATTGGTGGTCTGTTCATACCTGACGGGGCCAACAACACGGCTTGGATGCGCGCAGTGCCCAGCCGCGATCTTGGAGGGTTTATGCTCAACATGATGTTGGGTGTGACCTGCGTGTCATTATCGCTGCCGTTGGGGATCGCGTTGGCACTGGGCCGCCAGTCCAGCATGCCGTTGATCAAAGTGATCTGCGTCGTCTTCATCGAATTCATCCGGGGTGTTCCGCTGATTACACTTCTGTTTGTCGCATCGGTGATGCTGGCATATTTCTTTCCGCCTGACTCCACGGTGGATCTGTTCTTGCGCGTGGTGATTATGATCACCGTCTTCTCGGCCGCGTATATTGCGGAAGTGATCCGGGGCGGTCTCGCCGCTTTGCCGAAGGGTCAATACGAGGGCGCGGACAGTCTGGGCTTGGACTATGCCCAGGCGACACGGCTGATCATCCTGCCCCAGGCGCTCAAGATCTCCATACCGGGGATCGTCAACGTCGCCGTGGGGTTGTTCAAGGATACCACGTTGGTCTCGGTCATTTCGATGTTCGACCTCGTGGGCATGATCCGCGGGCCGATATTGGCATCGACCGCGTGGAACGGCGTCTATTGGGAATTGCTGGGCTTTGCGGCGGTTCTGTTCTTCGTCGTCTGTTACGGAATTTCGCAATACTCGCAATGGTTGGAACGTCGCCTTGCGACCGATCACAGATAGGAGGCCCTGTTCATGGCCATGACTGAAAACATGGGCACGTCGCCCGTCGAAATGAAGGTATCGGACGAGGTCGCCATCTCGATCCAGGGGATGAACAAATGGTACGGCACATTCCACGTGCTGCGGGACATTGACCTGACCGTGTATGAGGGGGAGCGGATCGTGATCTGCGGCCCCTCGGGTTCTGGCAAATCGACATTGATCCGCTGCATTAACGCGCTGGAAGAGCACCAGGCGGGTTCGATCACAGTGGATGGCACCCTGCTGTCGTCGGATCTGAAAAACATCGACAAGATCCGGTCAGAGGTCGGGATGTGCTTTCAGCATTTCAACCTGTTCCCGCATCTGACGATCCTTGAGAATTGCACGCTGGCCCCGATTTGGGTGCGCAAGACGCCCAAGAAAGAAGCCGAAGAGACGGCGATGCATTTTCTGACCAAGGTGAAGATCCCTGATCAAGCGAACAAGTATCCCGGCCAGTTGTCTGGTGGTCAGCAACAGCGGGTCGCCATCGCCCGGTCCCTGTGCATGAAACCCCGGATCATGCTGTTTGACGAACCGACATCGGCCCTTGATCCCGAGATGATCAAGGAGGTTCTGGATACGATGATCGCCCTGGCTGAAGAAGGCATGACCATGCTGTGCGTGACACACGAGATGGGTTTTGCCCGGCAAGTCGCCAATCGCGTCATCTTTATGGATGCGGGCCAGATCGTGGAGCAGAACGAGCCCGAGGAATTCTTCAACAACCCCAAATCTGACCGGACACAATTGTTCCTCAGCCAGATCCTGGGGCACTGATCGTTAAAACTGTGGGGCCGTGGCCTTGGGTTCAAAGGTTGTCTGAACCTTTGCCCAATATTGCGTACCACTCTTGCGGTCGTAGGAGCGCGGTGTGGACAGGATTGTGACCCTCGTATCGGGATAGACCACACCTCTGGTCGTGACCTCTTCGTAATACCCGTCCTGAACGGGTGCTGGAAAATTCGCGCGGAGATTGACCGTCTTGCGGAGCGTCAGTGTCCTGTCCACCAGATCATCGGGGCTGGGCAGGTCCGCCAATCCATCCACCGTAGCATCGCTCCAGGTGCCGTTTTCGTATCTGCCAAGCCAGATCACCCCTTCTCCATTGATCTGTTCGCTGCGCAGGATCGGCTTTGTCACGGCACCTTGTTCCGTAGGCAATTCACGGATTTGGCTCCCACTTAGCGCGGTTGGGGCTGGGCTATCGGCATTTTCCGCCAGAACAATCAGATCTTCACGCAGCTTTTCCACGGTATCGCGCAGGTTGGCGATCTCTTCATCGTTGGTCTCGACCACGGCCGTTACCTGTTTGATCGAAACATCTTGGCCGAACAATTTGTTCACTTCGACCTGGAACCCCAGGCGGCCTGCAAGTATTAGTAGAAGCAGGATAGAAACGCCCAACAATGACCATTTCAATGCAAATTCGATCGGCCGCATGAGCCATGCAAATGGACGGGGCGGCGGCGTCTCTTTCGGAGCGGTTTCAGCCATGTCGAAACTCCCAAAATATCGTTCAAAATATCTAGGAGGCGTATCAGATTCGGAGGTACTTTCGAAACACCTTGCCGCTTAAGTCAGAGCTCTTTTGGAATGACAAACGAAATGACGTTGCCTGATCCGGGGCCGATCTGATCCCAGCTTTCTATCTCAAGGGTGAACACCGTCGTCGCACCGGTCGGGTAGTCGTGGAAACGGGGATGGGGGTCGCCGGGTTTTGCCAACAGGCCAGCCAGGGCGCCGATACCGGGATTATGCCCGATCAGCATCACCGATGCCGCAGATTGCCGGCCTATCAGATCCAGCATATTGTCTTCGGTTGCGTGATATAGGGATCGTTTAAGGGTTGGCGCGACGGATAGGTTCAGATGGTCTGCCGTCTCCTGCGTGCGCCGCGCGGTGGAGCACAAGATCACATCGGGCCGGAGCTGTCGGCTGGCCATCCAACGCCCCAGCGCCTCGGCGTTACCCTCCCCCCGGCCATTGAGCGGGCGGTCATGGTCGTCAAGTTGCACGTCTGACCAACTGGACTTGGCGTGACGCATGAGGATCAATTGCTTGGTCATGACACGAAGGCTTCCATGTGAAAGGCGGATTGGGCGGAGCTTCGTGGCCAGGTCTGGCTGACGGGGCAGGCGGCTCTTACGGCACATCCCTGGGATCGACATGGCAGCCCCTGATCCGAAGTGACGAACGCCTTGCACGCTGGCACGTCATAGCCCGCCGCTGTGAGTGCTAAAACCGGGCAGGCGGCCTCGCAAGGCTTGTCCGCGCATGTTGCGCAGGGTGACGTCGGAGGTTCGGCCAAGGTGATCATGTACGGCAGTGCCAGCGCGCCCCGGAACGAGATCCACAGACCTTGAACATTGTGGACCAATAGCCCAATCGGGGATGACCAAATCTGCCCGGTTCGGGTGGCCCAGCCCAGAAAAGGCCAATGCGGTGGGCCACCGAATGGATAAAGCGCGCGGGCCTGGGTGACGTCCGCAACATCATCGATCACCCGGCGTGACCACCGATCAAGCGGATCGGGCAGGCCGTCTGACCATTCCGGCGCGCTGCTGACATGGGTCCAAAAGCCCGGCTCTTGCGGGGCGAGCAATAGCAACGTTTTTGTTCCCGCAGGCAGATGATCATCATCCATTGTCGGGTGAAAGCCACCTGCGATCTGAAGATGCGAGGCGCTGGGCGCGACCGTCACCGCCTGTGCGTCCATGCTCAGCTTGAAACCCGCGATGGAATGATCAAGGAACCAGCCCCATGGTCGGTGAACAGCTCCAGCAGGCAGGCATTGGGTGCGCGGCCATCCAAGATCACCACGGCGCGCACCCCGTTTTGAATGGCGGACAGCGCCGTTTCGGTTTTGGGGATCATCCCGCCTGCGATCACCCCTTCGGCTGTCAGATGTTCGACATGTTCCGGGGTCAGTTCTGTCACGACCTGACCATCGGCGTTCTTGACGCCTGCCACATCGGTTAGAAGCAAGAGCCGGTCCGCTTTGAGTGCGGCGGCGATGGCTCCTGCGGCCGTATCGCCGTTGATATTAAAGGTCTCGCCTTCGCGCCCAGTGCCGATGGGAGCGACGACCGGAATGATCCCCGCGCCATGCATCTGGTGAAGAACGTCCGGCGTGACCTTTACCGGATCCCCGACAAAGCCCAATGCAGGATCGGCAGGGTCGCAAACGATCATGTTGGCGTCCTTTCCTGAAAGCCCCACGGCACGCCCACCTTCCTGGTTGATGGCCTGGACGATGCGTTTGTTGACCCTCCCGGACAACACCATCTCAACCACTTCTATTGTGGCTGCGTCTGTGACACGCTTGCCTTTCACGAATGTGCTGTCCAGGTTCAGACGATCCAGCATGCCGTTGATCATTGGGCCGCCGCCATGGACGATAACGGGGCGGATACCAACCTGGCTCATCAATACGATATCGCGGGCGAAGTCGGACATCGCGGCATCATTGCCCATGGCATTGCCACCAAACTTGATCACGACAATGGCCCCGTCATAGCGCTGCAGGTAAGGCAGGGCCTGTGAAAGTGTGCGGGCGGTGGCGATCCAGTCGCGGTTCATGGCTGTTTGCTGCTTCACGTCATGTCTCCTGACCTTTGGGTGTACGCGGCGGGTTCGCCGGTGCCAAGGGCCCGATTGCGTCTGCGGGAGGCTTGGGTAAGCTAAGCGAGAATTGAGGGCCAGATGGACGATTCCCCCCGCCAGAAAACGTTGCTGTTGACCGGTGCCAGCCGCGGCATCGGCCACGCGACGGTCAAAACCTTTTCTGCCGCGGGATGGCGCGTGCTGACGTGTTCACGCCAGCCTTTCGATGATCGGTGTCCCTGGCCGGGAGGAGAGGGCAATCATGTCCAGATCGATCTGGCGGACCCGAACAACACCATAGCCGCCTTGGAAGCCATCCGCGACAAGCTGGGGGGCACGCTTGATGCGCTGGTTAACAATGCCGGGATCTCGCCAAAGGGGCAGGATGGCGCACGGCTCAACACGCTCGACACAGATCTGCGCACGTGGGGTCATGTGTTTCACGTCAATTTTTTTGCGCCCGTGGTGCTGGCTCGCGGGTTAAAGACAGAGCTCGCCGCCGCCAAAGGGGCGGTGGTCAATGTGACCTCGATCGCAGGCAGCCGGGTCCATCCCTTTGCAGGGGCCGCCTATGCCACATCAAAGGCCGCGCTAGTGGCCCTGACGCGGGAAATGGCCCATGACTTTGGTCCCTTGGGTGTCCGGGTCAACGCGATTGCACCGGGAGAGATCGAGACCTCAATCCTGAGTCCCGGCACCGACAAGATCGTGGAAACCCTGCCACTGCGCCGTCTTGGACAACCTGCGGAGGTTGCGGATGTCATTCTGTTTTTATGCTCCAGCGCCTCGACCTATGTCACTGGGACCGAGATTGAGGTGAATGCTGGCCAGCATGTTTGACAGCGAAAAGAGCGCCGCTTGATCTTAAAGGGGCCATAGAGGACCATCGTCCCCCTGCTGCGGCGCATCGTCTTTCAACGTAAGCCCGGCGAAATCCCACAGTTTCGGGTCAAGCAAGTGCGACGGGCGCGCGTTCATCAGCGCCCGGAACATAACCTGTCGGCGCCCGGGACTGTTCCTTTCCCAACCGTCCAGGATTTGTTTGACTTGCTGGCGCTGCAGTCCATCCTGGCTGCCGCATAGGTCGCACGGGATGATAGGATAGTTCATAGCCCGGGCAAATCGTTCGCAATCCTGTTCGGCCACATGTGCGAGCGGCCGGAGCAAAAAAAGATCGCCTTCTTCATTCACCAGTTTGGGCGGCATGGTCGCGAGCCGTCCCCCGTGGAACAGGTTCATGAAAAAGGTCTCAAGAATATCATCCCGGTGATGGCCAAGCACCACGGCATTGCACCCCTCTTCACGTGCAATCCGGTAGAGATTTCCTCGCCGCAGACGCGAACACAGCGCACAATATGTTCGTCCGTGCGGCACCTTGTCCATGACGATCGAATAGGTGTTCTGGTATTCGATCCGGTGCGGCACGCCCATCCGTTCTAGGAATTCCGGCAAAACCGAGGCGGGAAAGCCGGGTTGCCCCTGATCAAGATTGCAGGCCAACAGGTCGACAGAGAGCAAACCGCGCCATTTCAACTCGTAGAGAACCGCCAGCAGTGTGTAGCTATCTTTCCCGCCGGACAGACATACCAGCCAGCGCGCGTTGCGCCCTTGGATCATACCGTATTGTTCGACAGCTTCGCGGACATGCCGGACGATCCGCTTTCTGAGCTTGCGGAATTCCGTCGACTGCGGGGCACCGTGAAAAAGCGGATGAATATCGTCTAGGGTATCGGACATGGGCGAGGGGATAGTGCAAAAGATGGGCCTGGAAAAGGGGGCGCACCGATTGGTAGAACGTAAACTTGGTCGCGGTTTGGTCGGGCCACGGGCTTCACGCGATCTGTGTCGGAGCCAGGGTGTTTAGACCGCCGTCTTGTATGCCGTGCGAGGTTTTCACGGCGGTTTTGCGCGGCCAGGTCCGTTAAAATGAAAAAGTTTAGTGATAATCCGAGCAGCTGTTAACATGGCGCTGAGGCCAGTTTCCTATGTGTAGCCTGATCAAGACGGACAGTCTTTTGCATCTAGGACACCACATATGCAGCTTCCGCAACGCGCCTTGCACCTCTTAAACGACCTTAGATCCGGGCTGGCATCTCAGCCCTGGTTGCTCAGTTTTCTGCCGGTTTTCGCGTTGGCTGGGTTTTTGTATGGCATCGAAGGGGTCTTATGGGCTGTGGCGGTTTCTTTGCCGGTCATTGCAGCTGTTTCTCGGGCGGCAATCGGGCGGCAGGTCAGTGAAGAGGTGGACGGCCTGACGGGTTTGATGAACCGGCGCGGCGCCTTGCGTGCCTTGGAGCGTTTGTTGGACCGGCATGGTGATCAAACCGATGACGTGCTGCTTTACATCGTCGAGATCGATTTCTTCTCGGAGTTTCTGGACAGGATGGGCGGTAACGCTGTCGACGACATCCAAAAACAGATCGGAGAACGTCTGATCGCGGCCGTGCGCGGCTCCGACATGGTTGCCCGTTTGTCGAGCCAGCGGTTTGCTGTCGCGATCAAGCCTGCGCGTCAAACTGATATTGATGCAGCTTTGCTAATAGCCGAAAGGTTGCAGCGGGAGATCGGGCTGGCCTTTACCGTTGATGCATCCAGCACCTACCTGTCCTGTTCAATTGGCTTTTGCATGGCGCGCAGATTGGCGGACTGCACGCCCGAGACCTTGATTGATGGGGCGCAAGTTGCCTTGGAGGAAGCGCGCCGCCATGGTGAAGGAGCTATCCGATCCTATTCAAGCCAGCTAAGCCAGACCGTCGCTCGGCGCCATGAATTGATGTCGGAGGTGCGGGAAGCCTTTGATAATGACGAAATCTGGCCCTGGTTCCAACCCCAGGTTTCCACGGATACCGGTGAAATTGTCGGGTTCGAGGCTTTGGCCCGCTGGCGTCATCCTGAACGGGGGATGATCCCGCCAGCTGATTTTCTGGATGCCATCGAATATGCAGGTCTTATGCCACACCTTGCCCAGACAATGCTCCGCAAGAGCCTGAATGCCATGGCAAGTTGGGAGACCAAGGGATTGCGGGTCAAGACGATTGGCGTCAACTTTTCCAACCATGAATTGCGGGATCCCAAACTGCCCGACCGTGTTAAATGGGAACTGGATCGTGTGGATCTGTCCCCAGACCGATTGACGATTGAGGTGCTGGAAACCGTTGTTGCTGATACTGAGAATGATACCGTCACTCGCAATATTTCGGCTCTGGCGCGTTTGGGATGCACCATAGACCTTGATGACTTCGGCACCGGGAGTGCGTCGATTGCCAATATTCGGCGCTTTGCGGTCAATCGACTGAAAATCGACAGATCCTTCGTGACCAATGTTGACACGGACAGAAACCAGCAAAAGATGGTGTCAGCGATCTTGTTGATGGCCGAACAATTGGATCTTGAGACCTTGGCCGAGGGGGTGGAGACTGCCGGAGAACACGCTCTGCTGGCTCAACTTGGATGCGGATCGGTTCAGGGATTTGGTATTTCGCGTCCCATGGCGTTTGAAGATACCGTGGCCTGGATGACAGATTACAACGAGCGCAGGGCAGAAACGCTTCACATCACCCCACGCGCGCAACGCAGCGGTTGATCACATGATCGCAGATCAGTGGCTGATGGCATGAACCCACATAGTTCGTCGGCCCTGTTGCCGTCGCCTACATGATGTTGACCGTCAGAGCGATCTGATTTTTCTAGCCCTGGTCGATTGAACATCTGAGTGTCGGTCCCACTTGATAGGCAGGTTGGGATGGGGTGTGCCGAAGGGTTACCTTGGGATTCTGCTTGACCTTTATGCTTGTGGGCGATTGAACCTGCCCATCTCGGACATGGCAGCGGTGAGTAAACGAATGGACGATCAGAATAAAAACCTCTTGCTGGCCACAGCTTTGAGTTTTCTGGTCATATTGGTTTGGTACGTTTTCGTAGATCCCCCAGAACCGCCTGCTCCCGGTGACCAGGCCGTGACCGCGGCCGAGCCACAAAGCTCTTCGGGGGAAGAGACGGCTGCTGTGCCGCCCGTTGCGACCGGCGGTTCGGAACAGACAAGCAGCGATACCGCCCCAGAGGTGGTTGATGCGCCGCGATTGTCCATCGAGACACCCAAGCTTTCTGGCTCAATTTCATTGGCTGGGGGCCGTATCGATGACCTTGCCTTGAAGGGGTATCGCGAAACGCTTGACCCGGAAGCCGATATCGTCACGCTACTCAAACCGGTGGGGGAACCCGGCGCTTATTATGCGTTGTTTGGCTGGGCCCGCGGTGATGGTCTTGAGCCGGAAGATGTACCAGGCCCCGATACGATCTGGACCGTAGAAGCGGGCGAAACGCTGTCCATGGACAGCCCGGTGACATTGCGATGGGACAGCCCCTCCGGTCTCGTCTTCCGCCGTACCATCGGCATTGATGATGACTACATGTTCGATATCGGACAGAGTGTGGAAAACCCGACCGACCAAAGCCTACGCGCCGCGCCCTACGGCATCATAGCACGCCACGGGCTGCCCGAATTGACCAATTTCTTTGTTCTGCATGAAGGTGTCGTCGGCATGCAGGACGGCGAACTGATCGAGCAGAACTATGACAATCTCGTCGATCTGGATGTTATCGCCGGCCTGGGAGCCAACGGAGAGCAGATCGAGAATACACAAAATGGCTGGATCGGATTCACCGATAAATATTGGATGACGTCTTTGATCCCGCCCTCGGATCAGACTTTCAACCTGCTGATGCTGTACCAAGCCCGGTCAGACATCTACCAGACGCAGACATTCTATCCGACCGTGACCATTGAGCCGGGGCAGACTGTCACCAACTCCTCACGCCTTTTCGCAGGTGCCAAGGAATGGGAGGTGATCCGCAACTATCAGCGAGACGGTGGTATCACGAAGTTCGTCGACAGTATTGATTGGGGTTGGTTTCATTTCCTGACCAAACCGATCTTTGCCGTGCTGCATTGGTTGAACCTGCTTATCGGCAATATGGGTTGGGCGATCATTGGACTGACCCTCCTGATCAAGGCGCTGCTTTTCCCACTGGCTTACAAATCTTACGTCTCGATGGCGAAGATGAAGGAACTTCAGCCGGAGATGGAGAAGATCAAGGAGAAGGCTGGAGAGGACAAACAAAAGCTCCAACAGGAAATGATGGCGCTTTACAAAGAAAAAAAGGTGAACCCTGCGGCGGGCTGCCTGCCAATTCTGCTGCAGATCCCTATCTTTTTCTCGCTCTACAAGGTTATTTTCGTCACGCTGGAACTGCGTCATGCGCCTTGGCTTGGTCCATTCCAGGACCTGTCAGCGCCCGATCCGACGTCGTTGTTCAATGTTTTCGGCCTGCTTCCATTTGCAGCGCCTGATCCCACCTCGATCATGGCTCTTATTTTTATTGGGATTCTGCCGCTGCTCTTGGGTATATCGATGTGGTTTCAGCAAAAGCTCAACCCAGCCCCGACTGATCCGACACAGGCGATGGTTTTCGCATGGATGCCGTGGGTGTTCATGTTCATGCTGGGCGGGTTTGCAAGCGGATTGGTGATTTATTGGATCGCGAATAACACCATCACATTTACGCAACAATACATCATCATGCGCAGCAATGGGTACAAGCCCGATCTTCTGGGGAACATCCTGTCCAGCTTCAAGCGTAAGGACAAGGAGGCCAAGTGATCGGTCGGGAGCGCATCCGGTGCGACTGAGTTTTCCCGAGGCTGACATACCTGATGCTGCCACGCTTGAACATGGGCGCAAGCTATTCGCCGGTGGGTCGGAATTCCTGAAAGGTGTTGTTGCCATGGATGGTCTGCCCCCTGCGGATCGTTCTGAGGTCTGTTTTGCCGGACGGTCGAATGTCGGCAAGTCGAGCCTCATCAATGCTTTGACCAATCATAAAGGGTTGGCGCGGGCGTCGAATACACCCGGGCGGACGCAGGAGATCAATTTCTTCACCCAGGCCGAAAGCCATTACCTGGTCGACCTGCCCGGCTATGGCTATGCAAATGCACCGCTTGCGGTAGTGGAAAAGTGGCAGCGTCTGTTGAAAGCCTATCTGGCGGGCCGCGCCTCATTGCGCCGGGCCTTTGTGCTGGTCGATATGCGACACGGGGTAAAACCCAATGATCGGGAGATCATGGAGCTTTTGGACAAAGCAGCCGTGACCTTTCAGGTGGTCCTCACCAAGGCTGACAAATTGAAGATGTCGGAGCGGGACAAAATCCTAAAGCAGGTGCGCTCCGCCTTGGCCAAACATCCTGCTGCCTATCCGGAATTGGTGGTCACAAGCTCCGAGAAGGGCGATGGGATTGCCACACTCAGGGCAATTATCGGCACGCTTTAACGGCGGCGATCCGGCACGGGATCATAGCCGCTGCTGCCCCAGGGTTGACAACGGCCGATCCGGCGCAACGTGAGCCATAGGCCGCGAATAGCACCATGTTTTTCCAAGGCTTCCAGAGCATAGGCAGAGCAGGTCGGTTGATATCGACAATTGTGCCCGACCCAAGGTGAGAATAAGAACCGGTAAAAATAAATCGGTATCGCTACAACTCGGGCCAACGGCGTCATGTCGATGCGCCATCATGTAGCTTGGTCAACGCTTTTCGCATGTCCTGCGCAAGATCAACAAAGGGTCGCGCCGCTGTCACGCCAGCTCTACCGATCAACACGTAGTCAAAACCTGGCTGGCCGAATTGCGGTAGGTTATGGCGCGCTACGGCTCTCAAACGCCGCTTGGCACGGTTGCGTGCCACAGCGTTCCCAACCTTTTTGGAGCACGTGAACCCGACACGAATGGTGGGCTCATGTCCCGGACGTTCAAGAGCTTGGATGACAAAACCGGGCACTGCAACGCGACGGGCGCGCGCTGCATCAAGGAATTCTGACCGCTTGGTCAGTCGGCCAAGCGGCGCGAATGTCAGGCGCTCAGCGATTTCCGGCCCCGAACACGGCGGGCGTTCAGAATTTTACGGCCTGCCTTTGTGGCCATGCGCGCACGAAAGCCGTGGCGACGTTTGCGAACAAGGTTTGACGGTTGAAATGTGCGCTTCATCTGCTGTGTCTCCGTTGCGGGTGATGGCAATCCAGTTAGATTCGCGCACCAACTCAGTCTAAGTCGCACCTGTTATGTGTTGACTTGGCTCAAGTCAATTGTTGCCGCCGGGGCGGTTGCAACAATTCACGGCCAATATTGAGCGTTTGTTTCAATCGCTTGGCAAAACTGACACGTTTGAAGCTCTGCAGGTCACCCTTGTTCAACCGCGCGTGAACCCCCTGTCGTCTATTGCGTTGTCATCGCATGTAGAGTGCAACTTGGCACAGAGGATAATACCATGAGCGACATGACCGAAGCTCCCCAGAAAAGCGCATTGGTGAAAAATCTGCCTTTGATCGCCATCGCTCTTGTGGCGGTGATCGGCGCGTTCACGTTGAAAGACTATTTGAGCTTTGACGCCTTGGCGGAAAACCGGGAGACCTTGATCGCCTTTCGAGACGCCAACTACCTTTTGACTGTGTTGGCCTTCGTGGCGATTTATGTGGTTATCGTGGCGTTCTCGCTTCCAGGGGCCACGATTGCGACCCTGACCGGTGGCTTCTTATTCGCCACCTTCCCGGGCGCGTTGTTCAACGTCACTGCGGCAACCACCGGAGCGACCTTGATCTTTCTGGCCGCCCAATACGGGCTGGGTGACCGGTTGGCCGCAAAAATGGACAGCTCCGAAGGGGTTGTCAGAAAGATCAAGGACGGGATCGACAGCAGTCAGTGGGAAATGTTGTTCCTGATCCGGCTGATCCCCGCAGTTCCGTTTTTTGTCGCAAACTTGGTGCCTGCCCTGGTGGGGGTGCCTCTGGTGCGCTTCGTCATCTCGACCTTTATCGGTATCATCCCGGGCGCGGTGGTTTATACCTCCGTTGGCGCGGGCTTGGGGGAGGTTTTTGCCAGGGGCGAAACCCCGGATCTGGGTATCATCTTTGAACCGCATATCCTGCTGCCGATCCTCGGTCTGTGTGCCTTGGCAACACTTCCCATCATTCTGAAAGCTGTGCGCGGCAAGAAGGGGATCTGAACTTATGAACCGGATCAAGACGGATATCTGCATCATTGGCGCAGGCTCGGGCGGTTTGAGTGTGGCTGCAGGAGCCTCTCAAATGGGCGCCAAGGTGGTTTTGCTGGAAGGCCACAAGATGGGTGGGGATTGCCTCAACTATGGCTGTGTGCCCTCAAAGGCCTTGATCGCTGCGGGCAAGCAGGCCCATGCCATGGAAACCGGCGCATCCTTTGGAGTGAAACCGACCCAGCCGACGGTCGATTACAGTGTGGCCAAAGATCATGTGCACCGGGTGATCGACACAATTGCCCCCGTCGACAGCCAGGAGCGATTTGAGGGTTTGGGCGTCCATGTTGTTCGGGAATATGGCCACTTCATCTCCCGTCAGGAGGTACAAGCTGGCCCCAATATCATTGAGGCGCGTCGCTTCGTCATCGCAACAGGATCATCGCCTTTTGTCCCACCGATACTGGGCGTGCAGGATACGCCATACTATACGAATGAGACCATCTTTGACCTGCGCGATCGCCCGGATCATCTGATCATCATCGGTGGCGGTCCCATCGGTATGGAAATGGCGCAAGCCCATATTCGCCTGGGCTGCAAGGTCACCGTTCTGGAAGGCGCCAAAGCGATGGGCAAAGATGATCCCGAACTTGCCGCCGTCGTATTGGATCGGCTGACGGATGAAGGCGTTCAAATCGTCGAAGGGCAACTGGCCAGAAAAGTCAGCGGAACCGATGGTGACATAACGGTCGAAACTCAGGATGAAACGACTTTCCAAGGAACCCATCTGTTGATGGCCGTTGGTCGCAAGATCAACATAGACAAGTTGAACTTGGACGAAGGCGGCGTCGCCCATGATCGCGGTGTCAAGGTCGATCCCGGGTTGCGGAGCGTCACCAACAAGAAGGTCTATGCCATCGGTGATGTGGCAGGTGGTCTGCAATTCACCCATGTCGCGGGCTACCATGCTGGCGTCATTGTGCGGTCGATGCTGTTTGGCCTGCCTGCCAAGGCCAGCACCCGGCACATTCCCTGGGCGACCTACACCGACCCGGAATTGGCGCAGGTCGGCCTGACGGAGGAGCAGGCGCGCAAGGCTTACGGGATCAAGCTGGATGTCGTGCGCTTCCCCTATGCGGAAAACGATCGTGCCATTGCCGAAGGCAAAACGACGGGCCTGATCAAAGTTATGGTTTCAGGTGGACGCCCTGTTGGCGCATCCATCGTGGGCGCCCATGCGGGGGAACTGATTGCGATGTGGGCCATGGCGATTGCCAACAAGCAAAAGATGTCAGCCATCGCAAATACGGTTTTGCCTTATCCGACGCTGGCAGAGATTAACAAACGCGCTGCAGGGGCTTACTTCTCCCCCAAATTGTTTGATAATCCGACAGTTAAGCGCGTGGTGGGCCTGGTCCAGCGCTGGCTGCCCTGAAACCAACCCAAGGACGGCGATAGGTGTTCAACTCTCTTTCCGGTCGATTTTTGCTGTTGACGATCTTGTTCGTCATGTTGGCCGAAGTGTTGATCTTTCTCCCGTCGGTTGCCCGTTTTCGCGAAGATTTCCTGCTATCCCGATTGGAGCGGGCCCAGATTGCCTCGCTCGCTTTGCTGGCCGAAGATATGCTGGATGAAGAGCTGGAACAGGAACTTCTTGAGAATGCGGGCGTCTACAACGTCGTGTTGCGGCGCAATGAGATGCGCCAGCTGATCCTGTCCTCTCCGATTCCGGCGCCGGTTATGGATACCTTTGACCTGCGCAATGCGAGTGCGCTGGAGCTGATCCGCGATGCGGTGATGTGCCTTTGGAAAACCGAAAGTCAGGTGATCCGTGTCATCGGCGATCCCGTTCAGGAGGCGGGTCTGTTGATTGAGGTCACGATGAATACCGTGGCCCTAAGGGAGGCCATGATCGATTACGGGATCCGCATTTTGATCTTGTCGGCCATGATTTCCATTGTGACGGCGTTCTTTTTGTTCCTCGCTGTTCGGTCCGTTTTGGTCACTCCCATCAAGCGGGTGGTCAGCCATATGCAAAGCTACGCGGCACAACCCGAAGATGCCCGCAGGATCATCGCACCGGAATCGACGGTGCGGGAATTACGGGAAGCTGAGGATGCTTTGCAATCCATGCAGACACAGCTGACCGGGGCGTTGCGCCAGAAGGAACGACTGGCGCAGCTTGGTGGGGCGGTTGCGAAGGTCAGCCACGATTTGCGCAATATCCTGACCACGGCGCAGTTGTTCACAGATCGGGTTGAGGCGAGTGAAGATCCCGCGGTGCGCCGCGTCGTTCCCAAGCTCGTCAATTCCATCCGGCGGGCCGTGCATCTTTGCGAGGGGACCCTGGCCTTTGGCAAATCCGAAGAGCCCCCTCCTGCACTCTCAATGGTGGACCTCGCCTCCATCATTGACGATGTCGTCGACAGTGAGCGTCTGGCAGGCGCAGAGCATAATCTCAAGATCGAGACGGAGATTGCCGCTGGCATGGTCATTCGCGCCGATAGCGAGCAACTCTACCGGGTGATCTCAAACTTGGTTCGCAATGCCCGTCAGGCGATTGCCGCGACGCAAAAGCCGGGGTCGATCCGTGTTGTCGGGCGCGAAGACACGGATGGGTGGATGATCGATGTGGTCGATACCGGGCCGGGCCTGCCGCCCAAAGCGCAGCAATATCTGTTTCGGCCATTTCAAGGCGGGGCGCGAAAAGGGGGGACGGGTCTGGGTCTGGCCATTGCCGCTGAGCTGGTCCGAGGCCATGGTGGACAACTTGATCTTGTACAGACCGGACCTGGAGGAACGCGCTTCAGGATCGCGCTGCCTAAGGCCATTGATCGGTATGAGACTTCGGTGGCCTGACCGCCAAAGCTTCGCCACAATCCGGCGATATTTGCTTGTTTAAAGCGGAGAGTTGAATGCGAAAGATATCCTTGGTTTTGGGCCTCGTTCTGTCCGGTTCGGTCATTTTTCTTGGCACGAGCCGAACACAGTTGGCCGAAGGCCTGTTGTCATTGATCTTAGGTGGTGAGGACACTCGGATTTCTCAGCCACAGCGCGTTGCTGGTAGTCACACTGATGACACCCTGCCGGTTGTGCGGCGCGGAGTGCACACCAGTCAGGGACCTGCCTCACCGGTCTCAACAACATCTTCCATCTCCTATTCGACACAGTCGTCGACAAAGAGTGGGTATCAAGTTGATGGCGGTCGCACGACGCGGCTACCGCAGATCTCAGGTGGCGATACCAGATCAACATACGTCCCGCGATCATCTGGATCGAGCACGAGTGGACGTATGCGGAGCCGTGTGCGCTCGTCTGACCGATACCGCCCCTCCTTCCGCTCAAACGTTCGAGGTCCGCGCTACCAGCTTCGCTAGAGCGGTATGCAGTTTTCGCCTTGCAAACGTAAGGCGTCAAAGCTAAGCCGCTGCTAGTCAGTGCGCTGGTAGCTCAGTTGGATAGAGTACCTGACTACGAATCAGGGGGTCGGGGGTTCGAATCCTCCCCAGCGCGCCATTTCACAGTCAGCGGTTGAAATCCCTTCTAACACCTTGAAGGGGAACGAAAAATTAGGGGTTCGAACACCCTGGTTTCGGGAGTATCGAATAGGCTCCACAAAAGCGAGCCTTAGCACTGTTTTCTGCCACTCAATCCGACCATTTTTCCAGATATTCCAAGGGCTTGAAAGAAAACGCAGAGCGAGTTCGAACGACTCCTCTAGGGTATTCAACGGTTTGCCGCCATACGCCATGCGTTCTTCAAGCAAGACCTTCTCAGATTCGAGCTTAGCAATGCGTTTCTCATAAGCTGCGATCACGCTGCCCGTACCGGACTCAACGATGCGATCCAGCAGAGCTTCAATCTGCCCCTCAATCTTGTGGATATCTTTGCCAAGCGTCTTCGATGCCTCAGCCGCTTGGGCAAGGCGAACGTCCCAGATGTCCTTGAACATGGTCTTAGCCAGCTTAAAGAGCCCCATGGAGGGCTCAAGGGATTGAAGCAGGGCTTCGAAGTCACCTTCGAGCTGGTCGCGTTTGATGGACTTGCGATAGCTCTCGCAGCCCTTTGTCTTACAAAGGTAGTAGGGATGCTTCTTGCCTGTCTTGCTCTTTGACCAGCAGGCTGTCATGGCCTCGCCGCAATCATCGCACTGAACGAATCCCCGAAGCGGGAAGTCGAGCGAGATATCTTTGCGAGCTGGAGCCTTGGCCGTTGAAGTCAGGCGTTCTTGCACCTTGAGGAAGGTCTCATAAGAGATCAGCCCCTCATGCTGGCCTTTGCGAACCGAGATGCCCCAATCAGCATGCTCGACATAGCCCGCATAAAGGCAGCGGGTCATCATATCATGGATGCGCTGGTTGCGAATCTCTGTTCCGTTCAAGTCTTTTGGGAAAGCAGGCTGGCGTTCAAGGAAGCGTTTAACTTCCACTTGGGTCTGAAACCGGCCATTGGCATAGCCTTCAAGAGCCTCTTGAAGAATAGATGCATTGGGCTCATCGCGCACCAACACCTTGCCATGTCCCGCGCTTAAGCGTTCATAGCGAAAGCCGATTGGTGCCTGAAAGGGCCAATACCCGTTTTGAAGGCGAGCGCGCATACGGTTTTTGGTTTGCTCACCATTTTTCTGACGTTGATGCTGTGAAACCGAAGCCAAGAGGTTTTCAACGAGGATCGAATCCGAATCCTCACCAAATTCAATTGACGGGCTTTCAAGAAGACCGCCCGCACCGCTGATATCGGTTCGGAGCTTCAAATGCGCATCAAGCCCGCGTGCAAGGCGGGTGATGTCATCAATAATGACAATATGCTGATCCTTGCGCTGCTGGCGCAGGAATGAGAGCATCGCCTTCATACCGGGACGTGTCGAGAATTTACCCGACATATCGTCCTTAAAGACCGATACGACCTCATAGCCTTTGTATTTGGCATACTCGCGGCAACGGGTCTCTTGCGAGTTCAGCCCGTCGCCGCGTGTGGTTTGCTTAGGATCAGACACGCGGCAGTAGACAACTGCCTTCGCGCCGATCCTCGTTTCTCTATCTATATGTACTTTCATCGTTTTTCTCGATTCTTTAACCTTGGCGGCCCGCGATCACGTATCATCGCTGGCGCACTCAAAGGCATCTTTCACATTATCTACAGGCTTGGATTCATTAGAATCCTTGCCTGCGTCTACTTCAAGGCCTTGTGACACTTGTCCACAGACTTCTTGGGCCGGATGCACCCCAAGGCCAAGGTCTACAAAGGCCATCATCATCGACCAAAGCGCTGAGATGATTTCCTTTTTCTGAGCATCGCTCAGTGTAGGATCATCCAGACAAGCTTGATACTTGGCCACATCAATCTCGACGCTTGGTTTGGCCGTTGGCGGCAAGCCAAGCTGATTAAACAGGTTGCGTTCATCACTCATGATCGCACCTTCCTTTCCCACCCAATTGGCAGACACGCGCGAGCATTCATCCGCTTCATGCGGATGCTCAATTGTTCCCTCTGCCCTTGAGATGCCATCAGCCAGATCAGCCTTGGCGGTAGGAAGTGCGCGAGATGCGCAGCTTTGCTCTACCTTCATAATACCATGATCCGCCGGAGAGCCGCAAATTTCTGCGCCTTGCGCGGTTATGCCTTGTTCGTGTTTCATTGTGTTTCCTTTTCATGTTTGTTTCAATTTTGGTCTTAGATTTTAGGGCGATGGCCTTCGATGAAGCTCCATATCCCGTCTTGGTATTGCGGGTGATCTGTCAAGGCCGCTGGAACGGGCTCAGTGATCACGCGCAAAGATCGTTTCATTCCAAAGCGCCTCGGAACGGTGATGCGGGAGACATCCCGATCAAAGTACGGGTTGGGCGCATAAAGCCCGGTGTATTGCCGCTGGCTGAAATACGGCAGCTTGTCGGCCAGAAACGGACGCAGGCCATATCCTGAAGCCAGCACCAGAGATTTGGTGTGGCTCATCCCCAGAATTTCCTCTGGCGTCATGAGGGCACGTGCTTGCTTGCGTTGATGACCGCGTTCATAGTCCAAGCTCTTCATCGCTAAGCCAGTGCGCATGGCATTACCCTTGCCGAACAAGGCATCATGCATGGCCTCGCGCATCTGACGATCCGCGCGGTGCTGGGTTAGAGGATCAGCGACCTCGATGGTTTGAGTGCCGAGCTTGGCCGAGAGATGACGTGCGGTTTCTAGATCAGAAATCCCGCCGCCCAGATAGACCTCAATGTCCGCACTGGCCGAAAGCGTCATCGCGCCAGTGGGGCCGAGATTCTTATGAATTTGGCCAATGTCTTGATAGACACAGAGCGGGCACAAGCCATAGCCCCTCATCACCGAATACAGATCAGCAATCTCATTGAACGAGCCGAGCTGTGCCGCCTCATCAATGATCAGGTTCAGAGTGGGTGCATCAGGCGCAAGCTGTTTGAGCGTGCGAAGCGTCGAGAAGAACTGACGAATGACCGCAGCATTCTGCTGAGTGACTTCCGGCGGCATGACGAAGAACACGAAGACAGGATCAGCGCTATCCGCGCAGAGAACATCCAGCGTGAAGTCCGCGCTTTGCGTCGCCACAAGCGCAGCTTGCAGACGTGGATCATTCATGAAGGCCATCGCATTGGTGATGCCGCCCATGACGGAATCAAAGGTGCGGCGACTCTCATCGGCCATATCCAACATCTCATCATAGGTGACGCGAAGATCAGGCTCGCCGAGGCTGGCCATGATGCTTGCTATCTCTTCCCATGCCGCAGGCTGAGAACGAACCATGCCGATCAGTTCATACACCGATGTAGGGGAGACCCCGCCATCCATATGCATCAGCCCCCTCATCAGGGCATCCAGCCAGCTTTGGCCTTTCTGGTCGAAGAACTGTGAATCCCCACCAATAGTAGAAGGCAGGAAGGTTTGTGCAGCACGGCGGCAGTCCGCCACCAACCGAGTGCTTTCAGCCTTCAGATGGCTGAGGATCGACAGACGATGACCTTGCACGCCATGTGTGGCATACGGGTTTACCTCGTAGACTCGGGCCTTGATGGATGCGAAATACGGCTCCAGCACAGCGCGAAGCTCGCGTTTAGGATCAAAGATTGCGTAGCGTTGCGGCTCGCCATTGCGGCCCGGTGCGCCGATGATGTGCGACAGGATCGTGGTGAACTTGCCAGAGCCAGCACCGCCAATCAGCAGCATGCCAGCGCCTTTAGAATGATAGAGTTTACGGCCCTGATAAAAGCCGAACGGGATACCGCCTTTCGCTTTGAAAGCACGGTGAATGTCGAGCGGCTGCGCAAAGCTTGCCGAGCCATGGGGATAGCGTGCCTCAAAGGTCATGAGGTGTCCTTTCATTAAAAGATTTGGGGGAGGAAGGCGGCGCGCGCGCCGCCTTCCAGTTTGCCGAGTTAGCTGCCATTGGCTGCTGCGATCACTCCGATTACCGTAAAGATAATCAGAACCCATCCAGCAACGGCGAGGCCATTGGTGAAATTGGTCCAAGCCGTTGGCCTTTTGACAAGATCATAGACTTCGACGCGTTTACGCGGTTGGTATTTAGACATTTGGTTTCCTTTTCAGTTTCGTTTCAGATCATGCGGTAGGCGAGATACACGCCTGCCATCGTAAGAGCTGCCGCGATGGCAGCCCGCGCTGCAAAAAACGTCATCGGCCATGCGATGATGTCCCATGCAAAGGCGATCAGCTTAACGGTCTCTCGCTCGTAATGATCTTCAGCCAGCCAGATGACATAGGGCATCGTGTGCTCACTGAAGACCGGGGTAACGATGATCGAAACCATGGCTGCCGCGCAGGTGGCAAAGCCTCCTTTGAGGTCTTCACCGGGGCCACCGCGAGGCGACCCCATTCCGGGGTGTTGGTACATTTACTTGGCGTCCTTTCTCCTTTTCATTTGATGCGTTAGACGCACCTGTCCTGTTCACTGAAAGCGGTGCTTCAGTGCTTAGGGCGTTGGTTTCGTTTGTCGTTTTGGTTCGTGCAGCGCCTTGGTGAAGCGCATGGCCAGTTAAGTAGTCCCGCCCATCAATTATGTCACGAAGACGAGTTCGAACTTGTCAGCTTTAGGGAATGCAGGCCAAGCTGCGCGTTATGAACACCAAGCCCAAGAAACCCAAGAACCGCTTTCTGGCGGGCACGCACGTCTCAGAAGATGTGCTGGTGAGGGTTCTGTTTTGTTGGTTGCATGGCATGACGCACTCAGCCATCCCCGAGGCGGTGTTTGAGGACGGTGGGTATGTCGATCTTGGGGTGAACAAGCTTCAAGAGACATTGGGAGAGCGCTTTACACTAGCCCAAGGCAAAAGCCGTAAGGTGTCGCGGCAGGCCACGCATAAAATTATCAGAGCCGTTTCCGTCAAAATCCTGTCTAAAGAGTTCTATGATAGACGGAACACGCTGACACGTTGGCTCGAAACAGAAATTCCAGATCGCTTATTGGGCAAGCTCTGGATGGAGCCAGTACTTGGGAAGAATCCTAACCAAGAGCAAAAAAATGAGCTTGTAACGTCAATGCGCGATCAAAGCGTCAAAGATCATTTCGAAAATCAGAAGCAGACCATGTTGGAGATCAGCTCAGATATGATCCCTTATGAAGACATAAGGCAGGTGCCCGGGGCACTACCATCGGATGTATTTGAGAACCACGTCATGGTCACAAAGATGCGGGAACGATATAAGAGTTTTAGAGGATACAAGCCGTCTGGGATGATTACGCATGTGGCGCATCAAGTGTCTATTCGCCAAGGCGCTGACATGCTGTTTATTCATGAAGGCTATATTCATGACAAAGCACTGCCTCAGTATGATCAGATGGAAACGGCTGAGTATTGGTTGCTTTGTGTAACGCACGCTTTGGCAGTACTGTTGATCCAGTTGGAGACAGGGCAGAGCTATGATTACATCAAGGGCAGGGTAATAGGCTAACTCAATTTTGCACTAGTAAAACGCCTTTTAGATCATTTAGCAACGGTGGCCTTGATCGAAGTTCGCGGGCTTATCCACAGAAGCCTTAGACACTAATACAATCATTAGATGTCAAAACATAAAGATGTGATAATGTTTCTGCAAATTTAAAAGAAATCACATTTTATGAAATCAATCTTTAAATCAGGGCGCAAGTACCTTGTTCTAGTTCCTATAATAGTCTCAATGCTGGTGTCCATAATTTGGATTAAGTTTATTTATATTGGCTCTAATGAAAGAATCTTCTATGAAAAAGCTAAGGCAGAGTTAACCTCAAGTAAAGCCACCGTCCGTCTCGGCAAGTTGCTTCCGGGAAATTGGCAGACAGTTTGCTTTGTAGATGAGTACAACTCTCAAACCAACGAACTAATCAAAATTCATCCAAATGTTCGACCTGAGGAAATTATAGAGACTGACCCCCTATCGTTTAGGTCCGGTCTTATTTTTGCAAGTAATACAGGAATTTTTCGAACACTACATTTTAAGGCTGGGGGCATTAGCTTTAGCGGGCTAAATAGAATGAATATTAAGAAAAATGGGACCAATTACTTTTTTCTTAGCGCTTCAAATGAGCCCCAAAGATGCTTCGATAGATCAAAAGCCGTTCTAAAATTTCAAGAAAAAGAAACCAATTGTTGCGGTCTATCTCGCTCAATTATTTTAACAAAGATATAGGAGAATAGAATTGCCAGCACCAATAATTGTAGGAGGATCAGTTGTCGCTTTGGGTATTTCATCCATGGCTGCTCTCGGCGGAGCGAATGCTTTTCTCATGTCGGCCCGATCAGAAGCACAAAGTGAATTTAATACTAGATTCACGGATGTAACCAATTCTACTCAACGAGCCTTGATGCTTGATGCATTTACGCATATGTACACAAGTGGAAAGCTGGTTCAAAATAGCAGTCAGATTTTTTCGAGGCTGCTTGGCGATTTAAATGAGTATAGTAGACGTGGTAACACTGCTGAAGAACAGAACAAAGATTTCTGGAACAATGATCTGGGGAGGCAGTTAGGCTCAGTATCGGCCTCAACTAGTGATCTTGCAAATAGTATAGAAGCCGCAATTCGCGGTGGAGATGCAATAATAGATGCAGATATAGACCCTAGAAATTTCTCGCAGAACCCTCTAGTGCTCGACAATTATGCATTGTCTCAAATTACAAATATTGATCCAGCTGACCTTACAAATATTGGGCCGGAAAACACCGGAAATGACTCGTTCACAGATGCAGTAGTCGAGGCGAACTCATCTACCGTCAATAGCATCGGTTCATGGTACAACAATCTCTTAAATACGTTCGGCGTCGAAATATCTGGTTGGTGGGACCCGCTTGTAATTGATCTTGACGGTGACGGTGTCGCCGCTGACTTCTTGGACATCCAAAACGGTGTTAGCCCCGTATATTTCGACTTGGATGCAAATGGCTTCGCAGAAGCTACGACATGGCATGCAGACGGTATGTTAGTTCACGACTTGAACGGGAACGGTCTTATTGACAATGGCAACGAGCTTTTCGGCAACAACGTGATCGATGGGTTTTCCGCACTAGCAGCATTCGATAACGATGCCAACGGTACTATAGATGCAAATGATACAATTTGGTCCGATTTACAAATTTGGCATGATGCCAATTCTGATGGTCTTACGCAGTCAGGTGAGCTTCTCACACTCGCATCACAGGACATTATTGGGATTGATTTAGCTGCATCGCAGCCACTCAACGTTCCTAATGTGCTTTTGATGGGAACGGCTACAACCAGCACAGGAACGGTAGAAGTTGCAGATTATAATTTCCTTCGCGGTTCTTTGAACACACGTTATGCAGAAGACTACAACTTTGATGTCAGAGCAACCTTTCTTCCAACTTTTAGAGGTTACGGGCAGATGGCAGATATGCATATCGCTCTAAGTCTCGATAATGACGAGACCAATCCAGCTTCGCTGATGGCGATTATGACGAATATCGCATCTTATACACCAACAGAGATGTTTGAGAACTATGCGACCATCGAAAATAAAATCGAAGAACTTTTATACCGCTGGGCTGGCGTTGATGGTATAGACCCTGCTAGTCGAGGTGAGTTTATTGAAGATGCTCGCCAACTTGAGTTCATGGAACAGCTGTTTGGAGAACAGTTTGTCAATCAGAATGAATGGACTGATAACCCCGGAACCGTGCAAGCAGATGGCCTTGAGGGGCTCTGGAATGATGTAATTTTCGCACGATACAAGGCTACAATTCTTACCCAACTAATCGGCGATGACCTATTCACAAACGCACCACAGCTCGATTTTGCTGGCGACATACTAGATATAAATGCACAAACGCGCCTGTTTTCTCAAGATACTTTGGATGATCTAGAAGCTGCGGCTATCGCTCTGCCTGACACGGCGGCACGTCAAGAATTTTGGATGGGAGTTGCTGATTATCTGCGAAGTGTGCATGCCCATGACGGCACAGGAGACGATTTCGGTCTGGATACTGTTGAAGCGGCTAAACTGTCTGCTGCCATCAGTAGCAGTGATGCCGCTCTTGCTTGGGGAGAGGCAGCACACGATCCGTCAAATGGCGTAACATCAATAGAGTACCGCTATTTCAATCCAACAGGAGAGACTATCGAAGGCGATGCAAACGGCAACACTCTTGTCGGAGGAAATAATGACGATGTTCTAATTGGTCTAGCTGGCGCTGATACGATACAAGGCGGTGATGGCAATGATACAATCTTTGGCCATCAGGATGGTGGCCTTGGAGACGACGCAGCTGCTGATACTCTTGAGGGCGGTGCTGGCGACGATGTGATAGATGGCGGCGCAGGACACGACATTATCGTTGGAGAAACCGGAGCTGACCATCTTATTGGTGGTGATGGAAATGACCGTCTTGGAGACGGTCTTGGTATAGCCAATCAGCGCACTCAAAATCTTCTCGATGGTGGTGCGGGTGATGATACGTATTTTGTTCAGGGAAGCACCGACGGTCAGAATGGAATAGATCAAGTCTTTATTCAGGACTCTGAGGGCGAAGACTATCTTCGCTTTGGTTCTGATGCGCGCTATCCATCGGCAGAATTTAATCATTTCGATCTTGGATCGATTGTACGGATTGGTAACGAGGGTATCAGAATAACCGGACAACAGGGATCGCTTGGATATGATGTTGTTATAGCAGATCAGCTTACTGATCTGAATGATCAAGACGGTGTTGGTATCGAGTGGATACGTGTCAAAGACACGAGTAATTCCAGCTCATGGTACAATTTGAAAGATCATCTGCTAAACTGGTCAACAACCATGACAACCCAAGGCTCAGACAATGGTGAAGTCATTTATGGCATCGACTTTGGAAACTTTGAAGATAGTATAACGGCTCTGGGTGGAGATGACACCGTATACGCAGGTGCTGGAAATGATGTCATCGGCGGGAATGATGGTCACGATACCTTATTTGGCGGAGCTGGCTTAGACAATATTCTTGGCGGCGCTGGAAATGACATCATTGACGGCGGTGAAGGCAACGATACTATTTCTGGCGGCGATGGTGATGATACTATCACTGGTGGAAGCGGTAATGACATCATCCAAGGTGGTAGCGGAGCTAACATTCTAGACGGCGGTGACGGTGATGATCGCATCACTGGCGGAGCAGATCAGGAAACCTACGTTCTTTCTGGTGGGACAGATATGTTCATCAACGATTTTTCTGGTTATGAGCTAGTCGAAATACCAGAAGGACTTCTTCCCCAAGACGTTCAGTTTACCGTTTCAGGAAGAGATTTTCTTTTGACGACAGCAGGCACAGCGATGTCTGGAACTACGACTATAGCAAATCACTTCTATGACCCTTACACTCAGAACACCTTCGAAGAGTTTCATTTCGATGATGGCTTTTCGTTAGTTGAAACATCAGGATCATCATGGCGTTGGGTTTCTGATACCAACCAGAACCAAAGCAGCGATGAAACAATACTATTTACCAGCGGTGGCGGTCGCTTGATCTTGGCTGATGGCGGTACAGATAGAATTTACTCTGGTAGCGGCGATGCGACGCTTTCTGGCGGAGCAGACGATGATTTCCTATACGGTCAAGGCGGTAACAATAAGCTACATGGCGGAACAGGGGATGACTACCTTGAGAGTGGAACAGGAGATGATCAAATCTGTGGATCACATGGGGTTGATACAGTTTCTTTTGTGAATTCATCGAATGGCGTTGTTGTCGATCTTCAAGCTGGAACTGCAATCGGTGAAGGCACAGATACACTGTTCACAGTCGAAAACGTAATTGGTTCGTCGTCGGTGGATACGCTTTATGGAGACGATCAAAGCAATGTCCTATCTGGTGGCCTTGGAGATGATACTCTGGATGGAAAAGGCGGAACAGATACAGCCGATTATAGTGTCAACACGGCAGCGGTAAATGTTGAACTCAAGAATGGTCGTGCAGACGAGCGGCGCGATGGGTCTTGGGATGACAATCTAACAAACATCGAGAATATTCGCGCAACCGACTTTTCAGACAGAGTTGTGGGTGATGACTTTTCAAATGTGATCCATGCTGGTGAAAGTTCAGATATCATCAATGGCGGCTTGGGCTCGGATACTTTGCATGGCGAGGGCGGAAACGACGCTCTGTACGGCGAGCATGGTAACGATTTCCTATATGGCGGCGCTGGAAGCGACAACTTAGATGGAGACCGATACAATCTGTCGGCGGCAGACTCGGGAGATGATGTCATTTTTGGTGGCTCAGGCAGCGATAACATTTGGGGCCGTTATGGTGACGATACGCTTTACGGAGAAGATGGGAATGACTTTCTGAGAGGTAATCAAGGCAACGACACGCTTTATGGCGGAGCCGGAAACGATAAGCTCTATGGCCATGATGGTGATGACACGCTCTGGGGAGGTCTTGATCACGACGACCTGTGGGGCGGCGCTGGTGCCGACACATTTGGTTTTGCAGACACGTTGATCTTCGATGAAATTCACGACTTTTCGATCTCGGAAGGCGACAAGCTAGATATCTCCAACATCGTAACTGGTTTCGATCCAAACTCAGATGTATTGACAGATTTCTTCAAAATTGGATTCAACGGTACGCATTCCTATGCACAGGTCGACTCGAACGGCGGTGCAGACGGCTTTGACCAGATCATCAAGTTCGTGAACACCCAAGTGGACGAGACGGACTTCACAGTTGGCGTGAACCTGATCATCTAGATTGAGCGGTTGGATTTAAGGCTGAACGCAAGCTGTGCGTGGTAGTACCACACTGCTTGACAAGGGTGCCCGCTGCGCGCCCCCGTTGTATCCCCCCGGCCAGTGGCTCAGATCAGGGCATAAAGCCCGTCCTCAGAGCCAGCAGAACGTCTGACCGTTCAATCACCACCACGTCGTGGAGACCAACCTTGCGTAGTTTGGATGCACGCCATGCCATGGAGGCGACTTCATCGAGACCATGAAGGGAGCACTTCGTAGCTGCCCTTACCTTGGAACCATCCCATCGAGCCAAGGGGCTATCGCGCCCCCTGACAACCCGCTCGTTGGACTTGGAGACGTGCCTCTCCACCAACACCGAACCATGCCATGCACAAACGAATTGCCCGTTTGACCATCAATCAGGAGAGCGCCTCTAACAACTCCCCACGACACCAGCTTTCGTTTACCATGAGGTGGCATCTGAAAAAGTGTCTTGGGGAAAACTCGGTACCTTCTAAACTCAAGAGTGTGAAGGTCTATGCAAGTTGCTATACTTATGTGAATGCTTGAAAGCAAAAATGGGTGATTGCCTACATGGCAGTAGAAAGTATTGAAGTGAGCAGCCTGACAGATATCGAAAAGCGTTGCATAGAGAAACTTTTAGAAATGGGCAGCGGCTTTGTCTTAGATTATTCTGATTCTACCTATGCTGAGTTTTTTAAACGACATAACATTGATATTCATAGCGATAAGTACCAGAGTTATGGAACATCAAAAGCCAAGAAGATGAGGGCGTTCTGGGAAATAGAACCTGATGTTGTAGTAGGGAAAGTTCTTTCTGAACTAATGGATTCTTATGAGGTCGACGGGGAGCTAGGAGGGCGTGAAATTGATCATCCTGTTCTTGCTAAGTCGAGAGACATAGCGGAACGCCTTTTAGGTAAGACTACGCAACGCAGCGAAGTAATAAATGAAGACGTTTTTCTTGATCATGAATTCTCGATACCCAATATCGAGAAGTTACCAGTCGACATCAAGGTTGTGCCAATTATAGAATCTCGTCTTGAGGAAGCAAGGGCAGCTTTAAAAGCAAACGCAAATTTATCAGTCATATTTCTTTGCGGTAGCGTTTTGGAGGGTGTACTTCTGGGGGCGGCACGGAAAAATCCAATGGATTTCAACAAGGCAAAAGCTAGTCCGCGTATTGATAGCGGCGAGGTTCAAAAATTTCATAAATGGACACTTGCTCAATTCATTGACGTTGCATGTGAGATTGGGTTACTCAAGCCCGATATAAAAAAATTCGGACATGGGCTGCGCGATTTCCGAAATTACATTCATCCTTATCAACAATTAGTATCAGGATTCTTACCAGACCAGCACACTGCCAAAGTTTGTTTTCAAGTTCTAAAAGCTGCCTTGGCAGACGTGGCGGGAGAAAGGTAAAGGCGTATACTATAGGAATTGATCTAGCATAGGTTCAATGCGACGTATGGTTATACTCTAGACTAAATCAACCTATCAACGTCATAAACTCGGGGTCGTCTTCATCGCCATTGGTTGGCGCAACTGCAAGCGCGGCATTCCGTGCGAGCGCTCTAGCTTTCCGTTTATGTGCGAGAGCCTTGCCAACACCTTCCGTGATTTCAGCTTTGCGATTTTCATCTTTCGGGATCGGCAGCATCAGCTCACGAATGCGCGCGCCAAGCGTATCAATGATATCTTGAGTGAAGCGCTTGGCATAAATCTGTTCACGCACAATCGGGCTGGATAAGATCGCGAGCAACAAATTCGGATCAATCACATCGTGATCGTATGATCTAATTTTGTATATGTGGCTCTGATAGACGATCTTGGTATCTGCCTCTGAAATAATGGCACACGTTCCGACAAGATAAGTGCCATCCCGCACCATCAGGATATCGCCTTCCCGAACATCCTGCCGCTCTTTCAGCTTTTCATAGATTTCGGCACTAAGCCCATGCTTGGGATCAAGTTTGATTTCCCAATTGGCAATATCGGAGGTGCGAATGAACGGGATCGTGCCTGTGCCATAGGCCAGCTTACCCACCTCATGGCCCGTTGAAAGCTCAACAACGCCATCATGGATTAGATCACCAAGCCGAACAATATCGTGCGTTTTCCCAAGTTTCTTGAGCTTTTGTTTGATCTCGGGGTTGTAGTATTTCGGCAGATACACATCATCCACGATATCGGTTTCGCTGAGCGTGAAGCCAAAATGATCATAGTCAATCTTGCCCGTTTCCTTGTAGTCATGGAACTTCTCCATGATCTTCGGAATATCATCATGCGGGATAGGCAGGCCGCGTGAGTCATGACCACACCACTTGGCAACCGCCATGAAAATATCATGTGGGTTGTCAGGATCAGTCGGAGTTTTCTCGATGATCACGCCACACGCTTTGGCGTGGGTGAATGGCTGAAAAAGCTCTTCTGGGAACGAAACAACAGCATTAATGCGTGCAACGGACTTGATATATTGCACGATAAAGCGATGGGACGGATTACAAAACATGGACTCAGGAGCCATAATGCCCATACGCCCGCCCGGCTTGAGCATAGCAAGGCATCGCTCAATAAATAAGATTTGTGGCGCTTGGCCATCATACACCGTATTGGTTTGCTCGTACTTTGTGGTGCCTTTTTCTTTCTTCCACTTATAGCCAAGTTTGTATTTGGTCAGGATCGTCTGATCATCAATTTTGAGCTTCTTGCCAAAGGGCGGGTTGGTTAGAACCACATCAAAGGTGCCAAGCCGCGCATCATCCTTGGCTGTGCTCTTCCATTGCGCTGGATCATCAAGGCTGTTCTCACAGAACACACCGCCTCGACCATCGCCGATGATGGCCATGTAGGCTTTGGCGACTTTGGCCAGAAAGTAGTCCTTGTCGATCCCGCGAATGTTTCGGATGGCGAGTTTTTGCTTTTCAGAGAAGATTTCATGATCAGGCCAGCTTAGCTCTTCGCCTTGCTCATCGACGCGCCGCCACATCTCGCGAAGGGACTCCACAAGAAATCCGCCAGACCCGCAAGCGGGATCAATCATGCGATCATCGGTGCCAAGATCAATCATCTCAACCAGCAATTTCACAACATTGCGGGGGGTAAAGAATTGCCCCTGACCACCTTTGAGCGATGGTCCAATGAAAACCTCGAAGGCTTCTGCGATAGCATCGCGCTCGCTTTCGATCAGGCAGAAGAGGTGAAGCTCGCCTACGGCATAAGCAAGCGTGGCATCATCAAGCAAGATTTTCTCGCTGGCTTCGATGACATCAGAATATTGCTTCTTAACTTGCGCAAATATCTTCTCGATCCTGACACGCACATCTTTAGCAGATTCTTGAATGCCAGCGCGGAAGGTCACCATGTCATCAGGTTTGGTGAAGCGCTCATCATATATCTTGCAGAAGATCAGATTGATGATCTGCTGGGCAAAGACTTCATCTCGCGTGATCCCGACTGCATTGGCAGCCATGTAGTTGCGCATTGTTTTGAAGATACTCTTCAAGTTTTGTGCAGGGATTAGGTCTTTGCGCTTGTATAGGCCGACATCCTCAAGCCGTTCACCAAATTTTGGGATGTTGGGAATGTCTTCAAAGTGAACTTTCCCATCGGCTTCGGTCTTTTTGATGAACAGCTTTTCATCACCTGACCTGCTCCCCTGAAATGTCCGGTGTTTTTGGTTAGCCTGTTCTCCAAGAAGGAGACAGATGATGAAGAGAAGCCGTTTCAGTGAAGAACAGATAATCGGGATATTGAAAGAACATCAGGC
>NZ_JAFEUL010000022.1 GCF_016901225.1 Actibacterium sp. 188UL27-1 | reverse complement strand
ACCACCGTCCGCACACAAGCCTCGCTGGTATGACGCCAGCCGAATATGCTAACCGGTCAAAGGAAGACCAAAACCTGAACAGAGCTAACCTAAATTAGCGGACTCTAAGGGGAGCAGGTCACGGAGATCATGGAGATGTCTCGGTTCTAGCATCCGTGCACAATGTGGTACGGTCCGGCGGGCATCGGGACGATGCGCGGGATCGAAGGATTTCGACAGCACCATCAGATCCCCTTTTTGTCGGCCATGCCCGACCGGGGCAGCCACCCCGACGGCACGACCTGTCGTTTTCTGGCAGAGGGCGCCTATGTGGGCGTGACGGGCTGGCCCAATATGGCGCAAACGCTCAGCCATGGCGGGTAGCTTGGTCTGCCGCCGACGGGACAAAAGATCACCTTGCGCTCGCTTGACTTCTGGCGGCTTGAGGACGGGCTGATCCGCGAGAACTGGGTGCTCGTCGATCTGCTGGACGCCTACGATCAGCTTGGGTTGGATGTTCTGGCCCGCATGCGCGAACGTGCCGCCCCCTTGCTGGGCAGATCCGGCCTGACTTGATACCGTCGACCCGGCGGGAGGCGTGGGGTGGAACAATGGGTGGGCCTGATCAGCCGCGCTGTGCGGGATTTGAAGGCGGCAGCCATGGTCGGCGGCTTTTCAGGATCGGATCCGACAGATCGCCTGTCGGACAGGATGGTGCCTTCCCGGGGAGAACGAGCCGGACGATATCTGAAGCCACGGAGAGTCATCACCATGACTGACACACCCCATATCGTTCCTTCTCTAAGCTACAAGGATGGCGGCGGGGCTGTTGAGTTTTTGACCCGCGTCGTTGGGATGGAGGTCGTGCGGGTCGCGAAAACCGATGATGGCACAGTGCTGCATGCAGAACTGAAACACGGTAACGGGGTCATCATGATGGCGACGGTCGATCTGCCGAAAGAATCACCAGGGATCGATCTGGTGGTCGAGGATGTGGCCGCCCACCATGCCACCGTCGCGTCGGCTGGCGCCGCCATCGTCTATCCGCCTGAGCAAACCGAATGGGACACGGACCGCTACCGCGCGCGGGATCCCGAAGGACGTGAATGGAGCTTTGGCACCTACCAGCCACAAACCGTGGCCCCCGATTCGGGATCATACGTAACCCCGGAGTGCGACGATGAAATTCGCCCATATCATTGAGCGACCATTCAACCACCGTGAGCCATCGGGCGCGGTCATGGGCTGCGATGTGGACCTGGCACAAGCGGCCAATAACGCGCTGGCATCGGGGCCGTGGCAGCCGATAGAGACGACGTTTCAGAAGCTGCTGCCCGGCCTTGGAATCGGTGACTGGGATATGACAACGGCGATGTTCGCGACAGAAGACAGACGCAAGACCGCATGGTTGGGCCCCCCCATTTGGGCACTGACCGGTGGTTTGATGATGAAGGCCGGCAAGCCGCTGGGCCTATGCGGCTATGGGGATCCGGCCGCACATCCCACAGCCCGGTTGGCGGTGTCATATGCCCAGATCCAACATGGACGAGCCCTAGATGCTGGTATTCCGGCGGAACGGATCACACTATTTGATGATTACGGAGATGCCGCTGCAGCGGTGGCCCAGGGAAAGGTCGATGCCTATACGAGCGTTTCGCGGGCCCATCGTGGGTATCTGGACGGCGAGGTGGATCATGGATTGGACTGTGTCGATGTCTCTACCGATGAGGCACCGGCCAGTTTTGGCGCCTTTGCACTGTCGCTGAGTGCATCTGAACTGCAGCGCGATCTGGATGATTTTCTGGCATATTACCTGGGGAGCCCGTCTCACCGGCAGATCATGGCGTGCTACGGTTTTTCGGACCAAGCGGTCAACCTGATCGCGGGCTGAAAGATGCGCCCGCCAAAATCCATGTGGAGCCTTGAGACACTGGGGCGGGTCAGGCTGAGCCGATACTTCTATATGCGGGAATTTCTATATTCGGAGATCGGCAATATCCACGGCATCCCCAATATTCCCGAAGACCCCGACCGCGCCATCGCCCATGGACGGTCGCTTTGCACGCAATTGCTGGACCCGCTGGAGGAGACTTTCGGGCGTGTGGCAGTTCGGTCCGGATATCGGTCGCCAACGCTGAACCGGTTTGGGAACAAGAACAAGTTGAACTGCGCCAGAAACGACAACCCGATCGAGTGTCACATCTGGGACAGACCCGGCAGCCCCATCGCCGGGGCTTCCATCGCGATCCCGTGGTTTACGGATCAATATGAGCGCGGGCGGGATTGGCGGGATCTGGCGTGGTGGATCCATGACCATCTGCCCTATTCCGAGCAATGGTTCTTTCCCAAATTGGCCGCGTTTAACATCACGTGGGAGCCCGTTCCCCGCCGTACCATCAGCAGCTACATCACGCCGCGCGGCAAGTTGCTGGCTGCGGGCATGGAACCGGTGGAACCGCCTGAGCAGCGACGGGCCCGCTACCATGACTTTCCGCAATTGTCTGGGTTGCCTTCCCCCTCGACATTGCCCCGTTGGCGGGGGTAGCAGTTTGGAATGGACCATCCCGCTGATCTAACACCCAACCTGTCGCGGCACCACGCCCGCTCCGGTTTCGAAGTGTCGGTGCCGGACGCATCATGAGCCGCAAGGTGACCTCCATGGATGTAGCGGCCCAGGCGGGCGTCAGCCAATCGGCGGTCAGCCGTGTTTTCACACCGGGGGCCAGCGTCAGCCCGGGTATGGCGGCCAAGGTACGCGCCGCCGCTGCCGAACTTGGCTATCGCCCCAATGCCCTGGCCCGCGGATTGATCACGGGCCGATCAAAGATCATCGGGCTGGTCGTGGCCTATCTGGAAAACCAGTTTTATCCCGATGTGCTGGAAAAGCTGTCCAACGCCTTGCAGGATAAGGGATATCACATCCTGATCTTCATGGCGCGCGGGCGCGGCCCCGAGGCGGATCGTGTGATGCAGGAATTGATCGACTATCAGGTGGACGGCCTTATCGCGGCCTCGGTCGGATTGTCGGACGAACTGATCCGCGCCTGTCAAAGCGAGGGGATCCCCGTTGTGCTGTTCAATCGCGGACATGAAGATGGGCGGTGCAGCAAGATCACCAGCGCCAATATTGCAGGCGGCGCGCGGATCGCGCGGTTCTTGGTGGCGGGCGGGCATCAGCGCATCGCCCATATATCGGGCTGGGATGGATCAAGCACGGGCCGGGATCGCAAGGCCGGATTTCTGGCGGGGCTCGACCAAGCGGGCCTGGCGCCCTTGGCCATTGCCGATGGGCTTTATGAACGGGAAACCGCCGCGCAAATCGTGCGGGACTGGTGGGGCGAGGCGTCACGGCCCGATGCGATCTTTGTTGGCAATGACCATATGGCCGTGGCTGCATTGGATGTGTTACGATTTGAACTTGGCGTGGATGTGCCCGGCGATGTATCGATCGTGGGATATGATGACGTTCCTTTGGCGGCTTGGCCCGCCTATGACTTGACCACGCTGCGTCAACCTGTGAACCAGATGGTGACGGCCACCGTGGATCTTTTATTGTCCCGGATCGAAGAGCCAGAGCTTGACCCAAAGCATATCGAAATCGATGGTCCGCTTATTGTGCGGGCATCGGCGCGCAAGCCAGAGGATTGGGATGAATAATTTCAGTAACAAATTCAGGGATTTTCCCGATTACATCCTGGGCATTACCGAGGAAATCTGGGAGCAGCGCGGGCTCGGCCCGGCCATGAAGTCTTATTACCACCCGGATGTGATCGTGCGCACACCGTCCGGCATCGGTTCGGGTGAGCCGTCTATGACCAAGGCCACGCTGGAAACCCTGCACGCTTTTCCCGACAGGGTCCTGCTAGGAGAAGACGTCATATGGTCCGGCACGCCCGAAGATGGGATGCTCAGTTCGCACCGGATCCTGAGCCAGGCCACGCATCTGGGCGACGGGCCGTTCGGCCCCGCAACGGGCAAACAGCTGACCTATCGCGCCTTTGCCGATTGCTTTGCCCAAGCGGGGCAGATCAATGATGAATGGCTGGTGCGCGACAATGGCGCCATCGTCCGCCAGATGGGTCACGCGCCCCGCGACTGGGCGCAGCAACAGATCGACGGGATGGATGAGGCGACACGGGCCGCGCCAAATGCGTTTACGCCCCAGATCGACCGCCAAGGCCCCTATACCGGTGCAGGCAATGACAACCCCTGGGGCGCAAAATATGCCGATCTTCTGGAACGCATCATGCGCGCCGAACTGTCTGTCATTCCCGACGCATGGGACCGCGCCTGCAGTCTGGAATATCCAGGCGGGGTCAGCACCCATGGCCACGAGGCCGCGGACAGGTTCTGGCTGGGCTTGCGCGCCGCTTTCCCCAGCGCCCATTTCACACTCCATCACGTTATGGGCCGCGATGACGATATGATGTCCCCGCGCGCTGCAATCAGGTGGTCTCTTTGGGGGCGTCACGATGGCTGGGGCATTTTCGGTGCCCCAACCGGTGCGCAGATTTATGTGATGGGGATCGCCCATGCCGAGTTTGGCCCCTGGGGTCTGCGCCGCGAATATGTGATGTTCGATGAAACAGCCATCTGGATGCAAATCCTGAGCAACTGATCCGCGCCGTTGCGCGCCTTTGACCTAACGAACAGGACGCCCATGACCAAGATCGCAACGACCCATGCCGGTTCGCTTCCTCGCAATCAGGATGTTGTGGATCAGTTGTTTGCGCGGGAGCATGGAGAAGACGTGGATTGGGCGGTCTTTGAACAGACCATGGCCCAGGCTGTTGATCACTCGGTCAAGCGGCAGGCCGAACTGGGCATCGATGTGATATCCGATGGCGAAACCGCAAAGATCTCGTACGCGACCTATGTGAAGGATCGCTATACCGGTTTCGACGGGGACAGCCCGCGCAACGCGCCTGCTGATCTAAAGCGCTTTCCGACCTTCCTGAAACGACTGGCAGAGGGCGGTGGCACCCCGCAATACACGCGCCCCAAATGCGTGGGCGAGGTGCGATCCAAAGGGCAGCATGAATTGCAGGCAGATATCAAACGGCTCAAGACAGCGATGGCGCAACACGGGGCGAATCGCGCGTTCATGAATGCAGCCTCACCCGGGGTGATCGCGCTGTTTCTGCCGAATGAACATTATGCCAGCCATGATGCCTACTTGGCCGCGCTAAGTGATGCCATGGCCGAAGAATACCGCACCATCGTGGATGCCGGGTTGGATTTACAACTGGACTGCCCAGATCTGGCCCTGTCGCGTCACATGCTGTTTGCGGACCTGACGGATCACGAATTCCTGCGCATTGCGGCCAGCCATGTTGAGGCGCTGAACGCCGCATTGGCCGGCATTGATCGCGCCCGGGTGCGCGTGCACATCTGCTGGGGCAACTACGAAGGCCCGCATGTCTGCGATATCGATATGGACAAAGTGTTCGGAACCCTGATGTCCGTCCATACCGGCGCGGTTTTGTTTGAAACGTCGAACCCGCGCCATGCCCATGAATGGACCGTGTTTCGCGATCGCCAGAGCGAAATTCCCGCCGATATGGTGCTGGTACCCGGCGTATTGGACACCACGACGAACTTCGTGGAACACCCCGAGGTCGTGGCTGAACGGTTGACGCGGTTTGCGGGGATCGTGGGTGCGGATCGCGTCATTGGCGGATCGGATTGCGGATTTGGGACCTTTGCCGGGTTCGGGGCCGTGGATCCCGAAATTGCGTGGGCCAAGCTCGGCGCCTTGGTCGAGGGCGCCCACCTGGCCTCGGCCCGGATCTGAGATGCCCGATCCGGTTGTTTTCCTCCCCGGAATGATGTGCGATGCGCGCCTGTTCTGGCCGCAGGTCACCGCATTGTCGCCGACCCGCGCTGTCCAGGTCGCCCCGCTGACGGGAGCTGCAAGCATGGGGCCCCTGGCCGCCAAGGTGCTGGATCATGCGCCGCGTCGGTTTGTGCTGGCTGGGCTGTCGATGGGCGGGATCGTCGCGATGGAAATTCTGAGGCGTGCGCCAGACCGGGTGACACGGGTGGTTCTGATGGATACCAATCCGCTTCCTGAAACACCGCAACGTGCCGCGGCCCGGGAGCCGCAAATCATTGGCGCGCGCACCGGCCGCCTCGAAGAGATCCTGCGCGATGAGATGAAACCGAGTTACCTTGCACCCGGCCCCGCCCGGTCAGAGGTTTTGCATCTGGTCGTTGATATGGGGCTGCACCTGGGTGGCGAGGTGTTTGTGGATCAAAGCCGGGCCCTGCAGCGGCGGGTCGACCAGCAAGCGACTTTGCGCGCCTGTAAAGTGCCCGCGCTGATCCTGTGCGGCGAACACGATACGCTTTGCCCGGTGGAACGCCATGAAGTCATGGCCGGCCTGATGCAGGATGCGCAGCTTGAGGTGATCCCCGACGCAGGCCATTTGCCGGTTCTGGAGCAGCCCGAACGCGTTAACCGCATCCTCATGAACTGGCTGGACTCGCCTCTTCTTCTGCAATGACTGCACGCCCATTCGGTCTTTCTCGATCTGCGGTCAGATCAACGCAATTGATGCAGATAGTAGACTTCGGGCATGCGTGGTCTGCCGGTAAACCTTATGATACAAACACGATCTGATCGATACATTTACAGAGCGGTGTGGCGGGATCAGACACTGAGCCTTGAAGCATCATGCGAAAAAACTCAATCGCATAACGCTGACTAAAATCCTATATTTCAACGCGTTACGCGATATTGAATATTTCAGCTATCACGTCAGACGTTGTAGGTGCCGTGCGTAAGTTATCGTTCCTGCACTTTACCCCCGGGCATGGGACGTCGAGCCAATCACCTCGCGAGATCTAACCGTAAAAGCACGTATTGACCGCTAGCAACGGCGCTAAAGAATGATGTCCAAGTTCCAAAAGGCGCGGATCTGATCAAGGCAGGCAGCCCGTTCAGCTTCGGTATTGCCTGCCACACGTTCGGTGCGAAAGCCAAATCGCTCGAAACCCGACAGATTATTTTCTGAGATCACCACGATTTCGCAATCCTTCTCCAAGGCGAGGGCAGCCAGCTGCGCAGCGAGCACGATGGGATCCTTAGTCAATGCGTCCTCGACCATCACACCAACAGCAGGGCGTTGGTCACCGATTTCGGGCAGTACGGGTGTAAGGTCCGGTTCGGGAAACAAGACCTTGCCAGGATCTTCTGCGGCGACCGGATCAAAAGGGCGTACAGCCGTGTCAAGATTGGTGGCCCGATGGCCGTTTACCCGTGCAAGCACACCCCGCCAACGTTCCGCGTCGGGACAGTGAAGAAAGGTGTCGTCAGTCCGGATAGTGGTCATTGGCAGATTTCCTCGATGGTGCGGGCGGCCAGGCTGTTGCCAAGCGGTGGCAGGTTCGTTCCACGCAGCCTTTCGCGCATCTGTTCAGCGCGGCCTTCAAGGCATTCGTCGATCAGCGCCCCCAGACGCAGCACTTCCCACGGTTCCACCAAGACGGACAAGTCACGTTCGCTCGCCGCGCGAGCTCTGGCGCGTTGATCATCCATGTACCCCGCCATCTGGGGTACAAAAATAGTGGGAACTGCGCCATAAAGCGCCTCGTGAAAACTGTTGTATCCCGCGGCTGATACCAAAAGATCCGCTGCCGCAATCAACGCGCTGGCATGATAGGTTTGCACGACGCGCGTGTTTTTATGGGTAAACCAAGCGGGATCTGAGACAGCTGTTGGCCAGACCACTAACACATGGACGACATCGGGCTTCGATGCGAGATGTGCGCAAACGGCATTGATCTGGGCACGCCGATCGGCCGCAACGCCACCGCCAAGCATGGTGACAACCAACTGCCGACCGTCCAACTGGATTTCGGAACAAATCCCCTTGCGCAACGCAGAAACATCCGGTGGTCCAAGGTCAAAGCGTTGCAGAATCGGGCCAACTTCAACAGCATTCTCTGCAGGAGGTGCTGCATGGTTCAGTTCGTCAAAAGCCTCGGTCGGCACAACGATCCGGTCAAAGATCTTTTGTCGATCCAGCGCTACCGAATTGTTTTGGCTCTCCTGCCATAGCCCGCGCCGGATCCAGATGCTTGGTAGTTCATTGTCGAGTGTCGCGCGCATGATGCTTTCGAAAACGTAGCCGCCATCGAATACGAGGCCAGCGGCACCCTCGCATAAGGTGCTCAGCCGCGTATGGTTTACGATATCATTCGCGTGGTTCGGGCGGTGAGGTGATTTGGACACCAGCGGGGCGGCGTCGAAGCCCGCATTGTTCAGCATCTGAAGGCACGAAGGGAACGCCGCAAAAACCGCCCGGCGTGGATCTTCGAGGGCGCCGGCGACAAGTGAGCATCGCTTTGCGTGGCCGAGCCCGACACCATTGGTCGGCATGAAGACCAACTTGCCCTCATGTCGCAAGTTGGGGGCGCTCTTTGCAATCAGAGGCGAAGGTGTGGCTGCGGCAATCGCCAGGTCTTCGGGTAAGTTCAAGGCTTTGCGGAGTTTTGACGCCCCCATGGCCGCCGCGATATCTGCGGTCGATGGCAGGATGTCGTTTTGGAGCCACGTCAACAGCGCCGCGCCATCCAACGTGCCCGGAATGATCCCATCCGGTAGAGCAGACCAGTCGCGGTCGGGTGTGGCATCCACCATGATGGCTCGATTGCCGACCAAATTGGCGACCAAAGCGTTGAAGCGATACCATTGGAGTGGCTCACTGCAGAATATGGCGATATCGATCTGTGCTGCCAAAGATCGTGGCAGAACTTCGGACATATGCCACAGGGGCACACCCGCCCCCAGCTTGTCGGCCCATTGTCCTTTGCCTTGACCGGTCGTGATCACACTGACATCGAAAACCCGGCTCGTGGACAGGGCGCGTATCGCGCTGACGGTTTCAGGCGCATCCACATTGGGCAGAATGAAGGCCAGGCGAGGTTTTGCCGCCACGGAATTGACAGCCTTGCTTGCAAAGAGTGGGATCGAACCGGTTCGCAGACCGGGGATGATCTGGGTGTCGCGCAGGGTCGGCTCTACCCCGATAGCATAGGACAGGCGCGCGGCTGCTGCGATCCGCTTTTGATCGCTGTCGAACTGGCCAAAATATGTGGTCGGAATGGCGTGTCCGCCCATAAGGCGGCGCAAGCGAATTAGACTGCTATCGCTCGGCTTATCGCCACCGATCAAGACCAGACCGGAAGCGTTATCAGGCGATATGTCGGTTACGAGCGATGCCAGATCGTAGCGCTGTCCCAGATCAAGTGTTTCGGGCAGCGACCGCCGATGAATGGCGATTGGTACACCGGCACCACGAGCTTGGGAGCAGAACACGCTGAGCGTATCGAACGCGCCTGCGTCGTCCTGGACTGTGTCACAAAAGAGCATAGATATCCTCGTTCTCTGAACCGGGCTTGCGATCGAAAGCGGGTGGACCGGCAATCGTTCGGTTGAATCGCTCCTTAAAGGCGGAGGCGGAAAATCTGCTCAAACCAGCCTGGGCCATCTCTACCCGGCTGGCATAGAGCGCGGGTGCCGCGATGTGTTTGGCGACCAGATCATTAACCTCGAACGGCTGTGCCCCGAGAACGCCGGGACCAAATATCTGGGCGGTATCAGGATCCGTGATAACCAGCTTTCCCGCGGCGATGGCTTCTGCGATGACGCGCCCAAAGCTCTCTCTCCACCGGGTGTTTGTGTAGTAAATGAAGAAGTCTATGGTCGATAGAAACGCGGTCACCGGTTCCGCCCGAAAAGGGATCAGATCCCAATGGGACGGTACATCATCCGCCATCAAGCTGTCGGCTCCCAGAATGCGAACCGCTTCACAGGTGTCGGGAAAGATTTGATGCAATGTCTCAAGATCGGGGAACTTCTCGAACCCCGGGCGCGACAGCCGTCCGCGGCGATCCCGGGGATGAACGACCGGATCCTGCAGGTCGAAAGAGCAGATATTGGTCCAGTCCTCGTGGGCAATCGCCCAGCCAGGCAAGTTACCGATAGTCTCCGCCCAGTCGTAGATGGTCTTGCGGTTCCAAGCCGAAATTGGAGCGAGAGAGCGGGTACGACACAGGCTTGCCGATTGGATGAGATCAAGGCAATGACGCACCGCGAAACCCTCGCCACCGCCAGGCCTGAGAAAGTTCTCATGACATACGACGAAAAGCTGATCAGCGACGATACGGCTGGCGAAATGTTGGTCGAATTTGAGAAAAGATGGATTATGGAGTACGACGATCTGATCGGCAATTGTCGGTGCATCCCATGTCATGGTAACACCCGTTGCCTCGCACGCATCGATGATCGCAGGATGCGCGGTATTGCCCGAAAACATGGCCGACGACACAGCGGCGACACGCAGGCGGCAGAAAGAAGACATCACACGAATTTCGGTCGCCACGGCGGACGAGGTGCCGCCACTAAAACGCGGATCGATTACAAGTGTAACACCGGGGAGAGAATCGGCCATTCTGGCCTCCTTTCGCCACAGGTCCTGCCTGCGGGAAGTGCCTCAGTTGCGATACTTTAGTAGAGCGAGCTGTCGCTCTTGGCAGCTTCGACAGCAGCCTGTATATTCCGTGATACAGCACTGCGTGCAGCCAGTGCGCCAAAGACGTTACCCGACCGTGCTTCCTGCATGAAGTCGGACAGTTCTTTGCCAAGCGGTGTGTCATTCATCACCTGCGGATTTGCCTGCAAGAACTCACGCAGGCCGGCGGCATTGCGTGCCTCGACCAGATCGCGAACCGCAGCCAGTTCATCCCGCGACATTGCGTTGGCGGGCATGGACATGACGCCCGTGATCGCCAAGGCTGATATAATCAGCCCGAGTTTGTTCAATTTTTCCATAGTCTTCTCATCTCATCCATTGGCAATTTCGACCTGCTTCATGGAATAGTTCGTGTGGCTTAATGGGCCGTAAATTCAGGCCTTTCAGGGGCCCCGTCGGCGCCTTTGATTGCTTAAAACTTTTGCAAAGCCGGACAGGATCAGATCAATGCTGCCTTGGCATCCAGAGGAGGTTAACGCAACAACGCGCCTCCATGAAACCGCACAATGAACGCCGTGATATGCGCGCCTAACTGGGCGTGGCGCGTTCCAATACGAGACTTCAGACAGCCCAGTCGTAAAGCTGAAAATGGAAGCCCCACCCGAACACTGGCGTTCAAGTGGAGCATGAGATCGCAATTTGCGCGTGGACAAGTTAGCTTTTGGCGATGGCCCGCAACATCCAGGCGGCCTGTTCGTGGAAAGCAGAACGTGCGGTTGCCAAATCTTCGGTCACGATATCTTTGCGTTCGGCGCTCATCTCCGCCAGGGCATGCAAACGATGGGCAATACGCTCATGATCTGATGACAGATCGGCGAGCATTTGGGCAGCGCTCACCTTTGCTTCGCCATCTTTGATCTTGGATCGCGCCACGATGTTGTTCAGACGCGACGGCGCGAGATGGCCCAGGGCCCGGATACGTTCGGCCAGGTCATCCGCGGCCGCAAACATCTCCTCATACTGCTCTTCGGTCAGTTTGTGGATGGAAAAGAACAGCGGCCCTTCCACATTCCAGTGATAGGCGTGGGTCTTGAAAATCAGGTGGTATGTGTCGGCCAGGACATCGCCCAGACCGTCTGCAATGGCGGTTGTATCGCTTACACCGGTTGAAACGTCGTCGTCACTCGGGATGACTTTGAGTGCGTCGGTCATGATAGGATCCTTTATCGTTGCAGTCTGCCCGGCTAACGCCTGATCCTATCAGGAGTTCCACCCTGATAGGAGATTTGCTGCAGCGCGCGGGGCGCCAGGAATATCGCGAAGGATGGTCCCCATCACCCTCTGCGTCCCCTGACCAAGATGATCACCAAAGTGATCAGAAACATGACCACGAAAACACCACAGAGTATTTGCGCAAGGCCAACCGCCGTCACGGCAAAACCACCGAAGCCAAATACGCCGGCGATGACGGCAAAGATCAGAAATGTCGTAGCCCAATACGTCATCGCTCCCCTCGCTGGTTGACGGCCTCTGCATTAAACCAATCCGTGGATCAGCTGATTGGTTCCCAAAGGGGAGGTCCTGACGTTTCGAGGCGGATTGGTGTTCCGATCCATTGCGATAGCCGATGGGGTGGACCCGCCGCCGGGGGATCGAAAAACGGCTCCACCGGCGTGAATCTGAACGATAGCCTACGCCTTGAGAGTTTCCGTTGACGAAAAGAACATGGCTTGGCTCACGGCAGACTTCACCTGCGTTTCCGTGTAGGGTTTGGCGATCAAGAAGGCCGGTTCCGGTCCCTCCCCCGTCAGCAGACGTTCCGGAAAGGCCGTGATGAAGATGACAGGCCGGTCGCCATGCTTCGCCAGGATGCCATTGACCGCATCGATACCACTGGAACCATCGGCCAACTGAATATCCGATAGGATCAGATCGCATGCTTCCCGTTCAGCCAGCTTCATTGCGGCGTCGACGGTGCGAGCGATGCCCGTCACACGGTGCCCCATCTCGGTCACGATGCTTTCCAGATCCATCGCGATGATAGCTTCATCTTCGATGATCATGATCCGGCCTGACATGGCTTGCGCCATCTCGGTATAGGCGATCTCGACAAGCTGAGCCGATTCAGTCTCAGACACACCCATGATAGAGGCAAGCTCTTGGGGGGAAAATTCCTCGATCGTGTGAAGCAGCAACGCTTCGCGCGTATTTGGCGTCAGACGTGCAAGATGCTGGTGGGCACGCGACTCAAGACCGGTATCGCCGGCATCGTCGTCAATGGGAGCGCCCGTGGAGGTCCAGATCAGATGAAAAGCCCGGAACAGTGCGGTCTTGGGGGCAAGATCCGTGTTGTACTGCGAATGATCCGCCAAAATAGCTTCCAGGGTGGCAACGGCATATTTATCGCCGCTGCCTTGGCTGCCCGTAAGTGCGCGCGCGTAGCGGCGTAGATATGGCAGGTTGGCACCAACCTGGTTGGCAAGATCATCTCCCGTCAAACCTGTCATTTTGATTTTACCCTTTTTTTCACTAACTGTTGGGAACAATACGCCCGGCAGCGCGTTCAAGTTCCAAGGTAGCTCGAAAAAATGACGGACAAAATGAATACACATTCGAAGATCGCGAAGGAGCAGAGTGAGGTTGATCGCCAGATCGATGACAACCTCAAGCTCGTATTCGATCAGCTTGCTTCCGCGCCCGTGCCGGACCGCTTTAGTGATTTGCTGAACAAGTTGCGCGCCGCCGATGAAGGCACCAGCCAGAAAGGCGACGATACTAATGGATCCTAAAGACGAATTGGTTGAACATCTGGGGTCTATGCGCGCTTTCGCCATGAGCCTGTGTCGCAACAGTGCCACCGCTGATGATCTGGTGCAGGAAGCATTGATCAAGGCCTGGTCGAATATCGGTTCTTTTGAGCCCGGCTCCAACATGCGGGCATGGCTTTTCACGATCCTGCGCAACACCTATTATTCGCTGCACCGAAAGCGGAAGAACGAGGTCGAGGATATCGACGGTGTCTACGCGGAAGGACTGGCACAGAAGCCTGATCATGATGGCAGGCTTGCCATGCGCGATTTCGGTATGGCGTTTGACAAGCTGACTGATGAACAGCGCGAGGCGCTTGTTCTGGTCGGCGCTGGCGGTTTTTCGTACGAAGAAGCGGCGGAGACCTGCGGTGTTGCCATCGGCACGATCAAAAGCCGCGTCAATCGCGGTCGCGCCCACCTGACTGAAATGATGGGCTTGGATAAAGGCGACGCTGTGGAACTCACCGATAGCGTGACAGCCGGGATCGTCTCTGCCAGATCCGCTGCCTGACCCTTGCGGGATCATCTGAAGATCCGTGGATTGCCGCTTAGGCTTGCGGGAATCATGACATTCGCGCTTCTGCCATTGGGCACCATCGCCCTTTGGCAGACCCGAGAGGTTGTTGATAACGCATCTGAACTGGTTCAATCGGCTGTCCTGGCCGAAACGGAGCGGGCAGCCGCTGCCGAGCGTCGCCTGCTTGAACGCGCGCTGGGTGCCTCGGAGGGGCTCAGCGCGAGTATTGTGGAATTGGTCGACGACCCTGACGCATGTTCGGCTGCCATGCGCCGGTTTCTGGACATGCAAGAGCGTCTGGTCTTTGCCGGGTTCGTCAATGCCGATGGCATGATGAACTGTGCATCCAATGGAAAGATCATCGATTTTTCCGCCGCACCCTCCTTCAAACGGGCCATGGAACGACAGGAACAGTCGTTTGAGGTCAACCCATCTGGTGCCGCATCCGGCCAGTCGGTCATCATTGTCAGCAACCCTGTTTTTGATAACGGAACATTGCTGGGATTTGCTTCACTCTCTGTGCCCCACAGCCTGACAGAGACCCTGATTGATGAACGCTGGTCCCAGAGGGGTGCCGAATACCTAACAATCAACCGGGACGGCGATATCTTGTCTTCCACCCGCGGGCTCCAAAATGCCGAAGACCTTTTGCCTGAGGATCTTGCCGTGCCAGATCTGACCGCGCGGGTGGGGGCAACCTTTATGGCCACCAGACGGGATGGAAAACGGCGCCTTTTTGCGATCAGCAGCATGATCGGAAATGAAGTGGTGGTTGTCGGGTCCTGGCCCGCCACCCGCAACCAGCAGATCACCGGGCCGACGGGCGTGCTGGTGGCGTTGGCCTTTCCGGTGTTGATGTGGTTTGCCGGGATCACGGTCGCGTTTCTTGGATTGAACCGGCTTGTCGTGCGCCATGTTGACAGGTTGCGCCACGCCATGCGCCGCTTTGCCATGGGCGAGCGGGACGAGATCAAGGTCAAACTGGATACGCCGCCCGCGGAGTTCGAGATATTGGGAAATGCCTTCAATAACATGGCGACTATCCTCGCCAAGGCCGAGGCTCAGCGAGAAGAAGATCTACACGAAAAAACCGTGCTGTTGCGCGAAGTTCATCATAGGGTGAAGAACAACCTGCAACTCATCGCCTCGATCATGAACATGCACCGTCGGACTGCCCGAACACCTGAAACGCGCAGGCTCTTGTCGCAATTGCAGCGCCGGGTTCGTGGGCTGGCGACAGTGCATCATACGCTCAACACGACCACACAAATGACGTCGGTAGATAGCAAATCGCTGATGGATCGGCTTGTGAACGAGTTGGCACCCACGACGGAGGTGGGCGGTCAAAGCGTCGTTGTTACATCCGATATCGAGTCAATCTCGCTTGGTCAGGATCAGGCTGTGACCCTATCGATGCTTGCGGCGGAGGCTCTGACAAATGCCGTGAAATATGTCGGGGTCCCCCAGAATGGCCCACCTAAGATCCACGTAAGCTTTCGCTTGGTCGATGACAGCACTGTCCGCCTTTCGATCACAAATACCAAAGGCGAGATGACCATCGACCCGGATGAGGAATTTGTGGGCAGCGGCATTGGCCACAAGCTGATGTATGCGTTCGTTTCGCAATTGGAGGGACATGCGCAGCAACAGGAAACGCCCGAGGGCTACATTTATGACGTGACCTTCCCTGTTATCCTGTTCGATCCCGGCCCGCCGCCGGATCTCGCGACCGCAGATGATGTCCACGCCGTCGTCTGATCCCTCCACAAAGGCAGATCGGTTTGAGGTTTTGATCACCGCTGATCAAGCCTGGCCAGAGTTCGAACGCGCCATACTGGAGGCGCGGACCGAAATCTCTGCAGCCTTTCGCCTGTTCGATTTCACCACCCGATTGCGCAGCCCCGAAGCCCGCGAAGTCGGAGAGACATGGTTTGATCTGGTGGCCCATGTGGTGCGCCGAGGCGTTCGATTTCGACTGGTTGTCAGCGATTTTGACCCGGTGATGGCGACCGAACTGCATGAATTGTGCTGGCGCTGCAAACGCCAGGCCGCAGCGCTGGCAGAAATGGTGGGACAAGAACATGCGGACCAGATCGAAGTGATCGCCTCGCTGCATCCCGCGCGCGCGGGTCTGTTACCGCGTCTGGCCCTAATGCCCTTCGTGCTGAAAAAATTGAGAGATCGCCTGCGCTCTCTCAACACAGTTCGCCAGACACGGCAGGCGATCGGTCTAAGGTCAGACGAGATGCCCGAACTGCGCACGGTCTCCCACCATCAGAAAGTGGCTGTGATTGATCGTACGACCCTATATATCGGCGGGTTGGACCTGAATGAGCGGCGCTATGACACGACCGATCACGATCAACCAGCGCATGCCACATGGTCGGATGTGCAAGTGCTGACAACGGGACCCGAAGCCCAGGAAGCCGCCATACATCTGGACGGTTTCCTTGACCAGATCGCGCGGCAGACGGTGCCGCGAAAGGGCACGCACCTTAGGCGCACATTGTCGGCGCCGCGGCGATTTGGACTTTGGGCGCTATCGCCTGACACCCTGCTGAATGAAATCGAGGCAGAGCATATCGCCGCCTTCCGCAGCGCGAAAAATCTGATCCATATCGAGACGCAATTCCTGCGCTCCACCAAACTGGCAAAGGCTTTGGCCCAGGCCGCGCAGGACATGCCAGACATATCCCTCATCCTCATTCTGCCGGCCTTGCCAGAAGATGTCGCGTTCGAAGGCAATCGTGGCCTTGATGCCCGCTACGGGATGGCATTGCAGGCCAAATGCTTGGATATGGTACAGACCGCGTTTGGGGATCGCGCCTGCATCGCCTCCCCCGTCCAGCCCAGATTGGCCGCGCGCGAAGGTCCTGGGGTTCTCGCCGGGTCACCGGTCATCCATGTCCACAACAAAGTCCTGATGGTCGATGACAGCATGGCGCTGGTGGGCTCCGCAAATATGAACGGGCGGTCGATGATGTGGGACACGGAAGTGGCGCTCCACATCACCGATCCGCATCGGTTGGCCACACTTCGGCGCGCCCTTGTCGGCCACTGGTGGCATGGCGACGTGCTGGATGAAGCGCTGGAAATCAGAACGGCGGCCGCGTGGTGGCGCCGAGAGGTTGCGCGAAACGGGGTCAAACGCCCAGAAGCACGCCACGGTTTTCTGGTGCCCCACGATCCCGACAAGCTGAAAGATTATCGCCAGCCGCTGCCCGGCGTGACCGAAGATATCGTATGACCCGGATCAGCCTTCGGCTGCGATGGCTCTGGTCCGATAGCGTGCGTTGCCAAAGGGCCCACGCCGCGGGCGCAGAGACGCGAAAAACAGCGCGATGAGGCCGGCGGTTGAACAGATATTCCGGATGCCATGGCACGCCCAGCGCAAACGGATCTTCAACCCGTTCAATCGCCTGAACCATATCGGAAGTATCGCTTGCACAGACCCGCAAATCGACCCTTGTGAGTGGTTACACGCCTTTGCGGATCTGTGCGCAACGCATCCAGAATGTCCGGGCGCGTTGCAATAGCTTCGAGCTGCCACCACCGCTTCCATTATGGGCTTGCCTAACGCATTATCGCTCGGGAAAGGGCTAAATCAGCGGACGTGGGGCCGCCGTATCGTCACCGATACCCGATAGCTTTTGTAGTTCAGCCAGATTGTGCACCTCCAATTCGCCATTAGTCCAAACCACGATGCCATCCCGTTTTAGTTTGGCCAACGTCTTGTTGGTGTGCACCAACGACAATCCCAGCGCATCTGCCAGATCTTGTTGGCGAAACGGCAGCGGACATTTGTTTTTTGTGACAAGATCCAGCGACGCCGCACGCGCGTAAAATCGCGCGAGACTCCATGCGATTTTCTCCGACGCGCTGCGTTGCCCGACAGTCGCCAAGGCGTCGCCCAGAAAGTGCTCCTCGACCGCGGCCAGATAAGTCAGCGCATAGGCGCGCTCTGGCTGACTCTGGTACAATTCGTAAACGCGCGACCGGTTGAATACACATAACCGCATGGGCGTTGATGCCTCCACGGAATGGCACATTTCACCCATAATACCAGCTTGAAGGCCCACAAAATCACCGGGCATGACGAAGCCGATCACCTGTCGCCGTCCGTTTTCAAGTGTCTTGTAACGAATGCCCATGCCGGACAGCACCGTATAAAGCTGTGCCGCCTTCGCCCCTTCCATCAGCAGTTGGGTGCCTGGATCGACAATCATTTCCCCTGTTTTGAAACGCTGCATAAAATCCAACTCTTCAGACCGGAACGGTATGAACGCGTCTTTCCGCCGAAGCGGGCATTTGGCGCAATTAACGGCCTGAATACTCGTTTGGTATGTCACAGTTTATTGCCCTTCGTTTCGTCGCGATGTCAGGTGAGGCATTCGGATCAAGGATCAGCCCAAATGGACGACCAGCGGCATAATGCGATTTTGCAGTGCCTTATAATTGTCGACAGTTTTGTCGAAGCCGCCGATATCAGAGATGCATTGAACACGATGGGGACCACTGACGTCGTGCATGCCCGCACAACGGATGACGCCTTGCGCCTTTTTGAAAATCCTGATTTTTGTCCAACCATCGGTTTCGTTTCCGTGCGACAAGCCCAGGATACGCTTGAGAAATGTCTTTCGTTTCTCCAAAGTTGCAATACCCGCACCGTATTGATTGATGGCACAAGCGATCTGGCAAACCGATTCGGAGCGGACTGCCTGCCCCGGCCGTTTACAGATACCGACCTGGTAGCCTTTGTGGGCCGTGTCTTTTCCTGATCTGCCGCACGTACTGTCAATTCGCATTTCGATTTTTTTCACCCGCGCAACCTTCAGGAGTTAACGCACATCTTGCGTCTTTTGTTCCATGACATGCCGACCATTCAGGTTGATGTTGATCAGCTGGAATGGATCCAATTGCCAAATCGGTAAGATGCCCTGTGGTGTTGCCTCTAACCAGCGGTGGGTCATGATTAAGCTGGTTGACGACATTTAAAGAAAGAGATCGTGCAATTTGGCCCGCGGTCAGCAGGCGGGCCAACCCTGTGCGCCAGACGATAAAGCCCCCGATGACATACAATGCATGTGCCATCGGGAGCGATGTGGAAAACTGAAGACCACGTCCTGTCCCAGCGACGCCGGGCTGGGTACAGGAATAGCGGCACCGGGTAATCGCATGTCAGACACTCCGCGGCGATCCGCGCGGGCCCGCAAGCAACCAGACGATAAAGCCGATGATCGGCAACACCAGAACAAACAAAACCCACAACACTTTGGCCCCCGTCGATACGCCTGAGCTTACAATCGAAACGATGGCCCAAATTGAGAGCGCCAAGGCGATAAGACCGCCCAATCCATATACTTCTACCATAGTTAAACTCCTTTATACTTTGCTGATTTCACTGTCGGATTTGAGGACGTTATCATCGTCCTCCTGTTCGATCAGATAGGCCGGGCTGTCCGCACTTGCGTTGCGGGTAACTTCTGTGCCCTTCAGGGTCTTGGTCACGGTGTCGGTATATCGTTCAACGATCTTGCCCGTACCTGTGCCAGTCCCCCACTCCCATTTGACCGTATCTCCTATGCTGTAAGTCATGATCGCCCCCTAGCCACGTAACGCCTTGATCAGAGTGGGTTTGGTCATGTCCCAGCGCCCAGTAATGTCCAACTCACCGGCGCGCTCGATAAGCTCATCTTTGGTCCACTGCTCATAGCGCGGTGCCTTGCCGCCTTTTTCTGACGAGTTCATATCTCCATTGGCTTGCGCATCGGCGATTGCCGCCGCCTTAGATTTGGATTGGCCGTTGTCGCGCAGGGCTTCGTAGACATCGTTATTTTTGATTGATGATCCGTGGTCGGCTGGCATGTCGATCTCCATTAACTGATAGATCAACATCCAGCGGCAGAATTAGTTCCCTGACCAAGTCGCGCGGCACCCAGAACCGCTCACAATCATCTAAAGTTCTACAGACATAAGAGGATTCCGGCAGGAACCACGCACCTTGCCTTGGGTTGGGTCTGTAACGAGCAGACAATTGGAAAGAGACATGACCAACATCGAAAATGATCCGACCGACGACAGGCCGAACCAAGGGCACATCCTGATACCGTTACTTCTGTCGCTCCTTGCCACGGTCCTGATCATGGCCGTGACATTGGCTCTGTTTGAACCAGACGACGGACGCGCACCGGCATCGGCCCATGAACCGATCCAACAACAGCGCGACTGACCGTTGGGAACAAATCAGCCAACCCCGCGTATGTCGCACGACACTTCTGGGGATGGCCTATGACCAATATCGACGACCACACCGACAGCGCATTGATTGAAGAAGAACGGGAACTCGAAGCGGTCGAAGAGGCAACCGGCCTGTCTCCGCGCCTGATTTTTGAGACAATCCGCCGCCACGGCGAGGAAGAATTGCGCCGTCCCATCCGCACATTGTTCTGGTCGGGCATCGCGGCCGGTATTCTCATCAGCTTTTCCGTCCTGGGGGAGGCATTTCTGCGCGCGCATCTCCCCGATGCCGATTGGCGGTACGTGGTTGAAAATCTGGGCTACTCACTCGGATTTCTTTTGGTCATCCTGGGTCGAATGCAGCTTTTCACCGAAAATACGATCACAACGGTCGTGCCGGTGATCCTGGACCCATGCAGGTCAACCTGGGCACAGATGGGCACACTTTGGGCCGTCGTGCTGGCGGCTAATATCATCGGTGCTTTCCTGATGGCCACATTCCTCATCTACACACCGGTTTTGACGCCTGACCTGAAAAATGTCGTGGGTGAACTCAGCCGCCATGCAACGGGTATGCCACCGCTGGACGGTTTCGTGCGCGGCATACCGGCGGGCATCCTGATTGCAGCCATTGTATGGATGCTGCCAACCGCTCAGAACAACGAGGTCTGGGTGATCGTCTTGTTCACCTGGCTGATCGCCTTGGGCGATTTTACCCATATCATTGCCGGCTCGGTCGAGATGGCGATCCTGATGGTACAGGGACAGCTCCCGCTGGGCGACGCGGTGTTTCGGTTCTTTCTGCCGGTCCTGGCCGGAAATGTCGTGGGCGGCACTGCGGTTTTCACCATGATGACCTATGCCCAGATCCGACCGGAGATCGAGGATGACTAGGATCACGCCAAACCCGGTGCACCGAAGATCGTCGTCAAAGCTGCCGTCACGAACAGGATGGCAGCAACAGTAATCCATTCCAGCGTGATCGCATGCGCCAGGGGCTGACCGGTTGTGACACCCGACCTGAGATGAGGCACAAGGCGCAGCTTGTTCATGGCGGCAACCGTCAACAGCAGCCCGACCAAGGCGATCTTCAGCAGCAGGGCCTGTCCATATCCCGTTGCGATCAGGGCGGAGAGGTCACCAACCAACTGCCATGCCAGCATCACGCCCGCCAGCATCAGCCCGGGCACAACTGCCATGGCGACAGATCCAAAACTGTGGCCCAACTGCGCGGCCTCGGCCCGCATGTCTGGATCGATGGCGAGCGCCCTCAACGGGATAAGAACACCCAGCCAGAACGCAGCACCGCCCAGATGTGCGAACAGCAAAAGCCTCAGCCACCAAAATGCAGCATCCGATGCATGTCCGATGGTGGAGAATGACCAAAGTGTCATCGCAACTCCGACTGCGGACAGACCCGGACTTAACCACTGCCCGACCGCTAACAGGATCAACCCGACGATCTGCAGGATCAACGCCGTTCCGACAGAGCTTTGCCACAGCACCGTCAACAGCACTGGGTCGATCATGCCGTAGGCGCTGCCGCTCAACATCGCGCCACGCAGCACAAAACCAAAGGCTGCTGCAAACACCGCCAGCACCGCGAACACGACCACCGACACGTGCATCCGGTCAGCAACCCCAACCATCAGTCGCGCAAAGACCACCTGGCACATCACCAGGCCGCAGCCAACCAGAGCTGAAATGTACAACACGAACTTCAGCAAAATGGCGAATTGCACCCAGATATCGGGCACAGCGTTATTTCACATCAAAGCTGAACGTACCCTGCATCGCATGCCCATCTACCGCCAAGCCGCGCCATTCGATCCGGTAAGCACCTGCCCCCATATCGTTGAATGGCAACGCATATTCGGTCGAAAAACCGTCAATAGCACTCAGATCCAACGCAATGGTTTGATCGCCGCGCTCCACCCGTACCGAAGTCAGGCGGATCTCGTCATCAAAGCGCAGTGCAATCTCAGCCGGAACCACAGCCACCACGGCCCCGTCAGCGGGTGTTGAGGTTTCGATACTTGAATGGGCAAAAGCCCAACCCGCCACTGCAATCAGACCGGCCACCGCAAATATCCGACCGCGCATCCTGCCCTCCAAAACGGAATGGTGCTGCTGGAGAGAATTGAACTCTCGACCTCTCCCTTACCAAGGGAGTGCTCTACCTCTGAGCTACAGCAGCCAAGTGCAGTGCGTTCTACCGATAGACGACGCAAGTGCAAGAGGTTTCTGGCACCGACGTCGCCGTGCTCTGGCGCTCGCTTAACTGCGCAAATCTGACACGACCGGGCGGCGCAAGGTCAAGGCAGCAGGCAACAAAGCCAGGATCACCGTGACGCTGACAAACCCCGCGACCAGGTGAAATTCGGGCCAGCCCAAACCCGCCTGAACCAGAATGTCTGTCCGGGCGGAGATCACGGCAGAAATCACGCGGCTCGTCAACAATCCCAGGATCAACCCCACGGCGGCGCCCGCCACGATCAGCAGCGATGCATAGCTCCAGGTCAGGGCAAAGATGAACCGCCGCGGCGCTCCGATCGCTCGCAATACCGCAAAGCGGCGGGATAAAAGCCGCGTCAGCAACGTCAGCGCCGCCAGGCTAGACGCGGCGACCAATACCTGTGTCAGGATCGCCAGGCCCGACATCACCTCCCGTACATCTCCCATCAATCCATGGAGCCGCGCCAGAACCGCGCCTGGGAAAAATGCCATGGTCCGCTCAGTCGAGAACTCGGAGCGGAGCGCATAATTGGCCCACAACGCCTCCGCCCGGACGAGGATCGCTGGCGTTCCCGGAAAGAAAGCCGGGTCAAAAGGCGGGCCCAACGTGCCGTCCCAATCCGCAGTGTGACCATTGGCCAGGCCGTGGATCTCCCACACGCTTTCGACCGGCACCAATAGCGCTTTGTCCCACGGGCTGCCATTGGCGGGCAGTTTGCCGACAACGGTATAGGCGAAATCACCGTGCGCACCCTCCTCTGCGGCCTCGCCAATGTTATGGGCCGGGGAGAAGTCATCCCCAACCTGCAGCGGGACATCTGCACCAATCACAGCCTCCTCAGGCGTGGCAAACATGCGACCGGCGGCAAGATCCGCTGCCAGATGGGTCACGAATTGCGGTGTCGTCCCAACGACCGGAGCGCCCTTATAGCTGTCGCCAAACGCAATGGGTGCGGCCAATGTCACCCGCGGATGATCGGCAATCGCCTGATAGGTCGGGCCATCCAGCAATGGCATATCAGTGGGCTGCAGATAGACCGCAGCGAACATCACCGTAATCTCGTTGCCAGGGGCCGAGACGATCAGATCAAAAGGTTCCGCAGCCTTGGCGGAACCCTCGCGCAAGCCCCGCTCCTGCGCCGTCAACCCGGTGCCAATCGCGACCGACACCGCAATCAGCATCGCAAAAACCAAACTGACCCACCGGTGGGCCCAGATCAGCGCCCACAAAAGCCGCCCCGCCGCATAGCCCCGCAGCACGATCGCCCCGGTGACCAAGCCGGGCAGCAGCAAAAGGACCAACAGAACGATGTTCTGCGCGGTGGCCGACACCATATCCCACACGCTCAACATCAGGCGGCCAGGGTCCCGTCCAACACCTGGACCTTTCGCCCGATGCGCGCTTGCAGTACGGGATCGTGACTGACAATCAACAAAGAGCGGCCCCTGGCAGACAGGGCCAGCAAATCGTCGGTCAGACGATCAGCCGTTGCGCGATCCAGGCTGGCTGTGGGTTCATCCGCCAGAATGATACCGGGATCACTGGCAAGGGCGCGTGCCACGGCAATACGCTGACGTTCTCCACCGGAATAGCTGTGGGTGCCGCGCCCCTCCCTCTTTAAACCAAGGTGGTCCAGCATCTGACCGGCACCGGCGCGCAAAGCCGCGCGGTCACGCCGTGGCGCATAGGCCGCGGCAAGAGCCGAATTGTCCAGCGCCGAAAGCTCTTCAAACAGCATATGGTCCTGAAAAACGAACCCCAAATTATCGCGGCGAAAGGCCGTCCGCCCAGCATCACCCAGGGCCGACAGTTCCGTCTCCCCCCACCGCACGGTGCCCTCCGCAACCGTCACCAAGCCCGCAATGGCATAAAGCAGTGTGGATTTGCCCGCGCCCGATGGCCCGGTGATCACCGCCGCCTCGCCAGCGGCCAGATCGAACCGGGGAACGGCCAGAATGGGTCGGCCCCGGTCACTGGTCACAACCATATCGCGTACTTCAAGCGGATGTGTCATCTAGCCATAACGGGCATCCATCACCCTAATACAACTGGAAAGACCTGTATCGAGATCCTTATGCCGACCCAAATCCAACAGCCGCACGACATTCATAGGCACTTTCCCAACATCACCTGTAGTTGCGGCAGCATGTGGCCCTCGACACCGATCTGATCGGTCAGATCAGACAAGCTGTGATCGTTGTCATAAGGATCGCGTATCTTAAGCGCACCAGCCTCGGCGCGCGCTTTCAAAGGCACGGCAGCAGCAAGGGACAAAAAGTGGTGGCGGCCCATCACACGCTCTCCATACGCTGATTGACGGTGACGTCAGGGAATAACGACTAGAGCCGGGCAATCAAGACCAGACCGGCCCAAACCGCTCGCATGCCCGTCAATGGGGCAACCCTGGGGTCAGGACGGCCTCATTTCACCTATAGCGTCTGACGAATACCTGAAACATCACGCATCACGGTGAAATCTTTGATTTCGGGCAGCACTAAAAGACCCGGGTTTTTCGCATGGCGCATTAAGACCACCGAATGACCCAGCTGTGAAAGCGTGCTGCATCACGTCAAACAGCGGAGTGTCTGCCCGCAGCGGCACGGCTTGGTGACCGTCCGTACAAGCGGCGCGGCCGCAACCAGGACACTGAAAACAAACAACAAATTACAACAGGATGTCGAATGAAAAAAGGCGGGCGCCTCAAAATGAAAGCGCCCGCCTCGTTTAAGCGCGTTAGCCGATCAGCGCATTATCGTCCCGTTTCACGGCAACAATACTTGATCGCGGCAAGCTGTCGGGGCCATCCGGGAACGGCGCGCCGGGATGCTGGATCCCGACAAACATGGTGCGCCGGTCCGTCGACCAGGTCAGGCCGGTCACTTCGCTACCATTGGGTCCAGTCAAAAACCGCCGGATCTCTCCGGTTGCCGGATCGCCCGCCAGCATCTGGTTGTTACCCATGCCCGCAAACTCACCCTCGTTGCTGTCATCGCCATCCGTCTGGATCCAGATCAAACCGGTCGTGTCGATTTGCATACCATCGGGCGAGTTAAACAGGTTTCCAGCATTGATGTTGGAGGTCCCGGCATACATCCCATCCTTGTGGACCTCCGGATTTCCGGCCATCACGTACAGGTCCCAGTCGAACGTGTCCGCCGCATGGTCGTCCCCGTGGGGACGCCACCGCACAATCTGCCCGTATTCATTGGTCTCCCGCGGGTTGACGGCATTCACATCCATGACGTCGCCGCCGGCATTGGTCTTGATCGACCCGTCCTCCTCCTTGGCACCCCGACGGCTGTTATTGGTCAGGCAGCAATAGGCCTCAACCGCCGTGGGATTGACGGCAATCCATTCAGGCCGGTCCATCGTGGTGGCACCAACCGCCGATCCCGCCATCCGCGTGAAGATCGAGATCATGGCCGCATCCATACCCGTCGTCTCGGGCGTCAAGGCCAACCACTCCCCCGTCATGTCGTCGTTGAATTTAGCCACATATAGCAGCCCTTCAGACATCAAGGTCGAAGTGTCGCCACCTGGCGTATACACATCGCGCGACAACCATTTATACATGAATTCGCCGCGCTCATCGTCGCCCATGTAAATGGCAACGCGGCCGTCGGGCGCCAGGGCATAGGCCGCATTTTCATGCTTGAACCGGCCCAATGCCGTGTGCTTGACCGGGGTCTTTTCTGGGTCAGCCGGATCAATTTCGACGATGTAACCAGCGCAGTGGGGCTCGTTCGGGTTCTGGGTCACATCGAACCGCGCATCGAACAGGTGATAGTTGTAGCGATCATTGTCCCCCTTGATGCCATAGCGCGCGTAACCTGCCGCCGTGGCCTCCTGGGTCGGCATCTCGCCGGTCGCGCCGAAATAACCGTTAAAGTTCTCTTCGCAGGTCAGATAGGTGCCCCACGGGGTCCGGCCTGACCCGCAATTGTTGAACGTCCCCATGGAGGTCATGCCGGTCGCATCGCCTGCCGTCTTCAGCAGATCATGACCAGCAGCAGGGCCATCAATCTGCATCGGCGTGTTATGGGTGATCCGGCGGTTCAAGGGGCTGTCCACAACAACGGCCCAGCCCTCGGCACCCTCCTCCAACTCCATGACAGACACGCCCTGGAAATTTTGCAGGATTGCAACGTCATCCGCGCTTTGCGGGCTGCCATCTTCGGTATGTGGCAAGTTCGTTTTGGTATTGGCATATTCGCTGTTCACCACAAGGATCTCCTTGCCGCCGACATTGAACAATTCCATCCCGTCCGTATTCTCGCCAAAGACACGGTCCGACCCGGCAACCGGGATCCCGGCCTTGGCGTCAAAGGCCGGTGCATCCGAAAACAGCGGATCCCCCCAACGCACCAATGTGTTCCAGCTATAGCCCTGCGGGACATGAACCGTGCCATCGGTCTGCGGCGCAAGTTGCTCAAACGCAAAACGATTGGATTGCTCGGCCATGGCCGTGCTGCCTTTCAGCAGCGCCGTTCCCATGACGGCAGCGCCCGATCCAAAGGCCAGCGCCCCACCCAGAAAACCGCGGCGCGAAATCGCACGTTCTACAACGGCGTCAAAACCCTGAACCTTGGGTCTGGGAAAATTCAACTCGTCCCAGTCGTCAGCAGACAGATCTCTCGGATCGATATCCTTCATCATTCGCTCCCTTTCAGTGGCTGATGGCGGTCATATCCCGCTCAGAGTTGATTTAATAACGGAACGTCTCAGTGATGTGACGATGCACGCGGTGCTGCCTCGGACGATGTCATAAATTGTCGCAGCCCAGCGGCGTCAGTGACCGTCTGACTGCGTTCAAAACGCGTCAAACACCGGATCACCAAGGCGCCACACCAAGGGACGGTGGGCGGGGCGATGTGCGCAGCACGAGCGTCGTCCCCGTCACCCGCCCATATCCCGTATGCATATCATATGTATGGGATATGCATGCTTTGTGTATCGCGATTTTGGGCAATCGGGCCGCTTAGGGAATGAAGATCAGCCAGACCCAGATCGTCAAAAGCGACGCCGCCGTTCCCAACAACACGGTCGAGGCGGCAACCCGCTTCGCCACTCCATACATATTGGCGAAAACATAAACATTGATGCCCGGTGCCATGGCGGCATTCAGCACCGCGGACCGGAATTCGGCCTGATCCAATCCCGCGATCGATCCAAAAATCCAGACCAAAGCCGGACGGATGATCAAGGATACGCCGATGACAAATCCAATGGTCAGCAAATCCCCCTCGGGGCGGTACTGGTACAGCACACCGCCCAACCCGAACAGTGCCGCAGGCAACGCCGCACGCACCATCAGGTCCAGCGCATCGGTCACGACACCCGGCATCGGAAGGCCCGACAGGTTGACCGCAAATCCCAAACCTATGCCCAGGATCAACGCGTTGCGGAACATCGCCTTGAACACCGATCGGGCCAGCGCCACCGGCGAGCGCGTCTCGGCTCGCACGATCTCCATCAGCGTGATGCCCAGCCCATAGCAAAACGGCGAATGGATCGCGATGATCGCATAATTCGCCTCCAAAGCATTCGCGCCATAGGCCCGTTCGGTGATCGGTAGGCCCAGCAGCAGCGAATTGGCAAACAAACAAACAAAGCCGATGGCAATGCTGTCAGTCCAAGGCCGGTTGAACAGCAATCGCGCGCCAAAGATCCCGATGACAAAGGCACAAGTCGCGGCGGCGTAATAAGCCAGTAGCAGATCCAGTTCAAAATTCTGGCCCAGATCAAGGGTGGAGATTGCGCGAAACAAGAGGCAAGGAATGGCAAAATGCTGTGTGAAAGACATCAGCGCATCCGCACCGCTTTCCGGGAAAAGTTTTTTCCAAACAGCAACATAGCCAAAGCCGATCACCAGAAAAACCGGCAGGATCACATCCAACAGCGCCGCCACGGCGCCGCTAGACCTGATAGGTGATGGTCAGACCATCATGGGCAGGTATAATATGGTCCGGTGTCTCGTTCCGCACTGTCTCATAATCCAGATCGACATGCATGTTTGTCAGGATCGCGCGCGTCGGCGCGGCCCGCGCGATCCATTCCAGCGTCCGCTCAAGATGGGCGTGGGACGGATGCGGTGTGCGGCGCAAGGCATCGACAATCCAGCAATCCAGCCCCTGCAGCAACGTCCAGGCAGGGTCGTAAATCTCTGCAACATCAGGCAGATAAGCCAGATCACCAATCCGAAAACCCAAACTGTCGATGGACCCATGGCCCACGGTGAACGGGGTCAGCGTCACCGCCCCCCCTGCCCCGTCGATCACGACATCGCCTTTGATCGTATGCAGATCCAGGATCGGCGGATAAGGCGACCCCGATGGCTGGACAAACGCGTATCCGAACCGATTGAGCAGGCTATCCTGGGTGTCGCCATCGGCCCAGACCGGCAGCTTGTCCCGCCGGTTAAAGACGATCATCCGTAAATCGTCCAACCCATGCACGTGGTCGGCATGGGCATGGGTGAACACCACCGCATCCAAAAGCCCAATCCCGGCATCCAGCAATTGCTGGCGCAGATCGGGCGAGGCATCGATGAGCACGCGGGTCACCCCGGCACCGGCTTCGCGTTCGATCAAAAGCGAACATCGTTTGCGTTCGTTTTTGGGGTTGGTCGGATCGCAATCCCCCCATAGCCCCCCAAGGCGCGGCACACCGCCGGACGAGCCGCACCCCAGAATGCGAAACCGCAATTCGGCCATCAGGCGGCCTGAGCCCAGGCCGCGGCCTTTGAAAACAGCCGGTCGAAATTTGCGGTGGTTTGCGCGGCAAAGGTCGGAAAATCCATGCCGAACACCTCTGCCCCCCTGGCAGCCGTGTGAGCGGTGTAGCCCGGCTCGTTGCGTTTGCCGCGATGGGGCGGCGGTGCCAGGTAGGGCGCATCGGTTTCCACCAGAATGCGATCAACCGGTGTCGCCGCAAAGATATCGCGCAATTCCTGGCTTTTGGGGAAGGCTGCAATACCCGACATCGACAGGTAAAACCCCAAATCCACAGCCGCCCGCGCCAGATCCGCCCCGCTGGAAAAGCAATGCATCACACAAGTGTAAGCACCAGCACGATGCTCCTCGCCCAGGATCCGGGCCATATCTTCGTCCGCGGCGCGGGCATGGATGATCAGGGGCAACCCGGTGCGGCGCGCGGCCTCGATATGAATGCGCAGGCTTTCGATCTGCACATCACGACTGTCGGCGGTATAGTGGTAATCCAGCCCGGTTTCACCGATGCCCACGAATTTCGGATGCGCCGCCAAAGCGACCAGTTGATCCACCGTCACCAGCGGCTCCTCTGCCGCGCTCATCGGATGGGTGCCCGCAGCGAAAAAAACGGAGTCGTGTGCGTCAGCGATGGCGCGAACGGCGGGTTCAGCCCGCAATTTGGTGCAGATCGTGACCATCCGCGTCACTCCGACCCCCTGTGCTCGCGCGATGATATCGGGCAATTCCCCATTGAAATCAGGGAAATCCAGGTGGCAATGGCTATCAACCAGTTGCGGCGGAAGGGTCATTGGGAAACATGCCTCTCGCGGGAGGCCAAGTCGGTGGCGGTCCCATTGATCTTGAGGATCATATCAAGGATCAGCGCAGAAGGGTCAAGGTTGACTGCCCGACCATGGCGCGCCTCTGCCCCAAGCACCTGGTGCAGCTCCGCCCAAGCCCGTGCGGCGCCTGCAGCCGGGCAGAGGCGTGCGAACAACGCCGCCTCGCCCTCTGCCGCCTCAATGGCGGGGGGGCCGACAACGCCACTTCGGGCGAGCCGGGCCAGAAACAGATGGATCAAATTAAGGGTCATGTCCAACCGCCCCTCGGCCCCGCGGGCCGCGGCCCAGTCAGCCAGGGCAATGCTGTCTGGCCGGTTCAGTTTGGGCACGGTCTGGATCAACGTGACCAGCCGCCGATAAAGGTCAACGCCGTCTTGCATCACCAAAGACACTGCCGCGCCCACAGATCCACCCGCCAAGGCCGCCACCGCAGCAGAAGGGCTGTCAGCCTCCGGATCCTGGGCGGCGAGGGCAAAGGCCAGATCATCCGAACCCAAGGGCACGCAATGTAAGGTCCGGCATCGGCTGCGGATCGTGGGCAGCAACGCGGAAGGTTGATCACTGATCAACAAAAGCGTGGTGTTTTCCGGGGGTTCTTCCAGCAATTTCAATACGGCATTGGCGGCAGCAATGTTCATCTGGTTGGCCGTGTCAATGATCACGACGCGGCGCCCACCTTCGGCGGCAGAAAGCGCGAAAAAGCCCTTCAGCTTGCGGGCCTCATCGACGGTGATGTCTTGCTTCAGTCGCTTGGCCTTGTCATCCCAAGGGCGGCGCAGCAGAAACAGGCGCGGCTCGCTCAGGGCAATGACCCGGCGCGCCACGGGATGCTCGGCGGGGATGTCCAGCGTGGCGATCGGCTTCGGGTCACCCAACAGGCCGTCCGCCTGCGCAACTGGTGTGGCCAGCAGGAACCGCGCGATCCGCCATGACAGCGTCGCCTTGCCCACGCCCGCTGGGCCCGAGATCAACCAGGCGTGGTGAACCCGACCCGCATTAAACGCCTGCAAAAAAGTTTCTTCCGCGGCGGACTGCCCCAACAGGGCGGGCGTGTGACGGGGATGGAGCGCGCCGTTCAGTCGGTCGGCTTCGGGTATTTCTGGATCAGACATGGGCGCGGGCCCGGTCGACGCATACCAAAACCTCTTGGGCCACGGCATCGACGGATCGGTTCCCATCAATCACGCGGCACCGGTCCGGTGCCGATTTGGCCAAGGCCAAAAAACCTTCCCGCAAGGTGTGCTGGAAGGAGGCACCGAACTCTTCAAACCGGTCCTCCCCGCTTTTACGCGCCAGCCCGCGCGATAGGGCAGCATCGGGATCCATATCGATGATGAGCGTCAGATCCGGCTCCACACCGATCATCTGCGCATGCAAGTCATCGACCAACGCCCGCAAATCCCCACGGGTCGCCCCCTGATACACCCGGGTGCTGTCGGCAAAACGGTCCGACACCACGATCTGCCCTTTGGCCAGCGCAGGCTTGATCAAGCGTTCCAGATGGTCCCGGCGCGCGGCGGTGAAAAGCAGGATCTCAGTCTCTGCCGACCAACGCCCGGGATCTCCTTCGACCAGCAGGCGGCGGATGTCTTCGGCGCCGGGAGAGCCACCCGGTTCGCGGGTCAGATGCGCAATGGCGCCAGTGGCCCGCAAATGTTCGACCAGCCGCCGCGCCTGGGTCGATTTACCGGACCCGTCAATACCTTCAAACGTGATGAACATGGGGGCGGTTTAGAGGCCCCCGAACTCTCCCGCAACCTTGCCGATCAGAACACCGGCCGCGGTGCGCAGTCGGGGCACGAAACCACCACGCGCAATCTCTCGCTCGGCCACCAAGGGCACCTCAACGGGCTGCATGTCCTGCGGTGAGATCGTGAGAGTGCCGACAACCTGGCCTTCCTGGATAGGCGCGCGCAACGGCGTGTCATAGCTCAACTCGGCATTCAGTTTGTCCTGGTTCAGCGCCGGCAGCAGCAGTTCCAGATCATCGGGAATGATGATCCCCACCCGCTCCTCCGTCCCCATCCAGACAGGAACATCGGCCAGGCGTGTGCCCTTGTCGGCGACGGTTTTCTGAACAAACTGGCGGAAGGCCCAATTGACGATCCGCTCCGATTCTTCGCGCCGGCTCTGCTCACTCTCAAGACCCGTCACGACAAAAATGATCCGGCGGTTGCCTTGAACCGCAGACCCGACAAGGCCATAGCCCGCTTCCTGCGTGTGGCCCGTTTTCAATCCATCCGCACCGATGCCCAAGGACAATAGCGGGTTGCGATTGCGATGATTGGTCGGCACGCGCCCGTCATAGGGAAATTCGGACAGCCCGAAATATCCGTAATATTCTGGAAATTCTTCGACCAGCCGCCGCGCCAGATCCCCCAGATCCCGCATCGACATGCGTTGGTTCGGGTTGGGCCAGCCGGTCGAATTGGCAAAGGTCGATTGCGACAAGCCCAGATCGCGGGCGCGCTCGTTGGTCAACCGGGCAAAGGCATCTTCGGTGCCCGCCAGCCCTTCGGCCACCACCACACAGGCATCATTTCCGGACTGTACGACGATTCCCTTGATCAGATCCTCAACACTAGGGCGATCATTCTCTGTCAGAAACATCGATGAGCCGCCCATCGCGCGCGCGCGCGACGAGACGTTGAACTGTGTTTCAAGGGTCACACGGCCATCGCGCAACGCCTCGAACAGCATGTTCAGCGTCATCAGCTTGGACATGGAGGCTGGGGGAAGCGGTGTATCGGCATTTTTGGCCAGCAAAACCGTGCCCGTGGTCTGGTCGAGCACATAAGCAGCAGTGGCGCGTGTCTCAAACGCGGCATGTGCAGGCAGCACAGCCACAAAGAAAATAGCGATGGTGGCGACGAGTCGGTTCAGCATGGGCACCCTTCCGGTTATCGGAAGTTAGTCTGCCACAAACCGCGCGCGCTTATAACCAAGATTGCGTAATTTGCGGCGGAGGCTTGCCCGTTCAGCACGGTTCTCAGCGGGCCCAACAAGAACACGCCATGTCGTTTTGCCGTCCTCGCCCTTGAGGGCCAGAATGGGGACAAGGCCTTGCTTGCGTAATTCGCTTGCAGCTTTGGTTGCCTCTTCCTCGACCTCGAAGATACCGATCTGAAGATAGGGCTTGCTCAATTGTGATACGGGTTTGGATGCAGATGCCAGTTCTGGCTGCACATCTTCCAGCGGCTGGATCTCTGTCGAGGCGGCCCCCGCAGCCGCCGTCGTGGCCGGAGTGATCACCGCGTCGCCAGCTTCCTTAGCCTTGTTCTCCGCCTTCTCGATCCCGGCAGCGGCGGCCGCGAGCGGTTCCAAAGGTTTGGAATCTATGGCTGCAGGCTCGGCAATGGCCCGTGCATCGGGAGCAATTGTCGCCTCGGCGTCGGCTTTCGCCTCGGGTTCGGGCTGCACTTCTTCGCGCCGCAGAGCTGTAACCGTCAGCTTGGTGGGTGAGCCAGCAAGAATAGTCAGCGCATTGGCGGCTTCCGCTGAAACCTGAAAGCGGGGCCCAGGATTTTGCCGTTCACGCTTGAAAAGTGAACCGACAACGGTTTGGCCATTGTCCTCGTTGCGGATCAGCACGCGTTCCGGCGCGGTGACGTCGGGATGGGCCACCCAAACACCGCCAAAGGTGGGCGTACCGGCCCATAACCCGTCTTCGCTTTGCTGAAAAACCTCGGGGGCCTCGGTTTCCTGCCCTGAAATGCTGGTTGCGCTTGGTCGATCTGCTGCCGCGGTCGCCTGGCCATCCGCCGGTTTCTTGTCACCCAGCGCGAACTTGCCATCTTCACACCCGATGACGCCCAACAAAATAGTCGTCATACCAACTGCACGGAGAATGGAAGCCTTGCCCATCATACGCCCCTTTTTATCCGACCACGGTTTGCCGTGGTTTCCAGCCATTTCCGACTGCTTTGCTCGATCGGTTCGAAGGTCGATTAGCCTCCGTTGAGGTAGGTATACGACGAGATGATGCATCTGGAAAGCCCAGAGATACAAAATAGCAACGATTCTACTGGATATGGGGTTGTGCAAGACCGCACTTTAAGAATCGATGCGCTCGGTCTAGATACCGGCGTCACCGGAGGAGTGGCAGAGTGGTCGAATGCACCGGTCTTGAAAACCGGCGTGCGTGAAAGCGTACCGTGGGTTCGAATCCCACCTCCTCCGCCATCTTACATTTCTGCGTTCGAATATCCCTAACATATTGAATGGTAACGTGGTTTTGGGTGTTCGAGGTCCTGTTTTGCGGTGGTATGCAATTTGATCCGCAAAGGCCAGTCTAAGCACTGCACAGCGCAAGGCCGGATTGCCATTAGAGAACAATTGGTTGCGCTGGCGCGAGCTGGTCGCAGTGTTGAGAGTCTGGCGCGGGAATATGAGCGCTGTGCTGCGACGATCCATGATTGGGTCAAACAGGCCGGTGTCGATGATGATGAACGTGATGACCGCCTGACCAGTGCGGACATGGAAGAACTGCGTCAGCTTCGCAAAGACGTCAGGTAGCTTCGCCAGGAGTGGGACATCTTATCAAAGGCCGCGGCCTGGTTTGCACAAAACGACGTGACATCGCGGAGGTCTTCGAGTTCATAACCGCGAACCAGGCCGAGTATTCTGTCCAGATGATGTCGCATACCTTGGGTGTGTCCCGCAGCGGTTTCCATGCCTATCTCAACCGCCCGCCCAGTGATCGCCAGGTTGCAGATGACGCGCTGACCGACCAGATCGCCGCGATACATGAGGGATCAAAGCAAACCTATGGCGCGCCGCGCATTCACGCTGAACTGGCTGATGAAGGCGTCCATGTTGGTCGCAAGCGTATTGAGCGATTGATGAAAGCAAACGGCTTGAGGGGCGTGAGCCGTCGCAAGTTTGTAGTTACGACAGAACGCGACCCGCGTGCCCGGCCCGCAAGTGATCTGGTCGACCACAACTTCTACGCTGATGCGCCGAACGTCTTGTGGGTCTCTGACATCACTTATGCGCCAACCTGGGCAGGCTTTCTGTATTTGACTGTCGTCCTGGATGCCTTCAGTCGCCGCATCATTGGCTGGGCCATCGAAAACGATCGGAAGGCACAGCTTGTCATCGAAACGCTTTTTGGCACATTGGGTGAGGCCCGCAAGACACTTGAAGAATGGCAGGAGGATTACAACTGGCGCAGACCACATTCAGCATTGGGCAACCTCACCCCGATGGAATTTTTGCAGAGAAGGGCGATGGACAAAATGGCCGCCTAAGGTCACAGATTTGACCCCAAGGACTCCGTGCAAAACTGAAGGGAACTTGGGGCGCAGGTAAAACTCCAACTCCACATCCTCGACCGTATCCAAGACTACAAAATCAGCAGGCTCGATGAATTGCTGCCGTGGAATTGGACGCCGCAGAAGACAGACGCAGATCAAGCTACTGTCTGAAAACGCAAGGCGGTCTCAATCAGGCGCTTTCCGTTGAACTTTAATTTCTTCATCAGAATCTCGTCTGTCATATTCGAGAAAATTCTACTTCCGCACACACCTAATTTTCCGGGGGATTACTCCATCACTGAGGGTGGGCCAACTCTCGGTGAAAACACCGGGTCAATTCTCAGTCACAATCAACAGACGACCTTCTCTGCGGAGTTCAGGGTTGAGTTGAACTGGAATTGGCGGCGCGGATCGCGATCACTTCGTCCGGTGCCACCAAAACGCCGCCGTGGAGCACCAGCCTTTCGTCTCCGGTCGTTAGCCGGGCTTCGGTGATGCGCGCGTAATGGGCAACCGGCGCAGTGGTGGTTGCATCACCGCTTGTCACCGCTTCGACAGTAAATGTGTATGGGCCATTCGGGAACGTTTCTCCGTTTTCATCCTCACCGGTCCACAATACCTCCCTTGCATCAAGGGTAATGGCGCGTCGATCGACCTCACGTCCGGTGCTGTCTTTCACTACCAGTTCGGCTTTGGTCGCGGCTTCGGGGATGTCGGGATAAAGCGTCAGTGGGCTACCGCTGAAGGTTGCATCAGCGGTGACCCGCGCCTCGCGTCCCACCCAATTGGCAAGTTGCGAGGTTCCGCTGGCAGTGAAACGATTTGTCAATTCGGTCAGAAGATCATTCGTTTTTGTTTGCTGTTCGACACTGGAGAACGTGGCTAATTGAACCGCGAAATCCTGTGAATCAAGCGGGTTCAACGGATCCTGATTGGTGAGTTGTGCCGTCAGCATCTTAAGGAATGTATCAAAATCCGAGTTGATGCTGGTTGTGCTAGATTGCGCTTGCAGTGTGGTCTGTGCATTGCCTTGGACTGTCGGGGTCGCGGTAACATCCATATTTCAAATCCTTAAATCCAGACCACCATACGGGGGGCCAGTCAGGTTGGTGGGTCGGGGCTGTGCCAAGGTATCGTCCAATGAAACAGCGGACATCGCGCGGTCACAAGGGGCGTGATTATCGTTGTTTTGGTCATTGTCCTGATGCTTCTGTCCGAAATCGATCGAAACCTGTTCGTAGCCTAGCTCTTGCATCTGTCGCTCCAACTGGCTGGCATGGCGCCGCAACAGATCCAGCGTCTCGCCACGCTCAGCTGCTACCGAGATCACGACAACTCCGTCCGACATGGCAAGTCCCAAGCGGACCCGGCCCAACTCTTCCGGGCTGAGGGTCAATTCAACGGTTGATGACGTGTTTGTCCGCAATGTCTCCTGGATCTGGATCACCGCATTGCGGGCTGTATCGGGGGAGGTGAGTGATACAGCGGATCCGCCCGTTTGCGCGATGGTTGATGGCCCGCGCTCTCTTCCGTCTGCTCGGAACAGAACGTCAAGCTCTGTTGAATGTCCGTCTCCTCTGTGCGTGTTCATCAACGGTTCTTGTGGCGTAGTTACGGCCGGCATAGCGACAAAGGCAGGATAGGGACGCGCAACATCCCCAGTTGCGGTAGCGACCTGTTGTATGGTCGTTACTTTAATATCGGCCGATTTCGTCAACTCTGGCTCAACCAAGGATGCGCGTGTCTTTGGGGGGATCGGGTCGACCGATATTATTGGCTCATTCATCGGCAGTGCTGCGAGAACAGTCTGGCGGGGAACCGTTTGGTGAGGTTGCGCTTGCTTTTCAGGCTCATTCCCGCTTTTGGGATGCTCAAGCGCAGCTTCACCGGCTCTCAATATTGGATGCTGCGCGACCACACCACCGGCGCCTTTGTTTTGCGTCATCGGAGGGCGAGGATTTTCCGGTTTATCATCGGGTTTCGGCGTGGCTTGTGCCGGTATCGGTTGGTCGTTTGGGGCACTAGACGGTTCGGTTGGTGGCAGCATCACATCGCGTTCCGACGGCACTGCCAGCTGTCGAGCGCCATCGGGTGGTGTGGATGTATCGACGACGTTGCCTGCGACACCACCAACCTCAAATATGGAAAACTCTTGTGGCTCAGACTGGTCCCTCGCTACGGTGTTTGCGCGTTCACCACCGATAGAATCATCTAGGACTGTTAAAACACTTTCCTCGGGATCGGCGACAACGACATCGCCCGGATCCGGTTGCGGCTCTTCGCCATCAACAAGCACGTCTTGAATATCCTGTTCATCCTGAACAGTTGGGTGCTGTTGCTCGCTCTCCGGGTCTTTGGTCGAGCGGTCGCGCATATTTTCAAGCAGCAACGCAAATTTGGCATCCCCGTCAACCGGGTCTGAACTGACTGGAATGGTTGAGCCAGCCGGGGACACGAAAAACGGAGCAATGGGAAGCGGTTGCATCATGAAGACTTTCTGCCTTTGTTCTCCGTCAACTTGCCTTCAATTCATTACCGATCCTTTACCCATTCCGCTCCATATCTGGAAAAGTTTTCTGATTCTCGAACGGAGCCAACATGGATCTTCCACCGATATCGTCCACAACGATGCCTTCCTCAAAAATGCATAAACTTCAAGAGCTTGCCGTTGATATGGAGGCTGTTTTCCTCACTGAGATGCTGAAACATACAGGCCTTGGAACGGCGCGCGACGGCTTTGGCGGCGGCATCGGCGAAGAGCAATTTTCCGGATTTCTTTTGCAAGAGCAGGCCCGCGCCTTGGCGGAAAGGGGCGGTCTGGGTCTGGCTGAAAGCATATTCGATGCAATCAAAGCATATGAAGGGGAGTAAGATGAACAGCCTGGCAATCGAAACACTGTTGGATCAAGAAGAAGATGCCCTGCGGCATTCCGATTTCTCCCGGCTTGAGCAGGTCTTGCATGCGAAGGAAACGCTGCTGGATGCGCTGCAAGATGATTCCGAAAGCCTGTCGCGCGAAGATGCGCAGCGCTTGAAGGACGCCGCAGAGCGGAACAATCGCCTCCATCAGGCGACCATCCGTGGCCTACGCTCGGTCATTGATCGGCTTGCCGCCACCCGCCGGGCGACCAGCCACCTTGATACTTACACCGCGCAAGGGCAGCGGCGCGACTTGGCCACGCCCCGCGGTCGGCTTGAGAAGAAGGCCTGACTTGAACCGATTTTGTTTAAAATCCAACGGGTTAGATGCGGGGTGCTTAGGCTAATCTTAGGACCTTGGCGGGCATCTAGGCGTCGCACCTCAGATGAGGGTGGCATGGGAAAGGACATCTTGGCCCATACAGGCAAAACGCCTTGTCTGTCGCGAAAGCGGCTCTGGAAACCCGGCGTAAAGCGCCAAAGCTAAGGGACCTAATATACATGTCCAGCATTCTTACGAATACCAGCTCGATGGTTGCACTGCAGACTTTGCGGAGCATCAACGGCAATTTGGAAGACGTCCAAAGCCAGATTTCCACCGGTAAGTCGGTTGGCTCTGCCAAAGACAACGCCGCGATCTGGTCCATCTCCAAGGTCATGGAATCCGACGTCAAAGGGTTCAAGGCGATCTCCGAAAGCCTGTCCTTGGGTCAGTCCACCGTGGCCGTTGCCCGTGACGCATCCGAGACCGTGACTGATCTGCTGACTGAAATGAAAGGCCGGATCGTCGCCGCTCAGGAAGAAAACGTCGATCGCGACGCTATTCAGGCCGACATTGATGCGCTCGAAGCTCAGATCAACTCTGTGGTTGGTGCTGCTCAATTCAATGGTCTCAATTTGATCGATGGTTCGTCGACAGATGCCATGAACGTTTTGTCGTCTCTTGATCGGGACTCCAACGGCAACGTGACCAGCCGTCAGATCGAAGTCGATCGTCAGAATCTGTCGGTCACAACACCGGTTTCGGCGCAAACCTTTGGTGGTACGGACCTCGCGAATGCCGCAGCGGCCAGCGCATTGATCCAGGGTACCGCGGCTAACACTGTAGCTGATGACACCCCATTTGATCCTAGTGCGCCAACTGAGTCTATTGCCAACAATGCGAACATGACCGTCACCATCGGTGAGGTTGCAGCTGGCAATAGCTATGAAATCATTTTGGATGATGTGACTGTCAACGTGGCCGGCGGCGGTTCTACCGAGGGCCAGAGGACATTCCAGTATGTGGCGTCTGCCACAGATGGTACCGAGGATGTCGCTCGCAATCTGACAAATCAGATCAACGCATTCTTTGGCGCCGCGACGGACTCGGGCAGCGGTTACACTGTCGAACAGGGTACGGGAGCAAACACTAATCAGTTCACGATCACCAATGGTACGGCGACGTCAACCAACACCACTATCAACGTTGGTATTCGTGCTCAAACAGGCGGTACAGCTGGGAGCAGCAGTGCATCAGGCGGACTTGGTGCTGTTCAGACCATTGACGTCACCACTGATGCTGGCGCCACTGGTGCATTGGCAGCGATTGACGGTTTGATTAACCAGGCCATCGATGCATCGGCTGCTTTTGGTTCAGTTCAAGGTCGGGTCGAGACCCAGTCCGATTTCATCAGCAAACTGACCGATAGCTTGAAGTCTGGCATCGGATCCCTGGTTGATGCGGACATGGAAGAAACCTCGGCTAAGCTGCAGGCCCTGCAGGTACAGCAGCAGCTGGGCATCCAGGCGCTGTCCATCGCGAACCAGGCACCGCAGTCGGTTCTGTCACTGTTCCGGTAAGATATTGAGTGAAGCGCGCCACTCATTGGCGCGCTTCACTTCTCTAGTATTGTACTGTTTGACTCCAGGAAGGATGTCTTGTGAACGCTCTTCTCAAAGCTAAAAAGGCCTATGGTGAAAGCGCGACACCGCTTCGTACAGATCGCGGAACCGAATATGCGGCATTTTCACGTGTTACCCATCGTCTCAAATCTGCGATGGGCAAGGATGCCAGTTTCCCGTCATTGGTTGATGCACTGCATGAAAATCGCCGCCTCTGGCTTGTCCTCGCGGCAGATGTTGCAGACCCGGCCAATGGTTTGCCGGGCGACCTAAGGGCCCGCCTGTTTTATCTTGCCGAATTCACCACGCAACATACCGCTGTTGTCTTGCGTCGCGAGGCCAGTGCCGAAATCCTTGTGGACATCAACATGACGGTTATGCGCGGCCTCAGCCTTGAAAGACCTTCGCCATGAGTGGCCTTGTTTTGAAATTGAGCCCCAAGGAACGCGTTCTGATCAATGGGGCTGTCATCGAGAATGGGGATCGCCGTAGTCGGATCAGCATTGTCACACCCAATGCCCATATCCTTCGTTTGCGTGACGCGATCCATCCCGAGGGGGCCAACACACCGGTAAGGCGGGTTTGCTACATTGCTCAGCTTGTCTTGTCGGGTGACAGCGACCCGGATGAGGCGCATCATCAATTGCTTCGCGGCATCGAACAACTCAGCCAAATCCTGGTTGATGACGACAGTCGCACGCATCTGACCAAAGCGACCGAAGCTGTGCTGAACCGCCAACACTATCTGGCACTCAAAAGCCTTCGGAGCCTTTTACCGCGGGAGGAGCGCCTTCTGGCGAGCCGTCCGGTATGACCTTTCAACCCATCGTCCCGTTCGGCGGTTTCAATGGTTGGCAGTTCCTGAACCGCACGCTGGATGCCCAGAAAACAGCCTTCAATGCGTCGCCACAGATCAATCGCGAAGTTGCATATTTCAAGGAGAATATCGGCGAGATTTCGACAGCAGAAGAGCTGGTGGCCGACCGGACGTTGCTGTCGGTTGCGCTGGGTGCATTTGGGCTGGATGAAGACCTGGATAACCGCTTCTTCATACGGAAAATCCTGGAAGACGGGACGTCCGATCCCGAGGCCCTCGGTAACAAGCTGGCTGACCGGCGCTACCGGGAATTTGCGGGAGCCTTCGGTTTCGGTGATGGCGGCGTTCCGGCGACTTTGACACCGGGCTTTGCGGATCAAACGACACAGGACTATCTCGCGCGACAGTTCGAGATCGCTGTGGGGGCTCAAGATGACGACTTGCGCCTTGCCTTCGCAGTGGATCGAGATCTGGCGGATCTGGCGCAGGAAGCAACGTCCGACAACGCAAAGTGGTTCTCGATCATGGGCAACCCCCCGTTGCGCAGTGCGTTCGAGACGGCCCTTGGGCTGCCTTCCAGCTTCGTGACATTGGATTTGGATGCACAGCTCAAAGAGTTCCGCCAACGTCTGGATCGGGCCACCGGAGATGGCGAAATCAGCCAATTTTCCGACCCCGAAAAGCTGGACGACTTCGTTCGCTTGTTCCTGTTGCGTGCTGACCTTGCCTCAGGCCCGTCTGCCAGCACACCCGGCGCGTCGGCGCTCACCCTTCTGACCCCTCAAGGTTCTGCGGCAAATATCCTTCAGATCGTTGCATCGCGTTGAGCGATCCGCCTCTGAGCAAGCCTAATGCCATTCGGCCACCGGAATTTTGGCCAATCTAAGTATCTAAAGGCCAATCCCCTCCGCCCGTTTGTTGCGCGCACCGGTAGTGTTTGCTGCGCTATCACCCACCACATAACGACCCTTCAACAAATCTCAGTACCTGGATCGCTCGTCGACCGGGAACCGAGCGGGTGGTTTTGCACAAGAGGTCAGAACCGGGATCAGCGGGGTATCAAGATCCATCCAGGACAATCGGATCTCCAGGGCGCGCCATACGACACAGATCGCAGATACGGACCGCCTCCGTGATGCCAATCTCGGCCAATTCCCGAAATGTGGGCAAGGTGTAGGGATCTGCCGCATCCAGATCGACATCATATCCCATGTCAGCGAATGCCGCGACAGACATCCGGCTGATCGGGCGCTCGCTGCCCGAGATGAACCCGGTTAGCAGCTCATCGCCAAAAACCAGTTCCCGCCAATGCCCCTCGCGCGTTCCAGCCCCACCCGTATTGGCGACAGGAACACCGCCGGAGCGCGACGACTGACTGAGTGCTGCATATTCCTGACGCGCCGCGTCGCCAACAAAAATCGGATTGTTGGTCCCGCTATTGTTAACCAGACCTTGGCGTTGCCACAGCGTGCCGAACCCCAGGACATGGGCCATTTCATGCAGGACCACATCCTCGAACGAGCCCGTCTGTTCAAGGCGTTCCACATCGGCCACGTCGAATTGCATCACACCTTGAGCAGGCAGAACACCACCTGGCCGCAGGATCGTCGGCCCCGCTTGACCCAGCACACCTGTCGCACCGTCGATCGGTACAATGGAGGCCTCGATCAGAATGCCGTCCAGAACCTCTCCGTTCACGGTCAAAGCCGGATAAGACGTGTCGATCAGACGATCCCACCGCCCCGCCGCACTGTCGAAAACCCTTTGGCGACCTTCGGATATTTGGGATATGTAACGGACGGTGATCATCGCGGCCCTTTCAAAACGTGAATGCAGGATAGCGTCGCTTGTGTGGTATCACACGGCCTGGCACCTGAGGCGGCCCCGGTGAAAAAGACCCTGATGCCAAGCGACAATCAGCAGACCACGGCGATAAACGTCGCAAGATCAAGCCGTTTCCCGATCAACTCGGTTGTGTCTGCTGCATGCTGTCACGCTGGGCAAAGGTTTGCTCCCATGCCGCAAGCGCACGGTGATGCTGGCGCCAGTCCCGGTCCGCATGGCGAAAATCAAGATAGGAGAGCGCACATCCCATGGCAATGTGACCGATATCAAGCGGCCCGGCCAAATGGCTCATCCACCGCGCATTCACGGCATCAAGGGCGCGCGCAACCTTATCCCACTGCGCATCGACCCAGGGGGCAAATTGCATATCGTCGGGCCGACACCGCGTCTCATAAACCATCAACACGGCGGCATCCATGATCCCGTCCGCTGTGGCTTCCAGGGTCATGGCCTCCCATTTGCGCGCGGCGGGATAAAGCTGCGCTCCGGCTCGGTCACTCAAGAATTCACAAATCACCCGACTGTCATAGAGCGCGGGGCCATCGGGGCGCTGCAAGGCCGGTATCTTGCCCAGCGGGTTATGCGCCAGGGGCATATCAGACGAGGCCATCGGATGACCAATGGCCGGCACGATCTCCACATCCTGTAGCTGTGCCGTTTCATGCAAGACAACCATCACCTTGCGCACAAAAGGGGAGGCCGCAGCGTGGAAAAGTTGCATATGATATCTCCAAAAGGGTAGTGGCTGCACCATGGCTGTCTCGCCCCAGCGTGGCAAGCAGGCTGTTACTCCGCCTCTCCCGCGCCGCGCATCAAGGTGGAAAGCAAGGCAATCTCCGACCCGATCCCATAGGTTTCCAGATGGTCTGCCGCCGCCAGCCGAACCGCCGCAGGCTTGTTTTGGTTGAGCTTCCAGGTCCCGTTGATCTTTTGCACGTCGAAACGGAACGGCAAGATTGCCCGCATCATCCGGTCCATCACGCCGTCCGACATCTTGTCAGACGTCCAGGGGGTTTTCGGGAACAGCCTGTTCTCAAAATACGCGGAGAGACGATCCAACAAGCCATTCAAGTGGTCCGCCGGAAGAGGATGCAGCACGCCGCACAGGTGGACCGCGACGTAGTTCCAGGTCGGCACCTGGTCCTCCGCGCCGTACCAGTCGGGTGAGACATAGCTGTCCGGGCCGGTGACGCTGATAACACCCGTCACTGGTTGGCGTGCAAGCTGCGTGATCGGGTTGGACCGGACAAGGTGAAGCTCCGCCGCCGTACCTGCTTCATTCAAGAGAAATGGAATATGGGACAGCAGGGGGCCATCCGCACCGCTTATGGTCAACGTCCCGAAACCCCGCTCGCGGGTGAAATCAATATTCAGGTCATCACTGACATGTCGAAAGGCACGATTGGGGTGCATGATTACCCCAGTAAAACCTGATCTGTCGCACCGATGATCGGCGCTTCGATGATCTGACCAGTGGGTTGATCGGTGTCAAACCGAACTTCTGTGAATTGCTCGGTGCGACCCATCCGAGGGTTCTCCAGCAGGATCCGATGAGGCTTACCGATCTGGGCTGCCAGATGATGGTGAACCGCCTGTGCCGCGGCTTGCCGCAACCGTTCGGCCCGCGCGCGGATGACCGCACCGTTCACCTGCGGCATCCGCGCTGCGGGCGTTCCAGGCCGCGGCGAATAAGGGAACACATGCAGCCAGGTCAGATCGCAGGCCTCGATCAGCTTTAGAGAGTTTTCAAACATCGCCTCGGTCTCGGTCGGGAAACCGGCAATGATATCCGCGCCAAATGTCAGGTCCGGCCGCAAGGCGCGTGCCTGCTGGCAAAATGCAATGGCATCCTTGCTCAGGTGGCGCCGCTTCATCCGCTTCAGGATCATGTCATCACCAGCCTGCAAAGACAGGTGTAAATGAGGCATCAGCCGCGGTTCAGTGGCGATGCAATCCATCAATACGGGATCCACCTCAATCGAGTCGATCGAACTGATCCGCAAGCGCGGCAGATCAGGCACCAAGCGCAGAATACGTTGCACGAGGTTGCCCAGGGGGGGCGCGCCAGGCAAATCAGCCCCCCAGCTTGTCAAATCGACACCGGTCAGAACCACCTCGTTATAGCCGCGCCCGACCAGATTGCGGATTTGATCAACGACTGTCCCCGCGGGGACAGATCGCGAATTTCCGCGACCATAGGGGATAATACAGAACGTACAGCGATGGTCGCAGCCGTTTTGCACCTGAACATAAGCGCGCGAGCGGGTCGCAAAGCCGTCGATCATGTGGCCCGCGGTTTCCTTGACCGACATTATGTCGTTCACCTGTACCTGTTCGGTCTCACCAATCAGATCCGGGGTGAGCCGGGTCCAGGTATCCGGCGCCATCTTCTCGGAATTGCCGATGACGTGGCTCACCTCCGGCATCGCGGCAAAACTGTCAGGGTCGGTCTGGGCCGCGCAGCCCGTGACAATCAGGGCCGCGTCAGGATGGGCACGTCGTAATTTGCGAATGTCCTGACGTGCTTTGCGCACGGCTTCCGACGTCACGGCGCAGGTATTGATGACAATCGCATTCTCCACACCCGCTGCCGTTGACATTGCCTGCATCGCCTCCGTTTCATAGGCGTTCAGGCGGCATCCAAACGTGCGAAAAATGGGAGCTTTAGGGTTCATCCGAAACGCTCGCCAAAAAATTAGGCGTCAGAACACCGGTATAGACATGACTGGTTGGCCCGGTCATCCAGACCCCGTCATCCCCCCAGTGCACGTCAAGCTGCCCACCATCCAGATGAACCCGAACCTTGCGACCGGTCAAACCCCGTCTGGCGGCCGCAACCGCCGTTGCGCAAGAGGATGAACCAGAAGCCAGGGTGATCCCCGCACCTCGTTCCCATACACGCATCCGCAATTGATCCGGTGCCACAAGCTGTGCGATCTGCACATTCGCACGCTCGGGAAACAGCGGATTGTGCTCCAACTCGGGACCAAAGACCGCCAAATCCACCGCATCCACATCATCCACAAAAAAGGTACAATGCGGGTTGCCCATCCCGGTCGCGACGGGTGCACCCTCCAGCGGCAAAGCCAGCGTATCCATCGCCTGCGCGAGCGGAATATCCTGCCAATCTGTCAGCGGGTGGCCCATATTCACCCGGGTTTGCCCATTTTCCGCGCGTTCACAGGCCAGAGCGCCCCGCTCGGTCCGAAGTGTCAGCTCAGCCAAGTTCCGGTCGCGCATCAAGTGATCCGCGATACAACGCGTGGCATTCCCACAGGCGCCCGAACGGGATCCGTCTGCATTGTAGAACGTCAAATCGGCGGCAACGATCTGATCATCGGAGGGTTGGATGACGGCCAACTGGTCAAACCCGACCCCGCGGTGGCGATCCGCAATGGCCGCAACCAATGACGGCCTCAACGCTGCATCACCGGAACGCAGGTCGATAACCACAAAATCATTGCCCAGCCCATGCATTTTCAGGAAGGGCAAGCCGGAGGAGGAGGCCATGTCTCGCATTTTTTGCATATACGGCGCAAATCTCACCTTTGCCAGACCGAATGCCGCTGTCCCCGCGGGGACACAGCGTCGAACCGGTAAACCACGCTCCCAGGTGATGACATAAAGCCCGCGTTTTTGACTTGACCACCCAAAGACGTTTGCCTACATGACCGGTCTGTCGGCTGGATAGGTTCACGATCACAGGTTGCTCGACCTAGTCTGCTCGACGTGAAGAAGAGCGCGGAGTTTGATATCTCCGCAAAAATGTGGGCCGTTAGCTCAGTTGGTAGAGCAACTGACTTTTAATCAGTGGGTCGCAGGTTCGAACCCTGCACGGCTCACCACTGTTCATAATGTGATGTCATTAGACCATAAGAGTGCAGATTTGAAGCATAAGCTTGCAGATCTGCCCTAAAGGTCAGCTTCCGACGTCTTCTTGAGACTGACATTGAACTATCCCTTTGCTTTGGAGTAGTCGGGACAATCCCGGCGAATTCTTAGGTTGATATGCGCTGACGTGAGACACTCGGAGGTGTCAGATTGGTCAAAATAGGTCAGATACTGGATCGCTGCTATCGACGTCAGGATTGCCTGCCTCCAGACGGGTTTCCCATAGGAAAGTGACACAGTAAGACCGCGTAGCCAAACGACGGGTAATGAGCTAAAAGTGAATGATCGACCGTTGGGCCGAAATGCCTAAAGTTCAATGCATCAGGAAGATCAGCAGAATGATTGAGGAGGTAGTTTGATGAGTGACTATTTTACAGAGCCCGGCGGATCACACGGTAGTGCAGACGCAATGTTTCGACAGGTAATGAGGGATATACTAGTTAGCCCAGAATCAGGAAGCGTTTCCACAGGTGCCGCAAAGGTCCAAAATAAGACAACTGAGAGCTTAGGCTACTCAATTGAGCTTACCGATCCACTGGATCGCATCGTTTTCAATGAAAAGATGAAACTCGATCTACCAGTTGCTGTTGCTCGGTTTGTGTGGATGATTTCCGGCAATAACAGGTTAGCTGACATCAAGTTTTATCAAGAGAAAGTGGCCGATTTCTCAGATGACGGAATTATCGTTCCTGGCTCATCATATGGTGCACGGATCAGGTACGCGTTTCCGGGAATTGACCAACTGCAAGGCGTGATTGATAGACTAAAGAAAGATCCGAACTCTCGGCGCGCGGCGATTTCCATTTATCAACCAACTGACACAACAAGGGACTCAAAAGACGTTCCGTGTGCTTTCGGGATGTTTTTTCATATCCGCAACGATCAACTTCACACCCAGATTGTGATGAGATCCAACAACGCTACAATACTTTTACCTTTCAATATTTTTGAATTCTCTTTGTTGGCCGAAGTTATCACTTCGGAATGCGGTGTCACGATGGGGCCGTTAAAACACTATGCGGCGTCAATGCATATCTACGACAACATGAAGCCGCTTTCAGTAGCCATCGCTAATGACGGCGGAACCAAGCATTCGACGCCGATGGACAAGATGCCGGTCAACCCAAAGCCACTAGAGGAGGTTAAAAGACTTGTCGAATTTGAAGCTGATCTACGCCACAAATCGGAAGCGATCTCGGATCACGCAGTTGCTGACTGGATAGACAGAATTAAAGATGATTTTTCTGTCTATTGGCGACAGTTTGCGTTCTCATTGTTGGTGACGGTTGCGCGCCGCAAATGTTCGGAGACCGGTTTGGATGAGTTGAAATCGGCGATGAACCCAGAGTTGGCTCATCTCGTCGCTTGGGAGGTTAAACCTGAGAAAACACTGGATGAAGCCGCTTTCAGCGCTACCGCCACACTTTTAGGATCAGACAATATTGTCCTCTTTCACGACACTAAGACAAGCAAGTCTCTCCAAAAAAATATCCTGGATCATGAAGGTGAAAGCGGCAAAAAAGTACCCACCGCAACAATCTTCAAATTGCAAGAAAGATACACGTCAAAGCTAGCCGCGAGAAGCGACGACGTTGAGATTTCAAGAGATGAATTCAGAAGCGCTTTGAAGGACATCGGTGATGGTGACGAATGACATTCAACTCCTCTAGCGAAGCTAGCCCTCAGTTGATCATTAAGGCCATTGATCAGGCGTTGAACGCAAAAACTGGCGGGGAAAATTCAAAAAGCTCGATGAGGCGGCTCTGCACGTCACTTTTGAAAGAATCCGGACAGACGAAGCCACCTTACAGAGTTAAGCCTCTGCTCGATATGTTGGATGTCGAGTTTGCGTATGAAAGCTTGCCCGTCGGCAAAGAAGAGGCTGCCATCCAGCTGAAAGGTGGGAAGGTCCAGCTTGCAATTCCAAAGGCTCGTTTTAAGGGGGAAAGCGGAAGGTCGAGGCGCTGGAGGTTCTCCATTGCACACGAGTTTGCACATATTATTTTAATCAGAGCGGTTGGCGCACGCGTGGTTGATCTAGCGAATAGCAGTTCAGAGGCTTACGATTTCGTTGAAGATCTGTGTGACTTCGGAGCATCTCAGCTTCTCATTCCAAGGAGTGAGTTAACCAAAGCAATCAGAAATCGACCCTTCTCCCAAAAAACGGTTAGAGAGCTTACCGATCTATTTGACGTATCGATGAGCTCGATGTTTTGGAGCATTGCTGACCTAGTTCCTGAGGGCGGCTTGATCCTGCTGAAGAAGTATAAGCGCAATGCTCGCGATAGTAATGAACTCCGTGTCTCATCGGTATTTTCAAGATACACTGGTGGACTTAATGACACCTGGCTCCCGGTCGGATGCACAATGAAACACATTCGAGTTGGAAATCGCCCGCTGGGCTTTGAACACATCGAAGAAGACGGAATCCTGCCCATAGAGCTGATCCTTGGTAAACGAGTTAGGCGCATGGACTCTAAGGTGGTAGAATGGTCGCACGGTACAAAACGCCCTTCATTTCTTAACGATTCTAGGGCATTTGGTGACTCGCAGGACGGCAGAGGCCTGTTAATCGCCTGCGCGCCGCCTGGCAAATTTGATGATCGTCTTTTTGGAGCAAATTCATGAAGTTCTATATCTCAGGGGCTCTGCAAGGGTCTGCGGACCTCAGTATTGCTCGAATCGTTTATGAAAACGCTGCTCTTTCAGTCTCTAAGTCTGGAGGCACGCCTTACGTGCCCCACACCAAGACAGACCCTGAACAAAATAGCGACATAAACAGTGGATCTGTCTTCAAGAGCGACCTCGATGAGATAAAGAAATCAGAAGCATTGGTAGTGTTCTTAAACGAGCCTTCATTGGGGGTCGGCGCGGAGATCGCGATTGCCATGAGCATGGGTAAAAAAATCCTACCACTTGTGATCGAGGGCAAGGCTTATTCTCGGTTCATCGAAGGTCTATTGGATACCAGCGGTCTGAAGGTTCAAACTTACTCCGATGAAGAGGAAATGGACTTTATCATCCAACAGTTTGTAGATGACTGCTTATGTTCCGATCAGTCCAACTACTTGGTCAGTTCTCTCTGAAACACTCCCAGTAACCGATGAAGGCTTGACGCCAAAGCCTAAGTATAATTCATCAATCTTCTCGTCGACGCTCCTTTGAAATGCTAAATCAGCTTCTCTTGTTCCGTCGTCTTCCACCGTAAACTCAATTGGAACTTTCACGACTTGGTCGTACGTTTGTAACCAAACGCCCACGGCTCTTGAGACTACTTTGTACTCTGTTGTTTCTTTGAATTCTGGAAATAGCACTTCGGTGTATGCTAGATGATCAACCATTGTCCGATCAGAAATCACAACTTCTGCTGAACTCTCAACCATATGGTCTTCAATAACTTGGTACAGAAAGATTGTGCACTGTCGAAGCAAGGTATTATGCCCTCTGCGAAAGAACTCGCGATCATCAGCAATGTCCCCGATAACACGGGGCACTTCCCTGCAGGTTTCGATCTTGTGGGTCGCGGCGAGAGTTTTTTTAACACTCTCAACCAGCGTCGTCTTGCCCGTTCCATGTGCACCTGACAAAGCTAATTTCATGGATGTCTCCAGACAAAAAGGTAAACCCAAAACTATAGACACCTATGACAAGACTTTTGTAAAGAAAAACAACGCCGTCTGGGGGCTTTCTTACACTTCTTCTGTCTACCAATATCCCTATATTCTACCACGGAAACTGTATGGATAATTTGGGAGAACCTCCTATTTACGGATTTTGCGCTGACATTCAGCTCGAATAAAAAGTTTTTCTATATCCCTTCTGAAATCGGGAGCGCCACCGTTTGCAGGATGTCGGATATGTGTAGCGTCAACGTTCAAATGGTTCAGATGATCCCTTGCGACGTTGCCAATCGCGACTACCCGACAGTTTGCGCGGAATAGACCTCTCAGATCCGCCAAAATACCCGCATGGTAATTTATTTCTTCCAAAGTAGGCTTCCGGTTGGTTAAGGGATAGTCTCCCCGATAAGGATGAAATGGGAACGTGTTCCAAAGCACAACTTCATCGGCTCGATGTCCCTCCATTATTGCACGCCAAACAATGCTAGCTGTAGGCTCCGTAAATCCGAGCTGCCTTTCTGCCTGATTTCGGCATGCGTTTGCATGGCTTGTGCGCGAAAATAGCCCTTCTTGGCCAAGAATATCTCGTTCAGTAACAAAACCTTGCGCATTAGATAAGAGGCGTTCACTCGTCATAGCAACTCCCGTAAACCTTGCGCCTTGAAACCCTGGTGCCTCGGCAATTAGAATAAACCGCGCTGACTCCAGGCGATGTTTCAGATATGCGGAGAGTTGTAGATTTCGTTGACAGCATGCCTCAGCTGTCTGATCAATGTTTTCGACAAAGCAATTGTAAGGATTAGCGATATTGCAGTTCACGCCGGTTTCCCGCAGGCGGGCAATAAATTGATCAACACTCATGGAAAAGTTCCTGACACGACTATCCCAATCGTGCCCCTGATCAGCCCTTCGATGCGCATCCGAAGCACATCCAGACGTCGCGCAAAGGCGATCGCCCGGATGTCCAAGGGATCAAGATAAAGCTCTTTGAGGACTTCACCGGGGTGCATTGGTTCTACTACCAAGTTCATTATCGTGCCCATTCAATGGTGATTGACGATCTCGACATCGGTGGTGCCGTTCGGTGTCCAGACCTAACCAGACAAGTCATTGCACATCTGTCTGCACGGAATGCTGTCTACCCTAAGCGCTTCGCAACATGTCTCGCACTATATTCCTCTCGATCAGACGTGAGAACTTTTTGTAGTCCCCATTCTCTTTCTGCCAACGACCGGCCACGATAGATACATGAACGCCAGCCTGCTCACTTACGCTTTCAATCTCTTCGGTCCGCGCAAATTTCTTTCGGCAGACACTTGCAAACTTAGTAGGGATCAAGCTCCTCTTCGCTAGAGAATCTGCTTCGGCCTCGATCTCATCGTCTGTTTCAACGTCGAGCTCGTCAAAAAAGACATGATCCGAAGTAGACAGTATTTGGAAGTGTTTTGCCAAATGAGACAGCTCATGGAGTAGAGTGAACCAGAAATTATCAATCCTGTCGTGACGCAAAGTAAGCCCAATCACCGGCGTCTTGCCCTTGAGCAACATCACAGCGCCATCAAGGAACGTGCCTGGTAACAAGGGAAAGATAACCACGATAATGCCCTGCTTGGAAAGTTCGTTGATTGCTCTTAGCGGGCCTTGGGGGTGCGTGCTTAGTTTCGCGATAGATCGCAAGAAATTCTTATCAATGAGCTCTTTAGAGAAATTACCAATGGGCGGATTCTGATCAGCTTTTGTCAACACAGCCGCTTGCCAGACCAACAGAGCATTCAGATCGGTCTTTCCACTTGCACGTTGTGTCCTGGTCCTTCTGTTCAGCGCTGGAACAAAATTTGGCCCAAAAGCGGAACGTAGAAAGCCTCCAATATCCTTCATATTCAGATCAAAGCCGAGCTCTTTTAGTTTAGTCAGAACCGGTTGGCTTACTTCTACCGCCATAGTCGATCCGATCTCTTCCTTCTTCATCAAAGACTCGTACGGAATCGCCAATCCAGCGTGCAGTGCGCGCACCATATCCATAGAGAGTTTGCGCTTGCCCGAAAGAACCTCGGACACACGGGCGCGAGAACCAATGTAAGGCTCCAGATCGCGCGCTGTCAGATTTCTCTGTTCCATCCGAAGTTTTATTGCTGCCAGCGCTGAAGGTGCCTCTGTCATGATGTGGTTACGCTCGTACTTTTCTATGACAGCAGCGAGCACTTCGATTTCGTCCGATACGTCCTTGTCGTCTGACAACAAGATAAGCTCTTCCATACGTTCCTTTGCTGTTTGATGGTCTAGTTTGTTCTTTATAGGTTTAATCATCACGCGGCCTCCCATTCCGTATGATCTCCAGAATCAGGGCGTCGATCGCGGTGTTCGATACACTTTTTCAGCAGCAGAACGCCACTTTCGAAATGTATCATACCTTCAACTAGGACTGTGTTGTTGGCCAATCGAAACCTCGCTTTCGGCAATTCACATAATTCTGCTTGTGGGTAGTCTTTCATAAGTGCTTCTGCGTCCGGCCAGGTGCGATGTTTGAGCTCAAACACCAAGGCTTTCAGCGCTTCGCGGGTGTGCGGATCGCTGCAGCCCGCAAGAAAACACTCGATTTCATCCAGTCCTAAAACCTGCATTTGAGCCCCTCCAGGACCAGAAATCAAAAAAGCTCCCAAAATGGGAACATTCGTTCTTGACTCTGAGGCTCCGCCGAGTCAGTTATGAATGTGTACCCAATATGGGAACAAATACGCAAAGTCAATGAATACAACCCATTCGGGCACGATTCGGCGACATGAATGAGCCAGATAAACCCGAAGGGAAAATAGGCATGGCCAGCAACAACGCAGCTTACAAAGTCGATGGTAGCGCCTTCGAATCTATCGACGTGGTCCTCTCCGGCCGCCAAATCCGTCAATCAGCAGGGCTTGCACCCGCAAGCAATTATGTCTTGATCAAAATCGGGCAGGGTACCAGCCAGTCAATCGGGTTGGACGAGGCGGTTGATCTCAACCAGGATGAACCACCATGTTTCCTTTCATTTGAGTCTGACCGGGTATTCTCGCTCACTATCAACGAACGTGGGTTCGAATGGGGTGCCAGCGAAATCTCGGCTTCTGATATCCGTGCGTATGGCGGCATCCCCGACGATCATCAGCTGATTTTGGACAGCGAAGGTGATCGCCCAATCGAGGATGACGATGTCGTGCGTCTCAAAGCAAAAGGCGCTGAGCGGATCATCTCCAAACCGATGGAAAAAATCTGCATCGTCACCAACACAGTGGAAGAGTACGTCGAGCCTGGGCGGTTTTCGTTCGAGGAACTCGCCAAACTGGCATTCCCGAATACTGAAGTGACGCCAAACACAGAATACACCGTCAGCTATCGCAAGGGTCCAGGCAACAAGCCCGAAGGCTCTCTGATTGCAGGTGAATCCGTCAAACTCAAAAAGGGGATGATTTTCGATGTATCAGAAACCGACAAATCTTAGGGCCGATGTCGCCCGTCTGATCGATGATGGCTACGAGGTCAGCATTGAGCATAACCATTTGATCATGTGTAACGTGCCATATGTTACGAGTGCGCGAGAAATCAAACGCGGTACACTTATCTCGCCTCTCACAGGTTCATTCAGTGAGGTGGCGCGCCCCTCCGATCATGTGATCATGTTTTCTGGAGACTACCCTTGCGACGCGCACGGTAAGCAGCTTGAGAGTATTCGAAACGCCACCCGCAATGAGAATGTGGCTGGGCAGTGGGCAATCAATCATCGGTTTTCGAGCAAACCGAAGCGCGGATATTATCTCGACTACTACGAAAAGATGCATACTTACGCTTCCATCTTGGCAAACCAAGCTGCGGCGCTTGATCCTGAGTGCACGGCACGCACTTTTCGTGTCATAGGCAGCACAGATGACTCACCGTTTCAGTACTTTGACAATGCTTCGGGACGAGTGGGCATTAGCGAAGTAACTCAGAAGCTCACCAAGCGTTCGATTGCCATCGTCGGACTGGGCGGCACCGGATCATACGTCCTAGATTATGCTGCAAAGACTCCCGTCGACGAGATCCACCTTTTTGACGGGGATATTTTTGAGCAACACACTGCCTTCCGCTGTCCAGGTGCTGCAACTATCGAAGAGATTATGGGGAGACCGCCGAAGGTAGGTTTTCTGGCTGATAAATATGGCAAGATGCACCGGGGAATTGTTCCTCACGATGAGTACATCACGGAGGAAAACGTCGCACAGCTGGAAGGCTTCGACATGGTGTTTTTGTGCATTGACGCTAATGAGGCGAAAGTGCCAATCGTTCAGGCTCTTGAAAGCTTCGACTCCAAATTCATTGATGTTGGCATTGGGGTCAATCTCGTGAGAAACGGACTAACGGCCACTTTGAGAACGACGACCAGCACGCCGGAGAACCGCCAACACGTTCACGATCGTAAGCGTATTCCAATGAAGGCTGCGCCTGGCAATAACGAATATGCGCGAAATATTCAGATCGCCGAACTGAATGCCATTAATGCCGGTTTCGCGATTGTTCAATGGAAGCAGGAGTGTGGCTTTTACAGGGATACTGAACACGAACTTTTCAGCTTGTTCCGTGTCGCCGATAATCACATCCTGAATGAGGATGCAGCATGAACGCTGTTTCCCATTTAGAACCTCAGTTTGTCACGAACGCGCCAAGGGAACTGGATTCGGGTGTCCTCTATGTATCCATAGAGTATTGCACCATGCTTCATCTGTGCGCATGTGGCTGCGGGCGCAAAGTTGTGACACCACTTTCCCCAAATGACTGGAATCTGACTTACAATGGAAAATCCATAACCGTGAGGCCGTCGATTGGAAGTTGGTCCCTGCCTTGCCAGTCGCACTACGTTATCAAGAACAACAAAATCGTTTGGGCAGGTCAATGGAGTGATGAACAAATCAAAAAGGGCCGTCAGCGGGACTTAGTACGTAAGAGAGGCCGCACGATCAAAGCCGTCGATAGCTTTCCAGATCAGCCAGACAAACTTGAGCGTAACCCAGTCCAACCCAACTGGTTAGGACAGTCATTGCGTTGGATTAGAGGCAGATTCAGATAAGCTCGGACGTTCTATCGCGGCGTTGCACTAACAGCTGCTACGCAAGGTAGCTAGGCGCCTGATATGTGCACCAGCCCAATTGCCTAATTTTGATGCTAGTGCCTTGCCGTTGCAGAAATCATAAATTTCGCAACAATCACTGAAGCAGCCATTCGTTCCCCACGCGGCTTACGACCGCTCTGAGCTTACACCGACTACACTTAGGCGACGCATCGAATGTCGGCTCTGGTGATGTGGCTACGCATTAAGTTGATCGCGCTGCGATAACTGACCAAGCGTCGTCTCCGGCCCGACAGCCACCACCCGGCTCGGATTGATCCAATCGTGGCTTGTATAATAGTGCGGGATGATGTGATCGAGCCGCACTGTTTGGGCAATACCAGGCATCTGGTACAATTCACGCAGCCAACCCGTCAGGTTGGGATAGTCGATCACCCTGCGGCGATTGCATTTGAAATGCCCGTGATAGACGTGATCGAAGCGCACCAGCGATGTGAACAAACGCCAATCCGCCTCGGTCAGGGCATCACCGATCAGGTATCGTCGGCGTGCAAGCAATTCTTCTAATTCGTCCAGCAAGTCGAAAACCCCTGCAACGGCCTCGTTGTAGGCGGATTGGGCCGTTGCAAATCCAGCGGCATAGACTCCGTTGTTGATCGCACTGAAGACCCGATCATTCATCGCGTCAATCTGATCGCGCAAGCCATTGGGGTAATAATCAGTCTTGTTTCCAGTAATCCCATCGAATGCGCTGTTGAACATGCGGATAATCTCGGCACTTTCATTGGAAACGATTTTGCCGGTCTGCTTGTCCCAAAGGACAGGAACCGTCACACGTCCGGACACCTTCGGCTCCGACGCAATGTAGATGTCGCGCAGGTACTTGTGGCCCATCAGCCTGTTGCCGGTAGTATCATCTGCGTCTTGTTCAAACGTCCAGCTTTCATCGCCCAGAAACGGGGAGACAACGGAGACATCAATGTGCTCTTCCAAGCCTTTCAGGGTGCGGAAAATCAGTGTGCGGTGCGCCCAAGGACAGGCGTAGGAGACGTATAAGTGGTAGCGTCCACTCTCGGCCTCGAACCCGCCCTCTCCTGTCGAACCTGCCAGGCCATCCGCCGTAATCCAGTTGCGGAATTTCGATATGGTCCGCTGAAACGCGCCATCAACCACTTCTGTATCGTACCCCTCAGGATACCACTTGCCTTCAATGAGAACGCCCATGGGTGTCTCCTTAATCTGTCTGGTAGGATGCCGGGCGAAACCCCGCATCGGTGTTGAGATGGGTGTCCGCGCCATCCACGCGGTCAGTATTCTGGCAGCTCACGATGCGGAAACCGCCCTCGGCCTGACGGTGCGCGACGATTGTAATGACGGCGATGCGCTGACCTGCCGTGACGCCGTGTTCATCGTTCTGCCCGTCAAGGGTCGAGACGGTGTGAATGACCTCCACATCCTTGCCCAAGGGCCGCGACTTCAGGGCGATGATCTCAACGCGCGCGTCCCGGAAAATTTTGCGAAACCCGTAGTCGTGCGCCTTGCGGATTTGACGGCGCGTGGTCCACCAAAAGCCGACAACATTCACAAAATCGGCATCCTCCACGAATAAATCGGCGAGCCAATCGAGGTCCTGCGCGTTCCACGCGTCGAAAAAGGCGCGGGTCACCTCATCGCCTGTCTCGTAGGTGCGGTTCATCCTGCAATCTCCTTTACCGCCATGAAGGCAACCTCTTCGGGGGTGCTGTCGCGGCCCAGAATTGCGTTCCGGTGCGGAAACCGCCCGAACCGCGCGACGATGTCGAGGTGATGCCGCGCGTGTGCTACGCCATGATCTGGGCCATGCATCTGATACAGCTCAAGGCAGCGGCGTTGATCTTCGAGGTTTTCGCTGTGCATGAAGGGCAGATATAGAAACGTCCGCCAGTCGTCCGGGCGATAGGTCTTCAGCCATAGGTCATCCCCCATGCGCAGGGCGTGTTTTGCCAAGGCAAGACCAGCGGGATCATTGTCATAGGTTGCCGCTTCGCCGCGATGGATGTTGCGGCTGAACTGGTCGAGGACAATCACGAGGGCTAACCGGCCATCCACCGTCTCCCTCCAGTCGTCCAGTTGGCCTACGGCCGCTGCTTCGAGTGTCGCACCGAACCGCTCTTTCACTGCGGCATCAAACGCATCACCACCACCAAACCAGTTGCGGGCCATGCCTTTGGCGAACCAGAATTGCAGCACATCTTGAGCGGTCGCGGTCATTTTGAAAATCCTAGTGACACAGGGCGGACGGCCCTAGAGCCGCCGCGCCCGTCAATGATTTTAGTCTTGGCCCCACCCTGCATTGCGCAGATAGGTTTCAAAGTCAGTAACCTCACCAAGCCATCGCCGCAGGTTATAAGGGCTGCCGTCCATGCCGATGTCATCAAAGGATTTGAACATAAGCATCAGCTCCTCGCCCATCGCCTTCTCGGCTTCGTCGTAACTGACCTGGTTGTAGGCCACGTCGCGCCCCATCACCTGTCCAAGCGTCGCGGCAACCTCTTTCATGGTGGAAATGTCACCCGTAATCGGAGACGCCTTGTTCGCCCACATGCCGGGCTGTTCGAACGCCAGCGTCACCATGCGGCCGATATCATCGCATGCGATCTGGGCGTAGGGCATGTCGGGCCGCATCGGATAGTGGATCGCACCACTCTCGGCGATGCTTTCGCGCTCCCATTCCCAGTTATCCATGAAGGCGGCCGGACGGAATACGGTCCAGGGCTTGCCAGAATTGCGGATCGCCATTTCGACATTCCACTTGCTATCGAGATGCGGCACGCCGGTGTTCCGGTCCATCGTAGACGCGCCTGTGTAGACGATGTGCTCGATGTCGGAAGCGGCAGCGGCTTCCGTCAGTGTTTTGCCCTGACGTTCCTCGGCTTCGACGCCCGCTTCCAGAAAATCCTGAACGGAGTAAAGGCCCGCTGCACCTTTGAGGGCCGCATCAAGCGAAGTTCGGTCTTCGAGGTCGGCTTTCACGACCTCGGCACCTGCCTCTGCCAGCGCCTGCGCGGCAGGCTTGTCCGGGCTGCGGGTCAGCGCGCGGACCGGGTGACCATGCGCCAGCAGATGCTTGGCAACGGCACCTCCCTGTTTGCCTGTCGCACCGGAGACAACGATAGGACGGTCATAGATTTTGGGGGACTCTGACATGGAATACTCCTCAGTTTGATTGCGTTGACCGAGAAGTGGGGTGTTGCGCTTATGCGGAACAGATCACCAAATGCGCAGCTGATGCGCATTTAAGTGACATAGGTTTCAGGTTTTTTGTCGGATGCCACTCAAGAGAGCCTGCACTTTGGAGCTGCGGTGAAGGTCCACATGAGTGACGGCCCAGACATCCTCATGCCAGTCCGATACCGGGTCGCAGATTACTTGGCAGCCCGTTGCCTTTGCCACATGTTTAGGCAGGAAACCGATGCCTAGACCTGCCTTCACAGCCTCGAATGAACTCGCGACGTTGTTGCTTCGGAAGGTCATCGCGTCGAGCGGCAAAGCTTCCTTTAACCATTCGAAGTACGGTGTACGGGGCGTCTCATCGTCAGGGCCGACAAAACGATGCGCGGCGTAGTCGTCGGCGGATTCAGGGAGACCGAAGACCTCAGCATAAGCCGGGGCGGCGTAGAGGCCGATTTCAATTGTTCCTGCCTTGATCACCACATTATCGGGATGGTCTGGTTTACGGCCAATCCGAAATGCCAAGGCGGCCTCGCCATATTCCAGTTTCAACACGCGGTCGCTGCTCACCAGGTCAACAGTCAAGGCTGGATGCTCCGCCTGGACCCGCGCAAGCATCGGCAGCACGAAGGGCACCAGCACATCAAGGGACGTTACGGTGACTGTCCCGCTCACATCATCGGCAGTCCCGCGCGCGATCCGGTGCAACTCACCGAACTGGATATCGGTCGCATCGGCAATCCGCAGAAGCTCTTGCCCGAGCTCGGTCGGCGTGAAGCCGCGCGCGTGGCGCTGAAAAAGACGCGCACCCAGCAACGCTTCAAGCGCATCGACGTGCCGCGTCACTGTCGCGCGATGGACCCCAAGAGCGGTTGAGGCCGCGCTGATGGTTCCAAGACGGGCGACATAGGCGGCAGTGCGGATTTCGTTCCAGTTGTCCATTCAGGCATGTCGCATTTGTGCGCATCCCCTGCGCGTTTCGGTATCTATTCAACTTTAGTGCAGCAATAGATCTAGGACCAGAGATTTACAGAATTTTTGGAGTCCGCCATGCACGTCCTCGCTTTTGGTGCCAGCAACAGCACAACTTCGATCAACGCCCGACTGGCCCGCCACGCAGCTCAGGTCTTCACATCCGAAATTTCCAAGGGTTCGCGGGTACGGTTCCTAGACCTCAATCAGTTCGAGATGCCGATCTATTCGCCTGGGCGCGAAGAGCAGATCGGTATTCCAGCCCTGGCTTACGCGTTGAAGCAGGCAATTACCGCTGCCGATGTGCTAATCGTATCATTCGCTGAACACAATGGCAGCTACACGACCGCATTCAAGAATATCCTCGATTGGGTTTCTCGGATCGACGTGAATGTCTGGCAGAACAAGCCTGCGCTGTTTATGTCCGCCTCCGGCGGCGAATGGGGAGGTGGTACGGTTTTGGCGACAGCGGTCGAGGCGGCACCATATCTTGGCGGGGACGTCCGCGCGCACTTCGCGGTTGGTCCCTGGCAGGAGAAATTCGATGAGGTGACCGAAAGCCTGTCCGACCCTGAGCTTGCGCGTCGGTTGCGCGAGGGGCTGGCTCTTCTCACCTCTGAAACCATTCCAGCCTAGGACGCGACCATGCCCCTTGCGATCTACATCCTTGCGCTCGCCGCTTTTGTTGTTGGAACTCAAAGCTATGTGTTTTCGGGACTTCTCACAGATCTCGCCGCCGATCTTGGCGTTTCTGTTTCAACGGCAGGGCAGCTTATTGCTGCCTTTGCAATCACCAGTGCCATCGCCTCACCTTTAGTCGTTACCGCCCTGTCACGGTTTGAGCGGAAAAAGGTGCTGATCGCATCGCTCGCCGGGGTCTCGATCATCAACCTCGTCACAGCATTTCTACCCGTCTTCGAAGGCTTCCTAGCCGCACGGGTGGTCGTCGCCATCGTCTCGGCAGGCGTAATGCCCATGGCGGGCGCGATCGGGGCAAGCCTCGTTCCAGCAGAACGCCAGGGGCAAGCGCTTGGCATCATCCTATCCGGTCTTACCATCGCATTTATCATCGGTGTCCCGCTTGGCACTGTCGTCGGCAGCGCGTTTGGGTGGCGTTCAACATTCGTATTCGCGGCCATCGTAGCATTGGCTGTGATACCAGCTATCATGTTTCTCGTACCGATCAGCATGGTCGACGACACGCCTCCAAAATCTGACTGGTCGGTCCTGAAGAAACCGGTCGTCCTGCTCGGGTTGTTCCTAATCGGCACGTCCTTCATCGCAGCCTATCCAATCATCGCCTATCTTGGCCCCATCATTACCGCATCCACCGGCCTAGAAGGTGCGGGTATTGGAGCGATGCAATCTGCCATCGGCTTTGGCTCCATAGGCGGTCTCATTGTCGGCAGTATCCTCGCAGATCGCCGGGCGTTCATTCCCAACATGCGAGTGATGTATCTTCTTTTTGCATTGGTCCTCGGAACCTGGAGCTTTGTTTTCCTCACGGACAATGCAGGCACATGGTTCAACATCGCCATGGTGGCAGTTGTGATCTTCCTGACCTCCGCCACACTGATTGCGCCGTCACCAGCGATTGAGAAGGCGCTTGTGCAGGCTGACCCGAAGCAGAGCGCGCTGACGCTCGCCCTCAACACGTCCGTTATCTATCTCGGACAAGGTATCGGAGCGGGCATTGGTGGTCTTGTGGTCGGTTCAATCGGCTTTGCGGCCCTTGGGTACCTTGGGGCCGGGATTGCATTTGTGGCATTCATTGCAGCGCTGATGGCGAAAGCACGGTAACCGGACCTTGATCTCGGTATTCTTCAGGTCTGCAAAGTCTAAGGTTTGTGGCTGCTGTCAGCGTGAGCTGCAGCGGCGACAAACCTGACAAGGAGGAAAGCGCGGGCGGCTTTCGCATCTATGGAGATTGCGTGTTACCGGCGCGTTGATCGAGGACCGGATCAGCAGCCGTGTCGGTCGTGTCTGGCGCGGACGCGTTGGCTGTTATGGTCCAATGGCGCCGTTTGGGCTCTCTTTCGGCCTTCAAAGGCCCATCTCGCCACCGACATCGTGGGGCCGACCGCATTGATCGGTCCGGCGCCTGGACACTGTGGAGCCGGGTGGGATCGGTGGGTCATGCAGCTTCCTCCCGTGGCGGTGCGCGGGATTTCGGGGTTTGGCCGCGCGTGAAGGTGTCGATGACGATCATTGTGCCGCCGCATTTCGGGCAAGGCTGTAATGTGTTCGGGTCGTCAAAGTCGTCGGTTGCACCCTCATCCGACGTCTGCCCTGGCTCTGGCTCGGCATTGAGCAAGCGCCTGATCGTCTCGATCCTGTCGCGACGGATGCCATTGGCCAGGAACCCCGCGTGGCGGATGCGGTGGAAGCCGGGCGGCAGGACATGGATCAGGAAGCGGCGGATGAACTCATCCGTGGGCAGGCGCATAACCTTCATCCGGTCACCACGCTTGATCCGATAGTCTTTCCAGCGGAAGGCCACGGTGTCGCCATCGGCGCTGACCAGGCGGTGGTTCGAGATGGCGACGCGGTGGGTATAGCGGCTGAGATAGGCCAGCACGGCTTCGGGCCCGCCGAAGGGTGGCTTGGCATAGACGACCCAGTCGGTTTTGCGCAGCGGCGCGAGGTGGGCCGCGAAGTTATCAGGGTCTGCCAGTCCCACCAGATCGCCGAAGAAGCGCAGCTTGCCGACCCGGTGCAACCTCATCAGTCCTTCGAAGAACAGGCGGCGGAACAGTCGAGACAGGACTTTGACTGGCAGAAAGAACCCCGGGCGGCAACGTATCCAGCGGGTGCCATCCGCTGACAGCCCGCCACCCGGCACGACAACGTGCACATGCGGATGGTGTGTCATCGCCGAACCCCAGGTGTGCAACACCGACGTCATGCCGATCCGGGCCCCGAGATGCTTTGGGTCGGCCGCGATGGACAGGAGCGTCTCAGTCGACGCCTTGAACAAGAGGCCGTAGACAGCCGCCTTGTTCTGATAGGCAATGTCGGCAATCTGGGCTGGCAAGGTGAAGACCACATGGAAGTATTCCGCCGGCAACAGGTCCTCCATGCGAGCCTGCATCCAGCCCTTGGCGGTTGACCCCTGGCACTTCGGGCAGTGCCGATTGCGGCACGAGTTATAGGCGATGTGCTCATAACCACACTTGGTGCAGGCTGCCACATGCCCGCCGAGCGCAGCGGTTCGGCAGGTCTTGATCGCGGACATTACCTTCAATTGGGGAAGGTTCAGATGCCCGTCATGTTGCCGTCGATATGCAGCACCATGGGCGCGGAAGATATCCGCGACCTCCAGCTTTGGGCGGGGCATGGGACTGGGATCAGCCGGGTGCCGCCTCTCGTCTCACCAGCAGATCGAGCGGACTGGTCACGTCCCGGATCGTCTTGGTCGCCACCTTGGTGTAAACCGTCGTGGTCTCCAGCTTGGCATGACCCAGCAAGACCTGGATCACCCTTATGTCAGTCCCGCCCTCAAGCAAATGGGTGGCAAAGCTGTGCCGCAGGGTGTGAGGCGACACCTTCTTCTTGATCTCGGCGAAGTCGCAGGCCACCCCAAACGCGCGGTTGAACTGCCGGGTCGAGATCGGGTCGACCCGATTGCGGCCGGGAAAGAGCCAGCCCGCGGGTCGCGCCTCGCGGTAGTAGTCGCGCAGAAGCTCCAGCAGGATCGGCGACAGCATCACATGCCGATCCTTGCGACCCTTACCCTGCTCGACACGGATCAGCATCCGATCGCTGTCGATATCGCCGACCTTGAGATGGGTGACCTCGCTTGCCCTGAGCCCGCCGCCATAGGCAACGCTGAACGCAGCTCGATACCGCAGACCCGGCCCAGGTGCTGCTTCGAGAATGCGCGCGACCTCCTCGGCGCTCAGCACAATAGGTATCTTCTTCGCTGCCCGCTGATAACGCATGTGCCCCTTCATATCCGGGCGCGGGCAACTCGTCGAAAAGAAGAAGCTCAGCACCGTCAGCCGGTTGTTGAAGGTCGGTGCGCCGACGCCCTTCTCCTTCATGTCGAGTTGAAAGGCGCGCAGTTCCTCCGGCGTCGCGGCATCGGGCGAGTGCCCCAGAAACCGCGTGAAGTCGCGCATCGCCCGCAAATACATCGTCTGCGTCTTGGGCTGCAGTCCCTTGATCCGCATGTCTTCTAGGAAACGCTGACGCAGCGCAGGTACATCTTGGTCCGTCATCGGAACCTCCTGTCATCAGATTGAGAAGGTCCCAATCGTCAAACAGGTGCGTCAGTTCGCAAAATCCACGCCGCTTACATCAGCGCACAACATCCGCCGTAAGCGCCAATACCGCGAGAGCGGTTTCGTCCTTGTCCCGCAGAGCGTTAGTTGGCCAGTATCTGCATTGCGTCACCGCAGCGAACGACCGCTAAGTCGACTCAATATCAGTTATAAAATCGCCCATCGAGACATCTAGCTGCTCACAGATAGCCGCCAAAACCGTCAGAGTTGGTTGCCGATTTTTTGTCTCAAGTAGAGAAATATAGCTCGTCGAAAGATCGGTTTTAAACGCGAGTTCCTCTTGCGAAAGCCCCGCAGCTTTGCGGCGGCGGCGCAGCGCTGTGGCAAAAGATGAAATAAGTCGTTCGTTTCTGCGCTCCATCAGCCAGTTTATCGGCGAGCTTGATCAAGCAATCTAATGACTATAGTCATTGTTTTGACTATAGTCATGATTTTTTTAATCTCGGAGGCAGGCAAATGAACAAGCAACAAGTGGACCCGGCCATCTTGGCGGGCGCTCAGCCAATCAGCGCCGTGGTTGACCGTGGTGTGTTCGCGATGGCGCAGCCGTTTGCCGCCTCCGAAGCTGACCCCAACGCCAACAGCATCTGGCTCAGCGAAAGTGACGTCACGCCGGCTCAAGCCTGCCAGCGAATTCAGAGTTTGTCCGACATGCAATTCTATTTCCGTGTTGCACGGATGCAGGTAGAGGCAGGTGGAGAGCGAAACCTCCGCAACGCCGAGCGCATCACGCGTCTTTGCCTAATCCATCCAGAACTCGGTGAGGCTGCGATCAGCGCCTCTACCTCTTCAAAACCGAACCAGATGGAACCAGAGTGATGGACCCGCTAGGTATCAAACATCTCGCCTTGCCTCTGTTGTTCGTTCCGTTTCGGGCAGTTGCAGAAGATGTTCTAGAAACAACGGTTGATCCAAGTGAACGGCCATACCCGTATGCCATCTTCAATGTACAACCCGGCGACTCTCCAGACGACAGCCAAACTATATTTGAAGAGCGCATGGCAATCGAACTTGTGCCTCAAGAAGTCCAAATCCGCGTTCAGTCCCCAAACGGTCAAGACTTTCAAACTACCTTCATCGACCACCTGCTGACCGCCGGTGTCGATACCAACACGCGGCTGAGAGGTGATGCCTATGGCAGCATCTTCCTCCAGCTTGCAACAGAAGCAATGGACAGGCGTATCATCGCCATCACCCGCAGTATACGGACCGAGAGCGATAACCTTCCCGAACCGGCGGCTCTACGCGCTCAAATAGCAGAACAATATGGTCAACCGTCCCGCGTCGAGGTGAACGGACCGACGATGCGGCTGACATATGCTTGGGGAACTGACGGCTTCATCTCCGATTTAGACAACGTAGCGGAACAAACGATCGAGCATGATCCTGGTGACGGCAACATAAAAGCATTTCGTTATCGGCCCTGTGCGACAACAGGCGGTGAAGTTGGATATCGCTTTAACGAACTACGCCGCCAGCCAAAGATGCCGGGCTGCACGGCTTTGTTTATTGTAACATATCAGGGTGGGTCGCCCATGTCGGAGGTGCATTTTGCCCTCTATGATTATGATCTCGACCGGCGGCACACTGCCGCCGTTGACGCCCAGATCAAAGCGGCACTCTCTGACAACGTCGAACCTTCAGATATGGACCTGTGACTCAGAGCCACCTATGAACTGCGTCTGATATTTTGGAGTTCACCATGGCTAACTGGTACACTGCTGACACCCATTTCGGCCATCAAAAGGTTATTTCCCTTTGCGGGCGTCCCTTTCGGGATGTCGGGCATATGGATGCAGTGTTGATCGAGAACCTGTGGTCAAAAGTCCGGCCCGAGGACGACCTATGGATCGTTGGTGATTTTGCATATGGTCCCAAGGCGAAAGAGAGTAGCTATTTGGAAGGCTTGTTTGGACAGTTGCCCGGTGCCCGTAAACACCTGATTGTCGGCAACCACGATGATGAATTGACCCAAGCACTGCCGTGGGACAGCGTTGCGGAGATGGCTCAAGTCAAAGACGGCAAAGATGGATTGATGCATACGCTTTGCCACTATCCCATGATCACTTGGAACGGTGCTCGAAAGGGTGGCCTGCAGATGTTTGGGCATGTCCATGATAGGTGGAAAGGCTCGCGAAACGCGGTCAATGTTGGCGTGGATCAATGGGAGTTCATGCCAATATCTTTTGAACAAATTGCGAGGCAAGCTGCGTTGCTTCCGCAAAACAAGCATTGGCCGGATGTAGAGCGTGGTTCGCTACAATGAAATCTGTGGGTTTTTTGATACAGACAAGATGGCAAAAATCATTTGCTTCCAAGTGGATAGCAGATCGGTTGTGTCACTTTCATTTCAAAAGTGACAAAGACGTATTAATTTCAATATCTTAGGGGATTTTTAAGGGTTGCTCATTTCACCTTATTCTGATTCGATGTTTACAGTTGACCCAATATCTCGCTGGGGGGCGAAGAAATGGATTTCGACATCGAGCGCCACAAAGCAACGAGATTGCGACTGAAAGAAGCAGGTTCGTCTCTAAAGGACGTTGCTGATGAGCTAGGTGGACCGCCGGTTTCGTCACAAAAGTCAGTCAAGGATGGAACGTATCAAAACGTGTCGAGGCAGAGATTGCTCTTCGCCTGAACACCGATCCGTCCAAGATTTGGCCTGCACGGTACAAAACACAGGAGGACGCATGATGTCATAAAACAGCATCTCTGAAAAAGAGAAGGCTCGGTAGCGCCAACTACCAAGCCCTCGAAAAAGCAGACCTAGATCCGCCACCTGTGATCAAGGTCTCCTTTTTCGAACATGAAGTCAAGTAATCGCCTGCGGTCGACGCAGTGGGCGATCAATCAACCATGTTTGAAGGAGCCAGGAAATGGCCGTCAGAGCCCAACGCGTGATATCTACGCGCGCCTTAAACCAAATCAATTGTCGATCCCGCGTGAGGGGTCGACGTTCACGTGTAAGGCTGCGCCGCTATGTTAGTCGGCTCATAGGGATGAGTTGATGTCACAATTGCCCATCACTGTCCCGCTTCGTTCGGGCGAAACCCTGATCTCGTACGTATCTCATCTGGCGGTCGCTAACGGCATCGTTTCTGTTTCCGATTTTTGCAAAGACGTCGGGCTTTCTTGGTGTTCTTTACGTCGAGGCCGAAAGGAACAGCTGCAAAAACTATCCGAGCTATCGGGTGTACGGACTGAGGACCTCACAAACGCGGGGAACATTTTGATCGGCGCGCTTGACTACATGCTTTCAGGCCAGCAGGTAACGAGGAAATTGCTGGTACAATATGAGACAAGAGTTTGTGCTCGTTGTGTAGTGGAGGATGCGGCAAAGGGAGCGCCGATTGGACGAGTTGAATGGCAGGTCAAAACCTACCGAACTTGCCACAAACACGGGGTCCACATCTACACATTGCCCGCGACAGATGATCGGCGTTCCTGTTTCGACTTTCAGAAACGAGTAACGGATCATTGGTCAGCAATTGCTGCGCGAGCAACCATGGTTCGCAACGGCAAAGCAAACTACGCGTTTGAGAAGTATCTTTCAGAACGTTTTAACGCAAGGTCTAGCAGTCTATGGGTCGACGGCTTGGCCGTGAGCACCATTGTTGAAGTTTCGGAAAGGCTAGGAATCGTAATGGTTTTTGGTCAATACGCTTTCTCAACAAAGATGTCTGACGCTGATAGACTACAGGCTTTCCGTGCGGGTTTTGCGGCCGTTTATGATGGGCCTGCTAGGATTTTAGCGGCGTTCGACGAAATTCATCGTACGTCATCTAGCCGGCTACCAGGCTTCCATTCAGACTTTGGCGCTTTCTCTCGTTGGTTCGCTTTGGTTGACTGGACCAAGGAACGATACCAACCCATAGTCGAGCTTCTGTGTAAATTTGCTTTCGAAAACTATCCTTTCGAAGTTGGTGAACAGTTCCTCGGCCGCGCCTGTGAAGAACAGAAATTCATGAGGGCTGCATCGGCAGCAAAAAAGTACAAGATTGATCATTTGCGCACTAGATTATTGGCTCGTGACCTCGGGTTTGGCACCGACACTGCTTATGCGCAGATACTCATAGATGTGAAGAAATACGGCAAGAAGTTCGAAGAGTTCTCTCAGTGCATAAACCAAAAAACGATGGCAGACGAACTGGGCATAAACGAGACCTACATCAACAAATTCTTGGCTGGAGGGTTCATTCGGCCACGCTTCGCAATCGAAGGTTTAGCGCCGATATTTCACCCTGACGATATCGGTTCTTTTCTTTCCAAAATCCGCAAACAAGCCGCCTATGTCACAAGGCCACCAAAGGGGTCTTTGGCGCTATCCGAGGTGAGCATTCGTGTAAAACAAAATTTGGTTGATATCTTGGAGCTGTGTCTGGCTGGCAAAGCCAAGTCGCTTTGCTTTGCCAACAGAACGCCCTCTCTCTCAGACTTTTTCGTCAATCGTGATGAAATTCTCGATCTGCTGCAATCAGAACCGCCAAACGGGATCTATAAGCATAAAGTTCGACCGTTTCTGCGTATCAACACGAGCACCCTCAAGTTTGTCGTAGATGAAGGCCTTTTAAATTCGGAACGCGTTAAGCATCACCGGTCCCGCAAGCCGACCGCACTCATTCGCTTCGAAGATGTCAGTGATTTTTTGGCGCAGTACACGACTCTAGGAATGATGTCTTTTCAAGCTGGGTGACCTGCTCCCCTTAGAGTCCGCTAATTTAGGTTAGCTCTGTTCAGGTTTTGGTCTTCCTTTGACCGGTTAGCATATTCGGCTGGCGTCATACCAGCGAGGCTTGTGTGCGGACGGTGGTT